>CAVQRJ010000001.1:0-153649 GCA_963715215.1 uncultured Actinomycetota bacterium
CCTCATACGGCGCGGCGCACCTCGTCAATCATCGCTCTGCCGATCTGCGCGCGGTGTTGCGGGACGCCCTACCCGACGGCGCGGACGCCGTCATCGACCCGGTCGGCGGTGAGCTGTCCGAGCCCGCTCTGCGCTCGCTGCGCCGCGGCGGCCGGTTCGTCACCGTCGGCTTCGCCTCGGGTGTCATCCCGCGCATCCCGCTCAACCTCGTTCTGGTGAAGGGTGTGCACGTGCTCGGGTTCCAGTTCCAGGATGTTTCCCCCGACGAGTTCATCCGCAACGAGGACGAACTCCGCCAACAGCTCGCCACCGGAAAGGTGGCACCACACATCGGCGCGATCTACCCCCTCACCGAAACCTCAAGCGCGCTACGCCATGTCGCGGACGGGAATGCGGTCGGCAAGGTCCTGATCGATATCAACGCATCCCCGTAATCCGCGAAACGGAATTCCAGCAGGCCTCTTCTCGCACTTCTTCTGCTGGAATTCCGTTTCGCGACGAACTTTAGCTCGCCGGGATGAGATCCGAGGCGACCGACGGCGTCGCCATCACACCGCAGCGGAATGTCTCGGTTCCGCTGACGATCCCGGTGTCGGCGGCGGCGGTCAGCGCCTGGGTCTTGAACGCGCGGGCTGCCGCGCTGAGGTGATGTGCGACGGGCCCGACGCTGTCGTCGAGTTCGGCGGGCCAGCTGTCGCCCCACAGGGTGACCTCTGTCAAGCCCTGTTCGAGTGCGCCGAGCACTCCTTGCCGTACCCGCTCGTCGCTCGCGAACAGGTCGGCGGCGACCGCGACAGTCTGCGGGTGCGGCCTCTCGGCCCAAAACGCCAGCGCCGACTCGAGATCCGATGTCGCAACGCCGAGGATCTGCAGCGGCCGTTCGTCGGTGCGATCGGCCAACAGCACGGTGACGTCCCAGCCTGCCATCACGCGGTCGTACATCCAGCCACCCGCGAACCTGACGGCGTCGGCGGCGTTGGCTGCCACCACATCAAGCCGGTACCTCATGTCGCGCTCCGCGGCGCCAAGTCGACGGCCAGCGACTCCGCGTATCCCTTGAACGCCTCGGCGAGCGGTATTGATGGGTCGAGCAACCACAGTGTCTCCATTCCGTTGATGAAGGCGAGAACCTCGACGGCCTTGGTGGCCGCGTCACAATCCGGGCGGTACTTTCCGAGCCGCTGACCGCTTTCGATGTTTTCGGTGAGGATGTCGATGGCGGCGCGATACCGCTTGTGCAGCCGGTCGTGCAGCGGCGCGTCGGGGGCGATGTTCTCGACGAGCAGCACGGTGAACGTGCCGACGAGTTCCGGCGCCCGGTCGAATCGCTGCGGGACGCGCTTGATCTCGGTGATCAGATCGCCGGACTGGTAGTCCGCGTGAATGGCGTCGTCCTCGTCGCGCGCGTCGAGCAACGGCGTTGAGTAGTTGCTCCTTGGATTCGAAGTGGTGCAGCAGACCGGCGGGACTGACCCCGGCTTCCTTGGCGATCTGGGCCAGGGAGGTGCCGCGCCACCCGTTGCGGGCCAGCAGCCGCTCGGCGACGCCGAGTATGCGCTGCCGACGATCCTCACCTTTGGCGAGGAGCGTCTCGTAAGGGCGCTGACGAGCGCTCGCGCGAGGAACCGACTGGCGCTGACGAGCGCTCGCGCGAGGAACCGACTGGCCTGGGGCTGCCACGGGTCTCCTTTGATCAACCAACCTAGTGAACACACATTAGGTAGGTTTGGCCGCTGTGACAAGTGTCTCAGAGCAAAAAGGTTTAGTCCGTCGTTACGCCGCAGGTCAGCGCGCTTATCAGGCCAACAGCGCCTAGAGACCGAGCGACTTGGCGATGATCACCTTCATCACCTCGCTGGTGCCTGCGTAGATGCGGGCCACCCTGGCGTCCGTGTACAGCCGGGCGATCGGGTACTCCATCATGTAGCCGTATCCGCCGAAGAGCTGCAGACATCGGTCGATGACGCGCTGCTGCATCTCGGTGCAGAAGAGCTTGACCCGCGCGGCGTCGGCGGCGGTCAACTCCCCGTCGACATGCAGCGCGATCGCCCGGTCGACCATCGCCTGCCCCGCCTCGACCTCCGTCGAACAGGCGGCCAGCTCGAACTTGGTGTTCTGGAACGACGCGACCGGGGTACCGAACGCCTTGCGGTCCTTGGTGTAGTCGATGGCGGCGGCGATCGCCGAGCGGGCCTGCGCGACCGATCCGACAGCGACGGTCAGCCGTTCCTGCGGCAGGTTGTGGCCGAGGTAGCCGAACGCCTCACCCTCCTCGCCGAGCATGTTCGCCGCGGGCACCCGGACGTCGACGAACGACAGTTCTGCGGTGTCCTGAACCTTGCAGCCCATCTTTTCCAGCTCGCGCCCGCGCGTGAAGCCGGGCATGCCGTCCTCGACGACGAACAGCGTCAACCCCTTACGACGGTTGTCCGGGTCCGTCGACGTGCGGGCCACCACGATCACCAGATCGGCCTGCATGCCGCCGGTGATGAACGTCTTGGCGCCGTTGACGATCCAGTCGTCACCGTCGCGAACCGCGTTGGTGCGCATGCCCGCCAAGTCGGAACCGGTGCCCGGTTCGGTCATTGCCACAGCGGTGAGCAGCTCCCCCGCCGCAAGCCCGGGGAACCACCGCTTGCGCTGCTCTTCGTTCGCATAGTGCAGGAAGTACGGCAGGATCACCTCGAGCTGCGTGCGCACCGTGGACAGTGTCACAAGCGCTTTGGCCGCCTCTTCTTGGAGCACGACGTTGTAGCGGTAGTCGGGCGCGCCGCCGCCGCCGTACTCCTCCGGAATGGCCATCCCGAGCATGCCAAGCGATCCCATGTGCTTGAAGACTTCGCGAGGCATCCGGCCGCCCTTCTCCCATTCGGGATAGTGCGGAACCACCTCCTTCTCGACGAAGTCGCGGGCAAGCTCTCGGAACGCTTCGTGGTCTTCGGTGAACAGGTCTCTACGCACGCGGCCTTCTCTTCCCGTCTTTAGGCGATGAGCTCGACCAGCGTGGCGTTGGCGGTACCGCCGCCCTCGCACATCGTCTGCAGTCCGTATCGAATTCCGTTGTCCCGCATGTGGTTGAGCATGCGGGTCATCAGCACCGCACCCGAAGCACCGAGCGGATGGCCGAGCGCTATCGCCCCGCCGAGCGGGTTGAGTCGCCTCTCATCGGTTCCTGTCTCCTCCAGCCAAGCGAGCGGCACGGGCGCGAACGCCTCGTTGACCTCGAACACGCCGACCTCGTCGATGCCGACGCCCGCCTTGTGCAGCACCATCTCGGTGGCCGGGATCGGGCCGGTCAGCATGAGCACCGGATCCGCTCCGGTGACCGCCCCTGCGCGGTATCGCGCGATCGGGTTCAGCCCCATCGTGACCGCGTTCTCCGCGGTCGTCACGAGCAGGGCGGCGGCGCCGTCGGAGATCTGAGAAGAGTTGCCCGCGTGGATGACACCGTCGTCCTTGAACGCCGGCTTGAGCCCGGCGAGTTTCTCGACGCTGGTGCCGCGCCGAACGCCCTCGTCGGCGACGACGGGTTCGCCGCCGGTGAAGACGGGGATCATCTGGGTTTCGAACGCCCCGCTGTCCTGCGCGGCGGCCGCGCGCTCGTGCGACTGCGCAGAGTACTCATCGAGCCGGGTGCGGGAGAACCCCCACTTCTGCGCGATCATCTCGGCGGAGATCCCCTGGTTGAACGCGAAATCGGCGTATCGCGCAAGCACTTTCGGCCCGTACGGCATGCCGGTGGCGCGTGCTGCGCCGAGCGGAACGCGGCTCATCACCTCGACACCGCCCGCCACGACGACATCCTGCTGACCAGACATCACGGCCTGCACCGCGAAGTCCAACGCCTGCTGGCTCGACCCGCACGCGCGGTTGACCGTGGTGCCGGGAATGGACTCCGGCCAGCCCGCGGCGAGGACCGAGTAGCGCCCGATGTTGCTGGACTGATCTCCGACCTGCGAGACGCAGCCCCACACGACGTCGTCGATGATCTCGGGGTCGACGCCCGCCCGCTCCACCAGAGCGGTGAGCACGAGGGCGGACAGGTCGGCGGCGTGCATCTCGGACAGCCCGCCGTTGCGCTTGCCGACCGGTGTGCGAACCGCTTCGACGATTACCGTTTCACGCATTTGTCTTCTCCATTCCTCACATGCGGTACGCGGGGCCGATGGCACCCTGTTCGCGCAATTGGGCGATGTCGTCCTGTCCGAATCCGAGTTCGCCGAGGACGGCGTCGGTGTGCTGGCCTAGCCCGGGTACGGCGCCCATCGGCGGATCGTATCCGTCGATGACCGGCGGCGGCAGCAGCGCCTGGATCGGGCCCGTCGTGGTATCCACTTCGCGCCAGCGGTTGCGCGCTGTCAGCTGGGGGTGGACGACCACCTCGCTCGGCAGGTTGTACCGCGAGTTGCCGATCCCGGCCTTGTCGGCCACCTTCTGGATGTGCGCGAGATCGTGCTGCGCACACCAGGATCCGATCGCCTCCGCGAGGACTTCCCGGTGCGCGCACCGGCCGGGGTTGGTGGCGAAGCGCGGATCGTCGGCAAGATCGGGCCGGTCGATGATCTCCCTGGCGACGCGCTGCCACTCCCGATCGTTGGTGGTGCCGAGCACAACGGTCTGCCCGTCGCTGGTCGGGAACGCACCGTAGGGCGCGACCGCGGGTGAGCCGACGCCGAGCGGCTGCTGGTCGATGCCGGAGTGCTGGGTGTAGGTCAACTGGTAACCCATGACATCGGTCAACACGTCGAACAGGCTCAACCCCACCGCGGGAGCGGGTCCATCGCGGCGGTCGCGCGAGAACAGCAGCGCGAGGATCGAGAGCGCGGCGTAGAGGCCGGTGGTGAAGTCGGCCATCGCGGGTCCGGGCTTCGCGGGCATGCCGGGGTATCCGGTGACGGCGCACGACCCGCCCTCCGCCTGGACGAGCAGGTCGTAGGCGCGTTTGTGAGATATCGGGCCGCCCGGGCCGTAGCCGTCGATCTCGACGGGAATCACGTTCGGATGCCGCTCGGCGAGAGTCTGGCGGCCGAAAGGCCAAGGCGCGCGGTCGATCCCGGTGCCAGGTTGGACACCAGCGCGTCCGCGTTGTCGAGCAGCCTATGAAGCACGTCGATACCCGCGGGCGACTTCAGGTTCAGCGTGACCGATTCCTTGCCGCGGTTGCACCAGACGAAGTGCGCCGCCAGGCCGCCCGGCCCGTTGACGACATCGTCGTAGTCCCGGGCGAAGTCGCCGCCGTTCGGGTTTTCCACCTTGATCACCCTGGCGCCGAAGTCGGCAAGCACACGGGTGCACATCGGCGCGGCCACCGCTTGCTCCATTGCGACGACGGTGACGCCGGAAAGTGGCGCCGTCACATCACCATTCCGCCGTCGACCGGAAGCACCTGCCCGGTGATGTACGACGCGGCATCCGACGCCATGAACACGAACGCGCCCGCCACCTCCTCGGGACCGGCCCAGCGCTTCAACGGGATGCGCTGCATCATGTTGGCGGCGAACTTCTCGTTGGTGCGGATGGTCTCGGTCATCGGTGTGGCGGCAAGCGGCGCAAGGGCATTCACCATGATGTTCTTGGACGCGAGTTCGCGCGCCAGCGACTTGGTGAAGCCGATCAGGCCTGCCTTGGCCGCCGAGTAGTTGACCTGGCCCAGTGTGCCCGTGAGCCCGGCCGCCGATGTCACGTTGATGATGCGGCCCGTGCCGTCGGTCGGAATGTAGGGCAGCGCGGCCTGCGTGCAATGGAACGTGCCCATGACGTGCACGTCGAACGTCAACCGAAACGTCTCGTCCGTCAGCTTCGGAAACATCGCGGGAGACGTGACGCCGGCGTTGTTGACCAGGATGTGCAGCGCTCCCCCGCCCAGACCGGCGGCCTGTTCGGCCGCGGCATCGGCGGCGGCACGGTCACCCACGTCAAGCGCGCACGAGTCCGCCTTGCCGCCCGCCGCGCGAATCCGTTCGGCCACTGCGAAAGCCGCGTCCGCGTTGATGTCGGTGACGAGCACCGCGGCGCCCGCTTCGGCAAGAGCGGCCGCGACGGCCGCCCCGATACCGCCGCCCGCACCCGCACCGGTCACCAGCGCGGCGCGGCCGGTCAAATCGAAGTAGCCCACCTCAGTAACTCCTCGGCATTCCCAGCACGTGCTCGCCGAGGAAGTTGAGGATCATCTCCTGGCTGACGGGAGCGATCTTCATCAGGCGCGACTCACGGAAGTAGCGGGACACGTGGTATTCCTCGGAGTAACCCATGCCGCCGTGCAATTGAAGGGCACGGTCGGCGGCACCGAATCCGGCGTCGGCGCATAGATATTTCGCGGTGTTGGCTTCGCGTCCACAGGGCTTGCCGTTGTCGTAGAGCCACGTCGCCTTGCGCAGCACCAGCTCCGCGGCGTCGAGCCGGGCCAGCGAGTCCGCGAGTGGGAACTGCAGCCCCTGGTTCATGCCGATGGGCCGGTTGAACACGACCCGCTCGTTGCCGTATTTGACGGCCTTCTCGAGTGCGACCCGGCCAATGCCGAGCGCCTCGGCGGCGATCAGCATCCTCTCCGGGTTGAGCCCGTCGAGGATGTACTTGAAGCCCTTGCCCTCTTCGCCGACGCGGTCTGAAACCGGAACCATCAGATCGTCGATGAACACCTCGTTGGAGCTGACGGCGTTTCTGCCCATCTTGTTGATCGGCCGGATGTCCACGTGGTCACGGTCGAGGTCGGTCAGGAACAGCGTCATGCCGTCGGTCTTCTTGGTCACCTCGTCATAGGGCGTGGTGCGAGTCAGCAGCAGTATCTTCTCCGACTCGAGTGCCTTGGAGATCCAGACCTTGCGACCGTTGACCCGGTAGTGGTCGCCCTCCCGCTTGGCGAACGTGGTGATTCGCGAGGTGTCAAGGCCCGCACCGGGTTCGGTGACACCGAAGCAGACATGGAGATCGCCGTCGACGATGCGAGGCAGCGTCGCTTTCTTGAGCTCCTCGGAGCCGTGCTTGACCACCGGCTGCATGCCGAAGATGGACAGGTGAATGGCGCTGGCGCCGTTCATCGCCGCCCCCGAGCGCGCGACCTCCTCCAGGAGCAGCGTCGCCTCGGTGATGCCGAGTCCGTGGCCGCCGTACTCCTCCGGGATCGTCATGCCGAGCCAGCCGCCCTTGGCGATCGCGTCGTAGAACTCCTGCGGGAATTCGTGCGCCTGGTCCTTCTCCATCCAGTAGTGGTCGTCGAACTTGCCCGCCAGCTCGGCGACGGATTTGCGGATCAGTTCCTGATCCTCGCTCAACTCGAAACTCATCCCGCCCGACACAGCTGTTCTCCTTGTCCATCGCGCAGATCAGTGCGCCGGTGCGCAAAACGCTTTCTGTTGGCACCGGCGCACTTCGTCGGCAAGTCGCCGCAGCGACTCAGTCCGTATTGCCCGTCAACTCCTTGGCATTCGCCGCGAAGTCCGCGAAGTTGGCGCCTGTCTTCTCCTTCTTGGAGAGAGCCTGGATGGAGACGTCGTGGTCTCCCGCTGCCTTGCGGAGGGCGCCGACGGTGGCCTGTTCCCTGGTGATGTGGGTGAACGGGTCCCAGTGGTACCAACGCATGGCGTTCTCGTAGGTCATCTTGTTGATCTCGTCGTCGGGCACGTTGTGCTCCTTGAGCACCTCGTCCAGCTGCTCGGGGGCGTTCGGCCACATCGAGTCGCTGTGCGGGTAGTCGGCCTCCCAGCAGATGTTGTCGATGCCGACGTCGTTGCGCAGCTGCACGCCGACGTGGTCGGAGATGAAACAGGTCAGGAAGTGATCCCGGAACACCTCGGAGGGCTTCTGCTTGCCGAAGTCCTGTCCGGTCCACGTCGAGTGCATCTCGTAGGTGCGGTCCGCGCGCTCGAGGAAGTAGGGAATCCAACCGGTCCCACCCTCGGACAGCGCGACCTTGAGGTCGGGGTACTTCTTGATCGGCTTGGACCACAACAGATCCGCGGCGGCCTGCACAATGTTCATCGGCTGCAGGGTGATCATCACGTCCATCGGCGCGTCCGGAGCGGTGATCGCCAACCGGCCCGACGAGCCGATGTGCACGTTCATCACCGTGTCGGTGTCGACCAGCGCCTCCCACAGCGGCGTCCAGTAGTCGTCGTGGAAGCTCGGATAGCCCATCGCGGCCGGGTTCTCGGTGAACGTCAGCGCGTGCACGCCACGCTTGGCGTTGCGGCGCACCTCCTTGGCGCACGCTTCGGCGTCCCAGATGACCGGCAGGCACATCGGGATGAAGCGGGCCGGATACTCCTTGCACCACTCCTCGACGTGCCAGTCGTTGTAGGCCTGCAGCAGCGCCAGGCTGAAGTCGGGGTCCTCGGTGGCGAACAACCGGCCCGCGAAGCCGGGGAACGACGGGAAGCAGATCGAGCCGAGGATGCCGCCGGCGTTCATGTCCTTGACCCGCTCGTCGACCTTGTAGCAACCGGGCCGGATCTCATCGAGGCCCTGCGGCTCGAGGCCGTACTCCTCCTTCGGCCGCCCGGCCACCGCGTTGAGCGCGACATTGGGGATCACCACATCGCGGAACTGCCAGGTGTCGCTGCCGTCCGGGTTGTGCACCAACCGCGGCGCATCGTCGATGTACTTCTTCTGCAGGTGGTTCTTGAACATGTCCGGCGGTTCGACGATGTGGTCATCGACACTGATCAGGATCATGTCGTCCTTGTTCATGGGGCTCCCTTCCCTGTCACCCTCAACGGTAGTGCCCGCACTGTTCTCTATCTAGGGAAACTAGCTTCTCGTCGTGAGAGAATCAATCTCCGAACCGTATTGTCCCACGATAACGCGGGACAAATGTTTGGTGCAGGGTCTTTCCCGGCCCATGGCCATTGACCTTAAGGGCAAAAGATGGAAATGTATTAGTCGGAAATGAGAACCTGATTCTCACACCCGAGAGGAGAAGGCCGTGCGAGTGCCTCCGCTGCCTGCGGATCAGTGGGACGACGCCGTCGACCGCGCGCTCGCCGTCATGCTGCCCCAGGAGCGGCGCAACCCGGAGAACGCGAGCAACATCCTCGGGACCTTCGTCAACCATCCCGACCTGACGAAGGAATTCCTGAAGTTCAACGTGCACCTGCTCTTCAACTCGACGCTGCCGCCGCGGCTGCGCGAGTTGGCCATCCTGCGGGTGGCACACCGGACCGACTCGAAGTACGAGTGGGTGCAGCACGTCAAGATGGGCCTGCGCGAAGGCCTCACCGACGACGACATCGCGGGCGTTCAGCGTGGCGAGGCCGCCGACGCGTTCGACCGCACCGTGTTGGCGGCCGTCGACGAACTTCTCGAGACATACGAACTGTCCGATGCCGCCTGGTCGGCGCTTGGCGAACGCCTCGACAAACGACAGCGGATGGACTTCGTCTTCACGATCGGGTGCTACGTCACCGTGTCCATGGCTTTGAAAACCTTCGGCGTCGAGCTAGAACAAGAGAGGTAACCAACGTGGCATTTTTTCCGAAACCCGCTGCCGGTAGCTGGACAGAGAACTGGCCGGAGCTCGGCACAGCACCGGTCGACTACACCGATTCGATCGACCCCGAGCAGTGGAAGCTCGAACAGCAGGCCATCTTCAAGAAGTGCTGGCTGAACGTCGGTCGGGTGGAACGACTTCCACGCAAGGGCAGCTACTTCACCCGTGAGATGCCGTCGGCAGGTCCCGGCACGTCGGTGATCATCGTCAAGGACGGCGACAACGAGGTGCGCGCGTTCTACAACATGTGCCGGCACCGCGGAAACAAGCTGGTGTGGAACGACTTTCCCGGCGAGGAAGTGTCGGGCACCTGCCGCCAATTCACCTGCAAGTACCACGCCTGGCGATACTCGCTGAAGGGTGATCTGACCTTCGTGCAGCAGGAGGGCGAGTTCTTCGATCTCGACAAGGCGGACTTCGGGCTGGTCCCGGTGCGCTGCGAGGTCTGGGAGGGCTTCATCTTCATCAACTTCGACAACGACGCCGAGCCGCTGGTCGATTACCTGGGCGACTTCGCGAAGGGTCTTGAAGGCTATCCGTTCCACGAGATGACGGAGACCTACACCTACCGGGCCGAAGTCGGCTCGAACTGGAAGCTGTTCATCGACGCGTTCGTCGAGTTCTACCACGCACCGATCCTGCACATGAAGCAGGCGGTCAAGGAGGAAGCCGACAAGTTGGCCGGCTACGGCTTCGAGGCGCTGCATTACGACATCAAGGGCAGGCACTCGATGATCTCGTCGTGGGGCGGTATGAGCCCGCCGAAGGACGAGAACATGGTCAAACCGATCGAGCGCGTGCTGCACAGCGGCCTGTTCGGGCCGTGGGACCGGCCCGATATCAAAGGCATCCTGCCCGATGAGCTGCCGCCCGCGGTCAATCCGTCGCGCCACCACTCCTGGGGCCAGGACTCGTTCGAGTTCTTCCCGAACTTCACCCTGCTGCTGTGGGCGCCGGGCTGGTACCTGACGTACCACTATTGGCCGACCGACGTGGACAAGCACATCTTCGAGTGCACGCTCTACTTCGTGCCCGCGAAGAACACCCGTGAGCGGCTCGCCCACGAACTCGCGGCGGTGACGTTCAAGGAGTACGCGTTCCAGGACGCGAACACGCTGGAGGCCACTCAGACGATGATCAACACGCGTGTGGTCAAGGAGTTCCCGCTGTGCGACCAGGAGATCCTGCTACGCCACCTGCACAAGACGGCCTGGGACTACGTCAACGCCTACAAGAAGGAGAAGGGGCTGGCCAATGGCCAAGCCGCGGCCAGCGAGAAGGATGCCATCAATGCCTAAGTTGCCAGAGGAATTCGCCGACCTCGAGCGGTTCGCCGACTGGTGCCTGCCCAATGAGGCTGATCGCTACCAGAAGCGGCTGTCCTCGACCATGGCGGAGATGCAGGACTTCTACGACAACGCGTTCCCGCGGCTCGAGGACGTCATGGCCTACTGCGACGAACGGTTCCCATTGGACGGAATGCCAGACGACGCAAAGGCACTCATCCACATGATGCAGTCGTTGGTCAACGTCTCGTTCCCAATCGAGGTGTGGAAGCAGCCGCGCGTGCTGGACAGCGGTGCCGCATACATCGAATGCACCAAGGAGCCGGTGGTCTAACGGTGCTGACCCTCAAGGCAGCGGGTCTGCTCGACGTCGACGCCGGCGAGATCGTCCGGCCCGGCATCGTACGGATCGAGAACGACCGGATCGTGACCGTCGGCGGTGCCGACAATTCGACATCAGTCGGCGGTGCTGACAATTCGATATCAGTCGGCGCCGCCGACAATTCGACATCAGTCGGCGGCTCGGTTGAGGGCGACGTGATCGACCTCGGCGACGCGATCCTGTTGCCCGGTCTGATGGACATGGAGGTCAATCTCCTGATGGGCGGCCGCGGCGAGAACCCCGGTCTCTCACAGGTTCAGGACGATCCCCCGATCCGCATGTTGCGTGCGGTCGGCAACGCCAGGCGCACGCTGCGGGCGGGCTTCACCACCGTCCGCAACCTCGGATTGTTCGTCAAGACAGGTGGTTACCTGCTCGACGTGGCGTTGAGCAAGGCCATCGACGCCGGCTGGATCGAGGGGCCGCGGGTGATTCCCGCGGGCCATGCGATCACGCCGACGGGCGGTCACCTCGATCCGACGATGTTCGCTGCGTTCATGCCGGGTGCCCTCGAGTTGACGGTCGAGGAGGGCATCGCCAACGGTGTCGACGAGATCCGCAAGGCGGTGCGCTACCAGATCAAGCACGGCGCGCAGCTGATCAAGGTGTGCGTCTCCGGCGGGGTCATGTCGCTGACCGGAGAGGCAGGCGCACAGCACTATTCGGACGAGGAGCTGCGCGCCATCGTCGACGAGGCGCACCGCCGCGGGTTGCGGGTGGCCGCGCACACGCACGGCGCGGAGGCCGTCAAGCACGCCGTCGACTGCGGGATCGACTGCATCGAGCACGGCTTCCTGATGGACGACGAGGCCATCAAGATGCTGGTGGACAACGACCGGTGGCTGGTGACCACACGCCGGCTGGCCGAGGCGATGGACGTGTCGAGGGCTCCGAAGGAGTTGCAGGACAAGGCCGCCGAGATGTTCCCCAAGGCGCGCACGTCGATCAAGGCGGCGTATGAGGCCGGCGTGAAGATCGCCGTCGGCACCGATGCGCCGGCCATCCCGCACGGCAAGAACGCCGACGAGCTTGTGACGCTGGTCGATTGGGGCATGCCGGCCGACGCGGTGCTGCGCGCGGCGACCGTCGTCGCGGCAGACCTGATCAACAAACCCGATCTCGGCCGCATCGCCGAGGGTTATCTCGCCGACATCATCGCGGTGCCCGGCGATCCGCTGGCCGACATCAGCGTTACAAAAAATGTAAGCTTTGTAATGAAGGGCGGTAAGGTCTTCCGACATGACGCAGTCACGAACTGAGGATCTGGTCGAAATCCAGCAGCTCCTCGCGAAGTACGCCGTCACGATTACCCAGGGCGACATCGACGGGCTGATCAGCGTCTTCACCCCCGACGGCAGCTACAGCGCGTTCGGCTCCACCTACACGCTGGCCCGCTTCCCCGAACTCGTCGACGCGGCGCCCAAGGGGCTCTTCATGACGGGCACGTCACTGGTGCACCTCGACGATGACGACCCGGAGAAGGCGACCGGCACCCAGCCGCTGTGCTTCATCGAGCACTCCAAGCACGACATGCGCATCGGCTACTACAACGACACCTACGTGCGCACCGACGACGGCTGGCGGCTGAAAACCCGTGCCATGACCTTCATCCGGCGCAGCGGTGAGCACGACTCCGGGCGCCCGCACGCGATCGGCAGGCCCGACCCTGATGTCGCCGCCGGAGCGGCTCCGGAAGCGCGATGACGGGCGACCTCTTCGAACCCGCCGCGTTCCGCACCGCACTGCGGGCCTGGCTCGACGAGAACGATCTGACACCTCCGCCGGGCGACGACTCTCTCGACGCACACCAGACTCAGCATCTTCGCGTGCTCAAGGCGCTGTACGACGCGGGCTGGATGCGCTACGGCTGGCCCGAGTCTGCCGGTGGGCTGGGCGGCCCGGACATCCTGCGCGCGATCGTCGGCGAGGAGATCGTCGGCCGCGGAATCGACCATCCTGGGCCGTATTCGATGCTCGACGTGCTGACACCGACCATGATCGACTACGCGCGGCCGGAACTGGCCGCCGAGATGGTGCCGAGGCTGCTGTCCGGCCAAGAATCCTGGTGCCAGGGCTTCTCCGAGCCCGGCTCGGGAAGTGACCTGGCGTCGCTGACGACGCGCGCCGAGCAGCGCGGCGACACGTGGGTGGTCAACGGCCAGAAGGTGTGGACCAGCTTCGCGCAATACGCCACTCGATGCGTCCTGCTCACCCGCACCGGGGCACCGGGAACCTCGAACCACGAAGCTATCACTGCGTTTTTCGTCGACCTGGACTCACCGGGAGTCACGGTACGGCCGCTGCAGACCATGCACGACGTCGACGAGTTCTGCGAGGTGTACTTCGACGACGTCGAGGTGCCCGCCGACCGCATGCTCGGCGACGTCGGCAACGGCTGGCGGCTGGCGATGGATCTACTGCCCTACGAACGCTCGACCTGCTTCTGGCAGCGCATCGCGTACCTCTACTCGCGCTTCGACGCGCTGATCGGCGAGGTGAAAGGCTTTGGCCAAGCGGTGGATTCGGATATGGGCGAGGCGTACCTGGCTCTGCACACGCTGCGCTGCCGGTCTAGGGCCACGCAGCACCGCCTCGGGGACGGCCAGAAGTTGGGTCCGGACACGTCGATCGACAAGGTGTTGCTCGCCGGCGCCGAACAGCGCCTCTACGACACCGCACGCGATCTGCTTCCGGGCGCCATCGAACTCGACGAGACTCCATGGCGCACCGAGTACTTGTACTCGCGCGCGGCCACCATCTACGGCGGCACCGCAGAAGTGCAGCGCAACATCATCGCCCGCCGGCTGCTGGACCTCGGGAAGGAGTGACCGTGGCCGAAGACTCTGAACTCACCTTGCTCGAAGATGGCCTACGCAAGACCATGCTCGCGAAGTCCGGACCCGAACTCGACGCGGCGCTGACCGAGCTCGGCTGGGCCGAGATGCTGTCGGACATGCCCGGCGTGGCGGTCCCGATGGTGTTCCGTCTGCTGGGTGAAACAGGCTCGCACGCCTCGGTTCTCGTCGACGTCGTGCTGCACGCGACGGGCAACGAAATCGGCGGGACCGTGGAGCTTCCGCTGCCGTATGCGGGCAATACCTGGGTGGTGTGGGACCGCACCGGCGGCTCCAGCACGGCGCTCGGCGGGCTGCCCCTGCGCCGGGAGGAGGAAGGCTATCCGATCCGGGTGGCCGAGGCCCGCCTGGCGGTCGGCTGGTGGCTGGTCGGGTCGGCGAGGGCGATGCTCAGCCTCGCCCGTCAACATGCAATGGACCGCGTGCAGTTCGGCAAGCCTATCGCGTCGTTCCAGGCAGTCCGCCATCGGTTGGCCGAGACGCTGGTGGCCATCGAAGGCGCCGAGGCGACACTGACCCTGCCGGGTGAAGACAACCCCGACCTGACGGCACTGCTGGCCAAGGCCGCCGCGGGTAAGGCCGCGCTGACCGCGGCCAAGCACTGCCAGCAGGTGCTCGGCGGCATCGGTTTCACCGCCGAACACGATCTGCACCACCACGTGAAGCGGGTCTTGGTGCTCGACGGATTGCTCGGCAGCTCAAGGGAACTGACCCGTAAGGCCGGGGCGGGGCTTCGGGCCCGCGGCTCAGCCCCCCGCCTCGCGCAACTCTAACTGACTACTTGATGTTGGCTTTCATCTCGTCGAGGTTGACGAGCACCGGCCATCCGCCGACGCTCAGCGCGTTGCCGTGCCCGGTCTGGTGGATGTCGAACACCGACTGGATGGCCGCGTAGAAGCCCTGCACGTCGAGCGTCTGGTTCACCGCGCGCTTGGCCTGCCGCAGCGCGAAGGGTGGCATCTTGGCGATCTGTTCGGCCAGCGCCCTCGTCTCGGCATCCAACTGGTCGCGGGGCACGACCTTGTTGACCATCCCTGTGGCGGCCACCTCGTCGGCGGTCATCGCACGGCCGGTGAACAGGATCTCCTTCGCCTTCCGCGGGCCCAGTTCCCATGTGTGGCCGTGATATTCGACGCCACCGATGCCCATCAGCACGACCGGATCGGAGAACTGGGCGTCATCGGCGGCCACGATGAGATCGCAGGGCCAGCACAGCAGCAGCCCTCCCGAGATGCACCGGCCCTGCACGGCGGCAATCGACGGCTTCGGCACGTTGCGCCACCGCAGCGTGTATTCCAGGTAGCGCCTGGCCTCGTGCTGGATGATGAACTCGAGGGTGATCTTGTCGGGTACCGGACCGCCGCCGCGCAGATCGTGGCCGGCCGAGAAGTGTTTTCCGTTGGCCCGCAACACGATCACCGCAACCTCGTTGTCCTCGGCGGCCCTGGTCCATGCAGCGTCGAGTTCGTCGAGCAGTTCCGGGTTCTGGGCGTTGGCGGTCTCAGGCCGGTTGAGCGTGATCGTCGCGATACGGTCGCTGACCTCGTAGTCGATGTACACGGTGAATCCTTTAGTTGCGGGGTAGGCCGAGCAGTCGCTGGGCGATGATGTTGCGCTGGATTTCGGAGGTGCCCCCGGCGATGGTGCCGCCGAAGGACCTGAGGTAGCGCTCGAACCAGCCGGACCGATAGAGGTCGAGGTGGAATGCCGAGTACGGGCCCGAGACCGCAGGGTGGGCGAGCGCCTCGGGTCCGACTGCGGCCAAGGCATGTTCGGACGCCATCTGCGACGCCTCGGAGCCCAACAGCTTCAACACCGACAGCGCGCCGGCATCCTCGTCGCCGCGGGCGGCCCGCGACAGCGCGATAGAACCGAGAAGCCGCAGCGCCTGGTTGTCCATCACCATGCCGGCGTAGCTGTCGCGGTCCAGTTGCGTCCGGCGCGGGTAATCCTCAACGAGCTCCTGCAGTCGATCAGCGTAACTGAGCCACAACATGTTTCGCTCGTGACCGAGCGATCCGTTGGCGACCCGCCAGCCCTCGTTGAGCGGTCCGACCAGGTTTTCGGCGGGCACCCGCGCATCGTTGAAGAACACCTCGTTGAAGTCGAGGTCGTTCTCGTCGCACGCCGATGCGAACGGCCGGCGCACCACGCCCGGAAGGTCGGTCGGGATCATCAGCGCGCTGATGCCCTTGTGCCGCGGGGCGTCCGGGTCGGTCCGCACAAAGGCCAGCAACACATCCGCGTCGTGGGCACCTGACGTCCAGACCTTCTGTCCGTTGACGACGAAGCAGTCGCCATCACGAACGGCCCTCGTCCGCAGCGACGCCAGATCGGACCCCGCCCCCGGTTCGCTCATCCCGAGCGACGCGGTCATCTCCGCCCGCAGGATCGGCACGGCCCACTTCTGCTGCTGCTCGCTGGTGCCGTACGAAATCAGCGAGGCGGCAATAATGCCGACACCCTGAGGGTTGTAGGTCAGGTAAACCCGCCGTCGAGAAAGCTCAAGTTGGTAGGCGTACTGCTGCAGGATCGTCGCGTTGCGGCCCCCGAACTCGGGCGGATTCCCGGGCACGAGCCATCCGTTGTCGAACATCAGCCGCTGCCAGCGACGAGCCCACTCCGGAACGTGGCTGCTCGACCACGACCGATCAAGCGCTTCGGCCTCGGACGGCAGATTCTGGTCGAGGAAGGCCACGAACTCGGCACGGAAGGCTTCGACGTCGGCGTCAAAAGTCAGCTGCACGGCACTCCCAGCCGGTCCTCAAAAATCGGAAGGACTTCCATCATGAATAAGATGAGAATAGTATTCTCATAGCGAGAAAGTTACAATCTCAGACACGTTGGCCGCGAGGGAGTCGAGGACCGCAATGGCAAGGCGTTCTCCGGTACAGTCAGTTCATGTCCTCACCAATCGGCCAGCATCCGAGCCGCCGGTGACGAGCCCCAGCGAAGAACCAGCCTGGAAGCAGCGCGCGGTCGAACGGTCGATCAAGACAGCGAAGCTCCGGGCCGCGCAGCGGGTCCAACGATTCCTCGACGCCGCGCAGGCGATCATCATCGAGAAGGGCAGCACAGACTTCACCGTTCAGGAGGTCGTCGACCGCTCCCGCCAGTCGCTGCGCAGCTTCTACCTGCAGTTCGACGGTAAACACGAGCTTCTGCTCGCACTCTTCGAGGACGCGCTGAGCCGGTCGGCCGACCAGATCCGCGCCGCCACCACGAACCACGACGAACCGATGGAACGGCTGAAGGTCGCCATCCAGCTGCTGTTCGAGTCCTCACGACCGGATCCGACGGCAAAGCGCCCGTTGTTCACCGACTTCGCGCCGCGGCTGCTGGTATCGCATCCGTCCGAGGTCAAGGTCGCCCACGCGCCATTGCTAGCCCTGCTCACCGAGCTGATGGAGGATGCCGCGGCCGCAGGCAAGCTACGTCCCAGCATCAACCCGAAGCGGATGGCCGCGATGACCATGCAGACCGTGATGTTCAACGCGGCGCAGTCCAGTGGCGACGAAGACGACGAGGTGGGCCACCCGATCACCGCCGATGAGGTATGGGATTTCTGCGCCCACGGCTTCGCCGCCTGAGCTGAGAACCGGATTCTCTGCACTGAAGAATCCCGCTTACACTCGCGGCTATGCCTGATCTGTGGACCGATCTGCTCGAGTGCCTCGACCTGGTGCCCGCAGCGCCTCACAGCACCGCCGCATTTCGCACACGCTGCTTCGGCCCCGGCGATGTCCGACCCCACAGCGGCGTCCTGGTCGCCTCCTACGGGCAGGAGGCCTTCCAAGGGTCGCTACATGAACCGCCGGCAAAAGGAGAAGGCCGTTCTGCTAAGCGGAGAGTATAAATTGCGGGAAAGTATCGTCCCATTGACACCCGTGCGACGCTGGTGACAAAGTTTGTGAGACAGTTACAGTCCCTATGTCTTATGCCGCCCCGGTCTCTGCGAAAGGCGACACCTTGACCGTCAGTACCACTGAGGCTCCGCCCAGCGACGTTTATTTCGATCCGTACGACGTCGACATCAACGCTGATCCGTACCCGACGTTCAGGCGCCTTCGTGATGAAGTCCCGCTGTACTACAACAAGCCGCACGACTTCTATGCGGTGAGTCGCTTTGCCGACGTGAACAGGGCGCTGGTGGATCATGAGACGTTCAGCTCGGCCCGCGGCGCGATCATCGAGTTGATCAAGGCGAATATCGATATCCCGCCGGGCACCGTCATTTTCGAGGACCCGCCGATTCACGACATCCACCGCAAGCTGTTGGCGAGGATGTTCACGCCGCGCAAGGTCAACGCACTCGAACCCGTGATCCGGGAGTACTGCGCGCAGAGCCTCGACCCCCTGATCGGGGCGGAGCGCTTCGACTTCGTCGCCGACCTCGGCGCGCAGATGCCGATGAAGGTGATCAGCGCGCTGCTGGGCATCCCCGAGGGCGACCAGGAGATGATCCGCGACCACGCCAATGCCCAGCTGCGCACCGAAGCCGGCAAGCCCATGAAGCACGAAGAGGGCGGCTCCATGGTTCTCGGCGATCTATTCGAGACCTACATCGACTGGCGCGCCGAGCACCCGTCGGACGACATCATGACCGAACTGCTCAACGCGGAGTTCGTCGACGAAACCGGCACCACCCGCAACCTGACGCGCCAGGAACTGCTGACCTACCTCAACGTGGTGGCCGGCGCAGGCAACGAGACCACGACGCGGCTGATCGGTTGGGCGGGCAAGGTTTTGGCCGAGCACCCCGACCAACGGCGCGAGCTCGCCGAGAACCCGTCATTGATTCCGCAGGCGATCGAGGAGTTGCTGCGCTTCGAACCGCCTGCGCCGCACGTGGCCCGGTATGTGACCCGCGACGTCGAGCTTCACGGGCAAATCGTGCCCGGGGGCAGCGTGATGATGATGCTGATCGGCGCTGCCGTCCGCGACCCTCGCCAATTCCCGCCCGACGGCGACGTTTTCGACATCCACCGGGAAGCCCGTCAGCACCTCGCGTTCAGCGTCGGCACCCACTACTGCCTGGGTTCGGCGTTGGCGCGGCTCGAGGGACGCGTGGCCCTCGAGGAGATCCTCAAGCGGTTCCCCGACTGGGATGTCGACATGACCAACGCGACGCTTTCCCCTACATCGACTGTCCGCGGCTGGGAGTCCATGCCAGCTGTGCTCAAATGAAATCCTTTCCGCTGAAGACGAATTGAGGTTGATAAATGACTGGACGTGTTGAAGGCAAGGTCGCTTTCATCACCGGCGCGGCCCGTGGACAGGGCCGGGCTCACGCGGTGCGGCTGGCCGAGGAGGGCGCCGACATCATCGCCGTCGACATCTGTAAGCAAATCGACAGCGTTCGGATACCGCTGTCCACGCCGGAGGACCTCGCCGAGACGGCGGATCTGGTGAAGGGGCACAACCGCCGCATCTACACCGCCGAGGTCGACACCCGCGACTTCGACGCGCTCAAGGCAGCCGTCGACGCGGGCGTCGAGCAGCTGGGTCGGCTCGACATCATCGTCGCCAACGCCGGCATCGGCAACGGCGGTGAAACGCTGGACAAGACCAGCGAGGGCGACTGGACCGACATGATCGACGTCAACCTCGGCGGCGTCTGGAAGTCGGTGAAAGCCGGTGTGCCGCATATCCTTGCGGGTGGCCGCGGCGGCTCGATCATCCTGACCAGCTCGGTCGGCGGCCTGAAGGCATACCCGCACACCGGTCACTACGTGGCCGCCAAACACGGTGTGGTTGGCCTGATGCGGACGTTCGCTGTCGAACTCGGCGCACAGAACATCCGCGTCAACTCCGTGCACCCGACCAACGTGAATACCCCGCTCTTCATGAACGAGGGCACGATGAAGCTGTTCCGTCCCGACCTGGAGAACCCGGGTCCCGACGACATGAAGGTCGTCGGCCAGCTCATGCACACGCTGCCGATCGGCTGGGTGGAACCGGAGGACATCGCCAACGCCGTGCTGTTCCTGGCCTCCGACGAGGCCCGCTACATCACCGGCGTCACACTCCCGATCGACGGCGGCAGCTGCCTGAAGTAACGACACCTGTGACACTTGCGGAGCTGTCGATCCCACAGGGATGGGATGCGATCACCCCGGGCTGGATGACGGCAGCGCTCGCCGCTCGTCATCCAGGCGTGGTGGTGGACACCGTGCGGGTCGCACTTCGCGACGACGGCACGAACAAGCGCGCCCGACTGGGGCTGACCTATTCGGCCGGCTCCGGGCCCGCAACGGTGTTCGCCAAGGCGGTCGACCCGGACCACGCCGAACTCGTCGCGCTGACCAGCGGCCTGTACCACGAACCGCGGCTGTTCGCGTCGGGAGTGCCTCTGCCGCTTGATCATCCGACGGTCTATGTGGCTCTCGTCGACGAGGAGCGCTCCGACTTCCTGATGATCATGGAGGACGTCGCCACGCGTGGCGGCGACCCTCGCGACTCCACCCGGCCGATGACCGTCGAACAGGTGGCCAATGGGGTGCGCGGGCTCGCCCGGTTGCACAGCGCATATTGGGGCGACCGTCTGACGGGAAACTCAGCGCTCGGCTGGGTCGAGCCGTTCGTCGCCTTCGACGGAATGCAGTACGCCCCGCTGCACATCGCCCGCGAGCGGTTGGGCGACACGGTTACCGCAGAGATTCTGGCGCTGACCGGCGAGCAGCTGTTCATCGACATCTGGGCGCGCTACATCGGGACGTTGACGAACACATCGCAGACCCTTCTGCACGGCGATCCGCACATCGGCAACACCTACGTGCTGCCCGACGACGACATCGGCTTCCTCGACTGGCAGATGGTGCGCCGCGGCAACTGGTCACTGGACCTCGGTTACTTCCTGCAGGGCGCGTTGACGATCGAGGACAGGCGGCGCAGCGAGCGGGAACTGCTCGACGTATACCGGGCCGCGCTGACGCTGCCCGCCGCCGAGATGCCGACCTCCGAAGAGGTGTTGCTGCGCTACCGCGCGTCCGTCGCGCACGGCCTGGCGATCTGGATGGCCACGCTGTCGGGCGGCGACGCCTGGCAGAGCCCGGCCATCTGCCTCGCGTTGGCCCAGCGCTACGCCGCGGCCTTCATCGACCTCGACAGCCGTACGGCGATTGACGCCGTCGCCGATTGACTAGCCCGCTAGTCTTCGGCCGATGGAAACATTCGAGGGTCGCGGAGCGGTAATCACCGGCGGTGCGAGTGGCATCGGTTTCGCCTGCGCGCAGGAGTTCACCCGTCGCGGCGCCCGCGTCGTGCTGGCCGATATCGACCGGACCGCGCTCGACCAAGCTGTCGAGCGTCTGCGCGACGACGGCGCGGAGGCACACGGCGTCATCTGCGATGTCACGAAGCTGGACGCCGTCGAGAATCTGGCCGACGAGGCGTTCCGGTTGCTCGGCACCGTGAACCTGGTGTTCAACAACGCGGGAATCGCCTATGGAGCCCCGATCGCCGATGTCAGCCACGGCGACTGGCGTTGGGTGATCGACGTCGACCTCTGGGGGCCGATCCACGGCGTGGAGGCGTTCCTGCCGCGCCTCATCGAGCAGGGCGGGGATCGCCACATCATGTTCACGTCGTCGTTCGCGGGCATGGTTGGTAACGCCGGACTCGGGCCGTACTGCGTCGCCAAATTCGGTGTCGTCGCGCTGGCCGAGAGCTTGTCGCGTGAATTGAAGGGCGAGGGTATCGGCGTCTCGGTGCTCTGCCCGATGATCCTCGACACCCCGATCATGACCAACTCCGAACGCACAAGAAGCGACGACTACGGTGCCCGCAGCAGCCAGACGGACGAAACCGTACTGGCACTGGCCGCGGTCATCACGCCGACCGACGTCAGCGTGCAGGTCGAGGATGTGGCACGGCTGACGGCCGACGCCGTCGTAGCCAACCGGCTGTACATCCTGCCCCACCGCGCCTCCCGCGACTCGATCCGGCGGCGGTTCGAGCGCATCGACCGCACCTTCGAGGAGCAGGCCGCCGAGGGCTGGAGCCACTGAGTCACCCAAACCGGGCAACCCGCGACCACCCGAGTGGTTGCATGGAACCGTTCGACGGCAGAACGGGGCGGGGCGTGAAGCGACTCAACGGCATGGACGCCATGTTGCTCTACAGCGAGACACCCAACCTGCACACGCACACGTTGAAGGTGGCGGTCATCAACGCGGCCGAGTACGACGGCGACTTCACGTTCGAGATTTTCCGCCGGACGATCCAGCGCCGGCTTCACCTGCTCGACCCGCTGCGCTATCGACTCGTGAACGTCCCGTGGAAGATGCACCATCCGATGTGGATGGAGAACTGCGATGTCGACCTCGACTACCACCTGCGCCGGGTGCAGATCCCCGCTCCTGGCGGCCGTCGCGAGCTCGACCAGGTCATCGGCGAGATCGCCAGCACGCCGTTGGACCGGGACCGCCCGCTGTGGGAGTTTCACTTCGCCGAGGGCATGGCCGACGACCGCTTCGCGCTGATCGGAAAGGTGCACCATACTCTGGCCGACGGGCTGGCCTCGGCCAACCTGCTCGCCAGGCTGATGGATCTGACCGGCTCCGACCAGAACGAGCGCGACGACTTCACCACCTGCGCGCCACCGTCGAGGTCTGAGCTGTTGCGCGCCGCCGGGCGCGACCATGTCCAGAACATCGCCGCGCTGCCAGGATTGATCCGCGATGCAGTCCAGGGCTTCGCCCGGGTTCGCCGCCGGTCAAAGGAGCGCAGTGAACAACCGGACATGGCAACGATGTTCAAGTTGCCGCCGACGTTTCTCAACCACGTGGTGTCTCCCGGCCGGACGTTCGCAACCGCGTCGCTGTCGCTGGCCGAGGTCAAGGAGACGGCCAAGAAGCTTGGCGTGACATTCAACGACATCGTGCTGGCGATGGCCGCAGGAGGACTGCGAGAACTGTTGCTGCGCTACGACGGTCGGGCCGACCGGCCGATCATCGCGTCCGTGCCGGTCGCGACCGATCGCTCGCCTGATCGCATCACCGGCAACGAGATCAGCGGATTGCCGGTGTCATTGCCGGTACATGTCGACGACCCGATGGAACGGGTGCGGTTGACTTCGCTGGCCGCGTCACGCGCCAAGGAAGACAACGAGCTTCTCGGCCCTAAGCTGCACGGACGGATGATGGAATATCTGCCACCCCCGTTGGCTCCGTTGCTATTTCGCTGGCAGTCCGGCCGGGCAGCGCGCAGCCCCATCATGAACGTCGCCGTCTCCAACGTCCCTGGGCCGCGCGAACGCGGACATATCGGCGGGGCACCCGTTACCGAGATCTATTCGATCGGGATCCTTTCGGCGGGTAGCGCATTCAACATGACGGTCTGGAGTTACGTTGACCAGGTGGACATCTCGATACTCTCCGACGACCGCACGTTCAACGACGTCCACGAGGCCACCGACGCGATGATCCACGGCCTCGCCGAAATCCGACGGGCCGCAGGACTACCCGGCGAGCTCAGCACCGTTGGTACGGCGATGGCGCCGGCCAAGCCCGCCACCACTTAGCCCAGAATCGGGAAGCGGCGCTTCTTCGCCAGCTTGTCGAGCGCGGTCTGCATCACGTCGCGAATGTGAGCGTCGACCTCGTCGAAATCGGGGTCCTCGCCGAACTGTTCGACGATGTCGATCGGGTCGAGCACCTGCGTGACGATCTTGCTCGGCAAGGGCAGGTTCGGCGGGAAGAACACACTGAAGCCGAACGGGAAGCCGAAGCTGACCGGCAGGATCTCGGCCCTCAGTCGCTTCAGTCCCAAACGTTTTGCCAACCAGTTTCCGCGGGTGAGGAACAGCTGCATCTCCTGCGCGCCGATCGACACCATCGGGACGATCGGCACGCCGCTTTCGACAGCGGTCCGGACATATCCGGTCCTGCCGGCGAAGTCGATCTTGTTCTCGAAGGTCGGCCGGTACGAGTCGTAGTCGCCGCCGGGGAACACCAACACGAGCGCGCCGGCATGCAGGGCCTTCTCGGCGTTCTCCCGGCTCGCCTCGATGACTCCCGCGCGGTGCAGCCAATCGCCCATCGGCCCGACGAAGATCGCCGAGTGCCCGAGCGTATAAACGGGGCGGTCGAAGCCGAATTTGTCGTAGAAGGCCGGGGCGAACACCAGCACATCGGGGGTCAGCATGCCGCCGGAATGGTTCGACACCAGCAGCACACCACCGGCGGGCGGTATCGCGTCCAGCCCGTGCACCTCGGCCCGGAAATACCGCTTGATGACCGGGCCGACCCAGTTCTTGATCTGCTCGGTGAAGGTGGGGTCCCACTTGGTGGGTTCCTCGTTGCCGATGGAGTCAACGTCCTTGTCGCCCATTGCTTCCCCTAAGTCCTAATGTTATTTATTGCGTGCCCAGGGAGGTGTCGCATCCGCTCTGCTCGGGCTTACCAGCGGATATAGTACTCT
This sequence comes from uncultured Actinomycetota bacterium, assembly GCA_963715215.1. Taxonomy (GTDB): domain Bacteria; phylum Actinomycetota; class Actinomycetes; order Mycobacteriales; family Mycobacteriaceae; genus Mycobacterium. Next base: position 24,430 of record CAVQRJ010000001.1, read on the forward strand.
CGTTTCTTGAGAATGTCATTTCCATCGAGGGGGGACGGATGACGGAAACGGTGCTCGTCACGGGCGGTTTCGGGCTGGTGGGGACTCAGACAGTGAACCGATTGACCGGCCACGGTCACCGGGTGGTGGTCGCCGACCTCGACACTCCGGCCAACCGCAAGAAGGCCAACGCGCTGCCCGACGGTGTGACGACCCGATGGGCCGACCTGACGGACGCAGCCGCGGTCGATCGCCTGGTGTCGGAGATCTCGCCGACGGTGATCGTCCACCTCGCCGCCGTCATCCCGCCGCCGCTGTACCGCAATCCGGGTTTGGCCCGCAAGGTGAACGTGGACGCCACGAAGGCCCTGGTGCGCGCCGCCGAGAAGCAACCGGATCCGCCTCGCTTCGTCCAGGCCTCGAGCAACGCCGTCTACGGCTCGCGAAATCCCCACCGGGTGACCGATGTGGTGCGCGCCGACACCCCCCCGCGGCCGTTCGAGCTGTACAGCAACACGAAGTTCGCGGCCGAAGAGTTCGTCCGTACCTCAAGCCTGGAGTGGGTGGTGTTGCGCCTCGGCGGTGTGCTGAGCCCGAATTTCAGCGCCCTGCCGCTCACCGCCGACGGCATATACCTCGAGAGCGCACTGCCCGCCGACGGACGCATTCACACCGTCGACGTCCGCGACGTCGCGGCAGCGTTTGCCGCCGCGACCACCGCGGATGTCGTCGGCGAGATCCTGCTGATCGCGGGCGACGACTCCCACAGGCTGTTGCAGAAGGACGTCGCGCCAGCCCTTGCCGCTGCCCTCGGGCTCCCGGGCGTGATGCCCGAGGGGCGGCCCGGCGACCCCGATGACGACGACGGCTGGTTCCTCACCGACTGGATGGACACCGGTCGGGCGCAGGAGGCGCTGGCGTTTCAGCAGCATTCGTGGCCGGCGATGCTGGCCGAGATGAGCGCCCGCATGGGGTGGAAGCGGTACCTGCTGCGACTCGTCGCGCCAGCGGCGCGCCGCTTCCTGGCCCACCGCGCGGCCTACCGCAACGCCCCAGGGAGCTATACCGATCTGTGGGGAGCGGTCGCGGCCAGGCTCGGCGATCCCTGCCTGGACCCGCAGTCGACAGAGAGCTAACCCGGGCCCAGCTGGTATTCGCCGGTCTGCGGGTTATGGTGCCAGCCGCTCGCAGCCTGGGTTCCACCGTCCACATGGATCGTCTGACCGGTGATGTAGCTCGACATGTCGGACGCGAGAAACACTGCCGCACCGGCCATTTCGTCGACATGACCCGGGCGGGCCATCGGAATCATGTGCCGGGCGCCATCGGGCAACCCGTCCGACGAGACGCGCAGTAGTCCCTCCGTGACCGTCAGATCGGGGGCCAGCGCGTTGACGCGGATTCCCTTGGTCGCCAGTTCGAGCGCCGCCGTCTTGGTGTAGTTGATGACGCCCGCTTTGGCGGCGGCGTAGGCAGCGTAGCCGGGGGCCGCGCGCACACCTTCGATGGACGTGACATTGATGATGCTTCCGGGCAGGCGCGCCGCCACCAACCGCTGTGCGACCCGCTGCGTGCAGAGAAAGACATGGCGCAGGTTCGCCTTGTACAGCGCGTCCCAGCCGTTCTCACTGGTCTCGAGCAAGGGTGAAGCGAACACCCCGCCCGCGTTGTTGACCAGGATGCTCACCGTGCCGAGCTCGTCGGCCGTGCGCTCCAGCGCGGCATCGACCTGTTCGCTGTCGCGGACGTCGGCCACGATGCCCAGCGCCCCAATGCCTTCGGCCGTCGATGCGCAGGTCTCCGGGGTGCGTTCCCAGATGGCGACCTTCGCGCCGAAGGCGGCGAGCCCCTGTGCGATGCCGCGCCCGATGCCCTCTCCCCCGCCGGTGACGACCGCGACTCGCCCGGTGAGGAGGATGTTCGACGGATCGATGGTCACGGGAGATGAGTTAACCAGTCTTGGTGGTGCGGATGCCAAGCCCCGCCGGGGCGGTGCCGATGATGCCCTGCTCCTCCAGTTCGGCGATGTCGTCGTCGCCGAGGCCCAGCCCGGAGAGCACTTCGCGATTGTGCTGTCCGAGGAGCGGCGCCGGCGTCTGATGAAAGCGCTTCGGCCCGGTCGAGATCCGCATGGGAAGCGTGCTGTGCCTGGCGGTGGGATTCACCGGATGCTCGACCTGCTCGTAGAAGCCGCGATGCACCAACTGCGGTAAGTCGGCGACCCGGTGTGGCTGCATCACCTTCGCAACGGGCACGCCCGCCTGCCAAAGCTTTTCGACGATCTCATCACCTGTCCGCGAACCGCACCACCGGCTCAGGTGCTCGTCGATCTCGTCGTGGTGCCGCCTGCGTCCAGTGGCGGTCGCCATCTCATCCGTCACCCAGTCAGGGGAGTCGAGGGCGGCGTCCAGCTTCACCCACTGCTCGTCGGTGGCCACCGCGATCGCCACCCAGTCGTCGGGTCGTCCGAACTCGTCGGGTTCGCTGGTGCGATAGAGGTTCTGGGGTGCCGCGGTGGGGCCGCGATTGCCTTCGCGCTGCAGCAGGTTGCCGTAGGCGGAGTGCTCGATGACCTGCTCGGCGGCGACGTTGAGCGCCGCGTCGACCATCGCGGCCTCGATCCGGACGCCCTCGCCGGTGCGGCGCCGATGGGCCATCGCCAGCATCAACGCGTTCAGCCCGTGCACGCCTGCGTTGGGGTCGCCGACGGAATACGGTTCCACCGGGTTCTGGTCGGGATGGCCGGTCAGCCAGGTGATCCCGGACGCGTCCTCGATCACGTACGCGAACGCCGGCTTGTCCCGCCACGGACCGTCGAGCCCGAAGCCCGGCATGCGCATCATGATCGCGTCGGGACGCAGCTGCTGCACGGTGTCGAAGTCGAGCCCGATCTGGTCCAGCACGCGCGGCGTGTAGTTCTCGACGATGACGTCGCATGTCTTGACGAGTTGGTGGAGAAGCTCGACACCGCGTGGATTGCGGATGTCCAGCGTGACGCTCTTCTTGTTGGTGTTCAGGGCCGAGAAGATCGGCGACCGCTCCCACCACTGGTCTTCGGTGGTCGGCACGCCCGCGATCAACCGTGTGCCGTCGGGTCGCGCCGTCGATTCCACGTGGATGACCTCGGCGCCGAGTTGCCCCAGCACATGCGTGCACGACGGCCCGGCCCAGAAGCTTGTCATATCGAGAACGCGCACACTCTCGAACGGCAGTGGCGCCGAACCGGATTCCGCGGCCGGCAAGCGCTCACCGTCACGACTGATTCGACGGTAGTGATCCGTGTGCTCTCCGAGGCGAGGAGCGGGTTGCGGTGCGCGTGTCAGGGACGGAGTGGTGCGATAAGGCGGACCGGGTTGGGTGAACCCGTCGCGCGGATTGGTGAGGAACGTACCGCGTTCGGCGAATTGGTCGAACGAGGTGACGTTGGCACCGTTTCCCACGGGCGCATTGGGAATCCGGAACGCGCTGGACAGGTCGAGAATGTCGTCGACGTTGTTCTCGCGCACCCACTCGTAGATCTGCTCGGCATGGATGTTGGCCTGTTCGGTGATGGAGAGCTCCGACTGCTCGTCGATCCACTCGTCGTGGCCGGTCATGGCGCACAGGTCGAACCATTGCTGGGCGGTGCCACACCCCAATGCCACCAGCCCGTCGGCGGCTGTTGCAACGCCGGGGATCGTGAGCCGCCGACGATCGCGGAACGGCCGGTCCAGGGCGTCGTTGAAGGACACCGAATAGTAGGTGAGAGAAAGGATCTGCACCTCGAGCATGGAGAGATCGACGAGGCCCGACTGCACCGCCATCGTGCCCGCGGCCGCGTAGGCACCCGCCAGCCACTCGCCGATCTGCCCCGCGACGAACAGCGGGGCGCGGTCCTGCGCACCGCGACCGAGGCCGATCACACCGCCCGACCACGCCTGCACGGTGAACTCGGTTGCGGGTTTGTCGGCCCAGGGCCCCTGGAGGCCGAACGGGGTGATCGATGTGACGGTCAAGTGTGGGTACTGATCGGTGAGTGCTGTGGGTGTGAACTCGTCGAGCGCGGCGATCGTCGACCCTCGTGACCACACGACTGCGTCCGCCGCCTCGATGAGGCCGCGAAGCAGATCCAGGTCATCGGGATTCGCGGGGTCGATGACGACGCCGTCCTTCGAGCACGCCAGAAAGCTGAACAGCGCACCATCGTCGCCGGCCTCGATCTCGGCGCCGGATGCCGACCATCGGCGCAGCGAATCACCCTCGGGAGACTCGACTTTGACGACCGCCGCACCGCCGTCGGCGAGCAGCTTCGTGCAGTAGGCGCCGGCGATACCGACAGACAGATCGATGATGGAGTACCCGTCGAGAGGGTGCCCCCGCTGTTCTGCTCCTCGCGTGCGCAAGACTCAATCCTTCTTCTTGCGGTTCGACTTGCTCAACCGGAACTCGGGTGGGAACTTCGCGTCGTTGTCGTTGACGGAATCGGCGAGCCCCGCGTCGATCGCGTCGCCGAGCACGAAGTCCCCTGCGTCGTGTGCGACCGTGCTGCCCATCGACTCGAACATGGCCGCCAGCACGCTGCCCATGTACTCGCCCTGGAACTGCTTGACCACCTCGAAGAACACCTTCTGTTGAAAGACGGTGTCGACGGGGCGGTTACGCGCACACGCCAGTGCGTACTTCTCGACCTCCGCCTCGAGTTGATCGCGAGCGACGACCTTGTTGAGGAAGTTGCACGCCAGCATCTCGTCGGCGGTGAACGGCCGTCCGGTGAACACCATCTCCTGGAAGGGGCGAAGGCCCATGGTCAGCACCCAGGTCCACATCCTCGGCCCCCAGCCGTAGTAGCGGAACGAGGGATGGCCGAAAAGCGCGTCGTCCGAGGAGATCACCAGGTCGGCGTCGGCACACTGATAGAAGTGCCAGCCGTAGCAGTACCCTTTTGCCTCGACGATGCTGATCTTCTTGAGCTCCTGCAACGCCCGGTTGCCCGCCGCAACATTGGCGTACCACTGGCCCATGGTCGCACCGTGGCGGAAAGACCCCTTCGGTGGATACGTGACGTTCGGGTCGTCGACCCGAAGCTCCGCGAGCCGGTCCTCCTCGGTGCCGGCCATGAAGTCGGGCAGATCGGCGCCGCTGCCGAAATCGTCGCCGACGCCGCGGATCACCACGACCTTGACGTCGTCGTCCACCGTCGCACCGCGCAGCAGATCCGCATAGCGCAGCCGCGCGGCGGAGGTCGGCGCGTTCAGATAGTCGGGACGATTGAACGTGATCGTCGCGATCTTGGTCTCGGGGTCCTTGTCGTAGAGGACGATCTCCTCGGGCGACGGATGTTCGCCGGACGCCATGGAGTGACTCAGGCCGTTGCTTCGACGACGCTATACGTCGGGCTGGACGTGAGCACCTCGGCGCCGTCGTCGCCGATGAGCACGGCGTCCCTGGAGAACACCGCTCCGACACCGGACTGCCAGACATACCCGGTGACCGCGAGCACCATGCCCGGTTCGAGGCGCTCCTCGGCGCAGGTGGCCGGCAGGTCGGCCGAGATCACCGGTGGGTCGAACCCGAGACCGAGCCCATGCGCGACGGGCGTTGCGGGCAGCGCCTCTCCGGCCGCCTCGTAGGCATGGAGAAGATCGGTGGCGACACCGCCCGGCCTACATGCCGCAATGAGGCGGTCCCACAGCGCATTCGAGCGCCGGAACAGGTCGGCGGCATCAGGGACGTCGCCCACTGGCCAGGTGCGGCCGACCTCGCCGACATAGCCGTCGGCCAACGCGCCCGCGGACAGGGCGACCAGGTCGCCCTCCTGGACGCGGCCGTCGTGCGCACCGCGTCGCCATGAGTGGTCTCTCGGCGTGATCCACGCACCGTCCTGTGTCGCGGGTGTGGTGACTCCGCCCGCAGCCATCGCCTCGAGCATCGCACCGGTCAACGACTGCTCGCTGACACCCGGCGCCAACTCCGCTCGGGCCGCGTCGAGTGCGTGTTCGGCGACTCCGAGCGCACCGCGCAGCACAGCGATCTCGTCTGCCGTCTTGATCCGCCGGGCCGCGCGCAATGCGGGCTCGGCGTCGACCAGTTCGGCGTTGGGGAACGCCATCGGCAGCAGCTGCGCGAATGTCGGTGTCAGCGAGTCGGTTCCGACGCGACGGAAGGCCTGCGCGCCGGGCAGCTTCTTGAGGACGTCGACCAGCGTCATCGGGTTCCAGGCCAGCCCGTAGAGATGATCGTGGCCGATCTCGTCGGGGATGCCTTCGTCCCATGTGCTGTTCAGGTGAATCTCACCCGTGTCGCGGATGACCTCGCAGATCGGGCCGAACGGCCTGGTGCCCGCCACCCACAGCTGGGGGGCACCGGTGACGTACCGGACATTGGCCTGGCGCCCGAGCACGAGGATGTCGATGTCGTTGGCTGCCATCTGTTGCAGCACCCGCTCCCGGCGGCCGCTGCGCAAAGCCTTTGCGTCAGGCAGGATCTCGGTTCCCATCACGCCCGCCCGTAAGGGGCGTAGGGATAATCCGTGATGGGGGTGTTGCCGTCCTCGGTGATGATTACGATCTCCTCGCTTCGGTAACCCCCGGTGCCGTCCTCCCAGATCACCGGCTCCAGCACCAGTGCCATGCCTGCGGGGAAGACGAAGTTGTCGTCGAACTCCTGGCCGAGGTCGGTGCCGATCATCGGCATCTCGGCGGCGTTGGTGCCGATGCCGTGACCGAGATAGAAGTGCGGCAGCCACGGCTTCTTACCGTCGTTGGCCGCGATCGCGGCGCGGGCGAGATCACCACAGGTCGCACCGGCCTTCGTGACGGCCAGCACGGCATCGATTATCTCGCGCCACTTCTCGAACTGCGCGTGCTGGCGGTCGGACACCTCGTCGCCGACGACCCAGGTGCGGCCGAAGTCCGAGCAGTAGCCCTTGTAGGTGATGCTGACGTCGGTCCACAGCACGTCGCCGCGCTCCAGCTCGCGTTCCGTCGTCAGTAGGGGCAGGGCGAGGTCGCCGGTGGTGGTCCAGGTGCCCTCGGCCTTCGTCCTCGGCATCACCTGCCAGATCGCCTCCAGCATGTTGGCCGTCGCGCCGAGCTCGAAGGCCCGCCGGACGAAGGCGGCCGACAGGTCGATCTGCCGCACGCCTGGCGCGAGCGACTTCTGCACGTCTGCCGCAGCCTCTTCGGTGATGCGGCATGCCCTGCGGATGCACGAGATCTGGTCGATCGTCTTGACCAGCTTGGCGGGGCCGACGACCTGCGCGGCATCCGACGGCGGATTCGACGGGAACAACCGCGCCTCTGCGCGGCGCATCGCGCCGGTCAGCTCGTCGACGGCCACCGCGGAGCCGGCAGGCACCAGATCGGCGAGCACCTTACCGAAATGCTCGACGCCCTCGTCGAATTCGAGGTACAGCGGCCCGTGGATGTGGTCCTCGGGCACCTCGCACTCAGTCGCCGAACCCTCGCGCGACGGCATGAACAGGTGCGGGTGTTCGTCGTCGGCCAGCACGATCGCGACCGGACGCTCGACGTGCGAGAGACCGGCGTCGAGCAGCGGCCAGCTGGCGCCGGTGGCGTACACCACGTTGCCGTTGCCGAGCAGGACGAGTGCATCGACACCCTTGTCCTTCATGGAATCACGCAGCCTGGCACCGCATTCGCGGTACATCCGGGCCATGTCCGGCAGGTCAGGAATATCGAGGGCGGTACTGCCCGCTGTCGCAAATGTGGTCATTCGATGCCCAGGAAATTCTTGATGTTGGTGCTGACGATCTTTTTCGCGGCCTCGGGCCCGACGGCGTCGACGACGGCCTTCAGCGACTTCTCCGAGTAACCGAACGTCGACTCGTTATGCGGGTAATCCGACGACCACATCACGTTCTCCACACCGATCTTGTCGATGAGCTCGAGCCCGAGCGGATCGACCATGAACGACGCACACATGTGCTCGTTCCAGTAGTGGCGGACGTCGTGGGCGAGTTGATGGTTGAACATGTGGCGGTAGGAGGCCAACATGTGCTCGGCATCCTGCAGTGCCGTTGGCACCCAGGCGATTCCACCCTCGAACCACCCGATCTTCAGCGTCGGATGCCGGTCGAGAATGCCGGAGAAGACGTACTTGGCGAACTGCTCGCGGAACGAGTCGACGTTCACCATCATTCCGACAACGACGCTGTTGTTCTGGCACGGTGTCTTGGGCGGCGTCTCGCCGATGTGGTGGCTGACCGGCACGCCGGCCGCCTCGATCTCGTCCCAGACCGCGTCCATGTCGGTGCTGCCGTAGTCGTAGATATTGCCCTCGTCGTCCTTGCCGGGGTTGAGCGGCAGCAGGAACGTCTTCAAGCCCAACGATTTGAGCTCTTCGAGCGTGCTGCGGGTGCCCTTCGGGTCCCACCAGTTGATCAGCCCGACACCGTAGAAGTGGCCCTTCGAGCGCTCCTGCAGGTCCGCGATGTGCTCGTTGTAGATGCGGAACACGCGCTCGCGCAGAGCCTTGTCGGGGTAATGGAACAGTGCCAGCACGGCGTTGGGAAACGCGAGTTCCTTGTCGATGCCGTCTTCGGCCAGTTCGCGAATGCGGGCTTCGATGTTGTTCGATGCCGCGCCGGCGAGGTCGTCATACTGCATGAGCACACGCCCGAAGTCACCGCCGGTCCAGGCCTTGCCCTTCATGCCGACCATGTACGCGCCGTCCTCGTACCAGATCCGCGGCGCCGCACCCTTCAACTCTTCGGGGAACCGTTCGTAGAAGATATCGTCGGCCACCGAGATATGGTTGTCGGCGGAGAAGATCTCGGTGCCCTTAGGGAGTCCGGTCAGCCCCTCCTCCATCGCGTGGCCCTTGCGGTACTTGGGTGCGCCGAAGCCCTCGGGCGGGTACAGCGTCTGTGTCGAGGTAGACATCTTTGGTACTCCAATCAGGCTGTAGGACAGTGGCTGTCGGTGACTACCAGATCACCGGAAGTTCGTAAACGCCGTAGGCGAGCCGGTCGTGTTTGAAGGGCACCTCTTCGAACGGAATCGCCAGCTTCATCGTCGGGATCCGCTTGAGCAGTGTCGGGAACACGATCTGCATTTCGGCGCGCGCCAGCTGCTGTCCGACGCACTGGTGGCGGCCGTAGCCGAAGCCCAGCTGCTGGCCGACATCGCGACCGAGGTCGAGCTTGTCGGGCTCGGGATACGCGGCGCCGTCCCAGTTCGCGGGCGCGAGGTCGAGGATGATGCCCTCGCCCGCGCGGATGGTCTCTCCGGCGATCTCGATGTCCTCGATCGCGACGCGGCGCTGGCCGGTCTGGATGATCGAGAGATAGCGCATCAACTCTTCGACCGCGTTGGCGATGAACTTGGGATCGTCGGAATCACGAAGCAGGGCAGCCTGTTCGGGGTTCTCGAGCAGGGCGAGGATGCCGATGCCGATCATGTTGGCGGTGGTCTCATGCCCGGCGATCAGCAGACCGGTGCCCAGCTGGGCAGCCTCCTTGACGCTGATCTCGCCTGCGGTGACCCGCTCGGCCAGATCGGACACCGCGTCCTCGGAAGGATTCTCCATCTTCTTCTTGACGAGGTTGATCAGGTACTGGTGGAGGCTCATGGCCCCCTTCTGTCCCTCCTCGGCGGTAGCGTAGCGGGCCAGGCCGACGTTGGCGTGGTGCTGGAAGAACTCGTGGTCTTCGTAGGGGACGCCGAGCATCTCGCTGATCACCGTGGTCGGCACCGGCAGCGCCAGCTTCGCCACCATGTCGGCCGGCTGCGGTCCGGCCAGGATCGCGTCGATGCACTCGTCGGTCACCTCTTGGATGGCTGGGCGCAGGCCCTCGACGCGCTTGAAGGTGAACGGCTTGGACAGCATCCGGCGGAACCGGGTGTGCTCCTCGGCGTCGGAGGTGAACACCGACCTCGGCCGCTTGTTCACGGTGGCGAGCATGTGCTCGTTCCAGTGGGGAAAGCCGTCGCGGCGGTCGTCGACGCTGACCCGCGAGTCGGCGAACAGCTCCCGCGCCGCCGCATGTCCGGTGACCAGCCAGGGAGTGCTGCCGTTCCAGATGCGCACCCGGGAAAGCGGTTTCGTCTCGTTCATCTTCAGCATCTTCGGCGGCGGCGCGAACGGGCAGCGCGCGTCGCGCTCCATCGGATACTCGGGGACGTCGGCGGTCACACCGGATGCGTTTGCGGTCAGGGTTTCAGACATAAGCCTTAGTTCATTCCTCGATGTCGATGGCCAGGGCCGGGCAGGCCGCGGCCGCGTTGCGGACGTTCGCTACTTGTTCTGAAGATGGGCTGTGATTGAGCAGGACGACGACGCCGTCGTCGTCGCGTTGGTCGAATACGTCGCCGGCGTTGAGCACGCATTGGCCCGATGACACGCACTTGTCCTGGTCGACAGTCACTTTCATGTCAGGGATGCTCCGTCACGGGTGCCTGCCACAGCCCGACGATCGCGTCGGTCAGCCCGGATGCGACCGCCGCCCAGGTCGTTCTGGGCACACCTTCGCCATCGGCGAAGGCCCGCTCGAAGTCGGCGCACGTGTGCATCATCAGGTTGCGCACCATGATGTTGCGTTCGGTGACAACGTCTATCGGCAATTCGGGCAGGCAACGGGTGATGCCGTCGACGACCCGAACCAGCGATGGCGATGCGAGCGCGTCGCGGACCACGATCTTCTGATAGGCCGGGTCGGCCAGCGCCTGGGCGGCGAACCGCGCGTACCACGTCGGGTTGCCGAGCTGGGCGAGGTGCTCGGTCAGCGAGCAGACCATGCACGTGATCCAGTCGCGCAGCTCCGCCGAGTCGCCGATGCCGGCCACCATCCGCTCGAGCAGCCGCTCGATCGACGCCCGGTGCTTCTGTTCGATGGCTCGCACCAGGTCGGTCTTGGTGCCGAAGTGGTAGCCCACGGCGGCGTTGTTGCCCTGCCCAGCGGCCTCGCTGACCTGCCGGTTCGACACCGCGAAGACGCCATGCTCCGCGTACAGCCGCTCGGCCGCCTTCAGGATCGCCTCTTGCGTGCTGCTCGCCCGGTCGGCGCGCACAGCTCTGGCAGTGGTCACGGTCACAGTCAACACGCCCGCAGAAATTAAGTCAAGCGACTGATTTAAACTTCCTCCCGCCAGCTTGGGGGTGCCTCCTCACCGCGAGCGTGCGTGTCTGGACACGACACGCCGCCAAAAGTTGTCAGTCTGCGCACGTTCGCGGGGTATCAGGCGTTCTTGGGCTTGCGGACTTCGTCCGCTTTTGCTCCTCGCGTGCTCATCACCTTGCCCGCCACCGTGCCCCCGTCGACGGGCAGCACGGTTCCCGTCACATACCGTGACCGGTCGGTGGCGAAGTACAGCGCCGCCTCGGCGATGTCATCAGCCGTGCCTTCGCGCTTCAGCGGGCGGTCATTGCGCATCGTCTCGCGGATCTTCGCCTCGAACTCCTCGAGCTTTTCGAGGTCCTCCCCCGACGCCGACTTGCGCACGATCCCGGTCCGGATGTTGCCGGGCGCGATGGCGTTAACGCGGATCTCGTAGTGGGCCAACTCGATGGCGGCCGACTTCGTGAACTGGATGACGGCGGCCTTCGAGGCGCGGTAGGTCATCACGCCGCCGCCGGCCAGGATGCCGCCGATCGAGGTGATGTTGATGATTGATCCCCCACCGCCCGCATCGCGCATGTGCCGCGCTGCATCACGCGTACCCGCCATCACGGCGCGCAGGTTGACCCGCATGATCTTGTCGAAGTCGGCGAGGTCGTCGTCGAAGAGGCGGCGGTGCATGCTGCCCGAAACGCCCGCGTTGTTGACCATCACGTGCAGGCCGCCGAAGCGCTCGACCGCCGTCGACACCAGGCCACTGACCTCGTCGAGTTCGGCCACGTCGGCCTCGACGAACTGGGCGTTGGCGCCGATGTCGCGGGCCAGCGCCGCACCGGCGTCCCGGTCGATATCGCCGATCAACACCTTGGCGCCCTCGGCGGCGAAGCGCCGCGAAAGGCCCTCCCCCAGCCCCGACGCGCCGCCAGTGACGATCGCGACCTTGCCATCGAGTTCGTTGCTCACCTAGCTTTCTGTCCTCTCTCGAGTCACGCTGCCGAGAAAGTCCAACAGTAATTCGTTTACGGCGCCGGGTTGTTCGATCTGCGGGCAGTGGCCGGCCCGTTCGACCACCGCGGAGCGGCCGTGCGGGATCTGCTTGGCGATCTCGGCCGCCCAGCCGTCGGGCAGCAGTTTGTCGTCCGCGCCCTCCACCACCAAGGTCGGCACGGCGATGCGCTCGTAGGCCCGCTTGCTCGACGGCAGCGGCGGCGGCTCGAGACCCGGCCGCCGAAACCTCGCCGCCGCCAACGCTTCCCACGCGCCCGGTGCGATGCTCGACTCGTACCGCCGCTGGACGTACGCGTCGTCGTCCGCGTACGAAGGGTCGAAGAACAGCGCCTCGACAATGCGCCGCATGCCGGGCACCGTGGCGTCGTAGTCGTACAGCGCAGCCGAGTGCTCGTTGCGCTGAATCTCGCCGCCGCCGCAGATCATCGTCAGGCTGCGGGCCGGCAGCAGCGGGGCTTCCGATGTGGCGTCGACGAAAAGGTTGATCGCACCCATCGAGTTGCCCACGAAGTGCACAGACGAGAGGTCGAGTACATCGCAAAACCGCGCGATGTGGCGGATCCGCATGCCGCGGCCGTCGTTGAAGTCGATCACCTTCGCCGACTGGCCGAAGCCGAGCATGTCAAGCGCCAGCACCCGGTACTGCCCGGCCAGCGCGGCAATGTTGTTTTCCCAACCCAGATCCGCGCTGACACCGAACTCACCACCGTGCAGCAGAACGACCGGATCACCTTGGCCCGCTTCGAGATATCCGGTGGTGAGCCCGTCGACCAGCATCGTCTTTCGCTGAGTCACGCCGATTCCCAAGCGGCGCGGGCATGCGCGAGCAGCTGGGTGGCCAGCATGTCCAGCTGCCCCCGGACAGCGTCGTCGATCAGGTCGCCCGACTCGTCCCAGATCTTGTCGGCGGAGTTGATGGCGACGCCGAGCGGTGTCGGCCACGCGCGCAACGCATGTCCGATCGAACGCAGTTGGCCCAACGTACCCACGGCAGCCTGCCACCCGTAGGCGCAGCTGATGCAGCCCCACGGGGTGTTGTCGAGATAGACGCGAGGGTCTTCACGCAGATCCTCGATGTAGTCGAGAGCGTTCTTCACCAGCCCTGAGATGGCGCCGTGGTAACCGGGTGAGCCGACGACGACGGCGTCGGCGCCACGCAACGCCGAAACCAGCTCCTGTGCCGCCGGTGTGCGCTCGAGTTCGTGCGGCGCGTACATCGGCAGGTCAAGCTCGGGGCCGCTGAAGAACCTGGTACGTCCGCCTTGCCGCTCGACGGATGCCAAGCAGTAGCGCAGCGCCCGTTCGGTCGACGAGTTGACCCTCAGCGTTCCGCCGAGTCCGACGACGAGCGGCGTACCGCCCGTTGTGGTTGCAGTCATCCTTCACACCTACTTGATTGCAATGGGATTCACCGGTGATCCGACCGCGCCGGTCACGCGCAGCGGTGGTGCGATGAGCTGGAATTCGTATACCCCGTCGGTGGCGCAGTCGGCCGCCAGGGCGTTGAGGTCCCAATACTCGCCGAGCATCAGGCCCATGTCGCGCAGACACAGCATGTGCATGGGGAGGATCGCGCCGTCCACGGCGGAGAGAGGATTCTCGACCATCAGGTTGTCGGCGGCGACCGCGGCTACCTCGTGGTCGTGCAGCCACGATGCGCACGTCCAGTCGAGGCCTGCGCCGGGCTCTGCGCCGTCACCGGTCTGCAGAAACCTTGCCCACCAACCGGTTCGGACCAGCACGATGTCACCGGTCTCGACGGTGACACCCTGTGCGCGCGCCGCCTCGTCGAGCTCGGCAGGCGTGATCGGGTCGCCGAGCTCGCAGAAGGTTTCCACACCGCGCTGGCGGGCAATGTCGAGCAGCACACCACGCGACGTGATGCCCTTGCCGTCCACCTTGTCGATGCCGCAGTGAAACGCGCCGAGGCTGGTCACCGAGTTCGCCGGGAACCCGTTGTACAGCTTGTCCTCGTAGTACACGTGCGAAAGGGCGTCCCACTGGGTGGCCGCCTGCAACGGCATGATGATCATGTCGTCGTTGAAGCGCATCGGGCCGTTCTCGGAATAGCTGCTCAACTGGACGGCGGCCGGATTCTTCAGCCATTTCGGACCGAACTCGAGCAGCGTCGCTGCATCGCCGCCGTCGATGGTCATCACGTGCGTCGGGTTCTGGCGGTATTGGAACGCACCCTGCGGACCAGACGAGCCGAAGTCCACGCCGAGCGGAAAGACCTTGCCGTGCTTGACGAGGCTCGCGGCCTGCTGGACCTTCTCGGTGGTGATGAGGTTCAGCGTGCCGAGTTCGTCGGCGACTCCCCACCGTCCCCAGTTCCGGACGTCGTCGGCGACGCGCCGAAAATCACTCAGGCTGGCCATGTTCCGCCTTTCGATTCTTGTGCTCCTCGCGTGCGCGCCGCATCTCGCTCGAAATGTCGCCGAAGACGCTTTCTGCCACAGAGCCACCGTCAACCCAGATCACCTGGCCGGTGATGTAGGAAGCTGCGGCGCTGTTGAGGAATACCAGCACGCTGGCCTGCTCGGCCGGGCCTGCGACACGGCCGATCGGGGTCTGGAACGAGTCGAGGAACTCCTGCCCATACGCACTGCGCAGCTGGTCGAGGATTGGTGTGTCGGTGACCCCCGGTGCGGTGCAATTGATCCGGATGCCCTTTGCGCCGAGCGCCCCGACGTTGGCCATGCCGTAGAGAATGATGGCCTCCTTGGCCAACCGGTATCCGCCGCCGTCGTTGACCGGCTGCGGATTGCCCTCGCACCACTCGACACCTTCGGTGATCGTTGCGGTCTCCAACAGCCCGGCGGTGACGCCGGCATTCGCCCTGTATTCCGACGCGGCGAGCGATGACACGTTGGCGATCGCCGACCCGAACGGCATCGACGGGACGATTGCCTCCGTGAAATGCCGGGTGCCGAGAAAGTTGATCGTCACGACACGAAGAGGATCGCCGATGCCCGACGACACACCGGCGATGTTGAAGAGCGCGTCCACCGGGCCGTCGATCTCACCGACGGCCCGGTCGATCGATGCCGCGTCGGACAGGTCGAGTTCGTGGAACTCCTTGAGCTGCAGCGCAGGCCGCTTCAGGTCAAGGCCGACGACATCGGCGCCCAACTCGGTGAGCTGCCGCGCGGCTTCGGCCCCGATGCCGGAGCCGCAGCCGGTGACGACCG
Source organism: uncultured Actinomycetota bacterium (assembly GCA_963715215.1). Lineage (GTDB taxonomy): Bacteria > Actinomycetota > Actinomycetes > Mycobacteriales > Mycobacteriaceae > Mycobacterium. The sequence goes on from CAVQRJ010000001.1 coordinate 39,664, forward strand.
CGCGGCGGCCGTCATAGCGCCAGAGCTCGCCGATCTGCCCCATGTGCTATTTCTTGTCGGCCGTTGTCATTCGGTGCTCCTCGCGTCCGCAGAAGGGTTCCGGCTGTCCCAGCCTTGCCCCGACTTGAGCTTCGCCGCAGCCGCTTCGATGCCCGCGTTCATCTCGTCCATCGCCAGCGACACCTCGTTGGCGGTGTAGTTCTCACGGCCGGTGGGCAGCCCGCCGAACGCGTAGGTCTCGTCGAATTCCGGTGCATTCGACGCGGGTCTGCGAGTCTCGGCCTTCTCCAGGATCGGCGCCATCCGCTTCGTCTTCTCCGCGGCCGACTTCTCATGCCGTTCGATGAACTCGGGCAGCACCTCCTTGCCCATCAGCTCGATGGACTCCATGGTCTCCTCGTGACGGCGCGGAGTCAGCAGCAGGATCAGTTCGTCGACACCGCTCTCCTCGTAGCCACGCAGGAACTCACGCACGGTTGCGGGGCTGCCGATCGGCCCGCGGCCGGGACCGTAGACGACGCTCGGATCCTTCTCGATCTCCTCGAGATGGCGCTTCCACACGCCGGTTCGGCCCGGTGTGTGCATGCCGGTCATGTAGTAGTGCATGATGCCGAACGCGAAAAAGCCCCCGCCCTTGCCGAGCCGTTCGATCGCCTGCTCGTCGCTCGGCGCCACCATCATCGACAGGTCGCCGCCGATCGCGAGGATGTTCGGGTTCATCTGCGGTGTGACGGGCGCGGCACTCTCCTCGAACTCCTTGTAGTACCCGTTGACGCGCTCCGCCAGGGGGCCGGGACCCGTGTAGGCGAAACTCAGTGCGCCGAGGCCCTTCTGCGCGGCCATCGACACCGATGCAGGCCTGGTACAGGCGACCCACACCGGCGGGTGCGGCTTCTGCAGCGGCTTGGGGACGACGTTGCGCGGCGGCATCTCGATGTGCTCACCCTTGAAGCCCGTGAACGGCTCCTCGATCATGCAGCGGATCGAAACCTCGAGTGCCTCCTCCCACATCTTGCGCTTGTCGGCGGGATCGATGCCGAAGCCGCCGAGCTCACCCACCGACGACGACTCGCCGGTGCCGAACTCGACGCGGCCGTTGGAGATCAGGTCGAGCGTCGCCACGCGCTCGGCGACGCGAGCCGGATGGTTGACCTGCGGCGGCAGGTGCATGATCCCGAACCCCAGCCGAATGTCCTTGGTGCGCTGGCTGGCCGCCGACAAGAAGATCTCCGGCGCCGTGGAATGGCAATACTCCTCGAGGAAGTGGTGCTCGGTCAGCCACACCGTGGAGAAACCGGCCTTGTCGGCGGCCTCCACCTCATCGAGGCCGTCCTGGAAAAGCTTGTGCTCGTCGTCGTCACTCCACGGCCGCGGCAGCGGGAATTCGTAGAATAGCGAGATCTTCATTTGGTTACCTTTCGATGCGAATCGAGTGTCGAATCGGATTTATTGCCACCGGTTTCCGGCAGCTGGTCTTGGATGTGCTTGGCGGCGACGTAACCGAACGTCATGGCGGGGCCGATCGTCGCGCCCGCGCCGGCATAGCTGCGGCCCATGACCGCGGCCGAGGTATTGCCCACCGCGTAGAGGCCTTTCACTGGGCTGTCATCGCTGCGCAGCACGCGGGCGAACTCGTCGGTGCGTAAGCCGCCCGATGTGCCGAGGTCACCGAGGATGATCTGGAATGCGTAGTAGGGCGGCTTGCCTAGCGGATGAAGGTTCGGATTCGGCAGCGTGGGATCGCCGTAGTAGTTGTCGTACTTGGAATCTCCTCGGTTGAAATCGTCGTCGTGGCCCTTGTGCGCCAGTTCGTTGAAGCGGTCAGCGGTCTGGCGAAGCGCCGCGGGCGGCACGCCGATCTCGGCGGCAAGCTCCTCGAAGCTGTTGGCCTCCTTGACGACGCCCGAATCGAGCCACGCCTTCGGCACTTTCCAGCCGGTGGGCACCGGTGCGAACGGCACCTTGGGAATCGGGAGGTGGCCTCCGACCACGTACCGGTGAAACGACCGGATGTCGGTGATCAGCCAGCACGGAATGTGCGCGACGCCGGAGTTCTGGCCCTCGATCATCGCGTGCGCGAAGTCCATATAGGGAGCCGCCTCGTTGATGAACCGCTTGCCATCCCCGTTGACGACGAACTGCGCAGGCATCATCCGCTCGTTGAGCATGAACTGCAGGCGGCCGTCGGGCCAGCACATGGCCGGGAACCACCATGCCTCGTCGAGCAGGTCGGTCGAGCCGCCGACCTTCTCCCCCGCGCGGATGCCGTCGCCCATGGACGCGGGGTTGCCGAAGCTCCAGTCCTTCTCGAGAACCGGGAGGTGCTGTCTGCGCCACTCCATGTCGTGGTCGAATCCGCCTGCCGCGAGAATGACGCCGCCGCGGGCGCCGATGCGCTGCTGTCGGCCGTCGCGTTCGACGACCGCGCCGACCACCGCACCGTCGACGTCGGTGATCAACTCCGTCATCGGCGAGGTGAGCCACAGCGGGACGCCGTGCTCCTTCATCGCCAATCGCAGGCGCGCCGCCAGCGACTGCCCGATCGCCGCCATCCGGTCGCCGAATACCCGCGCGCGGAACATCCGCCAGATCAGCTTCACCAGCACGGCTTTTCCACGCCAGTTCTGCCGCACTTGGTAGAACAACCGAAGGTCCTTGGGAGCGAACCAGATCCCCTTCGGCGCCAATGCGAGCGGATGCAGGAGGTTCTGCTCTTCCTCGCCAAGCTTGCGCAGGTCGATGGCTGGCACATTGATCGTGCTGCCGAGCGCCGAGCCACCGGGCAACTCTGGATAGTAGTCGGCGTATCCGGGCTTCCAGACGAACTCAAACCGCCGGCTACGTCCCTCCAGGAACTCCATCATCTTGGGTGCCGAGTCCACATACTGACGCAACCGTGCATCGCTGACCAGACCCTTGGTGATCGTCTTCAGGTACTCGAAGACGCCGTCGGCGTCGGGAACGTAACCCTCTTTGCGTTGGGACGGGGCACCGGGCACCCAGATGCCTCCGCCCGAAAGTGCGGTGGATCCGCCGAAGTGGGCCGACTTTTCGACGACGAGTGCGTCGAGCCCTGCGGCATTCGCGGTGAGCGCGGCCGTCATGCCGCCGCCGCCGGAACCGACGACGAGAACGTCGACGGTCCTGTCGAATTCGCCTGCGGTCATGATGCGGGCACCGCCGTCCGCACGGCGAAACCCGCGATCAGGTCGGGTGCCGCACGGTAGAACCGATTCTCGGTCCGGTACGGGCCCAGCGCCGCCAGCGCGGCGAACGCGGCGACCCAGGTGCGCACCTCATGGGCGGAGTTGCCCGCCTCGTGCGCCATCCATGAGGTGGACCAGCCATCGACATCGGAGAGATGGCCGCTGTCAACGATTTCCAGGAAGCGATGATCCCATTCCGGGTTCAACGGTTGCAGCTTGCTCTCGCCGTGTGCGAAGTTGTGCGCCGCCTCCATCACCGCGGTCTGGCGTGCCTGGCGCTGCTCCGTCGACATCGGCTCACCGAGGACGATCCTGCCGTGGGCGGCGGGCGGGGCAGTCGCGAGCGTGGGAACGGGCGGATCGTGGGACAGGCCACCCGATCCGATGACGAGAACCCTCTTGTCCAGATTCGAAAGGTAGTTGCCGACCGCCGTGCCCAGTGTCCGCGAACGACGAAGTGGCCCAAGCGGTGTGGCGACCGAGTTGATGAAGACCGGAATGACCGGTCGCGCGGCGGCATCACCGAACAGGATTTGCAGCGGCTGCACCGTGCCGTGGTCCACGTCCATGCTGGCCGAGATTGCAACGTCGACGTCGGCGGCGAGCACCGCTGCGGCCAGATCGGTGGCGATGTCGGAGGGAACGTCGAGCGGACCGGACTGCGTTCCGTAGTCGCCGACGCCCGTCGCCTTCGTGCTGATGCAGAATGGCGGCATCATCCGGTAGAAGACGCCGTTGTAGTGGTCCGGCGAGAAGATGACGACCAACTCGGGGTCGTATGCGCGGACGAACTCGCGCGCCTCGGCGAGCGCGGCGTTGATCTCGTCAAGGAGATCCTGCGACGGTCCCGGAAGATTCAGTAGTGGGCTGTGGGACATACAGCAGAGGGTCAGCGCCATCGGAACTCGAGCCTCCTCCCGGGGTGAGATAGAGAACCTTGAACAGCGACGCGCTCAGTTCGGCTGCGCGCTGGGCGATACAGGCACCGGCTATGCACCGGTCGGGGCGGAGGAACAGCACGGAGTCGGTGTGGGCGTCGAACCAAAACTTCAGGGCGCCCGTCCGGTCACCGACGATGATCACGTCGGGATCGTCGTGACCTGGCCAGCGCAGTTGCGTCATCGGTCGCACCGCAATGAATCTGGCTCCCAGCGCCTTCCATCGTGCGAACGCTTCGTCACCGAGCAGCGCGCGTGGGTTGTTGCTCCAGCACAGCACGGCGAAGCCGGCACCGAGGATGTCGTCCAGTAGCACGTTGTGCTGGTCGCGGGTATCGACGCGCGGTTGGATGAACAGGGTTCCCGTCGGGGAGTTTTCCGCGCGGGGTTCCGCGTGGTAGACCGCACCCTGTTCGTAGCGCGGCATCGGCTTGAACCGCATCTCGAGCACGTACCGCTTGAGGGTCGGGACCATCGATGCGCCGTGAATCACCTTGTCCCGCAGCGCGGCAACCCGCCGGTTCGTCGGCGAGATCACCCGCCCGACCATGGTGGACAGGTCGATCATCGCCCTGGCGTGCTTGCGCCGTTCGACGTCGTAGCTGTCCAGCAGCGCGTCGTCGGCCTGCCCGTTCACCACCGCCGCAAGCTTCCAGCCGAGATTGGCGGCGTCGCGAATGCCGCTGTTGTAACCCTGGCCCTGCCACACCGGCATCAGGTGGGCGGCGTCGCCGGCGATCATCAGGCGTCCCTGCCGAAACGCCCCGGCGATCCGCGAGTGGTGGGTGTAGACGCGGTGCCGGATGATGTCGACGCGCTCAGGGTCGGGAACCATCTGGGCCAGCATGCGCCTGACGAACTCGGGACTCTCGGCTTCTTCGTCGGACTCGTCGCCGTGGATCATGAACTCGAACCGCCGGATGCCGTGCGCGATCGAGATCGACACGTAGGGCCGCCTCGGATCGGCACCGACTTCGCTGTTCGGATGTCCCAGTGGATCGTTCGCACAGTCGACGACCAACCAGCGTGTCGGTGAGGTGGTGCCGTCGAACGACACGCCCATCAGTCGCCGGGTTGCGCTGCGGCCGCCGTCGCTGCCGACGACGTAGCGGGCCGTCACCGGTGCACGGCCGTCGGCGAACTCGACCGTGACACCGTCGGCGGTTTCGGTGCAGTTCTCCATCCGGTGCGCCCACCGCACTTCGACGTTGTCGAAGCGGTCGAGGCCGATCAGCAGTTCGGCGTCCACCATCGGCTGGACGAAGCCGTTGCGTTTGGGCCAGCCGAACCGCGCGTCCGGCGGCGCCATCTCCGCGAGCAGTTTCCGCTTCGAGTCGAAGAACCGCAGTATCTGGTTGGGCACGGTGTGCGGCAGCACCTGCTCGACCAACCCGATCGACTGAAATGTCCGAAGCGCCTCGTCGTCCAGCCCGACGCCGCGCGGGTAGTCGATGAGGCTGTCCCGTTCATCTGCCACCAGCGTCCGAACACCCTGCAGCCCAAGGATGTTGGCCAGGGTGAGCCCCACCGGGCCGGCCCCGACGATGACGATGTCTATGTTTTCGCGGTCCGACATGTTCTAGCGCCCCAGCAGGAAGTCCAGATGGAGCCGGTTGAAGGTCTTCGGGTCCTCGTACTGCGGCCAGTGGCCACAGCCCGGCATCACCTCGAACCGCGCACCCGGGATCATCGACGCGATCCGCCTGCCTTCGGCGACATCTGCGGTGGGGTCGTCGCTTGTCCACACGACCAGCGTCGGGGCGGTGATCGCCCCATACTCGTTCGGGCCGATAATATTTCGCGCCCGGATCTCCGGGTCCTGCAACGCCATGATGTCGCGCATGGCGTTGACGAAGCCGGGCTGCCGGTAGATCCGCTGCCTGCTGGCGACGATGTCGTCGTAGTCCTTGGACTTGTCGGCCATCAACCACTTGATCCTGGCCTGCACGGTCTCCCACGTCGGCGCTTCGACCGCGGCCATCGACAGCGTGATGATCCGCTTCATCACCTCGGGATCGGCCTGTGAACCGCCCGCGGTGTTGAGCACCAGGCGGTCGATCCGGTCGGGGTGGTCGATCGCGGCGCGCGAGGCCACCCATCCGCCGAGCGACTCCCCGCTGAGGTGTGCCCGTTCGGCGCCGATGGCGTCGAAGAACGCCATCAGGTGCGAGACGTAGTGGCTGATCTCCAGGGGGTGGCCGGGCTTGTCGGTGTAGCCGTGGCCGAGCATGTCGATCGACCAGGTGGAGAAGTGCTCGGCGTGTGATTCAAGGTTGCGGACGTAGGCCTCGGCGTGGCCGCCCGATCCGTGCAGCAGCACCAGTGCCGGCTTACTCCGATCGCCGGAGTGCAGATACCGGGTGCGTACCCCGCCTGCATCGAGGTAGCCCTGCGAGAACGCGACGCCCTGGAGATCGCTCCAGACGCTTTCGTGCTCCGACACCCCGTCACCTCTCTTGACGACGGGAATTGAATTCCCGTGAGTTGTAAGCACTCTGCTCATTTATCGCACACGTACGTGCACTATAGTCAGAGCATCACTCTCGGAATTCCGTCTGTCAAGGAGGGGGTGCGATGCCGAAGGACCCAGGGGGCAGGAGCGCTAGGGCCACGCCCGCAGGGCAGGGGGCGACCGGGGGGATAGGCGCTGCCGCCGGCACCGGAACCAATGGTGCGCCCGGTTCGCAGACCCTGGCGCGGGGTCTCGCCGCTCTGCAGCTGGTCGCCGCATCGCCGAACGGGCTGACCGCCCAGCAGGTCGCCGACGACATCGGAGTTCACCGCACCATCGCTTATCGCCTGCTCACCACGCTCGCCCAGTACCGGTTCGTGGCGAAGGGCGAGGACGGCCGGTACCGCTCGGCGTCGGCGCTCGCGGTGCTCGGCGCGTCGTTCGACAACAACGTTCGGCAGCTGAGCCTGCCCACCTTGCGCGCGCTGGCCGACGAACTCGGCACCACGGTCTCGCTGCTCATCGCGGAAGGTGACCAGCAGGTCGCGATCGCGGTGATCGTGCCGACGAACGTGTTCTACCAACTGTCGTTCCACGAGGGCAGCCGCTATCCGTTGGAGCGAGGTGCGGCGGGGATCGCGCTGCTGGCCAGCATGCCGCCGCGGCCCGGCGAGCGAAAGCTCGTCCCGCAGACTCGCAAACAGGGCTGGGTCATCACTCACGGCGAGATCGAGCCGAACACGTACGGTCTGGCCGTGCCGGTCCGGCGGAGCCCGCCGTCGCCGCCGACGTGCATCAACCTCATCTCCCACCGTGAGGATGTGGTGATGGGTGGCAGAGACTCAGTCATCAAGGCGGCCAACGAATTATCCGCGATCCTCGGGTGAGGATCGTCAGCCGAAAGGGTGAGCAACCGGTGACCGATTGGGACAACGAAGTCGACGTCGTCGTGCTCGGCAGCGGTGGCGCAGGCCTGACGGCCGCCCTGGCTGCCGCGGCTAACGGCGCATCGGTGGAGGTGTACGAAAAAGCCGCGACGGTGGGCGGCACCACCGCCGTATCCGGCGGCATCGTGTGGATACCCGCGCATGACCGCTCGCCCGACGGGGAACTGACCGAGGCCGACGCGCTGCAGTATCTCGAGGCGCAGTCGCTGGGCGTGATGGACCGCGACCTCGTCGAGACGTTCGTGCACACCGGCGCGAAGATGCTCGACTTCGTCGAGGAGAACAGCGAGCTGCAGTTCGAGATCGCCCAGGGCTTCCCGGATTACAAGCCAGAGCTGCCGGGCGGACGGCCGACGGGGGGCCGCTCGCTGAACGCCAAACCGTTCGACCTGGCCCGGGTCTGCGAATGGAAAGACAGGATCACGTCGTTTCCCGCCGACTTCAGCAACGTCGGAATCGACGCCGAGACCCGCGCGAGGATCCACGCGTCGGTCGACAACGAGGCAGGCGACTACTGCGTGGCGGGCACCGCGTTGATCGCCGGGTTGCTGAAGGGCCTCCTCGACCTAGGGGTGACGCCCCATACGGAGGCAAGGGCGCTGGAGCTCATCTCCGAAGTGGGAACCATCGTCGGCGCGCGAATCCACCACAACGGCAAGGACATTCGGGTTCGCGCCCACGCCGGTGTCGTGCTGGGCACCGGCGGGTTCGAGTGGGATGACGCACTGGTCGAGGCATTCCTGCGTGGACCGATGCGTGGGCCGGTGTCGCCGCCCAACAACACCGGTGACGGTCTTCGGATGGCGATGGCGCACGGCGCCGATCTGGCCAATATGGGCGAGGCGTGGTGGGTGCCGATCATCCAGATTCCCGGCGACACGTTCGAGGGCAAACCCCGCAGCCGAAGCGTGCGGCTCGAGCGGACCCGGCCGAGAAGCATCATCGTGAACCGGGCCGGCAAGCGATTCCTCAACGAGGCAGGCGAATACAACTCGATGGCAGGCCCGTTCCACCATCTCGATCCGCGCCACGGCTACATCAACGACCCCGCGTGGATCGTCTTCGACTCCCAGCACCTCAAGCGCTACGGCTTCCTCGGCGTTGAGCCGGACGGACCCATCCCCCATTGGTTCTGCGAGTCGAAGGACCTCGCCGAACTCAGCGAGAAGACGGGCATCGACGCCGAAGGGCTGGCCCGCACGCTGGAGGCATGGAACGCAAACGTCGCCCACGAGCACGATCCCGAGTTCAGCCGCGGCGCGAGCGCCTACGACGGCTACTGGGGCGACAGCGACGCCCCGACGACCGCGGGCAAGACGCTCGGGCCGATCGATACGCCCCCGTACTATGCGGTTCCGGTCACCGTCGGCGCGATGGGTACGAAGGGCGGCCCCCGCACCGACCGCGACGGCCGCGTTCTGCATGTCAGCGGGGAGCCGATACCGGGCCTATACGCGGCAGGCAACGCGATGGCCGGTGCGACCGGCAAGGCCTACGGGGGTGCAGGCGGGACCATCGGCCCCGCAATGGTTTTCGGCTACCGGGCCGGACACGCCGCGGCGACGGGAAAGTCTGTCTCCTAGTCTCATCAATCACATCGATCAACAATTCGCAGTGATCTTCTCGCGGTTTGTCTACAGAATGTCGATCGCTGTGACTTGTCGGACCAGAGCGATGCACCCCTAGGACCGCGCGCGTACGGGCACGTTGCACCAGCCCAACACGTTGGTCATGTGCACCCGCTGCAGGCCGGAGCGGTCGATCTCGTATCGCGGGATGAAGTCGAGAAGCGTCTCCAGCGCCATCCGGCCTTCCATCCTGGCCAGCGCGGCGCCGAGGCAGCTGTGGATGCCGTAGCCGAAATTCAGGTTGTAGCCGACTTTCCGTTCGCGATCGATGTCGAAGCGGTCGGCGTCGGGAAAGAACCGTTCGTCGCGGCTGGCCGACCCGTTGATCAGCATCACGGGGGCATCCTTCGGGATCGTCCTGCCGTGCAGCGTGACATCGCGGGTGGGGGTGCGGATCTGATACTGCGAAGGACCTTCGTAGCGCAGTAGCTCCTCGAAGGCTGCCGGTATCTTGCTGCGGTCGTCCTGCAGCTTCTGCCACTGGTCCGGGTTGTCGGCGAACACGACGACGGCGTTTCCGACGAGCTTCGTCACCGTCTCGGCGCCCGCACCGCCGAGCATCGTGCAGAAGCCGGTGATCTCGATGTCGTCTAGGCGCCTGGTGTCGCCGTCCTCGGTTACCTCCGCCTCGATGAGCCCGCTGATCATGTCGTCCTGAGGCGTCTTGCGCCGTTCCTGAATGAGCTCGTAATAGTAAGCGGCGGACTTCATCACCGCTTCCATGCTCTCGGCCGACATCCCGATCCCGGTGCGCTCGAGCCCCTTGTCGAGCCAGTGCCGCAACTGCTGTCTGTCGGCTGCGGGCACACCGAGCATCGAGGTGATGATCTCGACAGGGAACAACGCGGCGAAGTCTTCGACCGCGTCGAACGACGCCGGATCGAGCTGGTTCAGGTATCGGTCGATAGTCTCGCGCACAAGCGATTCCAGCGACGCGACCGCTCGCGGCGTGAAGACGCGGTTGACCAGCTTGCGCATCCGCTCGTGCTCGGGCGGATCCAAACTGATGATGATCTTCCCGGTGGCACTGCCCGGATCCTTCGAAGCCGCTGCGGCTTTGACGATGTCGAGCGTGACGCCCTTCGCCGACGAGAAGGTCTGATGGTCCCTGATCGCCGCGGAGACATCGTCGTAGCGAGTCAAGGCCCAGAAGTCGTACTTCTCGCTGTAGTACAGCGGTGCCTCGTCACGCATCCGGCGATACGTCTCGAACGGCGAGTCGAAGTAATCGTCCGAGTACGGATCGAAGACGACGGGATCACCCGAAACAGTGGGACTCGATACGCTCACAGATCAGCTCCGTTCCGATGTGGCAACTGCTTACCAGATCAAGGCTCGACGGGGATGGCGAATAACTGCTCCGCCGCGGTGTAGGGATCAGACCGGCCGTCGGCGACCAACTCCGCCAAGCGGTCCAGATCGGAATGGCTCCTCAGCCGCGTCTGCGCCAGCGACAGGATCTGAGCGCGCGCACGCGCCCTGCGGCGCTCCGGGCTATCGGCACGGGCATGCGCCTCGATGGCATCGACCAGTTCGGGGACGCCCTCACCCTGTGCGGCAACGAGTTTCAGGATCGGCGCGTTGGTCTCGGCGCGGAGATCGCGTACGGTCTGGTCGGCCCCTTCGCGGTCCGCCTTGTTCACCACGACGATATCCGCGACCTCGAGCAGGCCCGCCTTGGCGGCCTGAACCGCGTCTCCCGCACCGGGATTGAGGACGACGACGGTGGGGTCGGCGACGGCGGCGATCTCGATCTCGGACTGCCCGACGCCGACCGTCTCCGCCACGATGAGGTCGTAGGACAAGGCGGCGAGCAGCCGGGTCGCTGCGGGCACCGCAGCGGCAAGGCCGCCGAGATGACCGCGGGTCGCCAGCGAGCGGATAAGGACGTCGGGATCGTTGATATGGGCGGCCATTCGGATGCGGTCGCCGAGCAGCGCGCCGCCGCTGTACGGCGATGACGGGTCGACGGCGAGCACGGCCACCCGCAAGTCGCGTGCACGGTACGCGCTGACCAGCGCGGCGACCGTCGTCGACTTTCCCGCGCCCGGCGGACCCGTCAAGCCGATGATGCGGGGAGGTGTCGTCGCGCCGAGCGCGTCGAGCACTTCGTCGCGGCGGGAGCTTTCGACCAGGCTCAACAACCGTCCGGCCGCCCGGGTGGACCCGTTGCGCGCCGCCGCGATGAGCTCGTCAATGGTCATTTGCACATGATGGACTACGGTGCTGTGCTCGATGTCGCCGCCAACGCGGCTCCGTCCACCTCGATGACGGTCGCCGATCTGGCATCAGGTGGGCTCCGTTTCGATCGTCGTGAGAATGCTATTCTCGCTGATCGAGAGTGCCAGTTGCAAGAAGGGGAACCATATGCAAATCGCCGGTAGCTCCGCGATTGTGGTCGGCGGCGCAGGTGGCCTGGGTGAGGCGACCGTCCGCCGGCTGCAGGCCGCGGGGGCGAAAGTCGTCGTCGCCGACTTGGCCGATGACAAGGGAAAGGAGCTGGAGAGCGAGCTCGGTGTGCGCTATGTGCGAACCGACGCCACCTCGGAGGAGTCCGTCAACGCGGCGATCGCCGAGGCCGTGTCGTTGGCCCCGCTGCGCATCTCGGTCGACACCCACGGCGGGCCGGCCGCGGGCGGCCGACTGATCGGCAAGGACGGCTCGCCCCTTGACCTCGACGGCTTCAAGAAGACCATCGAGTTCTACCTGACGGCGGTGTTCAACGTGATGCGGCTGTCGGCGGCCGCGATCGCGAAGTCCGAGCCGTTGGAGGAGGGCGGCCGCGGCGCGATCGTCAACACCGCGTCGATCGCCGGATACGAAGGCCAGATCGGTCAGCTTCCCTACTCGGCGGCCAAGGGCGGCGTGCTCGGCATGACGCTCGTCGCGGCGCGCGACCTGTCACCACTGGGCATCCGGGTCAACACGATCGCCCCGGGGACCATCAACACCCCTGCCTACGGCAAGGCCGCCGACCAGCTCGAGCAGTACTGGGGTCCGCAGGTGCCCTTCCCGAAGCGGATGGGACGCTCGACCGAGTACGCGCAGTTGGCGCAGAGCATCATCGAGAACGACTACCTCAACGGCGAGATCATTCGCCTTGACGGAGCGCTTCGCTTCCCGCCGAAGTGACGGCACAGCAGGCACTTGCCGGAAAGACGGCGTTCGTGGCCGGTGCCAGCCGTGGTATCGGCGCGACGGTCGCCACGGCCCTTGCCCGTGAGGGTGCGGCGGTCGCGGTCGCCGCACGTTCCGAGCAACAGGGCAAGCTGCCCGGCACCATTCACTCTGTCGCCGAGGGCATCTCGTCATCGGGCGGCCGCGCATTGGCCGTAGCGTGCGATGTGACCAAAGAGGATTCGGTCGAGGCCGCCGTGGCCGCAGCCGTCGCCGAGTTCGGCGGGATCGACATCCTGGTCGCGAACGCCGGCGTGCTGTGGTTGGGCCCGATCGAGTCGACGCCGCTCAAGCGTTGGCAGCTGTGCCTTGACGTCAACCTGACCGGCGTATTCCTTGTCACCAAGGCGGTAATCCCGCATGTACGGGCGCGCGGTGGCGGCTCGTTGATCGCCATCACCACCACCGGCGTGACGATGACCGATAGCGGGTCCAACGCTTATTGGGTGTCCAAGGCCGGCGTCGAGCGGCTTTACATGGGGCTCGCCGCCGACCTGAAGCCCGACAACATCGCTGTCAACTGCCTCAGCCCGTCACGGGTGGTGCTCACCGAGGGCTGGCAAGCAGGCGGCGCAGGCATGCAGATCCCGGAGGAAATGGTCGAGCCGCCAGAGGCGATGGCCGACGCCGCGGTCCTTCTGGCACAACAGGATGCCAGCGGCGTCACCGGCACCATCCAGCGCTCAGAAGCCCTCACCTTCTAACCGCGAACAGACGCAAAAGGTCCCCAATATGGCACTTTTCGGGTACTTTTGCGTCTGCTCGCCGGGACGAAGTTACTTGTTCTTGGCGATCAGGCCGTCGACGATTTTGTTGAAGTCGGTGGTGCCGAACGACACATACTCCGCCAGGTTCGCGTAGTCGAGCGACGCCATCACGGCCTGCTCCAGTTGGATGTTCATCAACCGCTTGGTCGCCTCGACCGCCTGCTGCGGCAGCTCCAGGAGCTTCTTGGCGCACGCGATCGCCTCGGCCAGTGGGTCTTCCACGACGTGATTGGCCAGTCCGAGTTCCACCGCACGCTCGGCCTTGATCCGTACTCCGGTCAACGCGAACTCCTTGGCCTGCAAAAGGCTGATCTGCGAACCCCACACCAGTGGGCCACCGTCCGCGGCGACCAAGCCGATCTGCACGTGCGGGTCGGCGAAGTGCGCGGTCTCGGCGATGTAGACGATGTCGGACAGCGCGGCCAGGCTGCAGCCCAAACCGACGGCAGGCCCGTTCACCGCCGCGACAACCGGGATACGGCAACGCACCATGCCGATGACGAGGTCGCGGCCATGCTTGATCGTCTTCTGTCGCAGAGCCTCGTCATTGCGCAGTTCGTCCAGATAGTGGAAGTCACCGCCTGCCGAGAACGCCCGGCCCGCACCGGTGATGACGGCAGCCCGCGCGGTGACGTCCTCGTTGAGCGCCTCCCAGATCTTCGCCAGGCCGACGTGCAGGTTGTCATTGACGGCATTGAGCGCATCCGGCCGGTTCAGCGTGATGATGCGAAGCGCACCGTCGGCCTTGACGTCGATTTCGTCTGGCATTCCATACATCTAGTTCCCCAATCCGAGAATTCGTTGCGCGATGATGTTCTTCTGAATCTGGCTGGTGCCACCCATCACGCTCTGAGCACGGCTGTACATGTAGGCGCCAAACATCTCTTCGTCGCCCGAGCCGACCGTCCTCAGGGCGGCGTGACCGACCGACTGCTCGACCCACGTCATCAACAGCTTGTCCAGCGACCCCTGCGGGCCATGCGTGAGACCGTCCATCTGCTCGGACAGCCGGCGCCGCACGTGCAGCCGCAGCATCTCGGTCTGTACCCAGGCCCACGACAGTTCTTCGGGAGCCGGTCCTTCGAGCCGGGAGGCCAACTGGCGCACTGTCTTTCCGTAACGCGCGGAGAAGCCCAACGTCGACGGTTCGCGTTCATGGCTGACGACCGTCATCGCCAGCTTCCACCCGTCGCCGGGCGCGCCGACTATGTTGCCGACCGGCACCCTGGCGCCGTCGAACTCGACCTGGCCGAACTCCTTTGTGACGCCGCTGATCATCTTCAACGGGCGCTGCACGATCCCGGGCTGATGCATCGACACGATGAACGCCGAAATGCCCTTGTGCTTGGGCACGTCCTTGTCCGTGCGGGCCAGCACCAGACACCAGTCGGCCACATCGGAGTAGCTGGTCCAGATCTTGTGCCCAGAAATGACGTACTCGTCGCCGTCGCGGACCGCGGTCGTCGTCAACGATGCCAGGTCCGAACCCGCGCCCGGCTCACTGAAGCCCTGACACCAGCGCTCGGTGCCATTGATCATTCCGGGCAGGAACCGTTGCCGCAGTTCCTCATCCCCGTGATGGCTCAAGCCGACGACAAGATACCCCAAACTCGGCCGCGCGGGCGCTCCGGCCTTGGCGATCTCCTCGTCGACGATCACGTCATACACCGGCGGAAGGTCCTGTCCGCCATATGCCTTCGGCCACGAGGTGCCGAAGAAGCCGGCCTCGTACAACGCGACGTGCCAGTCACCCGCCTTGGCCCAGTACTCGTCTCCCGAGGTGGGGAACTTGCCCTTCTGCTCGGTCAGCCAGCCGCGCAACCGGTCCCGGAACGCGGCCTCCTCCGGCGAATCACGAAAGTCCAATGGTCAGCTCCTCCAGCCTCACCGGCCACGCCTCGGTCGCGGCGAGCACCCGGCGCAGGTAGACGTGTGCGAGACACTCCCACGTGTTACCGATACCGCCATGCACCTGAATCGACATCTCACAGATCGTCATAGCCGAACGCGCGCAATAGACCTTGGCGACCCGAGCGGCTTCCACCGCTTCGACGACGGAAAGTTCGTCGACCGCCCACGCGGCGTGCCGCAACACGCTGATGCACCCCTCGATCAGCGCCAGACTCTCGGCCAGCAGGTGCCCGACCGCCTGATAGGAGCCGATCGTCGCGCCGTACTGTTCGCGCACCTTTGCGTATTCGGTGGCCAAGGTCAGGGTGCCGCGGGCAGCGCCTACGATGTCGGCGGTCGTCGCCGTGAGCGCAAGCGCATGCCAGCGACCGGCATCCTCCTCCGATAAATCCCCGAGCTCGGCCGGCGACTGGGCAACTCCGACAAGACTTCCCGTGAAATCGACCGATGTGACCTCAGGAGCAGGCGCCGGTGGTCGCCCGATCCTGCGGGCCAGATCGTCGGCAAGAACCGGGCCGATGAACGGGACATCGACAAGTCCCCTGGCGAACTCCTCTGCGACGATGGCCACTTCGACACCCGAGGCCCCGTCGCTGCGCAGGGTCCGGAATCCCGTGCCGTCGACCGCTTTCTCCAGCCGGGCGATGCGGCTGGTGTCGTCGAGGTCGGCGACCGACCCCGGTCCGAGGTCGTCGGCCACCCCGGCGGCGGCCTCTCGCAGCTGCCGCTGCTCAGACGTCAGACGGACGTCCATACTGCTCCTTCAATACTCGGCGCAACACCTTTCCAGAAGGTAGTCGCGGAATCTCGGGAACGATCACCACGCGGCTCAGCTGTTTGTAGGACGCCAGCCGGTCGGCGACCAGGGCAACGAGTTCATCGGGGTCGACGAGACCGTGCGTTGCGACCGCGGCGACGACAGCTTCGCCGTTCTCCGCGTCGTCGATGCCGAACACCGCGCAGTCGTCGACCGCCGGATGCCCGTGCAAGACAGCCTCGATCTCGGCAGGCGCCACCTGAAATCCTCGGACCTTGATCATCTCCTTGGACCGGTCGGTGATGCGCAGCCAGCCGTCGGTGTCGAGATAGCCTATGTCCCCTGTTCGGTACCAACCGTCGCAAAACGCTTGCGCTGTGGCCTCTTTGGGCAAGTAGCCAGCCATCACCGACTCCGACCGGGCCTGAATCTCCCCCATCTCGCCGGGCGCGACAGGCTTGCTCTCCTCGAGAGACACGATGCGGATGTCCACACCCGGCACCGGGCGTCCCACGGTGTCGAGCTTCGCACCCTCGAGCGAATTGCACGTGAGCACCGGCAGCTCGCTGGTGCCGTACGCGGTCACCCAGCCCACCCCCGTCCTGGCGGTGACGGCCTCTGCGACGCTCTGAGTGACCGGCGTCGCGCACCACATGACGTACCGCAGCGACGACAGGTCGTAGGAGTCCAGCTTCGGATGGGCGGCCAACGCCAGCGCAATCGGCGCAACGGCCATCTCGATGGTGATCCGGTCGGCCTCGATGTGGTGCAGCATCTGGTCGATGTCGAACCGGCGATGCAGCCGGATCCACGCGCCGCTGTCGAGTGCCATGACGATGTTCAGCAGCCCGAGGATGTGCGACGGCGGCGTCACGATCTGCATGCGATCGGCCGATGTCAGGCCGAGGGCGTCACGCCAGTGCCGCACGGCGACGGCGAACGCCCCGTGGGTGTGCCGCACCGCTTTGGGTATACCGGTCGTTCCGGAGCTGAACACGAACAGCGCGTCCGCGTCGGCAGGCGGTGGCTCGAAGGGCCGTTTCCCCGGGGTGATGCGGTCATCCAGCGGCAGCATCGGCATCAGACCCGCGAGCACGGGGTGATCGCCGACGGCGTGCGACGGCTTGGTCACCGCGAGCGCGTGCTGAACTTCGGTTTCCCGCCACGCGGGGCTCAGCAGGACCGCCGCAGCGCCCAGCCGCCAGATGGCTCGCAACGCGATCACGAACTCGGGCCGGTTCGACGACATCAGCGCAACCCGGTCGCCTACCCGGACGCCGCGATGCTCGAGCGTCGTCGCCATGCCGTTGGCCAGCGCGTCGAGTTCTGAAAGGGTGTATTCGCGCTCGTCGAAGGCGAGGGCGGCCGGTTCGCTCACGTCAGCTCACCCGCCCTTCGATACCGTTGCATGAATCCGCGAGAACACACTATCCTAGAACGAGAATAGTATTCTCGTAGAAGCAGAATCTCAATGGCGTAAGGGGAAGGTCAAATGGCTGTCGAGGGGACCGTCACGATCCTGCTCGACCGGCAGAAGGCCTCGGTTTCCCGCGTCGAGGGCGAGACCCTGCTGGACAGCGCGAGGCGCGCAGGCCTGTCACCACCGTTCAGTTGCGAGGCGGGTAACTGCGGCACCTGCATGGCCAAGCTGGTCGAGGGCAAGGCGACCATGCGCGTCAACGACGCGTTGGATGAGGATGAGGTGACCGAGGGGTACATCCTCACCTGTCAGGGTGTGCCGGATACCGAGTCGGTGACGGTCGAGTACGAGTGACTCACCCTTTCGTGCTCCTCACGTCCGCGTGCTCGTCCAGGCGCGGCGCCGGTCGGTATTCGGGCTGGAAACCTGACACGCGTATCGGGCTGGCGACCAACCGGAACTCCCCCGCCGTCACGACGACGTCCGGGGTCGCCTCGAGGGCGTCGGACAGTGAACGCACCGCCGCGGCCGGGATGCCGAGCGGACGGAGCCGGGCCTCCCAACTCTTCGCGGTGTCAGCGGCCAGCGCCGCGGTGACGACGGCGAGCACCTCATCGCGCTGCGCCGAGCGCTCGGCCATGGTCGGAAAACCCGAGATGCCCGCCTCGGTCGAGAACAAGCGCCAGAACGCGTCGTGGGTGATGAACAGCGCGAGGTAGCCGTCGGCGGTCGGGAACAGCTGTGCCGGAACGTAATAGGAATGCGCACCGTTCGGATGTCGCTGCGGCTCGACTCCGTCGTTGAGCCACGCCGACGCGCGGTAGTTCAACTGCGACATCACCGCGTCGCGCAGCGAAACCTCGACCTGCCCACCACGTCCCGACACGATCTGAGCCACCAGCCCGAGCGCCGCGGTCAACCCGGTGGAGTTATCGGCTGCCGAATAGCCGGGCAGAGTCGGCGGCCCGTCGGGATCGCCCGTCATCGCCGCCACCCCGGTGCCCGCCTGAATCACGTAGTCGAATGCGGGATCGTCGCCGCCGTCCATCCCGAAGCCCGTCAGCGCGACGCAGACGATCTTCTCGTTGTACTTGCGCAGCGCCTCATAGGTGAGACCGAGCCGGCGAATCGCCGACGGCTTCATATTGACCAGCAGCGCATGAGATTTCGAGACGAGCTCACCGAGCTGCTGCTGGCCGGCTTCCGACCTCAGATCCACACACACGCTCTGCTTGTTGCGGTTCAGGCTGGCGAAGTAACTGTCGCTGACCTGTCGAGAGATCTCGCCGTCGGGCGGCTCGATCTTGATCACCTCGGCGCCGAGGTCTGCGAGCAGCATCGTGGCGTACGGGCCGGCGAGCATGACGCCGACCTCGAGAATGCGAATGCCCGCCAGCGGCCCCGCACTCATCGAATCTCAGCCGCCAACTGCGAAATCACCTCGCGTGTCCGGTATTTCGACGCCACCAGCTCGTCGCGATCCTTGCCGATCGGCAGCAACCGCACCGACAGATCCGTCACACCCGCGTCGGCGAACTGCCGAAAGCGCGCAAGGATCGCATCCTCGTCGCCCGCCGCGCACAGATCACCGACGTCGCGCGCATCGCCGCGATCCAGCAGCCGCTGATAGTTCGGCGACGTCTCCGCCTCGGCGAGAATGCGATTGGCGCGCTCCTTGGCCGCGTCGATCTCCGAATTCGCGCACAGACACACAGGAATGCCCGCGACGATCCGCGGCGCCGGTCTGCCCGCTTCCGCGGCGGCCTTGCTGATCTTCGGGGCGATGTGATCGCCGATGGCCTTCTCGTCGGCCATCCACAGCACGGTGCCGTCGGCGTGCTCACCCGCGATCTGCAGCATCACCGGGCCCAGCGCGGCCACCAGCACCGGCATCGGCGTCTCGGCGGCGAGCACTGTCGGGTTGTGCACGGTGAACGAATCGTTCTCGACGTCAACCGGTCCCGGGCCGCCGATCGCGGCGTTGAGCACCTCGAGGTAGTCGCGGGTATACGCCGCGGGCTTGTCGTACGGGATGCCGAGCATGTCCCGCACGATCCAGTGGTGCGACGGGCCGACGCCGAGCGCCAACCGTCCGGCCGCCATCGCGTGTATCGAAAGCGCTTGGCGGGCAAGGGCGATCGGATGCTGAGCCTGCAGCGGCACCACCGCGGTGCCGAGCTCGATGCGCGACGTGTGCGCGGCCATCAGCGCCACCATCGTCAGCACGTCGAAGTCGTCGGGCACCTGTGGCATCCACGCGGTGTCCAGACCCGCCTCTTCAGCCCACTCGATGTCGGCCACCAGCTTGGTGACTTTGCGCGTCATATCGCCGCGCTCGGCCCCGATCATCACGCCCAACCTCATGCGGACTCCCCTTTTCCGCAACGCCGCGCCGAGCGTGCATCCACTGCGAAAAAACGGCCGAAAAATCGCACTGAGCACACGTTCGGCGGTTGCCGGCTGCTCGACCTTTGCCTCATTCCCCGGCCCCTTCGACTGCCACCTGCTGCGTCAACGCGCGCACGTCGCGGACGAGCACGTCCAGCGGTGTGCCGGTCGGAAAGACCGCGGCGGCGCCTGCGGACAACAGCTTCGGCACATCGGCCTCGGGGATGGTGCCGCCGACCACGACGGCTATGTCGCCCGCGTCGGCAGCGCGCAGCGCCTCGACGGTGCGCGTGGTCAGCGCGACGTGCGCGCCCGACAGGATGGACAGACCGACGACGGCCACATCTTCTTGCAGCGCGATCGACACGATGTCCTCGATGCGCTGGCGGATGCCGGTGTAGATGACCTCGAACCCGGCGTCGCGCAGGGTCCTTGCGACGATCTTGGCGCCGCGGTCATGACCGTCCAGACCCGGCTTTGCTACCAAAACCCTTGTTGCCACTAGAACACCACCGGCTGCTGGAACTCGCCCCAGACCGCTTTCAGCGCGTACACCATCTCCCCCACCGTGCAGTACTTGTTGGCGCAGTCGATCAGATGATGCATCAGGTTGTCGTCACCCTCGGCCGCCCGGGACAGCGCGGCCAGGCTCGCGGCCACCGCCGCGGAATCTCGGTCGGCCTTCACCTTCGACAGCCGCTTCAGTTGAGTGTCGCGACCCTCGGCATCGAGCTCGTACATGGACACGTCCGGCGCGGGCTCGTCGGAGACGAACTTGTTCACGCCCACAACGGGCCGGACGCCCGATTCGACTTCCTGGTGGATCTTGAACGCCTCATCGGCGATCAGGCCCTGCAGATACCCGTCCTCGATGGCGCGCACCATGCCGCCGTGCGTCTCGAGATCGTGCATGATCTCGATGATCTTCTCCTCGGTCGCGTCGGTGAGCGCTTCGACGAAGTACGAGCCGCCGAGCGGGTCGGCGACGGCCGCCACCCCGGTTTCGTACGCGAGGATCTGCTGGGTGCGCAGCGCCAGCGTGGCGGACTCCTCGGTGGGCAGTGCGAACGGCTCGTCCCATGCCGCGGTGAACATCGACTGGACGCCGCCGAGCACTGAGGCCATCGCCTCGTAGGCGACGCGCACGATGTTGTTCTGCGCCTGCGGCCCGTACAGCGAGGCGCCGCCGGACACACAGCCGAAGCGGAACATCGACGCCTTGTCGTTGGTGGCGCCGTAGCGTTCGCGCACGATGGTGGCCCAGCGTCGCCTGCCCGCCCGGTACTTGGCGATCTCTTCGAAGAAGTCGCCGTGTGTGTAGAAGAAGAAGGAGATCTGCGGCGCGAACTTGTCGATGGTCATCCGGCCGCGCTCGACGACGGTGTCGCAGTAGGTGACGCCGTCGGCCAGCGTGAACGCCATCTCCTGTACGGCGTTCGCCCCGGCATCGCGAAAATGCGCGCCGGCCACCGAGATCGCGTTGAACCTCGGCACCTCGGCAGCGCAGAACTCGATGGTGTCCGCGATCAGTCGCAGCGACGGCTCCGGCGGCCAGATCCAGGTGCCGCGCGAGGCGTACTCCTTGAGGATGTCGTTCTGGATGGTGCCGGTGAGCTTCTCGCGCGGCACGCCCTTCTTCTCGGCGGCCGCGACGTAGAAGGCCAACAGGATGGCCGCGGTGCCGTTGATCGTGAAGCTGGTGCTGATCTTGTCCAGCGGTATGCCGTCGAACAGGATCTCGGCGTCGGCCAGGGTGTCGACGGCGACACCGACCCGGCCGACTTCCTCGCTGACCTCGGGGTCGTCGGAGTCGAAGCCGCACTGCGTCGGCAGGTCAAGCGCGACCGACAAGCCGGTGCCACCCTGGTCGAGCAGGTAGCGGTAGCGACTGTTGGACTCCTCCGCCGTTCCGAAGCCCGAATACTGTCGAAATGTCCACAGCTTGCCTCGATATCCGCTCGCGAAGTTGCCGCGGGTGAACGGATAGGCGCCCGGCGCCGGCGGCTCAGCGGCCCGGTCGCCCGGTCCGTAAACGGGCTGCAGCGGGATGCCGGAGGGGGTCTGAACTCGGTCGGTCATCAATGGATAACGTACTTGCAAAAAATGAGAATGCCAATACCGCACGACGGAAACGCGCACGAGACAAGGCATGCGGAGACGACTACGAAGCCGGGTGAAGACCCGGTACACAGTGATTATGGCACTTGCGTAAAATGAGAATGCCAATACCGATTTGTTAGGGTTGCGCTTCGTCGACAGGAGGCCAATGTCTGAGCCGTCGAGCCACCCGTTCACCGATCGCACCCTCATCATCTCCGGCGCCAGCCGGGGCATCGGGCTGGCGATCGCGCTCGGCGCGGCCCGGCGCGGCGCGAACATCGTGCTGCTGGCCAAGACCGCCGAACCACACCCCAAGCTGCCCGGCACCGTACACACAGCCGTGGCCGCGATCGAGGCCGCGGGCGGCAAGGGCATGGCCGTGGTCGGCGACGTGCGCAAAGAGGAGGACGTGCAGCGCACCGTCGACACCGCCATCGAGCATTTCGGCGGCATCGACATCTGCGTGAACAACGCCAGCGCCATCGCCACCGAACCGACCGAGCACCTCGCGGCCAAGAAGTTCGACCTGATGATGGACATCAACATCAGGGGCACATTCCTGCTGACCAAGGCGGCTTTGCCGAGCCTCAAGAGGTCGCCCGATGCACATGTGCTGACGCTGGCTCCGCCGATGAACATGAACCCGCACTGGCTGGGGGCGCACCCGTCATACACCCTCTCGAAATACGGCATGACCTTGCTGTCGCTGGGTTGGGCGGCCGAATACGCCGACGCGGGCATCGGCTTCTCCTGCCTGTGGCCCGAGACCTACATCGCGACGGCCGCGGTGGCCAACCTCGCCGACGGCAACAAGCTGGCGGCGCGCTCGCGCGATCCGCAGATCATGGGCGACGCCGCGGTCGAGATCTTCTCCAGGGCAGCCGCCGAGGTGAACGGGAAGTGCTACATCGATTCGCAGGTCCTCACCGAGTCCGGAGTCACCGACCTGTCCCCCTATGGCGGTGGCGACGACCCCATCCTTGATATCTTCGTCGACAAATCATGAGCATTTCTTTGCTGCTCGAGATGGCTTCCTCGAGCGACCCGGACCGGACCGCGGTGGTCTCCGGCGACATGCGGTTGACCACAAACGAACTCAGCGCGCTTTCCGACGGCGGCGCCGGGGTCATCGCGGCGTCCGGTGCCCAGCACGTCGCCTACGTCGGCGCCGGCGGTGCCATGCTGCCCCTGCTGCTGTTCTCCGCAGCACGGGCGGGAGTGGCCGTCACGCCGCTGAACTACCGGTTGAGCGCCGACGGACTGCGCGAGCTGATCGACCGGCTGCCGACACCGCTCGTCATCGCCGACGACGAGTACCTCGACGTCGTTGCGGGCGCGGGCAAGAAGGTGCTGTCCTCGGCAGAGTTCATCGCGGCGGCTCGCACCGCCGAACCGGCCGCCGAGTTCGCCGACCCCGACAGCGTCGCTGTCGTGCTGTTCACCTCGGGCACCACGTCGCAACCGAAGGCCGTCGAGCTCACGCACAACAACCTGACGAGCTACATCACCGGCACCGTGGAATTCGACTCGGCGTCGCCGGCGGACGCGGCGCTCATCTGTGTACCGCCGTATCACATCGCAGGCGTCAGCGCGGCGCTGTCCAATCTGTACGCGGGCCGAAAGATGGTGTACCTGACGAACTTCGACGCCCGCGAATGGGTCCGCCTGGTCCGCGACGAGGGGGTCACATCCGCGACGGTCGTGCCGACCATGCTCGACCGCATAGTCGCGGTGCTGGAAGCCGAGTCAGCCGCGCTGCCGACCCTTCGCTCGTTGGCCTACGGCGGGTCCAAGGTCGCACTTCCATTGGTGCGCAAGGCATTGTCGCTTCTACCCGAGGTCGGATTCGTCAACGCGTATGGGCTGACCGAGACCAGTTCGACCATCGCGGTGCTGACGCCCGACGACCACCGTGTCTCCTTGACGGCCTCCGACGAGGCGGTCGCGCGCAGGCTTGGTTCGGTGGGTCAACCGGTGCCCACCGTCGAGGTGCAGATCCGCGCCGAGGACGGAACCGTCCTTGGCCCAGGCGAACCCGGCGAGCTGTTCGTTCGCGGAGAGCAGGTGTCGGGCAAGTACACCGGCATCGGTTCCGTGCTCGACGACGAGGGCTGGTTCCCCACCAAGGATGTGGCCTACCTCGACGAGGACGGCTACCTGTTCATCGGCGGCCGATCCGACGACACCATCATCCGCGGCGGCGAGAACATCGCACCGGCCGAGATCGAGGACGTGCTCGTCGAGCATCCGCACGTGCATGACTGCGCGGTCGTCGGCGCGGAGGACCCCCAGTGGGGCCAGATCATCGTGGCCGTCGTGGTTCCCACCTCGGGCGCGCTACCCGACGTCGAGGATTTGCGGGGCTTCGTGCGCGGCCAGCTGCGCGGGTCCCGCACCCCAGACAAGGTGGTGTTCCGTGATGAACTGCCCACCAACGCGACCGGCAAGGTGCTGCGCCGCGAACTCGTCAGCGAGCTGAACGCCAGTAAGGAGCCAGCATGATCAAGAACGGCACGCGCCTGCAGAGCCAGGTATGCGACACCCAGGTCATCGTCGTGCGGTCGGCCGACAGCCTCGACGATCTGCGCGCCGGTGGGGCACCGATGGTGCCGATCGGCGTAGAGATCTCCTCCGACCTGGCGCTCGACCCGTCGCTGTCCGACGGGAACCTGATGGGCAAGCGCTACGTCGACGAGAACGGCGCCGAGGTGCTGGTGACCAAGGCGGGCAAAGGGACGCTGTCCGTCGGCACGACGGCACTGACCATCAAGGAAGCCAAGCCACTTCCCGCCAGCGACTGAGCTGATGTCGACGCAGCCGCCGCGACGCGGGTGTCGCCGCTGCGCGTCGCGGTCGCCAGCTTCATCGGGACGACGGTTGAGTTTACGACTTCCTCTACGGAACCGTAGCCGCGCTCGTCTTCCCGAAGTTGTTTTTTCCCAATGCCTCTCCGACGTCCGGCGTCTTGCTGTCGTTCGCGACGTTCGGGGGCGGCTTCTTCGCCCGCCCGCTCGGCGGCACCGTCTTCAGCCACGTCGGTGACCGGCTCAGGGGACTTGCGCCGCTTTGCAATCCATAAGCCAGTTGTGCAGCGCCGAACGGCATGGAGTTGCAGCAGAGCACTACTGGGCTCGCCGAAGCAAACGCGAGCGACGATTCCATCACGATGACATCGATGGAGGCACGACGATGGGTAACGCAAAGCACATCGGTCGCATCGGGGCACTGGCGATCGCGCTGGGAACAGGGAACGTTCGTCACACCGCCGCGCGGATGACGGTGTCGGTCGCTGTCGCGACAGTCGTGATGGCGGCCACGGTGATGCCCGCACGCGAATCGACCGTGTCGCCCGACGTGCGGCTGGCTGCCTCGACGGTGTGCATGGGCACAGCCGGGAGTACGTGTGCCCTGATCATGGGCGGCACCAGCATCCCAACGCCCGACGACTACTACGTCGACACCGTCATCAGCCAGTACATCGCCCCGACTCATCCGGGTCCGATCGAGGCCGCCACGGTGACGACGCCCGAGGAATTGTGGCCCATCACGGGGCTACTGTTCCGCCTCCCGGGGTTCGTGCTCGGCCCCCGGGAAATCTGGGGACCCGGTGGCCCAGGGTGGCCTGATGAGCCGTGGTGGCGCCTTACCGGTCTCTTCGACCACACCATCGATCAGTCGCTGCGGGGCGGGGTGGCTGATCTCGAGCACGCGATGGCCAACCAACCCAACGACCAGCTGGTGATCTACGGCTACTCACAGGGCGCGATGGTTGCGAACTTGGAGAAGCGCAAGCTCGCCGAGAAGTACCCGGAGAAACCCACAGCCCCCGATATCGACTTCGTGCTGAGCGGCGACCCCAATCTGCCCAACGGCGGCTTTGCCGCCCGGTTCCCCGGCCTCTACGTTCCAATCCTCGATGTGTCGTTCAACGGCCCTGCGCCTACCGACACCCAGTTCGACACGGTCGAGATCAACCGGCAATACGAAGGCGTCAGCGATTTCCGTTGTATCCGCTCAATGTCGTCTCCCTGTTGAACGCGCTGCTAGGCGTCTTCTACGTGCACTTCCACGACTTCGACGTGAGCCTGCTTTCCGATCCGTCGACATCGCCGCGCATCGTGAGTCAGTACGGCGACACCACTTACTACTTCTTCGAGACCCAGGATCTGCCGTTGTTCGGTCCGCTGCGCACCCTGGGGGTGCCCGAGCCGGTGATCGATGTGGTCGAGCCGTTCTTCCGAGAGGTCGTGGAACTGGGCTATGACCGCAGCATCCCGCGAGGGAAGCCCACCCCGGCACGGCTGATCCCGCTGCATGACCCGGTCACGGTGGCCAAGAATCTGGTCGACGCGATCGGCGAGGGGATCGCCAACGCCGCCGCCCTGATCGGCGCGCCCGCCCCGCTGGGCACTCCCGCGGTGCAGGATACCGACAACGCAGATCGGGACACCGCCATGGAGCAGCACCTCCCGGCACCGGGAACCACCCTCAAGACAATCATCGACGACGTGAATCACCTTGTCTCACAAGGATCATCTGCGGTCAGGCCTGACGGGCGACAGCTGACACCGACAACAGACCAGACCCACCAGACCCGCGCTGCGGTGAAATCGGTCATTGGCGACGGGCGGACGACCATCCGGTCCGCCTTCAACGGCAACGGCTCACCCGCGGCCACCACCACGGAGAAGAAGACGCCCGTGCGGGATGCGGTCAAGAACGCACGCAATGACATCAAGAAGGTCATCACCAAGGTTTCAGACAAACATCAAAAAGGCATTGAGCGGCGGCAAAAAGGGTGACGACGGTGTCGGGGGTAGGACAGAGGCGACGCCGCAAGTCCTCAGTAGTTAGCCGTGGAAAGTTTTTATCAGCCCCAACAGGGAATCCGAGCCGCATGGGCGGGTCGAACCCGGCGACCGCGGACGCCGCTGCGTCCGACTTAGCCGACGCCCGTGCCCGCATCCGCGTCGGTGAGCACACCGGACCCACCAGCGGGCTGGCGCCCGGTTTCGCCCAGGCCAACCTGGTAATACTGCCCGCCGACGACGCGCTCGACTTCCTGCGCTTCTGTGTCAGAAACCCGAAACCGTGCCCGCTGCTCGAGGTCACCGACACCGGCTCTCCGTATCCGGCTTCACTCGCGCGCGACGCCGACCTGCGCACCGACCTCCCGCGCTACCGCGTTTTCGAGAACGGCTCACTCGTCGACGAACCGACGGACGTGACCCGGTACTGGCGCGACGATCTCGTCAGTTTCCTGCTGGGCTGCTCGTTCACATTCGAATGGGCCCTTGCCGCTGCCGGTCTGCCCCTGGCGCATCAGCGCCAAGGCGTCAACGTTCCGATGTATGTCACCGACCGGCGCTGCACCGGCGCGGGTGCTTTCGAGGGTCCTTTGGTCGTGTCGATGAGGCCTCTCGCGCCGGACCACATCGTGCATGCGGTCGAGATCTCCTCCCGCTTCCCAGCCATGCACGGCGGCCCTGTCCATTTCGGAGATCCAGCGGCACTCGGCATCACCGACCTCGCCGCGCCCGACTTCGGCGACCCGGTTGCCGTCGAACCGGATGAGGTCCCGGTGTTCTGGGCGTGCGGCGTGACTCCGCAGGTGGCCGTCGCCGAGGCCAAGCCGTCGCTCGCGATCTTCCACGCCCCCGGCCACATGTTCATCACCGACCGACCGCACGCTGAATTCGACTCCTTAGGAGATGCACCATGACTGTCCATGACGAGCATGTCTCGCATCGACATCCCGCAGCATCGGATGTGCGAAAAGCCGTGCGCGGGGCGGCGATCGGCAACACCGTCGAATGGTTCGACTTCGCGATATACAGCGTCCTCGCGACCTTTATCGCCGATAAGTTCTTCCCATCCGGCAATGACACCGTCGCGCTGATGAACACGTTCGCTATCTTCGCGGCGGCCTTCTTCATGCGACCGCTAGGCGGCTTCTTCTTCGGACCGCTGGCCGACCGAATCGGCCGGCAACGCGTGCTGGCGATCGTGATCCTGATGATGTCGGGTTCGACGTTCGCCATCGGCCTGATTCCGAGCTACGACGCCATCGGCGTTGCCGCTCCACTGCTTCTGCTGCTTTGCCGCTGCCTGCAGGGTTTTTCGGCCGGCGGCGAATACGGCAGCGGCGCGTGCTTCCTTGCGGAATACGCACCTGACAAGCATCGTGGCTTCGTCGTTTCGTTTCTGGTGTGGTCGGTCGTGGTGGGCTTCCTGCTGGGATCCATCACCGTCACCGTGCTGGAGGCGGTGCTCCCCGAGGCAGCCATGGACGCCTACGGCTGGCGCATACCGTTCCTGCTGGCCGGTCTGCTGGGCGCCGTTGGGCTTTACATCCGGCTGAAGTTGCGCGACACCCCCGAGTTCGAGGAACTCAAGGACGAAGGCGAGGTCTCGACATCGCCGCTCAAGGACGCACTGACCACATCGTGGCGGCCCATTCTGCAGATCGTCGGGCTGGTCGTTATTCACAACGTCGGCTTCTACACGATATTCACGTTCCTGCCGAGCTACTTCACCAAGACGTTGGGGCTGACCAAGATGGACGCGTTCATCTCAATCACGATCGCCAGCCTCGTCGCGTTGGTCCTCATCCCGCCGCTGGGCGCTCTGTCGGACCGGATCGGGCGCAAGCCGCTGCTGATCGCGGGGTCGGTCGGATTCATCGTGCTCGCCTATCCCCTTTTCCTGCTGCTGAATTCGGGCTCTTTGGCCGCGGCGATAGGCGGACACGCGGGCCTCGCCGCGGTCGAGGCGGTGTTCGTCTCGGCGTCGTTGGCCGCGGGGGCCGAACTGTTCGCCACCAAGGTGCGATCGGGCGCGTATTCGATCGGCTACAACATATCGGTTGCAGTCTTCGGCGGTACCGCGCCCTACGTGGCGACCTGGCTGACCGACCGCACCGGCAATGAGCTCGCGCCCGCGTACTACGTGATCGTCGCGGCGGTCATCTCGCTCGCGACGGTGCTGACGATGCGTGAGACGTCGGGGCGCCCGTTGCGCAAGCTCACTACGGACTAGTCCACATCAGTCCGCGAATGATCGCCGCCTGCGGGATGTCCTCCACTGCGATCAACCCTGCGGGCGCGCTGCAGAGCCAGTCGATCACATTGACCACCCGGGCAGCCGTGGATACGCATCCAGCCTCGGTGACGTCGAGTACCGGATCGGATACGTGTGTGTTGAGTTCGACCCGCGGTTCGCCCTCCACCACCACGCGGTGAACACCGGTCTTACCGTCGGGCGGATACTCCCAGTCCGGCGCCGACGCCGCCGTCAGCCGGGTGATGTGCTCCATGGTGATCAGCGGAACCCCGTCGCGTACGCCTTCGACCGCGAACCGGACGGCGGCCATCTGGCCGGGCTCGATCGTCGCCATCTTGCATTCGATCCGCTTGTCGGTATACCAGGGTTCTATGCGCTGACGGAGCTCGTCGAGTTCAACGCCGAGCTGGTCTGCAAGGTTGCGGACCGGACCGCCCCACATCGTGGTAAGCACGCCCGGCAGGAAGAGCATCGGCGGGTCCGCATCGGCGGTCAGCCCGAACCCCATTGATACGCCGGTGAATTCGTAGTCGTCGTAGTTGGCGTAGTCGAAGATCTCCTGGACGGTGACCGATGTGGCGCGAGTGACGAGGCTCAGTGCACTGTGTACCTCGGTGTCACCGGAATAGCCGGGGTCGATGCCGTTCACGTACAACGAAGCGTTGCCCGCCTGGCAGGCCTTTTCCAGTGGTTCCCGCAGCCAGTCGTCCGCCTGACGGGGCGTCACCAACCACACCATCGACGTGGCGGCGACGTTGATGCCCGCAGCGAGGAACTTCGACATCTGTTCGAGAGCTTCCATCGGCCGTGTCTCGCCCTGCGCGGCGTAGACGACGCAATCGGGCTTGAGCGCAATGAGGGCGTCGATGTCGTCGGTCGCGATGATGCCGGTCGGCTCTTTCAGCCCACATAGCTCAGACGCGTCTCGCCCGATCTTGTTCGGACTGGCGGCATGCAGGCCGACCAACTCGAGATCCGGACGTCCGATGATCGCCTTGAGTGAATGTTGGCCGACATTGCCGGTGGAGAATTGAACTACTCTGCGCATGGTCGCTCCCTCCTCCTTTACCCGCCGACGGAAATGCCGTGCTCATCTAACGTCTGAAACTGACCTAAGTCAATGACAGATTCATACACGCTCCATAGCATTGCCGTGGCAACGCCATACCCTTGGTGACCATTGGCACGTGCGACAACAGAGACGGAGCACAGTGGCGGCGGACAAGCTCTCGGCGCGCGAGGCGAAGCGGCTACAGACCAGAGAGCGCCTCCTGGGTGCGTCGATCGCGGAGTTCAAACGGTCGGGTATGGCCGAGGCCGATGTCGGCGCGATCGTCGCGGCAGCCGGGGTTGCCCACGGTACGTTCTTCTTCCATTTCCCCACCAAGGAACACGTGCTGTTGGAGCTCGAACAACGCGAAGAACGGCGAATCGCCAACCAGTTCAGCAAGTTCCTCCAGACCAAACACGACCTCAAAGCATCACTGCGGGAAGCGATGCGGCTGGTGGTGGCCTTGGAACGGCGGCTCGGCGTGCTCCTGTTCAAGGACTTCCTGGCCCTGCACTTCTCCCAGACCCGACCGCCGGCCGAAGACGGCCGCGACCACGCCCTCATCGTGCACGTCGCCGAGGAGATCGGGAAGGCCCAGACCGACGGGCTGGTGGCACCTGACGTCAACCCCATGAACAGCGCGGTCTTCTTCTTGCTTGGGCTTTATGCACTTCTCACCACGACGACGACCTGGCCGACGCGCACGGCCATGCTCGACGACTACCTCGCCAGAACGCTGCGCAGCATGCAGCCCTAGCCGGATTTCACTTACTCAAGTCATTGACTTCAGTCAGTATCTGGACTACAACAAGGAGGCGTCGAGCGGCGGGAGGGGTGCATGAATCTGCCTACGTTGAACCTGCGCGGCAACAACGGCGACGCCAAATCGACGGCGGCCAAGGGGCTGACCCTCGACGACCACGAGGAACAGTCACGGCTCGCGCAGCGGCAGGCCGATAAATGGCTGATCTCGGGCAGCATTCTGATCGGCACCACGGCGCTTGGGATCTTCGGCCTCCCGCTCTTTCTGCGGGGAGTCTGGCTGCTGCGGCGCGCACAGCGAGACGGGTTGTCGGTCCGGCCGATGCTCGTCACCCTGCTCGGTTACCTGGTCATCATCGACGCCGCCATCAACACGGTGGGATGGGCGCTCGACATGGTCGCCAATCACACCCTTCTGGCCCGCGTGCTGCTGACCGGATGGGGCAACATGTTCGACGCCGGCTACTTCTGGCACTTCAACGAGCTGTGGATCGGCGGCGCGGCGGGACCCGGCGAGAAGGGCTGGGAGATCGGGCTCATCTTCACCGTGTTCACCATGCGGATCGCGGCGGCGATCGGCTTCTTGCAGATGAAGCGCTGGGGTCACCAGTGGATGATCATCACCTGCTGGATGGGCGTCGTGATCTGGTGCGGCTACGTGTTCAACATGACGATGTTCGCCGACGTCCGCTTCGCCGGGGTCGTGCTGCCGGTCATCGGTTGGTGGCTCTACGACATCTTCTACATCACGCCGTTTCTCGCGATCCCCTACCTTCATTCGGTCAATCGCGAAATCTTCTCTGACTGAGGATATTTCATCGTGACAACCTCGGTCAGGCCCACCACGCGCGAAACCCGCAGACTGCAGACACGCCAGCGAATCCTCGGTGCCGCGATCGCCGAGTTCAAGCGGTCCGGAATGGTGGCGGCCGACGTCGGCGCGATCGTCGCATCGGCGGGCGTTGCCCACGGCACCTTCTTCTTCCACTTCCCCACCAAGGAACACGTGCTGCTCGAGCTGGAGACCCGCGAGGAGTCGCGGCTGGCATCCGAGCTCGCCCGATTCCTCAAGCAGCCCCACAACTTGGCCACGACCCTGACGAAGGTCAAGGAGCTGGTGATCTCCGTGGAGGACCGGCTCGGCGGCCTGCTGTTCAAAGATGTTCTGGCTCTGCACTTCTCACCGTCGCGTCCCCGTCACGACGAGGTGTGGACCGACCATCCGGTGATCGTGCTGCTCGTCGACGAGATCGACCGGGCGCGAGAGCACGGTGAAGCGCATCCCGACGTCGATGCCTTCTGCAGTGCGGTGTTCTTCCTGCTCGGCGTGTACGGGGTGCTCAGCACGACGTCGAGCCAGGCGGCGCGCGACACCATGCTCAGGGAATTGGTCGCTACCGCAGTTCGCAGCCTGGAGGTCCGATGACCTCGTCGTCCGTCAACTCCAAGGAGGTCTAGACATGGCATATCTATGGGAGATCCTGCGCTACGTCGGCGCGTGGGGCGGCACCATATTGATCATCTGGTTCTGGTATTGGATGTTCTCCAACATCGGGACGTTCTGAGTTCGCGATGACCGATCCGTCGGACTCCCCCGCGATGGCGCTGGAGCGCAGCTGTGCCTTGACGGCAGTGGCGCTCAGTGAACAGCGCCGTGAGGGTGCCCGGCTCGTCACGGGATCGCAGCGCGCATTCGGCTTGAACGCCTCGCTCAGTCACGTACACGTTCCGTATCCGTCCGGTCCCGGCTGGACGCGCAGGACGCTGACATGTGGTGTCGCGCTGCAATGTTCGCCGTCGAAGGATCGGCTGACCGGTTATCGTCTCAACGAGCTGTCGGCCCCCGAACTGCGGGCGCTTCTTCTCGTGGAGGCCGGTGTCGCCATCGGATGGGTCGCATCGCGCTGGCCCGGCCTGCTGACGGAGCTTGACCGAGCGCTACCCGGTGTCGAGGCCGCCGCCGGCGAAACTTCCGCGGAGGAGATGCTCACGAAGGCCGTCGCGCTGGCTCGGACCGCTCAGCCGTTGGACGTGCATCCGCTGCTGGGCATCCTGCCGTTGGCATACACGGTGCCGCAGGGACTGACCGACAAACTGCGACGCAGCTTCGGCAGGATGCCGTGGACCACAACGCAGAAGCGTCTTCCCCGGCCGTATTCCGTCCCCGTTGGCGGCGACGGCGGGGTCCGCAACCCGAACCTCCCGCCGCCGAACCGGCCGCAGGACAACGATCTCGACATCACGCCCGAGCACCGGCCGGGGATCCCCTATCCCGAGTGGAACATGTGGACCGGGCGTTTCATGCCGGACCACGTCGCGGTGCTGGAGCGGGTGGACACCCACAACACCCGCCAACCGGTGCCCGTCGCCGCCGATCTGCGGAAGTGGTTCACCGAGCACACCCACCGGGCGATGACGGGCCGCCTCGAGGACGGCTGCGACCTCGACGTCGAGCAGTACGTCAGTCACTACATCGACCTGACCACCGGCGAGGCGACGGAACCGCGCATCTTCCGCGAGCTGCTGCCCAGCAGTCGCGATGTCAGCACCGCGTTGCTGCTCGACCGCAGTTCGTCGCTGGGTGTACACGGCGGCCGGATCTTCCGACTCGAGTTGTCCTGTGCCGACGCGCTTTCCCGCGCGATGACCCTGGCCCGCGAACGGCACGGTGTCTTCGTGTTCACGGGCAACACCCGACACCGGGTCGAGGTGCGCTGCCTTAAGGACTTCGAGGACCGCCGGTTCGTCCCTCCCAGCAAGCTGGGTCTCGCAACCGGCGGATACACCAGGCTCGGAGCGCCGCTTCGGCACTTGACCAGTCGGCTGCTCGCGCAGCCCTCGGAACGGCGTCTGCTGATCGTCATCGGCGACGGCCTGATCTCCGACGAGGGGTACGAGGGCCGCTATGCATGGGCCGACGCAGCCCATGCGGTCGAGGAAGCCAACGACGCAGGGGTCTCCGTGTACTACGTCGGCGTCGGACCGACGCGCGTCGATCCGCTACCCGAAGTGTTCGGGCCCCGGCGCTCTCAGCGCATCAAGCGTGTCGAGGAACTGCCCCGGGTCCTGGCCCACGTTCATCGAGAGTTGGTTGCCGCATGACGACCCAAACCTATTTCGCCAACGGCAACGAAGTGCAACTCTTCGAACAAGCTTTCCAGCAGCGCATCCCAGTGATGCTCACCGGCCCGACGGGCTGCGGAAAGA
Source organism: uncultured Actinomycetota bacterium (assembly GCA_963715215.1). Taxonomy (GTDB): domain Bacteria; phylum Actinomycetota; class Actinomycetes; order Mycobacteriales; family Mycobacteriaceae; genus Mycobacterium. The sequence continues at coordinate 73,437 of CAVQRJ010000001.1, forward strand.
CCCGCTTCGTCGAGCACATGGGTGTGCTTCTGCAACGACCGGTGGTGACCATCAGTTGCCATGACGACCTCACCAGTTCCGATCTCGTCGGCCGCTTCATGGTCACGGGCGGAGATGTGGTGTGGACCGACGGGCCCCTAACCAGAGCCGTCAAGGCAGGCGCGATCTGCTACCTCGACGAGGTGGTGGAGGCTCGTCACGACTCGCTGGCGATCCTGCACTCGCTGACCGACCACCGCAGAGCGCTGTACCTGGACCGCGCGGACGAAGTGGTCCGGGCCCCAGCCGGTTTCATGCTCGTGTGCTCGTACAATCCTGCCTACCGCAGCTCGCTCAAGGAGCTCAAGCCCTCGTTCCGCCAACGGTTCGTCACGCTGCCGATGCGGTATCTGCCGCCCGACCGCGAGGCCGAGGTGATCGTCGCCGAGGCAGGGATCCCGCTGCCCACCGCCCAGCGTCTCGTGCAGTGCGCGGTCGCCATCCGGACCGCCGACGACGCCTTCCACTTCGAGCCACCCTCGACGCGGGTGCTCGTCACGGCTGCGCAGTTGATCGCTGCAGGCGCAAGCGAACTGGATGCGGCCGACGCCTGCATCCTCGCGCCGCTGTCCACGGACGGCGCCATCACCGACGGACTGCGGGAAATCGCCGCCGCCAGCCTGCTCTAGAAGGGAGTACTCAGATGGATCAAAAGGAACAGAAGCGCAAGCGGGCGCTCATCGTCCTGCAGGTCGTCATCTATGGCTATCTGCTGATCATGTTCGGAATCCAGCTGTACATGTCGTTCGCCAGGGGCTGGTGGGAGTTGTGAACCTGCCCTTGCTGAACCGTCGTTCGGGCGCGAGGACACCCCCTGCCCAAGATGGTTCGGTCAGTCTCGATGCTCACCACGACGAGTCCCGCCAGGCCCAACGGCGAGCCGACAAGTGGATGATCGTCGGCGCCGCGTTGATGGGCATGTGGGCGCCGGGCCTGATCGGGTTCCCCATCTTCATGCGGGGAGTGTGGCTGCAACGCCAGGCCCTGCGCGCAGGCCTGTCGGTCCGGCCGATGATCGTCACCCTGATCGGCTACCTGGTCCTGATCGACGGCATGCTCAACAGCCTCGGCTGGGCGCTCGACCTCGTCGCCAACCACACGCTGATCAACCGTGTGCTGATGGTCGGCTGGGGCAACATGTTCGACGCCGGCTACTTCTGGCACTACAACGAACTGTGGGTGGGCGGCGCCGCAGCCCCTGGCGAGAAGGCCTATGTCGCCGGACTGATCTTCACCGTGTTCTCGATGCGGGTCGCCGCGGCCATCGGCTTCCTGCAGATGAAGCGCTGGGGCCACCAGTGGATGATCATCACCTGCTGGATGGGCGTCGTGATCTGGTGCGCCTACGTCTTCAACATGACGATGTTCGCCGACGTGCGCTATGCCGGGGTCGTCTTCCCGGTGATCGGATGGTGGCTCTACGACATCTTCTACATCACGCCGTTCCTCGCCATCCCGTACCTCCACACCGTCAACCGCGAAATCTTCTCCGACTGAACAGGTTCAAGGAGCCCAGAATGACCACACCTGCCACCACCGAAGAGCAGAAGCCCGCCGAGGACCTGCCGCCCGGCACCACTCCCTACTACGCGCGTATGCACAAGTGGATCAAGCGTGCGGTGTTGGTATGCCTAGTCGCCCTCGTCATCGAAGGAGCATTCACCCTGCCCTTCATGGCGGTCTACTACGGCTACCCGACCTTGAGCCTGACCCAGATATGCAGCGAACTGCTCAAGATCCGCTACTCCGACGACACCCTCGAATGCAAGTATCCCTACCCGCCGCTCGGACCGCCCGAGGGCGCAGAAGGCAAGGACACTGCCCAGGACCAGTGGGGCATCCAACCGACGCCGAAGTACCATCGGCTCGGCTTCCGCGAGCTCGTCAAGATCCACGACGAACGCCTGGCCCGCCAGGCCGCCGGACAACAGGGCGGCTAGTGCCTAAGCAACCGGAGGAGCATGCGGAAAACTGGGATCTCCGCCATGAGGACTTCAACGACAACGACTTCCTCTACGAGGTGTACTCGGTCATGAGGGCACGGGAATCGTTCCCCCACACCGACGTACCGTTTCTGGCCGCTACACCCGGAGGCGCATGGGTAGCGGTCCGGTATGCGGACTGCTACCGGATTCTGCAGGACTGGGAGCACTTCTCGAGCAACCCGACGCCGGAGGCGTCCGAACAGCTCGCCGGCGACCTCGTTATCACCCTTGACCCGCCGCGCCAGCAGAAGTTCCGCAAGGTTCTCAACCCGTACTTCTCACCGGCCCGGATGAAGGCGCTGATGCCGCAGATCCGTGACGAGACAGACCGATTGATCGACGCCTTCATCTCCGATGGGGCGGGCGATCTGGCCGAGGTCGCGTGGCGGCAGCCCGGCATCGTCTTCTTCAAGTACCTCCTCGGTATGCCGATCGGCGATGTGCCGCTGTGCATCGAGCTGACCGATACGGCACTGAACGGACAGACAGAAGAGGCGCGCATGGCGGCGTGGGGTGGGCTGTATCAGCACCTCCACGATGCGGTGTCGGCGCGAACCGACTCGCCGCCGCAGGACGACATGATCGACGTCCTTCTCGCGGCCGAGATCGACGGCGACAAGCTGTCTTTCGGTGATGTCGTCTCCAACGCCATGCTCCTGGTTCAAGCGGGACTGGAAACCACGGCAAGCGCAATGTCGTTCGCGTTCCACTACCTCGGAACACATCCCGAGGAGCGCGACCGCCTCATCCGCGAGCCCGACATTATGGCAAGGGCCGTTGAAGAGCTGATCCGCTTCGGCGGGTCGATTCACGGCATTCCCCGAACCGTCGCCAAGGACGTCGAGCTGAACGGCCACACGTTCTGCCCCGGTGAATCGGTCTTGGTCAACTACGCGTCGGCCAATCGTGATTCCATCGAGTTTCCCGATCCGGATCGCTGCATACTCGACCGCCAGGCGAACAGGCATCTCGGATTCGGGGCAGGAGTGCATCGCTGCCTCGGTTCCAATTTGGCACGTCTCGAGTTTCGCATCGGTATCGAGCAGGTGCTGGAACGAATGCCCGACTACTCGCTTGCGCCTGGGAGCGACGCTGTGTTCCACGGAAACTCGGTGACCCGCGGGTACCGGCGGCTTCCAGTGGTGTTCAGCCCCGGAAGGCGGTCCGCCGCATGACCTATCGAATCATTCAGTGGATGACCGGCGATGTCGGACAGGTCGGGGTGCGGCACTTCGCCGACAACCCGGTTTTTGATCTCGTCGGGGTGCTGGTGCACTCCAAGGACAAGGTCGGCAAGGACGCGGGCGAGATCGCAGGCATCGCCCCGGTCGGCGTCGTCGCGACGGACGACATCGATTCTGTCGTCGCCATGGACGCCGACTGTGTGTTCTATACGCCGATCATCATGGACACCGAGACCGTCTGCCGGCTGCTGCGCTCGGGCAAGAACGTCGTCACCACGAGCGGATTCTTCTATCCGACGGCGGACTTCGCCGCTGACGGCACGAAGATCCGCGAGGCATGCCAGGACGGCGGAACGTCGTTTCACGCCGGCGGCATCCATCCGGGCTACGCGGGTGACATCCTGCCGCTCACCCTTGCCCGTGTGATGAGCCGGATCGACCAGATCCGCGTGTATGAAGTGGTGAACATCCTGACGGACACCCCACTGGACCACATCGACTGGATGGGATTCGGGAAGGACAAGGACAAATTCCTCTCCGAGCCAACCATTCTGGGCCTTGGCCTGCCTTTCTTTGCACAATCGATGTACATGATCGCCGACGGCCTCGGCGTCCGCATCGACAGGGTGACTGCCGCGGATGTGAAGGCCGCCGTCGCGACCGAGGACATTCCGCACGCGTTGGGCGCGATACCCCGCGGCACCGTCGCCGCGCAGCACCACGAATGGACCGCCTGGGTCGAGGGCGACCCACTCATCGTCTTTCACGCGATCTATCTGACCGCCGACACGATCGAACCGGCATGGGACTGGGGAAAGACGCGCTACCGCATCGTGATCGACGGAGATCCGCCGAGCGAACTGACGCTCGAAGGCGTCGATCAGCCGGACGGAACGATGGCGCATCCCGGATACAACTGGACGGCGATGGGCGCCATCAACGCGATCCCCGATATCTGCGATGCCGCCCCTGGCTGGCTGACACACCTTGATCTGGGCTTGATTCGCCCGCGCGGGCTGGTACGCAAATGACCTCGACGCCCCCTGCTTCATCGCTCCATCACGTGGTCTTCGCGGTGGCGCTCGAGCGTCACGACGCCGTGGCGCAGATGTTCACCGAACTCGGCTTCACCCTTGCGCCTGCCGAACTGACTGAACTCGGGCTGCGTATCAGCCTCGATTGGGACCGCGGAATAGAGCTCATCAGCCCCATCCCTGGATGTGATGTCATGACTGACCCGCAGACACGTCCGCTCAAACCGAGCGTCTTCGACGCCGGACTTCCGACGCTGACCTATGACGTCACGGACACCCCACAGGAGATCTATCCGCAATTCCGGGCTGCACAGCAGGTTGCGCCGATCGCGTTGGGTCCCATCGGACCCGAGGTGCTCTCATACGATCTTGCGCGGACGGTGCTCCGCGACCCGCAGTTCGTGGTGCCGGCAGGCATCCATCTCTCCGCGCACGGCATCACGTCGGGTCCGTTGTGGGACAGGGTGACCCGCAGCATCTTGAACATGGAGGGCGAGGAACACCGTCGGCTACGCAGCCTGGTCTCACGGGCCTTCACACCGCGGGCGACGGCGCGCATGCACGACACCATTCACGCAGTCATCAACGAGCTCATCGACAGCATGATCGCCGCCGGCCGTTGCGAATTCGTCGCCGACATCGCTCGGCCCTATCCGATACCGGTCATCTGTGCACTGCTTGGTGCGCCTCGAGAGGACTGGCAACAGTTCTCCCGATGGGCAGAGGACATCTTCAAGATCGTCAGCTTCGATATCAACCTCGTCGACGAGGAGCCCGTCGTGCTCAAGGCATGGGGCGAGTTCGACGATTACATCGATGGAATGATCGCCCAACGTCGGCAGGGCTTGACCGACGATCTGCTCTCCGAGCTCATCCGGATCGAAGACGGAGGCGAGCGGCTTGACGCCGCCGAACTGCGCATGCTGGCGTTCAGCATTCTGGTGGCCGGGACCGACACCACCCGAAGCCAGTTGGCCGCGTCCATGCAGGTGTTGTGCGATCACCCCGAGCAGTGGGCACTGCTTCGCGACCAGCCTGAGCTGGCGATGCGCGCCGTCGAGGAGACCATGCGTCACTCGCCGTCGATGTGCAGCACCGTGCGCACTGCCATCAACGACGTCACGGTCGGCGAATACACCTTTCCTGCAGGCACATTCATCATCGTCAATACGTATGCGGCGAACCGCGACAGCGCGATCTACGACGACCCGACGCGCTTCGACATCACCCGCGACGAGCCACCGCCCATTCTGACCTTCGGCGGAGGAGTGCACTACTGCCTCGGCGCAAACCTGGCGCGGCTGGAGCTTGCCGAGGCGCTGAAGATCCTATCCCGGCGCTTCCCGAACCCGCGTCGCGTGGGAACCGTGCCATGGAAACCACTGCTCGGCCTCAGTGGGCCGACGAGTCTGCCGATGGAGTTCGACTGATGCCCAACACGTCGGAGATGTCGCCGGTCGCCGTCGCGCGGGAGGTCGTCCCGTTCCGCGAACGTAAGGGCGACATCGTCTTGTGGTGTTTCTTTCTGGTCAACGTCATCTTCGTGACCTACCAGGCGGACATCGAACAGCTCGTCATCCGCGATCCGGACAACTTCACCTACCCGATCTGGCCGCCTGCTTACATGATCGACTTCCTGCACTGGTATTTCGAGAGGTATGACCCGCTGCTCTATGAGCGGCCCATCTGGTACACCACGATCGTCGTGATCGACCAGATCGTCTACGGCCCCTTCTACATCGCCGCGCTCTACGCGTTCTGGAAGGGCAAGGAGTGGATCCGAAACTGGTCGATCATCTGGGCATCCGTGATGCTGGCCACGGTCACCGTCATTCTCGGTGAGGAGATCGCCGGGCCGTTCGCGAGCGATCACCTGCCGCTGGTGCTGGCGACGAACGCCGGCTGGCTTATCGTCCCCGTCTGGGTGCTGATCCGGATGTGGCGGGAGCACCCGTTCACGCGGCCGTTCACAACGACGGACGGGAGCTAGCAATGGCAACCTTCGCAGATCGCTACGGCCCGTGGGCGGTTGTCGCCGGGGCATCGGAAGGACTCGGCGAGGCGCTCGCGCGAGGGTGTGCCGACCGCGGGCTCAACGTCGTGCTCATCGCACGGCGCGTCGAGCTCGCACAGCAGGTCGCCGACGACATCGCCGCCACTAGCGGGGTGCAGACGCGCGCGTTGCGAGCAGACCTCGCCGACCGCGACGACCTCGACAGAATCCTCGCCGAACTCGGCGACCTGGACGTCGGCCTCCTCATCTACAACGCCGCGTTCTCCGTCGTCGGACCGTTCTGGAACTTCGACATCGACACACATCTCAAGGAGATCGACGTCAACGTGCGCGGGCCGTTGGTGCTCAGCCACGGTTTCGGCGAAAGGTTCCGCGCACGCAGACGTGGCGGGATCATCCTGCTGTCGTCGATGGGGGCGCTACAGGGAATGGTGCGTGTCGCGAATTACTCCGCCACCAAGGCGTACAACCTGGTGCTGGCCGAGGGGCTCTGGGCCGAGCTCCGTGACGACGGGGTCGACGTCCTCGTCAGCTGCGCGGGAGCGACGCGGACTCCGAACTATGTGGCATCCGAGCCCGACGACGCCAATGTGCCCGTACAGGAGCCTGAGCAGGTCGCGGCCGAGACGCTGAACGCTCTAGGGAAAAAGCCGACCTTGTTCCCCGCGCGCGTGCTGCGTTTCACGCACTTCGCGTTCCGCCATCTGATGGGACGCCGCACCGCCGTGCGCCTGATGGCATATGCAAGCAACCGAACATACAAGGAGCAGGGCAGCTACAACACCGGCGACCGCAACTGACGGCCCTGGTCCTATCTTTATAAAGATAATAAGATAGCGGCCATGGATCGCGATCAGCTCATCGACCTGACCCGTCGCGCGCTCAAACTCGCGCGGGACAAGACGACCGACTTGGCCCCTGCCGAATACCGCGTGCGAGCCGACACCTACACGTCAACCGATCGGCACGCACGCGACATCGAGATGGTGCTCGCCAGCCCGCAGCTTGTCGGCTACATCTCCGAACTGCCCAAGCCCGGATCCTATTGCACGAAGACCGTGATGGGTCGCTCCATCCTGCTGACCCGCACATCGGACGGCTCGGTGAAGGCGTTCGAAAACGTCTGCCTGCACCGGCAGTCGCAGATCACCGAAGGATGCGGCTCGGCGCGTCGGCTCGTCTGTCCGTATCACGCGTGGAACTACGATCTCGACGGCAACCTGGTCGGCGTGCCCGGCAAGGAGGGATTTCCCCAGAGTTCCACGGGCAGTCCGAAGTTGGCCGAACTCCCGGCCACCGAATGCGCCGGCTTTCTCTGGATTTCCCTCGACCCGGATGCCACGCTCGACATACCGGAGTTCCTGGGACCGTTGGCAGACGAACTCGACTCATGGGGCATCGGACGATGGTCGCCACTGGGCGAGAAGGTGCTGGACACGGCGATCAACTGGAAGCTCGCGATCGACACGTTCGCCGAGAACTACCACTTCGCGACGGTGCACAAGACCACGTTCGCGACGATCGCGCGCAGCAACTGCACCGTGTTCGACTCGTTCGGCCCACACCACCGATTGGTGTTCCCGCTCAACGGGATTCTCGACCTCGACCATGTCGACGAGGAGCAGTGGGAACCATTGCAGGCGATGGTGGTCATCTATGCACTGTTCCCCAACATCGTGCTGTCTGCGACGATCGCCAACGGCGAGCTGTTCCGTGTCTACCCCGGCGATGTTCCCGGCCGCTCGATCACCGTGCACCAGAACTCAACTCCGCTTGACCTGTCGGACGAGTCGGTCGCCGCCGGTGCGCAGGCGGTATTCGACTACGCGCACGGCACCGTCCGGGACGAGGACTACGCGCTGGTCGAGAAGCTACAGGCCAACCTCGTGTCCGGGGTCAGGGAGCACCTGGTATTCGGCCGCAACGAACCCGGTCTGCAACACCGGCACGAGACATGGACGAACGCGGTCAGCGCTGCTCGTCGATGAGGCGCGCGACCTCGTCGCGCTCCCCCGGCCCGGCGGCCTCCAGCACGTCGGCCAGTTCCCAGGCCCGGTACAACGCCAGCGACCGTTCGTAGAACGCGAAGCCGCTGACCGACTCGCCGCGATACGTGCCCTGGTACCGATACGGGCCTTCCATGTATTCCAGCGGAAGGCCGTGTGCGGGTGCAGGAACCAGCGGCTCCCCCGTCAGGTCGAGATCGAGCTTGCGTGACGTCAGGCGATGACGATCGGGCATGTAGCGTGCCGCGGTCGGCGGCGGAACCAGTGTGCGGATCGTCTCGGGCCAGCGCACATAGCTGGTGACAGTGACCTCCACGTCGTCCGCGTATTCCGGATCCACGTCCGGCGAACTCGTCGTCACACCCGAAAACGGCTGTAATGCATTGTGGTTCGTCCGGTCGAACTGCCGCCATATGCTCATGTCCACGCCGTTGTCCAGGTTGATCGTGCGCCATTCGTGAGCGCGAGAGCGGACATCGCCGGTTCCCCCACCGTCGTTGGCCACCAATGGGAACCACTGGCGATCGACGTGCCCAGAGGTTCCCGTGACCTTTTCCTGAACCGCACCCCACGACAGCGTTCCCGTCATCGCCGTGCCGGTCTGAAAGTAGGAGTACGTGGTGGCCTGGCCGAAGCATTCGACCACCCCGTTGTACGCACCGGCACCCAGAGGCACCGGCGCGCGCGACGGCGTCACATGCAGGTCCAGTCGCATCTCGGCGCCGTGTTGGTCGGTGCCGCAGAAAGTCACGTCATACGTGTAGGGCAGCAGGTCACCGTCGTCGTCTCGGCAGGTGCGCCAGACCGCAGTCCCCGCGCGGGAGTCGTACGTCATGTCGAGGTGGTCGTCGGCGACGGTGAGCTTCGGCGGAACGTCGGCCTTCTTGTTCGTCGACGGCATGTCGTAGTCGGTGTAGGTGCCGTACACGCCGTTGTCGAGGTCGAATAACGCAAGCGTGTAGAAGTCGGCGACGATCGCCTGCCCGGGCCGGTTCTTGTTGAAGATCGTGAGAAAGGCGAACTTACGGCCGGTTTCACCTTCCAGTTCACCGGCGAGGAACCAGGTGTCAGACTCGCACGTGGGGTGGTTGGCCTCGGCGGCGGGAAAGACGAAATGCGGGTCACCAGGCACCAGCTCGAACGGATACCGACGCCAGTCATCACCCACGGGCACTCCCAGATTCCTTTTTTGCTATGTTAGCAGTAATAGCAACTTTAGCGCGACGGGCGGCGGCGCCACGCGAACTTTCGAGGAGGCGAACGCGTGAGGTCCCTCTCCTACGACAAGCTCTTCATCGGCGGCCGCTGGGAGCCACCCGCCACCGGGCAACGGATCACGGTGATCTCCCCGCACACCGAGGAGCCGATCGGCGAGACGCCGGAGGCCGCTTCGCAGGATGTCGACCGTGCGGTGTTGGCCGCGCGCAAGGCATTCGACGACGGGCCGTGGCCGAGGCTCCCGGTCTCGGAGCGGATGGAGAAGATCGAGAAGCTCGCCAGCGTCTACACCGCCAACGCGGTAGAGATGGCCGACCTCATCACCGCCGAAATGGGGTCACCGCGGTCCTTCAGCAGGCTGGGCCAGGCGAACGGGGCGTTGTCACAGATGTACTTGACGTTGGCCACCGCCAAGGAGTTCGGCTGGGTCGAGCGTAGGCAGGGCCTGTTCGGCCAAGTTCAGGTGCGACGCGCCCCCGTCGGCGTCGTCGGCGCGATCGTGCCGTGGAACGTGCCCCAGGTGCTGATCATGCCGAAGATGATCCCGGCTCTGGTCGCTGGTTGCACAGTGGTGGTCAAGCCGGCCCCCGAGACACCGCTGGACGCGATGTGGCTCGCCGAGATGCTGGCGGATCTCGACCTGCCGGAGGGCGTGGTGTCGATCGTTCCCGGCGGCAGGGAAACCGGCGAAGCCCTTGTTCGTCACCCTGGTGTCGACAAGATCGCGTTCACCGGATCCTCTGCTACCGGCAGACATATCGCCGCGTTGTGCGGCGAGCAACTCAAGCGCGTCAGCCTCGAGCTGGGAGGCAAATCGGCGGCGCTCATCCTCGGCGACGCCGACGTCGACCACACGGTCAAACACCTCAAGATGGCGAGCCTGATGAACAACGGGCAGGCATGCGTCGCGCAGACGCGGATCCTGGTCAGCGAGCGCAGGCACGACGAGATCGTCGATGCGCTGGCCGGCATGATGTCGGGTCTGGTGGTCGGCGACCCCACCGACGAGTCGACCGATATCGGACCGCTGGTCACCCAGCGCCAGCAGCAGCGCGTTCAGGGCTACATCCAGTCCGGCATCGACCAGGGCGCGAAACTCGTTGTGGGCGGGCCCGATAAACCCCTCGACCGCGGCTGGTATGTCCGGCCGACCCTGTTCACCGGCGCGACCAACGACATGAAGATCGCCCGTGAGGAGATCTTCGGGCCGGTGCTGACGGTGCTGACGTATACCGACGAAGCCGATGCGATCCGCATCGCCAACGACAGCGACTACGGGCTGGCCGGGTCGGTCTGGACGGCGGACGTCGCGCACGGCCTTCGGATCGCAGCCGAGATCCGCACGGGCACATACGGAATCAACATGTACCAGCTCGATACCAGTGCGCCGTTCGGCGGGTTCAAGCAGTCGGGAATCGGCCGGGAGTTCGGCCCTGAAGGTCTGTCGGAGTACACCGAGGTGCAGTCAACGGTGACCGCAGGTGAGCTGCCGCTGAGCTAGACGTAAGTCTTACTGCTTCTGGTTCTGCTTCGCAGCCTCGGCGGCGGCTTTCTCCGCCTTGGCCTGGAATGCCCGGCCCTCCGGGCTGCCCAGCGAGGCGCCGGGCGTGGTGGCCGTCGCGACTCCCCTGTCGCAGTTGAGGGCCAACAAGACCACGTTGTCTACGTGCTGAAAGGCACCGTCGGACACTTCCATGAACGGCGCGTTCGTAGCACGGGTGACCAGGCAGTCGCCCATCGCGGACTGCCGGTCGCCGACGGTCACCTGGATCTTCGCCGTGCCGCCGCCGTCTTCGATCTTCGAAACCGCGTCGCCGTACGTCATTCCCACCACGTCCGGTGGCGCGGAGGTGGTCGCGGATGCGATGGCTGCACCGAACAGCCCCAACACGCCGGCGGCCACACCTGCGGCGCCGACGGTACCGGTTGAACTAATGATCTTCTTCACATGCCCACCGTTGACGTCGGAATGAGCCAAGCTAAAACCCTGAACCTGTGATTTGGCAGGGCGTAGGCGTTGGGTTTGCCGTGAATGACCGTGTTGACCAGTGCGTTCTAACCTGGGAGCTCGAGGGTCACCTCGGCTGGGCAGCACAGTTCGTCGCGCTGGTTGAAGATCGCGATCTCGAGGTCCACCAAGTACCGCATCGTGTCGCCGGTCTTCTCATGGCGCTTATCCACGACGCGGCCACGACCGACCATCGAGTCGCCCGCGTAGACCGAGCCGATCATCGACACCTTGCGTCGCACCACGCGGCTGTACGGCCCCGCCCAGTCGGTCGCGATCCGGTCGATAAAACCCGCGAGATGCATCGTGTTCACGAAGATTGTTGGGTGCCCATGGCTTTCGGCGTACGCGGGGTCGTAATGGCCCGGGAAGTAGTCCCATGTCGCGCCGGGGTTCATCACCACGCGCTGGTAGCTGATCTCGTCGACGACCTCCGCGAGCTCGGTCGGCACCGTGACGTCGCTCCACGCCAGTTTGCGGTAGCTGCTCATGGCGACTCCGTCGGGGTGAAGCGGAACAACGTGTTTCGGTTCGTCGCGACAAGGGACCCGTCTTCGCGGTAGTAGCTGTCACAGGTCTCGACGAAATGGCCGACGCCCACCTTCGTCCGCTTCTCCGGGGAGACAGAGACGACTTCTTCGACGACCGTGAGGCGGTCACCCTCGAGGATCGGCGTCACGAGCTCGACGTCATTTGACGCATTGATGAACGTAGTGCCGGGCAGGTGCACGCGGATCGCGATCGACGGAACGGGTCGCTGTCCGTTGGGCAGCCACGGCGGCGGGATGAGCCAGCCCATCAGCAGTGCGGGCGGAGCGACCAGCCCGCCCCACACCTCGTTCGCGAAGTCGGTGTCCCAGTACGCCGGGTTGCCGTCCTGCACCATCGAGGCGAAGTGCTGGATGCGCGCTGCACTGACCGCGGTTCCCGCGAACCTAGGCTCGCTGCGCACGCCGACCATGCGCAGGGCATCCTCGTAGGTGCCGAACGCGAACTCGTAGCGGATTCCCGCGGTCACTGGCTCATACCGGTAGCGCGTCTTTGCTTGGCACGACGTCCCATTCGAGCTCGCGGGACGTGAAGTACCACCCGCCCCGCTCGTAGATGAGCCGGTCTCGGTAACTTCCGGTGGCTCGAAGCTCCGCTCCGACGAACAACAACGCGATACAGTTCTGGCTGGCGTCGACCCCGTCGACGGTGATCTCGTGGTCGGCGGTGACGAGTCGCTGCCCGTTACCACCGTCGAACGCGTCCCGCAGGTTAGTGAACGTTTCCCCGGCGCGAACGTACGTCGCGCCCGCGTGGCGGAACGTCGCGAACCAGCCGCCGAAGTCGCCTGCGGAGAACAACCGGTTGTGCCGGGCGTTCAGGTTCAGGATGGCCGCACGGGCCGCCACCCCGGCAAGCACTAACTCCTGCTGGTAGGTCATCGTCATGTGTTCTCTCCCGTCTAGCGACTGAGTATGTAGCCGTGTTCCTCGCGGTCCCATGCGCCGTCGCCGAGACCCCTCTTGCGGAGCAGATCCTTGCGAACCCGGCCGATCACGTTCTTCGGTATCTCGTCGAGCACTTCCAGATACCTGGGCACACAGAAGTACGGCATCCGGGTGGAGCAGAAATCCATCAGTTCGGCATGGTCGAAATGCGCATCCGACCGTAGGGTGACGACAACCAGGATGTCGTCCTCACCGAGGTCGCTCGGCACCGCGACGGCGGCTGCCTCCAGTACGGCGGGGTGGCGCATCACCGTCGTCTCCACTTCGACCGACGACACGTTCTCGCCGCGGCGGCGCAGCGAATCCTTCACCCGGTCGACGTAGGTCAGGTTCCCGTCATCGTCTAGGGAGCCGAGATCGCCTGTGCGGAACCATTCCTCGTGTGGCACGACCGTGAGCGCGGCGTCGATCGCGGCGGCATCGACATAGCCCTCGCTCATCACGTGAGGCGACTTCGGCCTGCAGGCGATCTCTCCGACGGTGTCGGATGGCAGTGATCGTCCGCTCCTGTCGACGATCCGGACGTCGTACGCAGCATTCGCCTGGCCCGAGGTTCCAGGGACGCCGTCTTCGGAGACGCTCTTGAACGCGATCGGGAACGCCTCGGTCATGCCGTACATCGTCACGATCTTTGCGTTGTAGCGCTGCTCGATGCCGCGGTACATATCGGCCGGGATCGGCGCGGCAGAGATGAATCGCAGCGGCAACTGCGAGTCGCGTCGATCTGGCGGCTGGTTCCACAGCATGGAGACCATGGCGCCTGCCCCGGCGAAACCCGCTGCGCCGCAGGAACGCACCTCGTCCCACACTTCGCTTGGCCGGAAGGCGGCCGACAGCACCGTCGTCACACCATGGAGCATCGGAACCAGCACCGAGGGCGCCGCGCTCAGGTGGAACAACGGCATCGCGCTCCACACGACGTCGCCGGCCTCGAGTTCCCACGCCGCCGCCACACCGGCGGCCGCCGAGAACAGATAGTGCCACGTCGTCGCCACGGCCTTCGACGGCCCGGTGGTGCCCGAGGTGAAGAACAGCGCGGCCAACTCGTCCGGACCGACGGGGTCGGCATCAGGTGGGGCGTTGGATGCGCGCACCAACGCGTCGGTCAACGAATCCCCAACGACGAGTGCGGTGCTCGCGGTCTCAACCCGGTCGACGATCTCGTTCAGGCGAGGATGTCGTTCGGCGTCGGTGATGACGGCCTTGGCGCTGGACAACCGCAGCGCGTGCAGGAGGAACTCGTCTTTGTTGGCGACGTTCACCGCGGCCGTCACCGCCCCGATCCGCGCTGCGCCGAGCCAGAAATACACCCACTCGGGGCATGTCGCCGTGAACAGCGCGACGGTGTCACCACGCGAGACACCGTTGTGGGCCAATACGTTCGCGGCCGCACACGAGCGATCTCGCATCTGTGCGAACGTCACCGGCGTACCCGCGATGGTCATCATCGTGCGGTCGCCGATCTGCTCCGCGCGCAGATCCAACACGTCCGGGATCGTAAAGCGCTCGACACCGAACTGCGACGGACCGATCGGCCCGCCCGGCCTGTGAGCCTCAGGCACCCGCCGCCGCCGGGTCCGGTTCACCGTCGGCGGTGTACCCGAAGTCGATCGGCGACGGCTCTTCGCCCGGGTAGAACCGGTGCGCCCATCGCCGCAGCGCGGCATAGTCCCGGGCTTCCTCGGGCGCCAGATTGGGCTTCTCCAGGTACTTCATGTTCTCCCAGGTGAAGAAGTCCTGCTTGATGACTTCCTGTTGCAGCTGAAGGAACTTCGCGGCGCGGCCTGCCGGTTTGTCACCGGAGTCGCCGGGTTCGCGAACCGACGCCTGGGTGTAGAAGTAGTCGGTGTAGTCCTCGTCGACCGGGGTCTGACCCGTCACCTCGGTGGTTGCGACGAGTTCCTTGGGGAATCGCACGATGCCGAGCCCCAACGAATAGTTGTCGTAGATGATGTTCGCGTCGACGGGTCCGTCAGGCGTGAGCCATGTCGACGCGCGGCCGCCCCCGAAGTTAGCGGTCACCGTCGCGTGCAGGTGGTAGCCGTTGGCATCGAACGACGTTGTGTTGGCGGCGCTGTCGGCCTTATGGACGAACTGGACGTGATACGGATCGGCTGCGTTCTCGATGATCATCTGCGCATGCACCTTGACCCGGTTGAGCATTCGTGAATGCGGGTGCAACGGGTAGTAGTCGTCGGTTTCCAGCTCGGGAAGCACGGGCGGCTGCCAGTAGGGCGCGCGGCCATGGCGCTCGTGCCACACCACGATGAACCCGTACCACTCCTGCGCGGGGTAGCTCTTGATCTTCACGTTCTGCTTGCAGCCGATCTTGCTGTACGGGATCAGCGCGTTGGTGCCGTCTCCCCGCCACTGCCAGCCGTGCCACGGACAGACGATGTGCTCCCCCTCGACGGTGCCGCCGACCCCCATGTTCGCGCCAAGGTGCAGGCAATAGGCGTCGAGCACATTGACCTCGCCCGACGCGGTGCGGAAAATGACCAGTTCCTCGCCGAAGTAGTGCGCCCGCTTGACATGGCCGGGTTCCAACTCGGAGGCGAAGCCGACGATGAACCACCCTGTCGGAAAGCGGTACTTCGAGAGGCTGATACCGCTGGGGCCGAACTCACGTTCCGACGGATCGATGGTGGGATCGTCGATCGTGTTCGTCATGCCGTCTCCGTCCGCGCGATATTTCGGCAGGTCAGGCCCTGTCCATCGTCTATTGTTACTATTTTAAGCATTCTAGGTCAAGGACAGCCAAACCAGGAGCCTGCATGCCCACGACCACGCCAGTCGATCTGTCGGATTCCGCATTGTGGCAGAACGGTTTTCCCGACGAGCTGTTCGCCGAGCTGCGCCGCGAGCGGCCCCTCTTTCACCACGGGTTCACCGATGGCGTGGCCAAGACCGTCAAGCGGGACTTCTGGATGGCCACCAAGCACCGACACGCTCAACGGATCCACCGCGACACCGACTCCTTCACCGCATCCGACGGTCCGCTCATCCAGGGCGTCGGTGTCGTCGGCTCGGCGCCGACCATCATCAACATGGACCCGCCCGAACTGCTGAAGCGGCGCCGCGTCTTGTCGCACGCGTTCACGCCGAAGGCGATCGGCAAGCTCGAGGACGGCATTCGCAGGCGCGCCGCGGCGATGGTCGATGGGCTCCTCGTTGCGGGCGGCGGTGACTGGATCGACGACGTGGCCGATGTGCTGCCGATGTCGGTCATCGGCGACATCATCGGCATTCCCGACGCAGACCGACCGGAAATATTCGACACGCTCGACCGCATCCTCAAGGTCGCTTCATCGCAGGACCCGGTTGCCCAACAGAATGCGATGGAGTTGTTCGGGAAAATCTTCACCTACGCGCTCGAGCTGACCGCGGAGAAGCGGCGCAATCCCACGGACGACATCTGGAGCACGCTGACAACAGCGATCGTCACCGACGAGAACGGCGAGAAGCTGTCGATCCCCGCCAACGAGCTGGAGGTCTTCTTCTTCGTCATCGCCTTCGCGGGCAGTGACACCACCAAAAACGCGCTGGCCGCCGGCCTTCAGGCGTTCGTGGCCAACCCCGAGCAGATCGAGCGCTACCGCGCGGACGAGGCGGTCCGGCCGAGTGCCGTCGAAGAGGTGCTGCGCTGGGCTTCGCCGGTGACGTTCTGGACACGCAGCACAAAGGTCGACGTGGAGATGGACGGGATCACGATCCCGAAGGGCGAGCGGGTGGTGGCAATGCTGCGGTCGGCCAATCGTGACGAGGAGATCTTCGAGAATCCCTTCACGTTCGATGTCGGACGGGCGGAGAACCCACACGTCACGTTCGGCGGCGGCGGACCACACCATTGCCTCGGCGCGATGCTGGCCCGCGCCGAGATCCGTGCCGTGCTCGACGAATTACTCTGCCGCGCAGACGACATCAGCCTAGGCACGCCGACGGTCACCCACCCCAACCTCACGAACAACATGACGATCTTCGACGACATGCCGATCTCGCTGAAGCGGCGCTGACACCGATCAACTAACTCCCAGACCGACATTTGGGCGAGTGGTTACACGCCCTTGGGCCTGGTACCGATCACGCCGTCGGCGGCGAGCCGTTCCAAATCCCATTCGGTGAGCCCACACAACTCCGTGAGCACCTCCTCGTTGTGCTGGCCAAGCGTCGGGGGTGTGCGAAGCAGCCACCTGTCGGTGCCGTCGAGGCGAGCGAACGGTGGACACGGGTACAGGCCTTCGCCGGTCCGCGGATGCTCAAGCCGCTCGAAAAAGCCGCGGTGCACCAGCTGCGGGTTCTCGGTCACCAACGACGGCGAGATCACCACAGCCACCGGAATTCCCGCTCTCGCAAGGCTTTCAGCGGCCACGTGAGGATCGCGCTCGGCCAGCCACGCTTCGATGGAAACGTCCCGGTCACCGATGAGTTCCGACAGGGCGGCGCGCTCGTCGTCGGTGCGGACGCTCACGGCGACCCAGCTGTCCTCGCCGGCACACCGGTAGATGTCCTGTACGGCCTCTGTGTGCCCCCGGTTGCCGCGGCGTTCCATGATCGATCCGAACACCTCGAATTCCATTGTCTGCATGGCGGTCACGTTGAGCACGATCTCGATCATCGGAACCTCGACGAGTTGGCCGCGGCCCGTACGGTCGGCGAAATCCAGCGCCGCGAGCGTCGCGAACGCAGCATGCGCACCCGCGAGCGGATCGCATGCACCGCGCGGTGCGACGGGAGGACCGTCAGGCAGTCCGGTCACCCAGGCCAGGCCTGCGATCTGCTCCATCGTCGGCGCGAAGCCGACCCGGTCCCGCCACGGACCGCTCAATCCGAACGCAGGCATCCGAACGACGACAAGCCTGGGGTTGAGTTCAAGCAGGACGTCGGCGCCGAGTCCGAACTGATCCATCACCCGCGGCGAGAAATTCTCGATGACCACATCCGCCTGGCGCACCAGTTCCTTGACGAGCCGAAGGCCGTCCTCGGACTGCAGGTCCAGGGTGACGGACCGCTTGTTGGTGTTCATCGCATGGAACACCCAGCCATACTCCCACCAGTCGTCGACGTCGGTGCGCATCCCGCCGGAGTACCGGATGCCGTCGGGACGTTGGATCGCCTCGATCTTGATGACGTCGGCGCCGAACGCGGCCAGCGCATTCGACGCGGCGGGTCCGGCCCAGAACGCGGTGAAGTCGACGACCCGCACACCGGCGAGCGGCAGCCCCGCCGTCCGCGCGCGAGGAGCCGATTCCCTTGGCTCCCAACAAGAGAGACCGTCGGCTTCCCCGACAGCAGGAGCTGCCCGGACCGGCGCTTGACCGGCAACCGACATCAGCCACGGTGCGCGCGGTTGCCGGAATCCCGCCGGGTTGTGGAGGTAAACCCCCCGCGCCCGCAGGTGATCCATGTCCGGGATGGTTGAACCGTTGCCGAGCGGAGCCAGCGGCAACCGAAAGAGCTGACCGAGTTCGACGATCTCCTCGACGGTGCGCTCGCGCATCCACGGATCGATCCGTTCGCGGATCCAGTCTCGGTAATCCCATCGCCCGATCTGGAACCGCAACTGGGGTATCTCGGTGAACTCCGGACAGTCGACCATCGCGGCGAAATCCAGCCACTGCTGGCCGGTGACCATGCTGATCCCGACGTACCCGTCCTTGGCCGGCTCGATCGACGGCACCTCGACCGAGCGCTTGACCGGTGGCCTCTGCAGCAGCTGCGAGTGCAGCCATTCGCTGCTCTGCATCAACGTGATCGCCTCGAGCATGGACAAATCCAGGTGCCCACCCGGGCCGCCGTGCGCGACGCGACGGCGCAACGCCATCGCGCCGTATGCCGCCCAGGCGGCGCCCATGTATTCGCCCAGTTCGCCACCGATCGAGATGGGCGGTCCCGCGGGATCGCCTCGGAAGCCGGTGAGCCCCGAGTCGGCCTGCAGGGTGAACTCCGTCGCGGGCCGCTCCGACCACGGCCCGGTCCAGCCGAAGTCGGAGAGCGTCACGACAACGCAGTCCGGCCTGTCCTCGAGCAGCCGCTCCACATCGACGCCATGCGCGCAGGCAGCGGACCGGTTCCCGGTCGCGATCACGATATCGGCCCAGGCCAGTAGTTCATCGGAAACCGTTGTCACGCTCCGCTTCCCGGCGCACAGGTAGCTGAAAAGTGGCGAATCGGCGCCCGCGGCGGGGGTGCCACCCGTTGCGGTGAAGCGACGCAACGGATCGCCTTCGGCGGGCTCGACCTTCACCACGTCGGCGCCGGCGTCGACGAGCAGCTTCCCGCAGTAGGCCCCCGCGATGCGGTCGCTGACCTCCACGACGTGCAGGTCAGAGAGCGGAGTGGATGCTCCGTCACTCACGCGCTCAACCTCCCGGGGCGTTTCTTTATCATCTTAGTAACTTTTGTCAGATAGCGACCCGGTAGACCCCTGGTAGCACGGCTATCGCTGTTAACATTGCCATGCAATGACAACATTGGGAATCGGCCCCGAGGCCCGTCGCCGGCTCGGGGCGCGCAGGACGGCCGAGATCGTTGCCGATGAACTCCGCCGTCAAATCATCGACGGCGAGTTGTCCGACGGCGACCTTTTACCGCGCCAGGAGATTCTGGTCGAGCAGTTCAACGTGAGCCTGGTGTCGTTGCGGGAAGCCTTGCGGATCCTGGAAACCGAGGGGCTGGTCTCGGTACGCCGCGGCAACCGCGGCGGGGCCGTGGTGCACGCACCTGCCAAAGCGAGTGCGGCCTACATGCTCGGCCTGTTGCTGCAGAGCGACACCGTGCCGCTGGCGGATCTGGGTACCGCACTACAGGAACTCGAGCCGATGTGCGCAGTGCTCGCGGCCCGGCGGCCCGATCGCGGGAAGACGCTCATTCCCAAGCTCAAAGAGATCAACGACGCGATGGCCGAGCACATCGAGGACGGTGCAAAGTTCACCGAGATCGGTGGCCAGTTCCACGACGAGGTCGTGCGCGGCTGCGGCAACCACACGATGATCGCGGTGGTCGGCAGCCTGGAGACGCTCTGGACCGGCCACCTGAACATCTGGGCCAAGGAGACCGCGGCACGCGGCGAATACCCCTCGATGAGCAAGCGGCGCATCGCCCTGACCGTGCACACCAAGTTGACCGACGCCATCGAGGCCGGCGACGCGGACCGCGCCCGCAAGCTCGCGACCCGTCATATCGCCGACACCCAGACGTATTTCAGCGCGGGCGACCCCGAACAGCGGATCGTGGCCCTGTCGCCGCAGGCGTTGGCCCGTCGCCAGCGCTGAAAGGTGCTGCGTGCGTACGGCGTTGATCACCGGTGGCAGCGGCGGCATCGGCAAGGAATGCGGCCGCAAGCTCGCTGAGCTGGGCTACGACGTCGTGCTCACCGCCCGGCGCGAGAACCCGCTGCGTGCTGCCGCCGAGGGCATGGGGGCGCGCTACGTCGTGGCCGATGCCAGCGATCCGGAGAAGTTCGCACCTGCGGTGGAGGCCGCAGGTGACATCGATCTGCTCGTCCACGCATCGGGAATTCTCGGCGGAACATACGCCCGCAAACAGACTTTCGACCAATGGCGGGCGACCATATCGGCCAATCTCGACTCGTGCTTCGTCGTCACGTCGGCGGCCCTGCCGCGCATGAAGCCGGGTTCGCGGTTCGTGTTCATCTCGTCGTCCGCCGCACACGAACCGATGATGGCGCGAACGGCGTACTCGGCGTCGAAGGCGGGCATGAACGCGTTCGCGGCCGCGCTGGCCCAAGAGGTCGACCGCGACGGCATCAACGTCCACATCGTCACCCCAGGTCCCGTCGAAACCGAGATGCTGCAAGACGTTCCGTTCGAAATGTGGGCCATCCGGGCCGCCGACGTTGCCGATGCCGTCGCCTGGCTGGACACCCTTGATCCTTCCGTCGACCTGCCGGAGATCAGACTGCACGCGATCACGCGCGGTCCGTCGGCGCGGGCTCCGATCGTGCCGGACGAGGTCGAGCGGCGCGTCACCCGGACGAAGTAACGATTTCGCCGGGCAGTGCCTTGACCGTCGACGGCAGCCCGTACAGCGCGGTGGCGTTGCCGCGCATGATCCGCTCACGCTGGTCGGCGGGGAAGCGCCTGATTGCCCAGTCCGGGGCGTCGTAGCTCCAGTGCGGGTAATCCGTGGAGAACATGATGCAGTCGCCCAGGTCCATCATCTCGATGTACTCGCGGTACTCGGCGACGTTGACCTCCTCGAGCGGCTGCGTGGTGAACCGCACATGCTCGCGGACATAGTCGGACGGCCTGCGCCGCACGTGCGGCAGATCGGCCTTGCGGTGCTCCCAGATCCGATCCATCCGCGACATCACCGGCATGGCCCACGTGAAGCCGCCCTCGACGAAGACCACTTTCAGATCGGGATGACGGTCGAATGCGCCGTCGAACACCAGGCTCATCAGGTGCGATACGTAGAGCAACGGCCAGGACGCGAAGAAATCGTGCCAGTGTGCGGGATTGCCGACAGGGTAGATCGGAATCAGCTCGTACGGCGTCTGCCCCATCAGGTGCGTCGCGACCGGAAGACCGTTGCGCGCCGCGGCTTCGTACATCGGATCGAAATGCGGGCTGCCGAACGGTATTCCGCGCGTCTGCGGCGTCATCAGCACCTCGGCCATGTACGGGTGGCCGGCCCATCGCTCGATCTCCCGCGCGGCCTGTCCGGGGTCCTGCGCGGTGACGCTGATCGCGCCGCGCCAGCGGCCGTGCCAGTTGTTATCACCGAGCCATACGTCGGCCAGCCAGTCGTTGTAGATGGCCTTGAGGACGTGTTCGGCCTGCGGCAGCTGCGCATCGCACATCGGCTCCAGCACCGCGATACTCACACCCGCGTCGACCAGAAGCTGCTTGGCTGCGAACTCCGGATCGCTGCCCGCGGCTCCCCCGCGGGGCGGGCTGGCGTCCACGCGCAGCGAACTCGTCTTATAGGCGTCGGGCGTGTCATAGAAGTACGACATGGGCGATACGGCGTTACCGGTCGGCCAGAGCTTGTCCCTCCACTCCGGCGGCGCATAGGACTTGAGCACTGCGCCCGAGACCGGCAGCGGGTGGACATCGGTGTCGACGATGGTCACCGCGATGTCTTGGGCGACATTCTGTTCCGCACGCTCCAGGGTCGTCATCTCGGACTTCCTCCTACTGGGACGGCAACCCCGTACACGTCACTTGCGTTGCGCCACAGCACCTTCTCCCGCTGCGCGCTGCTCAGGCCCGCGACGGCGGCGTCGGGGTCGGTTGTCGACCAGTGTGGGTACCCCGACCCGTACATGAGAAGATCCCCCTTGTCGGTGAAGTTCAGCCAGCGCTCGGTCTGGCTCTCATCCGTCGGTCCGTCCAACGCGGACGTGCAGTAGCGCACATGATCGGGCAGATATTGACTCGGATACCGGTCGACCCAAGGGGTTTGGTCGCGCATCGACATCCAGAACGTGTCCAGCCGCCACATCAGCGGAGTGAGCAGGTCGTAACCGCCGTCGGCGAACACGAACCGAAGACCTGGATGTCTGCCGAAGGTTCCTTCGATGATCAGCGTGGCCAGATGGACGAACGAGTTCAGCGGCATGAAGGCCGCGTAGCCGGGATACGTCGACGCGTGACCCGCGAAGGTGGGCGCGTAGTCGACGCCGTTGCCGCCGTTGACGTGTACCGCGACGGGCAGTCCGTGGCCTGCGGCCGCCGCCCAGATCGGCTCGAACACCGGTTTCCCGTAGGGCTCCCTTGACTGCAGCGGAACGCCGACCTGCACCATCTTCGGATGCCCGGCCAGCCTTTCGATCTCGGCGATCGCACCTTTGACGTCTTCCGGGTTGACCCGGATCGTGCCGAGGAAGCGGTGGGTGGAGTCAGGTTCGAGCCAGCGGTCGATCAGCCAGTCGTTGACCGCCGCACAGATCCGGCTGTTGAGGAGGTAGTCGGCGATGTTGCCGCGTGTCAACGGGTTGAGGATCGCGTAGTCGACCCCGCCCTCGTCGAACTGGTGACGGGCCACGGTCTCGGGGTCGGACCCCGGATACCCGTCGCTGTAGAGGTCTTGGCGATAGTCGCCGCCCGGTGCCTGATACCACTGCTGCTCGACGTCGGGGATCGCGCGCAGCTTGTGCGCGGGAGGCAAGTAACGCCGAATTTCGGCGTTACTCCGGAAATGCGGCTGCACGTTGGTGTCGATGATCGGGTGCGTCATGCGCCGACCTCGCAGGCTCCGCCAGCGCATTCTGTGCTGTTGATTCGCTCGCAAGCTTGGCTGACTGCCTCGGCTCGCGCTCGCTCCGGTCCTCGCTTCGCCGCGATCCTCACTCGCGCTCGACTTCGGGTGCTCATGCCGTCAGGTACACCTGCCCGTCGGCGACGTCGACCTCGTACGTGCGAACCCGCTTCTGCGGGTCGGCCAGGTTCACACCGGTGGTGATGTCGAACTCCCAGTTGTGCCACGGGCACCGCGCGATCTGGCCCTCACGCACGTATCGCACCTGGCCTGGAGCGTCGGGCGCGAACTCGGTGGTGCCGACGACGTAGCCGGCGCACAGCGGCGCGCCCTCGTGCGAGCAGTAGTTGGCGATCGCGTACAGCGAGCCCTCGATGTTGTAGACGCCCACGCCGAACTTGCCGGCCTGCACGAGCTGCATGGTTCCCGGGGGCAGGTCTTCGATCGCGCAGACCGGACGGCGTTGCATCAAGGTCCCTTCAGATTTCCTTGACCTAGAATACTAAAATAGTAAAGATAGAGCGAACGACTTGCTAGACGCTGCTGTCCGGGAGGCACTGTGACGCTGAGCACGGATTCGCACGACCAGCCCGCCCCCGACATCGAGACCAACCCCTATGGCTTCTTCGAGCACATGCGCAAGACCGCGCCGGTGTGGCGCGGCACGCTCATGGAGAGCGACTTAATGCCGGAAGAGCTGAAGGTGTCCGAGAATTGGACGCTGTTCGACTTCGAAAGCGTCTTCACCGCGTTCCGCGAAGACACCGTCTTCGCCTCGGAGATGTACAACAACACCATCGGCCTGGTCTTCGGGCCGACGATCCTCGGTATGCACGGCAAGCAGCACCACGACCACCGCGGCCTGGTAAGCAAGGCGTTCAAGCAGAGCGCGCTCAACCAGTGGGAACCCGAGGTGATCGACCCGATCTGCGATCAGCTGGTCGACGAGTTCAAGAACGAAGGCGAAGTCGATCTGGTGAAGGCGGTGACGTTCGAGTTCCCCACCCGCGTGACGGCTGCGCTACTGGGCCTGCCGCAGGACGATCTGGAGATGTTCCGGCGGCTGTCGCTGGACCTCATCTCGATTACCGAGAACATCGAGGCCGGCCTCAACGCGTCGGTCGAACTGGGCACCTACTTCCAGGAACAGGTGGACCAGCGTCGCAGCACGATGACCGACGACGTGATCGGCGATCTGGTCGCCGCGGAGATCGACGGCAAGAAACTCACCGACGAGGCGATCATCTCGTTCCTCCGTCTGCTGCTGCCCGCCGGCCTCGAGACCACCTACCGATCGTCGAGCAACCTATTGGCGCTACTGCTCGCCCACACCGACCAGCTCAAGGAGCTGGAACAAGATCGCGACCTCATTCCGGCCGCGATCGAGGAAGGCATTCGATACGAAACGCCACTGGTTCTGGTGGCGCGCAACACCACCCGCGATGTGGAGATGCACGGCATCACCATCCCGGAAGGCGCACAGGTCAACCTGTGCATGGGTTCGGCCAACCGCGACGACAAGCGATGGGAGAACCCCAACGTGTTCGACATCCACCGACCGCGGCGTGCGCACATCTCGTTCGCGGGCGGCATCCATAGTTGCCTCGGCATGCATCTGGCGCGGGTCGAAACCAAGGCTATGCTGAACAGCCTCTTCGATCGCGTCATCGACCTGCAGCTGATACCCGATGAGGACACCGAGATCGTGGGCATGCCGTTCCGCTCACCGAAGCACCTGCCCGTGACCTTCCGGCCTTCGTCGGCTGAGCCGACACGACGGGCCTGAGCATGAAAACCCGCGCAGCGATCCTGCATGACATGGGTCAGCAGTGGTCGGTCGAAGAGTTCGAGCTTGACCCCCCGAAGGCCGGCGAGGTGCTCGTCAAGATGGCCGCAGCCGGGCTCTGCCATTCCGACGAGCACATCCGCAAC
The DNA here is from genome assembly GCA_963715215.1 of uncultured Actinomycetota bacterium. Taxonomy (GTDB): domain Bacteria; phylum Actinomycetota; class Actinomycetes; order Mycobacteriales; family Mycobacteriaceae; genus Mycobacterium. The sequence continues at coordinate 98,574 of CAVQRJ010000001.1, forward strand.
GGTGACATGTCCGTGCCCAACGAGGTGATGGAGCAGTTCGGGCTGCCCGGCATGTTTCCGATGATCGGCGGTCACGAAGGATCGGGTGTGGTGCTCGAGATCGGCGACGGCGTCACGGAGTTCGCACCGGGCGACCACGTGGTGACATCGTTCGTCGCGGTCTGCGGTCAGTGCCGGTGGTGTAGCTCGGGCATGGAATACATCTGTGACATGGGTGCGCAGGTGATGATTCCCGGTATGCCCACCGACGGCACCTTCCGTCACCACACCGCCGACGGTCGTGATCTCGGCCACCTGTCGAAGGTCGGCGCGTTCTCGGAACACACTGTGGTCTCCACTGATTCGATCATCAAAATCGACCCCCACCTCCCGTTGCTGCCAATGGCGCTGCTGTCGTGCGGCATTCCGACCGGGTACGGCTCAGCGGAAAACCGCGCGAAGGTGAAGACCGGCGACACGGTCGTCGTCATCGGTGTCGGGGGCATCGGTACCGGAGCGGTCCAGGGTGCACGCATCAACGGTGCCGCGCAGATCATCGCGGTCGACCCGGTGGACTTCAAACAGAAGTCGGCTCTGGGGTTCGGTGCCACGCACAGCGTCTCGAGCACCGAGGAGGCCGTCGATCTGGTCCGCGACCTGACGCATGGTGTGATGGCGGACAGCGTCGTGGTGTCGCCGTCTCTCATCTCCGGAGACGACGTGCAGGCGGCCTTGAGCCTGACGCGCAAGGGCGGAACCTGTGTGCTGACGGGCATGACCCCCACCACGACGAGTTCCATCGCGATCAATCTGCAGGAGTTCATCCTGTGGAACAAGAGCCTGGTGGGGACAGTGCTCGGGTCGTGCAATCCGCGGGTGGACGTCCCGAGGTTCGCAAAGCTCTACGAGGCGGGGCTGCTGCAGCTCGACGAAATGATTACCCGGCGTTACCGGCTCGACGATATCAACGAGGGCTATCGCGACCAGCTCAACGGTGAGATCGTCCGTGGCGTCATCGATTTCAGCCTCGGCTGATCAGACGATCCGCGACGTCCGGCCCTGCCAGTAGCGCTCGCGGATCCGCCGCTTGTACAGCTTGCCGTTCGGGTCGCGCGGTAGCTCGGCGTCGAATTCGACCGTGCGCGGACATTTGTAGTTGGCGAGGTTCGCCCGGCAGTACTCGATGAGCTCGGCTTCGAGGTCGGGACCGGGCTGCACACCCTCGGCGGGTTGCACGACGGCCTTGACCTCTTCGCCATACTCGTCGTTCGGCACGCCGAACACCGCCGCATCAACGAGTTTCGGATGCATAACCAGAAGGTTCTCCACCTCCTGCGGGTAGATGTTCACCCCACCCGACACGATCATGAACGTCGAGCGGTCGGTAAGGTACATGTAGCCGTCCTCGTCGACATAGCCCATATCCCCCAGCGAGCGCCACCCGCGATCGTTGGAGACCGCGGCCGTCTTCGCGGGGTCCTTGAAGTACTCGAACTCGGGGCCGCCCTCGAAGTAGAGCTCCCCCGACTCGCCGGCGGGCAGCTCGGCGCCGTCCTCGCCGATGACATGCACCGGGCCGAACGGCTTCCCGACGGATCCGGGGTGCGTGAGCCATTCGTCAGGTCCGATGATGGTGCCTGCAAAACCCTCTGTCCCGCCGTAATACTCGTGGATGATCGGGCCGAACCATTCCATCATCCGATGCTTGACGTCAACAGGGCACGGCGCCGCGGCATGGATGACGCACTGCAGGCTCGACACGTCGTACTTCTTGCGGACTGGCTCGGGTAGCTTCAGCATCCGCACGAACATGGTCGGCACGAACTGGGCGTGCGTGACACGATGCTGCTCGATCATGCGCAGCACGGCCTCGGCGTCGAACTTGCGCATCAGGATCGAGGCCGCGCCCACCCGGTGCACCGCCATCGTGTAGTTGATCCCCGCCGCGTGGTACAGCGGTGCCGGGGAGAGGTACACGCTCGACGGGGTCATGTCGTAGCGCTGCGCCAGCGAGTACTCCAGCACTTTCTGCGCCCACGACCCCTGGCCGTCGTCGGGCAGCGGTCGCCGAACGGCTTTGGGACGGCCAGTGGTGCCAGACGAGTAGAGCATCTCGGATCCGTCCGAAATCGGCGGTGCAGGCCCGCTTTCGCTCAACGCCGCCTCGTACGACCGCCAACCCGGCAACGCGTCGCCGACGCTGATGTGGACGCCTACGTCAGGGTTGACCTCGAGGATCCGCTGTCCGAGGACGGCCATCGACGCGTCGATGAACACGGCCTTGGCGTCGGAGTCGTCGATGACGTAGGCCACCTCGTCGGGGGTGAAATGAGTATTCACCGCGCTGTAGTACAGCCCGGAAAGCTGGCAGCCCCAGGCGATCTCGAAGAACTCCGGGCGGTTCGCCAACACCAGGGCCACGCCGTCGCGGCGCCGCAGCCCAGCCTGGTGCAGAAGTGCTGCCACGCGCTGGCTGCGCTCGAACAGCTCGCCGTAGGTGATCGTCGCACCGTCGGCGAGGATCAGAGCGGGTGAACGTGGATCGCGATCCGCATGGTCGACCAGGTTCACAGGACCTAGGTGGCCGCGCCGTTGTCCGATGCGGCGGCCTGCCGCTTGGCCATCTCGGACGGCAGGATCTTGTCCTTGAACACCTGCTGGATCAGCTCCTGGACATCCCTGCTGATCGAGGCGAGCGCGACGAGGTCGTTGGAGCTCTGCCAATGCACCCGCATGCCCATCATCTCCCAGGCCCTCTTGATGTTGGCCTTGGTGGCCAGCAGCGTGGTCATCGGAGCCTGCGCGATCTGGCGGGCGATCGCGTCGACGCGCGCATCGAGGTCCTCGCGCTTGACCACCTCGTTCACCAGGCCGTACTCGAGCGCCTTCTGCGCATCGACCACCTCTGCGGTGTAGAGGTAGTAGGCCGCACGGCGCCAGTTCATGAAAACCCATGGCTCAATGGAGCATTCGCCGGATGGCATGCCGAAGCCCTGCAGTGGCGGATAGGAGAAGTAGGCGTCCTCGGAGGCGATCACGATGTCGGTGGTCAGGCCCATGTGGGTGCCGCCGCCCACGCAGTAGCCGTGCACCTGGGCGATGGTCGGCTTGGCGAACTCCCACAGGTTCAGGGTCGGCTTGACGAACAGGTCCGACTGCGGCTTCCACGGGTGACCCATCTTCATCGCACCCTCGACGAACGCGGGATAGTCGACGGCGTTGTTGCCGATCGCGTGCCCCGAGCAGAAGCCTTTCCCGTTGGCCTTGAGCACAAGCACCTTGATGTCGTAGTCGCGGTCAGCGTCCAGCAGCGCCGCGTCGACCTCCTCGGCCAGCTTCTGGTCCTGGGCGTTGGCCTTCTCGGGCCAGTTCAACGTGATCTTCGCGATCGCCCCCGCCTTTTCGTAGATGATTCTCTCGCGAGTCTCGTTGAGATCCATGTATCCACCTTTCTATGACGTGATGACGCCGATTTCGGCGCCGATGTCGTACGTCGTCCCAACCGTGCCCGTCCATTGCACGGTGCCCGACGCGCCGGCTTCGATTTCCTGTTCCACCTTCTCGGTGGCGATGACGTAGATAGGCGTTCCTTCCTCGACGTGCTCGCCGGCGTTGACGAGAAGCCCGGTCAGCTCGGCTTCCGAGACCGCCACCGAGACCCGTGGAATTCGAATGACGAAGTCAGCCACCGGCATCCGTCTTCCAGAGAGTTCGCTGCACGGACTCCACGATGCGGGCTGCCGATGGATAGATCTGTGCTTCGAGCGCCGGGGCGGCGGGTGTCGGAATGAACCTTGCCGCGACTCGTTCGACGGGCGCCACGAGCTGATCGAAGCATTCGGCCTGCAGGACGGCGACGATCTCGGCCCCCGGGCCCGCGAACTGAACCGCGTCGTGCACGACCACCGCACGCCCGGTGCGGCGCACCGACTCGGCCATGGTGTCGACATCAAGCGGTACGAGCGTACGCAGGTCGACGACCTCTGCGCTGATGCCCTGTTCCTCCAGCGTCTGTGCCGCGGTGAGTGATTCGAGCACGCTGCGGCCGTAGCTGATCAGCGTGACATCCGAACCTGGTCGCTTGACATCGGCCTGCCCGAGGGGAATCCGGAACCCGGGATCGGTTGGCACCAGGCCCTTCTGGCCCTGCAGCCGAATCGTTTCGACGAACAGGCATGGATCTTCGTCGAAGATCGCAGATGCCAGCAGGCCCTTACCGTCTCGAGGCGTCGAGGGCACGATCACCTTCATGCCGGGGATGTGCATGAACCAGGCCTCGAGTGTCTGCGAGTGCGTCGCTCCGGTGGCGAGACCGCCGTACACCTGGGTGCGCACGGTGATCGGCGCGGTGGTGCGGCCCGCAGTCATAAAGCGCAGCTTGGCGGCGTTGTTGATCAGCTGGTCGGCCGCGATGCCGATGAAGTCCATGATCATGATCTCCGCGACCGGCAACAGCCCGTCGATCGCGGCGCCGATGGCCGCACCGACGATCGCCGCCTCCGAAATCGGTGTGTCAAGTACCCGGTCATGCCCGTACTTGGTCGACAGCCCGGCGGTCGGGCCCGATGCACCGGGATCGGCGATGTCCTCGCCGAGCAGGAAGACCCGGTCGTCGGCGGCCATCGCCTGATCGAGCGCGAGGTTCAGCGCCTCGCGCATCGACATTTCCTTCTCGTCCATGGCCTTCCTCAGACGGGGTAGCGGATCGGGGTGGCGTACACGTCCTTGTCGAGCTCGTCGGCGGTCGGCGGCTGCGCCGCGAGGACCGTCTTCAACGCCTCCTCGACCGCGGTGAGCGCACCCTCGTCGATACTGGTGAGCTCGTCGTCGGTGGCGACGCCGCCGTCGATCAGCGTGCGGCGGAACGCGGGTACCGGATCGGCGGTCATTGCCGCCTCCAGTTGTTCTTTCGGGATGTAGGGCATCCGGTCGCCGAAGTAGTGGCCGCGAAAGCGGAAAGTCACGCATTCGACGAAGGTCGGCCCACCGCCGTTGCGCGCCTTGCCGATCGCCTCGGCGAGTGCGTCAGCGACCGCGAGGGGGTCGTTGCCGTCGACCCGGACGCCGGGCATTCCGTAGCCGGCCGCCCGGTCGGCGACGTGTTCGAGTTTCATCGTGTCGGTGGTCGGCGTCATCTCGGCGTACTGGTTGTTCTGGCAGACGAAGACCATCGGCAGATCCCACAGCGCTGCCATGTTCGCCGCCTCGTGGAACGACCCGGTGTTCGTCGCGCCGTCGCCGAAGCTGACGACCGTGACCCGGTCCAGCCCCTTGCGTTTGGCGGCCATCGCCAGCCCGACGCCCACGGGCGGCCCAGCGCCGACGATCCCCGTCGACAGCATCACACCCTTGTCGGGTTTGGCGATGTGCATGGTGCCGCCCTTGCCGCGGCTCGCGCCGACGGTGCGGCCCATCATCTCGCCGTAGATCTCCTCCAGCGGAACGCCTTTGCCGATCAGGTCGTGCAGCCCGCGGTAGGTGGTCACCAGCTGGTCGTCGTCGCGCAACGTCACTCCCATCGCCGCGGCAATGGCCTCCTGCCCGCGCGACGGCCAGTACACGCACATGAACTCGCCGGTGCCGATGCCCTTCGACAGCCGGTCATCGGCGGCCTTCATCAACACCATCAACGCGTAGATGCGTTTCTGAACGTCGGGCGAAGGAGTCATTTCGTATAGGACCCGATCTCCCGGTAGACCTTCGGAATCGGAGGGGTCTCCATGTTGAGCAGTTCCAGCGACGACATCTTGCCGCTTCGGCCGAGCTCCCCGAGGCGGTCAACAACCGCGTCGAGGTCGTCGCATTCGAGTTCGTAGATGGCGATGAACGGCCCCTCACCGTTGGTCGGCGCGAAGCGACGGGCGGAGACGATCCCGTCGACCGAGCAGATCTCGGCGAGGTGAGTGTCGTTGTACCACCTGTGGTATTCGGTCTCGCGGTCCGGTGACACCGGCCTGGTTTCCAGGTAGATGATCCCTCTGGCCATGTCCGCGCTTCCTAAACGCCGGCCCACGGCTTGATTTTGAGGAAGCCGCCCGCGTCCACCCGCAGCTGCTGTCCGGTGATGTAGCGGGCCGCATCGCTGGCGAGGAACAGCACCGCCTCGCTGATGTCCTCCGGTTCGACGTAGGGTATCGGGAAGCCCTGGATCACCGGGAAGACGACTTCCGCGTCCTCACGGGTGGGATTCTGCAGATCGGGCCGGAACGCGCGATACATCGGCGGGCTGTGCAGCATGTCGGTGTTGACGTTGGTCGGATGAATCGCGTTGACGCGGATCTGTTCGGGACCAAGGGCATTCGCGAGATCGTTGACATAGTGCGCGACAACCTGTTTGGCGAAGGCATAGCCCGCACCGCCCGGGCCGCCGTCCATCCCGGCGGTGTTGGCCGCCGTCGCCATGAATGCGGCCACTGAACCCGTCGCGATGATCGACGCGCCGGCCTTCAGGTGCTTCATGCTGGCGTGCACCAGGTTCATGACGCCGATCAGGTCCACGTCGACGGCGTCCACGAAGGCCTGCGGCGGCAGGCCCGCGGTCAGCGGACAGATACCGGCGTTGGCGACGACGATGTCGAGCTTGCCGAACGCCGCGACGCCGCGATCGATCGCGGCCGAGAGGGCGGCGCGGTCGCGGACGTCGGCGATCTCCGCGTGGACCCGCCTGCCTTCCTTCTCCACCAGCCGCGCGGTCTCGTCGAGATCCTCCGGCCGGGCGAGTGGATATTCGTTGGTCTCGATGTCCTCGCAGATGTCGACGGCAATGATGTCGGCACCCTCGGCAGCCAGCAGCTGGGCGTGCGATCGGCCTTGGCCGCGCGCGGCTCCACTGATCAGCGCAACCTTGCCCTCGACCCTGCCCATCGCCGCCCTCCTCGTTGAACCGCCGCACACAAGCCGATCGGGAACCTTCGAGTCATCTCGCAGAGGTAGCTATACTACCTAAAATTATAAAGATGCCAATCGGCTCGATTTCGGGACAGGACACCGTGGATTTCTCGTATCCGGCGGAGGTGGAGCAGTTCCGTAAGCACCTGCGCACGTGGCTGTCGGCAAACCTGACCGACGACGTGAAGGACGCCGACCGGTGCCGCGGGCGCGACCCCGATGCATTCGACACTCTGCGGGCGTGGGATGCGGCGGTGGCCGACGCGGGATGGGGTGCGGTGTCGTGGCCGCAGGAGTACGGCGGCCGCGGCGCAACGGTGCTCGAGCAATTGGTCTACGCCGAGGAGATGACGCGGGCGCGAGCTCCGGTACCGCTCAACGTGATCGGGATGAACAACATCGCACCGGCGATCATGCAGTATGGGACCGACGCCCAGAAGCGCACACTGCTCCCCCGGATGGTGCGCGCCGACGACATCTGGTGCCAGGGCATGTCGGAGCCGGAGGCCGGCTCCGACCTTGCGTCGCTGCGCACCCGCGCCCTCCGCGACGGCGACGATTTCGTGGTCAACGGTCAGAAGATCTGGACGTCGCTCGGCCACCGGGCCGACTGGTGCCAGCTGTATGTGCGCACCGACCCCGAGGCGCCGAAGCACAAGGGCATCTCCTGCCTCATCGTCGACATGGGCCTGCCCGGCATCGAAGCCCGCCCGCTGGTCACGCTGAACGGCGCGGCCGATTTCGCGGAGGTGTTCTTCAACGACGTCCGGGTGCCCACCGATGCCCTGCTCGGCCCGCTGGACGCGGGATGGCAGGTCGCCACCACGACGCTCAGCCATGAGCGCGCGGGTGCGGCGCGGCTGTACGCGCAGGTGGAGGTCCAGTTGGCCGACCTCGTCGCGGACCTGGCACAGCACACGGTCGACGGCAAGCCGGTGCTCGAGGACGGCACCACGCTGCGCAGGCTCGGCGACCTCGCCGTACGCATCAAATACCTCGAGTTGTTGTGCAAGCGGTCGATCTCGGCGACGCTGCACGGCGGTGACGCACTCGGATCGGCCAGCCTGGCCAAGAGCGTGTGGGCGGAGTTGAGCCAGGACCTCGCCGCGCTGGCATTCGACGCACTCGGTCCCGAACACACAAACCAGAGATGGGTGGACCGCAGACTGTCGTCGCGCTCGCTGACGATTGCGGGCGGGACGACGCAGATCAACAAGGGCATCACCGCAACCCGGGTGCTGGGACTGCCGCGCACATGAACCTGGAACTCACCGACGAGCAGACCGCGCTGCGCGATACCGTGCGGCGGTTCCTCGGCGAAAATGCAAGCGTGGCAGCACATGTGCGGCCCCTGCTGGACGATCCGACCGGCACCACGGACGACGTGTGGCGCGGCCTCGCGAACATCGGCGCGACGGGGGTGCTCGTCCCACAGGACCACGACGGCGCGGGCATGACCATGACCGAGGCGGGCGTCGTCGCCGAGGAACTCGGCGCCGCGCTCAATCCAGGGCCGTGGTTGTCGAGTGCAGTCGCCGCGACTCGCGCCCTGACGCGGACCGGCGCGGACGACGGGCTGTTGGCTGAAATCGCCGATGGAACAGCGATAGTCACGATCGGGCCGCTGGGCGGTGCGCGCCCCACTGCCGATGGCGCGACGGTACGCGGAGAGCTGACCGGAGTGCCCGACGTCGCCGCCGCGAACGTGCTCTTGGTTCTTGCCGACGAAGCCGCAGGCACAGCGCTGTACGCCGTCGACCCCGCAGCCGACAGCGTGACGGTGACGGCACGGCCGCACGTGGATCCGACGCGAAAACTGTTCGACGTCGCCCTCGACGGCGCGACCGCACGGCGACTGGCCGATGCGCCAGACGATGCGATCGAGGCGCTCGTCGACGATGTCACGATCGCCCGCGCCGCGGATGCCCTTGGCGCCGCGAACGCTGTAATGAACCTGGCCATCGAATACGCGAAGGTGCGCAGGCAGTTCGACCAGCCGATCGGCAGCTTCCAGGCCGTGCAGCACTTGTGCGTCGACATGTACGAGGCCGTGGAGCTCGCGCGCAGCGGCGTCATTCACGCACTGTGGGCCGCGGACTCGGCCGAGCCCGCCGAACGCCACCTGGCCGCGGTGCGCACCAGGGCGTTCGCGGGCAGGCTGACCTCCGTCGGCGACACCGCGATCCAGGTGTTCGGCGGTATCGGGTTCACGTGGGAGCACGACGCGCACCTTTACCTCAAGCGGCTGCTGGGCTGGAGCGCATTCCTCGGTGCTCCCGACCGTCATCTCGAGGAGGTCGGCGCACAACTCGTCAGCGAACTCGACCGAAAGGTGTTGCAATGAGCCAAGTCCTGAGCGGTGTGCGGGTCGTCGAGCTGGCCTCCTGGACTTACGTGCCATCAGCCGGCGCCGCGCTGGCCGACTGGGGCGCCGACGTCATCAAGGTGGAGGACGTGAAGGCGGGCGACCCCGGCCGGGCGCTCGTCATCGGCGGGTTCACCCGTCAGAACGCGCGCGCCGACGTCGACTTCATCCTGGAGATCGGGAACCGGGGTAAGCGGAGTATCGGCATCGACATCAAGACCGACACCGGCCGCGAGTACTTCGGCCGCCTGCTGGCCACCGCCGACGTGTTCCTGACCAACTGGCGTCCCGGCGCGCTGGAACGGGCGCGGCTGACGGTGGAGGACATCCGCTCGTTCAACCCGAACATCATCATCGCCCGTGGCACCGGCGCCGGTGTGCGCGGTCCGGATCGCGATAAGGGCGGCTTCGACGCGGCGACCTACCTGTCGCGCGGCGGGGTGTCCTACACCATGACGCCATTCGGCACCGACACGCCCGCTGTACAGGGTCCCGGGTTCGGCGACCTGCAAGGCGGCATCACCCTCGCCGGCGGCGTGTGTGCCGCGCTGTTCCACCGGGAGCGCACCGGCGAGCCGTCCGTCGTCGACTCGTCGCTTCTGGCGCAGGCGATGTGGACGATCGCGCCGTCGATCTCAGTGGCCGACCTTTTCGGCATCGACGGAATCCCCGGTGCGCCACCGGGTCTGGCGATCAACCCTCTGGTGAACCGCTACAAGACGCGCGACGGCAGGTGGTTGCAGATGGTCTTCCTTCAGCCGGATCGGTTTTGGGCAGGCTTCTGCGAGCGGATCGGCCTGTCCGAGCTGGCGACCGACGAGCGGTTCGTGCCGTCGAGCAATCTGATCGCCAACGCGGAGGAGGCGTGCAAGCTCGTCGGCGAAAGGCTGGCCAGCGAGGATCTCGAGTACTGGCGCGAGGCGCTCGCCGACGAGCCGGGCGTGTGGGCGGCGCTGGCGACGCCGAAGGAGACACTCAACGATCCGCAGGTGGTACCGAACGGCTACGTCATTCCCAATGTCGACGACCATGGCGTCGAATATCAGATCGTCGCCGCGCCAGTGCAATTCGACGAAACACCCCCACCGCCCGCGCGCGCCCCCGAACATGGACAGCACACCGAGGAGATCCTGCTGGAGCTCGACCTCGACTGGGACCACATCTCAGCGGCCAAGGACAGCGGCGCGATTCTGTAGGAGGAGATGTTCATGGCATTGGAGCGACGCGAGCTCGAATCGGTCATCTACGAGCGGGAGCCGCCGATCGCACGGATCATCCTCAACCGGCCCGAAAAGGCCAACACCAAGGACGCCAGCCTGGTGCAGGAGGTTGACGCCTGCCTTCACGAGGCCGACCGCGACAAAGAAATCAAGGTCGTGATCCTGAAGGCCAATGGCAAGGGCTTCTGCGGCGGCCACGTCGCCAGGTGGGGTCCCGACGAGAATCCCTATCCGGACTTCGGGGACACGTTCGAGGACCTGTACAAGGGCACCGCCGATTTGTTTCTGTGGCCGACGCTGTACCTGTGGGAGTTCCCCAAGCCGACGATCTCCCAGATTCACGGCTACTGCATGGGCGGCGGTATTTATCTCGGGCTGCTCACCGACTTCTGTGTGGCCTCCGAAGACGCGTACTTCCAGATGCCGCTTGCGCAGAGCCTGGGGGAGCCCGGTGGCCACACCATGATCGAGCCGTGGCTGATGATGAACTGGCATCGCACGATGGACTGGTTGCTGCTGGCGCCAACGCTTTCCGCGCAGGAGGCCCTCGAGTGGGGACTGCTCAACAAGGTCGTGCCGCGAGACCAACTCGAGGACACCGTCGAGGAGATGGCACGCAAGATCGCCCAGATCCCACTGACCACGTTGATGGCCGTGAAGAGCAACGTGAAGCGGGTATGGGAGTTGATGGGAATGCGGGTGCACCTGCAGATGAGCCATGTCATGACGAACATGGTCGGCGCGGCGTCCGATGTGCAGGCCCGCCGCAGCGAGCTCATCCAGTCCGGACTGACGCCAAAGGACTTCATCGAGCGCGAACCTTCTCCCGGCGAGCAGACGTAAAAGTCCCCGATTTCCACCCATGTTGGGCACTTTTGCGTCTGCTCGCGCATCGCGGGGCCCCACGCGCTAAGAAGGTGAGCGGCCCGCGGCGTGTAGCGCGGCGACGTAGCCGAACACCATCGTGTTGGCGATGCTGCCGCCCGCACCCAGATAGGTGCGGCCCATCACCGTCGCGGTGATATTGCCGGTCGCGTACAGGCCTTCGATCACCCCGTCGTTCTCGTTGAGCACCTGCGCGTGCTCGTTGGTGATCAGCCCCCCGCACGTCCCGACGTCTGCAGGAAACACGCGGGCGGCGTAGTACGGCGCCTTGTTCAGTGGGCCGAGGGCGGCGTTGGGCTTGTAGCCCGGATCGCCGAGGCAGTCGTTGTACGCGGACTGGCCGCGCCCGAAGTCAGGATCGAGGCCTTTGGCCGCGAACTCGTTGAAGCGGCCGACCGTCTGCTCCAATGCTTCTGCGGGGACGTCGATCTGGCGTGCCAGATCCGTGAGGCTGTCACCCCGTACGATGGCCCCCGTCGCGATCACTTCTTCCGGCAGTCGTCGCTTCTGCAACGGATTGGCAGAAGACACGTATCGGCCCACATAACCCGCATCGAAAATCTGCCAGCACGGCACGGCCTTGTTGGCGTACATCGCCTTGCCGACTTCGACGTAGGAGTTCGACTCGTTGCAGAAGCGCCTGCCGGTGCCGTCGACGTAGATGGCCCCTGGTCGCTGCCGCGCCTGGCCGATGGCACGGGCGCGGGGGTCAGCGACAAAAACCGATGGCAGCCACCAGGCCTCATCCAGCATGTCGGTCTTCGCGCCTAGCCGCATCGCCGTCTGCAACACTTCACCCGTATCGCCCGTATTCGATAGAGACCATTTCGCTTCGTTGGGCTGGTCACCGCTGTACTGGCGGCGCATTTCGGCGTTGCGACTGAAGCCGCCCGCCGCCAGAAGAACTCCTTTGCGCGCGTGGACGTTGAGCGAGGTGCCGTCTCGAGTGACTCGGGCGCCGACGACGCGATTGTTCTCAACGATCAGTTCGTCCATCGCGGTGTTCGTCCACACCGGTGGCTCGCCCGCCGTGTCGATCAGGCTCTTGAGGATCTGACCGATGATCGACGCACCGTTGGTGAGGATTTCGCGGCGCCGCAGCCGGGCGGCCCAGGTGCGAGCGAACACCTTCATGGCCACGGCGAATGCACGTGGCGAGCGGTTGAAGTACTGCACCGAGCGCAGCTCGTTGGTCTTCACCACGAATCCGCGGTTCCAGTTCTTGTCCATCCTCTGGACTTTGTCGCCCCAGTCCCCCAAAGCTGCCGCGTCGTACGGGATGCCCTCGACCGAACGTCCCGCTGTGTTGCCGCCCTTGTGATTTGGGTAGTAGTCGCTGTACCCAGGGCATCGAACCAGCCGGACACCTTTGCGGTGTAAAAAGTCGATCATCTCGGAGCCCGCGGTCAGGAAGGTCTCGCGGCGCTGCGGTGACGATGCCGCGCCAATGTCGCCAACGACGTCATCGAAGTAGGCCAGGCCGTCCTCGTGCGAGTCGGGAATGCCCGCCGCACGCATCAGGGGGTTGTTCGGCAGCCACACCATGCCGCCGGACATTCCCGTCGCCCCGCCGATCAGGTCCAGCTTTTCGACGACCAGCGGCTCGATCCCCGCGTCGACCGCCGCGAGCGCGGCGACCATCCCCCCGCCGCCGCTGCCCGCGATGAGCAGGTCGACCGACTTGTCCCAGTTCATGACGCGGGAACTGTCTCGGACAGACCGAGGTCGGCGACGGGTACGTCGATGGTGGTGTTGGTGCGCTGGATCGCGGGCACCAGCCGCTCGTAGGGGACCCCAGCGAGGAAGCCGTCGATGACCCGCTCGAAGTTCGAGATCAGACCCTCAATCTGGTGCGACAGCCGCATGTACTCGAACCCCTTGGCGTGCAAGCCCTTCTGTTGCTTCGGGAGGTTGGAGAAATCCTGCGCCGGAATCATCGGCCAGCTCGGATCGTCGGGTGCCAGCGGTTGCGGAGCGGTGGGCTTTCCCTGCGAGCGGTCGTTCGGGTACCGCGTCAGCGACCAGACCTCGAACAGCGTCTGCTCGGGACCCAGCGGGCGGATCCGGTATGACGATGCGCTGCTGTACTGCGGCAGAAGGAAATAGTGCGGGAAGCAAAACCCGATGGGCTCGAGCACGCCGCGGCGCTCGAGGTCGTTCAGGTCCGGGAAGTCGCAGTCGCGGGCCCTGTGCCACTTCGTCACCGCGTCATTGACCGCGCCGCGCCATGCCGCCATCGCCTCGGCGGGATCGTCAGGAAGCGACATGTGTTGCAGCCCTTCGGCGATCCGGATGTCGTTCTCATGGGTCATTCCGCCCATGCCCGAGCCCAACGTCTTCATGAAGTAGAGGCTCATCTCGATGAGCGGATTCACCTTGGGTGAGTCAGGGCTGTGCGCCGAGGGCAGCAATTGAGGATGGGTCTGCGGCACGTGATAACCCTCCATGAAGGCCGCCGTCGCCAGCTTCCAGTTCACCGGGAGCAGGCACGACTTCCACCACTCCACGCGCAGCGCCGAGACCTTCCACTCGTCGTGCTTGGAGGCGAACGGCTCGATGCAGTCCTGCAACGGCGGCGCGTCGTCGTCCAGGTTGATCCATGCGCAGCCGCCCCACAGCTCGAGCCGGACCGACGCGAGGGCGAGATCGTCCGCGCACAAGTTGTTTTCGTCGAACTCCTCAGAGCGCAGGACGAACGTGTTCTTGCCGTCGAGATCCCAGCACCATCCGTGGAACGGGCAGACGATGCTGCGCCGAGACCCGCTACCCTCGACCAGCTTCATGCCGCGGTGTCGACACGAGTTGTAATACGCGCGGACGCTCGAGGCATCAACCCGCACGACGATGATCGACTGGTCAAGGATTTCGTATTCCACGAAGTCGCCCGGTCTGGGGATCTCCTCCAGCCGACACGCCATCTGCCAGACGCGCGGCCAGAACAGCTCGGTCTCCAGCGCGTAGAACTCCGGGTCGTAGTACCGCTGCTTGGGGATACGGTCCACGGACTGAACCGCCCATGGCACCGGCAGCGGTGTCCAGTCCACTTTGGCCAATCTGCTCACCCCTCATCGGCGGCCCGGCCTCTAAAATAGCAAAAATAGCAAGACGGACGAAGAGCGCAGCTAGCCGGCGGTGACGGCCTGCGCACCGAGGATGCCCGCCGCCGAGTTCCGCTGCCGCATGACCTTCCATGCCGGACGGGTGACGAAGAACGCACCCTTGAGGTGGACGTCCACCAAGGGGGCAAGGCGCTCCTCGAAAACCGACGATCCCGCCCTTGCCGCCAATATCGTCGAGGAGCTGATGCGCTACCTGACCATCGTGCATACCCAGGTGGACCGGATCGCCCTTGAAGACCTCACCATCAACGGCCAACTCATCAGGGCGGGCGAGCACGTGCTGATGAATCTGCCGGCGGGCAACTGGGATGCTGCGTTCGTCGAGCATCCCGACGCCCTGGACATCGACCGAAATCCCCGCGGACACCTCGGCTTCGGCTTCGGCGTGCACCAGTGCATCGGACAGAACCTGGCCCGCGTCGAGCTACAGGTTGCGCTCTCGACGCTGGCGCGGCGACTGCCCGGCCTGCAACTGGCGGTATCGCCGGAGGAGCTGAGTTTCGCGGGCCAGCAGGAGATCTACACGGTCCACGAGCTGCCGGTCACCTGGTGACTCAGGCAAGCGCGTAGAAGCGCTGCGCGTTGCGCCCGCCGATTTTCGCGCGGGTCTCGTCGCTGATGTCGGGCCGGGTGCGCAATTGCTTTGTGCTTTCCGGCCATTCGCCGTCCCAGTGCGGGTAGTCGCTGGCGAACATGATGAAGTCGTCGCCGAGTACGTCGATGACGCCGGGCAGGATCGGCTCCTCGGGCTCACACGTCGCCCAGATATTGCCGGCCTTCAGATACTCTTGCGGGTCACGCTGCCAGCCGCCGTCGATCCAGTCGCCGCGCTTCTCGAAGTGCTCGTGAAGCCTGTCGATGAAAAACGGCACCCAGCCGACGCCTGCCTCGAGGAAGGCGACGCGCAAATCCGGGTGCCGGTCGAAGACGCCACCGGAGACCAGTGCCGTCATCGCCGTCATCTGGTCGAACGGGAAGCTGATGCAGTGCACCTGAATGTAGTTCGTGAAGCGGTCGACCCCGATCTTCGGCAGGTGCACGCCAGGCGCGCCGTGGATCCCGAGCGGCATTCCAAGTTCCACCGCGGCCGCGTAGAACGGGTCGAGGTCGGGGTGATCGAGGTTGCGGGTCTTCAGCGCGGGCGGGATGTGCGTGGCCACCAGCCCAAGATCCTTTGCCTCGCGCATGATTTCGATCGCCGCGGTGCCGTGCTCGATCGGTGTGACGGCGATGCCGTGCAGTCGGCCGTTGGAGGACTTGCAGAAGTTCGCGATCCACGCGTTGTAGAGCCGGGCGAAGCCCGCGGCGAACTGGGGATCCTCGAGCGTCGGCGTGCAGAGCCCGAGGCTGGGATAGAGCACCATCGTGTCGATCTGGTCCCGGTCGGCGTCGCCCAGCACGCCCTCGGCCGACCTGCAGTTGATCCCCTCCGCCGCGGAGATGCCGTACTCGGTAGGACAGCCCGCTCCCGGCCCGCTGGACTCGGGATAGTTTCGGCCCTCGATGACCAGACCCGGCGCGTCGCCCCGCGGCTCGATGTATTCCGGCCAGCGCTCCATCGCCTCGACCGCCAGGGATGCCCCCTCTGCGACGTGTCCGTCAGCGTCAATGATCCGCATCTTTGTAAAGATACGACCAGCGCCCCCTACCGATAGCCTCTTGGCTCGTGATCGTTTTGCTGCCGCCGTCGGAGACCAAGCGGGCCGGAGGTGACGGGCCTCCACTTCGTCTGGACGCCCTGAGCTTCCCCGCGCTGCGACCGGTGCGTGCCGCGCTGGTCGACGAACTGGTCGCACTTGCGGCGGATCCCCCCGCCTGCAGGCGTGCGCTCGGAATCTCGGCATCCCAGGACCAGGAGATTGATCGCAACGCCGGTCTGAGAAACGCGTCGACCCTGCCTGCGATCAGCCGGTACACCGGTGTCCTGTACGACGCCCTCGACATCGAATCCCTCAGCGGGACGGCACTTTCCCGCGCTCACGCCCGGCTCGCGGTCGGTTCGGCACTGTTCGGGCTCGTGCGGGCCCACGATCCGATACCGGCATACCGGTTATCCGCGTCGTCGAAACTCCCCGGGCAGCCGACGCTGGCCTCCCGCTGGCGTCCGGCACTGGAGCCGGTGCTGGCCGAGATCGCCGAAGAGGAACTGGTGGTCGACCTGCGGTCGGGTTCCTATGCGGGACTGGGCCGGGTGCCCGCCGCAGTGCGCGTGGACGTGGTCGCCGAACACGCCGACGGCCACCGCACCGTGGTCAGTCACTTCAACAAGGCACACAAGGGCAGGGTGGCGCGCGCACTCGTCAGCAGCAGGGCCGAACCCGACAGCGCGGCCAAGGTCGCCGCGATCGTCCGCAAGGCGGGTATGCGGGTCGAGCGCGACGGCAACGAATTGACCGTCGTCACCGACGCCTAGCGATTTCACGCCTTGGCGAGCTGCTGCTTCTGCTCGTAGAGGCGCGCCCATTCGGCGCGCGGGCGGATCGAGACGTCGACGTCGGTGGCCTTGGCCCGCAAAGCGGCGACGTTCGCCTGCTCGCGGGGAGTACGCGCGAACGGATCCCAGCTGAAGAAGTTGCAGGCGTTCTGCCACGTGATCTTGTTGATGTCGGAGTCGTCGGCGCCGGCGCCAGTCAGCTCAGCCAGCACCTGCTCGGGCGCGTCGGGCCAGAAACAGTCGGAATGCGGGTAGTCGCACTCCCAGGCGATGATGTCGATGCCGATCTCGTGCCGCAGTTTCAGCGAGGTCTTGTCGGTGACGTAGCACGCCAGCGAGTGTTCGCGGAACACGTCGCTTGGCAGCTTGTCGCCGAAGTCGCGGCGCAGCCACTTCTGGTTCGTGTAGTGCCGGTCGCTGCGATCGAGGTAGAACGGGATCCAGCCGATGCCGCCCTCGGAGAACGCGAACTTGAGGTCCGGATAGTTGCGCATCGCCGGTCCCCACAACAGATCCTGTGCGCACATCGCCGAAACCTGGGTGGCCAGGATGATGAGATTGTCGATCGGCGCGTTGGGCGCCATGCTGATCGCACCGAACCCCGTGCCGATGTGCAGGCACATCACTACGTTCTCCTCGCAGAGGGTGCGGAACACGGGGCCCCAGTACTCGTCGTCGTGATAGCTCGGAAGCCCTTCCAGGTGCGGCAGTTCCGGCATGGTGACCGCGCGACAGCCCTTGGCCGCGACGCGACGGATCTCGGCGCACATCGCTTCGGGATTCCACGTCGGCAGCACCGCGATCGGAATGAAGCGGTCGGGGTAACTGCCCGCCCACTCGTCGATGTGCCAGTCGTTGTAAGCCGACACCATCACCAGCGTGACGTGCTCGCGGTGCATGTTGAGGTGCCGAGCGGAGAACCCGGTGAACGTCGGGAAGCACATCGAAGCGAGGATGCCGTTGCGGTTCATGTCGCGGACGCGCTCGTGGACGTCGTACACGCCGGGGCGCATCTCGGCGAAGCCCGCGGGGTCCCGGCCCCACTCCTCTGCCGGCCACGACACCACGGCGTTCAGCCCGCTGACGCCTTGCGGCCTGCCCTGATACATCCACTGGTCGACGCCCTTGTCGTCTGTGACGACGATCGGCGCCTCCTCCTTGTACTTGGCGGGCACATGGTTGAGGAACATGTCGGGTGGCTCCACGACGTGGTCGTCGATGCTCACCAGGATCAGGTCGTCGGTCTGCATATCTCAGTAGTACCGTCTTACAGCGTGACCGGCTCTGCGCTATCGGACAGAGGTTTATCTCAATCGGCCAGCGGTGGCCGAATCATCGAACTTCGCCGCGGCGGCCGGGCGCTGGGCGGCAGCTACCTCTACCAGGGTGAAGGGCTGATCACCGGCTGGCACTCGCACGAGGTGCACCAGATCGAGTACGCAATCGGCGGCGTCGTCGAGGTCGAGACGGCGTCGGCGCACTATCTGCTTCCGCCTCAGCAGGCGGCGTGGATCCCGGCCGGCCTCGAGCATCAGGCGACGATGGCGCCCGCCGTGCGTACCGTCGCGGTGATGTTCGACGCGCAGATGATTCCTGGCGGCGGCGATCGCGCGCGAATCCTGGCGGTATCACCGCTGATTCGGGAGATGATGATCTACGCGCTGCGGTGGCCGATCGACCGAGACGTGGGCTCCAGCCACGATGAGAAAGTCTCCGACGCGTTCTTCCGCACGCTCGCCGACCTGGTCATCGAGGCGCTGGATCATGAAGCGCCGCTGAGCCTTCCGACCTCGGAGCATCCGATCGTCGCCGCGGCGATGGCTTACACCAAGGATCACCTGGAGTCGGTGACGGCCGAAGAGGTGAGCCGCGCGGTCGCGGTGTCGGAACGCACACTGCGCCGCCTCTTCCACGACGAATTGGGGCTGTCCTGGCGCACCTACCTGCTGCATGCGCGGATGCTGCGGGCGATGGCGCTGCTGGCCTCGCCGGGGCAGACGGTGCAGGAGACGTCGGCGGCCGTCGGCTTCGACAGCCTCAGTTCGTTCACCCGCGCCTTCACGCAGTTCAGCGGCGAGACCCCGTCCACCTATCGCAAAAGGGTTGTCGGCGAACGCGTTCGGCGGTCAGTCGGCAGGTCTGAAGAACGCTTCGCGCAACAGCGTGTTGACTGACGCCTGCCAGCGCTCGAGCTGAGCGGGTGTGGTGAACGGCTGGGGCAAGTTCCGATCGATATGCCTGCGCAGAATCAAAGGTGCCGAGAGCCAAGACCAACGCGTTGATGGCAGCCCCCGTCGGGTCGTGTCCGGAGCGCGTTTCGCCGCGCTCGCTGCGCCGGTGCCACCGAGCCGTGCCGGAGTTCAGGAGGGAGTCGAAGATGATGTCTGCGACCGGCCGTCCGTCGGTCAAGGCGCGGCCTTGGATGACGGCGCCCAAGGACTGTGGGCGGGCATCCTGGTCCCCGAAGCCGGACCAGGGCGCCGCCACGCGCTCAAGCAGCTGCGCGAACTCGACGGCCTGCTAGGTTTGCTCGCCGGTGAAACGGGGCACCTGATGTCCATCCTGCCCGGTTAGTCACTAGGAGATCCGTCATGGGCGACCGCCCCGCATCTACCGACGCACCTGCGTCTGAGGCGATGGCCACCACCGGCCTTTTCCTGAACTTTGCCTCGGTGATCGCGATCACGGTGAGCCTTGCCAGTTGGGGCGCGTCCGATGTCGTCATCGCCACAGTCGCGGGCGTCGCAGCGTTGCTCACGTTCGTCTTAAGCCTCGTCTGCTTCGGCAAGCAGGCTGACGACCGGAAGGCCCGTCAGGTCGTCTGATCGCCGATCGGGTCAGCGCCGTTCGCGCGGGATCTCAATGTTGTACTGCGCGATCTTGCGGTACAGCGTCGCACGACTCATTCCGAGTTCGCCGGCGACCTCCGCCATCGTCAACCGCTCCGAATGCAGCACCCGAACTATCTCGCCGCGTTCGAAGGCCTCGATGCGCGACAGGTGACGGGTGTTGCCCGCCAACACTTCCGGCGGCAGCAGGCCGATGTCCACCACGTCGGCGCGACCGGCTGCGGCCGACACCACCCGCGACAGCTCGCCGACGTTTCCTGGCCAGTCGTAGCACCTCAGCGCTCGCGCCGCGGTCGCGCTGAAGCCGATCTGCCGTCCGCGCATGCGCCTCGCGATGTGATCCGCGAGCGGCAGTACGTCATCGGCCCGGTCCCGGAGCGGCGGCACCGGTACGACGGCGTCGACGAGCCCGGCCAACGCGAGGGGAATGTCTTCGAACCTCTCGGCCGTTACCGCGACAGGAACGGATCCCGAGGCGGCGCTGCGCTGTATCAGGTCACGAAGCCGCTCGGCCACCCAGGCCGGCAGCATGTCCACGTCGCGGACGATGACCGCGGTGTGGTCCTTGCCGAGCTCGGGAGCCCAAAGCCCCAGCCACGTCTGGACATCGGTGGGTGCGGGTGCGCTGGCCGACAGAATGCGGTTGCGCGGATACGTGTGCCGGGCGGCCTGCGCGAGCAGAGTGGCCCGGCCCGAGCCCGCCTCGCCCACGGCGGCCACCACCGAGCCGGCCGCCATCGCTCGCTCCGCGAGCGCGACCGCGGAGTTCCACGCTTCTGAGAGATCGTGCAGCGTGCCGGATCCCGGCTCGAGCCGCGGCACCTCGACGCGAAACACCTGGCCCCGCGTCGCCGGGCGCGAGATCCGTCCGGTGGAACGGGCGATCATCAGCGCGGTGGTGTTGCTGGCCGCCGACCGCGCCAGCGCGAGAAGCAGTTCGCTGGACGACCGCGACCATGTGGTGAGGTTGACGCTGCCCTCCAGCCGCCCGGATGCGGGGTCGAACACCGGCACTGCGGCGCAGGTGAACGTGCAGAGGCTCAGCGCGTAGTGCTGGTCGGCGCACACGAGCGTCGGCATCCGGTCAGCGAGCGCCAGGCCGAGGCCGTTGGTCCCCACCTCACGTTCGGAATACGCGAACCCGGGTGCGAGATGCACGTCGTCAAGCGACTTGAGCAGGCTCCGGTCCCCGGACAGTCGCGACAGCACCACGCCTTCGGCGTCGGTGAGCATCAGGCTGACCGGTTCGCCGGCCAGCGTGCTGTGCAGGTCGGCCAGCACCTCGTTGCCGCACTGGAAGAACAGAGAACCGAAGTCGTCGGTACCCGTGAAGACCGGCTCGACCTCCTCGAGCGGGACGCCGTAGTCCTCGCTGCGCCGCCATGACGCCAGCAGCCGCCGCGAGACTCCACCCGCCTCGCGGTGTGCCAGTTCGTGCAGTCGCACTCGGTCGACGAAGTTGTCGGGCACTGCTACCTCACTGTGGTCCACGTTACAAGCAGCGTGGCAGTCCGCCGAGGCCGAATGGTGGCGCAGGTGTCTCAGATTGAGACGCCATAGCCATCGGCAGGCCGTGCGAACGCTCCTAGAGTCCACCGCAGGTTGTGACAACGGTCACACGCTGCTCACTGCCCACCCAGCCCGAAGGAGACGCGCTCATGTACCGCAAGGACGACACAAGCTATTTCATCGTCGACGCCCACGTAGCCCTGTGGGACGCCAGGCCGGAGAACCAGCGCAACATTCACGGCAAACAGTTCATCGACTGCTTCTACGACTACCACCGCAACCTCTCGCCGGAGTCCGAGGTGTGGGGCTACGACGAGTACCTCTATCAGGGCGGCGAGCGGCTGATGAAAGACCTGTTCACAAGCGGCTACGTCGACCATGCGATCTTTCAGCCGGCCGCGCTCAACGAGTTCTACTACAAGGGGTTCGGGCAGACCGACGAGGCATTCGAACTCGCCGCAACGCATCCGGACAAGTTGACCTACAACCACTACTGGGACCCTCGCTACGGCGAGGCGGGCATGGACCAGTTGCGGGTGGACGCCGAGCGGTTCGCGCTGAAGGGCGTCAAGCTCTACACCGCGGAGTGGCACGGCGACTCGCGCGGCTGGCGGCTGGACGACCCGTGGGCGTATCGGTACTTCGAGCTGTGCCGCGAGCTCGGCATCCGCAATATCCATGTGCACAAGGGCCCGACCATCCGGCCACTGGACCGCGATGCCTTCGACGTCGCCGACGTCGACCACGTCGCCTCCGACTTCACCGACCTGAACTTCATCGTCGAGCACTGCGGCCTGCCGCGGCTCGAGGACTTCTGCTGGATCGCCACGCAGGAACCCAACGTGCACGCGGGATTGGCGGTGGCGATGCCGTTCATTCACACCCGGCCGCGGTACTTCGCGCAGATCGTCGGCGAGTTGCTGTACTGGATCGGCGAGGACCGGATCCAGTTCGCGTCGGACTACGCGATCTGGACACCGCGCTGGCTCGTCGAGGCGTTCGTCGACTTCCAGATCCCCGAGGACCTCGGCGAGTACGCGCCGATCACGACCGAACAGAAGAAGAAGATCCTCGGGTTGAACGCCGCAAAGATGTACGACATCCCGGTCCCTGCCGAGCTGCAGCTGCCGTCGGCAGCAGAACCCGCCGTCGGCCCGCGCGGCGCCGACAACCTCGTGGGGGCGTGACGTGGGCAGGTACGAAATCGCTTACACCGCTTTGGGATCAGTGATGGATCCCGAGCTCGACGAGTCGATAACCTCTCTCGGCTTCGTCCGCTCGCTGGTGGTGTCGCCAGGCGGAAACGTCAAGATGCACCTGCGGCTGCCGACCTCATTCTGCTCGCCGAATTTCGCCTATCTGATGGCCTCGGACGCGAAAGATGTTCTGACGAAACTGGAATGGACGCGGCGGGTGGTCGTCGAGCTGGACGATCATCACGATTCCGAGATCATCAACGCCGGTCTGGCGGCCGACGCCGGGTATCGGGGCACGTTTCGGCACGAAGCCGACGAGAGCCTCGACGAGCTGCGGGAGACGTTCCGGCGAAAGGCTCACACCGCGGCAATGGAGCGGTGCCTGACAGCGCTGCTTCGGTCCGACGCCCAGTGGTCCGAATCGTCGTTGGGCAATGCGCGGCTGAGCGACCTGCCGGACGACGCGGATACCCAGGCGCTGCTGCGACGTCGACACGCCGTCGGATTGTCAACGGAGCCAGACGCTTTGGTAATGGTCGACCACCTCGGCCATGGCTACGCGCCCGATGACGTGCCGCTGGCGCTGCGGCGGGCCCGGTCGGCCAGGATTTCCATCGACGGCAATGCCCATTTCTGCCGCGGCTTGTTGCGGACCCGCTACGGGGAAACCGACGCCGAGACCTTCGTTCCACTGAACACGCTCATGAGGAGAAAAGGAGCACTGCGATGAGCAACATGCGAGCCGTCCAGGTGGTCGGCTATCACCAGAACCTCGAAATGAAAGAGGTACCGGTCCCGACACCGACCGGCCCGTTCGACGTCATCGTCAAGATCGGCGGCGCCGGGGTGTGCCGCACCGACCTCCACATCCTCGAGGGCCAGTGGGCGGAGAAGTCGCAGGTTGCGCTGCCGTACACGATCGGCCACGAGAACGCCGGCTGGGTCGATGCGGTCGGATCGGCGGTGACCAATGTCAAAGAGGGCGACAAGGTGATCGTGCATCCGCTGATCACCTGCGGGCTCTGCCGCGCATGCCGGTCGGGTGACGACGTGCACTGCGAGGCCAACGCCTTCCCGGGGATCGACACCAACGGCGGCTACGCCGACTACCTGAAGACCTCGGCGCGCAGCGTCGTGAAAATCGACGATGCGCTGGAGCCCTCCGATGTCGCGGCGCTGGCGGATGCGGGCCTGACCGCCTATCACGCGGCGGCCAAGGCCGCGCGACGGCTGACCCCCCGTGACAAGTGCGTCATCATAGGCGCGGGCGGCCTGGGCCACATCGGCATACAGGTGCTCAAAGCGCTCTCCCCCGCCGAGCTGATCGTGGTCGACCGAAATCCGGAGGCGCTCAAGCTGGCCGAGGCGATCGGCGCCGACCACGGCGTTATCGGCGATGGAACGCAGGTTGATCAGGTGCTGTCACTGACGGACGGCAACGGCGCCGAGGCCGTCGTCGACTTCGTGGGCGAAGGCGGTGCGACGGCAGAAGGTGTAGCGATGCTGCGGCGGTCAGGCGACTACCACGTGGTCGGCTATGGCGAGAACATCGATGTGCCGACGATCGACATCGTATCCACGGAGATCAACTTCATCGGCAATCTGGTGGGGTCCTACAACGACCTTTGCGACCTGATGGCGCTGGCCGCGCGCGGTGCGGTGAACCTGCACACCCAGAAGTACGCGCTCGATGACTTCCAGTCCGCGATAACCGATCTCGACAACGGCAACGTCCGTGGCCGGGCTATTCTCACGCCGTAAGGAGGACCCAGAATGATCTTCATCGTGGTCAAGTTCAAGCCGAAGCCGGAGTACGTCGAAAGCTTTCCCGACAAGGTGGCGGAATTCACCGCGGCTACCCGCAACGAGCCGGGCAATATGTTCTTCGACTGGTCGCGCAGCGTAAAGGATCCGTCGGAATACGTTCTGGTGGAGGGATTTCGGGACGGAGACGCGGGCAAGGAGCACGTCACGGCGGAACACTTCAAGAAGTTCATCGCTGAAGCCCCCGCGCTGCTGTCATCGACGCCGTTGATCATCAGCCATGAGATCGACTCGGCCGGGTGGACCGAGATGGGCGAGATGAAGGTCGGTTAGCCGTCGCGCCTCACGGCGGAGGCGGCGCTGCTAAAACGGGCGGCAGTCGGCGATTGTCGGATCCCACCAGCCGCCGGGCAAGCAGTTCTTGAGCGGCGCCCCGGTCGGGCGGCACACGTTGGCGATCGGATCCAAGTACTCGGTGCCGAATGCACAGTCCGCGTGGCTGACGGCGGGCGAGATCACAGTCACGAACGCCAACGGCGCCAATCCGGCCGCGGCGATGGACGCAACACGTCGAACGATCGATTTCATAGAGTTGATCTTGCCAAACGGCACACTTTTGAAACGCGTCAACTGTTGACATCTCGGAGACGAACAGTGCGGGCGGAGGGACTCGAACCCCCACGCTCTTTCGAGCACGGACACCTAAAGACCGCGTGTATGCCAGTTTCACCACGCCCGCAGCGTGGCGATAGTACCTCGCCGCAACGCCGGGCAAACGTGTCGGCCACGCTGAATATCTTCGGGTCATGAGATCGGCTGAACAATTTGAGGCTGCCAGACGCCTCATCGCCGCCAATGTGAATGACTGCGCTGCCCGCCGATTAGCTCGACACTCTCGATATCCCTTGGACGCGATCGAGCAAGAAGATCGTCTCCATTTACCGCAAGGCGGCAACCGCCCGCCTGGACACGTTCGTCGGGCCGAAGACCCGCGCGGTACCGTTGACAGGTGTCCACTACACGGCGTAGGAGACCGGCGCTCGTCGCGCTGGTGATCGTCGCCGCCGCAGGTTGTCTTGCCCTGGCCTGGTGGCAGTGGACCCGCTTCGAGTCGGCGTCAGGCACCTTCCAGAACCTCGGCTACGCGCTGCAATGGCCTGCCTTCGCCGGGTTCTGCATCTACGGGTACTACAAGTTCGTCCGCTACGAGGACGCCCCGCCCGAACCCAAGAACCACGACGCGGTCACCGAGATTCCCGCCGAACTGCTGCCCGAAAGGCCAAAGCCGGCAATACAATCCGAGGCTGACCCCGCCCTGCGCGAGTACAACGCCTACCTTGCCGACCTAGCCAAGAAAGACAAGGAACAGTGACCGAAACCGCTCCTACAGTTCCCGTCGAGACCCTTCGAAAGGCGCTGCTCGGCTATCGCGTGATGGCATGGACGACCGGCATCTGGCTGATCGCGTTGTGCTACGAGATCGTGCTTCGGTACGTGGTCAAAGTGGACAATCCGCCGACCTGGATCGGGGTCGTGCACGGGTGGGTGTACTTCGTCTACCTGCTCGCCACCGCCAATCTCGCTGTCAAAGTCCGTTGGCCGATCGCCAAGACAATCGGAGTCCTGCTCGCAGGCACGATCCCGCTGGTCGGCGTCATCGTCGAGCAGGTCCAGACCAGGGACATCAAAGCGAGGTTCGGCCTCTGACTCGTCCGCTCAGCTGAGGTGCTTGAGCACCTCTTCCGCGAGCCTCTCGCCGCGGTCCTCCTGTAAGAAGTGCGACGCGCCTTCGATTTTCACCTGCTCTCCCGCGGTCGGAATCAGGTCACAGAACACCTGGCCGGCCTTGGGATATGGAAAGATCTGATCCTGGTCGGAAAACGCCACCAGCGTCGGCTTTTGCCACCGCGAGAGTTGGTCGGCGATTGCACGCATCACATCTGCACCGACCGCGTCCTCCGACGTCGGCACCAACAAAGGGAACTGCGCGGCACCGGCTTTCGACTCGACGGTCGGGAACGGCGCGTCGTAGGCAGCGATGACGTCGTCCGGAACCTCCGACGCCGTCGCTCCTTGGATGACGAAACCCACCGGCAGGTCCGGGTTCTTCTCGGCAAAAGCACGCCAGGCGAGGAATCCCTTCGATACCCGGCCAGTGAACAAGCCGGTGTTGGAGATCGACAGAGCCGCAACGCGATCGGCGTTCTCCACGGCCCAGCGCAGGCCGATCGGGCCACCCCAGTCTTGAACGACCACGATCGCCTCGTGCAGATCGAGACTGCTCAGCAGGCGGCTGGTGAGTTCGCTGTGCCGGTCATAGGTGTACCAGCCGCGGTCGGTCGGTTTATCCGACCTGCCGAAGCCCGCGTAGTCGGGGACGATCACGCGGTGTCCAGCCTCCACGAACGGACCGACCATCTTGCGGTACAGGTAGGCCCAACTCGGTTCTCCGTGGAAGCACACGATCGGCCTACCACCCTTCGGCCCTTCGTCCAGGTAGTGCAGTCGCACGCCGTCGACCTCGCCGTAGTTCGGCTCAAAGTCGTAGCCCGGCAGATTCTGGAAGCGTTCGTCCGGCGTGCGGAAAACCTCGACAGTCATCGCCACAAGGTAGCCCGCTCTGACGCCGTCATCGACGGCTACCTCGTCGAGGAGACACCGCCGGTGACGAAGCACACTATTTAGCAGAGCTAGCAGCTTGTTGGCTACACTCGACACGGTGTCAGCCAGCCTGGAGGCGCGTGGCAACCGCGTCCCGTCGGGCGGCGCCTCACCAACCTATGTTCCCGCGCTCACCGGTCTCCGGGCCGTCGCGGCGCTGCTTGTCATCGGTACGCATGCCGCATTCGCCACGGGTGCGCTCACCCACGGCTACCTCGGAGCGATCTATGC
This sequence comes from uncultured Actinomycetota bacterium, assembly GCA_963715215.1. Classification (GTDB taxonomy): domain Bacteria; phylum Actinomycetota; class Actinomycetes; order Mycobacteriales; family Mycobacteriaceae; genus Mycobacterium. Next base: position 125,674 of record CAVQRJ010000001.1, read on the forward strand.
GCGCCTCGAGATCGGCGTTGCGATCTTCTTCGCGCTCTCCGGCTTCCTGTTGTTTCGGCCGTGGGTGGTGGCCGCGGCGACCGCATCTCCTTCGCCGTCGGTCGGCCGCTATGTCCGGCACCGGGGGCGCCGGATCATGCCCGCCTACGTCGTCGCTGTGCTGGCGACCTTCGCCGTCTACACCGTCTTCACCCCCGGCCCGAACCCCGGACAGACGTGGCACGGGTTGCTCCGTTACCTCACCCTGACGCAGATCTACACCGATGACTTCCTGGTGACATATCTGCATCCGGGGCTGTCGCAGATGTGGAGCCTGGCGGTCGAGGTGTCGTTCTACGCCGCGTTGCCCGGCCTGGCGTACCTGCTGTTGCGGCGAAGCGCCGGATGGCGACCCGCCGTCACGCTGAAGCGTTTGGCGGCGCTGGCCGCGGTCACTCCGGTGTGGCTAATCATCGCCACCACCACCGATCTGCTGTCGAATTCCGCAGGCATGTGGCTGCCCGCCCAACTCGCGTGCTTCACAGGCGGCATGGCGTTGGCGGTACTTGGTGTTCTCGGCGCACGCTGGCACGCCCGCGCAACACTGCCGTTGGCCGTTGCGTTGTATCTGGCCGCGGCGACGCCTCTCGGAGGCGTCATCCTTGGTGCCGATCCGGTCTGGGTGCCGCCCACGAAGGCGCTTCTCTACGCGGCCATCGCCACGCTCGTGGTGGGCACGATTGTGCTCGGCTCGCCCGGTCGGTTCACCCGGATGCTCAGCAGCCGACCGATGGTGTGGCTCGGCGAGATCTCCTACGAGATGTTCCTGGTGCACGTGGTCGTGTTGGCGGTCGTCATGAATCTCGTGCTGAAGTGGCCCCTGTTCACCGGCTCCTTGGCGGGTCTTTATGCGATGACCCTCGCCGTGACGATCCCGTTGGCATGGGCGCTTCGCCGGTTCACCATGGTCGACCGGCCGAAGGCTCAGGCCAGCTTCCTGAGCGCGGGCACCAGCAGTGCCAGCGCGCGGCCCCTGTGCGATGCCGCGTCCTTCTCCTCCGGCGTCAGCTCGGCCACCGTCCGCGTCGAGCCATCGGGGATGAACACCGGATCGTAGCCAAAACCGCCATCGCCCCGCGGTTTTCGCGCGATGCTGCCCGGCCATGTGCCGCGCACCACCGTCTGATCCGAATCAGAGACGAGCGCGCATGCGGATACGAACGCACCACCGCGCCGGTCGTCGAGCACGTCACGAAGTTGCGCCAGCAGCAGCGCGGTGTTGGCCGCGTCCCCCCCGTGCATGCCTGCCCAGCGCGCCGACAGGACACCCGGCATGCCGTTCAGCGCGTCGACTTCGAGTCCGGAATCGTCGGCGACACTGGCCAATCCCGTCGCCCGGAACGCGTCGCGCGCCTTGGCGAGTGCGTTCTGCTCGAACGTCGCGCCCGTCTCCGGCGCCTCGTCGAACGGGGCGACGTCATCCAGCGACAACAACGTCAGACCCGAGATCCCCGCGGCATCCAGCACGCGCCGTAGTTCGGCCAGCTTCTTGCGGTTGCGGCTCGCGACCAGCAGCTCGGTCACCAGTCACTCCTAAACATGATTCAGCAAGGCCGTGGCGGCGCGAGCGGTGACACCGAGGTCAAACCCGGTGTTTAAGCAAGCGTAGGCACGCTGATGCAAAGCGCAAAAAGCGCCAACAAGGGTCCCAAGATGTCGATTTGGACCCATCATGATTGACTATGGCGTAAATACCTAGAAGGTCGACAAATCCTCCAGGGGGCTGAAGATGGTTCACACATTCGTCGCGACAGCGTGCATCTCCGCAACCTGCGCTGCAGTCGGCGCGATTCTTGCCGCCCCAGTGGCGGCGAGTCCGAGCGATATTCGGATCATTTCTCCGGCGCCACTTCCGAACGCACCGGGCCCTGACATCATTGACCCCAACATTCCCCGCCCCGACATCGATATACCTGACGTCAACGTCCCCAACGTCAACGTCCCCAACGTCAACCTCCCCAACGTCAACCTCCCCAACGTTCCGGGAAACGTCAACGTGCCTAACGTCAACGTCCCCAACGTGAATGTCGACGTCCCCGAAGTCGCGGACATCGTGCCGGACTTCAACGTCCCCGAAGTCGCGGACATCGTGCCGGACTTCAACGTCCCGAAGGTCGACGTGCCCAACGTCAACATCCCTCGCGGTGGTGGCGGTGGCGGCGGTCGCGGTGGTGGCGGCGGCCGTCGGTAGCCCGCCGCGACAGGCCGTCAATGGAAGCCAGTGCCAATGCTCTTCGTACCCAACCAAAGGAGTCGAACCATGTTGCTCAATGCCCGTCTGGCCCGTCGCGCGGTTGTCGGTGCGATCGGTACCGGCACAGTCGCCGGTGCGATGCTTTTCTCCGCGCCCCCCTCAGCGCTGGCCGATCTCCCTCCCGGCTGCACCGCCGGTGACGTGGCGCAGGTGAGGGCGAATGTCTCAGCGGGAACGTCGGCGTACCTGTTTACTCACCCGTGGGTGAACGACTTCTTCACAGGCCTTGCAGGCCAGCCGCGTGACCAGATCCGGACCCAGGTGCAGGACTACCTGGCGGCCAACCCGCAGGAGCAGACCGAACTCCAGGCCATCCGCCAGCCGCTGACCGACCTGCGGAACCGCTGCGGAACCCCTACCAACGCCCCCACGCCCTTAACCGGCGAATGAGGGCCGGTCAGCTTCCGAACGCCTTCTTCTGCGGCGTATCCGACTCGGGCAGCACGCCCGGATACGGCTGCTGCAGCGCCTCGTTCTGGATGACGAACAACTTCTCGCACGCGGCCAGGGCGGCGTCGAGAAGCTTGTCGAGCGTCGAGCGCGGGAACGTCGCACCTTCACCCGTCCCCTGAACCTCCACCAGCGTGCCGGTGTCGGTGGCAACCACGTTCATGTCTACCTCGGCGCGCGAGTCCTCGGTGTACGGCAGGTCGGTGCGGACGCGTCCATCCACCACGCCGACGCTGACCGCCGCGATCGCACACGACAGCGGACGCGGGTCCGCGAGCTTGCCGCCCGCCGCCAACCACGTGACCGCATCGGCCAGCGCCACATACGCACCCGTGATGGCCGCCGTGCGGGTGCCGCCGTCGGCCTGCAACACATCGCAGTCGATGGCGATCGTGTTCTCGCCCAACGCAGCCAGGTCGATGCACGCGCGCAGTGACCGCCCGACCAATCGGCTGATCTCCTGGGTGCGTCCGCCGACGCGGCCGCGTACCGACTCACGGTCCGACCGTTCATGGGTGGCCGCGGGCAGCATCGCGTACTCCGCGGTGAGCCAGCCTTGCCCCGAACCCTTACGCCAACGCGGCACACCCTCGGTGACGCTTGCCGTGCACATGACCCGCGTCTGACCGAACTCAACGAGTACCGACCCCGCCGGGTGAGAGGTGAAACCGCGGGTGATGACCACCGGACGCAGCTCGTCGTCAAGCCGGCCGTCTTCTCGTCTGGACACGGGCCAACCCTAACCGGTGCCCCCGTCGTCAATGCCGACTGACGGGGAACGACTCACCGCAGACCACCGCGTGCACGGGTCCGTCGAATTCGGCCTTCGCCTCGCTGATCACGTCCTCGCGGGACGTCCACGGCGGAATGTGCGTCAGCAGCAGCTCGGCGACTCCCGCGCGCGCCGCGGCCTGGCCCGCCTCTGTGCCCGACAGATGAAGGTCCGGCGGCCGCGACGGATCATGCGTCCACGACGCCTCGCACAGGAAGACGTCCGCGCCGCGGGCCAGATCGACGAGTGCGTCGCATGCCCCGGTGTCGCCGGAGTAGACGAACGTCGCGCCCGACGAGTCGGTGATCCTCATCCCGAAGGACTCGGTTGGATGGCACACCAGCCGCGGCTCGATGGTCAGCGAACCGATCTCCACGGCCTCTCTGTCGACCCAGTGCCGGATATCGAAGATGTCGCTGAAATCGTCGATCTCCGCACCCTCCGGCGACGACGCCGCCCCGAGGCGCGCCCACGTTTTCTTCGGGCCGTACATCAGGCCACGTTCAGGCGCGGGCGACGGATGGTAGCGCCGCCAAACGAAGAGCCCTGGAAGGTCGAGACAATGATCCGCGTGGAGGTGCGACAGCAAAACATGCACCGCGTTCGGATCCGCGTGACGCTGCAATGCGCCGAGCACACCACCGCCGAAATCGATCACCAAGGGAGGGTTTTCCGGGGCGGTCAGGAGGTACCCGGACGCTGGCGAATCAGGCCCGACAACACTGCCGGAGCAACCGAGTACGGTGATTCGCACGCTCACTAGCTTGCCATGCCCGCGATCCCCATGACGAAAACATCACCGCATTGAATGACGATCGTCATCATTGCGCGCCAACGTGACGCTGAACAGGTCGAACACCGTCAAGAGACGGACCAAGGAAACGGGCCGCAAGTGTGGTGAACGCCTCGGGATCGCCGGTCGCCTCGAACTGTCTTTTTGCCCGCGGCGCGTCATGCGGGCGAAGCAAGTCGAGCTCGGTGAGCACGCGCAGCAAGTCCTTGGCCGTCTCCTCGGCACTGGACACCAGCGTGACCGCCTCCCCCATCGCCAACTGGATGAGCCCGGACAGCATCGGGTAATGCGTGCAGCCCAACACCAGCGTGTCGACATCGGCGCGCTGCAGTGGTTCCAGGTAGCCCTCGGCCAGGCCGAGCACCTGCCTGCCGCTGGTGACGCCACGCTCGACGAAGTCGACGAACCGCGGGCATGCCACCCCGGTGATCTCGATGTCGCGCGCGGCGGCGAACGCGTCCTGATAGGCGCCCGACGCGATCGTCGCCTCGGTTCCGATGACGCCGATGCGGCCGTTGCGCGTCGCCGCCACCGCGCGGCGCACGGCGGGCAGGATCACCTCGACGACGGGCACCGGCGCATACCGCTCGCGGGCATCCCGCAGGCATGCCGACGATGCGCTGTTGCATGCGATCACCAACGCCTTGACGCCGCGCTCGACGAGGTCGTCGCCGATCGCCAACGCGTGCGCGCGAATCTCGGGAATGGTCAGCGGGCCGTAAGGACCGTTGCCGGTGTCCCCGACGTAGACGATGTCCTCGTCGGGCAGTTGGTCGATGATCGCCCGCGCGACGGTGAGTCCGCCGACGCCGGAATCGAAGATCCCGACAGGCGCTAGCGGGGACGTCACGTCCTGAACGTCTGCGGGAGCTGTGCCCCCCGCTTACGTGCGTCGCGCGCCTTTCGCTCCGGCCCGGACAGCAGGTAGGCGGCGATCACACCCGCGATTGCCCCGCACAGGTGACCCTGCCACGACACCCCTGGCGTGCCGGGCACCACACCGAGCAAGACGCCACCGTAGGCGAACAACACGATGACGCCGACCACGATCTCCCACACATTGCGGGTGAAGAACCCGAATACGATCAGGAAGGCGAGCCAGCCGAAGATCAGGCCCGATGCGCCGATGTGGTTGGTCTCGCAACTCGCGCCGACGTACGGGCAGTGCGCACCGATGTTGCCGACGAGCCACGTGCCGAAGCCGCCGAGAATCCAGATGATCGCCGTGGCGAAGATGAACCGCGACATACCCGCGAGCGTCATCAGGAAGCCCAGGATCAACGCCGGGATGGTGTTGGCGATCAGGTGGTCCCAGTTCGAGTGCAGCAGCGGCGCGAAGATGATGCCCCACAGCCCATCGGTCTCCAGCGGCCGGATGCCGTTGTCGTCCAGGCGGTGATGGGACAGCGAGTCGAACAGCTCGATGACGTACAGCAGCACGACGAAGCTGAGGATGGTGACACCGCCGACCACCCACGCCCGCCGCTTCTTTGACGTCGCGGGCGACGTCCCATAGCCGGGCTGTGTCATGCGCGATCCGCTCTCGCTTCTCGCTTACGAGATGCGCGATCCGCTGCGCTCCTCGCTGAAGCCGTCACGCCCATAGCTGCCCTTCCAAAGCGTCTTCCGCTTCGTCAAGGCTACCGGCGTATGCGCCGGTCGACAGATACTTCCACCCGGCATCGGCGACCACGAACGCGATGTCGGCCCGCTCGTTGACCTTGACCGCCTTTGCCGCCATCCCGAGCGCGGCATGCAGCACCGCGCCGGTCGAGATGCCCGCGAAGATGCCCTCGATTTGAACGAGTTCGCGGGTGCGCTTGACCGCGTCGAACGACCCGACCGAGAACCGCGTCGTCAGCACGTCTCCGTCGTAAAGCTCGGGGATGAAGCCCTCGTCGATGTTGCGTAACGCGTAGACGCCCTCGCCGTAGCGGGGTTCGGCCGCCACGATCTGGATGTCAGGGACTTGCTCGCGAAGGTAGCGACCGGTGCCCATCAGCGTTCCTGTGGTGCCGAGCCCCGCCACGAAATGCGTGATCTCCGGCAGGTCGGCCAGCAGTTCCGGTCCGGTGCCGAGGTAGTGCGAGTCGGTGTTGGCCGGGTTGCCGTACTGATAGAGCATCACCCAGTCGGGGTTCTGCGCAGCCAGCTCCTTGGCATGGGCGACAGCAGTGTTGGAACCGCCTTCGGCGGGCGAGAAGATGATTTGCGCCCCGTAGAGCTCGAGCAGCTGGCGGCGCTCGATCGACGTGTTCTCCGGCATCACGCAGATCATCTTGTAGCCCTTGAGCAGGGCCGCCATCGCCAGCGAGATGCCGGTGTTACCGCTTGTCGGCTCCAGGATCGTGGCGCCGGGTTCGAGCAGTCCGTCGCGCTCGGCCTGTTCGATCATCCTCAGCGCGGGCCTGTCCTTGATCGAGCCCGTCGGGTTGCGGTCCTCGAGCTTGGCCCACAGTCGCACATGCGGCGCCCCGTCGGAGTCGTCCCAGCGCGGTGACAACCGGCGCAGGCCAACCAGCGGCGTATTGCCCAGCGCCTCCAGCAGCGAGTTGTACCGCGTCATATGACGCCTACTCACCCTCCGGCCACGGCGGGCAGGATGGTGACCGAGTCGCCGTCGGAGATTTCGGTGTCAAGGCCGCCGGAGAAGCGGACGTCCTCGTCGTTGACGTAGATGTTGACGAACCGATGCAACTTGCCGGGATTAGCCGAGTCGACGAGGCGCTCGGAGATGCCGGAGTAGTTGGACTCCAGGTCGCTGATCACGGCCTGCAACGTGTTGCCTGTCGCGGAGACGCGCTTCTCGCCGCCGGTGTGGCTGCGCAGGATGGTGGGCACGGAAACGGTAACGGTCATGGATGGGCCTCTCTTCGGCGTTAGTACTTCTCGACGATCTTGACGGGTTCCTCGGTGACGACGCCGTCGACGATGCGGTAGCTGCGCAGCTCGTGTTCCTCGGGATCGCGGGTGGACACCAGAACATAGTGGGAGTCGGGTTCGGACGCATACGAGATGTCGGTGCGGCTGGGATAGGCCTCGGTCGCGGTGTGCGAGTGGTAGATGACAATCGGAGCCTCACCCGCGTCTTCCAATGCCCGCCACACCTTGAGCTGCTCCATCGAATCGAAGCGATAAAAAGTCGGCGACCGTTCAGCGTTGAGCATCGCAATGTGGCGTTCGGGGCGATCGGATCCCTCCGGACCAGCGAGCACACCGCACGCCTCGTCGGGATGGTCGGCGCGCGCGTGCGCAACCATGGCGTCGACGAGGTCGGCGCGAATCACCAGCACGTCACGTCTTCTTTCCGTCAGGCCGACCAGGGAACGCTCCGGGCAACATGTCCCGATACGTCGGTATTCCGGCTAACGACTCTGCCGCAAGGACGCCGACGAGCACCGCGCGGGCCAGCACATCGGCGGCCGCCGCACCAACCGCGGTGATCACCGCCACCTCCGGCGACATCGACGCAGGCGTCTCCGGGTCCGGCGGCACCTCGATCGCACCGGTGGCCAGTGCGAACACCGTATCTCCGTCGAGTGGGGTGTGACATGGCCGAATGGTGCGGGCCAGGCCGTCATGGGCAGCGACGGCGACCCTGCGGCAACCGGCCGGACTCAGTGCGGCGTCGGTGGCGATGACGGCGATCGTGGTGTTCAGCGGGCTGAACTCGATATGTCTGGCGGCGTAGGACGCGATCTCGTCGGGCGGCGGCGCGGTGAGCCCGAACTCCTCGATTTGGTCGGCCTGCCACGGCAGTCCAGTGGTCGTGTCGAGCACTTCGCCTGCCGCATTGACGATGACGATCGCGCCGACGGTGACGCCGGAGTCGAGCGTCATGGATGCCGTTCCGACGCCGCCCTTGAGCACGCCGACGCGGGCGCCGGTACCGGCTCCCACCGTGCCGACGGCCACGGCTGTTTCCGCGCCCGCAGCGGCGGCGTAGCCGAACTCGGCGGTCGGCCGGCATTTCCAGCCGCCGACGGGAAGGTCGTAGACGACCGCGGCAGGCACGATCGGCACCACGCCGCCCTCCATCGCCACACCGCGGCCCTGCTCTTCGAGAAAATGCATCACGCCGTCTGCCGCGGCGAGCCCGTACGCGCTGCCGCCGCACAGCGCGATCGCATCGACGTGGCGCACGGAGTTGATCGGATCGAGAAGGTCGGTCTCCCTTGTACCGGGAGCACCGCCGCGGCCATCGACGGCGCCGACGGTGCCCGGTGGCGTCAGGACGACGGTGGTGCCGCTGGCCCAGCCGGAGCCCAGGGTCGCATCGGGGTCGATGCGTTGGTGTTGGCCGACTCGGATTCCGCTGACGTCGGTGATGGCGCTCATCTCTTGTTCATCAATCCCAGCACCAGATACTCCTGCAGCACCGTCAGCCACTGGTACACGTCGAAATGGCCTGCCATCGGATGGTCGGCCGACAATCGATCGGGCCCCTCGGGACCGATGTCGAGCATCGTGCCGAGCGCGAGCCGGACGTCGTTGACCGCGGCCGCCCACGCATGCGCATCGTCCTCGGACAGTTCGAACCGCCCGCCGCCGTTCGGCACAGTGTCCAATACTCGTTGCGCCGCTTCGCGTTTGGCGGCGATGATCTCGGGCTCGTGCAGGCTGCGCAGCGCGCTGTTGAGGCTCTCGGCGGCGCCCGATCCGGCGGGATGGTCGTTTTGCGGCCGGAAGAAGTCGGGCAGCAGCCGCTTCATCGTCTCGTCCTCCGGCGGACGTGAATTGCCGGTCTTCAAACCGGTGATCTCCTCGAGTTCGTCTGCAGGTGAGGATGTTTCGCGTTCCTCGAGCATCGCGACCATCGACGTCACCAGACTCTCCAGCAGCGCCGCCTCGTGCGACGCCAAGGCCGAACGAAAGCGTGGACCGTCTGCGGTGTCGACCCGCTTCCACTTGCGCACTGTTGCGTCCCGGCTCCGTTTCAGCGGTCGTGTTGCATGGTCGCCCACAGACCCGCAGCGTGCAGCTTGGATACGTCGACTTCCATCGACTCGCGGCTGCCCGCCGAGACCACCGCCTTGCCTTCGTTGTGCACCTGCAGCATGAGCTTGGTAGCCTGCGGCTCGCTGTAGCCGAACAACTTCTGGAAGACGTATGTCACATAGGTCATGAGGTTGACCGGGTCATCCCACACGATCGTCACCCACGGAGACTCTGTGTCCTCGGCGGTCTGGACGTGTTGTTCCTCGCGAGTTCCCGGGCGGGTCTTCGCTGGGGTAACCATGTGCCCAGAATAGCCGGGGGCTGATGGCGCAGGAGAACGGTTACGGTTGCGGGATGACCGCGGCGTTGCTGACCGACAAGTACGAGCTGACCATGCTCGCGGCCGCGCTGCGGGACGGGAGCGCGCATCGGCGCACCACGTTCGAGGTGTTTGCCCGCCGGCTGCCCGAGGGCCGGCGGTACGGCGTCGTCGCCGGCACCGCCCGGTTCGTGGAAGCGTTGGCGGAGTTCATATTCGACGACACCGCGCTGGCGTCGCTTTCGGACTTCCTCGACGATGACACACTGGCCTATCTGGCCGACTACCGGTTCCGCGGCGATGTCGACGGCTACGCCGAGGGGGAGTTGTACTTTCCCGGCTCTCCGGTGCTGGCGGTACACGGCAGTTTCGGCGAGTGCGTCGTCCTGGAGACGCTGGCACTGTCGATCATCAACCACGACACCGCGATCGCATCGGCGGCCGCCAGGATGGCGGGCGCCGCCGAGGGGCGCACGCTCATCGAGATGGGCTCGCGGCGCACACACGAACAGGCAGCCGTCGCGGCCGCCAGGGCGGCCTACCTCGCCGGTTTCACCGGATCGTCCAATCTCGAGGCGCAGCGGCGCTATGGCGTACCCGCGCTGGGCACCAGCGCGCATGCGTTCACCCTGGTGCACACGACAGGCCCAGTCGGGCCTGGTGATGAGCCTCTCGGGCGAAGAACATCCGAGTGGGAGAAAGCCGCGTTCCGCGCCCAGGTCGATGCGCTCGGCGTCGGCACCACCTTGTTGGTCGACACCTACGACATCACCCAGGGCGTCGCCAACGCCGTGGAGGCGGCGGGCCCCGAACTCGGCGCGGTCCGCATCGACTCGGGTGACCTCGGCGTGCTGGCACGGCAGGTCCGTGCACAACTCGACGGCCTTGGCGCGACGAAGACCCGCATCGTCGTCTCGGGCGACCTCGACGAGTTCGCCATTGCGGGCCTGCGCGCCGAACCCGTCGACATCTACGGCGTCGGCACCTCGGTCGTCACCGGCTCCGGTGCCCCCACCGCCAGCATGGTCTACAAGCTGGTCGAGGTGGACGGCATGCCGGTGGAGAAGCGCAGCGTGAACAAGAAGTCGCACGGCGGCCGCAAGAAGGCGACACGGCTGGCAAGGGCGTCGGGAACCATCGTCGAGGAGCTCGTCTATCCCGCAGCCGAGGCCGCCCCGCAGTCCGATCTCGTCGCCCGTGATCTGACGGTCCCGCTCGTCGACAACGGCGAGCCCGTCGCGGATCTCAGCCTGGCCGCGGCGCGCGACAGAGTCGCCCACGGGCTGCACAGCCTGCCGTGGGACGGTCTGAAACTGTCCCGCGGCGAGCCCGCGATTCCGACCCGGGTGGTTTTGCCCGCAGGCCGAGGCGCCAAGGAGGAGCCACGTCCGACGCAGTCCCGATAACCGAATTGCTCGCCACCGCGGTCGCCGCGCTCGGCGGGAGCGAGCGCAGCGGTCAGGTGCAGATGGCCGAGGCGGTTGCCCACGCGTTCGACGCAGGCGAGCATCTCGCGGTGCAGGCGGGCACCGGCACCGGTAAGTCGCTCGCCTACCTCGTGCCCGCAATCGCGCGGGCGGTCACCACCGACGAGCCGGTGGTGGTGTCGACGGCGACGATCGCGCTGCAACGCCAGCTCGTCGATCGCGATCTACCCGCGCTCGCCGACTCCCTTGCCGACGCCCTGCCCCGGCGGCCGACATTCGCTCTGCTCAAGGGGCGCGGAAACTACCTGTGCCTGAACAAGATTCACAACGGTAGTAAAAATGGCCCTGCCGCGGAGCCCGATGATCCTCCGCAGGAGGAACTGTTCGACGCGGCGGCATCGACCGCACTCGGGCGCGACGTGCAGCGCCTGGTCAAGTGGTCGTCGACGACCGATACCGGCGACCGTGACGAGCTCATGCCCGGCGTGCCGGACCGGTCGTGGGGGCAAGTCAGCGTCTCCGCACGGGAATGCATCGGCGCGGCGCGCTGCCCGTTCGGCACCGACTGCTTCGCGGAGAAGGCGCGCGATACGGCGGGGCATGCCGACATCGTGGTCACCAACCACGCCCTTTTGGCAATCGATGCAATCTCGGATGCCGCAGTGCTCCCCGAACACCGGCTGCTCGTCGTCGACGAGGCCCACGAACTAGCGGACCGGGTGACCAGCGTGGCCACCGCCGAGCTGTCCAATGCCGTGCTCAGCGCGGCGACCCGCCGGGTTGCGCGCCTCGTCGAACCCGAACTCACACAACGCCTCGAGGCCGCCACGGCGACGTTCGCCTCCGCGATCCACGATGCGACGCCTGGACGCATCGACCGCCTCGACGACGAGATGACCACGTACCTTGTTGCGCTGCGCGACGCCGCGAGCAGGGCCCGATCGGTGATCGACACGTCACCGTCAGATCCCAAGGCTGCGTCCGCACGCGCGGAGGCGGTCACAGCCCTGGCCGACATCGGCAACACCGCGACACGCATCGTGGCATCGTTCGTACCCGAGATTCCGAACCGCGACGATGTGGTGTGGCTGGACCACGAGGACAACCGCGGATCCGTCCGGGCTGTGATGCGAGTGGCACCACTTTCGGTGGCAGGTCTGTTGCGCGGCAGGCTCTTCGAGCAGTCCACCGCGGTGTTGACATCGGCGACGCTGACTGTCGGCGGATCGTTCGACGCGATGGCGGCGGCATGGGGATTGACAGGCGCGGACGAAACGCCGGAGTGGCAGGGCGTCGACGTCGGCTCCCCGTTCGATCACGCCAAATCCGGAATCCTCTATGTCGCAGCCCATCTGCCGCCGCCGGGGCGTGACGGCACCGGATCGGCCGAGCAACTCGACGAGATCGAGGCGCTGATCGGGGCCGCAGGCGGCCGCACACTGGGCCTGTTCTCGTCGATGCGGGCCGCGCGGGCCGCAGGCGAAATCATGCGTGAGCGGTTGTCGACACCGGTGCTCTGCCAGGGCGACGACACCACCTCGGCTTTGGTGAAGCAGTTCGCCGACGATCCGTCCACGTCGCTGTTCGGCACGCTGTCGCTGTGGCAGGGCGTCGACGTACCCGGTCCGTCGCTGTCGTTGGTGCTGATCGACCGCATACCGTTCCCTCGGCCCGACGATCCGCTGCTGTCGGCGCGCCAGCGTGCGGTCGCCGCGCGCGGCGGAAACGGGTTCATGGCCGTCGCGGCCAGCCACGCCGCATTGTTGCTCGCCCAGGGTGCGGGCCGGCTGTTGCGTAGGTCGGACGACCGCGGGGTGGTGGCGGTGCTGGATTCGCGGATGGCCACCGCGCGGTACGGCGGCTACCTGCGTGCGTCGTTGCCGCCGTTCTGGGCGACCACCGATCCGGTCCGTGTCCGGCAAGCGTTGGAACGGCTCCATACGGCCAACCCCGCACTATCCTGACGCTGATGAGCGGACGACCCTTCACCGGCGCCCTGTTCGCCGTCGGCACGGCGCTCCTAGTCGCGTCCTGCTCGACCACGGTCAACGGCACCGCCGTATCCGTGTTCGACGATCCGTTCAAGGTGGCGGGCATGCCTGCGGTGGACGGTCCGACCGGGCTGCGTCCGGACGCCAAAGACCCGTCGCGCGACGTGGAGAACACCGACGGCGGCGAGGTCGACGAGCTGGCCGCGTCCTCGGTCAGCGACATCGAGGACTTCTGGGAAAGCGCCTATCCCGAGACGTTCGACAAGGATTTCCGGCCGATCAAGGCGCTCATCTCGTGGGACGCCGGCGGGTACGAGAGTCAGCACTTTTGCGGCGAAGACACTTACGGCCTGGTGAACGCGGGCTTCTGCTACATCGACAACACGATCGGTTGGGACCGTGGCGAGCTGGTGCCCTCGCTGCGTGACAACTTCGGCGACATCGCGGTCACCAATGTGCTGGCCCACGAATACGGGCACGCGATTCAGTACCAGGCCAAGCTCAACAGGAAAGACACTCCTACGCTGGTCGCCGAGCAGCAGGCCGACTGCTTCGCGGGCGCTTACATGCGCTGGGTGGCCGAGGGCAACTCCCCGCGCTTCACCCTCAGCACCGGCGACGGCCTCAATAGGCTTCTCGCAGCGGTGCTTTCGTTCCGTGACCCTCTGCTCAGCGAGAACGATTACGCCTCAGTCGCAGACGAACACGGCTCGGCGTTCGAACGGATCAGCGCATTCCAGTTCGGGTTCACGGACGGTGCGGAGTCGTGCGCGGCGATCGACGCCAAGGAGATCGCCCAGCGCCGCGGCGACCTACCGGTCGAGCTGCAACAGGACCAGACGGGCGAATGGCCGGTCAGCGAGGAGTCGGTGAAGGCCCTCGTCGAGGCGCTCGGCACACTGTTCTCACCAGCCGATCCACCGAGGCTCAGCCTTGATGGAGACTCCGCGAACGATTGCCCGGATGCGCAACCTAGTCCGCCGGTGTCCTACTGTCCGGCTACCAACACGATTGCGGTCGACATGTCGGAACTCGAGTCAGTTGGCGCACCGTCGAGCCAGGACGAGAACGGCGGCGTGGTCTCCGGCGACAACACGGCGTACTCGGTCGTGGTCTCCCGATACATGCTGGCCCTTCAACACCAGCGCGGTGGATTATCGCTGGACAACGCCGAGGCTGCGCTGCGCACCGCGTGCTTGACCGGGGTGGCGACGACGAAGATGACCCAAGCCGTCACCACGTCGGACGGCAACACCGTCGCGCTCACCGCGGGTGACCTCGACGAAGCGGTGTCGGGTCTACTCACCAACGGGCTCTTGGCCAGCGACGTGAACGGCGAAACGGTGCCGTCCGGCTTCTCCCGGATGGACGCGTTCCGCACCGGCGTGCTCGGCGACGAGGATCGCTGTTTCAAGCGGTTTCCGTGAGCCGTCAGACCTTCTTGGTCACCCCGTAGTAGCCGAGGATCGCGTCGGACACGTCGGTTGAGCGGGTCAGGAACGCGTACGAGCGGATGAACGACTCGCCGACGCAGCCGTCGATCTTCACGCGGAAGCCGGTGATCTGCACCCACGGCTCGGCGCCCTTGAAGTCCTTCTTGGTGACCGGGATGACGTTGATGATGCCCGGCTTCAGCGCCACCGCGAGGGAGCCACTGATGGGTGAGAGAGCAGTCGGGATACCCGTTATCCCGGCACCACCACCAAGGCCTCCGATGCCGAAGCCCGGAGTGAACCCGAGGCTGCCGCTCATCACCACACCGTTGGAGGTGCTCATGTCGATACCGCAACCGATCTGGTAGCCGACCTCGACCGTGCCCTCCGGCGGCTCGTCCTCGTCCGGTCCCTCCATCTTGGCGTTGAACACGCCGCCGACCTCGTACTCACGTGTCGAGACGGCGGTCGTCAGCGGCTGGATCACCCGCTGGGTCTCGTCCTTGGCCGACACGGTCAGCGTCCAGCCGTCCGGCGACTTTGTGGTCGCCGGCGGTGACGATTCGACGAGGTCCACCGGCCCCGGCTCCGGCGGCGGAGCCCCCTCCGGTGGCGCGGGCGCCGCCTCCACGGTGTCGACGACGGGTTCGGCCTCCGGATCGGCCGACGCCGGCGGGGCGATGAAGGCGGATGCCACCGCGAGGGTGGCCAGCAGCGTGGCGCAACGGAACATCACCGGAACTTACATCGGCAAGGAACCGTGCCGACCCCTAGTCCGACGAATTTGTCCGACGTCAGGCCAGAGTGACCAGTCCGAGCTCGGTGTCGGAAGCCAACAGCGGATGATGCGGAAGCACGCGCACCGTGTAGCCGACGGGTCCCGCGGCCGGCAGCGGCGTCGTCGTCGAGAAGATCTCGCTCCCGCCGTCGGCGGTGCCGGTGTGCGGCATCGGCACGGTCACCGGATCGACCAGCGTGTCGGCGGCGTCGACCCGGCCGAGAACCGCCTGCACCACTACCTCGTCCGGGCGCAGGCCCGCGAGTTGCACGGTTGCCGAGAGGGTGAGCTCGGAACCCAGCACCGGAAGGTCCGGCAACCCGGTGCTGTCGACGTCGGTGATCTGAATCTTCGGCCACGCCTCCTGCGCGCGCTGCCGGTAGCCGGCGAGCTCCCGCGAAGCACCGAAAGGCACGCCATCCGCCTCTCGGGGCTCCACGGTCCTGCGCAGCGACTGCGCGGCGGGCGCGTAGTACTTCTCGGTGTAGTCGCGCACCATCCGCGACGCCAGCACCTTCGGCCCGAGCACCTCAAGCGTGTGGCGAACCATCTCGACCCAACGCACGGGGATGCCGCGGTCGTCGCGGTCGTAGAATTTCGGCGCCACCGACCGCTCGATCAGGCTGTAGAGCGCCGCGGCCTCGAGGTCGTCGCGTCTGTCGTCGTCGGCCAGTCCGTCGGCTGTCGGTATTTCCCAGCCGTTTTCGCCGTCGTACCATTCGTCCCACCAGCCGTCGCGGATGGAGAGGTTCAACCCGCCGTTGAGCGCGCTCTTCATCCCGGACGTGCCGCATGCTTCGAGCGGGCGCAGCGGATTGTTCAACCAAACATCGCAGCCGTGATAGAGCTGGCGGGCCATCGACATGTCATAGTCGGGCAGGAACGCGATGCGATGCCGCACCTCCGGCTGGTCGGCGAAGCGCACCACCTGCTGAATGAGCGCCTTGCCGCCGTCGTCGGCGGGATGCGACTTGCCCGCAACGATCAGCTGGATCGGCCGCTTTTGGTCGAGCAACAGCTTCTCCAGCCGGTCCGGATCGCGCAGCATCAGCGTCAGCCGCTTATACGTCGGCACCCGTCGCGCGAATCCGATGGTCAACACATCCGGGTCGAAAGCGTTTGCGATCCAACCCAACTCGGCATCGGATGCACCACGCTCGTGCCATGATCGGCGCAACCGCTGACGGACGTCCTCGACCAGCGCCGCGCGCAGCTGTGAGCGAATCCACCACAGCTGTCCCGGATCCACCTGCTGCAGCCGTTGCCAAAGATCGGGCTCCCACACAGCGGGCGCGCTGGGCAGGTCACCGCCGGACAGGTCCCGCCCGAGATCGAGCCATTGGGGCGCCGCCCAGGTCGGCGCGTGCACACCGTTGGTGATCGAACCGATCGGCACCTCCGACGGGTCGAAGCCGGGCCACAGTTCGTTGAACATCTGCCGGCTGACCCGGCCGTGCAGCAGTGACACCCCGTTGGCGCGCTGCGCGAGCCGCAGGCCCATATGGGCCATGTTGAATTTCGACGGGTCGTCTTCTGCCCCGAACGCAATGACGCGGTCCAGCGGTACGCCGGGCAGCAGGCGCGAGGCAGCGCCCGACGCGCCGCCCTCGCCGCTGCCGAAGTAGCGCTTCACCATCTCCACCGGAAAGCGGTCGATGCCTGCGGCGACCGGAGTATGCGTGGTGAACACGGTGGACGACCGCACCACCGTCAGCGCGGTGTCGAAATCGAGCCCGGAGTCGATCAGCTCGCGGATCCGCTCGACGCCGAGGAAGCCAGCGTGACCCTCGTTCATGTGGAACACCTCAGGCGTCGGCAGCCCCTCGATCTCGGTGAACGCCCGGATTGCCCGCACGCCACCGATACCGGCCAGGATCTCCTGCTTGATCCGGTGCTCCTGGTCGCCGCCGTAGAGCCGGTCGGTGACGCTGCGCAGTTCGTGCTCGTTCTCCGGGATGTCGGAATCGAGTAACAGCAACGGGATTCGCCCGACCTCTGCGACCCACACGCGAGCACGCAGCTGGGCGGCGTCGGGCATGGCCAGCTCCACCAGAACCGGGTCGCCTTCGCGGTTGGTGAGCAACCGCAGCGGCAAGCCCTGCGGATCAAGCGACGGGTAGTTCTCCTTCTGCCAGCCGTCGGCGGTCAGCGACTGGCGGAAGTAACCCGACCGGTAGTACAGACCGACCGCGGTCAGCGGCAGACCCAGGTCCGACGCCGACTTCAGATGGTCACCCGCCAGGATTCCCAGGCCGCCGGAGTAGTTCGGCAGCACCTCGGCGACGCCGAACTCCATCGAAAAGTACGCGATGCCGTTCGGCATCTCGGCGCCTTCGGCGGCGCGGTCCTGGTACCACAGCGCCTGACCGAGGTAGTCGTCGAGCTGGGTGGCGATATGGTCAAGCCGCCCGACGAACGACTCGTCGCCTGCCAGTTCGTCCAGCCGCTTCGGCCGCACCTGGCCGAGCAGCGCCACCGGATCACAGTCGACCTGCGTCCACAACCGCGGATCGATGGAAGCGAACAGGTCTTGCGTCGGCTTGTCCCACGACCAGCGCAGGTTGATCGATAGCCGCTCCAGGGCGACCAGTCGCTCTGGAAGATGGGCGCGGACAGTGAACCGGCGGAGGGCTTTCACGCGACACAACCTTACTGATGATCGGCGTGCGTGCAGTCCGTCGGGAGGAACGTTCACCAGCACGTGGTTGGCCCGGACACTACGGTGGGTATAGGGCGCCGGAGAGGGTACAAGAGACTTCAAACGAAATCCAGACGACAGCGGCCCTACCGCGGGCCGCGCCATGAAGGAGAGGGTAGGTGGCCGGTCGTATCGGGATCGATGACGTCGCACCTGTGGTGTCCGCGGGACGCTATCCCGCCAAGGCCGTCGTAGGCGAGGTGGTGCCGGTGCGGGCCACCGTCTGGCGCGAGGGTCACGACGCCGTGTCGGCCACCCTGGTGGTGCGATACCACGGCGAGGGTTATCCGCAGCTCGCCGAGGGGCCCGCACAGGGCCGGCCTGCGCCTCCCGTGCCAATCGAGGCCGTGGTCATCCCGTCGCCGAGGATAAAGCCGCAGGCCATCACCATGGCGACGGGTCGAACCCCTGACGTGTTCCACGGCCAGTTCTGCCCCGACAGCGTCGGGCTGTGGACGTTCCGGGTAGACGGTTGGGGCGACCCGATCGCTACGTGGCGAAAGGCCATCACCGCCAAACTCAACGCAGGCCAAAGCGAGACCGAGCTGTCCAACGATCTGATCGTCGGCGCGCGTCTGCTGGAGCGGGCCGCCACCGGCGTACCGCGCAAGCTTCGTGATCCCCTCATCGAGGCCGCGGAGACCCTTCGTAAGCCAGGCGACCCGTTCACCCGTGCCGGCGCGGCGCTATCCGAAGAGGTCAGCGAGCTACTCGCGCAGTATCCGCTGCGCGACCAGATCACCCGTGGCGAGCAGTACGGGGTCTGGGTGGACCGGCCCGAGGCGCGGTTCAGCGCCTGGTACGAGCTGTTTCCGCGGTCCACCGGCGGTTGGGACAAGAAGGGCAATCCCCTTCACGGCACCTTCGCGACCGCCGCCAAGGCGCTGCCGCGCATCGCCAGGATGGGGTTCGACGTGGTGTACCTGCCGCCGATCCACCCGATCGGCAAGGTGCACCGCAAGGGTCGCAACAACTCGGTCGCCGCCGCACCGAAGGACGTCGGATCGCCGTGGGCCATCGGCAGCGACAAGGGCGGCCACGACGCCGTCCATCCCAAGCTGGGCACGATCGAGGACTTCGACGACTTCGTCACCGCGGCGCGCGATCAGGGCCTCGAGGTAGCGTTGGATCTGGCGCTGCAGGCCGCGCCGGACCATCCCTGGGCCAAGACGCATCCCGAATGGTTCACGGTGCTGCCGGACGGCACCATCGCCTATGCGGAGAATCCGCCGAAGAAGTACCAGGACATCTATCCGATCAACTTCGACAACGACCCCGCGGGCATCTACAACGAAGTGCTGCGCGTGGTGCAGTACTGGATCAGCCACGGGATCAAGATCTTTCGTGTCGACAACCCGCATACCAAGCCGCCCAACTTCTGGGCGTGGCTGATCGGACAGGTCAAGGAGAACGATCCCGATGTGCTCTTCCTGGCCGAGGCGTTCACCAGGCCCGCTCGCCTTTACGGCCTGGCCAAGCTCGGCTTCACGCAGTCCTACAGCTACTTCACGTGGCGCACCGCAAAGTGGGAGTTGATCGAGTTCGGCGAGCAGATCGTCGAGCACGCCGATTACGCGCGCCCCAATCTGTTCGTCAATACGCCCGACATCCTGCACGAAAGCCTGCAGCACGGCGGTCCCGGCATGTTCGCGATCCGGGCGGTGCTCGCGTCCACCTTCAGTCCGGCATGGGGTGTCTATTCCGGTTATGAACTCTTCGAGCATCTGCCGGTACGCGAGGGCAGCGAGGAGTATCTCAACTCGGAGAAGTACGAATTGCGGCCCCGCGATTTCGAGGCCGCCCTGGCCAGGGGCGAGTCGCTGGAGCCGTTCTTGAGCCGGCTCAACGAGATTCGCCGGCTGCATCCCGCGTTGCGGGAGCTACGGACTCTCAAGTTCCACCACGTCGACAACGACGTACTGTTGGCCTACAGCAAGTTCGACCCGGTCACCGGGGACGCGGTGCTCGTAGTGGTGACGCTGAACCCGTTCGGCCCCGAGGAGTCGACGCTGTGGCTCGACATGGCCGCCTTGGCCATGGAGCCGTACGACCGCTTCTGGGTGCGCGACGAGATCACCGGCGAGGAATACCAATGGGGACAGTCGAATTACGTCCGTCTTGACCCGGCCAGGGCGGTTGCCCACGTGCTGAACATGCCGCGGATACCAACCGAAGAACGAGCGAACCTGCTCAGCAGGGAATGAGGGAAGCGACGGATAACATGACTCGCACCAACGAACTCGCCAGCCCACACTTGCGGCCGGATCCGGCTGACCTGGGTCGGCTGCTAGCCGGCGAACATCACAACCCGCATTCGGTGCTCGGTGCGCACGAATATGGCGATCATACGGTGATCCGGACATATCGTCCGCACGCCGTCGAGGTGGTAGCCCTTGTCGGCGACGACCGACATGTGTTCCAGCACATCGATTCCGGGCTGTTCGCGGTGGCGCTACCGATCACGAACCTCATCGACTACCGACTCCAGGTGAGCTACGAAGGCGGCGGGCCGCACACCGTCGCCGACCCCTACCGATTCCTGCCGACCTTGGGCGAACTCGACCTGCATCTGTTCTCGGAGGGTCGCCACGAACGGCTGTGGGACATCGTGGGTGCGCATCCGCGCAGCTTCAAGACGGCCGACGGGATCGTCGAGGGTGTCTCCTTTGCGGTCTGGGCACCAAACGCCAAGGGCGTCAGCCTGATCGGCGAGTTCAACCATTGGGACGGCGACGAGGCGCCCATGCGGGTGCTCGGCTCGACCGGGGTGTGGGAACTGTTCTGGCCAGGCTTCCCGGTCGGCGGCTACTACAAGTTCCGCGTGCACGGCGCCGACGGCTCGGTCACCGACCGCGCCGACCCGATGGCATTCGCCACCGAGGTGCCACCGCAGACAGCGTCGCGGGTGACCACGAGCGACTACACGTGGGCGGACACCGCATGGATGACCCGTCGCGCAGAAGTCAATCCGGTCTTCGAGCCGATGAGCACCTACGAGGTGCACCTGATGTCGTGGCGGCCAGGTCTCAACTATCGCCAGCTTGCCGATGAGCTCACCGAATATGTTGTCTCACAAGGATTCACACATGTCGAACTCATGCCCGTCGCCGAGCATCCGTTCGGCGGGTCGTGGGGATACCAGGTCACATCGTATTATGCGCCGACCTCGCGACTGGGCGCCCCGGACGATCTCCGCTATCTCATCGACGCCCTGCATCAGGCCGGCATCGGCGTCATCATGGACTGGGTGCCCGCGCATTTTCCGAAGGACACCTGGGCACTGGGACGCTTCGACGGCACAGCCCTCTACGAACATTCCGATCCCCACAGAGGTGAACAGCTGGACTGGGGCACCTATGTGTTCGACTTCGGGCGCCCGGAGGTGCGCAACTTCCTAGTGGCCAATGCCCTTTACTGGTTGCAGGAGTTCCACATCGACGGACTGCGGGTCGACGCCGTGGCGTCGATGCTGTACCTCGACTACTCACGGCCGGAAGGTGGGTGGACCCCCAACGTCTACGGCGGGCGAGAGAACCTCGAGGCCGTGCAGTTCCTGCAGGAGATGAACGCCACCGTGCACAAGGTGGCTCCGGGCGTCGTAACGATCGCCGAGGAGTCGACGTCCTGGCCCGGTGTCACGCGGCCGACTAACCTTGGCGGCCTTGGTTTCTCGATGAAATGGAACATGGGCTGGATGAACGACACGCTGGATTTCATCAAGCGTGACCCGATCCACCGGACTTATCACCACCACGAGATCACCTTCTCGATGTTGTATGCGTACAGCGAGAACTACGTTCTGCCGATCAGCCATGACGAAGTTGTGCACGGCAAGGGCACACTGTGGGGCCGGATGCCGGGCAACAACCACAGCAAGGCTGCCGGGCTGCGCAACCTGCTGGCCTACCAGTGGGCCCATCCCGGTAAGCAGCTGCTGTTCATGGGTCAGGAGTTCGGCCAGCGCGCGGAATGGTCGGAGGAGCGCGGGCTCGACTGGTATCAGCTGGACGAGAACGGCTTTTCTAACGGCATCCAGCGAATGATGCGCGATGCCAACGACCTCTACCGGACCCGACGCGCGTTGTGGTCGCAAGACACTCGGCCCGAAGGGTACTCGTGGATCGACGCGAACGACTCGGCCAACAACGTGTTGAGCTTCCTGCGTTTCGGAGACGACGGCTCGATCCTCGCGTGTGTGTTCAACTTCTCGGGTTCCGAGCACGCTCGCTACCGACTCGGCCTGCCGCATGCTGGAACCTGGCGCGAGGTGCTCAACACCGATTCCGACGTCTACAACGGTTCGGGCATCGGCAATTTCGGGGCCGTCGAGGCGACCGACGAACCGTGGCACGGCCGGCCCGCGTCAGCGTTGATGGTGCTGCCGCCGCTCGCCGCCCTGTGGTTCGAGCCCGCCTAACTACGCCCAAACCAACGTTTGGGTGCGAAAGTGCGAGTAGATCGCGGCATTTCGCCGGTCTCGGCGTCAGTACAGCGCGTTGGCGAGCTTGCGCCGGCCTGCGATGACTTCCGGATCGGCCGGGTCGAAGAGATCGAACAGTTCGATCAAGCGCGTGCGGACCGTCGTGCGATCGTCGCCGGCGGTACGTCGCACCAGCGCGATCAGCCGGTCGAACGCCGCCGCGACATTCTGCTGGAGGACCTCGACGTCCGCCGCTGCGAACACGGCCTCGATGTCGTCGGGACTGGCGTCGGCCGTGGCGACCGCCTCTGGCGGCCACGTGGTCGCCCGGGCCAAGAACGCAATCTGGCGCACAGCGCCCTTGGCCTCTTCGTGATTGGGGGTGGCGTCGAGGATCTTCTGATAGGCGGAAAGCGCGGCGTCGAAGTCGCCTTTATCCAGATGTGCACGCGCCTGTGCCAATTCGGGGTCGACCTGCTCCGGCTCGTCGGATTCACCTGCATCGCCCAACTTTCCGGCCGTGGCGTTCAGCAGCGAGTCGACCCATCCGCGCAGTTGGTCCGGCGGTTGCAGACCCTGGAAACTCGACAATGGTTGTCCCGCGGCCAAAGCCACGACTGTCGGCACCGCCTGCACACCGAAGATCTGCGCCACTCGCGGCGCGGTGTCGACGTTGACCGAGACCAAGGACCATTTGCCGCCGTCTTCGGCGGCGAGGCTGGCCAGCACGTCGGCCAACTGAACGCTCGCGTCGCTGCGCGGTGACCACAGCACGACGACGACCGGCACCTGGTTGGACCGGACCACCACCTCGGCTTCGAAATTGGCCTCGGTGATTTCCACACCTGCGGGCGCGCGTGAGCCCGCTCCAGTCGCGCCACCTTCGCCCGCTGGGGTCGCGCGCTGCTTGAGGCCGGAGAGGTCAACCGCGCCTGCGATGGATGGCCCAGGGCCGGCGGAAGGACGGGGACGTGTCACGGTCCCAAGTCTGTCACGTCGTTTCCGGCACCGATCGGCCTGGTTGCAGGACCGCGACGGAGGCGCTCGCGACACCCATTCGGCCGGTCCGATCGCCCCATATGAGAAAAATCACACTGCAAAGTGGGCACGGGGCTCGCCAGCAACGCCAGCAACCATGCGCCGGCGGTCCACCCCGACGCCGAATCCGATCTCGGGGCTTGTCATGGGCGCCATCGTGCCCGACCCCAGGTATGGATTACTACAAAGCGTCGTAGACGTGCTTTAGCCCGCCCGCAGGATCAGCGCGTCGCCTTGGCCGCCAGCACCGCAGAGCGCCGCAACGCCGTAGCCGGATCCGCGTCGTGCCAGTTCAAGGGCCGCATGAAGCGTGATACGTGCCCCCGACATCCCGATCGGGTGGCCGATGGCGATCGCGCCGCCGTTTACGTTCACCTTGTCGGGGTCGACGCCGAGCTCCTTTATCGAGGCCAGGGCAACCGCAGCGAACGCCTCGTTGATCTCGATGACGTCGAGCTGGTCGACGGTGATGCCTTCGCGGGCGATCGCCTTCTTGATGGCGTTCGCCGGTTGTGACTGCAGCGTTGAATCGGGGCCTGCGACCACGCCGTGTGCACCGATCTCCACCAGCCACTTGAGGCCGAGCTCGTTGGCCTTGTCCTTGTTCATCACGACCACGGCCGCTGCACCGTCGGAGATCTGCGATGCCGACCCCGCGGTGATGGTGCCGTCCTTGCGGAACGCGGGTTTCAGGCCCGCCAGCGACTTTGCGGTGGTGTCGGCGCGGATGCCCTCGTCCTCGGTGAATTCCAGCGGGTCACCCTTGCGCTGCGGGATCTTCACCGGCACGACCTCATCGGCGTAGACGCCGTCTTTCCACGCCGCAGCGGCCTTTTGATGCGAGCTCGCAGCGAACTCGTCCTGCTCGGCGCGGGTGAACTTGTCCTGCTCGTTGCGCTGTTCGGTGAGCGCGCCCATCGGCTGATCGGTGAACACGTCGTGCAGGCCGTCGTAGGCCATGTGGTCGAGCACCGTGACGTCGCCGTACTTATAGCCGGAGCGGCTGTTCATCAGCAGGTGCGGCGCCTGAGTCATCGACTCCTGCCCACCCGCAACGACGACGTCGAACTCACCTGCGCGGATCAGCTGGTCGGCCAGCGCGATGGCGTCGATTCCGGACAGGCACATCTTGTTGACCGTCAGGGCGGGCACGTCCCAGCCGATTCCGGCGGCGACCGCGGCCTGGCGGGCGGGCATCTGCCCAGCGCCGGCGGTCAAAATCTGGCCCATGATCACGTAATCGACGGCCGACGCGGGTACACCCGCCTTCTCCAGGGCGCCGGAGATGGCGATCGCACCAAGGTCGCTGCCCGAGAAATCCTTCAGCGAACCCATCAACTTGCCGACCGGAGTGCGCGCTCCAGCAACGATTACAGACGTCGTCATACCTACCTCCAGTGGGTTTTACTGCGTTCCGACGAGGCTATCCAGTAGACCGCCAGTATCGAAATCTATGTCGTTAGGTTACCTTTGCGTTATGTCCACCGAGCAAGTCGATGCCCGCCCCGTGCTGGCGAGCGCCCTGGTGACAGCAATCGACCACGTCGGCATCGCGGTCGCCGACCTGGACGCCGCGATCAAGTGGTATCACGACCACCTCGGCATGATCGTGCTGCATGAAGAGATCAACGAGGACCAAGGCGTCCGCGAGGCGATGCTGTCGGTGCGAGGTGCGCCGGTGGGTAGCGCCCAGATCCAGCTAATGGCCCCCATCGATGAGACCTGCACGATCGCGAAATTCCTCGATAAGCGCGGGCCCGGCCTGCAGCAGCTGGCATACCGGGTCAGCGACATCGAATTGCTGACCGAACGGCTGCGCGAGCAGGGTGTTCGGCTTCTCTACGACGCACCGCGTCGCGGCACCGCGGACTCGCGGATCAACTTCATCCATCCCAAGGATGCCGGCGGCGTGCTGATCGAGCTCGTCGAGTCCGCCACCGATCACTGACCAGCTACGACCACTTCCGCGTCGGGCCCCGCGTTGCGCGGTGCTGCCAGCACGGTGTGTGCCAGTGCCTGCGGTCCTCCACGGCGTGCTCGCCGAGGCCGGTCTGCCACACCACGAGATGGGCTGTGCCGGGCCGGATCTCGTGATCGCAACCCGGGCAGCGATAGGTCTTGGTCGCCCGAGACGCCGTAATCGGCCTGACCTCATAGTCGTAGCCGTCGGGCCCCGTCTCGACACGACGGGTCGGCGGCGCCGGTGGTCGCGACGGCTGCCTGCGACCTGCGGGTCGACGCCTGGCCATCAGAACAACCGGAACTCGGAGCTGTCCATCCCGCGCATCTCGTCGTAGTCCAAAGTCACACAACGGATCCCGCGGTCGGTCGCCAAGGTCCGCGCCTGCGGCTTGATCTGCTGCGCGGCGAATACTCCGCTGACGGGCGCCAGCACGGTGTCGCGGTTGAGCAGTTCGAGGTAGCGGGTGAGCTGTTCGACGCCGTCGATCTCCCCGCGCCGCTTGATCTCGACCGCCACCGAGCGACCGTGATCGTCGCGGCATAGCAAATCGACCGGTCCGATCGGCGTCATATACTCGCGGCGCACCAGCGTGTACCCGCTCCCGAGCAGCTCGACGTGCTCGGCCAACAAGGCCTGAAGATGCGCCTCGACCCCGTCCTTGACCAATCCCGGGTCCACGCCGAGCTCGTGGCTCGAGTCGTGCTCGATCTCCTCGACGGTGATGCGCAGCTGCTCGCCCGCCTTGTTCTCCACCACCCACACCGGCAGTGGCCCGCCTTGTTGCTCGGTCATCCAGCACGGCGGGCTCATCCAGTTCAGCGGCTTGTACGCGCGGTCGTCGGCGTGCACGCTGACAGATCCATCGGCCTTGATCAGCAGGAGGCGGCGGGCAGACGGAAGATGCGCCGTGAGGCGCCCGACGTAGT
This sequence comes from uncultured Actinomycetota bacterium, assembly GCA_963715215.1. GTDB lineage: Bacteria > Actinomycetota > Actinomycetes > Mycobacteriales > Mycobacteriaceae > Mycobacterium. The sequence continues at coordinate 151,913 of CAVQRJ010000001.1, forward strand.
CGACGGTGCAGCGGGCAATGACGAGACGCACCCGGAACACCTTATGCGCCCGGCGGGCAAATTAGGCTGAGGGCACGATGACGGCCAACAAGACCGTGGCGCAGCGACTTGGTCGCGTGCTGGAGCGGCTGACAAGTCAGAGCGGCCGCGTGCCTGCGACGCCGGAGTACGGCTCGTGGATTCTCGGGCGAGTGTCTGAGAGCCAGCGCCGACGAAGGGTGCGGATCCAGACCATCCTCACGGTATTCGTTGTCCTCGCAAACCTCATCGGCATCGGAGTGGCGGCGCTTGTCGTCATGGTCGCATTCCCGACTCCGAGCGTGTTCGAGCCCTCGGTCTGGTGGATCACGTTCATCGCCGTGCCGGTCTATGTCGTTGCCGCGCTAATCATCGGGGTGTTCTGGGCGACCCGCAGGGTGATCAACGACGTGCGCTGGTCGATCGAGGAACGAACCCCCACACGCGAAGACCAGCTCAACACGTTCTTCGCACCTGGCCGATTGACCCGCGTGTTGCTGATCCTGTGGGGTGTCGGCGCCATCGTGCTGACCACTCTCTACGCGACGGTGGACACGAACTTCATCCCAAAGTGGTTGCTCGGCATCAGTTTTCCCGGCATCGTCGTCGCGGCGAGCTGTTACCTCTTCACGGAGTTCGCGCTGCGACCAGTGGCCGCGCAGGCGCTCGTGGCAGGACGACCACCGCACCGCTTCTTCGAGGGAATCATGGGCCGCACGATGCTGGTCTGGGCCCTCGGCTCGGGGGTGCCGGTGCTCGGCATCTTCCTGGCGGCGGCGATCACGTTGATGCTGCGGAACCTCACGCCGACCCAATTCACGGTGGCGGTGATGATTCTCGCGTTGTTCGCCTTGCTGTTCGGCGCCATCCTGATGTGGATCGTGTCCTGGCTCACCGTGACACCCGTCCGCGTCGTGCGCGCCGCGCTCAATCGGGTCGAGGAGGGGAACCTGGACACCAACCTGGTGGTGTTCGACGGCACCGAACTCGGCCAGTTGCAACGTGGCTTCAACTCGATGGTCGCCGGCCTCCGCGAACGCGAACGTGTCCGGGATCTGTTCGGCCGCCATGTCGGCCGCGAGGTGGCCGCCGCGGCAGAGCGCGAGCGGCCGAAACTCGGCGGCGAGGAGCGCCACGTCGCGGTGATCTTCGTCGACATCATCGGCTCAACAGAGTTGGTGACCTCCCGACCGGCGAACGAAGTGGTCGATGTGCTCAATCGGTTCTTCGCGGTGATCGTGGACGAAGTGGACCGCCACCACGGGTTCGTGAACAAATTCGAGGGTGATGCCGCGCTGGCCGTGTTCGGGGCGCCGAATCATCTCGAGAGCCCGGAAGACGAAGCCCTGGCCGCGGCGCGTGCGATCGCCCGTCGAATCCCCCAGGAGGCACCGGAGTGCGAGGCGGGCATCGGTGTGGCCGCAGGCGAGGCGGTGGCCGGAAACGTCGGCGCAAACGAACGATTCGAATACACGGTCATCGGCGAGCCGGTCAACGAGGCCGCGCGGCTGTGCGAGCTTGCCAAGGACACCGAGAGCCACCTCCTGGCGTCATCCGACACTGTGAACAACGCCACCGACGGCGAGCGAGGTCAATGGACTTTGGGCGAGACGGTGACACTGCGTGGTCACGACGAGCCGACGACCTTGGCGCTCCCCATCTAGCTGACAATTTCGTTGCACCAGAGCGCTGACGCCGACGACAATGTCGGTTTTCCGC
>CAVQRJ010000002.1:0-68711 GCA_963715215.1 uncultured Actinomycetota bacterium
GCTGATCTGGACATCCCCGTCTCGCGACACCTACGTCACCACGCCAGGAAGTGCGCTGCTGTTTCCGTCCCTATGCGCACCCACCGGCGCGGTAGCCGGGCCTACCCCCGCACTGCAATCCACCGATCGCGCACAGATGATGCCGAAACGGAAACGCACTCGAGCACAGAACAAGACACTACGCATCGCCGCCGAACGCACACTCAACCGCCAAGACCGCGAAGTCGAACTCGGCTGGCGCCGCTGGGAACAAGCACTCGCGATGGCCACCATCAAAGACGAACCACCACCCTTTTAATCCCAAAGCCTTTCCACGACCTCAAAGACAGCAAATAACCATCTATACGAGAGTTAGCATCGTTGGTTGCCGGCTGGGACTTCGCGTTCGCTGACCCGGCGGCGCACATCGACGGCTGAGCCCCTAGTTGAAGCGGCTTCCCCACTCGCCCGATTGATCCGGCTTCGGCGGCGGAGGCCCGTCCGATGGCGCGAAGGCCCACTTGTCGGGATTGTTCGGCGCATAGACGACCGGGAAGAGCTGTCCCATCGTCGGCCATTCATCGACGTCGACTTCTAGGCGTTGGTAGACGACATGCTCGTTGACGGTGGGTCCGTTGATGACGCCCGTGATTGTCACGAACTGCCGGCCGGTCTCGTCGGGCCGCGGGCTGACGCCGGTCACCACCAAGGTGCCCTGCGCCAATTCGCCGCGCATTCCGCGGCGGCGCCTGATCCACGGTCCAGCGATCAGCACCACCGCGCCGATGAGCACTACCAGCATGCCGAATTCCCACACCCGGCCATGGTAGGACTGCTGCCATGACCTCGGTCGCAAATGACCTCGCGCTCGCCCTCGAATTGGCCGACGGCGCCGACGCACTCACGATGGACCGATTCGGCGCGCTCGATCTGCGAATCGACACCAAACCCGACCTGACGCCGGTCACCGACGCGGACCGGGGAGCTGAGGAGCAGTTGCGTTCCTTGCTGACTGAACAGCGCTCCGACGATTCGATATTCGGCGAAGAACTCGGTGGCACACCGGCTTTTACGGGCAGACAGTGGGTACTCGACCCGATCGACGGCACGAAGAACTTTGTCCGCGGCGTGCCGGTGTGGTCGACGTTGATCGCCCTGTTGGTCGACGGCACGCCAGTGGTCGGTGTCGTGAGCGCTCCCGCGTTGGGGCGCCGGTGGTGGGCCGGCGACGGGGAAGGTGCATACACGTCTTTCCGCGGTGCGGAGCGGCGCATCTCGGTCTCCGGCGTCGACGATCTCGACTCGGCGAGCCTCTCCTTCTCGGACCTCACCACCGGCTGGGATGCGCTGCGACCGCGTTTCATCGAGCTCACCGATGCGGTGTGGCGGGTTCGCGCCTACGGCGACTTCTGGTCCTACTGCCTGGTGGCCGAGGGTGCGGTCGATATCGCCACCGAACCAGAGGCGAAACCGTGGGACCTCGCGCCGCTCGACATTCTCGTGCGCGAGGCGGGCGGCGCGTTCACGAACTTTCATGGGCAAGCGGGACCGCACGGCGGCAGCGCCGTCGCCACCAACGGATTGCTCCACGCTGAGGTGCTGGCCAGGCTAAACGGAGGGTAGCGTGGCCTGGGGAGCTTTCGATGACCCTGACGCCGACGAAATTCTGGCACCTCCTGCCTGACGGCCGGATCCAGTGCGATGTCTGCCCGCGGGCATGCCGCCTGCACGAAGGTCAACGTGGGCTGTGCTTCGTCCGCGGCCGCGTCGACGACCAGATCATGCTGACGAGTTATGGGCGTTCCAGCGGGTTCTGCGTCGACCCGATCGAGAAGAAGCCACTCAATCACTTCCTGCCGGGCTCGGCTGTGTTGTCGTTTGGGACCGCCGGGTGCAATCTCGCGTGCAAGTTCTGCCAGAACTGGGACATCTCAAAGTCACGCGAGATGGACACGCTCGGTCAGAGTGCGACGCCAGACGACTTGGCACGCGTCGCCGACGAACTAGGTTGCCGCAGCGTGGCTTTCACCTACAACGACCCGACCATTTTCTGGGAGTACGCCGCCGACGTCGCCGACGCCTGCCATGAGCGAGGTCTGAAGGCCGTCGCGGTTACGGCGGGTTACATGTGCCCAGCGGCGCGCGCCGATTTCTACCGGCACATCGACGCCGCCAACGTCGACCTCAAGGCGTTCGCCGAGGAGTTCTACCGCAAGGTGTGTGCAGCTCACCTCGACGACGTGTTGGACACGCTCGTATACCTGCGGCACGAAACCGATGTCTGGGTCGAGATCACGACGCTGCTCATTCCCGGGCTGAACGACAGCGAGGCCGAGATCGCTGCCGAGTGTGCTTGGATCCGCCGCCACCTCGGCAGCGAGGTTCCGATGCACTTCACGGCGTTTCATCCCGACTACAGGATGCGCGACAGGCCGCCGACGCCGCCGGCCACCCTCACCCGGGCACGTCGCATCGCGGTCGACGAGGGGTTGCAGTTCGTGTACACCGGCAACGTCCACGACGTCGACGGCGACACCACATCTTGTCCAGGATGCGGAGCGGCCGTCATCGTCCGGGATTGGTACGCGATGCGCCACTACGCGCTGTCCGACACCGGCCGTTGCCGAGACTGCGGCACGCAGCTTCCCGGCGTTTTCGACGGGCCCGTCGGTTCGTGGGGTGCTTTACGGCGACCGGTACACATCGCCTAGGCAGATTGTGAGTTGCCTAACAGCCGGTTTATATCTTACTCTGGAGTAAGATAGCGTCGAGGCACTAGCCCTACCACCCGAGGCTGCACACAAAATGACCAACACAATCGACCGCAAGTCCGCGCGCGCCCCGAAGAAGACCGGTCGTGTAAGCGCAGTCGGACAGCACAAGCAAAAGCGGACGCCTATCGACATCGGCCTGGCGTTGATCACGCCGATCGTCGGCCAGGAGTTTCTGGACCGCTACCACCTGCGCGACCCGCTCAACCGCGGACTCAGGTACGGCGTGAAGCACGCCTTCTCCGTTGCGGGCGCCACTAGCCGCCAGTTCAAGAAGGTGTCCGGCGGCAAAGGTGGCCCGACCCGACTGAAGGCCAGCGGTGCCGACTACTTCGACCTGACGCCGGACGACGACCAGAAGATGATCGTCGAGACGGTCAGCGAGTTCGCCGAAGAGGTGCTGCGGCCCGCCGCGCGTGAAGCAGACGAAAATGCAAGCTATCCAGTCGATCTGGTCGCGAAGGCCAACGAACTCGGCATCACGGCGATCAACGTCCCCGACGACTTCGACGGCATCGCCGAACACCGTGCCGCAGTGACGAACGCATTGGTCGCCGAGGCACTTGCCTACGGAGACATGGGGTTAGCGCTGCCGATCCTCGCGCCGGCCGGCGTCGCGTCGGCGCTCACCCACTGGGGCAGCGCCGATCAGCAGGCCACGTATCTCAAGGAGTTCGCCGGCGACAACGTGCCCCAGGCGTGCCTCGCGATCGCCGAACCGCGCCCGCTGTTCGACCCGACCGCGCTGAAGACGACCGCCGTTCGCACGCCCAGTGGGTACCGCCTCGACGGCGAGAAGTCGTTGGTGGTAGCGGCCAAGGATGCCGAATTGCTCATCGTGGCAGCGCAATTGAACGGCAAGCCCGCGCTGTTCATCGTCGAGTCGTCGACCGAGGGTCTCACCATCAAGGCCGACCCGAGCATGGGAATCCGTGCCGCGGCGCTGGGCCGGGTCGAGCTCGACAACGTGACCGTTCCGCTGTCGGCACGACTCGGTGAGGATGCCGCGACCGACGAGGACTACTCCGAAGCCGTCGCGTTGTCGCGGCTCGGCTGGGCATCGCTGGCCGTCGGGACCGCACACGCTGTGCTGGACCACGTGGTCCCCTACGTCAAGGAACGGCACGCGTTCGGTGAGCCGATCGCCCACCGCCAGTCGGTCGCTTTCATGTGCGCCAACATCGCGATCGAACTCGACGGCCTGCGGCTCATCACGTGGCGTGGCGCGTCACGCGCCGACCAGGGCCTGTCGTTCTCCCGCGAGGCCGCGCTGGCCAAGAAACTGGGCACCGACAAGGGCATGCAGATCGGTCTGGACGGCGTGCAGTTGCTCGGCGGCCACGGCTACACCAAGGAACATCCCGTCGAACGCTGGTACCGCGACCTGCGCGCGATCGGTGTCGCCGAAGGCGTCGTAGTCATCTAACCGAGTTGTCCTTACCTTCTGAACGGAATCTACTTCCATGGCAATCAATCTTGAACTTCCCCGCAAGCTCAATGCGGTGATCGAGAAGGCGCATCAGGGCGCCGCCGAGATGCTCCGGCCGATCTCGCGCAAATGGGACCTCCGCGAGCACGAGTACCCGGTCGAGCTGGACACCCTGGCCACCCTGTTCGAAGGCATCTCGGAGGCGAACACCATCGCGTTCGCAGGCGCTGAGGCGTTCCGTGATGCAGAAGACGCCAAGGAGGCCAACCACAACGGCGGCAACATGTCGGCCGTACTCAACGTGATGGAAATCAGTTGGGGTGATGTGGCATTGATGCTGTCGGTGCCGCGCCAGGGCCTCGGCAACGCGGCCATCAGCGGCGTGGCCACCAACGAGCAGCTCGAGCGGCTGGGCAAGGACGTGTGGGCCGCGATGGCCATCACCGAGCCCGGCTTCGGCTCCGACTCGGCCGCGGTGTCGACGACCGCAAAGCTCGACGGCGACGAGTACGTCATCAAGGGCGAGAAGATCTTCGTCACCGCCGGATCGCGCGCCACGCACATCGTGGTCTGGGCGACGCTCGACAAGTCACTGGGCCGCGCGGCGATCAAGTCGTTCATCATTCCCCGGAAGTACCCCGGTGTGACAGTCGAGCGGCTCGAGGACAAGCTCGGCATCAAGGCCTCTGACACCGCCGTCATCCGCTTCGACAACGTCCGTATTCCGAAGGACAACCTGCTCGGCAGTCCCGAGATCCACGTCGAAAAGGGCTTCGCCGGCGTCATGGAGACCTTCGACAACACCCGCCCGGTCGTCGCCGCCATGGCGGTCGGCATCGCCCGCGCCGCGCTCGAGGAATTGCGCAAGATTCTCGAAGACGCGGGCGTCGGGATCTCCTACGACAAGCCCGCACACGCCCAGAGCGCCGCGGCCGCGGAGTTCCTGCGGATGGAGGCCGACTGGGAGGCCGGCTATCTGCTGATGGTGCGTTCGGCATGGCAGGCCGACAACGACATTCCGAACTCCAAGGAAGCGTCGATGGGTAAGGCCAAGGCGGCGCGGGTGGCCACCGACATCACGCTCAAGGCCGTCGAAATGGCAGGCACCACAGGCTATTCCGAGCAGACACTGCTGGAGAAGTGGGCACGCGACTCGAAGATCCTGGACATCTTCGAGGGCACCCAGCAGATTCAGCAGCTGGTTGTGGCGCGCAGGCTGCTCGGCCTGTCGTCGGCCGAACTGAAGTAGCCGCCGACGCCGCGACGTAATGTCGGGGCATGGACAACTTTCAGGCCTTGGTCGCCCGCAAGAACGACGATCGCATCGACTGCGCAGTCGAGACCCTGCAGGAGTCCCATCTCCCACCTGGTGAGGTGACGATCCGCGTCGCCTATTCCAGCGTCAACTTCAAGGACGCGCTGGCCGTGACGGCCAATGGCGGTGTGGTGCGCGACTATCCGATCGTGCCGGGCATCGACCTGACCGGCGAGGTGGTCGAGTCGCAGTCATCCGATTTCGCCGTCGGCGACGCGGTGCTGGCCCACGGCTACGAAATCGGCACCGGCCGTCACGGCGGCTACGCCGAGTACGCGCGGCTGCCCGCGGACTGGGTGGTCGCACTCGGCTCGCTGAGCCTCCGCGACGGCGCCGCGATCGGGACCGCCGGCTTCACCGCGGCGATGAGCGTGCAGGCGTTGATCGACTGGGGGATCAAGCCCGACGACGGGCCAATCGTGGTGACGGGCGCGACAGGCGGCGTGGGCTCGGTGAGTGTCGACCTGCTGGCCGCCGCGGGCTATGAAGTGGTCGCTTCGACGGGTAAGGCGGACGCCGCCGATCGACTCAAGGCGCTTGGCGCCGCCGACGTCATCGGCAGGCTGCCCGAGGACCCCGACGCCAAGCCACGCCCGCTGGGCAAGACACGGTGGGCCGGAGCCGTCGACTGCGTCGGCGGCAAGACGCTGGCCGACGTGCTCAGCACCCTGCGCAACGGCGGTGCGGTAGCGGCCAGCGGCCTCACCGGCGGCCCCGGCCTCAGCACCACCGTGATGCCGTTCATCCTGCGGGGCGTGTCGCTGCTGGGCATGGATTCGGTGCAGATGCCGATCGAGCCACGCCGTCAACTGTGGGAGAAGCTGGGCAGTTCACTACACCCACAACATCTTTCGGACATCACGAACGACGTCGAGGTCAAGGACGTGATTGGTGTGCTCGACGAGATCCGCGAAGGTCGCTATTCAGGCCGGGCGGTGGTCAAGGTGGCCGGAGGCTTCTAATGCGCGGGTCACTTTCTGGTCCTCGCGTCCGCAGTTGCATCCTGGCCGGTGTGTGCGCCGCCGCGATCGCCACCGCGCCTATGGCGGCAGCCGAACCCACCGGAGACAACTCCAACTTCGCCCCCTACGGCGACGGCGTGCCGACGGTCATCTCCGGTGGCCCGGTGCCGACGTTGAACGGTGTGCCTTGCGTGGCAGGGCATCTCGGCACCTGCATCTCCATGGCGCAAAACCAACCCCCACCGAGGAAACCCTCGACGGGGGTTGGTCACAGTCCTACGGTCAGGCGCTGACTACCCGAGGTACGAGATGAGATCGGGCTTCATCGCCTGGAGCTGCGCACCCCAGTACTCCCAGCTGTGCGTTCCGTACGTGGGGAAATTGAACGCGGCGTTCTTGCCGCCCGCCGCGAGGTAGTTGTCGCGGAACGTCTCGTTGGTCCTAAGCGTCAGACCCTCGAGGAACGTGGCGGGCAGGTTCGCGCCACCAAGCTCGTTCGGCGTGCCGTTACCGCAGTACACCCAGAGCCTGGTGTTGTTCGCGACCAGCGTCGGGATCTGAACCATCGGGTCGTTGCGCTTCCATGCGGGATCGGTCTCCGCGGGTCCCCACATCGGACCGGTCGAGTAGCCACCGGCGTCACCCATCGCCGCGTTGATCAGGAACGGCCACTGCCCCTCGGAGGGATTCAGGAACGCCGACAGGGAGCCCGCGTAGACGTACATATCCGGGTGGAACGCCGCGAGGATCATCGCGGAGTTACCGGACATCGACAGGCCGACCGACGCGTTGCCCTGCGTGGACACTCCCCTCTCGGCGGCCAGCCACTGCGGCAGCTCGGCGGTCAGGAACGTCTCCCACTTATAGGTCTGGCAGCCGGCCTTACCGCACGCGGGCTGGTACCAGTCGGTGTAGAAGCTCGACTGGCCGCCGACCGGCATCACGATCGACAGCGGGGTCTCGAAATACCACTCGAACGCCTGGGTCTCGAGATCCCAGCCGTTGTAGTCGTCGCGCGCGCGAAGACCGTCGAGCAGGTACACCGCATGCGATCCGGTGCCCTTCTGGAACTGGATCTTGATGTCGCGGCCCATCGACGGTGATGGAACCTGAAGATATTCAACGGGCAGGCCCGGACGGGAGAACGCGCCCGCCGTCGCCGATTCCCCCGCGAACCCAATGATTCCAGGCAGCAGGAGCGCCGCCAACGCGGCGACAGTGATCCTGCGCCCCCAACGGCCTCGGATTTTCTCAACGAACGTCATATCTGCAGTCCATCCATCTTTCGGTTGTCGCGTAACGCCTACACACCGCGAGCGAACGTCGCCCCGGCACCGCAGCATCGTATTCACTGCGATGTCGCGCCCGCTCTCCTGAGTACGGTTTCGACTAAGAGCGGACCGAGTGATTTCAGTTGTGCGCTGTTGAGTAAAACATGTGACCAGTGCAGGTGAAAGTCCGGCCGTCCCCGGGTGCCTCATTTGCGGGCGAAATTCGGCGTGACGGCGCTCTCAATTCGACGCGGTTCTCCTTCGCTGCTGCAGGCGTTCAGCCGCCGTAGGCTGAGTTTGATGGCTGACGATCGCGCAGGGGCTACCACCAGCCGGTTAACCGTTGACGACTGGGTCTCGGCCGGCTTCGAGATCCTCGCTGAAGAGGGCATCACAGCGCTGAAGATCGATCGGTTGTGTAGCCGCCTTGCGGTCACCAAAGGCAGTTTTTACTGGCACTTCACCGATATCGCACGCTATCGCGCGACCCTTATCGACGCATGGGGTGAATTGCGCGATGACGACCGCAGCCATTTCGGCGAGCTGGCGCACATTTCGCCCAGGGAGCGGCTCTCGCAAATGATGTCGTCACTGTTGAGCGCTCGCCATTGGACGCTGGAGCGGGCCATGCGCGAGTGGGCCAGAACCGACGACGCCGTCGCCGCCAGCGTCCGGGCGGCCGATCAACGGGTTGTCGACGCCGTCCGGCAGGCATTCGTCGATTACGGGTTCGACAGCGAGGACGCCGACCTGCGCGCCAACGCCACATTCGCCGCCGGAATCGGCTTCCTGCATCTGTCCGGCCAAACGCCGAACGCTCGGGGCGTGGCCCGCCGTGAGCGCTTTCTCGACCTGATGCTGACCCGCTGAGCGGATCTCCATACTAAAAAGTATGGTACGTTCGCGGCCATGACCGCTGCTCCGGCCAGAGCGCCGGAAATCAGCCAGGAGTTTGTCGCCGGCCTCGCCGAGCGCGCGCAGGAAGCGGAGGAACTGCGCAGGTTGCCTAGCGCGTCCCTCGACGACTTCATCGCCTCTGGCTTCGCCGAGCTGCTCGTTCCGGCCCGCTACGGCGGCGTACAGGCCCCGTGGTCGGCGATTCTGGACCCGGTCCGCCGGATGGCGCACGGATGCGCCTCCAGTGCATGGACGCTTGGTTTCTACACCCTGCACAACTGGATGATGGCCCTGTTCGACGAGGAGGCCCAGGAGGAGGCGTTCGCAACGCGGCCCTTCCTGGCGCCGGCTCCCCTTGCGCCAACGGGTCGCGGCGTGCCCGTCGACGGCGGCATGCGACTGTCCGGACGGTGGTCATGGGCCACCGGCGTGATGCACGGCAACTGGATCATCGTCGGCGCGCTGTGCGGACCGGACGACGGCATCTATCCGGCGCTGGCTCTGCTGCCGATCGGCGACGTCGCCATCGAAGACGTGTGGCACACCGACGGCATGTGCGCCACCGGCTCGAACGACGTCGTCATCGCCGACGCGTTCGTCCCCGCCCATCGCCTGGTGCGCGTCACCGACATCTACAAGGGCACCGCTCCGGGTGCCGCCCTGCACGACGCCGACACCTATCGCTGGCCGATGGTGCCCGCGCTGGCGCTGCTGGCGGCGATGCCCGCACTAGGCAGTGCCGAACGCGTCGCCGACATCTACGCCGAGCGTCTGTCGCAACGCGTGCTCGCCTACGAGGGCGTCACACAGAAGAACAAACCCATCGCGCAGGCTCACCTCAGCGAGGCGCGGGTACGGTTGCGCGCGCTGCGCGGGCTGCTCACCGACACCGTCGGCCAGCTCGAAATCCTCGTCGCCACAGGCGATCCCGTGCCCCTGCCGGTACGCGGCGAGGCGCGGCTGGCCGCTGCCCACATCGTGCATGAGTCGCGGAGCGTGATCGGAGGCCTGCTAGCCGCGTCGGGCGCTAGCGCGCACTTCCTGAACAACCCGCTGCAGCGGATCAAGCGTGACGTCGACGTGTTGGCCGGTCACGTCGTGTTCGACTACGACACCAGCCGCGAACTGGCGGGCGCGCTGATACTGGGGATGGACCTCCCGCGAACCGCAATGGTGTGAGAAAGGGGTTACCCCGCTCGGCGGCAGCCGGGTCGACCTGACCAACTAGTCGTTGACGCCACCGAGGCAGCAAAAGTAACGTCAGATTTACTTTTCCTGCTGCACCTGATGAAGACGCGTAATGGAGCAAACCATGGAATCCTTCATTCACCTGCGAAAAGGCACCACCCCGCGGCGGCTGCACGCCGACCTGAACGGCCTGAAGGACGACGAACTCGGCCGCGGCGGATTCACCGGCCGCACCGCGAACATGTACCGCCGCAACGACCCCACCGCCTATCGCAGCTCTGGCCCGCTGCGACCGGTCGACGTGCTGGCGAGCGAGCTCAAGCCAAGCGACGCCACCGATGCGGCTGGCGGGCCGATGCTGCTCTTCTCCAACGCCGACTGCCAGGTGCTGCTGTCGCGGCGAACCGAGCCGATGCCGTTCTTCGTTCGTTACGTCGACGGAGATCTGCTGTCGTTTGTGCACAAGGGTGCAGGCCTGCTGGAGACGGAGTTCGGCCCGCTGCGCTACCGCGAGGGCGACTGGGTGTACATCCCGAAGGCGTGCACTTTCCGCCAGGTACCCGACGAAGAGTCGACGTTGTTGATGGTGCAGACGACCGACGAGCTGCGGGTGCCCCCACCGGGCACGCTGGGCAGGCACTTCCCGTTCGACCCGTCGCAGGCCGTCATTCCCGATCCCGCGCCGATGGACGCCCCTCCCCCGTCGGGCGGGGACGCCTACGAGGTACGGCTCATCCACGAGGGGGGTCCGACAACGCTTCTGTACCAACATCATCCGCTCGACGTGGAGGGGTGGCGCGGCGACAACTTCGCATTCACGTTCAACATCGAGGACTACAACGTGGTGACGTCGGACAGCGTGCACCTTCCGCCGACCGTGCACCTCTTCATGCAGGCCACCGGCGTCTACGTGATGAACTTCCTGCCCAAGCCCGCCGAGAGCGTGCCAGGCACCGAGCGCACCCCCTGGTATCACCGCAACGTCGACTACGACGAGATCGCCTTCTTCCACGGCGGTTCGCTCTACGGCATCCCGATGCCGCCGGGCCTGATTTCGCATGCGCCCCAAGGGGTTCACCATGGTGCGCCCGAGAAAGCCCGCGAGCGGGCCCGCCGTAAGTTCGACGAGTATGACCGCGTCGACTGGTCGGTGATCGCCGTTGACACCCGACGACGGCTGGTGCCGTCGGCAGAAGTCCTCGCCAACGATCTGGAGCAGCACTGATGAGCGCTTGCGCGAAGAAACGAGGGCACTAATGAGCGCTTGCGCGCCCGTCAAGTACGAGTACGACCGTATCCCGTACCTCGTTGCCTACCAGAATAATTCGGGTGTTCGTGACACCTACGGCGGGGTGGCCGAGCTGGTCGTGATGGAGAGCTATTTGCTCAAGCCGAAGACCAAGCAGTCCGATACCGTGCTGGTCTTCATGCATCCCATCGGCGGCGGCGCCTATCTGCCGATGATCAACGCGTTGGCCCGCGGGGGTCATCACGTCATCTACTGCAACAGCAGATTTCGCGGCACCGATTCGGCGCTGCTGATGGAGAAGGTCGTCGAGGACCTCGGCGAATGCATCAAGGACGCCAAGAACCGGTTGGGCTATTCGAAGGTCGTGCTGGCCGGCTGGAGTGGCGGCGGTTCCCTTTCGGTGTTCTACCAGCAGCAGGCGCAGAAGCCGACGATCACCGCAAGCCCGTCCGGCGACGGACCCGACCTCACCGAGCTGGGCCTGATTCCCGCCGACGGCATCATGCTGCTGGCCGCGCACGTCAGCCGACACGGCACGCTCACCGAATGGCTGGACGCGTCCATCCTCGACGAATCCGACCCGTCGAAGCGCGACCCTGAACTGGATCTGTACAACCCCGACAACCCGAACCAGCCGCCGTACACGGAGGAGTTCCTGGAGCGGTATCGGGCGGCGCAGATCGCCCGCAACCGGCGAATCACCAAGTGGGTCAAGGAGAAACTCGCCGAGCTGAGATCAAGCGGACGCCCCGGCGCCGATGTGGAAGAGTTCGGCTTCGTGGTGCACGGCACCATGGCCGACCCGCGCTGGCTGGACCCCACGGTCGATCCGAACGAACGGGCGCCGAGGATGACCTATCTGGGCGATCCTCAGGTGGTGAACAACAGCCCGGTCGGGCTCGCGCGCTTCTGCACGCTGCGCAGCTGGCTGTCGCAGTGGAGCTACGACGACGCCAACGGCGACGCCGTCAAGTGCGGCCCCGACATCGCGGTGCCCGCCCTAGTGATCGGCAACCTCGCCGACGACGCCTGCACACCGAGCCATACCCGCCGGCTCTTCGAGGCGATCGGGCATCCTGACAAGGAGATGTACGAAATTTCCGGCGCGAACCACTACTACTCCGGTCCTGATCAGCGCGAGACGCGCGGCAAGGCCGTCGGCATCTGCACGGACTGGCTGCACCGCCACGGATTTTCGTCGGAGGGTGGGAGCGAAGCGACTGGGGATTCGGCACAGTGACGACAGGTCCGCTCGACGGCATCCGCGTGATCGAGGTCGGCACGCTGATCTCCGGGCCGTTCGCGGGCCGCCTGCTCGGAGACATGGGCGCGGAGGTCATCAAGATCGAGCCGCCCGGTGCGCCCGACCCGCTGCGTACCTGGGGGCAGGCCGAACTCGACGGCCACCACTTCTTCTGGACGGTGCACGCCCGCAACAAGAAAGCGGTCACCCTGAACCTGCGCGAGGCCGCCGGCCGCGACCTGTTCCTCGACCTCGTCGAGCGCTCCGACGTCATCGTCGAGAACTTCCGCCCGGGCACGCTGGAGAAGTGGGGCCTTGGCTACGACACCCTGGCGGCCCGCAACAAGGGCATCATCCTCGTCAGGGTCTCCGGCTACGGTCAGACCGGACCCGATGCGCACAAGGCCGGCTACGCCTCGGTCGCCGAGGCCGCCAGTGGGCTGCGGCACATGAACGGCTTCCCGGGCGGACCGCCGCCGCGGCTCGCGCTGTCGTTGGGTGACAGCCTTGCGGGTATGTTCGCCGCCCAGGGCGCCTTGGCCGCGCTGTATCGGCGCACCGTCACCGGCGAGGGCCAGATCGTCGACGCCGCGTTGACGGAATCCTGTCTGGCCGTGCAGGAATCGACGATTCCCGACTATGACGTCGGCGGTGTGGTTCGAGGCCCGTCGGGCACCCGCCTCGAAGGCATCGCGCCGTCGAACATCTACCGCAGCGCCGACGGCAGCTGGGTGGTGATCGCTGCAAACCAGGACACCGTGTTCAGGCGGTTATGCGCAGCGATGGGCCAGCCCGAGCTGGCTACCGACGACCGGTTCGCCAATCACGGTGCGCGAGGGCGTAACCAGGACGAGCTGGACAAGATCATCGGCGACTGGGCGTCCGAGCGCAGCCCCGACGACATCATCTCCACCCTGTCGGAGTCCGGCGTGATCAGCGGACCGATCAACACGGTGGCCGAGGTCGTCGAGGATCCCCAGCTGCTGGCCCGCGGGATGATCGCCGAACATTACGACGAGCGGGTTGGTCGCAACATCCTGGGACCCGGTGTGGTGCCGGTGCTTTCGAAGTCCCCCGGCACCATCCGCAGCGCCGGACCGGCGCGGCCGGGCCAACACAACGACGAGGTGTACGGCCGTCTGCTCGGCAGAACCGACGCCGACTTGGAAGCGCTGCGAGCGGAAGGCGTGATATGAGCGAACTACCCCAGCATGTCGACATCCGCGAGGTCGCGATGCGCGACGGATTGCAGATCGAATCACCGATCCCGTTGTCGGACAAGATGAAAATGCTCGAGGCGATCGTCGCCACGGGAGTCAAGGAGGTCGAGGCCACCGCATTCGTCTCCCCCACCAAGGTGCCCGCGCTCGCCGATGCCGCCGAACTCGCCGCGGAGCTGGATAATTTCAGGGATGCTGCCGGCGTCGAGTTCTCGGCGTTGGTGGCCAGCCCGAACGGTGCCAAACGTGCCATCGCCGCCGGCCTGCACTCCATCGAGTACGTGGTGTCGGCAGCCGACGGCCACAGCCGCGCCAACGTCGGCAAGCCCACCGCGGACGCCGTCGCGCAGATCCCCGACATCATCGCGATCGCGCATGACAGCGGCGCATCGGTGGAGGTCATCATCGCCACCGCATGGGACTGCCCGTTCGACGGCCCGACCCCGCCACAGCGGGTGCTCGAGATCGTGAAGGTGGCCCGTGACAACGGCGTCGACCGACTCGCGATCGCGGACACCATCGGCACCACAACGCCGAAGCGGGTCAGCGACCTTGTCGACCAGGTTCGCCCGCTGAGTGGCGATATCCCACTGGGCGCGCACTTCCACAACACCCGCGGAGCGGGGCTGGCGAGTGCGTACGCGGCCGTCTGCGCGGGGATCACCCGGCTGGACGCGTCCGTCGGCGGTCTCGGCGGCTGCCCGTTCGCCCCGGGGGCGAGCGGCAACATCGCCACCGAAGACCTGGTCTATCTGTTGCGGGACAGTGGAATTCACGTCGACGTAGATCTCCAGGCGGCGATCACCGCGGCCAAGGTCGCCCAGGCCGCCGTCGGACACGAACTGCCCGGCGCGGTGCTGCGGGCCGGTGACCGACTTCTCGGTGAGTAGCTCGTGCCTGTCCAGACGCTGACACCCAAGGGCCGGCAGACCCGGCACGCCATCGAGCAGGCGGCCAGAAAGCTGTTCGCCGAGCGCGGTTTTCACGGCGCCACGCTGGCCGACATCACGTCGGCTGCAGGTAAGTCGCCCGCGGTATTCTACCGGTACTACGCCGACAAGGAGGACCTGCTTGCCGCATTGGCCGAGTCGTTCCTGCGCCACATCGTGACGCCCTCCGGGTTGAGCCTGCAGCTGCCGGAGTCGCCCGATGACAGCGAGTTCTTCACGTCTGTGGTCACGGGCTACTGGAACATGTTCAAACAGAACATCGGCATCATGATCGCGGTCGCCCAACTGGCCACCACACAGCAGCGCTTCGCCGATGTGCAGAACGAGTTCCGGCGGTTCGGCATGGACATCGTCGCCGCGTCCGTGCGGCGGGCCCAGGAGCAGGGCCACGGCACCGAGCTCGATCCCGAGCACACCGCCGCCGCGATCGCGCTGCTGTTCGAGAACTTCACCACGGTCTTTGTCGGCCGCTCGGGTCTCGGGCTCGAGATCGGCGACAAGGACGCCATCGCGACGCTGTCGACGATCTGGAAGAAGACGCTGTACGGGTTCTGACGAGCTGCGCACGCGAGAAGCACATACAGAAAGGACATCATCGTGGATTTTGCTCTCCCCGAGCACCTTCCTGGCCTGCTGGCCGACATGGACCAGTTCATCGAGGCCGAAATCAAACCACTCGAACGCGAGAACATCCAGTACTTCGACCAGCGGCGCGAGAACGCGCGCACCGACTGGGACAACGGCGGAATCCCGCGCCGGGAGTGGGAGGACCTGCTCGGCGAGATGCGCAGACGCGCAGACAAAGCCGGCTGGCTACGCTACGGGCTGCCGTCACAGTTCGGCGGTCGCGACGGCACCAACATCGATATGGCGGTGATCCGAGAGCATCTGGCGCACAAGGGCCTCGGTCTGCATAACGACCTGCAGGACGAGTCGTCGATCGTCGGCAACTTCCCTCAAGTCATCATGATGGACCGGTTCGGCACCGACACCCAGAAGCAAGAGTGGACCGAGGCCCTGATCACCGGCGAGCGGTCGATGGCGTTCGGGCTGACCGAGCCGAACCACGGCTCCGACGCCACCTGGTTGGAGACTCGAGCCGAGGCCGACGGCGACGGCTGGGTCATCAACGGCGCCAAGCGGTTCAATACCGGTGTCCACCGCGCCACTCACGACCTTGTCTTCGCACGCACCTCGGGTGAGCCGGGTCAGGCCCGCGGCATTACCGCGTTCTTGGTGCCGACGGACGCGCCCGGGTTTACCGTGCCGTACTACTGGTGGACGTTCAACATGCCGACCGATCACGGCGAGGTCGAGCTCAACGACGTCCGCGTGGCCGCCGACGCCGTGCTAGGCGAGGTGGACCGCGGACTAGAGGTCGGCCAAACGTTCCTACACGAGAACAGGATTCGGCAGGCAGCCAGCAGCCTGGGCGCGGCTCAGTACTGCATCGACCGCGCCGTCGGCTACGCCAACGAGCGCACGGTGTTCGGCAAGCCGCTCGCGGTGAACCAGGCCGTGCAGTGGCCGCTGGTGGAATTGCAGACCGAGGCCCAGATGGTGCGGCTGCTGGTGTACTACGCGGCGACTCAGCTCGACGGCAACCACCACATGGAGGTGTCCGACAAGGTGTCGATGGCCAACTATCGCGCAAACCGGCTGGTGTGCGAGGCCGCCGACCGGACGATGCAGGTGTTCGGCGGTGTCGGATACAGCAGGCACGAGCCGTTCGAGCACATCTACCGGCATCACCGCCGCTACCGCATCACCGAGGGCGCAGAGGAGATCCAGATCCGCCGGGTGGCCCAGCGCCTCTTCGGTTTCGGCCGCAGGTGAAACACCAACTGGCAGAAATCCTTCGGCCGGTCATCGGTGAGGTGACCATCGAGAACCTCACCGCGTTGACCGGCGGGGCGAGCCGCACCACGTCGGCGTTCGACGCCGTCGGCAAGAGCGGTCGGCAAGCCCTGATCCTGCGCACCGGACCGCCCGACGACGTACATGCCGGCATGGAGCTGGAGGCGGCCGTCCAGCAACGCGCGGCGGCCGCAGGCGCACCCGTCCCGCACATTCTGGCCGCCGACAATTCGTCTGTGGCACTGGGCAATCCGTACCTGATCTGCAGTGCGATCGCGGGTGAGACGATCGTCAGGCGCATACATCGGGCCCTCGACGACACCGGACGCGACCGGCTGCTGCGGCAGTGCGCGCAGGCGCTGGCCGCCATCCACCGCGCCGACCCTGACGGGATCGGACTCGCGCAGACCGAGCAGCTGGGCGAGTGGCGCGACCGACTCGACGAAATGGGCGACACCACCGCAACGTTCGAGTGGGCGTTCCGCTGGCTGGCCGCCAACCGGCCGCCGCCGACTCCGCCACGGCTAATACACGGGGATTTCCGGATGGGCAACCTGATCGTCGACGAGTCCGGCCTGGCAGCCGTGTTGGACTGGGAACTCGTTCACATCGGCGAGGTCTACGAGGACCTGGCCTGGTTCTGCATCCGGGCCTGGCGGTTCGGTGCGCCTGAAGCGCTCGGCGCGGGCGGCCTCGGGAGCGTCGAGAGCTTTCTGTCCGCCTACGAGGAGACCGGGGACATCGACCTCGACCGCGACGTGTTCCGGTGGTGGCTGACGGTGGCGACTCTGCGCTGGGGCGTCATCTGCCGCTTCCAGGCCGAACGCCACCTGTCCGGACAGACCCCGTCGGTCGAGTTGGCGGCGATCGGCAGGCGGGTCAGCGAAACCGAGTGGGATGTGCTCGATCTCCTGGAAGCCGCGCACGTGAGGGGCGAAAAATCAGGGAGCGGCCCCCAATGAGCCGGCTGTACGGACGACCGACCGCCGCCGAACTCGTCGCGGCCGTCGCAGACTTCCTGGACACCGACGTCCGGCAAGCGACCGATGGCCGGGTCTCCTTCCATGCCAGGGTTGCCGCGAACGTGCTGCGGATTGTCGAGCGCGAACTGCGGGACGACCGACCCGCACCCGACCTTCTGGGATATCCAGACGAAACCGCGCTGGCGGCCGCCATCCGCGCCGGCGATCTGGACGGCAGGGCAGGCGAGGTGCTGCCGTGCCTACGCGCTCTGGTGCGCCACCGTCTTACGATCGCCCACCCGGGATATGACGAACCCTAGCCAGCCATGCGGGCTCATCGACGCGGGTGCCGATCGGCAGCCCGATCTGCTGCACATGCACCTCGGTGACGACGCCGCGATAGGTCGTCGGCTCCAGCGCCTCCAACTCCCAACCGTCGGCGAACGCGTCCCGGATGGTCTCACCGCTGACCTGCGGTCCGAAACCGCGGCCCGCGTCGGAAAGCGCAAGCACGTGCACGACGCCCCCTGGCCGGCAGGCGTTGTGCAGGCTGGCGACGTACTTCGGGCGGTCGGCGTCGTCGAAGATGTGGAACAGCGCGCTGTCGACGATGGTGTCGTAGCGCGGCTCGTCGGGCAGGTTCATCGCGTCGGCGACCTCGAAGCGCGCCGCCACGCCCTTTGCCTCGGCGTTCCCGCGGGCCTGCTCGACCGCCTCCGGAGCGAAGTCGATGCCGAGCACGTGATAGCCGAGCCTGGTCAGCAGGATCGTGTGTTCACCGGTTCCGCAGCCGACATCGAGCACCTTGCCCCGGATCAACCCGGCCCGTTCCAGCTCGACGATCGCGGGCTGCGGTTCGCCGATCACCCACGGCGGGGTGGTGGTCCGGTAGAACTCGTCGAACCGAGAGAGAGCGGGTGTTTGGTCCATGGATGACAGTGTTCTACCTGAACCGAACTTGAGGTCAACCGTCGCCGACGTCGCCGACCGGTTGTTTGCCGCGATCGAGAACGGCGACGCCGCGACCGTCGAAGCACTGTGGGACGACGATGTCCGGGTGTGGAAGTCCGCCGAACCCCAGGATCAGCCCAAGAAGCGGGCACTGAGGGTCGTCTTCTGGTTCATGGACACCACCACCGAACGCCGCTACGAGATCCTCGACCGGCAGTTCTTCGACGGCGGCTTCGTCCAGCAGCACGTCCTTCATGCCACCGGCCGCAACGGTGGATTGATCGCGATGCGGGTATGCATCGTTATCAAGGTGGGCACAGGTGGGCTGATCACTCGTATCGACGAGTACTTCGACCCGACGGAGATCGCCCCACTGTTCGATTCGACGAACTGACGAAGGAGAGTCACATGGCCAGCCTCAGCGAATTCTTGAGAGATTCGTCATCGGCCGGAACGTGGACCGTCGTGCCCGATGAATCCACCATCGAGGTGAAGGCCAAGTCGTTTTGGGGCGTGATACCCGTGAAAGGTCGTTTCACAGAGTTCAGCGGCGACGGTCAAATCGCAGCCCCTCAAACGGTTTTCGGGCGACTGGACATCAAGGCGGCATCGCTGGTAACCGGGATTCGCAAGCGCGACGATCACCTGCACTCCGCCGACTTCTTCGACGTCGCCAAGTTCCCCGACATCAACGTGGTCGTCACCGCGGGAGATCCGGTCAGTACAGAAATCATCGATCTCCGTGCGCAATTGACGATCAAGGGCACGACGAAACCGCTTGCGCTAAAAACCACGGTGACCCCGGTTGGCGACGGCGCAATGCGGCTCACCACCCAGGCCACGATCAACCGCCAGGACTTCGGCGTCGATGGCAACGTGATCGGGATGGTTGGTGACAACGCGACAATCTTGGGCGACGTGGTGTTCCGCCGCACCGCGACCTGACACGTCCGGTGCTCGCCACCGGCCAAATGGCCCGGTGGTTTAGCATCTGGCGCATGCCCGAATCATCTCGGCCGCTGCGCATCCTCGTTTACAGCGACAACCCGAGGACTCGCGAGCAGGTCCAGCTGGCGCTCGGCAAGCGCGTGCACCCGGATCTGCCGGAGCTGACGTACCTCGAGGTGGCCACCGGCCCGATGGTGATCGCGCAGATGGACGAGGGCGGGTTCGATCTCGTCATTCTCGACGGCGAGGCCACCCCCTTCGGCGGGATGGGAATAGCCAAGCAGCTCAAGGACGAGATCGATGACTGCCCACCGATCCTGGTGCTCACCGGGCGCCCCGACGACGCCTGGCTGGCGAACTGGTCGCGTGCCGAGGCCGCCGTTCCGCACCCGATCGACCCCATCCGTTTGGGCGAGGCCGTGGTGTCGCTTCTGCGCGCACCCGTGCAGTAGCCGCAATCGCTAATTTCTTGCCGCTCTTGACTTTTCACGGCACGGCAAAGCGAGCGGTTGGCAACCCAAAGCGATATTAACCCCTTGTTGTGGCATGCATTCGAAACATCGCTAGGCTGTGGGTCAGCTCACATCGGAAAGCCCACGAGGGAGCGTTCACACCTACATGGACCTGTACCTACCCATCCTGGTACTCGGCGCGGTGGCGGCCGGGTTTGCCGTGTTCTCGGTCGTCGCCGCGCTGCTTGGCGGCCCACGGCGCTTCAACAGGGCCAAGCTCGAGGCGTATGAGTGCGGCATCGAGCCGCTGCCCGAGATGGCCAACCCGCAGGCCGCCGGCCAGCGGTTCCCGATGAAGTACTACGTGACCGCGATGCTGTTCATCGTCTTCGACATCGAGATCGTGTTCCTCTACCCCTGGGCCGTCGCCTTCGACAGCCTCGGGGTGTTCGCGCTGGTCGAGATGCTTTTGTTCATGGCCACCGTGTTCGTGGCCTACGCCTACGTCTGGCGGAGGGGAGGCCTGAATTGGGACTAGAGGAAAAGCTGCCCAGCGGCATCCTGCTGTCGACCGTCGAGAAGCTGGCGGGCTACGTCCGCAAAGGCTCGCTGTGGCCTGCGACCTTCGGCCTGGCCTGCTGCGCCATCGAAATGATGGCGACGGCGGGCCCGCGCTTCGACATCTCGCGGTTCGGCATGGAGCGCTTCTCGGCCACGCCGAGGCAAGCCGACCTGATGATCGTGGCCGGGCGGGTCAGCCAAAAGATGGCCCCGGTGCTGCGTCAGGTCTACGACCAGATGGCCGAGCCCAAGTGGGTGCTGGCGATGGGCGTGTGCGCGTCATCGGGCGGGATGTTCAACAACTACGCCATCGTGCAGGGCGTTGACCACGTCGTTCCGGTGGACATCTACCTGCCCGGCTGCCCTCCGCGGCCGGAGATGCTGCTGCACGCGATCCTGAAACTGCACGACAAGATCCAGGAGATGCCGCTGGGCGTCAACCGCGAGGAGGCCGTCCGCGAAGCCGAGAAGGCGGCGCTGGCGGTCACGCCCACCATCGAGCTCAAGGGGCTGCTGCGGTGACCGACGCCAACGGGAACCAGGAAAACCAGGAAGTGGTCGGTGTCCGCCACGGCATGTTCGGCCCCGAGGGCACCGGCGACACCTCCGGCTACGGGCGGCTGGTCCGCGAGGTGGCGATGCCGGGCAGCTCGCCGCGCCCGTACGGCGGCTACTTCGACGAGGTCGTCGACACCCTGACTGCGGCGCTTGGCGAAGAGGCCTACGAAGCGGCGATCGAACGCGTGGTGGTGTACCGCGATCAGCTGACCCTGGAAGTGCGCCGCGAGCACCTGCCCGCGGTCATGCAGGCGCTGCGCGACGATGCCGGTTTGCGGTTCGAGCTGTCGCTGGGCGTCAGCGGCGTGCACTACCCGCAGGACAGCGGGCGCGAGCTGCACGCCGTCTATCCGCTGATGTCGATCACCCACAACCGCCGAATCCAGGTGGAGACGACCGCACCGGACGCCGACCCGCACATCCCGTCGCTGTTCCGTATCTACCCGACCACCGACTGGCACGAGCGGGAGACCTACGACTTCTTCGGAATCATTTTCGACGGCCACCCGGCGCTGACCCGCATCGAGATGCCCGACGACTGGGTCGGGCATCCGCAACGCAAGGACTATCCGTTGGGCGGCATCCCGGTCGAGTACCACGGCGCCGAGATACCGCCGCCCGACGAGCGGAGGGCTTACAGCTGATGAGCACACCGAACACCCCGCCGGAGAGCGGGGGATCCGACACCGTCGTGATGGTCGGCGGTGAGGACTGGGACCAGGTGGTCACCGCGGCCGCCAAGGCCGACGCCGGTGAGCGCATCGTGGTCAACATGGGCCCGCAGCACCCGTCGACGCACGGCGTGCTGCGGCTGATCCTCGAGATCGAGGGCGAGACAATCGTTTCGGCCCGCTGCGGAATCGGCTACCTGCATACCGGGATCGAGAAGAACCTGGAGTACCGCACCTGGACCCAGGGCGTCACGTTCGTCACCCGAATGGATTACCTCTCACCGCTTTTCAACGAGACCGTGTACTGCCTGGCCGTCGAGAAACTGCTCGGGGTCACCGACGACATCCCGGAACGGGCCAGCATCATCCGCGTAATGATGATGGAAATGAACCGCATCGCAAGCCATCTGGTGGCGTTGGCCACCGGCGGTATGGAGCTGGGCTCGATGGGCGCGATGTTCTATGGGTTCCGCGAGCGCGAGCAGATTCTGTCGATCTTCGAGACGATCACCGGTCTGCGGATGAACAACGCGTACATCCGTCCCGGCGGGCTGGCCACCGATCTGCCCGACGAAGCCCTCCCGCAGATCCGGGACATGCTCAAGCTGATGCCGAAGCGGCTGAAGGACCTCTCGGACCTGCTCAGCGAGAACTACATCTGGAAGGCCCGCACGCAGGGCATCGGCTACCTGGACCTGAGGGGGTGCATGGCACTGGGCATCACCGGCCCGATGCTGCGCTCCACCGGCCTGCCGCACGACCTGCGCAAGTCGCAACCGTACTGCGGATACGAAACCTACGACTTCGACGTCATCACCGACGACGGCTGCGACGCCTACGGGCGGTACCTGATCAGGGTCAAGGAGCTGTACGAGTCGCTGAAGATCATCGAGCAGTGCACCGAAAGGCTCGAGAAGTCGTCCGGCCCGGTGATGCTGCAGGACAAGAAGCTGGCCTGGCCCGCCGACCTGAAGCTCGGCCCGGACGGACTCGGCAACTCGCCGGAGCACATCGCGAAGATCATGGGCCACTCGATGGAGGGGCTGATCCACCACTTCAAGCTGGTAACCGAGGGCATCAGGGTCCCGCCCGGGCAGGTTTACGTCGCGGTGGAGTCGCCTCGCGGCGAGCTCGGCGTGCACATGGTCTCCGACGGCGGCACAAGGCCCTACCGGGTGCACTACCGCGACCCCTCGTTCACGAACCTGCAGGCGGTCGCCGCCACCTGCGAGGGCGGCATGGTCGCCGACGCTATCTCCGCCGTCGCCTCGATCGACCCGGTGATGGGCGGTGTCGACCGATGAGCGCTTGCGCGAAGAGACGAGGGCACAGATGACGTTGTCCCCCAACGGTTCCCCGATATTCATCGAGCTGGGCCAACGCCCGGACGAGGCTGGCCCGCCGATCGGCGGCGAATCGCTGTACCCGGCCGACGTGACGGCGCGACTGGATGCCAGTGCGCGCGACATCATCGCTAAGTACCCGCGGTCGCGGTCGGCGCTGCTGCCGCTGCTGCACCTCGTGCAGTCGGAAGACGGCTATCTCACCAAGGCCGGCCTCGCGTTCTGTGCGGCCCAACTCGATCTGACCGAGGCCGAGGTGACCGCGGTCGCCACGTTCTACTCGATGTACCGACGCACCCCCACCGGCGAGTACCTGGTCGGCGTCTGCACCAACACGCTGTGCGCGATCATGGGCGGCGACGCGATCCTCGACGCGTTGCAGGACCACCTTGGCGTCCATGCTGGCGAAACCACCGACTCCGCCGATGGAAAGGCCAGCGTCACGCTCGAACACATCGAGTGCAACGCGGCATGCGATTACGCACCCGTCATCATGGTCAACTGGGAGTTCTTCGACAACCAAACCCCTTCCTCTGCAAGGGATCTCGTCGATTCACTACGCGCAGGCGAGCCACCCGTACCGAGCCGCGGCGCGCCGCTGTGCTCGTTCAAACAGACGGCGCGGATCCTCGCGGGGCTGCCCGACGATCGTCCGATCACTGCCGACGGACAGGTGCCGACGGCCACGCTGGCCGGGCTGCGGGTCGCCCGCGAACTCGATATGAAGGCACCCCCGCCGGACGCCCAGCCGAGCGCGCCGCCACCGGAGTCCGATGGCACGAAGGCCGAGGCCGTCGACACCACCAAAGACGAACCGGCACCGGGCCCGTCGGCCACCGTGCCCGCCGAACCGTCGACCACCGAAACCGACCCGAGCAAAACGGACTCACGCGACTGACATGGCACCTGCTACTCCCCTGACACCCGTATTCAGCCGGTACTGGGACGATCCCGAGCCCTGGTCGCTGGAGACCTACCGTCGTCACGACGGATACCGCGCGCTGGAGAAGGCGCTGGCAATGGCTCCCGACGAGGTCATCGCGCTGGTGAAGGACTCCGGTCTGCGCGGCCGCGGCGGTGCTGGCTTCCCGACCGGAACAAAATGGTCCTTCATCCCGCAGGACGACACCGGTGCGGGCGCGAAGCCGAAGTATCTCGTCATCAACGCCGACGAATCCGAACCCGGTACGTGCAAGGACATTCCGCTGATCCTGACCACACCGCACTTCCTGGTCGAGGGCGCGATCATCGCGGCCTACGCGATCCGCGCGCACCATGCGTTCATCTACGTGCGCGGTGAGGTGGTACCGGTACTGCGGCGGCTGAAGGCCGCCGTCGCGGAGGCCTATGAGGCCGGTTATCTCGGCAGCGATATCAACGGCTCGGGCTTCGATCTCGATTTGGTGGTGCACGCCGGTGCGGGCGCCTACATCTGCGGTGAGGAGACCGCGCTTCTCGACTCGCTGGAGGGCAGGCGCGGCCAGCCCCGGTTGCGGCCACCGTTCCCCGCGGTGGCCGGCTTGTACGCGTGTCCGACGGTGGTGAACAACGTCGAGTCGATTGCCAGCGTGCCGCCGATCATGCTGAACGGCATCGACTGGTTCCGTTCGATGGGAACCGAGAAGTCCCCCGGCTTCACGCTGTACTCGCTGTCGGGCCACGTGACCAATCCCGGTCAGTACGAGGCTCCGCTCGGCATCACCCTGCGCGAGCTACTCGAGTACGCGGGCGGCGTCCGTGCCGGCCACGAGCTCAAGTTCTGGACACCCGGCGGTTCGTCGACGCCGCTGCTGACCGCCGAACACCTCGATGTGCCACTGGATTACGAGGGCATGGCCGGGGTCGGGTCGATGCTCGGCACCAAGGCGCTGCAGATCTTCGACGAAACCACGTGCGTGGTTCGGGCGGTGCGGCGCTGGACGGAGTTCTATGCGCACGAGTCCTGCGGCAAGTGCACACCGTGCCGCGAGGGCACGTACTGGCTGAGCCAGATCTACGAGCGGCTCGAGACTGGGCGCGGCACCGAAGAGGACATCCAGAAGCTGCTGGACATCTCCGACACCATCTTCGGAAAGTCGTTCTGCGCGTTGGGCGATGGCGCGGCGAGCCCGATCCTGTCTTCGATCAAGTACTTCCGCGACGAGTACGTCGAGCACCTGGACGGCGGCTGCCCGTTCGATCCGCACGCCTCGACACTGATGGCGACCGAGGGGGTGGGTGCCTGATGACAGTGACCGAACCGAGCCAGGATGCGCCTGCAGTGGAAATGGTGAACCTCACCATCGACGACGTGCCGATCAGTGTGCCCAAGGGCACCTTGGTGATTCGTGCCGCCGAGCTGATGGGTGTGCAAATCCCGCGATTCTGCGACCATCCGCTGCTGGATCCGGTCGGGGCATGCAGGCAATGCCTGGTCGAGGTCGAAGGCCAGCGCAAGCCGATGGCCTCCTGCACCATCACGTGCACACCCGACATGGTGGTCCGCACCCAGTTCACCTCGGAGTCGGCGGACAAAGCCCAACACGGTGTGATGGAGCTGCTGCTGATCAACCACCCGCTGGACTGCCCGGTCTGCGACAAGGGCGGCGAATGCCCGCTGCAGAACCAGGCCATGTCGAACGGTCGGGTGGAGACGCGCTTCGAAGACGTCAAACGCACCTTCCCCAAACCGATTCCGATTTCGTCTGAGGTGCTGCTGGACCGTGAGCGATGTGTGCTGTGCGCGCGATGCACCCGGTTCTCACAGCAGATCGCGGGCGATCCGTTCATCGAGCTATTGGAGCGCGGTGCGCTGCAGCAGGTCGGCATCGCGCCCGGTGAGCCGTTCTCGTCGTACTTCTCCGGCAACACCGTGCAGATCTGCCCGGTCGGCGCCCTCACCAATAAGGCCTACCGGTTCCGGGCACGGCCGTTCGACCTGGTGTCGAGCCCCAGTGCATGCGAGCACTGCGCCTCGGGCTGCGCTCAGCGCACCGACCATCGCCGCGGAAAGGTGTTGCGCCGGTTGGCAGGCGACGACCCCGAGGTCAACGAGGAGTGGAACTGCGACAAGGGCCGGTGGGCGTTCACCTATGCCACGGTCGGTGATCGCATCACCACACCGCAGATCCGCGAGGACGACGGCAAGCTGCGGCCCGCATCCTGGGCCGAGGCGCTGCGCGTCGCCGCGACGGGTTTGGCGGCCGCTTCCGGACGCGCCGGCGTGCTGGTCGGTGGCAGAAGCACCGTCGAAGACGCCTATGCGTACTCGAAGTTCGCGCGGATGGTCTTGGACACCAACGACATCGATTTCCGGATTCGCGCACACAGCCAGGAGGAAGCCGATTTCCTCGCGTCGAATGTCGCGGGGCAGCCGATGACGGTCACGTACGCCGATCTGGAGAAGGCACCCGCGGTGCTGCTCGCCGGCTTCGAGCCGGAAGAGGAGTCGCCCATCGTCTTCCTGCGGCTGCGCAAGGCCGCCCGCAAGAACGGTGTGCAGGTGCTCGCCATCGCCCCGTTCGAGACCCGCGGCCTGACCAAGATGTCCGGAAGGCTCCTGCGCACCGCGCCGGGGCGCGAAGCGGCGGCCCTCGACGAGCTGACCGAGGAGGCGCTGCTCAACCAGCCGGGTGCGATCATCCTGGTCGGAGAGCGGCTCGCGACCTCGCCAGGAGCGTTTTCCGCGGCAAGCAGATTGGCGGCTTCGACCGGTGCCCGGCTCGGCTGGGTGCCGCGCCGTGCCGGTGACCGTGGCGCTCTGGAGGCCGGTGCGCTGCCGAACATGCTGCCCGGCGGCCGACCCGTCGCCGACGCATCGGCGCGGGACCAGACGGCGGTCGCCTGGCACATTTCGGACCTTCCCGAAGCTCCCGGTCGAGACACAGCGGGCATTCTCGCCGCTGCTGCGGGCGGTGAACTGGGCGCGCTGCTGATCGGCGGGGTCGAGCTCGCTGACCTGCCCGATCCCAGCGCGGCGTTGGCCGCCATCGATGCGGTGCCCTTCGTCGTCAGCCTGGAGCTGCGGGAAAGCTCGGTCACCGATCTGGCCGACGTGGTGTTCCCCGTCGCGCCGGTGGTCGAAAAGGGCGGCTCATTCGTCAACTGGGAGGGGCGGATTCGGTCGTTCGAGCCCTCGCTGCCCAGCAATGCGACGCCAGATCTGCGGGTGCTGTACACGCTGGCCGACGAGATCGGCATCGACCTGGGGCTGCCCAACGCGGCGGCCGCAGGCGAGGAACTGGCCAAGCTCGGCTGGTGGGGCGGCACGCGGCCGAGCGCCCCGGACGTGTCTGCGGGTATCGCTGCCGAGCCGGGCAAGGGCGAGGCGGTGCTGACCGGCTGGCGGATGCTGCTGGATTCCGGCCGGCTGCAGGATGGCGAACCCTATCTCGCGGGAACGGCACACGTACCCGTTGCCCGGCTGTCGGCGACGACTGCCGCCGAAATCGGTGCGGCCGAAGGTGATTCGGTCACCGTGGCCACGAAGCAGGGTGAGGTCACTCTTCCGCTCGAGATCACCGACATGGATGACCGAGTGGTGTGGCTGCCATTGAACTCGCCGGGATCGGCGGTCTACCAACAACTCGGGGTGGCCACGGGCGCCGTGGTCTCGATCGGACGGGCGCAACAATGAGTTATTCAACGGCGACGAACTTTTCAACGGCGACGAACTATTCAACGGCGACAGACCTCTCGGCCTTCGGCCACGATCCGATCTGGCTGGTCCTGACCAAGGCGGTCGGCATCTTCGTCTTCCTGTTGCTGACCGTGCTGGCGGCCATCCTGATCGAACGCAAGCTGCTCGGCCGCATGCAGATGCGCTTCGGCCCCAACCGAGTTGGCCCCAAGGGACTGCTTCAATCGCTCGTCGACGGACTGAAGCTGGGCTTGAAGGAAGGCCTGATCCCTGCGGGCGTTGACAAGCCGGTCTACCTGCTCGCGCCCATCATCTCGACGGTGCCCGCGTTCATGGCGTTCGCCGTCATCCCGATGGGTCCGGTGGTGTCGGTGTTCGGTCACCAGACGCCGCTGCAACTGACCGACCTCGCGGTCGCGGTGCTCTACATCCTCGCCGTCACCTCGATCGGGGTATACGGCATCGTGCTGGCTGGTTGGGCGTCGGGCTCCACCTATCCGTTGCTCGGCGGACTGCGGTCGTCGGCGCAGGTGATCTCCTACGAGATCGCGATGGCGCTGTCGTTCGCGACGGTGTTCCTTTACGCGGGCACCATGTCCACGTCGGGCATCGTGGCGGCCCAGGACGGCCGCTGGTTCGTGTTCGTGCTGCTGCCGTCATTCCTGGTGTACCTGACCTCGATGGTCGGCGAAACCAACCGCGCCCCTTTCGATCTCCCCGAAGCCGAGGGTGAACTGGTCGGCGGCTTCCATACCGAGTACTCGTCGCTGAAGTTCGCGATGTTCATGCTCGCCGAGTACGTCAACATGACGACCGTTTCGGCGCTGGCCACCACGATGTTTTTCGGCGGCTGGCACGCGCCGTGGCCAATCAGCATGTGGGACGGCGCCAACACCGGCTGGTGGCCGCTGCTGTGGTTCACCGCCAAGGTGTGGACGTTCCTGTTCTTCTACTTCTGGTTGCGCGCCACCCTTCCGCGGCTGCGCTACGACCAGTTCATGGCGCTGGGCTGGAAGGTTCTCATCCCGGTGTCGCTGGTCTGGATCGCGATCGTGGCCACGTCGCGCAGCCTGCGCAACGCCGGCGAGACCGCATGGGCCACCGGGCTGATCGCCGTCGGCACGGTGGTGGCGCTACTCGTGGCCGCCCTGCTGTGGCGAACCATCCGGGCCAGAACCGTTCGGACGATCCCGGTGCAGGCGATCGATTCGGGCGCCTTCCCGGTGCCGCCGCTGCCTTCGTCACCGCGCACGCGAGGAGCAGCAGAAGCGCCGCGCACGCGAGGAGCAGCAGAAGCGCCGCGCACGCGAGGAGCAGCAGAAGCAGAGGAGAAGACCAATGCCTAAGTTCTTGGACGCCCTCGCCGGCTTCGGGGTCACGTTCGGAACCATGTTCAAGAAGCCGATCACCGAGGAGTATCCGGAGAAGCCAGGCCCGGTCGCCAAGCGCTATCACGGCCGCCATCAGCTGAACCGCTATCCCGACGGGCTCGAGAAGTGCATCGGGTGCGAGCTGTGCGCGTGGGCCTGCCCCGCCGATGCGATCTACGTCGAAGGGGACGACAACACCGAGGAAGAACGATTCTCGCCGGGTGAGCGGTACGGACGGGTGTACCAGATCAACTACCTACGGTGCATCGGCTGCGGGCTGTGCATCGAGGCCTGCCCGACCCGCGCGTTGACCATGACCAACGAGTACGAGATGGCCGACGACAACCGCGCGGACCTGATCTGGGGCAAGGACAAACTCCTCGCACCGATGCAGCCGGGCATGGTCCAGCCACCGCATTCGATGCAGCCGGGCAGCACGGACGAGGACTACTACCTGGGCAACATCAAACCCATTCCGCCCTCGCAAGGAGCAGAAACAGTTACCGAGGACGCGCAGTGAACGTCGAAATCGTCGCGCTGGCTGCCGATTCGACGGGTCACACCACGACGGCTGAGGCAGTTGTCTTCTGGGTGCTCGGCGCCGTCGCCGCGCTGAGTGCGATCGCGATGGTGGCCGCACCGAAGGCGGTCTATTCGGCGATCAACCTCGCGACGGTGATGATCTCGCTCGCGGTCCTCTACATCGCACAGGGCGCCCTCTTTCTCGGCATCGTCCAGGTGGTCGTCTACACCGGCGCGGTGATGATGCTGTTTTTGTTCGTGCTCATGCTCATCGGCGTCGACTCCTCCGAATCGCTGGTGGAAACGATCCGCGGACAACGCTATGCGGCGCTCATTGCCGGTGTCGGCTTCGGAGCGCTGCTCATCGCGGGCATCGGGAACGTGTCGGTGGCCGGCTTCGCCGGCCTGCCTGAGTCCAACAACAGCCAGAACGTCGAAGGGCTGGCCGCGCTGATCTTCACCCGATACCTGTGGGCGTTCGAGTTGACCGGCGCGCTGCTGATCACCGCCGCGCTCGGTGCGATGGTGCTGGCGCACCGGGAGCGGTTCGAGAAGGCCAAGACCCAGCGCGAGCTCGCCGAGGCGCGGTTCCAGCCCGGCGGCCACCCCACCCCGATGCCGGGACCCGGCGTGTTCGCCAGGCACAACGCCGTGGACATCGAGGCGCGGCTACCAGACGGCACGGGCTCCGGTCTTTCGGTCGCCGCGATCCTGCAACGACGGAGCGTGCGATGAACCCCGCGCACGTGAGGAGCGTCGATGAACCCCGCGCACGTGAGGAGCGTCGATGAACCCCGCGCACGTGAGGAGCGTCGATGAACCCCGATAACTATCTGTATCTGTCCGCACTGTTGTTCACGATCGGCGCGGCGGGAGTTCTGCTGCGCCGCAACGCCATCGTGATGTTCATGTGCGTCGAGCTGATGCTGAACGCGGCCAACCTCGCCTTCGTGGCGTTCTCCCGCATGCACGGCCACCTCGACGGCCAGGTGGTGGCGTTCTTCACCATGGTGGTCGCCGCCTGCGAGGTGGTCGTCGGCCTGGCCATCATCATGACCATCTTCCGCACCCGCCGCTCGGCCTCGGTCGACGACGCCAGC
The DNA here is from genome assembly GCA_963715215.1 of uncultured Actinomycetota bacterium. Classification (GTDB taxonomy): domain Bacteria; phylum Actinomycetota; class Actinomycetes; order Mycobacteriales; family Mycobacteriaceae; genus Mycobacterium. Next base: position 30,388 of record CAVQRJ010000002.1, read on the forward strand.
CTGCTGAAAAACTAAGGCCGCGATGACGATTCCGGTTTGGCTCCTGATCGCCCTGCCCCTGGCAGGCGCGACAATACTGCTGCTGTCCGGGAAATGGTCCGACCCCTGGGGCCATCTGCTCGGCTGCATGACCTCCCTCGCATCCTTCGCCGTCGGCGCGGTGATGTTCGCCGACATGCTCGGCCGGTCCGGCGAGGAGCGGGTCACCCACGAGAAGCTGTTCTCGTGGGTGCCGGTCGGCGAACTGCACGTGGACTTCGGCCTGCAACTCGACCAGTTGTCGATGTGCTTCGTGCTGCTGATCACCGGCGTCGGCTCGCTGATCCACATCTACTCGGTCGGCTACATGGCCGAAGACCCCGGCCGGCGTAGGTTTTTCGCGTACCTGAACCTGTTCCTGGCGGCGATGCTGCTGCTGGTGCTGGCCGACAACTACCTCGGCCTCTACGTCGGCTGGGAAGGCGTCGGCCTGGCGTCGTACCTGCTGATCGGGTTCTGGCAACACAAGCCGACGGCCGCCACCGCGGCCAAGAAGGCGTTCGTCGTCAACCGCGTCGGCGATGTCGGCCTCGCCATCGCGCTGATGGTGATGTTCGCCTACATCGGTTCCATCTCGTTCGAAGGTGTCTTCGCGGCCGCACCGCAACTGGGCGAAGGCACGCTCAATGCCATCGGCCTTCTGCTGCTGCTCGCGGCGTGCGGTAAGTCCGCGCAGGTGCCGCTGCAGTCCTGGCTCGGTGACGCCATGGAGGGCCCCACCCCGGTGTCCGCGCTCATCCACGCCGCGACGATGGTGACCGCGGGTGTTTACCTGATCGTGCGGTCAGGTCCGGTGTTCGACCTCGCGCCAGGTGCGCAGCTCGGCGTCGTGATCGTCGGCGCGGTGACGCTGTTGTTCGGCGCGATCGTCGGTTGCGCCAAGGACGACATCAAGAAGGCACTCGCCGCATCCACGATGAGCCAGATCGGCTACATGGTGCTCGCCGCGGGCCTCGGCCCCGCCGGCTACGCCGTCGCGATCATGCACCTGCTGACCCACGGCTTCTTCAAGGCCGGCCTGTTCCTCGGCGCGGGCTCGGTGATGCACGCCATGGACGACGAGGTGAACATGCGCCACTACGGCGGACTGCGCAAGCTGCTGCCGATCACCTTCGCGACTTTCGGGCTCGGCTACCTCGCCATCATCGGCGTGCCGCCGCTGGCAGGCTTCTTCTCCAAGGACGGGATCATCGAAGCCGCGCTCGGCGCGGGCGGCGCCAAGGGCATCATCCTCGGCGGCGCGGCGATCCTCGGCGCAGGCATCACCGCCTTCTACATGACGCGCGTCATGCTGATGACGTTCTTCGGTGAGAAGCGCTGGAAAGCCGACACCCATCCGCACGAGTCACCGGCGGTGATGACGTGGCCGATGATCCTGCTGGCGGTCGGCTCGGTGGCATCCGGTGCCGTGTTCGCCATCGGCGGCACGCTGGAGCACTGGCTCGAACCGGTCGTCGGCGCACACGAAGAACACCATGCGGTGCCCGCCTGGGTCGTCACCGTCATCGTGTTGTCGGTCGTCGCGGTCGGCATCCTCGTCGCCTACCGGATGTATGCACAGAAGACGGTGCCCGACGTCGCTCCCGAGGATGTGTCACCGCTGACCGTGGCCGCCCGCAGGGACCTGTACGGGGATGCGATCAATGAGGCTCTGCTGATGAAGTCGGGTCAGGTGCTGACCAAGGATCTGGTCTGGATCGACGACAAGGGCGTCGACGGCGTAGGAAGCGGATTGGCAGCACTGGTCGGACGGGTGTCGGACGGACTGCGGCAGGTGCAGACCGGCTTCGCACGCTCCTACGCCCTTTCCATGCTGGCCGGGGCGGCCCTGGTGATCGCGGTGATCCTGGCGGTGCAACTGTGGTGACCTCGATACCCTGGCTGACGATCATGTGGGCGGTGCCGATGCTCGGCGCCGCGCTGGTGATGTTGATTCCCGCGTCCGGCCGCATGGCGGCCAAGTGGTTCGCGTTGCTGGTCTCGGTGGCCGTTTTGGTGCTCGCGCTCATCGTCGCGGTCGAGTTCGACCCGTCGGGGCCGCAGTACCAGTTCGTCGAAAACATGCCCTGGATACCGTCTTTCGGGACCGGCTACATCCTCGGGATAGACGGCATCGCGCTGGCGCTTGTCGTGCTGACCGCGGTGCTGGTGCCGCTGCTGATCGTTGCGGGCTGGAACGACGCCGACAACCAGGTCGGCTTGCGGGGCCGCTCAACCCACACCTATCTGGCGCTGACCCTCGCCGTCGAGGGCATGGTCGTGATCTCGCTCATCTCACTCGACGTGCTGCTGTTCTACGTCTTCTTCGAGGCGATGCTCATCCCGATGTACTTCCTGATCGGCGGGTTTGGCGGACAGCAGCGCTCCAAAGCGGCGGTGAAGTTCCTGCTCTACAACCTGTTCGGCGGGTTGATCATGTTGGCGGCGGTGGTCGGCCTGTACGTGGTGACCGGCCAGAGCGACGCCTTCGAGTCCGGCACCTTCGACTTCCGCGCGATCGTCGCCGCGGTGTCCAGCGGTGAGTTCGCGGTCAACCCGGCCATCCTCAACGCGCTGTTCCTCGGCTTCATGTTCGCGTTCGCGGTCAAGGCCCCACTGTGGCCGTTCCACCGCTGGCTGCCCGACGCCGCAGTCGAGGCCACTCCGGCCAGCGCAGTTCTGATGATGGCCATCATGGACAAGGTCGGCACGTTCGGCATGCTGCGGTACTGTCTGCAGTTGTTCCCTGACGCCTCAGCGTATTTCCGTCCGTTGATCATCACCCTGGCCGTGATCGGCATCGTCTACGGCGCCATCCTGGCCATCGGGCAGACCGACGTCATGCGGCTGATCGCCTACACCTCGATATCGCACTTCGGCTTCATCATTCTCGGCATCTTCGTGATGACCACGCAGGGACAGTCGGGCTCGACCCTGTACATGGTCAACCACGGCATCTCAACCGCTGCGCTGTTCCTGATCGCGGGGTTCCTGGTGTCGCGCAGGGGAACTCGCTTGATCAGCGCGTACGGCGGCGTGCAGAAGGTCGCCCCCGTGCTGGCGGGCACGTTCCTCGTCTCCGGATTGGCTACCCTTTCGCTTCCCGGTCTTGCGCCGTTCATCAGCGAATTTCTGGTCCTGATCGGCACATTCACGCGATACCCGATCTTCGCGGTCGCGGCTTCGAGTGCACTCGTGCTCTCCGCGATCTACATCCTGTGGATGTACCAGCGGATGATGGGCGGACCGGTCACCGAAGGAAACGACCGACTGCGTGACCTGGTCCCCCGCGAACTTGCGGTGGTCGCGCCGCTGATCGCGCTGCTGCTGGTGTTCGGTGTGTATCCGAAACCGGCGCTGGACGTGATCAATCCGGCCGTCAGCCACACGCTGACGACGATCGACCAACCCGATCCCGCACCCAAACTGGCGGAAGGCCCGGCACGATGAACCTGCCAACGCCCAGCGTCGAGTACGGCCTGCTATCGCCGATGCTGATCGTGTTCGGAGCCGCCATCGCAGGCGTGCTCGTGGAGGCGTTCGTGGGACGCGAGCGGCGCTATGCCGTCCAGATCGTGCTCAGCCTGGTGGGCCTGGTCGGCGGGTTCGTCGCGGTGGTGCAGGTCGCCCGCGAAATGCACGGGGCCGTCGGCCACATCGCGGTGATCGGTGCTGTCGCCGTCGACGCCCCCGCGTTGTTCCTGCAGGGCACGATCCTGCTGGTCGGCATACTCGGGATTCTGCTGATCGCAGAGCGCCGCATCCCCGCCGAAGCCGACGTCGACTCCGAAAGCGCTGCTGGCGGGCTGGATTCGTTCACCCCGCAGGCCTCCGCGGTGGTCGGCAGCGTCACCGAGAAACTGGCCGTCAAGGCCGGCGTGATGCAGACCGAGGTGTTTCCGCTGACGTTGTTCGCCATCGGCGGCATGCTGCTGTTCCCCGCGGCCGACGACCTGCTGACGATGTTCATTGCGCTCGAGGTGCTTTCGCTTCCGCTGTATCTGATGTGTGGGCTCGCCCGCCGTCGTCGGCTGCTCTCACAGGAAGCCGCGCTGAAATACTTTCTGCTCGGTGCGTTTTCGTCCGCCTTCTTCCTCTACGGCGCGGCGATGCTGTACGGGTACTCCGGCACGCTCAGCCTTTCCGGAATCGCCGACGCGATCCACGCGAACTCTGGCAAGGCGTCGCTGGCGCTGATCGGTGTCGGCCTGCTACTCGTCGGCGTGCTGTTCAAGGTCGGTGCGGTTCCGTTCCACTCCTGGATCCCCGACGTCTATCAGGGCGCTCCGACGCCGATCACTGCGTTCATGGCCGCAGCCACCAAGATCGCGGCGTTCGGCGCGCTGCTGCGCATCTTCTACGTCGCGGTGCCCGAAATCCGCGCCGATTGGCGGCCGGTGCTGTGGGCGATCGCGATCCTCACCATGATCGTCGGTACCGTCACCGCGGTCACCCAGTCCGACGTCAAGCGGATGCTCGCGTATTCGGCGGTCGCACACACCGGGTTCATCCTGACAGGTGTGATCGCGCTGAATGAGTCCGGGCTGTCCTCCACGTTGTTCTACCTGTTCGCCTACGGGTTCAGCACGCTCGGCGCCTTCGCGGTCGTCGGACTGGTCCGCGACAAGAACGGGGAAGAAGAGACAGCGATGGCGCGGTGGGCCGGGCTGGGTCGCCGCTATCCCATTGTCGGCATTGTGTTTTCACTCTTCCTGCTCGCCTTCGCGGGCATCCCGCTGACGAGCGGTTTCGTCAGCAAGTTCGCGGTGTTCAAGGCCGCAGGCGAGGGGGGCGCGATCCCGCTGGTGATCGTCGGCGTGATGGCCAGCGCCATCGCCGCGTACTTCTATGTCCGGGTGATCGTGCTGATGTTCTTCACCGATCCGCCCGACGATGCGCCCGACGTGGTGGTGCCCAGCATCCTGAGCACTGCCGTCGTCACGGTGACCGCCGCCGTCACGTTCGCGCTCGGCGCGCTGCCGCAGCCCCTACTGGACCTGGCCAACATCGCTAACACGTTCCTGAGCTAGCACCGTTACGGCCAAACGGACAAAAGGGCGTGAAAGTGCGAGAGGATTCCGCCATTACGTCGATTCGGCGAAAGGGTAAGCATGTTGGTCCTGACAGCCGACCACGGCGCGGTGCGCGTGCTGACGCTGAACCGGCCTGCCGCGAGAAACGCGTTGAGCCGCGACCTGATCAAGGCCGCGTACACGGCGCTGACCGAGGCCGACGCCGACGAGTCCGTGCGGGCCGTGGTGCTCACCGGGGCCGATCCCGCGTTCTGCGCGGGGGTTGATCTCAAGGAGGCGCAGCGCGACGGCCTCGGCTACTTCGAGGAGTTCCGGACGCAGAGCTGCATTGCCGCGACGGGCCAGATGCGCACCCCGATCATCGGGGCGATCAACGGGGCCGTGTTCACCGGCGGGCTTGAGATGGCGCTCGGTTGCGACTTTCTCATCGCGTCGGAGCGCGCCGTGTTCGCCGACACCCACGCCCGCGTCGGGATCTTGCCCGGCGGCGGGATGACGGCGCGGCTCCCCCAGCTCGTCGGCCTGGCGATGGCGCGACGGCTGTCGATGACCGGCGAGGTCGTCGACGCGTCGCGTGCCGAGAAGATCGGGCTCGTGACCGAAGTTGTCGCGCACGAGCGTCTGCTGGACCGCGCGCTCGAGCTGGCGGGCCAGATCGCCGAGGTGCCCGGACCAACCATGTTGGGGCTCAAGGAGATCTACACCACAGGAGCGGCTCCGGTGATCGATCCCGCGCTGGCCGCCGAGGAGAAGATCGCGTTCGCGCAGCACCGCGACAACCCGGGCTTTTCGGCTGGGCTCGGCGACCAGTTCCGCGCCGTGTCCAAGCGCAACAAACGCCAAATCGACGGCGGCTGAGCTGAGCGCACGCCACTCCTGACATTCCCCTCTCGTTGCCCCGCGAGCGTGCGCAGTTGCACAGAATCCCGCGGCGTGTCGTGTGCAAACACGCGCGCTCGCGGGGGGAGGTACCCCCAGCTCGCGGGGGGAGGTACCCCCAGCTCGCGGAAGGAAAGTCAGGCGTCCGTTCGCCGCTTCAGGATGAACTCCACCGAGCGGTGGCCCTCAAAGCCTGGCAGCGGTGGCAGCGTCGTCATGTCGACCTGTTTCTGCGCCTGCACCATGACCGGTGTGTCGGGATCGTAGACCGATAGGTAGACGTCATGCGCGGCCAGCGACGCGACCGCAACGTCGATGAAGTCGTCCACGGCTTCGCCGTGCGTGCCGTGCGGACCGTTCTCGAAGAACCACCGCGGCTTGTCCGGCAGCGAATCATAGGCGGCGGCAACGGCATTGGAGAACTCGATGTGGTCGCGCTGATTCGGCGCACCGGGCGCCCACTCCGTACCGCTGTAGAGGGTGATCACCACGTCGGGCGCCAGTTCGGTGATCGTCTCGGCGATCTTGGCCTGCAGTTCGGGCGTGTTGAAGATCTGGCTGTCGGGGAAATCCCAGAACTCGACGTCGTCGACGCCGACGATGGCCGACGACGCGCGTTGTTCGCGTTCCCGAAGTGGACCCGTCTCCTCCGGCGACATCCCGGGAATGCCTTCCTCGCCGCGGCACGCCAGTGCGTAGTACACGTGCTTGCCCTGTGACGTCCACTTGGCGACGGCCGCGGCCACGCCGTATTCGGGATCGTCGGGGTGGGGAACCAGAACCAGCCCGGTGCGCCAGTCAGTCGGGAAAGGCTGATGAACCACGGCGTCAGACAATCACACCGTGGGCGACGATGGCGGTCGTCTGGTCAACCCAGTCGTCGTCGAGATCCTTCTCCGGCCACAGCAACAACCGCAGCATCGTCGCCCCGCCGATCACCTCGATCAGCCGCTCCGGGTCGATGTCGGGGTGCGCGTCGCCACGCTGCAGCGCTTCGGCCAGCCGTGTGCGCACCGCCGTGAACACGTCGGTGAAGCGGGCCATCACGCGCGCGTTCAGCTCGGTGTCGGCCGTCATGTCCGCGATCAGGCCGGGCAACGCCGCGCGGACGACCGGGCTGGTGAACACGTCTCTCGCCGCGGCGATCATCGCGCGAACGTCGGCGCGGAAATCTCCCGGCGGCGTCTCGAACGCGGTCGGCGCCGCGGGAAACGCGGCCTCGTGGACCAGCTCGGCCTTGCTCGACCACCGGCGATACAGCGCCGTCTTGGTGGTGCCTGCCCGGTCGGCTACCGCGGCCATGGTCAGGTTCGAATACCCGATTTCCACAAGCAGATCCGTGGTCGCGCGCAGTATGGCAGCGTCGATACGCGGATCCCGGGGGCGCCCGGCGGGTGGCGCCTTGTCAACAGAAGTCGGGTCTGCTTTCATAACGCTACCCACCGTATCGTAATTAGGCCGGAGGAAGAACCTTGGCTACAGAACCGGCTGTCGAAGACGTCGGCCGACTCCAGCGCTCTGCAAGAGATGTCAGCACGCTGCCCGACGTGATGTCGCAGTGGCTCTCCACAGTGATGCCCGCCGGCACCAAGCCGCGGGTGACAGTGGAGAGCGGCGTCGATGCCAACGGAATGTCCTCGGAGACGATCATCCTGACCGGACGCTGGGAGACCGACGGCGACCAGCACGAAGAGAAGTGGGTGGCGCGCGTAGCGCCCACCAACGAGGACGTGCCGGTGTTCTCGTCGTACCGGATGGACCACCAGTTCGACGTGATCCGGTTGGTCGGCGAGAAGACCGACGTGCCGGTGCCGCGGGTGCGGTGGCTGGAGCCGACGGGCAGCGTGCTCGGCACGCAGTTCTTCTTGATGGACTATGTGTCCGGTGTCGTCCCGCCCGACGTGATGCCCTACACCTTCGGCGGCAACTGGTTCGCCGACTCACCGGCTGAGTCACAGCGTGCACTTCAGGACAACACGGTCGACGTGCTGGCCAAGCTGCACGCAATCCCTCGGGCCGAGAATACTTTCGGGTTCCTGGCCTCTCAAGCCGACGGCGACGAGTCAAACGCGTTGCGGCGCAACCTGAACTGGCTGCAGTCCTGGTACCAGTTCGCCGTGCGGCGACATCGGCCGGTCCCCGCTCGTCGAGCAGGCACTCGAGTGGCTGGAGGCGAACTGGCCCGAGGACATCGCGGCCACGCAGCCGGTGCTCGTCTGGGGCGACTCCCGGGTGGGCAACGTGTTATACGAGGACTTCAAGCCCGTCGCCGTGCTCGACTGGGAGATGGCCACGCTGGGCCCGCGCGAGATGGACGCCGCGTGGATGGTGTTCGCCCACATGGTCTTCCAGGAACTCGCAGGCCTTGCCGGACTGCCGGGCCTGCCCGATTTCATGCGGGAAGACGACGTCAAGGCCACCTACGCCGAGAATACGGGTGTGCAACTGGGTGACCTCGACTGGTTCTACGTCTACTCGGGCGTGATCTGGTGCTGCGTGTTCATGCGGACCAGCGCCCGTCGGGTGCGCTTCGGCGAAATCGAGAAACCCGACGACATCGAGACGCTGTTCTATCACGGCGCCCTGTTGCGGCGTCTTATCGGAGGTGAATCCTGATGCTCGGCCCCATGGATGAATTTCCGGTCCACCAGATCCCGCAGCCGATCGCGTGGCCGGGCAGCTCGGACCGCAACTTCTATGACCGGTCCTACTTCAACGCCCACGACCGCACCGGCGACATCTTCCTGATCACCGGTATCGGCTATTACCCCAATCTCGGGGTGAAGGACGCCTTCGTGCTGGTTCGGCGCGGGGAAGTGCAGACGGCCGTACATCTTTCGGATGCGATCGACCAGGATCGACTGAACCAGAACGTGCTGGGTTACCGCGTCGAGGTCACCGATCCGCTGCACCAACTGCGCATCGTGATGGACGAGACCGAGGGCATGGCCGTCGATCTGACGTGGAACGGGTTGTTCGACGTCGTGCAGGAGCAGCGGCACATCCTGCGGTCGGGCACCCGAATCACGTTGGACGCGCAACGCTTCGCCCAGGTGGGTTCGTGGAGCGGCACGATCGCGATCGATGACGAGGAGATCACCGTCGACCCGTCGGTGTGGATCGGCACGCGCGACCGGTCATGGGGTATCCGGCCGATCGGCGAGGCTGAACCCGCCGGGCGCCCCGCGGACCCGCCGTTCGAGGGAATGTGGTGGCTCTACGTGCCGATGGCGTTCGACGACTTCTCGATAGTGCTCATCATTCAGGAGGAGCCGAACGGGTTCCGATCACTGAACGATTGCACCCGGATTTGGAAGGACGGTCGCGTCGAGCAGCTTGGCTGGCCTCGCGTCAAGATCCACTACACGTCGGGCACCCGGGTACCGACCGGCGCGACGATCGACGCCACCGCCGGCGACGGGACGCCGGTCCGATTCCAGGTCGAATCCAAACTGCCGGTGCCGATCCACGTGGGCGGCGGATACGGTGGCGACTCGGACTGGATCCACGGCACATGGAAGGGCGAGAAGTTCACCGAGCGGCTCACCTACGACATGACCGATCCGGCGATCATCGGGCGTGCCGGCTTCGGCGTGATCGACCACGTCGGCCGCGCGGTGTGCACAGAAGGCAACGGCACGCCGGCAGAGGGCTGGGGCCTGTTCGAGCACGGAGCGCTCGGCCGCCACGACCCGTCGGGCTTTGCGGACTGGCTGACGGTCGCGCCCTAGTACTCGACAAACGGACCACAATGGGTGAAGAAATATGTATTCTTTGCCATAGGTTGTGTGGTGTGTCATTGGGGTAGAGATGAGTCCAGGAGGTGAGTGCGAGGTGGACAAGGTTGGCCGGTCGCAGGATCCTCGCCGGGCGGGGGCGCGGATCCTCGACACCGCCGAAGGTGTGCTCATCACGCTGCGGGGCTGCACACTCAACGAAGCGTTTGTGGAAATCGTGCAGACCGCCAAGGCGCATAACGTGAGCACTCTGAGTGTGGCTGATGCGCTGGTGGCGCTTGCTCAAGACCAGGGGTCCCCGGATGGGCAAGACGCGGCGTTCGACGCCGCGCGCGCGACGTGGGGGCACCTGTTCGCGGTTGCCCGCCCGAGCCGCGGCACGCGATTCGGCCGCGACGACGACGTTTCCCGGCGCCTAGAACAGTGAGGTGTCGACGTCGCGGTCGTCGTCGGGCAACGGCACGATGATGGCTTGGTCGATCACATCCGACGGATTGGCGTCGCGCTGCAAAAGGTCAGCCACACAACGCGGGTCGAGGCCAGCGTCCTCGGCGCTGTCGTCGGCGGACTGGTGTTGTTCTGCCGCGTCGGCGACGGGAACGTCATCGGCCAGCGCAGTGTCGTCGAGGTAGATCGTCATCGGTTTCCCGTCCTCCTTCCCGTGGTCGGCTTGTCGGATCGCAATCGGGCGTTTTCGGACTGGAGGTGGCTGTTGTCGGATTCCAGTTCACTGTTGCGGTGTTGCAGGTGCAGGATCTGGGCGATCCCGGCGATGTTGATGCCCTGGGCCACAAGGTCACTGATCCGCGTCAGGAGATCCAGATCGTCGTCGCTATAGCGGCGGGTACCGCCATCGGTGCGCGCCGGCGCGAGCAGTCCGCGCCGCTCATACAGGCGCAGGGTCTGCGGATCAATCCCGCTCAACTCCGCGGCCACCGAGATGCCGTACACGCCGCGCGCCGATCGCGCAAGGGGATCCTCAGGCACTGACCTGCTCCAATTCCACGCCAACAATTTTTCACGTTCATCCTTGCACAAAACTCGGTGTGGTGCTATAAGAAACCTATGACAGTTCACATAGATCTGTCACACAGTCAAATTGGGTAGGAGGGAGAGATCATGTTGATGCGCACCGATCCGTTCCGCGACTTCGATCGCCTCGCCCAGCAGGTGCTGGGCACCGCCGCCCGCCCGGCGGTGATGCCGATGGATGCCTGGCGTGAGGGCGACCGATTCATCGTCGAGTTCGACCTGCCGGGGGTGGACGCGGAGTCCCTGGATCTGGACGTCGAGCGCAATGTGCTGACCGTGCACGCCAAGCGCCCCGAGCTCGAATCCGATCGGGAGATGGTGTCCGCCGAGCGCCCGCGCGGGGTGTTCAGCCGGCAGCTGTTCTTGGGCGAGACGCTGGACACCGACGCGATCGAGGCCAGCTACAGCGGCGGGGTGCTGCGGTTGACCATCCCCGTCGCCGAGAAGGCCAAACCGCGCCGTATCGAGATCACCAGCAACACCGAGAAGCAAGCAATCAACGCCTGACGCGGTCCACCTCACTTGGCTGGGCCGGCGGCGCAGCATTCGGGGAAGGGGGTAAGTGACATGGTGACGACCAACACCGCATGGGCAACCAGCCTGCTCGATGAGGCGGCGGCGATCGTGGAGGCCGAGTGGATGCGCCTTCAGCAGGACGAGGCCCTGTGGGAGCGTGAACTCGCTGACCTGGCCGCCGACCTTCCTGCGCCCCGGCCCGGCCCGCCCCGCGTCGGCGTCACCACCACCGCGCGGCGGTGGCCAAGCCAACCGATGCCACGCGACCGTCGCCGGTGGCCGACGCGGCGATGGCCCGCGACGCCGATATGGGCCACCCAGCGGTCTCCTCCGTCGCATCGGGAGATCTGCTGAAAGGCACTGTCGGACAAGGGAGGTGATGCCCCACCGATGATCACCACCAGGCAACGACGCCCTGTGCCGGCCACCATGACGCCCGATGTTGCGTCACCGCTTCCGGCTCCGCCGTCCAGAGTCGGTCTGCGCACGCACCGCCACCCGGAGTGGCATCTCCGAAGTGGACCGTGCACCACGTCGTTGCCACGCCCGGGCAGGCCGGGGTACCGCTCCCGGCCCGCCCGGGCGTCGCTCAACAACGAACATCAGCGATAGTTCCCGGCGGCGCGGCCTCCAAGAGCTGAGCCCGACGGCCCCACCGGCATCAACGCAGATGGACCGTCTCAGCGCGGTGGCTCCCGGTTGGCCTGCAATCCCGGGAGTCACCGCACCTCTGTTCTCGGAGGTAGCAGCAATGGTGCGCGAGAATCCCGATCCCTACCTGGTGTTGGGCGTGTCACCGACGGCAACCCAGGCCGAGATCACGCACGCCTACCGCGACCGGCTACGCTCCCATCACCCCGACACCCGCCATCCACCAGCCTCAAAAACCGCCGACGACGACCTCCGGCAAGTCCTGGCCGCCTACGCCCTGCTGCGTGACCCCGCCCGCCGCACCGACTACGACCGCGCAACCGCCCACACCGCCACACCACCACCCGACCGCCCACAAGGACCGACACCTGTCGACCGTCGCTCTGCCGGCCGCATCCAGATCCCCATCACCTACCGAACCACCAACACCGCTGCAGCCGACGTCCCATCGCCCCCATTGCGGGCCGGCCCGGTGCGCCGGCACCGATAGCTGCGCGGACAGAACACCTGGCGCATATCCGAATCACTACCCCAACCCCACAGAGGACCGCATGAGCACCGACACCAGCAGCGCAGTCGACCAACCAACAATGACAGCGCCGCCGCCAAAACTCCCGCGGGACAAGGTCATGCGGATCGCGACCATGACCAAACAACTACTCGACGAAGTTCGTACCCAAACGCTGGACACCGCAGGGCTCAATCGTCTACGAACCATCGACACCCAAATCGTCGGTGAGCTGCTCACCGATCTCACCCCCGACCTACGCGCAGAACTGCACCGGCTAGCACTGCCGCTTACCCGCCACACCGCGTTGTCCGGCGCCGAACTGCGCCTCGCCCACGCCCAACTCGTGGGCTGGCTTCAAGGGCTCCTCAAGACAGCCCAAACTGCCTTATCCGATTCCCACGCCGTCGTGGCGACCGACTGGATCACCGGCCAAGCCGCCGACGACACCTCCACGCCCAGCGACATCCCCACCTCACCGAACCACCTCGATCAACCGCACGGCGAACCGTGCTCCACGAGCCGCCTACCGGATGACATCGCGCCAAACGAGGACAATCCAGCGATCCGATCAGCACGCCAAACACTGATCACCGCCATCACCAAGCGCATCGCACAACAACGCCTCACCGCGGCTCAAGCAGCCGCCGTTCTGCACCTCACCGGCCCGAGGGTGACCCAGCTACTCCAAGCCAACATCGACGAATTCACACTCGACGAACTCGTCGACCTGCTCCCCGCCCTGCAACTCGCCATCCAAATAGCCCCCGCGCCAGCAGCGATCGCCAGCCCGAAGCCGCCGTAGACCGCAACGGTCACGGCCCACTCCCTAGGCCGACTGTGGGGCCTTGGCGTCGACGCGTCCAAACACCATCGACTCTTCGATTCGGTCGAAGCGGTGATCGATCGCGTCGAGCACGTAGTTGTGCCGCACGTTCCACGGCCTGCGGGTGCCGGACTTCGGAAGCGCGTGAAGGGACCGCTGTACGTAACCGGCGTTGATGTTCCATGCCGGCTTCTCGGGCATGGGCACGTCACCAAGGTGCGGATATGCATGGGTGTACCCGTGGGACTCCATGTACGACAACAGCTTTGCCACCGAGCGCGCTGTCAGATCGGCGCGCAGCGTCCATGAAAGGTTGATGTAGCCGACACACCACGCCGCGTTCGGAATGTCCTCGAGCAGGTGCTCCTTGAAGACGAACCGGTCCTGCGGCTTCACCTCGGCGCCGTCGATGCTCAGGGCGACACCGCCAAGTGCCTGTAACTGCAAACCCGTGGCCGTGATGATGACGTCTGCATCGATCCGCTGACCGGAACGCAACACGATGCCGGTCGCGTCAATGTGGTCGATGTGGTCGGTCACCATATCTGCGCGGCCGTCGCCCACGGCGTTGTACAAGTCGTTGTCGAGGATCAGGCACATCCGCTGGTCCCACGGGTCGTACCGGGGCTTGAAGTGCACGTCGACCGGATATCCATCGGGAAGGTTTCGTTCGGCGTTGCTTCGTAGCCTCCGCCGAATGAGCCGGGGTGTCTTGCGCGATAGCGCATAAATCAGCATGACGAAGCCCGCATTGAACCACCGCACCACTCGATATGCGGCCGCTGACGGCAGCACCCTTCGAATCCCTTGCACAATCGGATGTATTCGCGGTGACGACAAAAGATACGTCGGGGAGCGCTGCAGCATCGTCACGTGACCGGCCTTCTCGGTCAGCGAGGGGATCATGCTGACCGCGGTCGCGCCGCTGCCGATCACCACCACTCTCTTGCCTGTGTAGTCCAAGGACTCCGGCCAGAATTGGGGGTGCACCACCTCGCCCTTGAAGTGCTCGATCCCCGGAAATTCCGGATTGTAGGGCTCGTCGTAGTTGTAGTAGCCGGTGCCGAAGAACAGGAACCGGCCGCGATAGGTTTTCGGAGCACCGTCAGCCTCGGTCCGCACGGTCCATGTGTCGGTGCTCGAGTCCCAGTCCGCCGACAGGACGCGGATGTTGAACCGGATGTGCTTGTCGATGCCATACTTGCGGGCAGTCTCGGCCAGGTATTCGCGGATGTCGGGCCCGTCGGCGATGTTCTCCGGTCGGGTCCACGGCTCGAAGGGAAAGCCCAGCGTGAAGATGTCGCTGTCGGATCGGATGCCCGGATAGCGGAAGAGGTCCCAAGTGCCACCGACCTGCGCGCGCCGCTCGAGCACGGTATACGACAGCTTCGGGTTCTTCTCGTGGATGCGGTAGGCCGCGCCGATCCCGGAGATGCCCGCACCGATGATCAAAACGTCGGAGTACTCAGCCTGCTGGGCCTCGGCCATCTGACCTCCCTTGGTGCGCCTGGCTACCACGATATGTGGTCGGCCTCATAGCGCGTCAACGACCTCGGCCAACGTTTCCGGCGCGATCGGACCCGGCTGGTAAAGACAAATTCGGTCGGATACACCGGCCACCCGGTCGCGAATATGGGCCGCGACCTGGGCAGGCGTGCCGCACGCGGCGATCGTGTGCAGAACGTCGTCGTCGATGAGCCTGCCCATGTCCTCCCAGCGGCCCTGCTTGGACAGCGCATTGAGCTCGGACTGCAGGTCGCCCCAGCCGTGGATCTCGAGCACCGGGCGATAGGCGGGCGTCGAGCCGTAGAACCCGAGCAGGCGACGGGTTGCGGTGTGAGCTTCATCGTCCTCGCCGACGGACACGATGATCTCCGGGATGACCGCGAAGTCGTCCTGCGCCTTGTCCGCCGCGGCCAGGCCCTCCCGCACCGCGGGCATCGTCACCTCATGCAGGAAGCGCTTGTTGCCGAAGGGCATGACCAGAAGGCCGTCGGCGTGCTCGGCGGTCGCGCGGGTCAACCGCGGGCCGAGCGCACCGACATAGATCGGCGGCGGCCCGTACGGGTTCTCACCCGGGCTGAACGTCGGCGTCATCAGCGTGTGCCGGTAGTACTCGCCGCGGAAATTCAGCCGCTCGCCGGTCTCCCAGGCATGGAAGATGGCCCGCAGCGCCGCGACCAGCTCGGTCATCCTGGCCACCGGCTTGTCGAAGTCGACGCCGAACCGCTTCTCGATCTGAGTACGGATCTGCGTGCCCAGCCCCAACGCGAATCGGCCCTTGCTGAGCAGTTGATGATCGATCGCCTGGTGAGCCAAGTGAATCGGGTTGCGGGGAAACGCAATTGCGACGTTGGTCATCAGGTCGAGGTCGCCGACGGTCGACGCCAGAGTGAGGGGCGTGAAGACGTCGTTGGGCCCTTCGAAGGTGAACACCCCGCTGGCACCCGCATCTCGGAAGGCCCGCGCCCGCTCAATCGCGTTCATGGGCCCGAACAACGCTGTCATCACCTTCACGGCGTGAGAGCCTAGTCAGGTGAA
Organism: uncultured Actinomycetota bacterium; assembly: GCA_963715215.1. Taxonomy (GTDB): domain Bacteria; phylum Actinomycetota; class Actinomycetes; order Mycobacteriales; family Mycobacteriaceae; genus Mycobacterium. The sequence goes on from CAVQRJ010000002.1 coordinate 46,129, forward strand.
ATCAAACCCCGACGAGCGCTCACGCGAGGTGGGGGCACCTCCCGGCCGAAGGGCAGGGGGACAGACGGCGGACGTCGTCGTCGTCGGGGCGGGGTTCGCGGGCCTGTCCGCGGCGCGCAACCTGGCCCGGCTGGGATACGAGGTCGTCGTGCTGGAGGGCCGCGACCGGGTGGGCGGGCGGTCGTCGACCACCACGATCGCGGGCATACCGGTAGACCTCGGCGCCACATTCATCGGCCCGACGCAGGATGCCGTCAAAGAGCTGGTGCGCGAGCTGGGTTGCGAGACGACGCCGACCCACAGCCGCGGCAAGAACCTGATCAAATGGCGCGGCCGCGTCCGCGAATACCGAAGCAGCATCCCCCGGCTGTCGATGCTCGAGCTGTTCGACGTCTCCCGGATCCAGTGGCGGTTCGAGCGGCTCTGCCGTCGGATAGCGATCGCCGAGCCGTGGACGGCCCCCCACGCACACCACCTCGACGATCAGACCCTGGACCGGTGGTTGCGCTCGCTACACGCAGGCGCGTCGACACGCGACCTGATGGCGATCATGTCAAGGGTCGCCTGGGGCTGCGAGCCCGACGAGGTGTCGATGCTGCACGCCGTGCGCTACGTCAAGGCCGCGGGCGGGATCGGGCGGATGCTCGACGTCGAGGGCGGCGCGCAGCAGGACCGCCTACCCGGCGGCACCCAGCAAATCGCCATCCGGTTGGCTGAGGAGCTCGGTGACCGCGTGCGGCTCAACGCCATCGTCCGTCGCATCGAGCGGAACGCCGACGGCACCGTCACCGTCAGCGCCGACGGCGGGAACGTCACCGCAAGAGCCGTCATCGTGGCCATCCCGCCTGAGCACCGCGCAGCCATCGACTTCTCCCCCGCCCTGCCTCCCGAATACGAGAAGCTCGCGCAGCACTGGCCGCAGGGAAATCTGAGCAAGGCATACGCCGCCTACGAGACGCCCTACTGGCGCGCTAACGGGTACAGCGGCGAGGCGTTGTCGGACGAGGGACCGGTGTTCATCACCTTCGACGTCAGCCCCGTCGGCGACGGGCGCGGAATCCTGCTGGGCTTCACCGACCCGCGCACCTTCGATTCGCTGCCGCCCGCGGAACGCCGCGAGCGTGCACTGGCGGGGTTCGCGGCCCTGTTCGGCGACGAGGCGCTGAAGCCGATCGACTACATCGACCACTGTTGGGGTACAGAGGTTTTCGCGCCAGGCGGCCCGACCGCTGCGGTGCCGCCGGGTTCGTGGACGACCTACGGCCCGTGGTTACGGAAGCCCGTGGAGGGGATCTTCTGGGCAGGCACGGAAACCGCCGACGAGTGGACCGGCTTCCTCGACGGCGCCGTGCGGTCGGGCCATCGCGCGGCCGACGAGGTGCATAAAGAGCTGTCGGGCTAGGAGGTCTGGCCCGGCTCCTCAACGCGACTTGCCTCGTCGCTTGATCGTCGCCGGGCTAGGAGGTGGCGCGCTGCTGTTCGCCGACCGAATCGATGAGCCGGCGTAGGTGACCGTTGACTTCGTCGGGGCGCTCGAGGATCGCGCAGTGGCCGCCGGACAGCTCGACGAACTCCGCAAGGTTGGGCGCCATCCGCGCGATGTGACGCGACGACACCATCGGTAACAGGCGGTCCTTCTCGCTGCCGATGATCAGCGTCGGCACCGTCAGGTTCTGCAGGTTGATGTGCCGGTGCGTACCCAGGGACTCGATCAGCTTGCGGGCCCAGCCGCCGCGGCTCGCGGCGGGGGTCTCGGTGAACAGCTCGTAGACGAACTCGGCGATGGCAGGGTCCGCGTCGCGACCCACGGCCATCATCGAAACGAACCGCCTGCTTGGCCGGTCAACGGCCCGGAGCAGCGGAGCGGCGCCGAGAGTTCGCAACAATGTCTCCGCGGTCCGCACCCTGACGTTGGTCAGCGACGCGGGAACGGGCATCAGCTGAACGTGTCTCAGCAGGTCGCCCGTCGTCGTGTTGATCAGGGCGACGGCGTCGGCGCGCTCGCGCACCCGGCGTGGATACCGCTCGGACCATGACGAGATCGCGATGCCGCCCATCGAATGGCCTGCGAGAACGGCCCGCTCGCCGGGCTCCAGTGTCGCCTCGAGGACGGCGTCGAGGTCGGCAGCAAGGAAGTTGAGACCGTAATTCGCGCGCCGGGTCGGCACGCCGCTGCGGCCGTGACCCCGGTGGTCATATGCGATCACCCGGTAGTCGCGCGCAAGATCGGCGATCTGGTAAGCCCACACCCGGAAGGCGCAGGTGATGCCGTGCGCCAGCACGATGGGATAGCCGTCTTCAGGACCGAAGACCTCGGCGTGCAGCAGGGTGCCGTCGCCGGCCCGGACGGCCTTCGGACGTGATGGCGGCAGCGCGTCGACAGCGGCGAACCGCCGCACATTGCGCTTGACTGGCTGACGTCTGGGCATCGCCGGCAAATATTACAGCCCAGCCGCCAATGGCCCGGCCTATCCGAGGTTGTTAAATAAGGCGATGCGCGCAATTCAGATACCCCGCCTCGACGGCCCCTCGGCTGCTGAGCTCGTCGAGCTGGACGAGCCCACCGACGAGAACGCGGTCATCGTCGAGGTCCACGCGGCCGGGGTGGCGTTTCCCGATGCCCTCCAATCCCGGGGGCTTTACCAGTACAAGGCGGAGTTGCCGTTTGTGCCGGGCGCCGAGATCGCGGGCGTGGTGCGCAGCGCGCCGGCCGACAGCGGGTTCGCGGAAGACGATCGGGTCGCAGGCCTGACGATGCTCAACGGCGGCATGGCCGAAGTCGTTGCGCTGCAACCGGAGAGAGTGTTCAAGCTGCCCGACAACGTGTCGTTCGAAGCCGGCGCGGGCCTGCTGTTCAACGACCTCACCATGCATCATGCTCTGCTCACGCGCGGCAGGCTGGCCGAAGGTGAGACCGTGCTGGTGCACGGCGCCGCGGGCGGAATCGGAACCTCCACACTGCGTTTGGCGCCTGTGTGGGGTGCCGCCCGCACCATCGCCGTCGTCGGCACCGAGGACAAGATCGCGATCGCCAAGTCCGCCGGGGCATCCGATGTGGTTTTGGCCGACGGATTCAAGGACGCCGTGATGGGACTGACGGACGGCAAGGGCGTCGACATCGTCGTCGACCCCGTCGGCGGCGACCGCTTCACCGACTCGCTGAGATGCCTTGCACCAGGCGGCCGGCTGCTCGTGATCGGGTTCACCGGCGGCGAGATCCCCACCGTCAAGGTGAACCGGTTGCTGCTCAACAACGTCGACGCGGTCGGCGTCGGGTGGGGGGCGTGGACGTTCACCCATCCCAACTATCTACGCGAGCAGTGGGACGAGCTGGAACCGCTGCTGGCGACCGGTGCGGTGTCGGCGCCAGAACCTGAGATCTATCCCCTGGAACGTGCAGGCGAGGCCATCGCTTCGCTCGAGAACCGCACCGCCAAGGGCAAAGTCGTCGTCAAACTTCGGTGAGGCTGCTTCCTCGACGCCGCAGCGTCACGGTCGAAACGTTCGATGCGGCAACGGGTCAGTGGACGGAGATGGAAGCCGCGACCGCAGTGGACCCCGACGAGCTGACGCTCGCGACGTACAACGTCTGGAACGACAGCAAGCACGCCGAAGAGCGGTATCTCGCGATCGCTCAACTGCTTTCGCGACGCACACCCGACGTGATGGTGTTCCAGGAGATCACACCGAATGCGCTCGAGGTGTTCATGTCCCAGGAATGGATCCGCGACGGGTATTCGCGTGCGGCGGTCATCGGCGGAGATGCGGGCGACTACGGCATGCTGATGCTGTCCCGGTTGCCTGTCGCCCATGTCACGTATACGCGCCTGCCAACGCGCCAGTCGCGCGGGTTCCTGCAGGCGGAGCTCGCACTCAACGGAGCACGCATGGTGGTCTGCTGCATACACCTCGACAGCGGGAAGTCGTCGTGGCGCCTGCGCGGCTGGCAACTGCGTAGAATTTTCGGCGCGCTGAGAACGAGGGAAGACGCTGTGGTGCTTGGTGATTTCAACATGCGCGATGCCGAGAACTCGCGCATCGCCGGCCCCTACTGCGACGTGTGGCCCGCCCTGCGGCCCGGCGAGGAGGGCTTCACCGAGGACACGTCGATCAACCTGATGCGCTACGACATGAAGGACAAGCATCGGCACGTCCGATTCGACCGCATCCTGCTCAAGGGGCGTCAGTGGGCGGCAGTGGACATCGAGTTGCTTGGCAAGGAACCAATAGCAGCCGAGTTACCGAGGGTTTTCCCGTCGGATCACTTCGGCGTGGAATGCCGCCTTACAAGCCGAAGTCCATAGGCCGACCCGCAGGACCCACTGCCCCGCTGTCGGCGACGGCTGTTGCGACCGCTGTGCCGCCCTGCCGGGTGCCGACGACGGCCACTTCGTCGTTGACCGCAAGCGAAGTGACCGCGTTCGTGTTCGGTGTGATCGCATAGGTCTGGGTAACGCCGTCAGGCCTCTGTGTCGTAAGGGAGTCCGGGGTCAGAGCGATGACCGTGCCCTGCTCTGTTACGGGTTGCGGCTGGAGTGGTCGCGTTGCCGCGGTGGAAGGCTCATGCGATACGAGTTCGACGACGGCAGCGGCAAGGACGCTGGACACGCCTACCGACGCGGCGATCGATCCGATTACCAGGTTGGACCTCGATGGCCGCGCGCGATGTCTTCCGCTCATAGCCTTTCTCCGCAGCTCGACAGCGAACGTCGTCGTAAGCGGAGTTACCCGAGCAAAGCCACGCCGAAACACCGCGGGGTCCACGTCATAAATAAGGGTCGGACCACGCGCTGATGATCCGCGCCGCGCGGGCGGCCTGATTCTTTTCGGTCAGCAGATGGTCGGCGCCCTCCAGCGACACGAAGCTGCGGGGGTGGCGGGCGGCGCGGAAGATCTCGCTCGCGTTGGCAATGCCCACCGTGTTGTCGGTGGGCGAATGCATGACGATCAGCGCACGGCGCAGGGTGCGGATCTGCTCGCGGAGATCGGCGTTGCGGACGTCTTCGATGAAGTGCCGCTTGAGAGTGAGCGCCTTGCCGCCGGCACGGAACGGCGCCTCCCCGTCGGCCTCGATCCGCGCCACCAGCGCGTCATAGTTGTGCTCGACGTGGCCGGGGTCGTAGGGCGCACCGACGCTGGCCACCGCCGCGACGGTCGGGCAGTCGTGGGCGGCGGCCAGCACCGCCGACCCGCCGAACGAATGCCCGACGAGGAGGTGGACTTCGCGGCCCGAGTCGTTCATGAACTGCACCGCGCGAACTGTGTCGGCGACCTTGTTGGAGAACGATCCGTCTCCCCAGTCCCCCTCGGAGTCGCCCAGACCCAAGTTGTCGAAGCGGAGCATGCCGATGCCCTCGCTGGCGAGTTGCTTGCAAATCCGGCTCGCGGCTGGGCTGTCCTTGCCGAGCGTGAAGCCGTGCGCGAAGACGCCCCAACCGCGCACCTCGCCATCGGGCGGGTCGATGAGACCGGCCAGCGTGGGCCCGGTTGCGCTCGGGAAGCGGACGCGCTCAGTCACTGCTCTGGCCGACCAATTCTGGGTGGAACTTCGCCACCATCCGGCTGATGCCGTCGCGCCAGTCGACCGTGGTGCCGCCGACGAGTTCGCGCATCAGCGTCGGGTCGGTTGGGTTTCCGCGCAACGCCTGCGGGCTCTGCTCGAAGATCGGTTCCTTGCCGACAAGCGAGCCGATGTAGGTGCACCACTCCTGGAGGCTGACGGATTGCTCACCGCACCAGTTGACTGTGGGCGCGGGAACCGACGCCTTCCCGAGGAGCTTCGGGATCATCGCGATGATGTCGTCCTCGTGGATCGGGTTGTACACGGCGGGTTCGCCCGGCGGGACCGGAATCGGGATGCCGCCGAGCATCATCTCCATGTGAAAGAACGGCCACCCCCCGTTGTCGCCGTACGGCACGTTGAGGCGCGCGATGATCGCGGGCACACCGAGGGCGCGCGACATCGTCCGCACGACAACCTCGCCCGCGATCTTCGAGATGGAATACGTTGGGAACAAACACTTGTGGTTGTCGCCGAGAGCGGAGCGCTCCGTTCGGGGTTGGTCGTCCGGCGGGTCGTACACGGCCGCCGACGAGCAGTGCAGAAACGCCTTCGCGCCGCGGCAGTAAGCCATCAGCAGGCCCGCCGATTCGGCGTTGGCCCCGAGGTCCTTGTCCCACCTGCCGCTCTTGGCCACCGCAAGGTTGAGCACGTAGTCGAAGTCGGTGGGAAGTCCGCTGAAGTCGCCCGATGCCAGGTTGACGGTCTCGCAGCGAACGCCGTCGCGCTCCAAGCTCTCGCGCGCTGCGGCGTCGGTGAAGCGGGCGATGCCCCACACCTCGTTGTCGGCCGCGAGGGCACGGGCGATCGGTGCGGCGACCTGGCCGCTTGGACCGGTGATCAAGATCTTGGATCCTCGCATGCGCTGATCGTATGCGGCAGTGGTCACAACGGCGGCGCTGTGGTGTTGCGGGTAACGAGACGCGGTTCGAGCAGGACATCGAGGCGGTTTCGGCGGCCGTCGTCCAGTCGACCGACAACGGCCTTCACCGCCGTCTCTGCCTGCTGTCGCGGCTCTTGGCTGACGGTGGTGAGGTCGATGTGTGCGAGCCTGGCCAGCGTGCTGTCGTCATAGCCCGCCACCGCGATGTCGCCGGGGACGTCGATCCCCGACCGTCGAAGCTCGTCGAGCAGGCCGATCGCGCTGCGGTCGTTGGCCGCACACACGGCGGTCGGCCGTCGAACTCTGCCGACCAGCTCGCGGGCGGCCAGTATCCCGGCCTGCTCGGTGAAGTCACCGTCGATGATGTCGATCGCATCGGCGAGGCCATGTCGTTTCATCGCGCGCACGTAGCCGGCTTTGCGGTCGTTGGGAATGGTGCCGGCGCCGCCTCCTAAATGGCTGATCCGCCGGTGTCCGAGCTCGACGAGGTGGTCGACCACCCTGCCGATACCGCGCCCGTCGGCGGTGCGCACCACGTCGATCGAGGGGCACGCCACCCGACGGCCGACGACGACGACCGGCGCCTTCTCGCCGAGTTCGGCCAGCGCCGCGTCCTTAAGTTCGGGCCCGAGCAGGATCAGTGCCTCGCATCGGAAATCGAGCAGTGTGTCGACGACCGCCGGCTCGCCGTGTGTCGGCGTCACAGCACCCAGCACCACCTCGTACCCGTAGCCATCTGCTTCGGCGACGATGTCTTCGACCAGCTCCGCGTGGAAAGTATTGCGAATATTGGCCATAACGCCGATCAGATGCGATCGGCGCAATGACAGCAACGCGGCGGACCGATTGGGCCGATAGCCGAGCTTCTCCGCCGCCTCAAGCACCCGCTGACGGGTCTCGTTGCTCGGTCCCGGGACGCGCCGAAAGACCATCGACACCAGTGCCTTGGAGACACCGACGTGGTCAGCGACGTCCTGCATGGTGACGGCACGCTGACGCTCCACTGTGGATACCCCCTTGACGGCGTATATGACGAGGGCCATACTAGCTGAACTAGACCGGTCTAATAGATCGGTTTACCTACGACACTCAGGAGATTTTCTCGAGATGACCGGCGCCAATTCCATCGGGGTGGCCGTGATCGGCGGTGGCATGGCGGGCCGCGCGCACGCGGCCGGCTATCGCTCGGCGACGACCCTGTTCGACACGGGCGGACCGGACGTGCGGCTTGTCGCTATCGCGGACACCAACTCCGCCGTCGCCGACGACACCGCCAAGCGATACGGCTACGAACGCGCCGAATACGACTGGCGCGCCATCGCCGAGGCACCTGACATCGACGCGGTGAGCGTCGTGGTCGCCAACCATCTGCACCGCGAGATCGTCGAGGGACTGCTGGCCGCAGGCAAGCATGTGCTGTGCGAGAAGCCGCTCGCCGGCTCGCTCGCCGACGCCGAGGCGATGGTTGACGCCGCTGAGCGCTCGGACCGCGTCACGGCCGTCGGCTACACCTACCGCAGGTCTCCCGCGGTCGAGCAGATCCGGCGTGAACTCGCCGCGGGCAATCTGGGCGACCTGGCGCACTTCAACGGGCATTACTGGTGCGACTACGCGCTGGACCCGGCCTCGCCGATCACGTGGCGCTACCGAGGCGGCCCCGGCACCGGCGCACTCGCCGACGTCGGCAGCCACCTGATCGACCTGTCGGAGTTCGTGTGTGGGCCGATCACCGAAGTCGGCGGTGCGGCGTTCACCACCCTCATCACCCAGCGCCCCGTGCCGCTCGGGGTCACCTACGGCCACACCAAGTCCGCCGTCAGCGACGAGCAGGCACCCGTGGAGAACGAGGATGTCGCCACATTCACCGCGAAGTTCGACAACGGCGCGGTCGGCACATTCTCCGCTTCACGGGTCGCCCACAACCTGCCCGATGGGCTCGGCTTCGAGCTGTTCGCAGCCAAAGGTTCGGCGTCATGGAACCTGCACCGCCCAGGCGAATTCGAGATCTCGACCGACGATGTGCGCAGCGACGTCGCGGGGCCGCGGCGGGTGCTGATCGGGCCCGAACACCCGTATATCCGGGGCGGCCTGCCAATGGACGCCGGGGGTGTCGGTCACGGGGTGGCCGACTTGTTCGTCTACCAGACGCGCGCGTTCCTCGATCAGATCGCCGGCGTCGGCGACCTCGGTCCGCTGCCCGGCTTCGAAGCCGGGCTGCACGGTTTGCGGGTAGTCGCCGCGGTCACCGAGTCAGCCCAGTCCGGCGGCACTGCCGTCAAAGTCGTCTAACCAGAACGGAGTTCACGAATGAAACTTGGTGTCTACACGGCCATCCTGCACGACAAGCCGCTCAACGAGGCGCTCGAAGTCGTCGCCTCCCTCGGACTGTCCGGCGCCGAGATCAACGCGGGCGGCTTCCTGCCGACGCCGCATCTCCCGGTCGACGGTCTGCTCTCAGGAGCGGTGACACCGACGGAGTACCTCGCTACCTTCGATGGGACCGGCGTGTCCATCGCGGGGCTGAACTGCAACGGCAATCCGCTGCACCCCGATCCGGAGGTCGGCCCCGAGGACGCCGACGATCTACGTAAGGCCATTCGCGTCGCCGGGATGCTCGGCGTCGACCGCGTCGTGACGATGTCGGGTCTGCCCGAGGCCCATGCCGGCGGCCAGTGGCCCGCCTGGCACGTCAACACATGGGACTCCGGCTACCTCGACTCGCTGGACTACCAGTGGGATGAGGTCGCACTGCCCTTCTGGACCGAAATCGACGGCTTGGCAGCCGAAAACGGTGTCAAGGTCGCAATCGAAATGCACCCGCAGAACCTGGTTTTCAACCCTCCCACGCTGCGTCGCCTGGTGGACCGAATCGGCGCGACAAATGTCGGCGCCGAGATGGATCCGTCGCACTTGTTCTGGCAGGGCATCGATCCGATCGCCGCAATCGAGTGGCTGGGTCCGCTTGTCTACCATGCCGCAGCCAAGGACACCAGGATCAACGAGAACTGCAAGATCTACGGTGTCCTCGACGAGCGATTCACCCGAATCCCGTTGAGCGAGAACCCGACCGGCCTCGGTGGTCGTCATGTCGTCAACAAGTGGCCTGAAGACTCGGCATGGGACTTCGTGGCGGTCGGACGCGGCCACGATGTCGATTTCTGGTCACGGTTCCTGCAGGCGCTGGAGCGCGTCGACCCCGACATGGCGGTCAACATCGAACACGAAGACGTCGAACTCGGCCAACTCGAAGGCCTGCGGGTCGCCGCCGAGACGCTCAAAGCGGCCGACTCCGCCGCCGTCCACTGAGATCCGATTGGGAAGAGTCCAATGAAGTACCCGCCCAACGCCTTACGCGTCATCATCGGCTGCCTGGCGGTCCTCGTCGCCTACGCCAAGAACGGCACACGCTAACGGGCGTGCCGGTTGAGGAAGTCGACGACGGCCTCGGCGAAGAGATCGTTGCGGTCGCCCGCGACCATGTGCCCGGCGCCTTGGACGTCGACGAACTCGACCTGGGGGAAACGCGCCAGGAACTCCTCGGCGCGGTCCTCGCTGACGAGGTCGCTCACCTGCCCGCGCACCAGAAGCACGGGGACGTCGTCGGCGAGGATCGCCTCGATGGCCGTGTGCATGCGATCCGGGTCGGTCACCTCGATCGGGGGGTTCGCGGCGGTGCCGTCGATGAACTGCGGATCCCAGTGCCAATACCACCGATCACCGCGACGACGGAGGTTGGCGCGCAAGCCATTCAGATCGGTGGGGCGGGGTCGGTGCGGGTTGTACTCGGCGATCATGTCGGCCACCTCGTCCAGCGAGGCGAAGCCGTCCACCATCCGGTCGGCCATGAAGTCGTGGATGCGCGCCGCGCCCGCCGGGTTCATGCTGGGCACGATGTCGACCAGCACGACGGCGCTCGCGATGCCCGGCGACAGCTCGCCGGCGAGCAGCATCGACGTGAAGCCGCCGAGGGAGGCGCCGACTAAGACGGGGTTCGCTGGTAGCTGCGCGAGGACCTCGCGCACATCTTCGGCGAATGCCAGGACGCGATAGTCGCCCTCACTCGACCAGTCGGATTCACCGTGGCCACGGAAGTCGACCGTGACGGCCTGCCATCCGCGTTCGGCCACGGCCGCGGCCGCGCGGGCCCAGGAGCGGCGGGTCTGGCCGCCGCCATGCAGGAAGACCACCGCGCGGGCCTGCGGGTCCCCGACCCTGTCCGAGACGATGCGGATTCCGCCCGGTGCCTCGATCACGAACGGCTCAGGCGCTGACGTCATCCTCGGATCGTAGGGTGTGGCGATTCACCACAGGACCGCGATACCCGCCGCAGTCAGCGAGAGGAGCCCGATCAGGGCAAACACGGCACGCGGCACGGGGTCGCCCGTTCGTCGCCCAGGCGCCGAATGTGACGGCGAAGCCGATGATGTGCAGCAAAACAACTACGTCGCGTAGTAGTTCCATGGCGGGAGGTTAGCGGGCTACGGAATCCGTCGCGCCAGCATCGATGTCGTCCATAGCCGGTCTTGCTTGCGAACGGCAATAAATCCGAAAAGCGAAGTACCGCAATGGGTTCTTGTGAGTTTCCTGATTTTTGCGGTGCCGCGCGGAATTCGTAGTATTCTCAATTCCGGTTGAGCTTGCAGCCGGGCGTGGTGCGCGAACGATCGCAGCGCCGCGTAACCGGCCTTCAGACTGCAGGGCCGTTCGAGTCCCACTCGAGCGTCATCGCGCGCTGGGGAAGGAGTTGGTCTTGACCTCTGTCCGCCCTGTCGAACTGGCCCACACGCATCTGCTGTCCGCCGATGAGGTGCACCGCGTCGGCAGGGCGGTCATCACCGCGCAGGAACTGGCCGACGGACGCATGTTCATTGGCGTTCGGGGGGACGTCGACGCCACGAACCATCACGCCCTGGGCCGTTTTGTGGCGCGGCACATCCGCGTCTCCAAACAACTCATCCTCGATCTCACCGGCGTCGACTTCTTCGGAAGCCAGGGCTTCACGGCGTTGCACTACGTCAGCATCCAATGCGCGAGGCGCGATGTGGACTGGATGGTCGCCGGCAGCCGCGCGGTGCTGCGGATCGTGCGCGTCTGCGATCCGGACGCGGCGCTGCCGCTGGCCGACGACATGGCCGTGGCATTCGCCAGGCTGGACCACATCGCGAAAACCCGCCACGCCGTCGCCTGGGGCGAGGCCTAGTTCCGTCAGCGCTCGCCGAAGTCGTGCCGCTGGGCGATGACCAGCAGTTCGTCGCGAACAGTCGAATCCGGCAGTGTGTTGATCCGTGCATAGAGGCGCCGCCTATCTCGGGCGCGCTTCATGTCTGCGCGGAACTGCGCGAAGGACATTCTTCTCAACTCCTTGTTACTACCCCGATTCGCGGGGCGCGTTTGCTGTAGCTATCCACCTGGGTGAATCACCCATCAATGAAACATCTAGATCCTCTTTGTTAATCCTGAATTAATCAAGTTTTGCCAGGTGATCTTGGCTACACCCGGCGGATCGCTAAGTTTGCTGTGACCGGCATCACCCTGAGCGACGAACCACCCGCGAGAGGCGGCATCGTGGATATCTTCACGGACTGGCACAGTGGCGCGACACCGTTGCGCTGGCGGTCGACCACCGAAGTCAACAGCGGCGCCGAAGTCACGGTGTTCACCCGTCGCGCCGGCACATCGGGGGTCCCGGCCTTGGTGTGTGTGCACGGCTTCCCGACGTCGAGCATCGACTTCTATCCGCTGACCCGGGAACTGAGCGGCGATTTCGAGATCTTCGTGCTGGACTTTCCCGGCTACGGGTTGTCCGACAAGCCGACGGAGCCCTACGTGTATTCGCTCTATGACGATGCCCGCCTGCTCGTGCACGCGATCACCGAGGTCTGGAATCTCACCGACTACCGGATGGTCACCCACGACCGCGGCAGCAGCGTCGGAATGATCGCTCTTGACATGCTCACGTCAGAGCATCCCGGCGCCGTCCCGGCCGACGTCATCATGACCAACGCCAACATCTATCTGCCGCTGGCCAACCTGACCGCCTTTCAGACCGCACTGCTCGACGACGCGACCGGTCGGGCGACGGCGGCTGCGACGACGCCGGAATTGTTGGCGGCCGGGCTGGGCGCGAGCACCTTCATGCCGCGGCGGGACTTGGACGACCCCGAGATCACCGCCCTGGCCAAGTGCTTTGCGCACAACGACGGAATCCGCGTGCTGCCGGACACGATCCAGTACCTGCACGAGCGCGCATCCGACGAAACAGGTTGGCTTGAAGCACTTTCCACGAGCGACGTGCCGGTAACGCTGGTGTGGGGCGTGCACGACAATGTCGCGCCGCTGCGCGTTCCGAATCACGTGTGGCAGACGTATCTGAAGAACAAGCCAGGTGGTAACCGCTACTGGGTGGTGCCGGGCGCCGACCACTATCTGCAATGCGATGCCCCCGAGCAGCTGGCGCAGATCATTCGCCTGACAGCCGCGGGCGCCGAGATTCCTCTCCAGACGCTCGGCGACTCGCCCGATGGCGCGGTCCTCGTCGACCAGAGTGTTATGTCGGCCGGTAACTGAGCGCTACGCCATTCATGCAGTAACGCGGTGTCAACGACAATGGGCGGATGGTGCGACACACACTAATGACGGCGGGCACGGCATTTGTGCTGATGATCGCCGGTGTCGCTGCCGCAGGCACCGCGGTGGCCGACCCGGACGATTCCTCTGAGGGAGGGCTCCCCGGCGGTCAGCGGCTCAGCCCGTTCGACCTGTCCAGCCCCGCGGTGAACGGACTCGATCCCGCGCTGCTCGACGCCATCGAGCAGGCCTCCGACAGCGCCGCCGCCGACGGCATCACCATCGGTCTCACGTCGGGATGGCGCTCACCTGAGTTCCAACAGCGCCTGTTCGACGATGCGGTCGCTCAGTACGGCAGCGTTGAAATAGCCGGCCAGTACGTCGCGTCCCCGCAGGTGTCCAAGCACGTGATCGGCAAGGCCGTCGATGTCGGACCCGCCGCCGCCGACGACTGGCTCATCCGCAACGGCGCCGGGTTCGGGCTGTGTCAGATCTATGCGAATGAGATCTGGCATTTCGAGCTGGCATCCGATTACGGAGGCGTGTGCCCACCGCTGCGGCCCAACGCCGCCGGGTGAGCCGACCGGGGCGTGAAGGCGGCCCCCGGAGGATTTTCCGAGGGCCGTTTCTTTAGTCCATCGCTCCGCGTGCCACACCATCTCGGTCGTCGCGCCGCGTTTCAGTCCCAAATCCGTTCCCACGCTTCTTGCCGGCGCTGAGCCTCCGGCGGTAATCGAGTTGGCAGCCGGCGAGGAGGTGGGACTTCTGGATGAAGTGGTGGACCCGCGTCAGCTTGCGCACGCGGACCGCGTCGGCCCGGCTGGGTTATGAGCTTTGTGGTGAGAGATCGCAGGTCGTGGTTGGCTGCGATGGTAGCGAGGAGTCGCAACTACTCCACTGCGGACGGTCTGCGGACGGTTGTCGAGCCACGAACAAGTCGGAGGATTGTGTCGTAGCGCATGTCGGCTCATGTTCGTCGTCGAAGCTTCGCGCCAACTGAACGCATCGCAAGGAGGCGCCGACGATCAGTGTCGTTCCAGATCGGCAATTGTCTGTTCTGCAACTCGAATGGCCTCTGCGACACTTCCCTCTCGGACGCTATCGCGGGCCCCGCTGTAGCGGTTCGCGATCTCCGTGAGACAACATTGTCCGTCTCATGAGGCCGAGTTTCCGCGTGCGATCAACTGCTCGGTCTCGGCGGAGGCGGGTGCTTCGAGGAATCCCGCGAGGCCGTCGACTACACCACTCACGAACAGCGCAAATGGCACAACCGCATCATTGCGCCGCACCGCGCGCTCGCGTTCGGCAGCGAGGTGCACCGCGAGGTCCTGAACCTGCTGAATCCTCATCGATCGTGCCGATTTGGGGATGTGCGCTAACAGCCGTTGCATCCCGGAAGCGAACTCTTCCTGCGACTTCACCGCATCCGACTGATGAAGTAGAACCTCGACGGCGCCGACACGTTGCAGCTGCTCGATGAAGGACACGTACGAGTTGTCGGGCGACTCCGCCAACTCGATCAGCGGAAGAATGTGCGCCTCCAGCTGCTCCCGAAGATCATCAGGGTTCGCCCTGGCCCGCAGGAGCGCGCGGCGTTGCATTAGGTCGCCCAAACGGTAGGCGAATATCGCGCGGAGAAGATCGTCTTTGGACCCGAAGTGGTACTGGATCGCCGAATTGTTCGATGAGCCCGCCTCAACAGAGATCTGGCGCAGCGAGATACCGGCGAGTCCGTGCTCGGCGAATAGCCGTTCAGCTGCCAGAAGCAGCTGCAGCGCCGTCGCAGGAGGCGGTCCGGTCGTGGCGTTCACCATGAGATCATTGCGCACTTGGCTTCACCGGATCGTTGAGACGCATGGCGTCGATTGTGGCCGTGGCCATCTGCAGCAGCTCGGGAAAGTTCGCTCCCATCAATGCAGCGAGGATCCCGACGTCTTTTGCGAGAAGCGGCCCGGCCAACTCCGCTATCACTGAGAGGCTGCGCCCCGAATTGGCGATGACCTCGGCTCCCTCGTCTCCGCGAAGGATCTCGTCGACGTCAGCATCGCCGGTCACGCAGAGACACAGCACGTCCGATGCAGCGCCGAGCGCGCGGGCGATCCGGTGCGCAGGCAGCACCCGTATCGCCGAAGGGTTCGAGCGACTGCACCCTTCGGGCCCACAGCGTCGTGGTGAACCCGTCCTCGATGACCCTGCGAGCCATCGGGCCGCCCTGCGACCCGAGGCCCGCGAATCCAACTCGAAGGCGTGTCATCCCTGCGCTTCGATGCTCGCCTGTATGTAGGCCTCGATGTCGCTGGCGCGCTCCAGGAGACTGTCGTGCACCTCGGGAGCGGTGACGACAAGGAACCGCCCGGCCTCGACCGCGTCGGCAGTGAGTTTGGCGACGTCTTCCGCGGCCACGATCTGGTGGGCGGGGGCGACTGGAGTCACACCGACTTCGCCGTATGCGGTGATTCCCTCGAGAATGTTCGTGATAACCCCCGACGGGCACAGGCATGTGACGCCAACGCCTTTCGGCCCGAGATAGGTCGCCAATGCCTCGGACATCCCCACGATCGCGTGCTTGGACGCGACGTAGGGAAGGCGATCGAAGCCATAACCCAGCAACCCCGATGCGGAGGCGGTGTTGACTACGTGACCACTGCCCTGAGCGATCAACCCGGGAAGGAACACTCTGTTGCTGCGGGCGACGCTGAAGAGGTTGACGTCGATCGTGTGACTCCAGGCTTCGTCGGGCAACGTCTCAGGAGCGCCGATCGCCAGTACTCCAACGTTGTTCATCACTAAATCGATTCGGCCGAACCGCTCGAGCGCAGCCTCACGGAGCTTCTCCAGTTCCATTTCAACAGTGACATCGACAGGCAGCCCGATGACCGGACGCCCCAGCGCGCCGATCTGCTCGACGACTTCAGCGACACGCTTTTCAGACAGGTCGCTCACGACGACAGACGCCCCACGCTGTGCGAAAGCGAGCGCGGTCGCGCGGCCGATACCGCTACCCGCGCCGGTGAGCACAGCGATTGTGCCGTTGAGGTTGAGCGGCTTGCTCATGCGATACCGACCGCTTTCGTGCGCAGGAACTCGAACAGGCCTTCTTCTCCCCCTTCGCGGCCGTAACCCGAGATGCCGACGCCTCCGAAGGCGAGCTCACACCCGACCACCGGGCTCGCGCCGTTGATGTAGACGCCGCCGGCTTGCAGTGCTGTCACCATGCGCTGTATCCGGCCGATGTCCTTGGTGTAGACGTAGGATGCCAGCCCGTATTCGGTCGAGTTCGCGATGTCGATTGCTTGCTCTTCGGTTTCGAAGCGCATCAGCGAGAGCACGGGACCGAACACTTCGATTTGGCCGAGTTCGGAGGCCGGGTCCACGTCTCCCAGCACTGTTGGTTCGACGAAAAAGCCGTTCGGAAGGTGGCTGGGGGCACGACCGCCTGCCAAGAGCTTCGCCCCATCGGCCTGCGCGCGTTCGATCATCGCCAGGATCCGTTCCTGCGCCTGGCGGCTAACGACAGGGCTGATGATGGTCGCCGGATCAAACGGATCTCCGCACCGCATGCCGTCGACCATCGCGACGAGGCGCTCCACGACGGTGTCGTAGATGTCGTTGTGAACGAGCATGCGCGACGCGATCGCGCAGCCCTGCCCGGCGAGAGTGCCCAGGACGCTAAAGGCGTTGGCGGCGACGGCCATGTCCAGGTCCGCGTCCGGAAAAACGATATTGGCGGACTTGCCGCCGAGTTCGAGAACAGCGGGCTTGAGGAATTCAGCACATGTCGCGAGGATTCTGCGTGCGGTTGAAGGTCCCCCGGTGAAGCTGACTTTCTGAACGAGCGGATGGCGTACGAGTGCGTCACCGGTCTCCGAGCCGCCCAGCACGAGATTGACGACGCCGTCCGGGATACCAGCTTCTCGGACCAAGCGCATCACATGTTCAGTGGCGTACGGCGTCAGCTCGGACGGTTTCATGACGACTGCGTTTCCCGCCGCCAGCGCCGGAATCAGTTTCATACCAACGGACACGACCGGACCGTTCCAGGTGAGGATGATCCCGACGACGCCGTACGGCTCGGGCATCGAGTAGGCGAGTTCACGATGGTTGGCCGGGAAGGACGTGACACGCCCTTCGACTTTGTCGGCCCAGCCCGCGTAGTACGACGTCCAGCTGGCCATGATGCCGACGAGAGGCTGGCTCATGCCTGCCGTCATTCCGTTGTCGAGCACCGACAGCCGGGCGATTTCGTCGGCGTCGCGCTCCATCAGCTCACCGAGCCGGCGAAGGACTCGTGCGCGCTCGGACGGCCTCCAGGCGCGCCAGGCCGGGTATGCGGCGTGAGCGGCGCGCACTGCGGCGTCGACGTCATCGGGTCCGGCAAGCGGCACAGGACCTTGGACCTCTCCAGTTGCCGGATAGACGTGCTGGTGCACACCTCCCGAACCACTCGTACGTGCCTCGCCGCCGACGTGCAGGTGCACTTCGGGAACGGTCAGGTCAACGGTCATCGTGTGGTCCTCCGCTTCGACTTTGTACGGTTAAGATACACGCCTTATTAGTAAGGCACTTGACTTCACAGGTCAAGTGGTGCCTAATGCTCGGATGGACGTGAAGGAGCTTTTCGATCTCACCGGCAAGATTGCCGTGGTCACTGGTGGAGCAGGCGGCATCGGCGAGGTGTACGCCGAGGCGCTTTGCGATGTCGGCGCTTCCGTCGTCATCGCCGACGTCAACATCGACGCGGCACAGCTCACCGCTGATGCGCTCAAGGGCAAGGGATTTCAGTCCCTCGCGGTGCACCTCGACGTCACCTCGACGATTCGGCCGCGCAGATGGCATCCGCGACGATCGACGCATTCGGCGGGGTCGACATCCTGATCAACAACGCAGCAGTGATGACCAACCTGCCGCCGTACGGTCTGTCGAACATGCCGGTACCGGACTGGGACCGAGTTCTCAACGTGAACCTGCGCGGCCCGCTGCTGTGTACGCAGGCTGTCATCGAATCGATGACCGAGCGCGGCGGCGGCCGAATCGTAAACGGTTTGTTGCCGGCGGTTTCATGCCTGGCGGGATCTACGGCGTCTGGCGAAATACGCACTGCACGGACTGACGTGCAACCTCGCCGCCGAGCTTGGGGGTCGGGGGATCAACGTCAATGGGTTCGCGCCCGGACTGGTCGACAACGAGAGCGGTTATGTGAGCCTGCCGAAGGATTCGCCATTCCGGGAGATCCTCGGCGCCCAGATTCCAGGGAAGACCTCGGGGCCGCCCGCGGACTTGGTCGGAACCATGCTTCTGCTGTGCTCACCGGCGGGCGAGTGGATCAACGGCCAGACGATCTCGGTCGACGGCGGCTGGATCATGCGGCTTTGAGCTAACGCCGGCAGGCTTCGACGAAAGGAACCCTTGATGTCTCAATCGTCTGCGCGCGACGACCGCCAGACGGTCGCGAGGGCCGAATACGAGCACATCATGAGGACTCCCAGCCCGGATCCTAGTGGCGCTTTCATCGAGGCCGGAGTCATCGGGTTTGTGTTCGGCGAGATGTGGCGCCGCGGGGTCCTCACTCCCAGAGACCGGCGGTGGATCACGCTCACATGCGTCGGCGGCGCAGGTGCGATCACCCCGATCGAAACCCACGTCTACGCAGCTCTTAAGAGCGGAGACATCTCGTACTCCGAGTTCGACGAATTCGTACTGCATTTCGGTACGCAAGCAGGCTGGCCCAAAGCCTCTGCCATGCAGATGTACGGAATGATGAGCATGTTCAAAATCGCCGAAGAAACCGGTGAGCAGCTGGGGGCACACGACTACGAGCTCTGGGCCGAACCCACCGAGGAGAGCGTCCGGCGACAACGCGGTATCGCCGCCTACGAAGAAGTCCACGGCGCACCACCGCCGACCGCATCGACTCCATTTCAAGGTCGCGCCCGCCTCGACTACCTCTACGGTGAGGTCTGGAGTCGCCAGAAGTACCTCACTCGCCGCGACCGACGCATCATCAGCATCTGCAGCGCCGCCTCGACCTCTGTCGATGAAGAGGTAACCGACCATCTCCGGCTGCCCTTCACGCTCGGCGACATGACCTCGGACGAACTCGAGGAACTCGTCGTACATTTCGCGGTCTACTTGGGCTGGAATCTCGGACGACGCCTCGATGACCTCTTGTGTGAAGTCGTCGGCACAATGGCGACATAGTCAAACTTAAATACGCACACGCACAACCACTTTCGCGGCTAGGTGCACAACTCGCCGATCTGTCGAATGGATTACGTTGCGTTTCGGCCGATATCGGTACGAGACCCAACGCGGCCATCACAGGTCGCGGCGGGCGCACGGGGCGCGCTCCGCAGTTCGCCCCGCTAGCCAAGAGTTAACTCCGCGGCATTCGGGCTGCGCCATCCAGAAACGAATGACCTCGCCATTGAGCATGGCATTTTCGACGGTGTGCACGACGAGCGCTGCGAACTCGTCGGGATGACCCATCCGTGAGGGGTGGGGCACTTGGGCGCCGAGCACTTTCTTCGCCTCATTCGTTAACAGCACCATGATCGGCGTCTCGAAGAGTCCTGGCGCGATTGTCACTACGCGGACCTGCTGTCGGGCCAAGTCGCGGGCGATGGGCAACGTCATAGCGACCACGCCGCCCTTGGATGCGGCGTAGGCCGCCTCGGCCGATTTGGCCGTCGAATGCGGCCACCGAGGCGGTGTTGATGATGACGCCGCGTTCGTCAGCCGAGAGGTCGAGCGCGGCGATGCGTTCGGCGGCCAGGCGCAGCACGTTGAACGTGCCGACCAAGTTGATGTTGAGGACGCGGATGAAGTTCTCAATCGGATACGCGCCGCTCTCGCTCAACATGGGAAATGAAGTCCCCCATGCCGGCGCTGTTGACGACGATGCGAAGCGCACCGAGCGACTGCGCCACGTCGAGCGCGGCCGTACAGCGTCGACGTCGGTGACATCGGCGGGTGCGAAACGGACTCGGTCACCGAGCTTTTCGGCGATCGCTGCACCCTCCGAGTTCGGAAGATCTAGAATCACGACTGCTGCGCCGCGTTTGAGCAGCGTGTTCACGGTCGCAAGTCCGAGCCCGGACGCCCGCCGGTAACCACTGCTACCGCGCCATCGATCTCCACTATTACTTCCTTCCCTGTGAGTGCCTAAGCCCGACCTTGCCGTCACGAACTCGCGCGGCCGTGCTTATTACGGGCGCGCACTGGACCAGCACGCGTATTGCGTTGTGGACGGATGGGAGGGCCCGCCCACCTTCCCGCCCCCGTTAAGCCCCGGTCTTGGCGGCCTCTACCTTCGCCGGATCCGGGATTGATTGCGTATCACCGTCGAGGGTCGAGGTGATGTGGCCCGTTACCGATTGGGTGGGCAGCAGGGTGACCACAGCGTTGGCGTCCAGCCTCCCCCTTTAGCTCCGGTGGCGTCGGTGACATCGATGTCCGCGAGGTACGTGACGCTGGTTTGGCTGGGGCCGTATTCTGCCGATTCGGTGCCGTTGAGGATCAAGCCGTCCTCGTTGACGTAGTTTTTGTACCTCACCGTGCGGGTCGTTTGGAATGTCATCGGGTCAACGACGTCGCTGACCACCGCGGTGCCCCCGCCCACGCCGTTGTAGGTTCCGGTCGGCGGCAGCGGTGTCGTCTTGGCGACGTAGGTGCTGAGCGCCGGGAACGCCGACGGGTTGAACACTGTCGTCGTATCCCCGACCGGCCCGACACTGGTCGTGTACTTCAGGTTGGCGATGACCAGACGTGATTCCGTCGGCGCTATTCCGTGCTCCTTGTCGCCGTTACCGGACTCCCAGAAGGTGACCGCGGTGCCGTCGGGATTCCAGCTGGGCATGCTTCGGGAAATCCATCCGTCGCCCTCGTCCACCTCGCGGGTGGTGGGATCGTCCTGAACGAAGAGCGGGATGCCGTTTTCGCGGTTGAGGTCGTCTTCGACCGCGACCGTCCAGTTCTGGTTCGAGACATTGCGCTCTTGCCCGTCCGCATACTGATCGTAGACCGCCGCGGCGACGTAGACCGGCAGGAAGTTCTGCCGCACGATCCTGGTCATCGGGGTGAGCGCCTCGAACATGCCGCTTCCGACCGTGATCCACTGTTTGTTGGGTGACATGTCGATGTCCTCGTCGTAGTCGAGATTGCCGGTCACCCGAGTGCCGCGAAAGGGGCTGCCAGGGAACAAGATGTCCCCCGTTTGGCCCGACAGGTCGACCATGATGTCGTCGACATTGCCGGCTTCAATTGCTCCGCCTTGAATGATTACGCCCTTGCCGTCGGGGGTCCATTGCTTGGACTCGCCGGTGGGCCGAACCACCACTGCGTTGGTGACGTCGTAGTGGTCACCGTTCGCCGTCAACTCGCCCACGATCGGAAGGGCTTGGAAGTTACCCGTTTGGCCGAAGACGATGAAGTGAACAGCACGTGCGTGCCATCGGGCGACGGCCTCATTTCCCGCTGCCGGTTGATGATCCCGTCGGCGGGCAGTTGGGGCACGTGTAGGTTGGCGCCGCCGCAGTCGGGTGTGATGACGGGCACGATCCGCGCCGGTGAACCAATGCCGTTGTAGCCGGCCGGCTCGAAGATCGCATAGCGAGGTTCCGGATCGCTGAGGAGCACCACGATGCGCCCGGTACCGTCGTAGAAGGGAACCGGCTTCTGAATATTGATTGGCAACGCCGGGTTTGTCCCCACCGGAGGTAGGCCCGCAATTGTTGGAGCGGCAAGGCCGCAGGTCAGGCACTTAGCGTCGGTCCCGTCGATGTCGATCTGGTAGGAAGTCCTCGGCGACCCCAGGCCGCGGGTGTGCCGGCGAACACCGATGGACTGGCCGCCTTCCGCGTACCGGGGGTTGACCGGCTTCGTGATGCCGGCGGGCATGTTCAGGATCACGCGCTCGACGGTGGGCGGTTTCACCTCGAATTCGATGGTCTCCTCATCGTTGCGGGGCGTGGCCAAACCCAGCAGATTCATTTTGTTGCCGTCGGTGACGGACACGGTGAACGAAACCTTCTGCACCCCGTCGTAATTGATGTCATCAGGCGTGAATGTGAACTTGCCCGTCGCCTGGTCGACCGTCAGCGTACCCTTGACCGGGGGTGATGGGGTGACCGGATGGACCGGGTTGCCTGAGTGACCGTATAGGTCAAGGCATCTTTTCTCGGGGTCGCTAGCACCTATGTAACCGGTCACGGTCTGGCCGGTCTGCGTCGTCGTGGCTGGGGTTGTAGGTTGATGGTGGGAGCCTGGTTGAACAGGTTGCGGCGGACCCATCCCAGCACCCCCAAACTACGGGCGAAACAGGCTCCGGTGTGTTGGTCGGTGCCGGTGCCAGGAAAGGATTGAGGAGGTTGGTGACGACCTGGTTCAGGAATCCCACAGCGCCCGTGGTGATTCGGGCAGCTGAGATGGGACTGGGCGCCACCGGAGAAACGACAGCATTAGCCGTCGGTGCGGCGAGCGCATTGCTCGCTGCAGTGGCTGTGAACTCCTGAACCGCGGCCACCGGCTGTGACTCGACGACCCTCGCCGACAGTTGCTTGACAGTCTTGACGGCGT
>CAVQRJ010000003.1:0-266252 GCA_963715215.1 uncultured Actinomycetota bacterium
ACGATCTGGTCGGCGGCGAGTTGATTAATCAGATCACGTTGACCGGCGAACCCGAGTATGTCTTTCACCATCCGCTAATTCGCATGGTGGCCTACGAATCACAACTGAAATCCGATCGCGCTCGAGATGCATCGGCGGCTCGCCGCCGCGATCGAATCATGTGACCCGACAGCGGCTGATGAAAAGGCGGCGTTGATCGCCGAACATCTGGAGAGCGCCGGCGATCTGCACGCAGCGTTCGGCTGGCACATGCGTGCCGGCGGGTGGGCGGCCACCCGTGACATCGTGGCGGCGTGGGCCAGTTGGAAGCGGGCGCGCCAGGTTGCCGACGCGCTACCCGCCGACGATGCGGATCGCACCGCGATGCGCATCGTGCCGCGCACCCTGATGTGCGTCAACGCCTTCCGGGTCCATGTCGACATCTCCTGCGGCCTCTTCGAGGAGCTGCGGGAGCTGTGCGCAGAAGCCGGGGATAAAGGGTCGCTGGCCATTGGCATGGCCGGGCTATGGGCGAGCACCTGATGCGCGGCCGGGTGCGGGAGGCGTCGCGGCTGGCCTCCGAATACATGGCGCTGATCAAGTCGATCGGCGATCGACCTTGACGGTCGGGCTGTCCCTCGTGGCGATCGGCACAAAGACTTCGAGGTCGGCGAGATGGCCGACACGCTGCGTTGGTCGCAGACCGTCATCGACCTGGCCGACGGCGACCCCACCAAGGGCAACTTCGTCTTCGGTTCGCCGTTGGCGTTGGCGCTGGCCTCGCGCGGCACCGCCCGGTGGGCACTGGGCCGTGCGGGGTGGCGCGACGACTACGACCGGGCACTGGCCATGGCCCGCAGCACCGACCCGATGTCGCATGCGTGCGTCATCTATACACCTACGGTTTCGCGATAGCGGCCGGGGTGCTGCTGGCCGACGACGCCGCGCTGCGCGACATCGAGGAGGCGCTGCGATCGCCGAGCGGTCGAGCGAGGATTTCGCACTGGCCTTGCCCGGTGGGCGCTGGGCATCGCGCTGGTGCATCGGGAGTCCCCGGCGGAGCGTGAGCGCGGACTGGCGGTGCTGGGGCAGGTCCGCGACATGTGCCTGCAACGGGCGGTTCTATCTGTTCATGCTTCCGGTCGTCGACGTGTGGACCGCGCGGGAGCAAGCCAGGCGCGGCGACCGCGACGACTGCCATACCCCAAATGCGCGAAGCGATAGACGATTTGTTCCGATGCCGGACAACTCGGGTCTTGCATCCCGGCGACCGGCTGTTCTGGTGGAGACCCTGCTGGATCGCGGAACCGACGGCGACGTGGCCGAAGCCGAGGCCGCGATCGACCGGTTGGCGGCCGCGCCAGCCGACGAGGGTTTGGTGATACGTGAAATGTGGCTGCTGCGGCTGCGTGCACTGCTGGCACGGGCTCATGGCGACGACGCCGCCTACCGCGACTATCGGGATCGCTACCGCGCCATGGCCACATCGCTTGGCTTCGAGGGGCATATGAAGTGGGCCGAGGCGATGCCATGACGGCGGCTGCTCCTTCGGGGGTGGTGACGTTTCTGTTCACCGATGTCGAGGGTTCGACCCGTCGGTGGGAGACCGACGCGGATGCGATGCGGGCGGCGCTGGCCGCGCATGACGAGGTGTTGCGCACGGCGATCGAGGCGCACGACGGCTTCTTGTTCAAGCACACCGGTGACGGCGTGGTGCGCCGCGTTCGCCTCGCCGAGGTCTGCGGTCGATGCGGCGGTGGCCGCGCAGCGGGCGCTGGAGTTGCCGGTGCGGATGGGGATGGCGACCGGTGAGGCCGAGCTGCGCGACGGTGACTACTTCGGGACGGTGCTCAACCGTGCGGCGCGGGTGATGGCCGCCGGGCACGGCGGTCAGATCCTGGTGGCCGACTCGACGGCGGTTCTGCTCAGCGGAGTTGATCTGCTCGATTTGGGGCCGCGACGGTTGCGGGACGTGCCGACGCCGGTCGGGGTGTTCCAGGTCCGAGCGCCCGGCCTGCGGCACGACTTTCCGCCGTTGCGGGCGCTGGATACGAGTCCGGGAACCTGCGGCCTGCCGCCACCAGCTTCATCGGGCGCGAGTCCGAGGTCGCCGAGGTGCAAGCGGCGGTCAAGGCTCATCGGCTGGTGACGTTGACCGGGGTGGGCGGGGTCGGCAAGACCCGCCTGGCGACCGAGGTCGCGGCGCGGCTGGCCGATGAATTTCCCGACGGTGTCTGGTTTTTCGAGCTGGCTGCGGTCACCGATCCGGCGGCGGTGCCCGACGCGGTGGCGGCGGTGCTGGGCATCACCCAGCAGCCGGGCAAGAGCGTGAGCGAGAGCGTGGCCGCCGCGTTGGAGGGCAGGGTCCGGTTGTTGGTGTTCGACAACTGCGAGCACGTGCTCGACGCCGCCGCCGATCTGATCGAGGCCATCCTGGCGCAGTCGGCGACGGTGCGAATCGTGGCCACCAGCCGCGAAGGGTTGGGGGTCGCCGACGAGCAGGTGTGGCCGGTGCCCTCGCTGGACGTCGGCGCGGGAATCGACTCGGCCGCAGTCGATCTGTTCGTCGAACGCGCCCATAGTGTGGCCCCGCGCTTCTCGATGGCCACAGCTGATGAGGCGGGCGCGGTGGTGGAGATCTGCCGCCGCCTCGACGGGATCCCGTTGGCGATCGAGTTGGCGGCCTCGCGGATGGCGTCGATGACGGCGAGCGAGGTGCGTGATCGTCTCGATCACCGGTTCCGGCTGCTGGTCGGCTCACGGCGCGGCCTGGAACGCCACCACACGCTGCGCCACGCGGTGGCGTGGTCCTACGACCTGCTCGACGACGCGGAAAAGACACTGCTGGAACGCTGTTCGGTGTTCGCCGGCGGATTCGACCTCCAAAGCGCCTGCGCGGTAGCCGGATCCGATGACGTCGACGACTACGCCGTCCTGGATCTGCTCGACGCGCTGGTGCGCAAGTCGCTGCTGGTCGCCGACCGGTCAGCCGGGCGGACCCGGTTTTCGATGCTGGAGACGATCCGCCAGTTCGCCGAGGAGCAACTCGTCGCGAGCGGTGACGGCCGATGAGGTCCGTACCGCGCATGCCCGGTACTTCGCCGGGCGCGAAGCCGACATCCTGGCGCTGTGGGACAGCCCCCGACAGCGCGAGGCCTACGACTGGTTCACCGCCGAGCTGGCCAATCTGCGCACCGCGTTCCGGTGGGCCGCCGACCACGGCGACCTCGACACCGCCGCCACCATCGCCACCTACGCGGCGTTCCTCGGCTATGCGATCGAAAATTACGAGCCGATCGCCTGGGCCGAAGAGCTGATCGAACCCGCCCGCGCCGTCGACCATCCCCGGCTCGCGTTCCTGTACGTGATGGCGTCGCAGTGCTACATGGCCGGACGGATCGAGGCGGCTGTCGGCTACAGCGACGCCGGCCAGACTGGTGATCGGCAGTGGCCGCCACGAGGTGCCGTTCGGCATCGAGGGCGGGCTTGGCGCTGCGTACGTGGCCATCGGCCAGCCCGAACGGTGCGTCGAGTGGTGCCGCGCCCAGCTCGCACGCGGTCGCGACACCCATACACTCACCAGGGCAGCCCTGGTCCTCGCACTGACGGTGGCCGGTTGCGGTGAGGAGGCGAGGGCCGCCGCGAACGGCCTGATCGACGCCGCCGAGGCCACCCACAACCCGTGGGCGCTCGTCGTTCGCGCTTTTCGCCTACGGGTTCGCCTTTCGCGACGCCGATCCCGTCCGCGCGCTGGACGCCTTGCGCCGGGGCCTGGTGATCGCCCAAGACAGCGGCAACCGCTTCAACGAGATCACACCTGGCGGCCAATCTGTCCCGACTCGAGGCCGAATACGGCGACCCGCTGGCCGCGTTCGATCACATCACTCTGGCGATCCGCAACTTCCACGACTCGGGCAACACCACCATGATCCGTACCGCCGCTGGCTGTCCTCGCCGCCCTTCTCGACCGGCTCGGACGCTACGAACCGGCAGCCACCATCGCCGGTTTCGCGTCAATCCCCTCACCGCGCGACCGTCCCCGAGATCAGCACCGCGATCGCCCACCTCCGCGATGTCCTCGGCGACCAGACCTACGAATCGCTCGCCCGCAAGGGCGAGACGATGACCACCGCCGAGATGGTGACCTACGCATACGACCAAATCGACCAGGCCCGAGCAGAACTGAACGCTGTCTCGAAATAGACCACATTCAAGACACCTCCCTCGTGGGTGTCGAGGAGTCGGCGGCGCCCAGGTCGCGGTGTCTCGAAAGTTAGTCTCAGAAATAATTGTCTCGATAATGGCGTTGGGACCAATTGTGCGACACAGTGATACGGCATCCGGCTCCACTAAGAGCACGGGCACGCGGATCGGCTACACCCGCGTCTCCACGGTGGCCCAGACCCTCGATCAACAGAACGAGGCCCTCGGCGCCGCCGGGGTGACCAAGGTGTTCTCGGATGTGATGTCCGGCGCCCGTGACGACCGGCCCGGCCTGGCCGCACTAATGGAGTATGTCCGGGAGGGCGACACGGTCGTGGTGTGGAAGCTCGACCGGCTGGGCCGCAACATGCTCCACATCCTGCAGACCGTCAAAGAGCTGACCGATCGTGGCGTCACCCTGGTATCGGTCACCGACGGCATCGACTCGTCGACTCCGGCAGGTCGCATGATGATCGGCGTCCTGGGGTCTCTGGCTGAATACGAGCGCGAATTGACTAAGGAGCGAACCGCCTTGAAGCGAGCGGCATCTCGCGCGCCAACGGCACCAAGTTCGGGCGCCCTCGGAAGGTCGACGACACCGAGCACATCACCACCGCGAAGCGGATGAAGGCCGACGGTCACACCGGGAAGGACATCGCCAAAGTACCTCGGGGTGAGCCGGGCGACGCTGTACCGGTACCTCGCCGAGGTTGGCGAGGCCTCGAATTTACGGAGCCGCAGCGCGTGATGGCGTCGCCGAATCGCTGCAGTATTGCCCCGATGGGCAGCACCTCGCGACTATGACAGCGGTGATGGCAACGCTCACCGCGTTTATGGCGGCACTGGCGCTGGCTGCGCCGCTCCGTTGGCGCGCGGCGCTCGACGGCACGCCAAAATCGCACCGCCAAGTTCGACGGTCCGTGCGGTACTGTCGTACCCCATGCCTGATGGTCGCCTGGCCAATCCCGACCGCACGCTCGGCACAGATCCGCGCTCTGATCCCCGCATGGTCGCGGCGTTCGCGCCGTACGGCCTCGACGGCCACCTGCCCCCGCTGCCTTTGAGCGTCGACTCGACACGCTCGACGAGCAGCTCGCGGTCCTCGCCCCGATGGAGGAACAGTTCGCCGCGATTTTCGACACCACCACGCAATCCGCGCCCATCGCCGAGGGCGTCGCGTCCACGACGGTCACCATCGCCGGGGGAGGTGGCAACGACCTCACGCTGTACATCAGCCGCCCCGCCGATACCGACGGCCCGCTGCCGGGTGTGGTGCATCTGCACGGCGGCGGCATGGCCATCCTCAGTGCCGCCGACACTACCTACGTGCGGTGGCGCGAAAACCTCGCCGCCACCGGCCTTGTCGTGGTCGGCGTGGAGTTCCGCAACTCCGCCGGGAAGCTGGGCGTGCACCCCTATCCGGCGGGGCTAAACGACTGCGCGGCCGCGATCCGCTGGGTGAGCGCGAACCGCCAGGATCTGAGCATCAGCCATCTGATCGTGTCGGGTGAATCGGGCGGCGGAAATCTGACCCTCGCGGTCACGCACAAGGCGACGCGGGAGGCTTGGCTGCACGAGATCGCCGGGGTTTATGCACAGTGTCCGTTCATCTCGAACCGCTGGCTTGAGCAGCCCGATCACCTGCCCTCTCTGAAAGAGAACGACGGTTATCTCCTCAGTTGCCTGCAACTCGCCCTGTTCGGTTCGGTGTACGACCCCACCGGCGAGAACGCGACCGACGCCACCTGCTGGGCCGGGGTCGCGACCGACGCCGACCTGGCTGGCCTGCCGCCGCACGTCATCTCGGTCAATGAACTGGACCCGCTGCGCGACGAGGGCCTGGTCTACTACCGCCGCCTGCTGCGGGCGGGCGTCAGCGCGGTCGGCCGCGTGGTCGCCGGGACCTGCCACGGCGGCGACCTGCTGCTCGGCGGTGCCATGCCGGACGTCTACTTGGCGAGCCTTTGCGACGTGAGCGGATTCGCCAAGTCGGTCGGCTGACGCCGATCAAACCGGCCCTTGATCGCCAGACCGTCGTCGGTCTCGGTGGCCTCGACGACATCACCGACATAGCAGCGTGGTCATCAGCCTCGTGCATCCAGACCAGCGGTATCGGCGTGTGCCGTTACCGAGTGACTTGCTGAAGGCACCTCGACGAACAATGTCACCGTCGTGGTCGAGGTTGTCGAAGACCGACACCAAACCGGTGAAGGTGCCCGAGTCGTCGTCGGCGCCCTTGATCAGCAGCGGGACCGACTTTGCTGCATTGAGTCCCCTTTCGGGGCAACGGAATCGGAGGATCGACAACGAACACTGGCCGCAACCTGCTGGCGTTGTCGTTCGGATCGTTCGCGGACCTTGCTGGCGAGGTGCAGTTCGGACCTTGGCCGCTGGCTGGCGACGCTCCGTCACTGATCGCACGAGCTGCCAGGGCGTGGGAACCCGCGAAATCGTGTGCGCGCGCCTGATTCCCGGCCCTGAGAGGTCCGTGGAGCCACGATCACTACCGCCCCGGTGTCAGGGGATGGGCCGGACTCGACGATCGACATGGGTATTCGTCGATCGATCGCGAACGACGTCGTGCTGTTGACACGGACAGCACCATCTCGACGACGTCGTCGACGAGTTCGTCGACACTGCTGCGGTTAACAGCAGCACCTCCATCCAGGCGTGGCCGGGCCTGAAGGAACCACAGACCCGGCCCACCCTGCTGGGCCGGTCCCAGAAACTCGAAGCAGCGCGCGATACATCCGCGGCAATGCGGCGCCGGAGATCAGCACACCGTCGTCGCGCTCGGTGATCATCAGCCGGCGTGGTCATGTCAGGCGGTCGGTCGATTTGTCCAAATCGGACAGTCGAGGCTCTGACCAGGGGGAATACCCAGTCGTCGATCGATCCCCACTGAACAAAGCGATCGATGACCTGCGGTGATAACGGTCATGACGGCTTCTCGTAGCAGGCCAGGCTGGAGACATCGTCGATATCGACGGGCTGATCGTCGGCGGTCCTCTTCGCGAGCCAGACCCCGTGATCTTCAAGCGCGCGATCCAGGCCGATGCGTCTGGCTTCAGGGCCGTTCACGGTTGGGCCTTGTCGGCGGTCTCCAGCCGGAACTGCCGGCGTGCCTCCGCAATGGAGGCGAGTTCGACTGCCAGCCGGTCGGCCATCTCGTAGGTGAGCATCATCAGGGTCGGCGCGTTGTCGCCGTTCTCGTTGTCCGTGAGCGCGACTATGACGAGCGGGTCGGCACCACCATCGGGTGGGTCGAAGGCGGTGACATCCACAGGACATCCGCGCCAGTCGGTGACGGGCTTCAGCTGGCCGCACTCAGCGCAGTAGTGGTCGGTCATTTTCGGTTACTTCTTTCTCTCGGTGGGTCCCGGCGCCGGATTGGCGGCCGGAGGTTTGTGGTGGTGCCTACGGACTGGCCAAGCGCCAGCGGGTTGCCTTGCCTTGGTTACCGTCGTCGGCAACGAGACGGCCCTCGGCCACCAGCGCACCGAAGACGGCGTTGAACTCCTGGCGGTCCCTTGAGTTCACCGACACCCGCAATTCGGAGCGGGTGGCTGCACCGACCTTCTGAAGCCGCCGGACGATGACACCCCTGACGCGGCCGGCGGCGCCGTTGGGGACGATTCCGAGTTTCACGCCGATGACGTCGAATCGCGCGGCGATCTCCTCGTGCGTCATCGGCGCCTTGGCCGGAGGCGTCAGGCTTGCTTCCAAGCAAGCCGGGCACTGGATGCTGTCGGGGCCGTGGGGCTCGGTGTGGCAGTTCTCGCACAGGCCGTCGTAGGACTCTGGCGACGTAGGTGGTTGCTGCGTTTGCTTGGCGGCGGCGATGCGGTCGGCTCGGGCCTTCATCTGGGCGTCGGTGGGGGGTGTTATCGACGAGGCGGAAGGGTTGGAGGGGGGGGTGTCCTGTTTCGGACATTCGGACACTCCGGAAAAAGCAGTGTCCGAATCAGATATGCCCTCTGAACTGCACGTTTGGCCTGTTTCGGACACTTCGCCCACTTCGGACACAGTGTTAGAAGGGGCGGCTCCAGGCTCCTTATCATCGGCGTCCTTACAAACAGTGTCCGAAGTGGGCGGAGTGTCCGAATTGGCCTGTTGTGCCTGATCAGGGGTAGTATTTGTTTCGGACACTGGGTTTTCTTGAGTGTCCGAAACGCGCTCCTGGTGTCCGAAACCTCCAGCCTGCCCTCCAGGCGCGGAACCGTCCGGCGTGCCATGAATGGAGAAAAACCCACGCCGGGGCTTGTGGATGTGCCCACCGGCATGCAGTCGCCGCAAGTATTTGCCAGCGTCGTCGTTGTCCATGTCGGGGACCTGGGCGGCGACATCGGCGGCGGTGATGGGTCCCTGGGCCGCCTGGACGGCGAGGTAGACCTCCATCGAACGGTCGCCCACCGACTGCTCGGCGCGGCGCTGGGCCACGGCCTCGTGAGCCTCGTCGAGGTCGGCGCCGTCCAGCCGCCAGAGCACTCCGCCCTCGGCGGTCATCGCATACTCGGACTCGACGATGTCGCGGCCCGTGACGCTGAGGATGGCCTTGTTCTCGTGACGCTTGCGCGAAAGCACCAGAACGTAGTCCACCGATCCCGCGATGCCCTGGGTGCCACTGACACTGTCAACGAAGTCGCCCGTCTCCGCCTTTCGCGTGTGGTGTACGACCAACAGAGACGCCCCTGGCACCGCGTCCACGATGTCTTTGAGTTCCGTGCCGACCTTGTAGTCGGCAAGGTAGCTCTCCTCGCCGGGCTTCTTCTGGGGCTTCACTTTTCCCAGCGTGTCGAGGATGACGAGCGGCTTCTCGGCGGCGTGACGGGTCATGAACTCGCCAATGGCCGCGATGGCCTCGGCCGGGGTGGCCTTGGTGACGAAGCTGATCCCGGCAGGGATGCTGACCCCGAAGCCGAGGATGCGCCGACAGCGACTCTGCAGACGGCGGTGACCGTCCTCAAGGGCCAGGTACAGCACGGGCCGCGCGGCGACGGGGACGGCGCCGAACACCGGGGTGCCGCCGGCGACACCGAGACCGATATCGGCGACCATCCAGCTCTTACCCTTTTTGGGCGCGGCCACGAGCAGGCCCAGACCCTCGGGCACGATGCCGGGCACGTGGTACTCCAAGGCCGGGAACCGCTGGGCGCCAAGCCATGCGCCATTGCGGGCGAGGCGGTCGAGAACCGGACCCACGGGGGCGGTCTCGTTCCAGAACGTCGCCTTCGGATCGAACCTGCGCACAAGCTTGCGGAGATCGTCGGCGGTGCGTGGTGTTGTCATCCTTTGCCCACCAGGTAGTCGTCAATCCCGACCTTCTCTTTGCCGTCGGGCAGCCAGCAGATGTGCGGCTCGGCCCCGCGATACGTCAGCCATTGGCAGAATCGGAACGTGGCTTGCCGCACGCCGTCCTTGCGCATGATGTCGCCGTCGAACGCGACGATCACCTTGCGGGGCTTGCGTGTTCGGCGGTGCCGGAACGGGATTTCTTCCCAGTCCGGCAGGGTAGAGACGGCATCCCAGCCGTTGTCGCCGCGCCAGCCGTAGACGCCGAGCAGGGCAATGCAGCACAGCCCGTGCAGAAAAGCACAGTCGGCCTTCTTGCTGCCCTCGGTGATCCACAGCGACTCGTCGGGGTCGTCGAGCATCAGACCCACTCCGGGCGGCACGTCGATGTGGTTGGTCTGCCCCAGCGGGCTGTGATACTTGGCCCACTGCGAATCGAGTCCGTTATCGGTGGTGAAGTTGCGCAACTGCCATCCCCAGCGGTCGCCACGCTTGTCCAGCAGCGGGACCAGCAGACCTGGGCTAACAACGGCCCGGTCGCACATACGCTCGGTGAAACCTTCCCCGACCAGCATGCTCCGGTCTTTTGTCCGCTGGTCGAACGCGCGACCGGCATAGGCGAGCTGTTCGGCTGTGCAGGGGTGGACCGTCTCGTAGCCCCGCGCCTTGGCGTGCTCGGGTGTGATGCCCGACGCGGCCAGCACGGCCAGGTGGTCGCCGGAGATCATGGCGCCACCGGGATGGCGGACCCGCCGTTAGACTCGGACACAGCGTCAGCCGGTGTCGTGGCCTGCTTGTCGTGGTGGTGATGGTTGGTCGCCGTCCTGGTTCCGCTGGGGCGGCGATCTTCATGTGGGGGCCTCATGTCGGACTCGGCTCCGGCGCGTCGAGCAGCGGCGGATCCGCGCCGGTGAGTTCGACGAAGTCGGCCAGGCCGCGATCGTCCAGTGCATCGCGATCGGTCTGTGAGAGTGGTCCGGGCTCATGCGCTCACCGATCCGCCGTACGGCGTGAGGGCGGCATCGACCTCGTTGAGGTCGTAGCGCACGAACCCTGATTGATCCGGTAGGCGGTCAGGCGCCCGTCGTTGGACATGTCCCGCACGGTGCGGGTGGTCACGCCGAGGTGGTGGGCGACGAACTGCCTGGGTGACCCAGTGGCGCTTGGACGGTTCGGGCGCGGGGACTTCGTGTTTGGGGCGGCCCATGGGCTCCTCTGGTACGTGACAACGACACACGAAACGGGAGTCTTTCGCGGAGGCTGTGGCCTCCGCGTGCTCTTACCTCACCGCGTGAGGACCGGCGGCTCTGTTGCTCGCCGGATGACTGGAACCAAGCGTATATCGGTGCCAGACGGCGAGCCAGCAACCGAGGCAAATTGGCCTGTTCCGCAGACCGATAGCCCACGAATAGCCCACACGGCTGGTCGGTGAGCCGGGGATTTATACCTTGAACTGCGGTAATGCTGGTGCGCGATACTGGGATTGAACCAGTGACCTCTTCCGTGTCAGGGAAGCGCTCTCCCGCTGAGCTAATCGCGCCTGAGCCTTACTTGGAGGTGGAGACGGGAATCGAACCCGTGTGCACGGCTTTGCAGGCCGTTGCCTCACCACTCGGCCACTCCACCGCTGGGGTTGATGCGACTGCACCCTCGAGCGGATGACGGGATTCGAACCCGCGACCCTCACCTTGGCAAGGTGATGCGCTACCAACTGCGCTACATCCGCGCGCCACGAACGAGATCGTCGCCCGTCGCGAAGGACGACGATAGTCCACTGCAGCGTAGGCGCACAAATCCCTTCCGCAACAGGCTGAGCAGGTGCATGGCCCGACACCCTGCCACCAGTTTGGGACGGTTTCGGCAGCGGAGTTACCCAGTCACGCCACCGCGAATTCCAGGCTTGGCGGCACGTCGTGCTAACCTTCGACGTTCCCCGGTCTCGTAGCTCAGGGGGAGAGCGTCCGCCTCACACGCGGAAGGTCACTGGTTCGATCCCAGTCGGGACCACCACCAACCACCGCAGGTCAATGGCCCAATTTCCGTCCAATCGCTGCGTTTTGGGACCGCTTGCGCAATGGTGATGGGGCCAAAATGCTGGATCAGGAAAAAGGAAGTTCAGCTCTCGGGTAGGCGTCGCCGTAAGCCGGATGCACGATGCTCCCTGCAAGCCGGATTGCGCCTCCCGATACCTCCAATGCCCAATCACCGGAAACCCCGGGGTCGGTTCACCTTGGCTCAAGCGTGCGGGTTCAGACCCAGTCCTTGGCCGCGGGACCTTACGCCGTCGCGTCGTCTCTCAAACAACTCAGAATGAGGTTTGCCTGCGCCGTCAGCGGTTAGCTTGTGGCTATGGACAACGAGCGGGGCAGCTCAATGTCCTCCTGGCAGAACCAGGGGGACTCGGTGAGCCGGATGCACGACCTGCTCGACGAGTTGGTGGCGTCTCGCGACCAGATGCAACAACTGGTACGGGCTATGGTCGCGATCGGTTCCGAACTGGACCTCGACGTGACCCTGCATCGGATCGTCGAGGCCGCCCGGGAGCTCACTGGTGCCCGATACGGAGCGTTGGCTATAGCCGCTTCCGACGGCACTTTTGCGTCCTTCATCCACGTGGGAATCGACTATGAGACAGCGCAGAAGCTCGGCGAGCTCCCAGTCGGTGATGGCCTTCGCATCGACGATATGGCCGTTCATCCGCTGACCGTCGGGCTCCATGCCGAAGGTCTGCCGATGCGGGCTCTGCTTGGCATACCAATCACCCTGCGGGCGGCGGACTTCGGATCTCTCTACCTCGCCGACGACCGGCCCGACCGAGTGTTCTCTGAATCGCAGCAGAGTGCAGTGCGGGCGTTGGCAACGGCTGCGGCGGCCGCTATCGACAATGCTCGACTCTTTGAACGCGAACGTGAATCGGCGAAATGGACCAAGGCCAGTCGTGAGATCACCACCGCGCTGCTGTCCGGCGACCCCCAGACGGGGCCGCTGCAGCTGATCGTCAACCGGGCGTTGGAGTTGGCCGACGCTGAGCAGGCGATCTTGCTCGTGCCGGAGGAGCTCGAATCGCCGGCCGACCGAGCCGAAACGTTGATCGTGGCCGCGACGGCGGGCCGCTACGCCTCGCAGGTGATCGGTCGCCAGGTTCCCATGGACGGGTCCACCACCGGCGGCGTAGCGCGGCGCGGGTTACCGATGATCACCGATTCGTTTCAGTATCCGATCGCAGGGTTCACCGATGTGGGTGAACGCTCAGCCATCGTCATGCCTCTGATCGCCGACGATTCAGTCCTCGGCGTCATCGCAGTCGCGCGCCGTCCACATCAGCCTGCCTTCGATGACGCATACCTTGAGCTCGTCAGCGACTTCGCCCGCCATGCCGCTATCGCTCTAGCGCTGGCCGCCGGCCGCGAACACGCGCTCAATCAGGAACTCGCCCAAGCAGACACGGTCGATGACGCGTTGCACGCCGCCGCCGAGGAACTACGCCGACTCTGGCGGGCCCGCCAAGTGCTGGCCGTCACGTTCTCAAGCCATCGTGCCGGCGAAACAACACCGCAGGTGCTCTCTGTCGGAGGATCGGTGTCGTGGGTTGACCTGCCCTCCGAATTGCGCCAAACACTCAGCCTCATGCGCGATGGCGACATGCTCGCCCCCAACACCTCGCAGCCCGGAACCGCGGGAATCGCGATGCAACACCCAGAAGGTGTGCTTGTCGTGTGGATCGACCTGGCTGAACCGCGGTCGTTCACCCTCGAAGACCAGACATTGCTTACCGTCCTGGCTGGACGCCTCAGCCAGGGCCTGCAGCGGGTGTACCAGGTCGACCAGCAGCGTGAAACGGCGCTGGCGCTGCAGCACGCAATCCTGGGACCTGCTCAACTACCGCACGGATTTGTGGTGCGCTACCAGGCCGCGAGCAGGCCCTTGCAGGTGGGCGGTGACTGGTACGACGTCGTCGATCTCGACGACGGTCGCATCGCGTTGATCGTGGGCGATTGTGTCGGCCATGGGCTCGGTGCTGCCACGGTGATGGGTCAGGTGCGCAGCGCCTGCCGCGCGCTGCTATTCGAAAACCTCAGCCCCAGTGCCGCTTTGGCCGGGTTGGACCGCTTCGCGGCTCGCCTACCTGGCGCTCAGGGGACGACAGCGGTGTGCTGTGTGCTCGATCCCTCCAACGGCGAATTGGTGTACTCCACTGCAGGGCATCCGCCAGCCATCATGGTGTACGCCGACGGTAGTAGCCACATGCTTGATGCGGCCCACACCATCGCCCTCGGGTTGCGACTGGGCTGGCCGCGTCCGGAAGCCCGCGTGACGATGCCGCCGGGTGCGACCCTGCTGCTCTACACCGATGGTCTGGTCGAGCGTCGACGTATCGGCTTGGAGCACGGCATTTCTCAGGCGACCGCCCTGATTCAGGAGCGCCTGGGTGCGCCGCTGGATGACTTGGCGAACGAGATCATGTCCGATCTCGCGCCGAGTCACGGTTATCAGGACGATGTTGTGGTTCTGCTCTACCGTCATCCCGCGCCTTTGAAGCTGACGTTCCCCGCAGATGCCAGCCATCTCGCACCCGCTCGCTCCGCTTTGCGCGACTGGTTGAAGAGAGCTCAGATGAAACCAGATCAAGTGATGGATGTACTCGTCGCCGCCGGCGAAGCCGTCGCCAACGCCATCGAACATGGCCACCGTGACAGTCCGCAGGGCTCCATCAGTCTGCAAGCGACCGCCTTTGTCGACCAAGTGAAGTTGACCATCACCGACAACGGCTCGTGGAAGCCGCCACAAGACAGTCCCGCCATCCAGCGCGGCCGGGGCATCGCCCTGATGCAAGGTCTTATGCACGACGTCGCCATCAACCAAAACGACACCGGAACCACCGTTCATCTCTCCGCGAGGATCACCTGATGCCCACGCAGCTTGCCTTGAACACCGCGCGCCCCGACAACGAGATCCTTCATTTGATCGCGACCGGGGAGGTCGATCTCAGCAACATCGACGCATTCACACAAGCCCTGACTGCCGCCGCTGCCGAAGCCGCTCTTGGCGGGGGTCTCATCGTCGATCTCACCGCGGTGGAGTACCTGGACAGCGCCGCCATCAACGCATTGGCAATCCGCGCCGAACAAATCAAGAAACTGCTTATCCATCCGGTACTGGTGGCAACCCTCACCGTCAGTGGTTTAGCCGAGCTGGTCACCGTCGACCCCATCGCCCCTGATACAGAAGTTGACCGCTGAGGCGGACTCCGGCGGCGAAGCGTTGTTGACAGACATGGGGCGAACTGGCTTTCTATAGGGTGATCGCCATGAGGGACCGAGCGCGTTCGCGCACCTTTGTCGTGACGGGAGCGGCGTCCGGCATCGGCCTTGCGACTGCGCAGCGCCTGCTCGCCGAAGGCGGCGCCGTCGTCGGCACCGACCTGAGCGCACCACCAGACCTCGGCGAACGGTTCACGTTCGTCCCTGCCGACGTGACTGACGAAGCAGCGGTCTCGGCCGTCTTCGCCGCCGTAACCGACAGGATCGACGGCGTCGTGCACGCCGCGGGTGTGGCCGGCGGCGGGCCGGTGCACCTGCTCGACAAGGCGGAATGGGACCGGATCATCGCGATCAACTTGACCGGGACCTTCCTGGTAGCCAAGGCGGCGCTGGCCAGGATGATCGAGCAGCCCCGGGTCGACGGTGAACGGGGCTCGATCGTCACCCTCGCCAGCGTCGAAGGCCTCGAAGGCACAGCGGGCGGCAGCGGCTACAACGCCTCGAAGGGCGGCGTCGTGCTGCTCACCAAGAACATCGCACTCGACTACGGCCCGAGCGGAATCCGGGCCAACGCAATTTGCCCCGGCTTCATCGCAACGCCGATGCTGGACAACGTCTTTCGCATGCCGGGTATGGAGGGCCCACTCGGCTCGATCACCGAGGAGCACGCGTTGCAACGGCTCGGCAGGCCCGACGAGATCGCCGCCATGGCGGCCTTTCTCGTATCGCCTGACGCCTCATTCGTCAGCGGCCAGGCCATCGCCGTCGACGGCGGCTACACCGCAGGCCGCGACCACGGCGTCGTTCAGCTCTTCGGCTTACCTCAGTGAATCGCTATCGAGGTCGGTCGACTTCGTAGGTGCCGTTGTCGTCTCGGAACACCACGAGCACCTGGCGCTTCCGGCCGTCGACGATCACCCCGCAGGTTAAGGTCGCGCCCTCTTTGATCTCCGGGTCGTTGCCGTTGTTGCACACCACGTCCGAAACACTCGTGGCGCCGTATCCGTCGACGGGGTCGACCAAAATCCGCTGAACGCCCGCCTCCACTTTGGAGACGTCGAGCACCTTTCCCTTCAGCACGTCGAACTTCGACAGCCCGGCCATCAGTAGGACGGCAGCCGCCGAAACCGCGATGACGCCGACGGCGATCAACAGCGCGAGCTGCCCACCCTTACCCCGGTTGGGGGTGGCCTGCGCGTGCCGCTTCGTGACGGGAGCGGCCGGTCGATTGCGGGGCGGGGGCGGTGGCTGCGGCGTTTTCGGCGCAGGCCGTGGTGCAGGCATCCGCGGCGGCGGGGGCACCCGCGAGTTCACGTTTTTCCACCAGGGTTCCTCGGCGCTCGGCTGTGCTGCGGCTTCATGTGGCCGCAGGGGCACCTCGACGGTTTCGTCCCGGGGCCCTGGGCGCCGGGGGTCTGGCGATCCGCTCACCCGCAGATTCTCTCAGGGGAACCGCTGATAGCAATCGTCGACGTCGCCGAGAAGGCCGGTACGAAAGGCGAGAATCCTCGTGAACCCGGACGGTACCGGAGTGCCGCTGACGTCGGTGGCCACGATCCCGTTGGCCAGCAGACCCGACACCGCTTCGTCGAGGTCGCCGGCGCCAAGCACAAGCTGGTGGCCCGACGGCCCTTCGATCGGATCCGCCATCTTTCGCTGTGCCACCCCGGTCAGGCAGGCGGTCCGCATGGCCGCAGCCGCCGAGCTGAGCGGCAGGCCCCGTTCATGCTGCAGTGCAAGCGCGTAGCGCGACGTCACCATCGACAACGCGGTGTTGTCGCCCTGCAGCAGCACGAAGTCGCTCTCGTCGGCGGGTGCGCCGACCTCACGCAGCGTCGGCATGTCGACGGCGATCGTGTTGGTGTCCGGGCAGTAGGCCACCGGCTGCTGCTGGCTGACGGAGCAGCCGCTGTCTGCCGGCGCGAGAGTCGGAGGGTTCGCCGGAGCGAAGATCTGTCCCAACAGCTCCATCAGCGTCGACAATGTCTGTTCGTCGATCGCAATGTCGCTCTGCGGACTCGCCGGATCGAACAGCGACTGCGGTAGGTTGCCTCGACGCTGCTGGATTTCGGCGGAATCGATTGCGGCGCAACCCTCTGCGCCGACGTCGAAGCCCGTCTGGAACGCGCTGACTCGGTCCAGAGCGGTGCCATGTGACGGCGGGTCGAGCGACAAGGTGTCATACGTGGAAATCGGGTCGCGGCCGGCGATGGCGCCGGCCATTACCTGGTCGAGTGCGCGGCTGGTGTTGATGCTGAAGCGCGGTGAGTGCCCCTCGGCCACCCAGCGCATGTAGACGCCCGCCAGACAGTCGGCCTGCTGTTCGCGAACCAGAATCGAGGAGGTCTGCTCACCGACCAACCCTGCGCGCCACTGCAGGGCATGGCCGTACTCGTGGGCGAGTAGGCCGTTGATGGTCATGTCGCCGAAGAACTCCTTGGCGACCGGCATCAAATCCACACGATCCCAAGCGATCAGGTCTTCGGGAGCGCAATAGAGCGCGTTGAAGTCGAACGCACTCGCCTCTTCATTGCAAATGATCATCGAACTCCGGGGATCGACCGAAACCAGCTTGGATACCGGAGTGAACCCGCCCGCGAATGCTTCGGAGTAATGCTGCGACCAGAAGTCCTCGATGTCCTCGACCGCCAACAATGCCGCGCGGTCAATCTCCCCGTCGTCGGTGTCCTGTACCCGCCCTGCAGTCGAAGGGGCAGCCACGCGAGGCCCGCTCGGCCCGTCGGAGGTCGGCAGCCCCGCGACCCGATACGGGTCGTAGCGCATCGACACCGCGCGCCCGTCGAGCACAGTGGCCTGGCCGCATCCGGCCACGGTCAACGCCACACAAGCGGCGGCGAGCCCGGCCCGGACGAACGCGATCACATCGCGACGGTACCGTCCGCTGACCCGACGTCGCCCGATCAGTTGAGCGCGGTACTTCCCTTGATGGGATGGGTCGTGCTGATCAGCTTCGCCAAGCAGTGGTTTCGGTCGTAGCCCTCGCTTCTGCACCACTGCAGGGCACCGTCAGCGGTCGGAAAGGTGATCGGTGCGATCGTCACCCACCAGTTCGATCCGTCAAACACTGACCAGTCCCCGGACCAGAGCAGTTTCGCGCCGTACTGCTCGCGCAGGCGCAGGTGCTCCTGCAACGTCAACGCGTTGTTCCACACCAGACCCTGATCCTTGACGCCCGGCCGCTTGGAACTCAGCTGTGGGACCCAGAAATCTTCTGCATTCGACCTCACGAGGTAGCGGTCACCGGCCGCAATCTGTTGCAGCTGCTGAAGCGCACCGTCAACCGGCGGTGGGACCGGAATACGAGGCGGTGAACTGGGTGCCGGCGCTGCGGTGGGCTTCCCGGCTGGCTTCGGCGCCGGTGCCTGGTCGGTGACCGCCGGCAACGGCTGAGCCGTCACGGTGTTCGGTGCGGGGCTCGGATCAGGACCTGGCTTGGTCGAGACGAGCAATCCGATGACGACACCCAATGCACCGAGTACCAAGGCTGCGATGAGCCCGATCACGACGGACGGCACCAGTGATTGGCGGCCTCCAACTGGCGACTCCGCCGTCACGGAAGGTCCAGTTTGGGTCATTCGCCCGATGCCCGCAGGCGTAAGCGTCTGCGGCAACTGTGAAATCCACGGCGCCATCTGAGTATTCGCGTCCGGTGCGGCGACCTCGGCGCTCGCCCGAAGCGCGCGTCGCGCGGCACGGCCGAACGCAGCGGCGCTGCCGTACCGATCGTCCGGATGCTTGGCCATGCCGCGGGCGATGACGTTGTCAAGAGAGGCGGGAACCCGCTTGTTGACCTTGCTCGGCTTGGGCGGCACCGAGGAGACATGTGCCGCGATCAAATGCTCGTAGCTGTTGGCCTGGAACGGAAGTTCGCCCGTGAGTGCCTCGTACAGTACGCAGCTCAAGGAATAGATATCGGAGGAGAATGTGCTGTGCTGGTCGTCGAATCGCTCCGGCGCCATGTATGCGAACGAGCCGATCTGAGTGCCCGCCATGGTCAGTCTGGTATCGCCTTGCGTCTCAGCTATACCGAAATCAACGAGGTAGGCGAAATCGGCCGGTGTGACAATGATGTTCTGGGGCTTGATATCTCGGTGGATCAAGCCCTCGTCATGGGCGGCGTCGAGAGCCGCGGCGATCTGCTCAATGATCGAAACCGCGCGCTCGGGCTCCAGCGCGCCTGATTTGATGAGCTCGTGCAGCGTGTGCCCTTGCACAAGCCGCATATCGATATAGAGGTTGCCGTCGATCTCGCCCCAATCGTGAATAGGTACGACGTGCGGCTCTTGCAGGATGGCCGCGGCATGTGACTCGCGTAAAAAGCGGGCCCGGTACCGCTCGTCCTGCGCGTACTGGTCCGGCAGGATCTTCAGGGCGACATATCTGCCCTTGTCGGTGTCGTAGGCCGAGTAGACCTCGCCCATTCCACCCTTGCCCAGCAGTGCGTTCAACTCGTACTTGCCGAAGCTTTCGCCCACCCGAGCGTCGGTTGCAGTCACTTTGCGCATCCTCGTCTTTGGAACCTGAGCACTGACGGCTCATTCGGTTGCTGCCTTCGAAACAACACTGGCAGTCATACCCCCACCGGTTTGCGAGTATACACGGCATTCGCTGTTCGCCAAAGTGATAGCACAGCTAATTTCGTTTGCTGGATGCACTGGTGATGATGGACTGGTTCGGCACATTCGTTGCCGACGAACAGCCCGGTGGCGGGTCTTAATGGCGGCACTTTCGATCGAAGGGACGGTCTGACCGCAAGGCTGTAACGGATCGGTTGGTGGGGCGATCTAACTGTTGGAACCGGATCGCCGCTCCGCCACAAGCTCGGTCCGACCAACCCGGAAGCACCGCGGCGCCTGCTGGTCCATGTCCAGTGTCGGGGGAGATGGCTGCTAAGCAGCGGTGGCGGCTACCGCCATCCTCTCTGAGACCAGAGGAGTCGATATTCACATGCGTGCCCCTGTTAGAACGTGCTCTTGGCGAAATGCTGTCGCTGTGTTTGCGTCGGGAGCTGTCATCTCGATGAATGCGCTCACCGGGGGAGTTGCGCCGGCTTTCGCCAAACCGAACAAGAACGATCCGGACATTCCGATCATCCCGACCACTGAGGTCTTCGTCCCGGAGGAGCAGGTCCCCGCGGAGCAGCCGGGTGCGCCGAAGGAACAACCGGCGCCGCCGAAGTCCGAGTCACCGCCTCAGCAAGCCCAGGTGCCCGAGATTCAGGCGCCTGCACCGCGACCCCAAGCGCCTGCCCCGCAGATTCCGGCGCCGCGGGTAGTGGAGAGGTCGAAGGCCGACGCACCAAAGGCCGACGTACCAAAGGCCGACGTACCAAAGGCGGATGCACCAAAGGTCGACGCACCGCAAAGGCCGACGCGCCGAAGGTCGATGCGCCAAAGGTCAACGCGCCCAAGGTCGATGCGGCGGAGGCCGGGGTGCCGTCGGTCGATGCGCCGAAGGGTGATGTGCCCAAGGATGAAACCCCGCAGGCCGATGCACCAAAGCTGGACGCGCCCGCGCCGTTGCCCGCCGCGGATCAGCCACCCACGCCCGGCGATCCGAAGCAGGACACGCAGCTGCCGAGGGGCCTTGTGCCGGGGCAGACGCCCGAAGCCGACACCAACGCTTCGGCGGGCGAGCAGTCGCCGCCAGCCGATCCGGCGAAGGCCGCCCAGCGGGTCGCGATGGCTCAGCCTGAAACACTGCAGGCGCCAGAGCAGGACATCCAACTGGCCAGGCAGTCGAAACCGATCGAAGTGAAGCCCGAGCCGGCGGCGAAGCAAGACATCGACGCGCTATCGAGCGCGATCAACCTCTCGAGCAAGACCCGGGTAGGCCCCTTCGAGTCCGAATTCGATGCAGGATCAGAACTTTCCGTCAACGCCGATCGCATCTGGGACCAACGGGTACGTCAGTGGGATCGGGACTGGATCGAGTACGACGAGTTCTACCGGCCGATCATTTTCAATCCGTTCCGCGCTCCGGTGCGGATCGCCTACGCCCTCGCGAACGCCACGCGGATCCTGGTCATCCAGCCTCTGGCGAGGGTCGTCGTCGACGTGGCCGAGCTCGCCGCGTACAGCTTCACGGCTGTGGTGCTGGGCGCCGCGAACGTGGTTTCCGACGTGGCCAACGTGGCGGCTGACGTGGTGAACGTGGCCGTCGGCACCTTCTTCGGCGGTGGCTTCGTCCCCGGGGCAGGGGTGCCGTTCGTGGCCCCGCCTCCGCTGTTGTCCTATGACAACGTGCCTGTGCAGGTGCGTTACTCCGATGCGACTTACGAGCCGTTCCTGGTTCGCCAGATCGTCGACGTCGGCGACGACGTTCAATACGGCGGACGGAAGGTGTTGCTCGACGGTGCGACACCGGCCTGGGGTCAATGGGTCACGTCACCCACAGGTGAGCGGCAGTTCGAGGTGCACCGCACCCAGCGGTTCCCGGGGCTCGGCGAACCACGAGAGGCGCCGCTGCCGGGTGACTACCAGATGCGGTTGGCCTCGGACGAGTCCGCGGGCATCGATCGCACGCAGATGTATCTGATGGCGGCGGCGGGCGTGGTGGCCGGGCTGGGCTTCGGAGCTCTCGGCCTGGTCTTCTACCTCGGGCGTCGCAGGCCCCAGCCGTAATGGCGCCAGCTGGAGTGCTGGACAACTGTCCGGCACTCCAGCTGATCCCCGCTCACCAGCCACAAGCAGGTATCGGCGCAGGCCCATGACCTGCCTTGTTTGCCTCGGGTCGCATCCGATAAATTGGACAGCTGTCCAGCTGCGGCCTTGAGGAGACAGCTATGGCGATTCGCGTCGCACATATCGGCACCGGCAACGTGGGACGTATCGCGCTCAACCATCTGATCAGCGATCCCCGCTTCGCCCTGACCGGGGTCTGGGTGTCCGCCGACGCCAAGGTGGGTAAGGACGCGGGCGAGCTCGCCGGGCTCGACGCGTCGACGGGCATCACCGCGACCAACGATCTTGACGCCCTGCTGGCCACCGAA
The DNA here is from genome assembly GCA_963715215.1 of uncultured Actinomycetota bacterium. Taxonomy (GTDB): domain Bacteria; phylum Actinomycetota; class Actinomycetes; order Mycobacteriales; family Mycobacteriaceae; genus Mycobacterium. Next base: position 21,748 of record CAVQRJ010000003.1, read on the forward strand.
CCCGACTGCGCCGTGTACTGCGCGATGGGCGACAACCGGATACCCGAGGCGGTGACCGACGTCCTGCGCATTCTTTCGGCAGGCATCAACGTCGTCGGAACATCGCCCGGGGTGTTCCAATACCCGTGGGGCGTCATGCCCGACAAGTACATCGCTCCCATGGAAGCGGCAGCGCAACAAGGCAATTCGAGTCTCTTCATCTCCGGGGTGGATCCCGGGTTCGCCAATGACCTGATCCCGTTCGCGATCGCGAGCACATGCCAGCGCCTCGAACAGGTGCGCTGCATGGAGATCGCCGACTACGCCACCTACGACGGTTCGACCGTGATGTTCGACGTGATGGGTTTCGGTTGGACGCTCGACCAGACGCCAATGTTGTTGCAGCCCGGCGTTCTTGGGATGGCATGGGGTACGACGATCCGTCAGCTGGCCGCCGGCTTCGGTATCGAGGTCGACGAGATCAAGGACTCGTGCATACGGGTCCCGGCGACGGAGGCGTTCGACATCGCGGCCGGTCACATCCCCAAGGGCGGCCAGGCGGCGCTGCGATTCGAGATCCTCGGCATGGTCAAGGGCAAACCCGCAATCGTCATCGACCACGTCACGCGGTTGCGCGAAGACCTTTGCCCGGAGTGGCCGCAGCCCGCACAGCCGGGCGGCTCGTACAAGGTCGAGATCGTCGGCGAACCGTCGTACACCGTCGACATCTGCCCGACCAGCCGCAGGGGGGACCACAACTACGCTGCCATTGCCGCCGGTGCGGGCAGGGTGGTCAATGCGATCCCCGCGGTGGTGGCCGCACCACCAGGGATCAGGACGACAATGGACCTGCCGCTGATCACCGGCAAGGGACTCTTCGACGCTAAATAGGGCGCCGGACAACGATAAGGGAGAACACCGCATGGGACGCGTCGACGGAAAGGTTGCGCTGATCAGTGGCGGCGCGCGGGGCATGGGCGCCGCGCATGCGCGGATGCTTGTCGACGAGGGCGGCAAGGTCGTGATCGGCGACATCCTCGACGACGAAGGCAAGGCGCTGGCCGCAGAAATCGGCGACAGCGTGCGCTACGTCCACCTCGACGTCACCCAGCCCGACCAGTGGCAGGCCGCGGTCGACACCGCCGTCGGCGAGTTCGGGAAACTCAACGTGCTGGTGAACAATGCCGGCATCGTCGCACTCGGCCCGTTGAAGAAGTTCGATCTCGGCGAATGGCAGAAGGTCATCGACGTCAACCTGACCGGCACGTTCCTCGGCATGCGCGCGGCCGTCCAGCCCATGATCGACGCGGGCGGCGGCTCGATCATCAACGTGTCCTCGATCGAGGGACTTCGCGGCGCGCCGTTCGTGCACCCCTACGTCGCATCGAAGTGGGCGGTGCGCGGGCTGGCGAAGTCGGCAGCACTCGAGTTGGCTCCCAAGAACATTCGGGTCAATTCGATTCACCCCGGTTTCATCCGGACGCCGATGACGGCGCACCTACCCGAGGACATGGTCACCATTCCGCTCGGCCGACCAGCCGAACCGGAAGAGGTCGCGACATTCATCGTCTTTCTGGCCAGCGACGAATCGTCCTATTCGACCGGAAGCGAATTCATCATGGACGGTGGCCTGGTGACCGCCGTGCCGAACAAGGTGTAGTCGGTCAGCGCCGTCGCCGAATCAACCACACAAGCGCCACCACGCCGACGACCACCGCCGCGGCCACCGGGACCGTCACCTTCGACCGACCGTCGTCAAGCGTCGCGTGCTGAACCGCGTGTGCCTTGTCCACAACGCGGTCTTTGGTCTCCGCAGCCTTTCCAACGACGGCTTCCTTGGTCTCGGCCGCCTTGTCCTTCGTCCGCTGTTTGACGTCCATCTTGGCGGTCAAAGCCTCGACGGTCTCACCGAGCTCCTTGCGGGTCTGCTCGATGTCGCCCTGAATCTCGCCGATATCCGCCTCGGGGCCGGGTTCAGGGCGAACTGGATCGGGTTGGCTCATTGGCGTGCTTCCTTAACTTCCTTGATGTCTGCCTTGACGCTTTCCACGCTTTCGGCCGCGAGTGGAGTGACCTCCGCGGCCTGCTTGCGGCTCAACAGTGCGGCGATGCCCGCCGCGATGAACAGCACTACGGCCACGATGACGGCGGCCGCCCACACGGGCAGGACGAGCGCCAGCGCGGCGACGGCGGCGGCGATAAGGGTCATCAGCCCGAGGACTGCCAACAGACCCGCGGCGCTGATCAACCCGGCGCCGATGCCGGCGTGCTTGATCGATTGCTCCAGCTCTTTCTGCGCGAGCTTCATTTCATCGCGGACGAGACGTGATGACTGCGCCGATAACTGGCTCATCAACTCGCCGATCGAGGCATCGGCCGCCGAATTGGATTCCACGCTCATGTGGGATGGGTTTCCCCGGTCGGCCAGGACGAAACCCGCTATTTGGTGGAGGACTGCTGCTTTTCGACGAGGTCGGTGGCGATCCGTATCAGCGGCGTGTTCGAGTCCTGCGACAACTTGCGCAACAAGTCGAACGCCTGAATCGCGCCGACCCCGTACCGCTCCATCAGCATGCCCTTGGCCTGTCCGATGACGTCACGGCTGGCCAGGGCCTTCTTGAACTGCTCGTCACGGCGGGCGGCATTCCACGCGACCGAGGAATGAGCCGCGAAGACCAACCCGATGTCCCTGGTGTCCGCGCTGAAGGCGTCCGGCGTCTCGGCGTAGACGTTGAGCGCACCCATCGTCTCGCCTGCGATCCACAGCTGAAAGGCCATCACCGATCGAACCGGAGTCTCCGCCAAGGCATCCCGGGCGTAGAGCGGGAACCGTTCGTCGGTCTCGAGGTTCGCGACATGGATGGTTTTCTCCTCCCATGCCGCCGTGAGACACGGCCCCTGGCGGTGGCGCTGCTGGATCTCGTCGAGTACCACCGGCCATTGGTGCGTCGCGGCCGGAGTGTCGATGTGCTTGCCGTTGCGAGTGACGGTGACACCGGCGTAGAGCGCACCGGGAATCTCGACCGCCGCATGCTCGGCCAACTCGGCGATCACCGTGTCCGAGTCGACGTCGGGCCTCCCGTATAGGTCCCGAACCAACTGTGCGATACGTCGATGGGTGGCGTCCACATCAACAGGGTCTTTCACAGGCAGTGTCCGATCGTCGAGCTTCATTGGCTCAAGGCTAACGCGGCCGTAAAGCGGATGAGATGTGATCAGCAAACGGCGTGGCCACCCGGCTGGGACGCGCGCTACAGCGCCGTCAGGTAGCGCGACGTGATGATGCGCTGCGCAAGCGACGTGACGGGTGAGCCCAGCTTGCTCCACCACGTCCCGTGCCGGGAGAACGCGACGACCTCGGCGTGCACCTCGCCGGTCGCGGGGTGGTAGCGCACGGCGAACAGCTCCTCACCGGATTCGGGATGCCCAGGCAGCGTGCCGTATGCGAAACCACGGCGGTCCGGTTCGTCGATCACGTGGACGACCCGGCACGGTGCGCGCAAGGGGCCCAGGCCGACCAGCAGCTCGGAACCGACGGCCGCCACCTCGCTGCTCGCCTCGACCCGCACGCCCGCACCGCGCAGCATCCCCCACCGCATGACCTTGTCCGCTGCTTCCTCGAATCGCGGCCGCCCGTTGCCGATCACGGCCGTCTTGCGTACATGGTGGTAGCAGTCGGGCAACGGGCCCGCCGTTGCGCCCACCTCGCGGTACGTCAGTTGCAAGCCCGACAGGTCGCTCAATCTCACCCCGACACCATGTCACCACCCGGCGTACGGTCGGTCAGGTGACCACCTCATCCGTCGCCCAAGCCGCGGGAACCTTCACCCTCGGCGGCGATCTCACCGTCAACCGACTCGGCTTCGGCGCTATGCGGATCACAGGCGAAGGTGTCTGGGGGCCGCCGGCGGACCACGACGAAACCATCCGCGTGTTGCGTCGCGCGGTGGACCTCGGCGTCAACTTCATCGACACCGCCGACTCGTACGGCCCCTACGTCTCCGAGGAACTGATCCGCGAGGCGCTTTCGCCGTACCCCGACGATCTGGTCATCGCTACCAAGGCCGGGCTGCTGCGCACCGGTCCGGATGTCTGGATACCGCTTGGGTTTCCCGGCTATCTGCGCCAGGAGCTGGAGCTGAGCCTGCGACGGCTCGGCGTCGACCGCATCGACTTGTTCCAGCTGCACCGGATCGACGACAAGTTCCCGCTCGAGGATCAAATCGGTGAGCTCGACGCGCTGCGGCAGGAGGGCAAGATCCGTCATATCGGCCTGTCCGAGGTCGACGTCAAGCAGTTGGAGGCGGCCCAGACGGTCGCGCCGATCGTGTCGGTGCAGAACATGTACAACCTGACCGCCCGGACGGCCGAGCCGGTGCTCGACGTATGCGAGGCCCAAGGCCTTGGTTTCATCCCGTGGTTCCCGCTCGCCGCCGGTCCGCTGGCCGCTCCGGACGGGCCGCTGCAGCGCATCGCCGCAGAGCACCACGCCACCGCGTCCCAGCTCGCCCTCGCCTGGCTGCTCAAGCGCTCGCCGGTGATACTGCCCATTCCCGGCACATCGAAGGTCAGCCATCTGGAGCAGAATGTCGCCGCCGCCGAGATCGAGCTCTCAGATGAGGAGTTCGAGACGCTGAGCAAGGCCGGCTCCGACGGCTAAGAGGGCGCCGTGCCCCGCCGCATATCGTTGCGGTGACCACGAGGATCGACGAATCCCGGCAGGCAATACGGTGAGCGGGTGGCCACCGACCCCAACGAGGCGCATGCCGGTGGCGGGTTCAACCCGCCCGAACCGACCACCCGCGGCGGGCCCGACTACGGCCGGTTCATCGAAGCCGTCCGCACCCTGCAGGACCACACCCGCGCGGCCGACGCGCCCGACGACGTGATCACGAAGGCGGCCGACATGATCGAGGCCGTGTCCGATTTGCTCGCGCCGTTCGACGCCGATGAATGGACCACACCCTCCGGCAGACGCATGGACCTGCCTAACCGCGGGAACATCATGCAGGTGCCTGCCGACCTGACGACGGTCGGGGACGAGGTCGATGGCACGGTCCGCTTCCGCCGGTTCCATCTCGGCCGCAACGGAGCGGTTCATGGCGGCGCGCTCGCCCTGATGTGGGACTCGGTGCTCGGATTCGCCGCGTTCCGCCTCACTCGCAGCCTCAAACAGCGCACCGCCTACCTGCACGTGAACTACCGCAAGATCGTGCCGATCGACAGGGACCTGCAGGTCGACGCCAGGATCGACCGCTCGGAGGGCCGGAAGATCTTCGTCACCGGGCGACTGTCCGACGGCGACGCGCTGCTCTGCGATGCCGAGGCCCTGTTTGTAAAGCTCAACCCGGGTCAGCCATGACCGGCGGCGGCGACACGGAGTCTCGGAGCCGCGGCGGCGGCGACACGGAGTCTCGGAGCCGCGGCGGCGGCGACACCGCATCGAAGTGGTCGGCGGCAAAGCGGCGCTGGGCGCGCTGGCGCGACCGGCTGCGCGACCGGCCCAAAGCCGACTTCGGCTATCGGGTCGCCGTCGGCGTGGTCGGGCTGGCGGTCTTTGGTCTCGGCGTTCTCGCCATTCCGTATCCGGGTCCCGGCTGGGCGATCGTGTTCGTCGGGCTTGGCATCCTGGCCACCGAATTCGACTGGGCGCGGCGGCTGCTGGCCTACGCCAAGGAGCGCTACCACAAGGTCATGGACTGGTTCCACCGGCAGGGGAAATTCGTGCAGATCCTCGGCGGCGTCTCCACCGCGCTGATCGTCGCCGCGACACTGTGGCTGTTTGGTGCGCTCGACTGGTGCGGTGAGCTCGTCGGAATCGAGTATCCGTGGCTGAACAGCCCCATCGGGGTCGGGGACTGACCGCCCCCACCGATAGCATTGGTCGCGTTCGTGAACACCCATTAAAACTCGCGCACGCGAGAACCAAACAGACCGGAGAGTGACCGATGAGCGCCGCCCCCAGCACCGCCCCAGCAGCCCCGATCCGGGTCGCTGCCGGGACGACCGCTGCCGCGGCGGTTCGCGATGCGGGTTTGCCCAGCCGAGGAGCCCCCGACGCCGTCGTCGTCGTCCGTGACGCCGACGGCCGGCTTCGCGACCTCAGCTGGGCGCCGGAGACCGATGTCGAGGTGACGCCGGTCGCCGCCGACACCGACGACGGGCGCAGCGTGATCCGGCACTCGGCCGCCCACGTGCTGGCGCAAGCGGTCCAGGAGCTGTTCCCCGAAGCCAAGCTGGGCATCGGGCCGCCGATCACCGACGGCTTCTATTACGACTTCGACGTCGCGGAGGCGTTCACCCCCGAGAATCTCGAGGCGCTGGAAAAGCGCATGCGCCAGATCGTCAAGGACGGCCAGCTGTTCGCCCGGCGGGTGTACGAGTCGAAAGACCAAGCGCGCGAAGAACTCGCCAACGAGCCCTACAAACTCGAACTCGTCGACGACAAATCCGGCGATCCTGAGGTCATGGAGGTGGGGGGTGACGAGCTCACCGCCTACGACAACCTCAATCCGCGTACCCGCGAACGTGTTTGGGGTGACCTGTGCCGCGGCCCGCACATTCCGACGACAAAGTTCATCCCGGCGTTCAAACTCACCCGCAGTTCGGCCGCGTACTGGCGCGGCGATCAGAACAATGCGAGTTTGCAGCGGATCTACGGCACGGCGTGGGAGTCGCAGGAGGCCCTCGACCGCCATCTCGAGCTGATCGAGGAGGCCCAGCGTCGCGACCACCGCAGGCTCGGCGCTGAACTCGACCTCTTCAGCTTCCCCGACGAAATCGGTTCAGGTTTGGCGGTATTCCACCCCAAGGGTGGCATCATCCGGCGCGAGCTGGAGGACTACTCGCGTCGTAAGCACAGCGAGGCTGGCTACGAGTTCGTCAACAGCCCGCACATCACCAAGGCGGAGCTGTTCAAGATCTCGGGCCACCTCGACTGGTACGCCGACGGCATGTTCCCGCCGATGCACCTCGACGCGGAGTTCAACGAGGACGGCACGGTCCGCAAGCCCGGGCAGGACTACTACCTCAAGCCGATGAACTGCCCGATGCACTGCCTGATCTTCCGGTCTCGCGGCCGCTCGTATCGCGAACTTCCCTTGCGGCTCTTCGAGTTCGGCACCGTCTACCGCTACGAGCTCTCCGGCGTCGTGCACGGGCTGACCAGGGTGCGCGGGCTGACGATGGACGACTCCCACATCTACTGCACCCGCGAGCAGATGCGCGGCGAGCTGACGTCGCTGCTGCGGTTCGTGCTCGACCTGCTCGGCGACTACGGCCTGACCGACTTCTATCTGGAGCTCTCCACGAAGGACCCGGACAAGTTCGTGGGTTCAGACGATATGTGGGAAGAAGCCACCAGCGTGCTGGCCGAGGTCGGCGCCGCGTCCGGCCTGGACCTGGTGCCCGATCCGGGCGGCGCCGCGTTCTACGGCCCGAAGATCTCCGTTCAGGTCAAAGACGCGCTCGGCCGCAGCTGGCAGATGTCGACGATCCAGTTGGACTTCAACTTCCCCGAACGGTTCGACCTCACCTATACCGCCGCCGACGGCAGCAGGCAGCGGCCCGTGATGATCCACCGCGCACTGTTCGGGTCGATCGAGCGGTTCTTCGGCATCCTCACCGAGCACTACGCGGGCGCGTTCCCGGCATGGCTGGCGCCGGTCCAGGTGGTCGGAATACCGGTGGCCGACGGGCACGTCGGATATCTGGAAAATGTTGCCGAGCAACTGAGGTCACGTGGCATCCGGGCCGAGGTCGACACCAGCGACGACCGGATGGCGAAGAAGATCGTCAACCACACCAACCAGAAGGTGCCGTTCATGCTTCTGGCCGGTGACCGCGACGTCGAGGCCGACGCGGTCAGCTTCCGGTTCGGCGACCGCAGCCAGGTCAACGGGGTGCCGCGCGACGAGGCGGTCGACGCGATCGCGAACTGGGTCGCCAACCGCGAAAACGCTGTGCCCACAGCGGAATTGATCAAGGCGGATGCCCCGACGTGACGGATAACGACGAACCCAAGGTTGTCGACCACGGCGTGGGCGAGCCCGATCATCTGCAGCGGCTCTGGACGCCCTACCGGATGAACTATCTGGCGGAGGCGCCGATGAAGGGCGGGTCGGCCGCCTCGACGCAGCCGTTCACCGACATCCCGACGCTGAACGACGAGGACGGCCTGGTCGTCGCGCGCGGCGAATCCGTCTATGTGGTGCTGAACCTCTACCCGTACAACCCGGGCCACTCGATGGTGGTTCCGTATCGGCGGGTATCCGAGCTCGAGGACCTCACCGAGGAGGAGAGCATCGAGCTGATGGCGTTCACCCAGAAGGTGATTCGCGTCATCAAGTCGGTGTCGAACCCCCACGGCTTCAACGTTGGTCTCAATCTCGGCAAGTCTGCGGGCGGTTCGCTCGCCGAGCATCTGCACATGCATGTGGTGCCGCGGTGGAGCGGTGACGCCAACTTCATCACGATCATCGGCGGTTCGAAGGTGGTCCCGCAGTTGCTGAGCGAGACCCGCGAGCTGCTCGCCACGGAATGGGCCAAGCAGTCGTGAGCGACTTCTATCTGATGACCCGTGCGGCGTACGCGAAGCTCTCGACGCCGGTCGCCAAGGCTGCTTTGCGCGCAGGCTTCACACCCGACAGCATCACGATGATCGGCACCGCCGGCGCGGTCATTGCCGCGCTTACGCTGTATCCCATCGGTCAGCTGTGGTGGGGATCGTTCGCGGTCTGCATCTTCGTGCTTGCCGACATGCTCGACGGCGCGATGGCCCGCCAGAGCGGCGGCGGCACCCGGTTCGGCGCGGTGCTCGACGCCACCTGCGACCGGATCGGCGACGGCGCGATCTTCTGCGGGCTGATCTGGTGGGCGGCGTCCGGGCTGCACAGCACCTCGCTGGTGGTGGCGCTGATGATCTGTCTGGTCACCTCACAGGTGATCTCCTACGTCAAGGCCCGCGCCGAGGCCAGCGGCCTGAGCGGCGAGGGCGGGCTCATCGAGCGACCGGAGCGGCTGGTAATCATCCTGAACGGCGCGGGGCTTTCCGGCGTGTCTTTCCTCCATGTGCCGTGGCTGCTCAACGTCGCGGCGTGGGTGCTTGCAGTGGCCAGCCTGATCACCCTCGGTCAGCGTGTGCACAGAGTGCGAACCTCGCCGGGCGCGATGGAGCCGCTGCAGAAGACCGAGCAGGGGGACGAACCGTGACCGCCACCCCGACGGGACCACAGGCGGGAGATTCCCTTGCTTCTCGCTTGCGCGTCGGGGGCGGCCGCTTCTCGATCGGGGGCCAGGTCACCGATCTCGGCTACGCCGCGGGCTGGCGGATGGTGCGTGCGATGCCAGAGTTGGTGGCGCGCAATGCGTTCGACGCGGGCGCCATCTACGCCTCCCGTAACGGCGGGCCCGCGCAGCTGCGCAAGAACCTCGCGCGCGTGCTCGGGGTGGCTCCCGCCGAGGTGCCGGACGGCCTCATTCGTGCTTCGCTGGCCTCATACGCCCGATATTGGCGGGAGGCGTTCCGGTTGCCGTCGACGGACAAGGAGAAGCTCCGGCCGAAGCTGGAGCCCTGCCTGCTCGGCCGCGAACTTGTTCAGGCCGCTCTCGACGCAGGCCGAGGTGTGGTGATGCCGTTGCCGCACAGCGGGAACTGGGACATGGCCGGGGTGTGGATGGTGCAGCATTTCGGGGGCTTCACCACCGTCGCCGAGCGGCTCAAGCCGGAATCGCTGTACAAGCGGTTCATCGACTACCGGGAAAGCCTCGGATTCGAGATGCTGCCGCTGACCGGTGGCGAGCGCCCGCCGTACGAGGTGCTCGTCGAGCGCCTGCGCGACAACGGGATCGTCGCCCTGATGGCCGACCGCGACCTCACCCGGTCCGGTGTAGAGGTCGACTTCTTCGGCGAGCCGACGCGAATGCCCGCGGGGGCGGCGAAGCTCGCCATCGAGACGGGCGCGGTCGTGTTGCCGACACACTGCTACAACACGCGGGACAGCTGGGTTTTCGATGTGTCACCCCCGTTGGACACCTCGTCGGGCGACGTCACCGTGATCACTCAGGCGATGGCCGACCGGTTCGCCAGGGGCATCGCGGCGCATCCCGAGGACTGGCACATGCTGCAGGCGCAGTGGCTGGCCGACCTGTCCGAGGAGCGGCAGGCCACGCTCAGGGGTGAAGCCTGATGCGCATCGGCATGGTCTGCCCGTATTCGTTCGACGTGCCCGGCGGCGTGCAATCCCATGTGCTGCAGCTGGCCCGGGTGATGCGGGAGCGCGGTCAGGACGTCAGCGTGCTGGCACCGTCGTCGCCGCATGTCGAACTGCCCGACTACGTCGTTTCCGGAGGCAAGGCCGTTCCGATCCCGTACAACGGGTCGGTCGCGCGTCTGCGGTTCGGCCCGGCGACCCACCGGAAGGTCAAGCGCTGGCTGATTGACGGCGACTTCGACGTGCTGCATCTGCACGAGCCGAATGCGCCGAGCCTGTCGATGCTGGCGCTACAGGCCGCGGAGGGCCCGATCGTGGCGACGTTCCACACGTCGACCATGAAATCGTTGACGCTCAGCGTTTTTCAGGGCATCCTGCGACCGTTCCACGAGAAGATCGTCGGCCGCATCGCGGTGTCCGATCTAGCCAGGCGCTGGCAGATGGAGGCGCTCGGCTCGGATGCCGTCCAAATCCCCAACGGCGTCGACGTCGCGTCGTTCGCATCGGCGCAGCCCCTGCAGGGGTATCCGCGCCCCGGCAAGTCCGTGCTGTTCGTCGGCCGGTTCGACGAGCCGCGCAAGGGGATGGCCGTGCTGATCGCGGCGCTGCCCGCGTTGGTCGACCGCTCTCCCGATATCGAGATCTTGATCGTCGGCCGCGGCGACGAGGACGAGCTTCGCGAGGAGGCCGGGTCGCTGGCCGGGCACCTGCGTTTCCTCGGTCAGGTGGACGACGCGGAGAAGATGTCCGCGATGCGCAGTGCCGACGTCTACTGCGCGCCGAACACCGGCGGCGAGAGCTTCGGAGTCGTGCTCGTCGAGGCGATGGCCGCGGGCACGGCCGTGGTGGCCAGCGACCTCGACGCGTTCCGCCGGGTGTTGGAGGATGGTAACGCCGGGCGGCTGGTGCCGGTGGACGACGCCGACGCGCTGGCCGCCGGATTGATCGAGGTGCTCGAGAACGACGTCGCGCGCGAGCGCTACATCGAGGTGGCCGCCACGTCCGTCCACCAGTACGACTGGTCGGTCGTGGCAGGACAGATCATGCGGGTGTACGAGACCGTTGCCGGGGCAGGGGCCAAGGTGCAGGTGGCGGGTACGGCGGGCTGGAGCGTAGCGACTGGGGGAGGTGGTCGATGACATGGCTTGTGGTGACGGTCGCCGTCCTGCTGTTGGTGGTGCTGCTGCTGGCGGGCTCGTGGGCGTTCCAGACCGCAAACCGACTGGACCGGCTGCACGTCCGCTACGACCTGTCGTGGCAGGCGCTCGACGCTGCGCTGGCCCGGCGGGCCGTGGTCGCCCGTGCGGTAGCCGTCGACTCCTACGGCGCAGGCCCCGAGGGCAAGCGACTGAAGGCGCTCGCCGATACCGCTGAGCAGGCGCCGCGCGGCGCCAGAGAAGTCGCCGAGAACGAACTGTCTGCAGCACTCGCGCTGGTGGACCCGGTGTCGCTGCCGGTGGCGCTCGTCGCCGAAATCGCCGACGCCGAAGCCCGGGTGACCTTGGCGCGTCGCTTCCACAACGACGCCGTGCGTGACACGCTCGCGCTGCGCGAGCGCCCCGCGGTGCGTCTGCTTCGGCTTGGTGGAACCGCGGCGCTACCAACGTATTTCGAGATAGCCGAGCAGGCCGACCGCGACGTTGGCGTGGTCAGCCGCCGGACGTCGGCCCGGGTGGTGCTGCTGGACGAGGCCGGCGCCGTGCTGTTGTTATCCGGTTCGGACCCCGCGTTGGAGGGTGCGGACGGCCCGGCGCCGCGCTGGTGGTTCACCGTCGGAGGAGCTGTCCAGCCGGGGGAGACGCTGGCCCAGGCCGCGGCGCGCGAGCTGGCCGAAGAGACCGGCCTGCCCGTCGAGCCTGCCGACATTGTCGGGCCGGTGTGGCGACGAGACGCCGTCATCGACTTCAACGGGTCCGTCATCCGCAGCGAGGAGATGTTCTTCGTACACCGCACCAGCCGTTTCGAACCGTCCGCGGCGGGCCGGACCGGGCTGGAACGGCGCTACATCCACGGGCACCGCTGGTGCGATGAGACAATGATCGCCGAGCTGGTCGCAAAAGGAGAGACCGTCTATCCCCTGCAGCTCGGCGAGTTGCTCTCCGAGGCGAACGCGCTGGCCGACGTCCACGGTGTGGCGCCGCAGAAGCAGTTGCAGTCGATCCGCTGAGGTGCGGATTTAACGGATTTGCCGTCGCGCTTAGACTGGTTCCGTAGCGATTTGGAGGAGATAGCAGTGGATACCGCAGCCGGGTCGAACGGTTCGGCGCAGACCGGCACCGCGCGGGTCAAGCGCGGCATGGCCGAGATGCTCAAGGGCGGCGTGATCATGGACGTCGTGACCCCCGAGCAGGCGCGCATCGCCGAGGGCGCAGGCGCTGTCGCGGTGATGGCGCTGGAGCGGGTGCCTGCCGACATCCGCGCTCAAGGCGGGGTGTCGCGGATGAGCGACCCCGACATGATCGAGGGCATCATCTCGGCGGTCACCATTCCGGTGATGGCTAAGGCCCGCATCGGGCACTTCGTGGAGGCGCAGATCCTGCAGAGCCTCGGGGTGGACTATGTCGACGAGTCCGAGGTGCTGACTCCGGCCGACTACACCAATCACATCGACAAGTGGAAGTTCACCGTGCCGTTCGTGTGCGGTGCGACGAACCTGGGTGAGGCGCTGCGCCGGATCACCGAGGGCGCGGCGATGATCCGCTCCAAGGGTGAGGCCGGCACCGGCGATGTGTCCAATGCGACCACCCACATGCGCGAGATCGGCGGTGAGATCCGCCGGCTGACGTCGCTGTCGCCGGACGAGTTGTTCGTCGCGGCGAAGGAATTGCAGGCACCCTACGAGCTGGTCGCCGAGGTGGCGCGGGCGGGCAAGCTGCCGGTGACCCTGTTCACCGCCGGTGGCATCGCCACGCCCGCCGACGCCGCGATGATGATGCAGCTCGGCGCCGAGGGCGTGTTCGTCGGCTCGGGCATCTTCAAGTCCGGTGACCCCGCGTCGCGGGCCGCCGCGATCGTCAAGGCCACCACCTTCTACGACGACCCCGACGTGCTGGCCAAGGTGTCGCGCGGGCTGGGGGAGGCCATGGTGGGCATCAATGTGGAGGACATCGCCCAGCCACATCGGCTCGCCGAGCGGGGATGGTAGGCCCCTCGCGATGAGCGCTCGTCGCGAAGAGCCGAGATAACTGCATGGCGATCGAGGAGATCCTTGACCTCGAGCAACTCGAGGTCAACATCTATCGCGGTGGCGTGTTCAGCCCCGAATCGGGCTTCCTGCAACGGACATTCGGCGGGCACGTAGCGGGCCAGTCCCTGGTCTCGGCCGTGCGAACCGTCGAACCCAACTTCCAGGTTCACTCGCTGCACGGATACTTCCTCCGGCCCGGCGACGCGCAGGCGCCGACCGTCTTCATCGTCGAACGCCTTCGCGACGGCGGCTCGTTCGTCACCAGACGCGTCAACGCGATCCAGCACGGCGAGACCATTTTCTCGATGTCGGCGTCGTTCCAGACCGATCAAAGCGGTATCGAGCATCAGGACGCCATGCCGTTCGCAGAGCCGCCCGACGATCTGCCCGAGTTCATTTCCAAGGGCGGAATATTCGACGACGCCGGGTTCCAGCAGTTCGCCGAGTGGGATGTCCGCATCGTGCCGCGCGACCAGCTCAAGCTGTCGCCGGGCAAGGCGTCCCAACAGCAGGTGTGGTTCCGTCACCGTGACCCGTTGCCCGACGATTACGTGCTGCACATCTGCGCGCTGGCCTACATGAGTGACCTCACCCTGCTGGGCTCGGCGCAGGTGAATCATCTCGAGGAACGCAAGCACCTGATGGTGGCGTCACTCGACCACGCCATGTGGTTCATGCGCCCGTTTCGCGCCGACGAATGGCTGCTCTACGACCAGTCGTCGCCGTCGGCTTCCGGTGGCAGGTCGTTGACGCAGGGCAAGATCTTCACCCAGTCCGGGGAGATGGTGGCAGCGGTCATGCAGGAAGGGCTGACCCGCTTCAAACGCGACTTCACCTCGGCGCCGTAGTGACCACCATCGGTGTGCTCGCGTTGCAGGGCGACACCCGCGAGCATCTCGCCGCGCTGCGCGAAGCCGGCGCCGATGCCTTCACGGTGCGGCGCCGTAGTGAACTCGATGCCGTCGACGCGCTCGTCATCCCCGGCGGCGAGTCCACCACGATGACGCATCTGTTGCGGGAATTCGAACTGCTCGAGCCGCTACGCGCACGGCTGGCCGAAGGGTTGCCCGCGTACGGGTCGTGTGCCGGGATGATCCTGTTGGCCAGCGAGATCCTGGATGCAGGTGCCGCGGGCCGAGACGCCGCTCCGCTCAAGGCGATCGATATGACGGTGCGGCGCAACGCCTTTGGCCGCCAGGTCGACTCGTTCGAGGGTGACATCGCCTTCGAAGAGCTGGACGGACCGGTGCACGCGGTGTTCATCCGGGCTCCGTGGGTCGAACGGGTCGGTCCCGACGTGCGCATCCTCGGCCGCGCCGCCGACCACATCGTTGCGGTCCGGCAGGGCCAGATGCTGGCGACGGCGTTTCACCCCGAGATGACCGGCGATCGACGCATCCACCGATTGTTCGTCGACATCGTCACCGGGCGGGCGTGACCGAGCGCGCCGACATCGCGACTAGGCGAGCTCCTCGTTGCCGAACCGCTCGTCGTTGCCCTGATCATCGAGAACCGTGAGCGAGGGACTGCGGACGTAAGTGACGTGGTTCCCGCCGCGCTTGCGGGACTCGTACATCGCGTTGGTGGCGATCGACAGGAGCTCGTCGAGCACGTCGTGCGGCGGCAGCTGCACGAGCGGCTGCAGGGGGGTCGTCACCACGCCGATGCTGGCCGACAGGCGCGATGGTGCGCCGGAGATCGTCCCTCGCACCCGTTCCAGCAGTGCCGACGCGTCGTTGCTGTCGAATAGGTCGGCGATCACGAATTCGGAATCGGCGATGTGCGCGAGCACCGCATCGCGTCGCGCAGTCTCGCGGAGACGTGCGGCGATATCGACCCTGGCCCGGTTGGATCCGCCGACACCGGATAACTCGCCCACAAGCGAGAAGCTGTCCAGGTTGATCACGGAAATCGCGAGGAACCGGTCGTCGCCGCGGCTGCGCGATGCCAGCAAGGTGGTGGCCTTCTCGTAGAAGCCGTCGCGGTTGAACATGCCGGTGAGTGGTTCGAAGTTCTCGTGCAAGATGTCGGCGTCGACGAGCCAGATGGCGGCGCGCCCGGTGAGCGAGACGAACATGACGATGCAGCTGATCAACAGCACCGACGCGATGGCGAAGGCGATGCTGATTGACGACAACCTGAACACGAGAACCGCCAACGTCACGCCGGTAGCTATCCAGGTGACGGCCACCCATCGGGTGGTGTGGAAAACGGCTGCATAAATCGCGACGAGTGTGAATGAAGTCGCACCGAACAGTGCGGTAAGCGCATCGGTCTGGATCAGGCATGAAATGGCAATGCACACAGATCCCGCACAGACACAGAATCGGGACTCGATCACGGTCGGCCATCGCGAGCGGAGCCACAACACAGCCAGTGTCGAACTACTCACGGCGACGGCCACCGCGACCACTTGGTTGACGGTCCCCTTGGGGCCGGTCGGGCTCCAGATCAAAATGAGGGAAATGGCGCTCATTCCGAGGATGACCAGCGCCACCAGGCGACACGTGGTCTTCTGAAGACCACGGGCGGCGAGAAAAGCCGTCAGCCAGTAGTAGTGGTCAAGCCCGCGCCACCACCGCCACGCCGTGTTCATGGGCGACCAATTTGGACTGCCGGAGGCATTTGGAAAGCGTAGCAATTCAGCAAACGCACCACCCCACATCGAAGGTCAGATCCGATGCATCAGGCAGTCGTGCCGACGCCGCGGCGATGGTCATCGACGACCCGTCGGCCGCCGTAGCGCATAAACGTCCACGTAGACTCGTTGATCGGACTTCATCTGCGCGAACGCAGTAGTGAAAGAGGTAGTACCTGCATGAGCGGCCATTCCAAGTGGGCCACCACCAAGCACAAGAAGGCGGTCATCGACGCGCGGCGGGGTAAGAACTTCGCCAAGTTGATCAAGAACATCGAGGTGGCAGCGCGTACCGGCGGCGGCGACCCGGCCGGCAACCCGACGCTGTACGACGCCATCCAGAAGGCCAAGAAGAACTCGGTGCCCAACGACAACATCGAGCGTGCCCGTAAGCGCGGCGCGGGCGAAGAGGCGGGCGGCGCCGACTGGCAGACCATCACCTACGAGGGCTACGGGCCCAACGGCGTGGCGGTGCTCGTCGAATGCCTGACCGACAACCGCAATCGGGCCGCCGGCGAGGTGCGTGTCGCGATGACCCGCAACGGTGGCAACATGGCCGACCCCGGCTCGGTGGCGTACCTGTTCTCCCGAAAGGGCGTCGTCATACTGGAGAAGAATGACCTGACCGAGGACGACGTGCTCACCGCGGTGCTCGAGGCGGGCGCCGAGGAGATCAACGACCTCGGTGACAGCTTCGAAATCCTCTCCGAGCCCGGCGATGTCGTCGCGGTCCGCACCGCGCTGCAGGACGCGGGTATCGACTACGACTCGGCAGAGGCCGGATTCCAGCCGTCGGTGACCGTGCCGCTGGACGCCGACGGTGCCCGCAAGATCATGAAGCTCATCGACGCGCTCGAGGACAGCGACGACGTCCAGGACGTCTTCACCAACGCCGATATCCCCGACGAGATCCTCGCGCAGATCGAGGAGTAGACCTCAGGCGGGGTGCAGCGTGACCGGCACGCCGGAGTAGCGCGTCATGCCCGTCAGCGGGTCGATGTCGTCCTTGCTGGTGAGCAGGTTGACGTTCGCGCCGGCATGCCCGTGCGGCACCGAAACCGCGCCGCGCCGAACGGATGCATCGACCTTCGCGATGCCCGTCAGCTCGCCGTGCTCACTGCGGACGGCCATCGGCGCGTTGTCTGCAAGTCCCGCCGCTGCCGCGTCGTCTGGGTGAATGATGACCTCGGGGGCTTCGCCGAGAAATTCGAGTTGTGAGTTCAGCCGACTCAGCTGACGGCGCGGCACGAGAACGAGCGGCGCGGGTTCGCGCACGGCCGTCAATTGTTCGAGAAGCAGCCGCGGGGCCAGCCGCCAGCCGCCGACCCGGTCGATGTGGTCGTCGGCCCAGGGCGCAGGCAATTCGATCGGTGATTCCGCCCAGCCGGTCGCGGTGAGTTCGTCGTATCCGCCCCGGACACCGGAGCCGACATGAGCGAGCATCGAGTCGTCGGTGGCACGGATGTCGGCCAGCTCGTGACCGAGCCGCCGGCCGATCTCGGCGAGCACCCACCACATCGAGCGCCGTTCGCCGACCGGGGCGACGACCGCCGGTGTGTGCTGGGCGGAGATGCGCGGGGCGAGGAAATCCCACATCGTGATGTCGGGCCGCTCGAGCTGATCCTTGGTGGGCAGCACATGTGTCGACAGCGCCGTGGTCTCGTTGGGCAGGATCTCGGTCGTCATCAGCACGTCGAGTTTCTTCAGGGCGGGCACCAGCGAGCTCGCGTTCGGGAACCCGGTGACGAGGCTGCCGCCGAGGTTGAGGAAGGCGCGAATGTTCCCCGCGTCGATCTCGTCTGCCAGCGCGGCACACGGCCACTCACGAAGGAAGGATCGGGTTCCCGGACGGCTGCGGGGTCCTGGCCCGAACGAACCGTCCGCGGGTGCGACCGGCAGCGCGAACGTCTCCAGCTGGTAGGCGAACCCGGGATGGAACCACATGCCGCCGGGTCTGTTCATCGATCCCGTGAGAATGAGCAGTGCACTGTAAAGCCATTGCGTCACGTTGGCATTGGGCGACATGGTGATGCCCGTGCCGGTGTCGACCGCGATTCGGCCCGACCGCCGGATCGACGCCAACAGCCGCGTCAGCTGGGCCTCGGGCACGTCGGCCACGGCCGCGCTGTGTTTCAGGGTGAACGGCTCCACCGCGCCGGCCAGCCGATCGACGTCCTGGATCGGCACGTCGGGATCGGCACCCTGGCCAAGCACCTCGCGCACCAGATAGGCCAGCACCGCATAGTCCGTGCCGGGCCGAGGCGCGAGGTGGTGGGTGGCCACCCGCGCGGTCTCGGTGCATCGGGGGTCGACGATCCAGACCTCGGCGTGCTTGGCGAGATCGCGAATCGCACCTCTCGGGTTGGGGAGGCCGACGGTGTGCCCATGGGAGACAACGGGATTGCTTCCGATGAACATCGCGAAGGTCGCGTTGTCGTAGTCGGGCCGCGCCGTCATCGCCTGTGTGCCGCCCATCAACTCGGCGATCAACACCTTTGCGGTGCCGTCGATGGTCAACGGGCTGAACTTCGCGGGCGTGCCGATCGCGGCGTGCAAGCCCTGCGCGATGCGGTAGCCGGCGGCGTCCATACCGACCCCGGTGCCGAAGTTGATGCCGACGGATGCCGGGCCGTGTTCG
This sequence comes from uncultured Actinomycetota bacterium, assembly GCA_963715215.1. Classification (GTDB taxonomy): domain Bacteria; phylum Actinomycetota; class Actinomycetes; order Mycobacteriales; family Mycobacteriaceae; genus Mycobacterium. The sequence continues at coordinate 40,401 of CAVQRJ010000003.1, forward strand.
GCGATGGTGGCGCGCAGGCGCTCACCGAGGTCGTCGAGGCACACGTCCCATGTGGTGCGCCGCAGTTCGCCATTGGCCCGGATCAACGGATGCTCCAGGCGGTCGGGGTGGTGGTGCAGCTGCGGCAGCGCGCGCCCCTTCGGGCAGGTATAGCCCTGCGAGAACGGGTGATCGCGGTCGCCGTGCACCGCGATGACGTCGTCGCCGTCGACGTCGACAAGGATGCCGCAGACCGAGGTGCAGACCCGGCAGAAGCTACGGACAGTCCGCATGGTCGAAACGTACTCTCCGCACGCTTCGCCGGGACGAAGTCAGCCGCGCCAGAACCGGGCGTGTCCTTACCGGGTCGTGTCGGTCAACCAGGCTAAGCTGCCGTCGAACAGATGTTCACGTAAAAGGGGTTGACGTGCGCGTAATGGGAGTCGATCCCGGATTGACGCGCTGCGGGCTATCCGTGATCGAAAGCGGGAAGGGTCGGCAGGTCGTCGCGCTCGACGTCGATGTCGTCCGCACACCGTCCGACGCTCCGCTCCACCACCGCCTTCTGATGATCAGCGATGTGGTCGAACACTGGATGGACACCCACCGCCCCGACGTCATCGCGATCGAGCGGGTGTTCTCTCAGCAAAACGTGTCGACGGTGATGGGCACCGCGCAGGCCGGAGGAGTGATCGCGCTCGCCGCCGCCAAACGCGGCATCGACGTCCACTTCCACACGCCAAGCGAGGTCAAGGCGGCGGTCACCGGGAACGGCGGTGCGGACAAGGCTCAGGTGACGGCGATGGTGACGAGAATCCTTGCGCTGCAGACCAAACCGACACCGGCGGACGCCGCGGACGCGTTAGCGCTTGCCATCTGCCACTGTTGGCGCGCGCCGATGCTGGCGCGGATGGCGGCGGCCGAGGCGATGGCGGCCGAACAGAAGAAGAAGTACCGGGCACGACTCAAGGCGGCACGATGATCGCATCCATTCGCGGAGAAGTTCTCGACGTGGCTCTCGACCATGTCGTCATCGAGGCGTGCGGTGTCGGATACCGGGTGAACGCGACGCCGTCGACACTGTCCACCCTGCGGCGCGGAACCGAGGCCAGGTTGGTCACCGCGATGATCGTGCGCGAGGACTCGATGACGTTGTACGGCTTCGCCGATTCCGATGCGCGTGACCTGTTCTCGACCCTGTTGTCGGTGTCCGGTGTCGGACCGAAGATCGCTCTCGCCACGCTGGCCGTCCACGATGCGCCCGCGCTGCGGCGGGCGCTTGCGGACAGCGATGTGACCGCGTTGACGAGGGTGCCCGGGATCGGCAAGCGCAGCGCCGAACGGATGGTGCTCGAGCTGCGCGACAAGGTGGGCCCGGTCGGACCCGCTATCGGGCTGGCTGCCACCAACGGCCATAGGGTTCGCGGCCCCGTGGTGGAAGCCCTTGTCGGGCTTGGCTTTGCACTCAAACAAGCCGAGGAGGCCACCGACAAGGTGCTGGCCAACGAGCCCGAGGCGACACAGTCGTCGGCGCTGCGCGCGGCCCTTTCCATGCTGGGTAACAAATGAGCCGATTCACCGACAACGACGACGAACTCGACGACCGCGACGTATCGCCTGCCTTGACCGTCGGTGAGGGTGACATCGACGCGAGCCTGCGGCCGCGGTCGTTGGGTGAGTTCATCGGCCAGCCCCGGGTGCGCGAACAGCTGCAACTGGTCATCGAGGGCGCCAAGAACCGTGGCGGCACACCGGATCACATCCTGCTGTCCGGGCCGCCGGGACTCGGAAAGACGTCGCTGGCGATGATCATCGCCGCGGAACTGGGCTCGTCTTTGCGGGTGACGTCCGGTCCCGCGCTCGAACGCGCGGGCGATCTCGCCTCGATGCTGTCCAACCTCGTCGAGCACGACGTGTTGTTCATCGACGAGATTCACCGCATCGCACGCCCCGCCGAGGAGATGCTGTACCTGGCGATGGAGGACTTCCGGGTCGACGTTATCGTCGGCAAAGGCCCTGGCGCAACGTCGATTCCGCTCGAGGTGGCGCCCTTCACCCTGGTCGGCGCCACCACCCGCTCCGGGGCGCTGACGGGCCCACTGCGCGACCGGTTCGGGTTCACCGCGCACATGGACTTCTACGAGCCCGCGGAACTGGAGCGCGTGCTCTCGCGCTCGGCGGGCATCCTCGGCATCGATCTCGGCGCGGAAGCGGGCGCCGAGATCGCCCGCCGCTCGCGGGGAACGCCGCGAATCGCCAACAGGCTGCTGCGCCGCGTGCGCGACTATGCCGAGGTCCGCGCCGATGGTGTCATCACCCGCGACATCGCCAAGTACGCGCTCGAGGTGTACGACGTCGACGAACTCGGCCTCGACCGGCTCGACCGCGCCGTCCTGTCGGCGCTGACCCGAAGCTTCGGCGGCGGCCCCGTCGGGGTCTCCACCCTCGCGGTGGCGGTGGGCGAGGAGGCCACGACCGTCGAGGAGGTGTGCGAGCCGTTCCTGGTGCGCGCCGGGATGATCGCCCGCACCCCGCGGGGCAGGGTGGCAACCGCGTCGGCATGGAAGCACCTGGGGATGAGCCCACCCAGTGGAGTATCGGGGCTGGGACAGCAGGGCCTGTTCGATTAGCCAGGGGAGGCGAAATGCTCACGGCGGGTTGCGGTGTTATTGGCGTCTCGCCGGACAAGGCGCGCGCCGCCATCACCCAGGGAGCGTTCCCCGTGGTCGCGGTGCTGCTCGCGCTGGGTCTGGCGGCGTAGCGCCGCCGCGCATCACAGCAGTGTCGGTTCGCGGCGTGGGTATTCCGCCGGGGGTCGGGGTACTCCGTCGCTGACCGAGGAGGCAAATATGAGTGAAGCGCGTGTTCCTGCCCGGGGCGGCAGGATGGGTATGCCCCGCAGTCGTGGCGCGGCAAGCGGCTTTCTGCTGCTTCTGTTGGGCCTCTGGGGAGCGCTCATCCCGTTCGTGGGCCCATACATCGACTTCACCCCCGACAACGAATGGATGGGCACGACAGCCCGTGTCTGGCTCGAGGTGCTGCCGGGTGCAGTCACCATGGTGGGCGGCTTCCTGCTGCTGAGCTCACGCAACCGGTTCACGGGCATGCTGGGTGGCTGGTTGGCCGTCTTGGCCGGTGCATGGTTCATCGTGGGCCGGACGGTGGCCGGCCCGTTGGGTATCGGTGACGCCGGTGCTCCGGTAGCCGCGACCGAAAGCAAGCGCGTCGTCCTGGAGTTGGCGTACTTCTATGGGTTGGGCGCCCTGATCGTCTTTGTCGGCGCGATCGCGCTCGGGCGGTTGTCGATCCGGAGCGCGCGCGACATCAGGTATACGGAGCGTTCGGCGATGACCACGGCAGAGCCGCCGACGACGACCAGGACAGAGCCCGAGCCGTCCGACGACGTGACGGAGGTCCAGCCCGCGCAGGAGGTTCAGCGCCACCGCTCGTGGGGCGGCCTGTTCGGCCGCCACGACCGATTCGCCGATCGCTGACGCCGAACCGGCGTCTTCTCGCCGCGGCTCGTTACTTTTGGCCCTAAGGGCGGTGGCGGACGATCCCTAGCGTCATACTTGTAGGAACAATGGCACCGCGTTTGGGGAGGCTCCGTGACAGCTAACACAACCGAAACCCCCGCATTCGAAACGCTCGAGGCCAAGCGTCCCTTCCCGGCGCGGCTGGGTCCCAAGGGGAGCCTGATCTACAAACTGGTGACCACCACCGATCACAAGCTGATCGGCATCATGTACTGCGTCGCCTGCTTCATCTTCTTCTTCATCGGCGGGCTGATGGCGCTGTTCATGCGCACCGAGCTGGCAGCGCCGGGTCTGCAGTTCCTGTCCAATGAGCAGTTCAACCAGCTGTTCACCATGCACGGCACAGCCATGCTGCTGTTCTACGCGACCCCGATCGTGTTCGGGTTCGCCAACCTGGTGCTGCCGCTGCAGATCGGCGCCCCCGATGTGGCGTTCCCGCGGCTGAACGCACTGTCGTTCTGGTTGTTCGTATTCGGCGCGACGATCGCCCTCGCCGGGTTCATCACCCCGAACGGCGCCGCCGACTTCGGCTGGACCGCCTATACCCCGCTGACCGATGCCATCCACTCGCCGGGAGCCGGTGGCGACCTGTGGATCCTGGGCCTGGCCGTCGGTGGTCTGGGCACCATCCTGGGCGGCGTCAACATGATCACCACGGTGGTCTGCATGCGCGCGCCGGGCATGACGATGTTCCGGATGCCGATCTTCACCTGGAACATCCTGGTGACGTCGATCCTGGTGCTGCTGGTGTTTCCGCTGCTGACCGCCGCGCTGTTCGGCCTGGCCGCCGACCGCCACCTCGGTGCGCACGTCTATGACCCGGCCAACGGCGGTGTGCTGCTCTGGCAACACCTGTTCTGGTTCTTCGGCCACCCCGAGGTGTACATCATCGCGCTGCCCTTCTTCGGCATCATCACCGAGGTGATACCGGTGTTCAGCCGGAAGCCGATCTTCGGCTACACCACGCTGATCTACGCGACATTCAGCATCGCTGCGCTGTCGATGGCGGTGTGGGCGCACCACATGTTCGCAACAGGGGCCGTTCTACTTCCCTTCTTCTCATTCATGACCTATCTGATTGCGGTGCCGACCGGTATCAAGTTCTTCAACTGGATAGGCACGATGTGGAAGGGCCAGTTGACGTTCGAGACGCCGATGCTGTTCTCGGTGGGCTTCCTGGTCACCTTCCTGCTCGGCGGCCTCACCGGCGTGATGCTGGCCAGCCCGCCGATCGACTTCCATGTGACCGATTCATATTTCGTGGTGGCGCACTTCCACTACGTGTTGTTCGGCACGATCGTGTTCGCCACCTATGCCGGCATCTATTTCTGGTTCCCGAAGATGACGGGGCGGTTGCTCGATGAGCGGCTGGGCAAGCTGCACTTCTGGTTGACGTTCATCGGGTTCCACACCACGTTCTTGGTGCAGCACTGGCTCGGCGACGAGGGTATGCCGCGCCGCTATGCCGACTACCTGCCGACGGACAACTTCACCACGCTGAACGTCGTCTCGACGATCGGCGCGTTCGTCCTCGGCTTGTCGGTCATTCCGTTCGCGTGGAACGTGTTCAAGAGCTGGCGCTACGGCGAGCCGGTGACCGTCGATGACCCGTGGGGTTACGGCAACTCGCTGGAGTGGGCCACCAGTTGCCCGCCGCCGCGGCACAACTTCACCGAGCTGCCCAGGATCCGTTCGGAGCGCCCGGCTTTCGAGCTGCACTATCCGCACATGGTGGACCGAATGCGCGCCGAGGCGCACATCGGCCGCGCGCATGGACCGGCCAGCGACGATGTCACGCGGTTAGACGACGAGAACGTCAGAACCTGATGCCGGCACGGCGGACCGGTCGGGCAAGATGACGCCATGGGTTTCCGCTGGATCACGGTGTGATAGTGCGTCTGGTCAATCGCCTCTACCGGCTGTTGGCGCGCGTCATGTCGCTGCGCATCATCGTGATCGTTGCCGCGCTCTCGGTGGTCGCGCTGGTGATTACGCTCGGCGCGTGGGTGTGGTTCGGCGTGACCAACGACCAGTACAGCCAGCTCGACCGTCGGCTCGATTCGGTAAGCAGCCTTGGTGACATCAGCACGCTGCTGAGCAACGCTCAGAACCCCGGGCTGGACCAACCGTCCTCGAACGGTGGAGGTCTGGTGCGTACCGCGCGGGTGGACGGCCTCACCGTCTCGGTGCCGCGGGACATCGTCTTGCCGCCTTTCGAGAACGGTTACGCCAGCACAACGATCGACGGTGTCGAGTACCGGGTCCGCACCTTCAGCGCCGGTGAGGCATCTATCGCCGTCGGCGCGCCGCTGGCCGAAACGCAGCGGCGCATCGACGAGTTGCACCGGCGGGTGCTGTTGATATGTGGCGGGGTCATCATCGGCACCGTCGTCGTCGCCTCGGTGCTGTGGCTGATCATGATCAACCCGTTCCGCGTGCTGGCCGAGCAGGCCCGGGTGATCAACGCGCAGTCCAACCCGGAAGAGGTGCAGGTGCGCGGGGTCCAGGAAGCCGTTGAGATCGCCGAGGCGGTCGAGGGAATGCTCGCCCGGATCGGCGACGAACAGCAGCGCACCAGGGCCGCGCTGGAGTCCGCAAGGGATTTCGCTGCAGTGGCCTCACACGAGCTGCGCACACCGCTGACCGCGATGCGTACCAACCTCGAGGTGCTGTCCACACTCGACCTCGCCGACGAGCAGCGCAAGGAAGTGATCGCCGATGTCATTCGCACCCAGAGCCGGATCGAGGCAACGCTTTCGGCGTTGGAGCGACTGGCCCAGGGCGAGTTGACGACCGTCGACGACTTCGTCCCCGTCGACATCACCGAACTGCTCGATCGAGCCGCCCATGACGCCATGCGCAACTATCCCGATCTGCAGGTATCGCTGGCGTCGCCCACCACGGTGCTCATGGTGGGGATGCCCGCGGGCCTGCGGCTGGTCATCGACAACGCGATCACCAACGCCGTCAAACACGGCGGCGCCACCGAGATCCGCCTTGCCGCAATCAGTTCCGTGGACGGTGTGGAGATCACGGTCGACGACAACGGCCTCGGTGTGCCGGAGGAGGAGCGCGCCGCGGTCTTCGACCGGTTCTCCCGCGGATCGACGGCGGCGCGGTCGGGCTCCGGGCTCGGCCTCGCGCTGGTGGCTCAGCAGGCGGATATCCACGGCGGAAAGGCCAGCCTGGAGACCAGCCCCATGGGTGGCGCCCGGCTGATTCTGCGGCTGCCGCCGCCGGCCTAGCCGCGGGAGTCTTTGGAGTCGAGCTCGTCGAGTAGCCGCTGCAAGGTGCGACACATCTGGTCGAAGTTCTTTTCGCCTGCCAGTGCCGACCACCGGCGCTCGATGTCGGCGACGCGGCTGCCCGCGTCCGCCATCAGATCCCGTCCCCGCTTGGTGAGGTCGATCAGCTTGGCTCTTCCGTCGGCCGGATCGGGCCGCCGGGTCAGGTAGCCGAGATCGGCGAGATCGTTGACGAGCTCCGACGTCGCGGCCAAGCTCAGCTGCGCGCGGTCGGCCAATTCGGTCAGCCGGATTCCGCCCATGCGTATGTTGCCGAAGATCTGGAAGTGTGGCTCGCGAACGTCTCCGTAACCGGCGTCGGCACGGGGAGCGGCCAGGTCGTCACGGAACTCGCGCAGCAGCCTGACCAGCAGCTGCCCGATGGCCAGCCGCTCCGGCGGCAGATCCCTTGACTTCGCCACAACGTCAGAGAATACTACGGTTACCGAAGTTTCGGTTTCCGAAGTAAAAATGGGGAGTCGATATGGACACGCCGAGTCCGGAGTTCGTCAGCACCGACCTCGGCCGACTACACGTCCAGCGCACAGGCACCGGTCCGCCGGTGGTGTTGTGGCACAGCCTGTTCGTCGACTCCCGCTCTTGGGGGCCGCTGATCGACGAGTTGGCCGGGCGACGCACCGTGTACACGATCGACGGGCCGTCACATGGCAAAAGCGATTCCGTGCCAAGGGATTTCACCTTCGAAGAGGTCGTGGTGTCTGCCGAACAGGCATTGGACCAACTGGGCCTGACCGAGCCGGTGGACTGGGTGGGCAACGCATGGGGCGGACACGTCGGTATTCGCCTCGCGACAGGGAAGCGGCTGCGGACGCTGACCACGATCGGTACGCCCGTCCAGGGCTTCACGGCCGGGGAGAAGCTCACCAAGGCCTGGCCGCTCGTCGGCATGTACCGGCTCATCGGCCCCGCGGGCCTGGTTGTCAAGCTGCTGTTCGACTCGCTGGTGGGCAGGGATTCCCTTGCCGCACAACCTGATCAGGCCGAGGAGGTGATGGCGTCGTTCCGGGACGCCGACCGCAACGGCATGTATCACGCGATGCGCTCGATGATGTTGCAGCGCACGGGCATCGAGGATCTGCTCGGCAGCATCGTGGTGCCGACGCTCGTCATGACGGTGCGCGACGACGTCACGGGATGGCGACCCGACGAAGCCCGGCGCACGTGCGCGGCAATTCCTGACTGTCGCGTCGAGGAGGTCGCGGGCACCGGCCACGTGTCACCGCTGCTGATCGATCGCGACCGGATTCTCGGTCTGGTCACCGAGTTCTGGAACCCTGCAGTGCCGAAGACCTAAAGGTCGGCGAGCACGCGCGCGAGTACGTCGAGACCCTCGAAGAGAAGATCGTCGCTGATGCTCAGCGGCGGCAGGAAACGCAGGACGTTGCCGTAGGTGCCGCACGTCAGCACGATGACACCTGCGGTGTGACAACCAACGGCCAACTTCATGGTCAGTTCGCCGTCGGGTTCAAGGGTGCCGGCCTTCACGATCTCCATCGCGATCATCGCGCCGCGGCCCCGGACGTCGCCGATGCGGTCGTCCTCGGCCTGCATCCGGTGCAGCCGGTCCTTCATGATCTGTTCGATTTCAGCGGCCCGCGCCACCAACCCGTCGGATTCGATCGTCTCGATCGTGGCCAGTGCGGCCGCGCACGCGACCGGATTACCGCCGTAAGTTCCGCCGAGCCCGCTCACATGCGGCGCGTCCATGATCTCCGCGCGGCCGGTCACCGCCGACAGCGGCAGCCCGTCGGCGATGCCCTTGGCGGTGACGATCAAGTCAGGCACGATGCCCTCGTGCTCGCAGGCGAACATCGCGCCGGTGCGCGCGAACCCCGTCTGCACCTCGTCTGCGATGAACACCACGTCGTTCTTCGCGCACCAGTCCAACAGCGCGGGCAGGAAGCCGTCCGCGGGGACGATGAACCCACCCTCGCCCTGGATCGGCTCGATGATGACCGCGGCCAGATTGTCGGCGCCGACCTGCTTCTCCATGACGTTGATGGCGCGACGAGCGGCCACCTCGCCGTCGGTGGCCATCTCCTTGCCGAACTCCGCGTCGCGGAACGGGTAGGACAGCGGGGCGCGGTAGATCTCCGGCGCGAACGGGCCGAAGCCGTGTTTGTACGGCATCGACTTCGCCGTCAGCGCCATGGTCAGGTTGGTGCGGCCGTGATAGGCGTGGTCGAACGCCACCACCGCCTGCTTGCGGGTGTACATCCTGGCGATTTTGATGGCGTTCTCCACCGCTTCGGAGCCCGAGTTGAACAGTGCTGAGCGCTTCTCGTAGCTGCCCGGGGTGAGGCGGTTCAGCGCTTCGGCGACGGCGACGTACTCCTCGTACGGCGTGATCATGAAGCAGGTGTGGGTGAAGTCGGCGACCTGCTCGCGCACCGCCTCGACGACGCGCGGCGAAGCGTTGCCGATCGTGGTCACGGCGATACCCGACCCGAGGTCTATGAGCCGGTTGCCGTCGACGTCCTCGACGATGCCGCCGCCTGCCCGTGCGGTGTAGACCGGCATCGTGTTGCCGATCCCGCGGGATACGGCGGCGGTCTTCCGGTCGATCAGCTCCTTCGAGCGCGGACCGGGGATGCTGGTGCCGAGATAGCGGCTCTGCTCGAGGGTGCTCACGATGCCTGAGCCTAGTCCGACGAGCACCGATCCGATGGGAAGATCTGACACCCTCCGCAGGCCCAGAACCCGGGGTCGCGCGGTAATCAGCTGCCTCAATGGCACACTGGTCACCTAGAAGGCACCGCGGACCACCAACGGTCCAGGGCCGTCATCGCAATAACGACACGAAAGACAGTCGCTGCCATGGAACTGATCACCTTTTTACCTCTGCTCATCATCCTGGGCGCGTTCATGTTCTTCGCTTCGCGACGCCAGAAGAAGGCGATGCAAGCCACCATCGACCTGCACAACTCGCTGAGGGTCGGTGACCGCGTGCACACCACGTCGGGTCTGGAAGGCGAGATCAGGGCCATCAACGACGATGACGTGCAGCTCGAGATCGCGCCAGGCGTCGTGACGACCTGGATGAAGCTCGCCGTGCGGGATCGCGTCGCGCCCGACGATGACCTCGACGACGACCTCGACGACGACTTCGACGACGACCTCGACGACGACCTCGATGGCGACACTGACAACACCGTCGAGCCGCAATCGAAGGCGACCGAGATCACGGACAGCACCGACCAGAACCGACTGACCTGACGGCTGACAGTCTGGGACTCAGCAAGACCACGTACCCTTTGCGGTGCTGACGACCTGACCTCGAGGAGACCAAGAAACGTGGCATCGCCTTCGACGCCGGTGCACCCTGCCCGCTACCTGGCACTCTTCCTCGCGCTGCTGGTCGGCGTGTACCTCCTGGTCTTTTTGACCGGCGACAAGCAGGCCAAGGCCAAACTCGGCATCGACCTACAGGGCGGCACCAGGGTCACACTGACGGCACGCACACCCGACGGGTCGCGGCCCACCGCCGACGCGCTGAACCAGGCTCAGCAGATCATCGCCTCGCGCGTCAACGGCCTCGGCGTTTCGGGGTCCGAGGTGGTGATCGACGGGGACAACCTGGTGATCACCGTGCCGGGCAGCGACAGCAACGAGGCCCGCAACCTGGGCCAGACCGCGCGGCTGTACATCCGCCCCGTGATCCACGCGATCGCCGCCCAGCAGGCACAGCCAGAACAGGCAGGCCCGGCCCAAGGCGGGCCGCCTGCGGGCCAGCCGGCGCCACCAGAGGCGCCGTTGGCCCCGGCAGAGCAGGGCGGCGCTGCGCCGGGCGCTCCCGCCGAGGGTGCCCCCGCCCAGCAACCGGCGCCGGAAGCGCCGCCTGCCCCGCAGCCGCGTCCGTATCCCGAGGCTCCGCCGCCGACCCCGGCGCCACCGGGACCCGCGCCGAAGCCTAAAGAGAAGGACCTTGCGCAGCGCATCACCGACGAGAAGGCGCTGCGGCAGAGCGCCGAACAGCAGATCCAGATTCTGGCGCTGCAGTTCCAGGCCACCCGATGCAACCAGGACGACGTCCTTGCGGGCAATGACGATCCGAACCTGCCGTTGGTGACCTGCTCGACCGACCACTCGCAGGTGTATCTGCTGGACAAGTCGATCATCAGCGGCGAGCAGATTAAGAACGCCAATTCCGGCATGGACAACCAGCGCGGTGAGTACGTCGTGCAGTTGGAGTTCAAGCCCGACGCCGCCAACATCTGGGCGGACTTCACCGCATCCCACGTCGGCACGCAGACCGCATTCACGCTGGACTCGCAGGTGGTCAGCGCCCCGCAGATCGAGGAGGCGATCCCGGGCGGCAATACCCAGATCACGGGACAGTTCAACGCGCAGAAGGCCAAGGAGTTGGCGAATGTGCTGAAGTACGGCTCGCTGCCGTTGTCATTCGAGTCTTCGGAGGCCGAAACCGTTTCGGCCACATTGGGTTTGACATCGTTGCGAGCGGGCCTCATCGCGGGCGCGATCGGGTTGGCGCTGGTACTGGTCTACTCGCTGCTCTACTACCGGGTGCTCGGGTTGCTGACGGCGTTGTCGCTGGTGGCTTCGGGCGCAATGGTTTTCGCCATCTTGGTGTTGCTCGGCAGGTACATCAACTACACGCTCGACCTGGCCGGCATCGCAGGTCTGATCATCGGTATCGGCACCACTGCCGACTCGTTTGTGGTGTTCTTCGAACGCATCAAAGATGAGATACGCGAAGGGCGTTCGTTCCGGTCCGCGGTTCCGCGTGGTTGGGTACGGGCGCGCAAGACGATCATCTCCGGCAACGCCGTGACGTTCCTTGCCGCGGTGGTCCTCTACGTGCTGGCCATCGGTCAGGTGAAGGGATTCGCGTTCACCCTCGGCCTGACGACGATCCTCGACGTCGTGGTGGTGTTCCTGGTGACGTGGCCGCTGGTGTACCTGGCGTCGAAGTCGACGATGCTGGCCAAGCCGGCCTTCAACGGTCTCGGCGCCGTGCAGCAGATAGCACGTGAGCGCCGGGCTTCGGCGCATTCGACGGGACGGGGATAGTCGATGGCCAAGAGCACACCGGACGTGACCGAATCGAACGCCGTCGAGGCGCCCGATCTCGAGAGCAGTGACGCTCCGAAGCACGGCTTCTTCGTACGGCTCTACACCGGTACCGGTGCCTTCGAGGTCATTGGGCGCCGCAAGATGTGGTACACGATCAGCGGTCTCATCGTCGCCGTCTGCGTGGCGAGCATGATCCTGCGCGGCTTCACCTTCGGTATCGACTTCGAGGGCGGCACAAAGGTGTCCATGCCCGCCGCGGGTGTGAGCACCGAACGCGTCGAGGAAGTGTTCAGTCAGGCGCTGGGCAAAGACGCCGAATCCGTCGTGGTCGTCGGAAACGGACCGTCGGCGACGGTGCAGATTCGGTCCGAGGCGCTCAACAACGACGACGCAACCAAGCTTCGCAACGCATTGTTCGACGCCTTCCAACCGAAGGGCCTCGACGGTCAACCGAGCAAGCAGGCGATCAGTGACTCAGCCGTCTCGGAGACGTGGGGCGGCCAGATCACCCAGAAGGCGCTGTTGGCCCTGGTGGTGTTCCTGGTGTTGGCCGCGATCTACATCGCCCTGCGCTACGAGCGTTACATGGCGATATCCGCAATGGCGACACTCGTTTTCGACCTGGTCGTCACCGCGGGTGTGTACTCGTTGGTGGGGTTTGAGGTCACCCCCGCCACCGTCATCGGCCTGTTGACCATCCTTGGCTTCTCCCTCTACGACACCGTCATCGTCTTCGACAAGGTCGAGGAGAACACCCACGGCTTCCAGCACACCACCCGGCGGACCTTCGCCGAGCAGGCCAACCTGGCCATCAACCAGACCTTCATGCGGTCGATCAACACCAGCCTCATCTCGGTGCTGCCGATCCTCTCGCTGATGGTGGTCGCGGTGTGGCTGCTGGGCGTCGGCACTCTCAAGGATCTCGCCCTGGTGCAGCTGGTCGGCGTGATCGTCGGCACCTATTCGTCGATCTTCTTCGCCACGCCTCTACTGGTCTCGCTGCGCGAGCGCACCGAGTTGGTCCGCACCCACACGCGCCGGGCACTCAACCGCCGCAAGCCGACAGGCGAGAAGTCGCGCGCGGCGGCCGAGCCGGCCGACGACCAACCCGACGACGAGAAGGAGACGGTCGCGGCCACCTCGGCGGCGGCCGCGGCGGGAAAGCGTGCGGTTGCGGATAAGCCCGCACCGGGTGCGCGGCCGATCCGTCCCGCAACAAGCAGGACCGGCCGGCCCGCGGGTAAGCGGAACACCAGGCGGCGGTAGTCCACACATGACGGCCCGCGTGCGGGGGATTGCCACCGCGGTGACAGTCGCGCTCGCATGCGCCATGGGGGTGTCGTCCTGCTCGGACAGCCCGGCAAGCGAGATCACGTACGCAGTCGACGGCACGCTGACGACCTACAACACCAACACGGTCCCCGGCGCCGCCTCCGGCGGTCCGCAGGCATTCGCGAGGGTGCTGACTGGTTTCAACTACCACGGCCCCGATGGCCAGATCGTCGGAGATCACGACTTCGGCACCATCGCGGTGGTCGGTCGAGCACCGCTGATACTCGACTACGTCATCACTGACAAGGCGGTGTACTCCGACGGTAAGCCGGTCACCTGCGACGACCTGGTGCTGGCCTGGGCGTCGCAGTCCGGCCGGTTTCCCGGGTTTGCGGCCGCGAACCAGGCCGGTTACCGCGAAATAGCCACCATCGACTGCGCGCCCGGCCAGAAGCGGGCCAGGGTGTCGTTTGCCGTCGACCGTGGCTTCGTCGACTTCGGACAGCTGTTCGCCGCCACGTCGTTGATGCCCGCACACGTCATCGCCGACGAGCTCGGTGTCGACGTCACCACCGCCATCCTCAACAACGACGGTCCGACCATCGACCGCATCGCGCAGGCGTGGAACACCACCTGGGATCTGAAGCCCGACCTCGACACGAAGCGGTTCCCGTCGTCTGGGCCCTACAAACTGGATTCGGTCAGCGACGACGGCGCGGTGATGCTCGTCGCCAGCGACAAATGGTGGGGCGCGAAACCCGTCACCAACAAGATCACCGTCAGGCCGGGTGGCGCCGACGTGCAGGACCGCCTGAACAACGGCACCGTGGACGTCGTCGACGTCGCCACCGGATCCTCGGGTGTACTCAACATGCCCGAGGACTACACCCAGACCGACAGCCCGTCCGCAGGCATCGAGCAGCTGATCTTCGCCGCGCAGGGACCGTTGGCCGCGCCGCCTGCCCGGCGCGCGCTCGCGCTGTGCACGCCGCGCGATGTCATCGCCCGCAACGCAGAGGTGCCGATCGCCAACACCCGGCTGAACCCGGTGACCGAGGAAGCGGTCGGAAGTGGCGAGACGGTCGGCGCCGAACAGTTCATCGCCGCCAACCCCGACGCGGCCCGCGCGGCACTCGGTAATCAGCCGCTAGCCGTGAGGATCGGCTATCAGACCCCGAACGCGCGGGTGGCCGCGACTGTCGGTGCCATCGCGAAATCCTGCGCACCCGCGGGCATCGCCGTGCAGGACGTCGCCTCGGAGACAACGGGCCCGCTGTCGTTGCGCAACAACGAGATCGACGTGCTGTTGGCCAGCACCGGCGGCTCGACCGGCAGCGGGTCGACCGGCTCGTCGGCGATGGACGCCTACGACCTGCGCACCGGCAATGGCAACAACCTGTCGGGTTACTCGAACCCGCGCATCGATGGCGTCATCGACGCGCTCTCGGTCACCGCCGATCCCAAGGAGGTGGCGCGGCTGCTCGGCGAGGCGGGGCCCATCCTGTGGGCCGACGTGCCGACCCTGCCGTTGTACCGACAGCAGCGCAGTTTGATCACATCGAAGAAGATGTATGCCGTGAGCAGCAATCCGACGCGGTGGGGCGCTGGATGGAACATGGACAGGTGGGTGCTGGCGAAGTGAGTGGCGCCCACGGCCCCGAAGGCGAGGTCACCCGCGTCATCGAGTCGCTGACCCGCGAGGTCGCCGACTTTCCCGAGCCGGGCGTCCAGTTCAAGGACCTGACGCCGGTGCTCGCCGATCCGCACGGATTGGCGGTCGTGACCGCTGCGCTGGCCGAGCTTGCCGCGGGCGCCGAACTCGTCGCGGGCATCGACGCCAGGGGCTTTCTCGTCGGCGGTGCGGTGGCCAACCAGCTTGGGATCGGGGTGCTCGCGGTGCGCAAGGCGGGCAAGCTGCCGCCGCCGGTGTACAGCGAAACGTACGACCTGGAGTACGGGTCGGCGACCCTCGAAGTCCCTGCCGATGGCATCGATCTGGCCGGGCGCAACATCGTGATCATCGACGACGTGCTGGCCACCGGTGGCACGCTGGCGGCTACGACACGGCTGCTCACAGCGGCAGGCGCGAATGTCATCGGCGCTGCCGTCGTGCTCGAACTGGCCGCCCTCAATGGTCGCGACCTGCTCGAACCGCTACCCGTCAACAGCCTGCACATCGTCTGAGGCGATATCCTCGAAGTCTGACTGCGCCGCTTGGTGCTCAGAGCAGGCGAGGAGGTGAGCATGGCTGACGAGCAGGGGACGGGTCAGGCCGTGCAGTCACCACCGGTGCCCAGCGACGGTCTGGAGACCGCGCCGATGCCGGCGGCGGCGCCGGACACCGCCAAGACGTCCACCTCCCGGCGGGTGCGCGCGCGGCTCGCCCGGCGGATGACGTCTCAGCGCAGCGCGGTGAACCCGGTGCTCGAGCCGCTCGTCGCGGTTCACCGCGAGTTCTTTCCGAAGGCCGATCTGTCGCTGTTGCAGAGGGCATACGAGGTGGCCGAACAGCGGCACGGCGACCAGATGCGCCGCTCGGGCGACCCCTACATCACGCACCCCCTTGCGGTGGCGAACATCCTGGCCGAACTCGGCATGGACACCACGACGCTGGTGGCCGCCCTGCTGCACGACACCGTCGAGGACACCGGCTACACGCTGGAGGCGCTGACGGCCGACTTCGGCGACGAGGTTGGCCATCTCGTCGACGGCGTCACCAAACTGGACCGCGTCGTGCTGGGCACCGCCGCCGAAGGCGAGACCATCCGCAAGATGATCATCGCGATGGCCCGCGATCCCCGGGTGCTGGTGATCAAGGTCGCCGACCGGCTGCACAACATGCGCACCATGCGGTTCCTGCCGCCGGAGAAGCAGGCCCGAAAGGCCCGTGAGACACTGGAAGTCATTGCGCCGCTTGCCCATCGGCTGGGCATGGCGACCGTCAAGTGGGAGCTCGAGGACCTCGCGTTCGCGATCCTGCACCCGAAGAAGTACGAGGAGATCGTCCGGCTGGTGGCGGATCGGGCGCCGTCCCGTGACACCTACCTGGCCAAGGTGCGCTCCGAGATCAACGCCACGCTCGCGAAATCGAAGATCAACGCAGTCGTGGAGGGCAGGCCGAAGCACTACTGGTCGATCTATCAGAAGATGATCGTGAAAGGCCGCGATTTCGACGACATCCACGACCTGGTCGGCGTTCGCATTCAGTGCGACGAGATTCGCGACTGCTACGCGGCTGTCGGCGTCGTGCATTCGCTGTGGCAGCCGATGGCGGGGCGGTTCAAGGACTACATCGCCCAGCCGCGGTATGGCGTGTACCAGTCGTTGCACACCACCGTCGTCGGCCCGGAAGGCAAGCCGCTCGAGGTGCAGATCCGCACCAACGACATGCACAACACCGCCGAATACGGTATTGCCGCGCACTGGCGGTACAAGGAAGCAAAGGGCCGCAACGGGTTACCGTCGGGACACACCGCCACCGAGATCGACGAGATGGCGTGGATGCGCCAACTGCTCGACTGGCAGCGGGAGGCCGCGGATCCCGGCGAGTTCCTGGAGTCGCTGCGCTACGACCTTGCGGTGCAGGAGATTTTCGTGTTCACCCCGAAGGGTGACGTGATCACGCTGCCGACGGGATCGACGCCGGTCGACTTTGCCTACGCCGTGCACACCGAGGTCGGCCATCGTTGTATCGGTGCACGCGTCAACGGTCGGTTGGTGGCGTTGGAGCGCAGGCTGGAAAACGGCGAAGTCGTCGAGGTTTTCACGTCGAAGGCGCCCAATGCGGGGCCGTCGCGGGACTGGCAGCAGTTCGTCGTGTCGCCGCGCGCGAAGGCGAAGATCCGGCAGTGGTTCGCCAAGGAGCGCCGCGAGGAGGCGCTGGAGTCCGGTAAGGACGCGATCGCCCGCGAGGTACGCCGTGGCGGACTTCCGTTGCAGCGCTTGATGAATGCCGAGTCGATGGCCGCGCTCGCCCGTGAACTGCGCTACGCCGACGTATCGGCCCTTTACACGGCTGTCGGCGAAGGCCACGTGTCGGCTCGACACGTCGTGCAGCGGCTGGTGGCCCAGCTCGGTGGCGACGACGAGGCCGCCGATGAATTGGCGGAGCGGTCCACCCCGGCCACCATGCCGGTGCGCCAGCGCAGCACCGAGGACGTCGGTGTGGCCGTACCAGGTGCTCCCGGTGTGCTGACCAAGCTGGCCAAGTGCTGCACCCCGGTGCCGGGCGACAACATCATGGGCTTCGTCACCCGCGGTGGCGGCGTCAGCGTGCACCGCACCGACTGCACCAACGCTTCATCGCTGCAACAGCAGGCCGAACGGATCATCGACGTGAAATGGGCACCGTCGCCGTCGTCGGTGTTCCTGGTGGCCATCCAGGTCGAGGCGCTGGACCGGCACCGGCTGTTGTCTGATGTCACTCGCGTGCTGGCCGACGAGAAGGTCAACATCCTCTCGGCATCGGTGACGACGTCCAACGACCGGGTTGCGATCAGCCGGTTCACCTTCGAGATGGGTGACCCCAAGCATTTGGGCCATGTGCTCAACGTGGTGCGCAACGTGGAAGGCGTCTACGACGTCTACCGCGTCACCAGCTCCGCCTGAGTTTCCCGCGCGAGCAGACGCAAAAGGCCCTATTTCCAAGGATTTTGGGGCACTTTTGCGTCTGCTCGCGAGCATCTAGTCCAGGCGCACCGATTCGATCGTCACGCTCATCGTCGGCTTACCATCACCGCCCGCGCCGGCGACGCCCGCGGCGGCGATCCCGTCCACCGTGGCAAGCCCGGTGGAGTCGATGGTGCCGAACGCCGTGTACGTCGGCGGCAGCATCGAATCGGCGTAGAAGAGGAAGAACTGGCTTCCGTTGGTGCCCGATCCGGCGTTCGTCATCGCCAGTGTGCCGCGCGGATACATCACCGGCGTCTTCAACGCCGGATCCGAGATCCGGTACTGGTTCGTCGGGTACTCGTTGTTGAAGCGGTAACCGGGGCCGCCCGTTCCCGTTCCCGAGGGGTCACCGCACTGCAGCACACCCAGTTGGGGCTTGGTGGTCAGGCGGTGACAGGTCGTGCCGTCGAAGTAACCCTGCTGGGCCAGGCTCACGAAACTGTTGACGGTGCATGGCGCCTTGCCGTTGTCGAGCTGAATGCCGATGTTGCCGCGGTTGGTCTCCATGCTCGCGCTGACTCGAGCCGGATCGGTCGGCACCCGGCCGGAGCGGGGCGGCTTGTTGGGCTTGCTCGCCGGCTCCGTGGTGGATGGATACGCGCAGTTCGCGCCGAGGTTGGGTGGCGGGTCGAAGGTCGGAAGCCCGTGGTCCGGAGCCGGCGCCGCGGTGATGTCGGAGTGATACCGGGATTCATCATCGAGGTGATGTACGACCGCGATCGTGAACAGCACCAACGCGGTCAGCACGATGATGGTGCCGACTGTGACGAAGTAGCTGATGATCAGCCCCGCCACCGCGAGCCCGTGGCCTTCCTCGCCGGTGCGCTTGATCTGCGACAGGGAGATGTGGCCGAAGACGATGCCCACCGGCGCGAACACGAACGCGCAGATCAGCGACGCGATCGCCATGCCGTTCGTCGGGCGCGGCCGCAGATGGGCGTACGGGTCGTACGGCGGCGGATACGGGGCGTACGGCGGCGGCGATCCGGGCGTCGGCACCGAAGCCTCAGTCCAGGCCGATGGACTTGACCGTGACCGGGGTGGCCGGCTTGCCGTCCTGGCCGCCGCCTTCCACGCCCGCCGCGGCGATCTTGTCCAGCGTGGCGAGACCGGTGTCGTCGATCGTGCCGAACGCCGTATATGCCGGCGGCAGCATGGAGTCCTTGTAGACCAGGAAGAACTGGCTGCCGTTGGTGCCGGGGCCCGCATTGGCCATCGCCAGCGTGCCGCGCGGGTACGTCACCGGATTCTGGAGTTGCGGATCGTCGGGCTGGAACTGGTTGGTGGGGTACTCGTTGGCGAATTCATAGCCGGGACCGCCGCTGCCGTCGCCGGTCGGATCGCCGCACTGCAGCACCGACAGGCCGGGGCTGGTGGTCAGCCGGTGGCAGGGCGTGTCGTTGAAAAAACCCTGCTGGGCCAGGCTCGCGAAGCTGTTGACCGTGCACGGCGCCTTCGCATTGTCCAACTGGATGCCGATGTTGCCCTGGTTCGTGGACATGCTTGCGCTGACCTGTGCGGGATCGGTCGGAACCTTCCCGGTGCGCGGCGGTTTGTTCGGCTTGCTGGTGGGCTGCGCCGCCGGGTATTGGCAGTTGGCGCCAAGGTCGGCAGGCGCCTTGAACTCCGGCAGCTGGCCGTTGCCCATCGGCGCCGGTTCCGTCGGCGCCTCGGAGGTGCTCGACGGTGCGGGGGTGCCCGCGGTGGCCGTGTTGTCGGAATCATTCCGGGTGAAGAAGAAGGCCGCCACCCCGGCGACGACGGCGGCGACGACCACGACGCAGGCGATGATCGTGTACAGGCGGCGCCTGCGCTGCTGCGCGGTCCGCCGCTCCAGTTGACGCTGGAGTTTGCGCTTCGCTGTCGCCCGCCGCTGTTCGTTGGTCGGCACCGCCGTGGTCCTCCTCGTGTGCTGGTCAGTCCGCAACGAGTGTGCCAGCAGTAGCTGAGCGCGGGCCAAGAGGCCCTGCGAGTGTCCGGGATGGGAAAATGGACGCGTGTTGATCACCGGATTTCCGGCCGGCATGTTGGCCTGCAACTGCTATGTGCTGGCGCAACGGGCCGGGGCAGACGCCATCGTCGTCGATCCCGGCCAGCGGGCGATGGGCCAGCTTCGGCAGATTCTGGACGAAAATCGGCTCACACCGGCCGCGGTGCTGCTGACACACGGGCACATCGACCACATCTGGTCGGCGCAGAAGGTCGCCGACACCTACGGGTGCCCGGCCTATATCCACCCGGACGACCGGTTCATGCTGAGCGATCCGATCAAGGGTTTCGGCCCGCGGCTCGGCCAGATCGCGTTCGGCGCGCTGTTCCGCGAGCCCAAGCAGGTGCTCGAACTGGACCGCGACGGCGACAAGCTGGACATCGGCGACACGGTGGTGACCGTCGACCACACGCCGGGGCATACCCGCGGCTCGGTGGTGTTTCGGGTGCCCGGTGACGGCTCCGAGATCGCCTTCACCGGGGACACGCTGTTCCGGCAGTCCGTTGGTCGCACCGACCTGCCGGGCGGCAGCGGCCGCGACCTGCTCGGCTCGATCATGACAAAACTGATGGTGCTCGATGACGACACCGTGGTACTACCTGGGCACGGCGAAAAGTCGACCATCGGCTTCGAACGCCGCGCCAACCCGTTCCTCGAAGGTCTGACCCTGTGACTTCTTCTGCTCCTCACGTCCGCGGGAACACATTCCAGGCACCCAAAGGGGTGCCCGACTACCTGCCGCCGGAGTCGACGCAGTTCGTGGCCGTGCGCGACGGCCTGCTGGAGGCTGCGCGCCGCGCCGGCTACGCCGACATCGAATTGCCGATCTTCGAGGACACCGCGCTGTTCGCCCGCGGCGTGGGGGAGTCCACCGATGTCGTGAGCAAGGAGATGTACACCTTCGCCGACCGCGGCGACCGTTCGGTGACGCTGCGGCCGGAGGGCACTGCGGGGGTGATCCGGGCGGTGATCGAACACGGTCTGGACCGTGGCCCGCTGCCGGTCAAGCTCTGCTATTCGGGACCCTTCTTCCGGTACGAGCGGCCGCAGGCAGGCCGCTACCGGCAGCTGCAGCAGGTCGGCATCGAGGCGATCGGCGTGGACGACCCCATGCTCGACGCCGAGGTGATCGCCGTCGCCGATGCCGGATTTCGGTCACTGGGCCTTGACGGGTTCCGGTTGGAGATCACCTCACTGGGTGACGACAGCTGCCGCCCGCAGTATCGAGAACTGTTGCAGGACTTCCTGTTCAAACTCGATCTGGATGACGAAACGCGCCGACGGGCGGAGATCAACCCGCTGCGCGTGCTCGATGACAAGCGGCCCCACATCAAGGAGATGACGGCCGACGCACCGGTGATGCTCGACCACCTATCCGATTCGGCCAAGCAACACTTCGACAGCGTGCTGGCGCAGCTCGACGCGGTCGGTGTGCCGTATGTGCTCAACCCACGGATGGTGCGCGGGCTGGATTACTACACGAAGACCACATTCGAGTTCGTGCACGACGGCCTCGGCGCGCAGTCCGGGATCGGTGGCGGTGGTCGCTACGACGGGCTGATGCAGCAGCTGGGCGGCCAGGATCTGTCGGGCATCGGCTTTGGGCTCGGCGTCGACCGCGCGCTGCTGGCGCTGAAGGCCGAGGGCAGGACGATCGGCGACACCGCCCGGGTCGACGTGTACGGCGTCCCCCTCGGCGAGGCGGCCAAGACGCAGTTGTCGGTGCTCGCCGCACGGCTTCGATCAGAGGGCGTGCGGGTCGACCTCGCCTATGGCAACCGCGGCATGAAGGCCGCCATGCGCGCCGCGGACCGGTCCGGCGCCTCGATCGCACTGGTGGCCGGGGATCGCGACATCGAGGCGGGCACCATCGGGGTGAAGGACCTCGCGACGGGGGAGCAGGTCGACGTTGCGGCCGACGCGGTGCTCGCCGACGTGCTGTCCCGCCTCGGCCGCTAGCCCGCTAACCGCTAGCCGCTAGCCGCTCACCTCACTCCGCGACGGTGCGTGTCTGCGCACGACACGCCGCGAAATATCAGCACTCTACGCACGTTCGCGCCTACCGAGCGTGCTGAACCGCCTCGGTCAGCACCTCGTCGACATTGCCGATGCCCCCGTCGAAGGGGTTGCCACGTTTCAGAACCACGGTTCCGCCAGGTGTAACGGCCACCAATTTTGGTGAACTGGAGCCTATTTGAAGCTTGCGCGCGAAGCGCACCTGGTCAAGCTGCACCAGCGCGCCGCCTCGGTAGCTGAACAGCCCGAGCTTGCGGTCGATGACGCCGACCGGTCGACATTGATTCAAAGGTTGTCTGCGGCGCTGCCGGATCCTGCGCACTACGAGAAACGTGAGCACAGCGAAAACGAGTCCGACGGCCAGAAAAATCGCGCCGAGGGCCCGCGACGGCATGCTCGCGATGAAGGCGACCAGACCGAAGCCGCCGACGACCAGAGTGATTACCCCGAGCACGAACGCGAGCGTCGTCAGGGCACCCGTGCAACGGTCGATCACCAGCACCCGACGGCCATCGTCCGTGACCAGCAACCCACCGGTATCGGCGAGAATCTGGGGCTCAGTCGGGGTTGTCACGCGTGCAGCGTGCCATCTCAACCGCCACGAGCGTGCGCAAAATCCCGCTATTTCGCGGCGTGTCGTGTGCCAACACGCGCGCTCGCGGTGCGCGGGTGCGCGGGTACGCGGGGGCGCGGTGTGTCGTGGGCAAACCCGGGGGCCGAGCCGCCGTTGCCACTCGACGTGACTTGTGTTTGCTCTTGTAACGTTGCGGTAGCGTCAGCCGATGTGACTGACATGCGAACAGCGACAATCAGGGTCGGGGCTGCGCTCGTGCTCGCCGCTGCGTCAGTAGGGGTGAACAGTGCAACGGTTAACGCCGAGCCGGCCGGTCATAAGGTCGTGTACAGGCTCACGTCGGACACCGGTGTGGGCTTTCAGGTCAATTATCTGACGGCTCAGCCTCCGAACAAGGACGCCTACAACGCCAATCCGTACGCCTTCCTGAAGAAGGAAGACGTTGGCACGCCGTGGGAACTCACCACCACGCTCGAAGACCCGCAGTGGGCGACCCTCGACGCGAGCGCCGCCGCGCACGGCGGACAGGCCCCACCGAACGCGCACTGCGAGATCGAGGTCGACGGACAGGTGGTGATGCAGTCGGGCGGTCCGTATACCGCGCGCTGCCAGCTCGGCAACTGGTAGATCAGAGTCCGCTCGCCAGCTGAAGTTCGGCCTCCGACGCGTCGACGAACAACAATCGGTTGTCGTCGCCTGTCCCGGTGACGATCTCGAGCTCTCCGAATCGGCTGGCCGCCTTGGTGACCAGGCTGATGTTCGCGGTCACCGATTCGGTGGCGCTGACGAGTGGATGCGTGTGTGCCATCGAAGAATCGCCGACGCAGATGATGAGGTTCTCCATGGCGCGCACCGCGAGCACGCCTCCCTGTGTTTCGATCAACGCACCGGCCACGCCGTCCTCGAAGACCAGCCTGACCAGCCGCACGTCGGTCTCCGGCACCAGGTCAGCTTCTGTCGCTTGGGTTCTCAGCCACCTGTGCAATGACAGGGCGGCCCGGTCGGGGCCCAACTCCACCGACCCGACGACGGCCACTTCGACCTTCTCGCTACGGCTCCGCATCTCCGTCATTTGGCGCTTGGTCACCCGGTTGTAGATGAGGGTGTTCTGCGCCGCGGCGCATCGGTGTGCCCACTGCTCGAGCTCAGCGCCGAAGAACGGTTCGATGGCGCCTCGGCGGTGCGAGCGCGGTGGCACGGCGTCTTCGACGGCGCGCACCGGCCAACCGCTCTGCGTGCGGCCTGCCCCGCTGAACGCATAGTCGAAGCCGGCGAGGTGTTTCGTCGTCAGGCCGTCGCCGCCCCGGTAGCCAAGCGATGCGGCCAGGTCACTCCCCGCGGCGGTGCACTCCGAGATGCCCAGGAAGACATCGAGACCCGCGTTGGTGGCGACCAACCCCGCCGCCAGCACTCCACCCTCGGCGCCGATACAGACCACGTCGACCTCGTGGTTCCATCGCGTTTCTGTCAACATGGCCTCAACTCCCCACTGCTGCGAGGCGGCTCGAGTTGTGTAGACGCTGGCGGATGTGTGCCATCTCGGCGACGATCTTGGCGGTCTGAGTAGATGCGGCAGTGGTGGCGACCGTGAGCCTGTCCCACCACATCATCTTGGTGCGGTATTTCTCGTCGGGATACGGCGTCGACGGAATCGGCGCCACCACACCGCCCGACGACCGCCAGCGCGCCAGGACGTGATGTGCGCAGGTGGCCATGCAGAACTGGACGCCCAGCACCGCCAGCACATGGCAGCCTGCGCGGGCCAGTGAGGCGGTAAGCCTGCGGTTGCGGTCCGGATCTGCGGTGACCCACGCCGACTTCATCTCGACGACGCCGAACGGAAGCCGGTCCGCGATCATCTTGCGCACCTCTGCGAGACCGGGTTGGCCTGCCCACTCGACGACGGCGTGTGTCTCGTCTGGTGACGTCAGCGGACCGACGGCGCGGATGCCACCAACCACCGACCCCGCCGAATCAAGCATCGCCCAGAACAGCGTCGTGTCGTCGGACCGGTGAATCGCATCGACGTCGATTGCCCCCTCTATGCCGTGCCTGCGGTAGATACGCTCGGCGCCGCAGAGGTACTCCTGCCACAATGCGTCGGCGTCCGAGGGGCTGGCGATCGCAACAGTGCATTCAGAATCGGAATCCCACCAGCTCATCAGCGCGCCGTCGATGCCGGTGGACCCGAACACGCTGGGCATTTCGACGACGGTCATCGCTTCTCCCATCAAGCCAGAACTTCACCGAAACCGCCGATTTCACTTCTCGCAAAAACATCGGGCTGCGCAAATTTAGCAATCTAGCAAGCAAATCTATATATCGCCAATAGTCACGCTAAAATACAGCCTAGCTAAGCCCGCGCGAAATCTCAGCTATGACTGGACGCCGGGGTGGTCAAGCGCGGGTTCTGTCGCCAGGTGCCACGGTAGCGGCATGATCGGGTCATGCCTTCGGAAACCATGCGGGCCAGTGTGTTGACAGGCGTGGGCAGCCTGATCATCGAAGAACGCCCGGTGCCATCGCCTGCGCCACAGGAGGTGCTCGTCGAGGTCGCCGCCGTCGGGGTGTGCGGGTCCGATGTGCATTACTACCGCCACGGCCGCATCGGCGACTATGTCGTCACCGAGCCGATGATCCTCGGCCACGAGTTATCGGGACGGATCACGGCGGTCGGCGCGAACGTCGACTCGAGACGGGTCGGCCAGCGCGTCGCGATCGAGCCCCAGCGCCCGTGCCGACGCTGTCGGCAGTGCACGTCTGGCCACTACAACCTGTGCCCGTACATGAGGTTTTTCGCCACACCGCCGGTCGATGGCGGCCTGTGCCGGTACGTCACCATCGACGCCGAGATGGCGCACCCCGTGCCGGACTCCATGTCGGACGAGGCGGCGGCCCTGCTCGAGCCCCTGTCGGTGGCGGTAGCCACCATGCGGAAAGCCGCCGTCGTGCCCGGCTCGAGTGTGTTGATCGCCGGCGCGGGCCCGATCGGCGTGATGTGCGCACAGACCGCGCGGGCCTTCGGCGCCGCCAGGATCGTCGTCTCCGATCCGATGCCTGCGCGACGGGAACGCGCGCGGCGGTTCGGCGCGAGCGAAGTGCTCGACCCGGCCGCCGAGGACGTCGCCCGACTCGATCCTCAGGTCGACGCGTTCGTCGACGCCAGCGGCGCTCCGCCGGCGGTCGTCAGTGGCATCAAGGCGGTCGGACCCGCGGGCCGGGTGGTACTGGTCGGCATGGGCGCCGACGACTACAGCCTGCCGGTGTCCTACATCCAGAACATGGAGCTCACCGTGACGGGCGTCTTCCGCTACACCGATACCTGGCCGACCGCGATACACCTCGTCACATCGGGCGCGATCGATCTCGACTCCCTGGTCACCGGCCGGTATGACCTTGACCATGTCGCCGATGCGCTGAACAGCGATGCCGACCCCGCCAGCCTCAAGTCGATCGTGATCCCGAACGCTTGACATTGATTCGAACGTGAGTTCGAATGGGAGTATGCGGTGGGACGGTCAGGGCGTCGGCGTCGACGACGGCGCCCTGCCCGGCCTGCAGCGCATCGGCTTCGTCCGCAGCGTGCGGACGCCGCAGTTCGAGGGCATCACGTTCCACGAAGTTCTCTGCAAGTCCGCGCTGAACAAGGTGCCGAATGCTGCCGTGCTCCCATTTAGATACACCGTCAACGGCTACCGCGGCTGCTCGCATGCCTGCCGGTACTGCTTCGCCCGGCCCACCCACGAGTACCTCGACATGAACTGCGGATCCGACTTCGACTCGCAGGTCGTGGTCAAGACCAATGTCGCCGAGGTGCTACGGCGTGAGTTGCGCCGTAAATCATGGCAACGCGAGACCGTCGCACTCGGCACCAACACCGATCCGTATCAACGGGCAGAGGGCCGCTACGCGCTGATGCCCGGGATCATCGGAGCGCTTGCGGATTCCGGCACACCGTTCTCGATCCTCACCAAGGGCACTCTGCTGCGTCGCGATCTTCCGCTCGTCGCCGCTGCGGCGAAGCATGTGGATGTCGGCGTCGCGGTGTCGCTGGCAGTCGGAGATCCTCTGTTGCACAAGGATGTCGAGCCGGGAACACCGACACCGCAGGCGCGTCTCGACTTGATCGCCGCGATCCGTGACGCAGGATTGGACTGCCACGTGATGGTGGCGCCGGTGCTGCCGAAACTGACCGACTCGGCTGAGCATCTCGACGACCTGCTCGGCCGGATCGCGGCCGCAGGCGCCAATGGCGTCACGGTGTTCGGGCTGCACCTGAGGGGATCCACCCGCGGCTGGTTCATGTCGTGGCTGGCGCGCTCGCACCCCGAGCTGGTCGTCGAGTATCGCAATCTGTACCGGCGCGGCGCCTACCTGCCCGCCGACTACCGAGACATGTTGCACGACAGGGTGACTCCGCTGGTGAACAAGCACGGCCTGGCTCCCGACAGGCGATTGTTCAGAGCGGCCGAAGCTCCGGCGGCCTTGACGCCGGAGGTCGCCCAGCCCACCCTGTTCTAGATGAGGAAGCGATCGATCGCCGCAGTGGCGGGTGTGGCGATCGCGGCCCATGGCCGACCACCTCCGGACCTACCTGTGATCAGCCCTTGTTGCGTTTGACCTCTTTGAACGGCACACCGCGGTCGGCGGCGGCCTCGCGCGGGAAGCCGAGAACCCGTTCGCCGATGATGTTGCGGGCGATCTCCGTGGTCCCGCCGCCGAGCGCGGCCGTCTGCCGTGACAGATAGCGCTCACCGAAGCGGAGCAGGTCGCCATCGCCTTCGACCACGCCGGCGCTGCCGGTAAGCGCAACCGCGGTGTCGAATCCCACCTGATGGGTCTCGGCGTGGGTGATCCGGATGATGGAGCCCGCCGCGGGCGGCAACGAGCCGTCGAGCACGCCGTGATAGACGTGGTCGATCAGCACTTCCTGTACCGCCTTGTGCACGATCGCCCGACCGGCTCGCTCGCGGGCCCGTTCGTTGTCGGCCTGCCCGGTCGCCTTCAGGAGTCCGACCCAGTCGATCGGCACGTCGGTCTTGCCTTCGGCGCCGACGCCGCTCGCGAACTCCGAGCCGCGGCCGACGGCGCGCCGCTCGTGGTACAGCTGCCGCGACGCCACGTGCCAGCCCTCGTTGACCTCGCCGACGATGGCGTCGTCGCCGAGCTCGAGGTTGTCGAAGAACTCCTCACAGAACTCGACAGAGCCGTTCACCTGCTTGATCCTGCGCAAGGTGATCCCGGGGCTGTTGATCGGCACCAGGAACATCGTCAGGCCCTCGTGCTTGGGCACATCCCAGTTCGTCCGTGCCAGCATCAGGCCGTAGTCGGCGGCGAAAGCGCTTGTGCTCCAAGTCTTCGCGCCGTTGACGACCCACTTGTCGCCCTGGCGGTCGGCGCGCGTGATCACACCCGCCAGATCTGAGCCGCCGCTGGGCTCCGACAGCAGCTGCACCAGCACCTCGTCACCCCGCAGCGCAGCCCAGATGTGTTGCTTCTTCTGTTCTTCGCTGCCGGTGTCGAGGATCGTGGCCGCACAGATCGTGAACGTGGGTGTATTGAGAATGATCGGCAGTTCGTATGCCCGCGACACCTCGTCGAACGCGCGCTGGTATTCGATGGGCAACCCGAGGCCGCCGTATTCGCGTGGGAAGCAAATGCCGGCGAATCCGCCTTCGTAGAGCTTCTTTTGGAGCTCGCGGGCCCGCAGCCACGGAGCTTCCTCGCCGCGGTCCGCCTCAGGCGGATTGCCGGGGTCGATGCGCGGCATGTTCTCCGCGAGCCATGTTCGTGCACGTGCCGCGAAGTCGGCGACCGATTCGGTCGTGTGGGGAGCCGATGTCGTCTCGGTCATCAGGCGGACTCCCGTCCCCAGCTTGCGCGTGGGCCCAGTTCGGTAAGCGCATACACGCGCAGATTGTGGTCCTCAGGGGTGCCGTACATCGAGCGGTCGAGCATGACCCGGCGCAAATAGAGGTGAAGGTCGTGTTCCCACGTGACACCGATTCCGCCGTGCAACTGGACGCAGTCCTGCAGCATGCCCGGGGCGTATTCGCCCACATAGGATTTCGCGACGCTGACGGCCATCTCCGCGTCGGGGGAGCGACTGGCCACTGCTGCGACGGCGGCATTGGTGGCCGCCTTGCACGCCTCGAACCAGATCTTCAGGTCGGCGTACTTGTGCTTGAGCACCTGATACGAGCCGAGCGGGCGACCAAAAGAGTGCCGGTCGAAGCCCCACTGGATGGTGAACTTCAGCACGGCGGCGAGGATGCCGACGACCTCGGCGCACTGCAATATCTGCGCGATCTGGCTCTGCCGGGAGATCAGCCCCGCGGTCTGGTCCGGCGTGCCGACGGCCGCCGATGCGTCGACCTCGACACCGTCGAAATGCACACGAGCATAACTCTTCACGAGGTCGACGGACCGCTGCGGTTCGACTCGCACGCCTGGGGTGTCCGTCGGCACAAGGAACTGCCGCACCGCGCCCTCGCAGTCCGCCACCACCAGAAGCACGGTGCTGTCGGCACCCGCTTCGACTCGGTCCTTCACCCCGTCGAGCCGGAAGCCGGTCTCGGTAGCTGCCGCCGTCACGCCGGGGTTCAGCGGCGACCATGGCTTACCGGGCTCATACACCGCCCATGAGGCGACGACTTCGCCGCCCACCAGCGATTCGATTGTGCCCTCGTGGTTTTCGGGCGCCTCGACGAGACCGGCGAGCACCGTGCTCACCGGATGCAGCGGTCCCGGCGCGACGGTCTTGCCGGCGAGTTCGGCAACCATCGCCAGATCCTTCACCCCGTCGCCCGAAACGGAGCCGCCGCCAAGCTCTTCGGGCACCAGAAGGCTTGTCCAGCCGAGCTCGGCCGCGCGCCGCCACCAGTCGGCCTCGAAGGAGGTACCTGCTGCGTGCAGTTCACGCAGCCGGCTCAGCGATGCTTCCTTCTCGAGAAACGCCTGCGTTGTAGAGGCGAAAAGCAGAACCTCGGGATTAGTGTCGTCCGTCATGCAGGCAGGACGAGGGCAGGCACGTCAGGGTTGTGGACGATCTCGTTCGGCACCTTGAACAGGTCGATCATGTTGCCGCCCATGACCTTTCGCTGCCCCTCGTGGTCGAGACCCTGCAGGTCGTCGATCAGCTTCGTCGGCTCGGCCAATCCCTCGGGATGCGGCCAGTCGGAACCGAAGATCACCCGGTCGACGCCGCACAGCTCGGCCATCTTGGCGAAATCGTCCTCCCAGAACGGAGCGACGTACACGCCCCGCCTGAACGCCTCGATCGGGTTCTCCGGGAACTCCTGCGGCATCTTCTTGTACACGCCGTCGAACTGCTTGAAGAGGTAAGGCACCCAGTCGGCTCCGTTTTCGATCGACAAGACGCGAAGGTCGGGATTGCGGGTCAGCGCCCCGTGGCAGACCAGCGCCGCCATCGAGTCCTCGATGGGCCGCTTGCCCATCGACACCATCCGGAATGCCGTCGGCTTGAACGGCAGATATTCGTCTGCGGGCTCCCAGTCGTTGAGGTACTCGGCGTAGCCGGAGTCCGATGCGTGCATCGACACCGGGATGCCCGCCTTCACGCAGGCCTGCCAGAACGGGTCGAACTCGGGCAGGCCGAACGACCGGGTGCCGCGCATGCCGGGCACCGGCGCGGGACGGACCAGCACGGTTTTCGCGCCGCGCTCGAGACACCACTCGAGCTCCTCGAGCGCACGGTCGACGATCGCGAGGTTGATGACCGGGGTGGAGAAGATCCGGTCCTGGTAGTTGAACTGCCAGGTTTCATACATCCATTCGTTCAGCGCGTGGATGACGTCCAGGATGAGCTCGGGGTCGTCCTTCATCCGCTCCTCGACCAGGCTCGCGAGAGTCGGGAACATCAGCGAGTAGTCGAGGCCCAGGCCGTCCATGACCTCGAGCCGTGCGGCGGGCTCGCGGAACGCCGGGATCGCCTTCATCGGCTTGCCCATCACCTCGCGGAAGCTCTTACCGCCGCTGCCGTGCTTGAAGTACTCCTCCTGGGCGCCAGGGCGGGCGACGACCTCGAACGTGGGGTTCGGGATGTAGTCACTGACCTGGTTGCGGACCATGATCTTGGTGCGGCCGCGGACCTCGATGTAGTCGATGACGTTCTTTCGGTGGTCCGGCAAGAACTGGGTCAAGGCCTCTTTCGGCTCGTAGAAGTGGTTGTCGGCGTCGAACACCGGATACGGGAGCTGACGGGCGGCCATATTCGCCTCCTCGAAGTCTTGTTTGGCTGTGGTGGTAACGACATTACCACTTCTGGACCAGCGAAAACACCGCCCCCTGCGAAGCGCTTTCTCGGCAGGTCAGACGGTGTTGTCGCCGGCACCGAGGGCGGCGACGCAGAACGCGTAGATGTGATCGGCATCGACGGGGACGCCGCTCAGTTCGGCACCAAGCACGTGCAGACGCGTGGCGCCGAGCGCCGTCTGCATGATGAGGGCGGCTGTCGCGTCCACATCCATGCCCGTGCGGAACGACCCGTCGCCGATCCCGCGGTTGATGATGTCCTTGATGAGCCCGTGCACTGGAGAAAGCACCCGCGCGTACTCGCGTGGCAACGCCTCGGCGAGATGGTCGTTGTAGTGCGTGAGACCGCGGTTGACCTTGTCCTGGGTCGTGGATTCAGCCGGGGTGCAGATCCGGGCGATCAGCACCCTCAATGCCGCGACGGGCGGCAGGTCGGCGGTTTCCTCGCGCCAGACGCGCGTCGACTCGGACATGATCTTGTCGATGAGGGCGAGCAGCAACTCGTCCTTCGTGGAGAAGTGCTGGTAGAAGGACCGGAGTGAGGTTTTCGACCGCTCGACGACCTCGAGCACGGTGAAATCGGTGCGGCCCGTTTCGCCGAGGATCGCCAGCGCCGAGCGCATGAAGCGGCGCTCGCGCGGTTCGGCGTCAGTGGCTCCGGCGGAAGTTCGCCCGCTCGACTTGGCCATGGTAATGACGTTACCGGTTTTGTCGATGCTCGGTTACTGTTCCCTCCCATGACGACAGACTCAGCGCAGACGCAATGGACGGTGCAGTCCCTGCTCGACCTGTTCGACGTGCAGCCCGATGGCGAGAACCGCTTCATCGCGCAGACCGGCCCCGCTGGCGAAGACGACCGCCAGGTCGTCGAGGGCACCCAGGTGCTGGCGCAGATCATCGTCGCGGTGGCCAAGCGGTTCGGTGGGAAGTCGGTGCGTTCGGTGTACGGCGTGTTCGCGCGCGCGGTGATGGTCGGTGCCGGTCCGGTCGCGTTGGAGATCGACGTTGTCAGCGAGGGCCGTTCCACGGCGACGGCGGTCGTGTCGGCGGTGCAGAACGGCAAGCGCTGCATCACCGCGACGATCCTCGCCGATGTGCCGACCGGGGATGTGATCCGT
Organism: uncultured Actinomycetota bacterium; assembly: GCA_963715215.1. Taxonomy (GTDB): domain Bacteria; phylum Actinomycetota; class Actinomycetes; order Mycobacteriales; family Mycobacteriaceae; genus Mycobacterium. Next base: position 72,170 of record CAVQRJ010000003.1, read on the forward strand.
CATCACCTGCCGCGCCCGCAGATCGCCGCGCCCGCGGACGCGAACGTTTCCGAGATGCCGATGGTGGGACGTGAACTGAGGTTGGTCGACGTCGTCGACGTCAACAGCCCCGACGAGGTCGGCCCCCCCGAGCTGTACGCCTGGCTGCACTACGACCCGATTCCGGACCGCGACGACCTGGCCAAGGCGCTGATCGCGTATTTCACTGGCCACCTTGGGATTTCGACGACGATGCGGGCCCACGAAGGCATTGGCACCAGCCAGGCGCACCTCACGGTGTCGACAGCGCCGATGACCGTGTCGGTCAGCTTCCACGAGCCGGTCCGCTGGGACGGTTGGATCCTGTACACGCACGAGAGCACGCAGGTCGGCTCGGGCATGTCCTATGTCCGCGGCGCGGTGCACACCGAAGAGGGCGAGCTGATCGCGTCGTTCGCCCAGGACGCGCTGATCCGACCGCTGCGCACGACCGACACCGCCATCAAGGAGCAGTCGAGGCTATAACGCCGGAAGCGGACCTTTACATATTCACGTAGAAGTGTCACGCTGGGGTTCGCAGCCCGGACACCCGCTCGTCGAGATTGGACCCGCTATGTCGCCGCAGACCTACCGCACGCATTCGGTGACGCCCGCTCGAGCGCGTGCCAGCACGGTGCTGCGACATGAGATGACCGTCGTCGCGTCGAGCGTCGCCGACGTCGTCGGGTCGGCGGGCGGCTGGCTGTATGACCGCCGGACGGCCGGCTGGCAGGTCAATGTCCTGGTCGCCGACCGCGCCGGGGAAAGGGCACTGCGGATCCTCGGGGCGGACGTGTTCGACCTGGCCGCCGATCTCGAGGCGATCAGCGACGACCCCGACCGGGCCACCACTCTGGCCGTCGCCGCCGACGTGTACGCCACCGACGGACGGGTCCGCCGGTTCGTTTCCGCGTCCGACCGCCGTCGCGTCGAAGTGGCGGTGTGGGGCGACATCAGATCGTTCGGCGAAATCAGATCGTTCGGCGAGAACGTCAGCGCCGTCGCCTACCGGCCGAGTACCGCGGCGAAGGCGTTCAAGGCGCAAGCTCTGCTGGCCGCGGGTGTTCCGACCGGATCGGTGGCGGCGACGGAGCCGTTGTTCCGTTGCGGTGTCACGGCACTCGCGCCGGTGGCCGCTAAATCTTGAGATAGCCCTTTTCGGCGGGGATTTGCGCCGCGGTCACCAGCGACGACGCGTCACCGGCCAGCCACACCACGATGTCGGATACCAGATCCGGCGCGGCCAGCGAGTCGGTGGGCAGCGCGCCCGGCGAGAAGCTGTGGATGAAGTTCGGGTGGTCGGCGAACATCTGCCACATCGACGCATCGTTGCCCATCGGGGTATCGGTGCCGTACGGGTGCACCGAGTTGACCCGAATCCCGAACTCGCCCAGCTCAACTGCGAGTGAGTTGGTCAGGCCGACGACGCCGAACTTGCTCGCGCAGTAATGGCCGCAGCCGGGAACGGCCTTGACGCCTGCCGCCGAGCTGATCGTGATGATCGACCCGCCGTTGCCCGCCTCGATCATCGGCGGCACCACCGCCTTGACGGTGTTCCACAACCCGGTCAGGTTGATGTCGATGACGTCTTGCCATTGTTGCGCCGAAATCTCCCACAGCCGACCCCAATTGAGCACACCGGCGTTGGCGACCACGATGTCGAGACGGCCGAACTGTTCGATCGCGTCGGACACCACCCTCTGCTGCGCGGCGAGGTCGCGGATGTCGACCTCTTCGGCGCGAACCTTGCGGCCTTCTCCCTCAACGAGGTTCACGGTTTTGGCGAGGTCCGCCGGTTCGGCGGGTGGGTAGCCGTTGTGCTCGGCGACCGGGCGGCAAGCGTCGACCGCGATGACGTCGGCGCCAGCGCGGGCGAGCCGCACGCAATGGGACCGTCCCTGCCCGCGGGCGGCTCCGGTGACGTATGCGACTTTGCCTGCCAGCGGCGTGCCTTCAGCCATGGTCGACATCGTGCGCGTGGTGAACGATGTCGTGCAAGTGATACACGGCAATCGACGCGATCGTGAACGCACTGCCGTTGCTGCGCAACCCACGCCGCGACCACGCGCCGAGCGGAACGCGGTCATAGGTGTCGGCCACCGCGCCCGCCGCATTCACCAGTTCCGACGTCACGACTGCGGGGTCCTGCGAACCGTAGTCATCCTCGATCGCTGTCGCGTCCTGGTCCCAGTTGGGGAAGCGCGGCTCGTCCTCGCTGAGCATGAGCCCGACGCGCTCGTTGAAGACGCGATGCACGTCGCGGATGTGGCAGCCGTACTCCAGCGCAGACCACACCGTCGGGTCGTGGTCGCGCGGTGACGTCGGCAGCGTTGAGCCGCCGCGGCCATTCGCGTGCGTCAGCTCGAATGCGGTCGGCGACCTCGGTGTGGCTCACCGCGGACCCGTCGAACCCGCACTCGGGGCACGCCCGCGAGATGACCCAGGTCCAGTCCTTGGTATCGGGCTCGATCATGGCGTCAGTGTGACACCTGCTTCGCGGATCCGATCGCCCGCTCGGGAAACGATCGGTTCGCCGTGGCCGAAGCATGCCGTGTCGACGTCCAGCGCCGCCAACCGCTGGAACGACGCGACCGTGCGCGCCCGATCCTGGTTGAACGTGCCGAGCATCAGATTCCCGACGTTGGCGATGGTGTCGCCCGTGAATAGCACACCGTGTTCGGGCAGGTGTACGGCGATGCTGCCCTCGGTGTGCCCGGGTATCGCGAGCACGCGCGCGCCGCCACCGAAGTCCAGCACGTCGCCGTCGTCGAGTTCCCGGTCAACGCGCACCGGGGGAGCGGCATCGGGCAGCCCGGCGGAAACTCGTTCGTAGATGGGGATTTCCCAGTCTTCGAAGGCGGCCGGCGGCATGTCCGCTTCGCCGCGAATGATGGCGGCATCGCCGGCGCCCGCCATCACAAGCGCGCCGGTCGACTCGCGTAGTTCAGCGGCCGAGCCGGTGTGGTCGACGTGGCCGTGCGTCAACACAATTCGGTCGATGCCGGGCATGGCGGCCGCGATGTCGGCACCCGATCCCGGCGCACCCGTGTCGATGAGCGTGGCCGAGTCACCGTCCCGCCAGACGTAGACCTGCCAGCCGTTGATGCGCATCATGGTCAGATTGGATGTGACGGTGAGCGAATCCATTTCTCGACCGTATGGCCATGAGCGTTGACGTCGAAAGTCGATTCGCTTTCGGCGAATCATGACACCATGTCGGCGTGGTGGCCAAACCCTCCGGCGTTGTGACCTTTCTGTTCACCGACATCGAGGGATCGACCCGTCGGTGGGAGTCGGACGCGGACTCCATGCGGCAGGCCTTGGTCGCCCATGACGACGTGATGCGCGAGACCGTTGCGGCGCATGACGGCGTGTTGTTCAAGCACACCGGTGACGGTGTGTGTGCGGCGTTCGGATCACCACGGTCTGCCGTCGATGCCGCGATCGCCGCGCAGCGCGCGCTGGCCTTGCCTGTTCGAATGGGCGTTGCGACCGGCGAGGCCGAACTCCGCGGAGAGGACTACTTCGGGACTGTGCTCAACCGTGCCGCACGGGTGATGTCGGCCGGCCACGGAGGACAGATTCTCGTCGACGGCGTCACCGCCGAACTGCTCACGGGCGTCGACCTTCTCGCAATGGGGTCGCGACGGCTGCGCGACATCGCGAGGCCGGTCGAGTTGTTCCAGATCCGAGCGGCGGGCCTGCCCGAAGAATTTCCGCCATTGGAGACCGCCGACGCGGCGCCGGGCAACCTGCGGCCATCGACCACGCGACTGATCGGTCGGGAATCGGAACTGGCCGATGTGGCCTCGGCGCTCAAGGCCAACCGGCTGGTGACGTTGACCGGAGTAGGCGGGGTGGGCAAGACGCGGCTGGCATTGGAGGTGGCAGTGCGTTCGGCGCCCGATTTTCCCGACGGCGTATGGGTGATCGAATTGGCCGCCGTCACCGACCCGGCGGCGGTTCCCGATGCCATCGCCGGAGTCCTCGGCATCACCCAGCAGCCGGGGATGAGCATGACCGAGAGCGTGGCGTCGGCGCTTCACGGACGCTCACGGCTGCTACTCCTCGACAACTGCGAGCACGTACTCGATGCGGCGGCCGATATCGTCGAGGCGATCCTGTCGCAGTCGGCAACTGTCAAGATCCTCGCGACCAGTCGGGAAGGTCTCCGAGCCGCCGACGAACAACTGTGGCCGGTGCCGTCGCTGGACACCGATACCGCTGCCACGACTCTCTTCGCTGACCGCGCCGATGCCGCAGTGCCCGGTGTCGTGTTGGAACCGGCTGCGGTTCAAGAGATTTGCCGACGCCTCGACGGGATTCCCTTGGGAATCGAGTTGGCGGCGTCGCGAATGGTGTCGATGACGGTGACTGAGATTCGGGATCGGCTGAACGACAGGTTCCGGCTGCTGGTCGGATCCCGTCGTGGGCTGGAACGCCATCAAACGCTGCGGCACGCCGTGCAATGGTCCTACGACCTACTGGACGAGGGAGAGCAGACACTGCTCAACCGATGCTCGGTCTTCGCGGGCGGCTTCGATCTGGCGGGCGCGTGTGCGGTGGCCGGCTCCGAGGACGAGTTCGCGGTCATGGATCTACTCGATGCACTGGTGCGTAAGTCGCTCCTGGTTGCGGACAGGTCATCGGGGCGAACGCGATTCTCGATGCTGGAGACCATTCGGCAGTTCGCCGAGGACCGCCTCGCCGTCGATGGCCTGGCCGAGGAGACACGCGGTGCGCATGCCAGCTACTTCGGGGGACGCGAAGCCGAGGTGCTCACGCTCTGGGACAGTCCGCGACAACGTGAGGCCTACGACTGGTTCACCGCCGAGCTGCCCAATTTGCGCGCCGCTTTCCGGTGGGCCGCCGACCGAGACGACCTCGACACCGCCGCTGCCATCGCCCAATACGCGGGATTCCTTGGGACCCTGGTCGAGCAATATGAGCCGACGGCGTGGGCCGAAGAACTCATCGAGCCCGCCCGAGCCGTTCAACATCGCAGTCTCGCAATTCTTTACGCCATCGCGGCGCAGTGCTGTTGGATCGGGCAGATCGACAAGGCTGTTCGGCACAGCGAGAACGGCCAGCGCCTTATAAGCGACCAAAGTTTCGACAGGTTCCCGTTTGGCTATGGAGCGTCGCTCGGCGCTCCATACATAGCCGTCGGCCAGCCGAAGCGTTGGGCTGGCCTGGCTCGGACCCTGCTCGAACACGATGACGACAGGCACACGAACATCCGGACGGCCTTGGCTTATGCGCTGACAATCGCTCGCGCGTACGACGAGGCGATGGCCGCCACGGACGGTCTCATCGCTGCTGCCGAAGCCACCCAAAACCCACACGCGCTCGCAAACGCGCTTCTCGCCTACGGGTTCGCCTTCCGCTACGCCGATCCACCCGCCGCACTCACGGCACATAGGCAGGCATTGGAAATAGCCCAGGAAAGCGGCAACCGGTTCGTGGAATCACACATCGCAGTCTCGATGTCCCAGCTCGACGTACAACAAGACGCTCCGCAAGCGGCTTTCGACCATCTCGCGCTGGCGATCCGCAACTACCTCGACACAGGTAACCTTGCGACATCGCGCAGTCCGCTGGCCATCCTCGCCGCCCTGTTGGACCGGCTTGCCCGCTATGAGCCTGCGGCAACGATCGCCGAGTTCGCCGCTAACGAACTGACTCGCATGGCCTTCCCAGAGGTCACCAGAGCGATCGCCCATCTGCGCGACGTGCTCGGCCACGACCGCTACGAATCACTAGCACAGACAGGCAGTTCGATGACCAACGCTGAGATGGCGAATTACGCCTTCGAGCAGATCGATCTGGCCCGCGCGCAGCTCAGTCAGCCGACAACGCCGACCTGAGCACGTCCAGTGGCAGGCCGCCCAGATCCAGAGCTCGACGGTGAAACTCCTTCAGCGACACTCCGCTTCCGACTATCTCATCGCGCAATTGCTGCCAGATCCGCTGTCCGATGGCGTATGACGGGGCCTGGCCGGGCCAGCCGAGGTAGCGGTCCAGCTCGAACCGCAGGTTAGCGTCCTTCATCGCGCTGTGCGCCTGCAGGAACAACCACGCCTTGTCGGCGTCCCAGGTCCCGCCGTCGGGAGCGGTCATGCCGCAGTGCACGCCGATGTCGATAACCACGCGCGCGGCCCGGAACCGTTGGGCATCAAGCATTCCCATCCGGTTGCCGGCATCGTCGAGCCAGCCGAGTTCGGCCATCAGCCGTTCGGCGTACAACGCCCAGCCTTCCCCGTGTCCCGACACCCAGCAGCCGAGCCGGCGCCACCGATTGAGTTGGTCGGCGAGCACGACGGCCCGGCCGATCTGCAGATGATGGCCGGGAACGCCCTCGTGGAAGACCGTGGTGGTCTCCTGCCAGGTCTGGAAGGTATCGACGCCGGGGGGCACCGACCACCACATCCGTCCCGGTCGGGTGAGGTCCTCCGACGGGCCGGTGTAATAGATGCCGCCGGTCTGGGTCGGCGCGATCCGGCATTCCAGGTTGCGCAACGGCTCGGCGATCTCGAAATGCGTGTCGGCAAGGGCGGCGACGACTCGGTCGGAGAGATCCTGCATCCATGCCTGCAGCGCATCGGTGCCCAGCACGATATAGCGCGGTTCCTCGTCGAGCCGGGCAAGCGCCTCGGTCACCGATGATTCGGGGTAGAGTCGGTGGGCGATCGACTCCTGTTCGGCCACAATGGATTGCAGAAGATCCAGGCCCCATTCGTAGGTCTCGTCGAGATCCACTTCCGCACCCAGATAGAGCCTCGAGAACAGCCGGTAGGCGTCGCGGCCGAACGCATCTTCGCCTCGGGCCTGCGGGCCGACGTCCTCGCGCAGTACCGCGGCGAGCCCGCTGTATGCATCGGCCGCCGCCGAGGCGCGCGCCTGCAGATCGGCATGCAAGGCGTCGTTGTCCGATGCCCCGTCGGCCACCATGTCGACAAACAGCTGCTGGATCCTGCCGGCCTGCTCGATCCCTCGCGCCACCTGTCGCACCGCGGGCGGGCGTCCTGTGTTGACCGCCGCTCGCAGGGCGGACGCGTATCCCGCAACGCGGTCGGGCACCCGCGACAGCCGCTCGCTGACGGTCCTCCAGTCGTCATCGGTCTCGGTTGACATCAGGTCGAACACATCGCGCATGGACTGCAGCGGCGATGCGATCACGTTGAGCTCGCCGACGTCGAGTCCCGCGTCGTGCAGCTCGAGCTGGACGCCGAGTCGTTCCCGCATCGCGGCCAGTGTCACGACGTCGACGTCGTCCTCAGCTGTGACGCCGTCCAGCTCGCGCAGCGCAGTGCGTGCGGCATCGGCACGCGCCGCTATACCGTCGGGGGAGTAGTCGGTGATGTCGGTGTCATAGTTGCGGTCCTGACCGACGATGCCCATTTCCGTTGCCGCGCAGGGATCCAGCTCGGCGAACGTGGCGAGATAGCATTCGGCTACAGCATCGACTGCTGTCGCGCGCCTACCCAAGGTCGCGCGTTGCGAAGGTGTCGCACTTGTTCGGGTCGCCGGTCTGGTATCCGATCGTGAACCAGTGTTGCCGCTGCTCGGAGGATCCGTGTGTCCACGACTCTGGGTTGACCCGGCCCGTCGCGGCCGCTTGGATCCGGTCGTCGCCGACGGAGGACGCGGCGGACAGGGCGTCGGCAATGTCCTTGTCGCTCAACGGCTCCAGGAACGGCACGTCGGTGCCCTCCTGCTTGGTGATCGACGCATAGTGCGCCCAGACGCCCGCATAGCAGTCGGCCTGCAGCTCGGTGCGGACCCCGTTACCCATGGCGCCCTGCGCGCCCTGCTGAGCGCGGCCCAGCGTGCCCTGCAGGTCCTGCACATGATGGCCGAACTCGTGGGCGACGACGTACTCCTGCGCGAACGGGCCTCCGCTGGAACCGAACTGGGTCCGCAGCACCTCGAAGAAGTCGGTGTCGAAGTATGCGGTCTGGTCGACCGGGCAGTAGAACGGCCCGACATCGCTTGTGGCCGGGCCGCAGCCGGTGTTGGTCTGGCCACTGAACAGCTGTACCCGTGGCCGGGTGTAGCCGCGCGTCAACTGCTCCCACACCGCGTCGACGGAGTTGCCCGTCGCCACCACGCGGCACTGCACGATGTTGTTGGCGTCCTCGCCGGTGCGGCACTGGCTCAGATCGAATCCGGGGGCCTCGACCCCCGAGTCGACGTACGGCCCCTGATCCTGGGGCAGCACCGAGCCCGGATTCACACCGAGCAGCAGCGCGACAACGACGATCACAAGGCCAGTGAGACCGCCGCCGATCGCCATTCCGCGGCCCGGTCCGCGCCCACCTCCGCTGCTCGACGTGGTGCTGGTGTCGATCTGCATACCCTCGCTGAAGGTCATACCTGTCAGCTTCGCACACTACGATTCGGGTGTGGCAGTCGTTGCCGGACATTCCACCGTCGTACATACGGTTTCGGGCGATCTGCGCGGCACGACAGAAGGGGGCGTCGGCGTCTGGCGCGGTGTCCCGTACGCCGAGCAACCGGTCGGCGAACGGCGTTTCCTGGCACCTGCCCCGGTGCAGCCATGGCCAGGCGTACGTGATGCCGTCGAGCACGGTCCGCTGCCACCGCAGAGCAAGTCGTTCGTCGGCGGCGGCCGTGACGATCCGAAGGTTCGCGATGAGGCGTGCCTGACGCTGACGGTGTGGTCGCCAGACAGCGGTGCGTCCCTGCCGGTGATGGTGTGGATTCCCGGCGGCGCCTTCGTGTTCGGCGCGGGCCAGTTCCAGCTGTACAACGGGTCGCGACTGGCGGCCAACGGGAACGTGGTTGTCGTCAACATCACCTACCGGATAGGCGTTTTCGGTGGGTTCGAGCTCAGCGACCTCGGCGAAGGGTTCGACGACAACCTTGCGCTGCGCGACCAGATGGCCGCCCTGCGCTGGATCAGGGAGAACATCGCGTCGTTCGGCGGCGACCCCGACCGGGTGACGGTGTTCGGCGAATCCGCAGGCGGCTCCTCGGTGCTCGCGCTGCTGGCCAGTCCCGCCGCCGACGGGCTCTTCCGCCGCGCGATCGCGCAGAGTGCCGCGCTGCCGTTGATCGCCGACCGCGAGACCCGTGCGAAACGCGCGCACGACTTCCTGCACCGGCTCGGAGTCAGCGCCGGCGAGGTCAAGGCCCTACCGCAACGGCAACTGCGCCGCGCGGCGGGATGGCTGCAGATGAAGAGCGCCGCCACCACGCCGACCTTGGCCTACGGGCTCACCTACGGCGTTGACCTGCTGCCGCAGCATCCCGTCGAGGCCGCACGCGCGGGCGCGGTGGCCAGAATTCCGCTGATCATCGGCACCAACAGCCACGAGGCGTCGATGTTCGCCTGGACCAAGCCGCCGATGCTGCCGACCACGCCGGCATCCATCGACGCCTACATCGACCGGGTCGCACCCGACGCGCGTGCGCGGCTGCTGGGCGCCTACCCGGGCTACCCGCGGCGGCGGGAACTGATCGCGTTCGGTTCCGACGTGATGTTCGGCGCCCCGACATGGGCGTTCGCCGACGCCTACAGCGCACTTGCGCCGACGCACATGTACCGCTTCGACCACTTCGGGTTCAGCCTGCGGCTGCTCGGCCTCGGTGCCACCCACGGCAGCGAGATCGTCCACATCCAGCACAGCTACAGCTCGTTCCTCGGCCGCAAGATGCACCCGCTGGGGCGGCGGCTCGCGCCGTCGGTCGGCAAGCGCATGCAACGGGCGTGGCTGGACTTCTCCGCCCAAGGCTGGGAGACGGGCGAGATCGAATGGTCCAGCGGGCAGGACTGGCCGATGTATGACACCGAGCGGCGGCTGACCCGGATCATCCTGTCGTCCCGCGACAAGGTGGTGTCCGACCCCGACAGCGCGCGCCGCGAGGCCTGGGCGGGTCTCTACTAGGTCGCCGCCAGGTAGCGCTTCGTCGAGTAGTCGCGCAGGTTGAAGCGAAAAGCCATGTGCGCGTAGGGCTCCCAGGCGAGGTACTCTTCGTCACGACGATCTCGCGGCCAGTGCGGCCACGATTCAGCGTCGTCGAGCACCTCCCACACCTGCTCCGGTGATGGTGTCTAGCCCGGTCCGTCGCTGGCCGCGGCCAATAACGCCACCAGGCCGTCGCTGATCGGGGTGGCCAGGCCGTGCCGGGCGCCCTTGCGCGAGATCACCCCGTTGCGGATGTCCCATTCCAGCCGCCGGTTTGCCTCTCGGTCGGTGAGCATCGACGTGGTCATGTCCTCGGGTGCCTTGGCGAACAGGCCGACGATCTCGTCGATGACGTCATCGCCGAGGTCGGCGCCCTCAGCGCGGGCGACGGCCAGGCATTCGGTGAGATATCGACGCGACAGCGCGGCGACGTCGTCGCGACGGAACATGCCCGAGCGGCGTCCCGTCAGCACCATCAGATCGGCCAGCGCGTTGACCAACAGCTTGCGCCACGCCGCGGTGACGAAGTCCGGATCAAGCTCTACGGTTACGTCGGCGCCGTGCAACAGATCCTCGAGCTTGTGCGCGCCGGCCGACTCCGGCAACACCAGCCGGACGCCGGTGCGCAGCCGAACCCAGCCGTCGGGATGCGGCTCCGCCGAGAACCACACCACCGCGGGCACCACCTCCGAGGACGGGCACAGCGGGCCCACCCGTTCGACCTGCTCGACGCCGTTCTGCAGCGCGCACACCACCGTGCGCTCGTCACAGAGCCGGGACAACCAACCCGATGCGCTTCGGTTCTGTGTGTCCTTGACCGCCAGCAGCACCACATCGACAGGCCCGTCGACATCCGCGGCATCAGTCAGCACGGGTCCCGGCACGACGATCGGGTTCTTGCCGTCGGGCCTGACCTCGACCTGATCGCGCGGTGTGTGCCCGCACAGCAGCACGCGATGACCCGCCGCATACAGCAGTGCGGCCATCGTCGAGCCGATCGCACCGGGACCGACGACCGCGATAGACGTAGCGGACACATGGTCTTCGCGCAAGCGCTCATCCACAAGGTCAAGCTACCGGCGGATTCGCTGCCTCTACACTGTGGCAGTCGTCTCGTCAGGCCATTCCCAGGGAGATTTTTCGTGCTGCGCAGCCACGCCGCCGGTTCGCTACGGACCACCGATGCCGGTCAGAAGGTGACGTTGGCCGGTTGGGTCGCGCGCCGCCGCGACCACGGCGGCGTGATCTTCATCGACCTGCGCGACGCCTCCGGGGTGTCACAGGTGGTGTTTCGCGAGGCCGCCGTGTTAGAGGCCGCGCACCGGTTGCGGGCCGAGTTCTGCGTCGCTGTCGACGGCGTCGTCGAGATCCGGCCGGAGGGCAACGCGAACCCGGAGATCGCCACCGGCGAGATCGAGGTGAACGCGACGTCGCTGACGGTGCTGGGGGAGAGCGCGCCGCTGCCATTCCAGCTCGACGAGACCGCGGGTGAAGAGGCACGTCTGAAGTACCGATACCTCGACCTGCGGCGCGAGGACCCGGGCAGCGCGATCCGGTTGCGCTCCAACGTGAATGCGGCCGCGCGCGCAGTGTTGGCCGAGCACGACTTCGTCGAGATCGAAACGCCGACGCTGACCAAGTCGACTCCGGAGGGGGCACGCGACTTCCTGGTGCCCGCGCGTTTGCAGCCCGGGGAGTTCTACGCGCTGCCGCAGAGCCCGCAGCTCTTCAAGCAGTTGCTGATGGTGGCGGGGATGGAGCGCTATTACCAGATCGCGCGGTGCTACCGCGACGAAGACTTCCGCGCCGACCGGCAGCCGGAGTTCACCCAGCTCGACATGGAGATGAGCTTCGTCGACTCCGAGGACGTCATCGCGGTGTCCGAAGAGATTCTGAAGGCGCTATGGGCGCTGATCGGCTACGGCCTGCCCACCCCGCTGCCGCGGATGACCTACGCCGACGCGATGCGCCGCTTCGGTTCCGACAAGCCCGACCTGCGATTCGGCCTCGAGCTCGTCGAGTGCACGGACTTCTTCAAAGACACCCCGTTCCGGGTGTTTCAGGCTCCCTACGTCGGCGCTGTGGTGATGCCGGGCGGAGCTTCGCAGCCGCGCCGCACGCTCGACGCCTGGCAGGACTTCGCGAAGCAGCGCGGCCACCGGGGACTCGCCTACATTTTGGTCGGCGACGACGGAACACTCGGCGGGCCGGTCGCCAAGAACCTGTCGGACGCTGAACGCGACAGCCTGGCAGCGCATGTCGGCGCATCACCGGGTGACTGCGTTTTCTTCTCGGCGGGCCAGACGAAGCCGTCGCGAGCGCTGCTCGGTGCTGTCCGCATCGAGATCGCCAAGCGGCTGGACCTGATCGATCCGAATGCCTGGGCGTTCACCTGGGTGGTCGACCCGCCGCTGTTCGAGCCGGCCGACGAGGCCACTGCCGCAGGCGATGTGGCCGTCGGGTCGGGCGCGTGGACCGCCGTCCATCACGCGTTCACCGCGCCCAAGCCGGAGTTCGAGGACAGAATCGACAGCGATCCCGGCGGCGTGTTGGCCGACGCCTACGACGTCGTGTGCAACGGAAACGAGATCGGCGGCGGCTCGATCCGCATCCATCGCCGCGATATCCAGGAGCGGGTGTTCGCCGTGATGGGTTTGGACAAGGCGCAGGCCGAGGAGAAGTTCGGTTTCCTGCTCGAGGCGTTCATGTTCGGCGCGCCGCCGCACGGCGGCATCGCGTTCGGCTGGGACCGCATCACCGCGCTGCTGGCGGGCATGGACTCCATCCGCGAAGTGATCGCGTTCCCCAAGTCCGGCGGCGGCGTGGACCCGCTGACGGGCGCGCCTGCACCGATTACGCCGCAGCAGCGCAAGGAATCCGGAATAGACGCCAAGCCTGAGAAGAAGGCCTAGCTAGGCCGGTTCGGGCGCGCGCGTCGCGACGAAAAATTGGCGGAGCGCGTTGGCGATTTGCGCGCGGATAGGTGCACCGGAGACGACCACGTCGACCATGGTCATCGACGTATGGGTGTGGCCGCGGGCACGAATGTGCTCGGTTGGGACACCCGCCGCCTGCAGGGCGGCGGCGTAAGCGTCACCGTCGTCGCGAAGCGGGTCGAACTCGGCCGTCAGCACGATCGCCGGCGGCAGCCCGGAGAGGTCGGCTGCACGCACGGGCGCGAAGCGGGGATCGCTTCGGTCGGCCGGGTCGATGTAGTGGTCGAAGAACCAGCGAACCAGCGGCGTCGTCAGGAAGTAACCGTCGGCGCACTCGGCGAACGAAGCGCGCGCCATGTCGCCGTCGGTTGAGGGCGTCAACAACGCCTGCCCGACGATGTGTGGTCCGCCCATGTCTCGCGCGAGCTGGCAGACCACCGCTGCGAGCCCACCGCCTGCGCTCCAGCCACACACCGCGAGTTGGCCCGGTTGGCCTCCGAGCACCTCGGCGTTGTCGGCGATCCAACGCAGCGCGGCCATCGCATCGTCAACCGCCGCGGGGAATCGGTGCTCGGGCGCGTGACGGTAGTCCGCCGAGATAACGACGGCATCGCTTCGCACGCACAGATCACGGCACAGCGGATCATCCGAAATAACGTCGCCGACAACCCAACCCCCGCCGTGGAAGTACACGACGATCGGGTGCGGGCCAGGCGTCGGCGGCCGGTAGAGCCGATACGCCAGCGGTCCCTCAGCGCCAGGCAGGACACCGTCGACGATCTCGCCGACGTCCGGGCCGGGCGGTCGAGTCGCCGACAACTCCGTGTAGAACGCGCGGGCTTCGGGCACCGACATCGATTCCATCAGTGGCAGGTTCATTGCTGCCATCTCCATCAGCACCATCTCGGCGTCGGGTTGCAATCGACGGACCACACCGTCGTTGCACTGCGACCCGTTGGGACCCGACAGGCTGAAGCCCAGATATCCACGTGCGACGACGTCGTCGCAACCAGCGCGGTAGAAGTCGACGCCTGCGCAGTACGGAAGAAAGGCCCGTGCCTTTCCCGGCACATTGGCCCCCATATACCAAGAATCGGCGGCTGGGTAGAGGGTGATGTCGGCGCAGTCGTTGACGTGTTGCGTCCATCCTTTTTCGGCCGTTTCGGTCGGCTCGATGGTGTCCAGACCGCATGCGTTCAGGTGATCGAGGCAGTCGAGCACCCAGTCGACGTGCTGCTCGATCGACACAGTCATGTTCGACAGCACCGACGGGCTGCCAGGACCGGTGATCAGAAACAGGTTGGGGAAGCCGACAGTGGTCAGCCCCAGATACGCCTGCGGTCCATTCGCCCATTTGTCCTTCAGCGCCAGGTCATTACGACCCCGGATGTCGACGGCCGTGATGGCACCTGTCACGGCGTCGAACCCGGTGGCGAACACGATCGCGTCAAAGGTGATCGACTCGTCGGCGGTGTCGATGCCGGTTTCGGTGATCTGTCGGATCGGATGATCTCGGACGTTGACAAGGCGCACATGCGGCAGGTTGTAGGTGGCGTAGTAATTCGTGTCCAGGCACGGCCTTTTCGTTGCGATCGGATGATCGGTCGGGCACAGATCAGCCGCCGTCTGCGGATCGTCGACGATAGAGCGGATCTTGTTGCGGAAGAACTCGGCGAACTCGTGGTTGGCTGCGGGATTGCTCAGCACGTCGGCGTAGACGTTGAACGCCTCGAACAGTAGGCCGCCCTCCCATACGCGTTCATAGCGTTCTTGGCGTTCAGTCTCGGAGACGCTGAATGTCGGGATGATGGTTCGCTCCATCGGAATGCCGCCGAACGACACCTTTGCCGCCGTGCGATATTCCGCCTCGTTCGCGAACTGGGCGAGCTTCTCCGGCGAGAGCGGGCCGTTGCGCGCCGGGATCGAGAAGTTGGGTGTGCGTTGGAACACCACGACCTGCCGCGCTTCTTCCGCGATGGCCGGAATCGATTGCACCCCAGAGGAACCCGTGCCGATCACCGCCACTCGCTTACCGGCGAAATCGACAGGCTCGTGCGGCCAGCGGCTGGTGAAGTAAACCTCGCCGGTGAACCGCTCGAGGCCCTCGATCTCGGCCTGCTTGGGTATCGACAGGCAGCCGGTGGCCATCACGACGAAGCGGGAGGTTAGGTCGTCGCCGGCGTCGGTGCGCACCCGCCACAGCGACGCATCCTCGTCCCAGCATGCTCGTTGGACTCGGGTCGAGAAGGTGATGTGGCGTCTGAGGTCATGTTTGTCGGCAACGTGGTTCAGATAACGCAGAATCTCCGGTTGGGTGGCGTACTTCTCGGACCATTGCCAGTCGCGTTGCCAGTCGGGATCGAAGCTGTACATGTAGTCGACGCTGGGGACGTCGACGCGGGCACCTGGATACCGGTTCCAGTACCACGTGCCCCCGAGGTCGTCGGCCGCTTCGAAGATGCGCAAGCTGTAGCCGGCTCGGCTCAGTCGGTAAGCAAGGTAGAGGCCCGCAAACCCCGCACCGGCAACGACGACGTCCACATCCGTTTCATTCCCACCTGACCTGGCGTTACCTAGCATCGTTCGATCATGACGCCATCCCGCTGCGTTGGGCTGGAGTATCGCAATACTCCATTCCGCTGGCTGGGAAGGGAATGCTCCCGGCGGTCCGCGCGCTGTGTCAACCGAGGCAACGTGTAATCCTGTCGGCACCGACGCCTACGACGTCACCAGCCGTGAGTTACCGCGGGCCGAGCGCGCTGAGCTCTTCGACAAGGTCGTCGCCGCCGCTGGCTTCGGCGAGTATCAGTCGAAGACCAGCCGCATCATCCCGCTGTTCGAGCTGACCCGCGCCTGAAAATTGCACTCAGGGTCGTAGAAGGCACCGGACCACGACCCTGAGTGCAATATCGAGCGGGCTTTGTTAAACCCGCTCGATGATGGTGGCGTTGGCCATGCCGCCGGCTTCGCACATCGTCTGCAGCGCATAGCGACCGCCGCGCTGCTCCAACGCGTTGACCATCGTCGTCATGATCCGCACCCCGCTGGCGCCGAGCGGATGCCCGATCGCGATCGCGCCGCCGTTGACGTTCGTCTTCGCGAGCAAATCCGAAGCCGGCGCCCCTTCTAATTCCTCAGCCCAACTCAGCACGACCGGCGCGAACGCCTCGTTGACCTCGAACAGGTCGATGTCGGCGAGCGTGAGCCCAGCGCGCTGCAGCACCTTCTGGGTGGCGGGGATGACACCGGTCAGCATGTACAGCGGATCTGATCCCACGACGGTGGCCGTGTGGATGCGGGCCAGCGGACGCGGGCCGAGTCGCTTGGCCACCTCGGAGGTCGTGATGAGCACCGCGGCGCTGCCATCCGACAGAGGTGACGAGTTGCCCGCGGTGATCTCCCACTGGATCTGCGGAAAGCGTGCCTCGTAGGCGGGGTTGTAGAAGGCGGGCTTGAGGTTCGCCAGCGTCTCGACCGTGGTGCCGGGACGGATGATCTCGTCGGTCGCGAGCCCTGCGATCGGCGCCAGCTCGGTGTCGAAGCGACCCTCTTTGGTTGCCGCGGCGGCCTTTTCGTGGCTGCCGGCCGAGAACTCGTCGAGCTGTTGCCGGGAGAGGCCCCACTTGGCGGCGATCAGTTCCGCGCTGATGCCCTGCGGCACAAGGCCGCCGGGGTAGCGCTGCGCCATCGCGCCGAACGGGTCGCTACCCGGCAGCACGCTCGCGCCCATCGGCACCCGGCCCATCGACTCGACGCCCGCGGCGATCACGATGTCATACGCGCCGGAGATCACGCCCTGTGCGGCGAAGCTGATCGCCTGCTGGCTGCTGCCGCACTGGCGGTCGACCGTCGTGCCCGGAACCGACTCAGGGAAACCGGCGCCCAACAACGCGTTCCGGGCGATGTTGGCGGCCTGGTCACCGACCTGCGTGACGGCGCCCGCAATCACGTCGTCGATCTCGGCGGGGTTGACACCGGTGCGCGCGACGAGTTCCGTCAAACTGTGGGCGAGAAGGTCAACCGGCAACACATCGTGCAGTGCGCCGCCGGCCTTGCCCTTTCCGATGGGGGTGCGTACCGCCCCGACAATGACCGCGTCCCGGCCCGCATATCCGGTCATCCGTGCCTCCTGTGGCTCCGCGCTGAGTAAATCTTCCTATACCCAGCTATATCACCTGGGTATACTTAGAACAACTCAGAAGGGGAGTGAATTCCATGACAGTTCTGCAAGGCAGGCTGGCTGATCGAGACGCATGGTCAGCGGTGGGCGAGTGCCCCATCGAGAAGACGATGGCGCTGCTCGGCACCAAGTCGGCGATGCTGATTCTTCGGGAGGCGTACTACGGCACCACCCGGTTCGACGACTTCTGCACGCGGGTCGGCATCACAAGGGCGGCGGCCTCGGCACGGTTGGGCGAGTTGGTCGACGCCGGGCTGTTGACGCGACGGCCTTATCGCGAGCCGGGTCAGCGCGCCCGGGAGGAGTACGTGCTGACGGACTGCGGTGTCGACTTCATGCCCGCCGTGTGGGCGATGTTCGAGTGGGGTCGCAGACACCTGCCCAACCGCTCGCCGTTGCGGCTGGCCCACGCCGACTGCGGCGCGGAGGCGGGCGTCGAGATCCGGTGCGCGAAGGGACATCATGTGCCCGCCGACGAACTGGTGGTGCGCGTCGGCCGGCGTTGACGCTCAGGTGGTGAAGCAGTAGGAGTCGCTGGACGCGTCACCGCCCTGCAAACGAGTCTGGTGAACGCGAAGTCCGCGGAAGTCGTCCCCGTGCGGGAAGAACGCGGCGTCGGTGACCAGCCCACCGCTCGCGACGTCGGCGTCGAGCTTCGCCATCCAGGAGCCGACACCGTCGGGGTAGAAAACCTCGTCCCATGACGCGTAGAGCGAATTGGTGACGTAGACGCGCCGGCCGTCGCGGCTGATCTCCACCATCTGCGGGCCACCGCCGAGTGGTTCGTCCGGGAAGGCCGGGTGAGGTTCGCGCCGCGCGATCCCGCCGAGCTGCACCGACGCCGTCTCCCGCGGGTGGAACGGGTCGCTGACGTCAAACTGTTTGAGTTCGCCTGTGCCCCAGCATGATACGTAAAGCCATCGATCATCGACAGACAAGTCGATGTCGGTGATCAGCGGCGCGACCGCACCGAAACCCTGCAGGATGGGTGGAAGGTCGGCCGAGTCGGCCGGCTCGGCCGGGATGGTGATCACTTTCTGAACCGCCCATTGATCGCCGTCCCTGTACCACAACCAGATCGATGCCGACAGATCCGCGACGCTGATCACGACGCTCGCGAACCCGTAGGACTTGGAAGGGTCATGGGCCGGGCGCAACTCCAGCACCATTTGATGCTCGTCGCCGAGGTCGATGCGCTGGCTGAGCTTGCGCTCCGACATGCTCCAGAAGTTCAGGTGGTGACCGAACTTGCGGCCCAGCAGGTCCTCGGGATTCAGTCCATTCTCGATCATCGACGGAGACGCCCATTCGGAGGTCACCACCGTGTCCTGCTGGAGATGCCACCAGAAGTCGTAGGCGAAGAACTGAGCTCCCCGATCTTTTTCCCACGGTTCGACTACCTGGAACGTGTCGTGGTCGAGGAGCGCAACACCACCGGGCCCTTCGTCGCCGTTCGCACCGCCCAGAGCCGACATGAAAATGCCGCCGGGCCCGCAATGCACGGTGTGGGGTCGCGAATATCCCGCCTTGGCAGCCAGCTCGTCGGCCTCAATGATGTGCTTCAGCACCGGGTTACGGGGATCGGGCTTGGTATCGAGGACATAGGTGGTTGACGACCTGATTCCCGGCACCAGCAGATAGCGCCGCTCGAGACCGTTGTGTTGGTCATGGCCTTCGTGGCACAACGCGCTCGAGCATGCGTTCCAGCCGAAATGGTGGAGTTCGTTTCCCGCTGTCGGCAGTTCGCTCCACCCGACGACGCTGCCGTAGCCGGACGAGTCTGGGTCGCAGTCGACCACCGCGATGGCGTCCTTGATCCGGCGGGCCGGATCGAAGGCGGCAACGTAGGCGAGTTCCTCGGGCGCGGCTGCAACGGCGGCCCCCGGAGTGCGGTAGAAGGTGGGATCTGTGGCAGGCATGATTTCTCCTTGGCGTCGCCTCGTCGCCAATCGACGCGACCGTCAGCGATGCCTCAGATGATCCTCCGACGCGGCCTGGGGGGAGTGCCGTTCGTCAGGAATTCCTTGGCCGAAATCTTTAGCAGGCCATCGGTCAGCAGGTGGTGGTGATATCGAACGTCGCCGTCGTGGCCTTGTTCGGTTTGTCGGCGAACGCTCCGTGAGCCTCGCCGCTGACGTTGAACTTGCCCTGGCTCACCTTTGCCTGGGCCTTGCCGAGGTTGTCACCCCAGAAGGTGCCGGTGAAGTTGCCAAGGTTGCGGATTTCGACCGCCTGGGGGGTCACGGTGTCACCCAGTTGGACCGTCGCGGTGAACCCCGGATCCTTGTCGAGTGTCTCGATCGTCCAACTCCGGCCCGTCTGAAAGCAGGAGACGGGTTGCAGCGCGTTGGTGGCTTCGCCGTTGATGATGACCTTCGCCTCACGGGTGCCCAGTGCCTGTGGGGGGCTCGAGCAGCCCGCCACGCCGGCTGCAACGAGGAGTGCGGTGGTGACAAAGGACCGGCGCTTCATGAGTGTGAATCCCTCCATGACTAACTCGGCAACACAAAGACAGTAGAGCAGCGGCTGTCGGCTAAGGGGGAGTCGCGCCAAAATGCTGGTGTCTTCCCACTACTGTGCCGAAAATGCTGCACCTACGAGTCATTACACCGGCCGAATCACGCGATCCGGTGATCGAAGCTCTCGCTGACCATCCAGGTGTCGCGCACCTGGTGGTACATCGCGGCGCTGCCATTGACCCGCCGGGCGACGAGATAACCGCCGACATCGCCCGCGAGGCCGCCAACGAGATCATCGATTCGCTGAAGGCGTTGGATGTGAAGGAGCGCGGCGCGATCACGTTGGACGTCGTCGACACCGTGCTGTCGACGCGGGCCTACCGCGCCGAGAAGGAGGCCGCCGGCGACCCGGCCGATGCGGTGGTCTGGGACGAACTGGCCGGCCGAACCCGCGAGGAGTCCACGCTCAACGTCACCTTTCTGTTGTTCCTGTGCCTGGCGTGTCTGATCGCGGCCGTCGGCGTGGTCACCGATTCGCCCGTGACCGTGGTCGGCGCGATGGTTGTCGGGCCGGAATTCGGGCCCTTGGCGGCGCTTGCGGTGGCGTTGGTGCGCCGCAAGACTTATCTGGCGCGCCGTGCCGTGCTGGCGCTGCTGATCGGCTTCCCGGTGGCGATGCTGGTCACTGCACTCGGTGTGCTGGCAGGCGAAGCCGTCGGCTGGATCGAGTTGACAAGCACCCGCAACCTGGAAAATGTGGACTTCATCTTTCAGGTCGGCCCAATGTCGTTCGTCGTAGCGTTGTTCGCGGGTGCTGCGGGCATGCTCTCGTTGGTGTCGGCCAAATCGGCCGCCCTTGTCGGCGTTTTCATCTCGGTGACGACGGTGCCCGCAGCCGGCTTCGCCATGGTCGCGGCGACAGTGGGGGACTGGGACATCGCGGCCCAGTCGGCCGCCCAACTCGCGGTCAACCTCACCGGAATCGTGTTGGCCGCCGTCGTGGTGCTGTGGGTGCGGGGCATGACCGACCGCCGGAGCTGGCACCTGATCTCCTGAGCGCGCGATGCGCGGTGCCTCGCGTTGTGATGGGATCAGCGGATGGGCATCAAGGTGGCGCTGGAGCATCGCACCAGCTACACATTCGACCGGCTTGTGGAGTTGTATCCACATGTGGTTCGCCTGCGCCCGGCGCCACATTCACGCACCCCGATCGAGGCCTACTCGCTTCAGGTCGACCCCGCTGACCACTTCGTCAACTGGCAGCAGGATGCATTCGGCAATTTCCTTGCCCGCCTTGTCTTCCCGAACCGGGCGCGCAGCCTGACGATCACGGTCGGACTGATCGCCGACCTCAAGGTGGTCAACCCGTTCGACTTCTTCATCGAGGACTGGGCCGAGCGGATCGGATTCGAATACCCCAAGGCGCTCGCCGAGGACCTCAAGCCGTATCTGCGGCCGGTCGACGAGGGCGACGAGGGCTCGGGGCCAGGCGACCTCACGACGGAGTGGGTGCGCAACTTCGCCGTCGCGCCCGATATCCGCACCATCGATTTCCTTGTCGCACTCAACCGCGCGGTGAACGACGACGTCGGCTACAGCGTCCGGATGGAGCCGGGAGTGCAGACGCCGGATCACACGCTTCGCACCGGAATCGGCTCATGTCGTGACTCGGCGTGGCTGCTGGTGTCGATCCTGCGCCAACTCGGCCTCGCCGCCCGCTTCGTGTCCGGTTACCTGGTGCAGCTGACGTCCGACGTGGAAGCCCTCGACGGACCGTCCGGCCCTGCGGCCGACTTCACCGATCTGCACGCCTGGTCCGAGGTGTACATCCCCGGCGCGGGCTGGATCGGTCTCGACCCGACGTCCGGTCTGTTCGCCGGCGAGGGGCACATTCCGCTGTCGGCGACGCCACATCCGGATTCGGCCGCCCCGATCACCGGGGCCACCGAGCCCTGCCAGACGACGCTCGAGTTCTCCAACGTCGTCACCCGCGTGCACGAGGACCCGCGGGTGACGTTGCCCTACACCGAGGCCGCGTGGGGGGCGATCAACGCGCTCGGCGCCCGCGTCGACGAGCGGCTGGCCGCAGCCGACGTCAGGCTCACCGTTGGCGGCGAGCCGACGTTCGTCTCGATCGACAATCAGGTCGACCCCGAGTGGACGACGGACGCGGACGGTCCGCACAAGCGACAGCGCGCGTCGGCTCTTGCCGCGCGGTTGAAGCGGGTGTGGGCGCCAGGCGGCCTCGTGCAGCACAGCCAGGGCAAGTGGTATCCGGGAGAACCATTGCCGCGCTGGCAGATCGGGCTGCACTGGCGCACCGACGGCGAGCCGCTGTGGACCGACGACGAACTGCTCGCCGACCCGTGGCCTTCCGGAGCCGCGGAGGCGGCGACATCCAGCACAGCGGCGCTTCCTTCTCTGGCGCCCGACGCCGGCGCGCAGTTGCTCGGCGCCGTCGCCGACGGCCTGGGCCTGCCCTTCTCGCAGGTGCGGCCCGCCTACGAGGATCCGCTGGGCCGGCTGCTCTCGGCAGTGCGACGCCCCGCAGGCGAACCTGTTTCGACCGACGACGACCTGGAGGCCGACGCCGGCGACCGCCGCGCCGCGTTGATGGCGAGGCTCGACGAGCCCGTGACCGAGCCCGCAGCCCATGTGCTTCCTCTACATCGCCGCGAGGACGACTCCGGTTGGGCCAGTGCCGACTGGCGGCTCCGGCGCGGCCGCATCGTGCTCCTCGAGGGTGACTCGCCCGCGGGATTGCGGCTGCCGCTCGACTCCGTCAGCTGGCGGCCGCCGCGCCCGTCGCATCCGGGTGATCCGCTGGCTCGCCGCGAAGGCCTGCAGCGCGATGCGGAAACCGACGCCATGGTCGAAGACGACGATTCGGCACCCACCACGGCTCTGGTCGCAGAGATCAGGCACGGGCTGCTGCGCGTGTTCCTGCCTCCCAGCGACGAGCTGGAGCACTTCGTCGACCTGGTGGCGCGGGTAGAGGCAGCGGCGGCCAAGGTCGGCTGCCCGGTGGTGATCGAGGGCTACGGCCCGCCGTCGGATCCGCGGATCACGTCCTTGACCATCACGCCCGACCCCGGGGTGATCGAGGTCAACGTCGCCCCGACGGCGACCTTCACCGAGCAGCGGGACCAGTTGCGGACGCTGTACGACGAAGCGAGGCTGGCGCGATTGTCCACCGAGTCGTTCGACGTGGACGGCACACACAGCGGAACCGGTGGGGGCAACCACATCACGCTGGGCGGGATCACGCCCGCCGACTCACCCCTGCTGCGCAGGCCAGACCTACTGGTCTCGATGCTGACCTACTGGCAGCGGCATCCGTCGCTGTCGTATCTGTTCGCCGGCCGTTTCGTCGGCACCACCTCGCAGGCGCCGAGGGTCGACGAGGGCCGTGCCGAGGCGCTCTACGAGCTGGAGATCGCGTTCGCCGAGATCGCGCGATTGTGCGCTGGCGCAGGCTCCGCCAAGCCGTGGCTGACCGATCGCGCGCTGCGGCACCTGCTGACCGATATCACCGGCAACACCCACCGCGCCGAGTTCTGCATCGACAAGTTGTACAGCCCCGACAGCGCACGCGGCAGGCTCGGGCTGCTGGAACTGCGTGGCTTCGAGATGCCGCCACACTTCCAGATGGCGATGGTGCAGTCGCTGCTGGTGCGTTCGCTGGTCGCGTGGTTCTGGGACGAGCCGCTGCGCGCACCGCTGATTCGCCACGGGGCCAACCTGCACGGCCGATACCTGTTGCCGCACTTTCTGATCCACGACATCGCCGACGTCGCCGCCGACCTGCGCGCCCACGACATCAATTTCGACACCAGCTGGCTGGACCCGTTCACCGAGTTCCGCTTCCCGCGCATCGGCACCGCGGTGTTCGACGGCGTCGAGATCGAACTGCGCGGCGCCATCGAGCCGTGGAACGTGCTCGGGGAGGAGTCCACCGCAGGGGGGATGGCCCGCTACGTCGATTCGTCGGTGGAACGCATCCAGGTGCGCCTCATCGGCGCCGACCGGCAGCGCTACGTCGTGACGGCCAACGGCTATCCGGTGCCGCTACTGGCCACCGACAATCCCGACGTCCAGGTCGGCGGTGTGCGGTACCGGGCGTGGCAGCCGCCCAGCGCACTGCACCCGACCATCACCGTCGACGGGCCGCTTCGCTTCGAGCTGGTCGACTTGGCCACCGGCACCTCGCGCGGCGGCTGCACGTACCACGTCGCCCACCCTGGCGGCCGTTCCTACGACACCCCGCCCGTGAATGCCGTGGAGGCCGAGTCGCGGCGCGGCCGCCGGTTCGAGGCGACCGGGTTCACGCCGGGACGCGTCGACACCTCCGACATCCGGGAGAAGCAGGCACGCCAATCCACCGACGTGGCCGCGCCGGGCATCCTGGACCTGCGCCGGGTGCGTACCGTTCTGCACTGATGGCAGTTCCCGCGGCGGCGAATCCGCACGACATGGACAACCTGCTGGCCGGCTACCGCACGGCGCGCGCGCAGCAGGCACTGTTCGATCCGCGTGGTGGCGCGGCCACCGGATACGACGAATTCGTCGATGCGGCAGGCAATGTCCGGCCATCGTGGCGGGAGCTGGCGGAGTGTGTCGGTGAGCGCGGCAGGGACGGGCTCGAACACCTGCGCTCCGTCGTTCGCAACCTGGTCGACAACGACGGCATCACCTACATCCAGCAGGGCACGAACGGTGACTCCGTCACCAACGGCGACGGGGCCGCCGTGCCGGGCGCGTGGCATCTCGACGCCCTGCCCCTGGTGATCTCGGCGACCGACTGGGACACTCTGGAATCCGGGCTGGTGCAGCGTTCGCGACTGCTCGACGCCGTCCTTGCCGACCTCTACGGCCCGCGCCGCTCGGTGACCGGCGGCGTGTTTCCCGCGCAGCTGCTGTTCTCACATCCCGGCTACATCAGGGCCGCGCGCGGGATCGAGGTGCCGGGCAGGCATCAACTGTTCATGCATGCGTGCGACATCAGCAGAGGGAGTTCCGGGGCTTTCATAGTCAATGCCGACTGGGCGCAGGCGCCGTCGGGCGCGGGCTACGCACTGGCCGATCGGCACGTCGTTGCGCACGCCGTACCCGACCTCTACGAACGCATCGGGCCCCGCCCGGCCTCGCCGTGGGCGCAGGCGCTGCGGCTCGCGCTGATCGATGCCGCGCCGGAATCCGCCGAGGAACCCGTGGTGGTCGTGCTGAGCCCCGGCATCCTCTCCGAGACCGCGTTCGACCAGGCGTATCTGGCGAGCGTGCTGGGTTTCCCGCTGGTCGAGAGCGCTGACCTGGTGGTGCGCGACGGCAAGTTGTGGATGCGGTCGCTCGGCACCCTCAAGCGGGTCGACGTGGTGCTGCGCCGAGTCGACGCGGACTACGCCGATCCTCTTGACCTGAGGGCCGATTCGAGGCTGGGCGTGGTCGGGCTGGTCGAGGTGCTGCGCAGGGGAGCGGTGACGGTGGTCAACACCCTGGGCAGCGGGATCCTGGAAAGCCCTGGGCTGCTTCGCTTCCTGCCCGAGCTCGCCAAGTCGCTGCTGGCCGAAACGCCGCTGCTGGAGACCGCCCCGATGTACTGGGGCGGCATCAACGTCGAGCGTTCGCACCTGCTGAGCAAGCTGGGATCGTTGTTGATCAGGCCGGTGACCGGGGGCCCGGCGATCGTCGGGCCCGCGCTGACGGCGAAGCAGCGCAAGGAACTGGGTGTCCGTATCGAGGCCACCCCGTGGCAGTGGGTCGGCCAGGAACTGCCGCAGTTCTCCTCGGCGCCAACCGACTTCCAGCCGGGCGGGTTGTCATCGGCCAGCGTCGGCATGCGACTGTTCACCGTCGCCCAGCGTGGCGGCTACGCGCCGATGATCGGCGGACTCGGATACCTGGTTGCTCCCGGCACGTCCGCCTATTCGATGAAAACCATTGCGGCCAAGGATATCTGGGTCCGCACCCCGACGCGCGTCACGGCCGAGCGCATCCCGACTTCGCTGCCCGTCGAACTCCCTGCGCGCTCTCATGTCGCCGGCCTTCCGGCTCCGGTGACCCCGAGCCCGACCCGCGCCGTGAGTTCACCACGTGTGCTGTCGGATCTCTTCTGGATGGGTCGCTACGCCGAGCGCGCTGAGAACATGGCCAGGCTGCTGATCGTCACCCGTGAGCGCTACCACGAGTTCCGCTACCGGCAGGACATGGACGGCAGCGAGTGTGTGCCGGTGCTGCTGGCCGCGCTCGGCCGGATCACCGGCACCGACACCGGCGCGGACGGCGACTCGCACGAGATGATCGCGACCGCACCGACGACGCTGTGGTCGCTGACCGCCGACCGGCATCGACCCGGTTCGCTGGCCCAATCGGTCGAGCGGCTCGGCCTTTCGGCGCGCGCGGTTCGCGATCAGATGTCCAACGACACCTGGATGGTGTTGGCGGCGGTCGAACGCGCGGTGCTTCAACGAGGACGGGGATTGCCCGAGTCGCACACCGAGGGCGAGGCGTACCTGGTGACGGCACACCGCGAAACGCTTGCCGGGATGCTCGCGGTGTCCGGGCTGGCGGCCGAGTCGATGGTGCAGGACGTCGGCTGGACGGTGATGGACATCGGCAAGCGGATCGAGCGCGGCCTCGCCCTGACGGCACTGCTGGGCGCGACGCTGACCACGGTCCGCAGCCCGGGCGCCGAACAGACCGTCACCGAGTCCGCATTGGTGGCCTGCGAGTCCTCTGTCATTTACCGCCGGCGCAATCTCGGCGTCTTCAACGTCGCCGCGGTCGCGGACCTGGTGCTGCTCGATGCCGAGAACCCGCGGTCGCTGGCCTATCAGTTCGAGCGGCTGCGCGCCGGCCTCAAGACGCTCGGCTCGTCGCGGCCGGAACGGATGGTGGACGGCATCGGCGCCCGACTGCGCCGGATCGAGCCGGCCGACCTCGAGGACGTCACCGCCGACGGCCGGCGCGGCGAGCTGGCCGATCTGGTCGATGGACTGCACGACGATCTGCGCGAGCTCGCCGGCGTGATCACCGCGACACACCTGTCGCTTCCCGGCGGCATGCAGCCGCTGTGGGGACCCGCCGAGCGTAGGGAGATGCCGTGACGGGAGCCCAGACATGAGCAAGCGCCGATACCACGTGTCTCACAGCACGATTTACGGGTATTCCGACGTCGTGACCAGCTCTTACGGCCGCGGCTTCCTCACCCCGCGCGACACCGACCGCCAGCGCTGTCTATCCCACAAACTGCACATCGACCCCGAACCGACGGACAGTTCCGCGAGCAGGGACGCCTACGGAAATGTCAGCTCCTATTTCCACGTGACCGAACGACACCGCAGGCTCACGGTCACCAGCGAGTCCATCGTCGAGGTCGATCCACCGCCGCCGGAACTGTACGGCGCCGGATCCGCGCTTGCGCCATGGGAAATCGCCCGTCCGGTCGGCACCGAGGGCGCGCTCGCGACGGAGTTCACCCTCGACTTAGCGCCACCGGAGATCACCGACGAGGTGCGGGACTACGCGGCGCCGAGTTTTGCGCCGGGCCGTCCGTTGATCGAGGTGCTGAGGGCCCTCACATCGCGTATCTACCGCGACTTCACCTATCGGTCCGGGTCGACGACCGTCTCCACTGGAGTCGACGACGTATTGGCCGTAAGGGAAGGGGTCTGCCAGGACTTCGCCCGGCTGGCGATCGCGTGCCTGCGCGCCAACGGCCTTGCGGCGAGCTATGTTTCCGGCTATCTGGCCACCGACCCGCCGCCGGGCAAGGAACGGATGGTCGGCATCGACGCCACTCACGCGTGGGCCGCGGTGTGGACTCCGCAGAACCGATGGCTGGGTCTTGACCCGACCAACGACCAGATGGTCGACGAGCGTTACGTCGTCTTGGCCTGGGGCCGCGACTACGCTGATGTCCCGCCGCTGCGAGGCATCATCTACACCGACTCCGAGAGCAGCGTCATCGACGTTGCGGTCGACGTGACACCGTTCGAAGGAGAAGTGGTTCATGCGTGATTTCATCTGCCCCAAGTGCGGGCAGCACTTGGCGTTCGAGAACTCGGTGTGCCTGTCCTGCGACAGCCCGTTGGGATTCTCGCTGGACGATATGGCGCTGTTGGTCATCGCCACTGGCGAAGAGAGCTCCCAACCCGGCTTCGTCGATGCCGACAAGTACGAGCTGTGCGCCAATCTGCATCTGGCGGAATGCAACCGGCTCGTCGAGAAGGCTCCTGTCAGGAAGCTCTGCACCTCCTGTGCGCTCACCCGCACCCGGCCCAACGACGCAGACACCAAGGCGCTGGAGGCGTTCGCAGGGGCGGAGCGCGCCAAGCGGCGGTTGATCGCCGAGTTGGTCGAACTCAAGCTGCCGATCATCGGGCGCGACGAGGACCCGGACTTCGGGCTGGCCTTCGATCTGCTCTCCAGCGAGAAAGACAAGGTCTTCACCGGCCACGACAACGGTGTGATCACGCTGGACCTCGCCGAGGGCGACGATGTGCACCGTGAACAGTTGCGCATCTCGATGGACGAGCCGTACCGCACGCTGCTCGGCCACTTCCGCCACGAGATCGGCCACTACTACTACTTCCGGCTCGTCGATTCGGTGCCCGACTACAAGAGCCAGTTTCAGGAACTGTTCGGCGATCCCGACGCCGACTATCAGGCGGCGTTGGACCGCCACTACCAGAACGGTCCACCGGCGGATTGGGAAGACGACTACGTATCCTCGTACGCCACCATGCATCCCGCCGAGGACTGGGCCGAAACCTTCGCCCACTATCTGCATATCCGCGACACGCTGGATACCGCGGCGGCCTTCAGCTTCGCGCCCGCGGCCGCGACGTTTGAGCGGAAGGTATTGGGGCCCAGCGGCTTCGATCAGATCATCGCTATGTGGCTGCCGTTGTCGTGGGCACTGAACATGATCAACCGGTCAATGGGAAAAGAGGACCTCTACCCGTTCGTGCTGCCCGCGCCGGTCCTGGACAAGATGCGGTTCATCCACAACGTCATCGAGGAGACGACCGCGGGCTAATTGCCACGTCCCAGCGTGTCGCGGTTCAGCAGCACGGGGGTGACCCTACGATCACCCGGTGGTCGATCGCTATGGCACCGACGTGCTCGCCGACAATCCTCATCGGAAACCCCGGTCCACCGAGGTGCCGGTCGAGGTCGGCATGGTGGTTGAGGACGCGCAGACCGGCTACGTCGGCGCGGTGGTCCGAATCGAGTACGGGCGAATGGAACTCGAGGACAGACACGGTCGCCGAAAGCCCTTTCCCGTGGGTCCCGGTTATCTGATCGACGGCAAGCCGGTGATCCTGACCGCGCCGCGACGCGTCGCCCCCTCGTCGCCGACGCGTACCGCGTCCGGGTCCGTCGCCGTGCCCGGAGCGAAGGCGAAGGTCGCGCTGTCCAGCCGCATTTACGTCGAGGGCCGCCATGACGCAGAACTGGTCGAGCAGGTGTGGGGAGACGACCTGCGGATCGAGGGCGTGGTCGTCGAATACCTCGGAGGCGTCGACGATCTGGTGGGCATCGTCGAGGAGTTCAACCCGGGGCCGGGTCGACGGCTGGGCGTGCTCGTCGACCATCTGGTCGCCGGTTCCAAGGAGGCTCGCATCGCGGATACGGTGCGGCGCGGTCCAGGGGGCGCTCACACGCTGGTCGTCGGCCACCCGTTCGTCGACATCTGGCAGGCGGTCAAGCCGGCGCGGCTCGCCATCTCGAAGTGGCCGACTGTTCCGCGCGGGGTGGAGTGGAAGAAAGGCGTGTGCCGGGCGCTCGGGTGGCCGCACGCGACGCAGGCCGACATCGCCAGGGCTTGGCAGCGCATCCGGGGCCAGGTGCGGGATTGGGACGACCTGGAGCCCGCGCTCATCGGCCGCGTCGAGGAACTGATCGACTTCGTGACGCAGTGAGAGTCATAGCCGCGTGGTAAGCAGAGAGCGTGTCCGACGCTCTTTTTGACGTTCCCGGCGAGCCGACCTCGGCCGGAGGCGCGATGGGTCCCGTCGACGCCTCCAGCCCGCTGGCCGTGCGGATGCGGCCGGCATCCCTCGACGAAGTCGTCGGCCAGGACCACCTGCTTCAGCCGAACTCGCCGATGCGCCGCCTGGTCGAAGGGTCGGGTGCGGCGTCGGTCATCCTCTACGGCCCGCCCGGCACGGGCAAGACCACGCTGGCGGCGCTGATCTCCCAGGCGACCGGCCGCCGGTTCGAAGCGCTGTCGGCGCTGTCGGCGGGTGTCAAGGAGGTGCGCGCCGTCATAGAAAAGGCGCGCGTGGCACTCCTCCATCACGGCGAGCAGACCGTGTTGTTCATCGACGAGGTGCACCGATTCTCCAAGACCCAGCAGGACGCGCTGCTGTCTGCGGTCGAAAACCGGGTGGTGCTCCTGGTGGCCGCCACCACGGAGAACCCGTCGTTCTCGGTCGTCGCGCCACTGTTATCGCGGTCGCTGATACTGCAGCTGCAACCGCTCACGGCCGAGGGCGTGCGCACCGTCGTCACGCGCGCCATCGAGGATCCCAGGGGCCTCGCGGGCAAGGTGCACGTCGCCGACGACGCGATCGATCTGCTGGTGCAGCTTTCGGCGGGCGATGCACGGCGAGCGCTGACCGCGCTCGAGGTGGCGGCCGAGGCGGCCGACAAGGTCACCGTCGAGACCATCGAGCAGTCTCTGGACAAGGCCGCAGTCCGCTACGACCGCGATGGTGACCAGCACTACGACGTCATCAGCGCCTTCATCAAGTCCGTGCGCGGATCCGACGTCGACGCCGCGCTGCACTACCTGGCCCGCATGCTGGTCGCGGGGGAGGACCCGCGATTCGTCGCGCGGCGACTGATGATCCTGGCCAGCGAGGACATCGGGATGGCAGACCCGACGGCGCTGCAGACCGCCGTTGCGGCAGCGCAGACGGTGCAGCTGATCGGCATGCCGGAGGCGCAGCTCACGCTCGCGCACGCCACCGTGCACCTCGCCACCGCCCCCAAATCCAACGCTGTGACAACGGCGCTGGGCGCGGCGATGAGCGACGTCAGGGAGGGTAAGGCGGGTCTGGTTCCCACGCATCTGCGCGACGGGCATTATTCCGGCGCCGAGGCGCTCGGCAACGCGGTGGGCTACAAATACTCGCA
Organism: uncultured Actinomycetota bacterium; assembly: GCA_963715215.1. Classification (GTDB taxonomy): domain Bacteria; phylum Actinomycetota; class Actinomycetes; order Mycobacteriales; family Mycobacteriaceae; genus Mycobacterium. Next base: position 102,837 of record CAVQRJ010000003.1, read on the forward strand.
CGATGACCCGGATGGTGTTGTGCCGCAACAGTATCCGCCCGGCGAGTTGTTCGGTGTGGACTACTACCAGCCGACCAACCATGGCGCCGAGCGGGAGATCGCGGGCCGGTTGGACAAGCTGCGCGCAATCATCCGCAGGAAGCGCTGACCAGCCGCCGAATTGACCGTTGACACTCTCGAAGTCATGTCCTACATTCATAGTCAATCAGTCAGTTGATCAAGCTAAAGGTTGACTAGTGGGGAGTGATGGCGATGCAGACGCAGGGATGGATCGCGCCTTCATGGCGCTTGCCGACCCGATTCGCCGGGCCATCGTCGCGCGGCTGTCTCGCGGTCCGGCGACCGTCAACGAACTGGCCGCGCCCTTCGACATCACCAAACAGGCGGTGTCCAAGCACATTCAGGTGCTCGAGCAGGCCGGACTGGTCACCAGGACCCGCGATGCACAGCGCAGGCCGGTTCATCTCGACGCGGCGGCGCTCGAGGGGCTGACTGCGTGGATCGACCGGTATCGGCTTGACGCCGAACGGAATTACCGTCGGCTGGACGCACTGCTGGCGGGAGTGAACGCCACATCCGAGAAAGGGAAGAAACGATGACGAACGCACTCAACCTGCAGGCCCCGGTCGACACCTTGGCCATGGAGTTCACCCGGGAGTTCGACGCACCGGTGCAGGCATTGTTCCGTGCTCACGCCGAGCCGGAACTGGTCAAGCGGTGGCTGGGGCCGCACGGGCTCGAGATGCAGATCGAGGAGTGGGACTTCAAAACCCATGGTGGATACCGCTATGTGCATTCGACCGAGCACGGCCGTTACCGCTTCAACGGGACGTTCCACACCGTGCGAAAGAACGAGTTCGTCATCCAGACCTTCGAATTCGATGGCGCCCCAGACATGGTGAACATCGAATTCATGTGGTTCGAGGACCTCGGCGGCGGCCGCAGTCGACTGCGCGGCCGGTCGATTTGCCCTAATACCGAAGCCCGTGACGCACTGCTGTCCTCGGGTATGGAGGGCGGCATGACCGAGGGCTACGAAAAGCTCGATGCGTTGCTGAAGAGCTTGTAAGCCGGAAGCGCTTGCAAATAACCAATGCCCGGCAGCCAGGGGATGCCGCCGGGCATTGGTTAATCAGATGTGCGGTTTAGCGGAACACGCCGCGACGGCGTGTACCCATTACTCCGGTGCGCCTGCGCCCCATCAGCGCCGAGACAAGGGCGACGCCGAGTGCGGCAACGATGACCTGCACCAGCAGTTCAAGCCAGTCGATGCCGTTGGTCACCGTCGGGATACCGAGTGCGCGCGCGATCGCGGTCCCGAGGAAGGCGCCGACAATGCCGATCAGGATCGTCACGAGCATGCCGATGGGCTGCTTGCCGGGGACCAGCAGGCGGCCGAGTACGCCGACCACGATGCCGATCAGAATTGCGGTGATAACGCCGGTGATGGTCATCTCTACTCCTCTAGCGGGGTACTGGGGTGGAGATGAAATACCCTCGGAGCCTACCTAATAAACGCGAACGTCAAGGCTGGCAGTGCGTTGCCGGTTACGCCACCTCGGGAAGACGCAAATGGGCTAGCGACAGGTCGAACTCGCCCACGTCCAAGATGTCGGCACCAAGCTCGCGAGTGCGCGCGTTGCGGAGTTCCCTCGCATTCTCCTGGTTGCGCTCCATGGCTTCCCGGCTGTCGAACGTCGCCGATGACACACCCCGTCCGGTCCCGCGGTTCACCATGAAGCTGGCACTGCAGAAGCCTTCGAGCTCCTCGAGCGAGGGCAGCACGGATTCCCGGTAGAAGTCGATGGACCTCTCGACATGATCGCGTGGCATCTTGATCCATGTCGCGCGCACACATGCGCCGTCACCGGAACGGTGTTCGCGGTGCATCGCACCGATCTCCCACTGGTCGACCGTGACGTCGCCGCCGCCAAAACGCATGCCCGCCTGTTCGCGGAGCGGTGCGGCCTGCTCGGTGCTGGTGCGCAGTGTCTCCTCCGTTTCCCATGCGCTGGTGGCAATGCATCGACCGGATTCCCGGTCCACCAACAGAGAGAGCCCGACATAGCCCTCCATGGCCTGAAGGGCCGGCATGACCTCGTCGCGGACGAACGCGATCCCTGCATCGATGGATGAGGATTGCGCCTGAATCGTGGTAGAGCGCGCGTACACCGCCCACCCCCTCTTCTCTGGGGCGGCGCCCCGGTGGCGCCACCCACCATCGAATAGCTTCCTCCCGGCGAGCATCGGCTTCAAGGTCCGTAGCCTGGAGTTATGGATTCCGACGTTCTCGAAATCGATTCTTCGCGCCGACGGATCGTCGACCTCACCGACGAGTTGCGTAAATTCTGTGCCCCTCACCAAGACGGCCTGTGCAACGTTTTCGTGCCGCATGCCACCGCGGGGGTGGCGATCATCGAAACCGGCGCGGGGTCCGATGACGACCTCGTCGACACGCTCGAAAACCTGCTTCCGCGCGACGATCGCTACCGCCATGCGCACGGCTCGCCGGGCCACGGCGCCGACCACGTGCTGCCCGCACTGGTGGCCCCCTCGGTCACCGTGCCGGTGCAGGGCGGTCAACCCCTGCTGGGAACGTGGCAGAGCGTCGTACTCGTCGATCTGAACAGGGATAACCAGCGCCGGTCGGTACGGCTGAGCTTCATAAACGGCTGATTAAGGCGCGACAATTGTGACCGGTACTGTAGTGCGGTCGGTTGTTCGTCGATAGCACCGAGAACCATGCCGAAACACAGAGGACAACGGGAGTGCAGACACACGAGATCAGGAAGCGTTTCCTCGATCACTTCGTGAACGCGGGACACACGGAGGTGCCAAGCGCCTCGGTGATCCTCGACGACCCCAACCTGTTGTTCGTCAATGCCGGCATGGTGCAGTTCGTGCCGTACTTCCTGGGTCAGCGCACCCCGCCGTGGAACCGCGCGACCAGCATCCAGAAGTGCATCCGCACGCCCGACATCGACGAGGTGGGCATCACCACCCGGCACAACACTTTCTTCCAGATGGCGGGGAACTTCTCGTTCGGCGACTACTTCAAGAAGGCCGCCATCGAGCTGGCCTGGTCGCTGCTGACAAACCCTGTCGACATGGGCGGCTACGGCTTCGATCCGGAAAAGCTCTGGGCCACCGTCTATCTGGACGATGACGAGGCTGCCGACCTGTGGCAGGAAGTCACCGCGATACCGGCCGAGCGGATCCAGCGCCGCGGCATGGCCGACAACTACTGGTCGATGGGCATCCCCGGCCCGTGTGGCCCGTCATCGGAGATCTACTACGACCGCGGCCCGGAATACGGCATCGAGGGTGGCCCAGAAGCCAACGAGGACCGCTACATCGAGATCTGGAACCTCGTCTTCATGCAGAACGAGCGCGGCGAAGGGACATCGAAGGAGAACTTCGAGATCCTCGGGCCGCTGCCGCGCAAGAACATCGACACCGGCATGGGCGTCGAACGTGTCGCCTGCCTTCTGCAGGGCGTCGACAACGTTTACGAGACCGATCTACTGCGCCCGGCGATCGACCTCGTCGCGGGTATCGCGCCGCGCGGGTACGGCAAGGGCAACCACGAGGACGACGTCCGGTACCGGATCATCGCCGACCACAGCCGCACTGCGGCGATCATCATCGCTGACGGCGTCAGCCCCGGAAACGACGGTCGTGGTTATGTGCTGCGCCGCCTGCTGCGTCGCGTCATCAGGTCGGCGAAGCTGCTTGGCATCGACCAGCCGATCGTCGGCGACATCATGGCGACCGTTCGCGACGCGATGGGCCCGTCATATCCCGAGCTGGTCAACGACTTCGACCGGGTCCAGCGCATCGCGGTAGCCGAGGAGACGGCGTTCAACCGCACGCTGGCGTCGGGGTCGCGGCTTTTCGACGAGGCCGCCACCGCGACGAAGCGATCGGGCAAGTCGGAGATCTCCGGCACCGATGCGTTCACGCTTCACGACACTTACGGCTTCCCGCTCGAGCTGACCCTCGAGATGGCCGCCGAAGCCGACCTGAGCGTGGACGAAGAGGGCTTCCGGAGCTTGATGGCCGAACAGCGGCAGCGCGCGAAGGCTGACGCGGCGGCCCGAAAGCAGGCGCACTCCGATCTGTCTGCGTACCGTGAGCTGGTCGATACCGGCCCGACCGAGTTCACTGGATTCGACGAATTGACAACCGAGGCAAGAATTCTCGGCATCTTTGTGGACGGTAAGCGGGTGCCAGTGGTGGCGCATGCTGATCAGCAGCGGGCCGAGCGCGTCGAGCTGATTCTGGACCGCACACCGTTCTATGCCGAATCAGGCGGCCAGATCGCCGACGAGGGCAGCATCTCCGGAACGGCCGCATCCGGCACCGCGAAGGCGGCTGTCACCGATGTTCAGAAAATCGCCAAAACGCTGTGGGCGCACCGCATCAACGTGGAGTCCGGTGAGTTCGTGGAGGGCGACACCGTCGTCGCGGCCGTCGACCCGCGCTGGCGTCACGGCGCCACACAGGGTCACTCCGGCACTCACATGGTGCATGCGGCGCTGCGACAAGTACTGGGGCCCAATGCAGTCCAGGCAGGTTCGCTGAACCGCCCCGGCTATCTGCGGTTCGACTTCAACTGGCAGGGCGCGTTGACCGAGGATCAGCGGACGCAGATCGAAGAGGTCACCAACGAGGCGGTCGAGGCCGACTACCAGGTGCACAGCTTCACCACCGAACTCGAGAAGGCGAAGGCGATGGGTGCGATGGCACTCTTCGGCGAGGCCTATCCCGACGAGGTGCGGGTGGTGGAGATCGGCGGCCCGTTCTCGCTGGAGCTGTGCGGCGGCACGCACGTCCACAATTCGGCGCAGATCGGCCCGGTCACGATTCTCGGCGAGTCGTCCGTCGGTTCCGGCGTGCGACGCGTCGAGGCATACGTCGGCCTCGACTCGTTCCGCCACCTCGCGAAGGAACGCGCCCTGATGGCCGGGCTCGCGTCATCGCTGAAGGTCCCCTCGCAGGAGGTGCCGTCGCGCGTCGCCCAGCTGGTGGATCGGTTGAAGACCGCAGAGAAGGAACTCGACCGTATGCGGCTGGCGAGCGCGCGGGCCGCCGCAGTGAATGCTGCAGCGGGCGCAGAACAGATCGGTAAGGTCCGTGTCGTGGCGCAGCGGATGGCTGGTGGGACATCAGCCGCGGATCTGCGCAGTCTCGTCGGCGACATTCGCGGCAAGATCGGCTCCGAGCCTGCCGTGATCGCGCTGATCGCCGAGGGCGAGAATGACGCCGTTCCGTTCGTGGTGGCCGTCAACCCCGCCGCGCAGGACCTCGGCCTCCAGGCCAACGAGCTGGTCAAGGAACTCGGTGTGGCGGTCAACGGCCGTGGTGGCGGAAAGGCTGACATGGCCCAGGGCTCCGGCAAGGGGGCCGCAGGTATCGACGCGGCGCTGGCCGCCCTACGCGCGGAGATAGGCCGGAGCTAGCCACGTGCCGAACCCAGAACACCGCCTGCCGGATCGGCCCGGAGGCGACGATCCCGGACGCGGACGCCGACTGGGTATCGACGTCGGTAGCGTGCGCGTCGGCGTCGCGGTGAGCGATCCGGACGGCATCCTCGCCACGCCGGTGGAAACGGTCCGCCGCGACCGAACAGATCGCCACCTGCGACGGCTGACCCAGCTCGTCGACGAGTTTGAGGCCGTCGAGGTGGTTGTCGGATTGCCGCGAACTCTGGCCGACCGAACTGGTCCGTCCGCCGAGGACGCCGTCGGCCTGGCAGAAGATCTGGCGCGTCGCGTCGCACCGATTCCCGTTCGAATGGCCGACGAACGGCTGACCACTGTCACCGCACAACGCTCGCTGCGCGAGGCCGGCGTTCGGGCCAGGGGGCAAAAGGCGATGATCGACCAGGTCGCCGCGGTCGGAATCCTGCAGAGCTGGCTTGATCAGCGGCGCGCCACACTCAACGAGGTCGGCAATGGCTGACGACGCCTGGAATCGCGAGCGCCCGCAGCCGGTAGCGGTGGGCCCCCCGCGGCGCCGTATGAGCCGCGCTGACCGGATACGGGAGGCTCGCCGTCGCCGTCGGCGCCGGGTGGCCCGCGGTGTCACGCTCAGCGTCTTCGTCGTCATCGTGGTCGGCGCCGTGTTCCTCGGCTCCCGGCTGTGGCACACCCTTTTCGTCTCTGGCAACGACTTCTCCGGCGACGGGAAGTCGGACATTGTCATTCAGATTCACGACGGGGACTCCACGACGGCGATCGGCCAGATGCTGGAAGCCCACCATGTGGTCGCGACGTCGAGAGCGTTCGTCAGTGCCGCCCAAGACAATGCCGCGATCCAGTCCATCCAGCCCGGTTTCTACAAGATGCGTACCGAGATACCGGCAGCGGATGCCGTTTCGCGACTGACCGATGCGCAGAACCGGGTGGGCAAGCTGGTCATCCCCGAGGGGCGCCAACTCGACAACATCCAGGACGTCAAGACCAACGATGTCACCGACGGGATCTTCACGTTGATCTCCAACGCGACCTGTGTGGACCTCGACGGCGACCGCCGGTGTGTGTCGGTCGATGACCTTCGTGAGGTCGCGGGCAGCGCACCGCTGTCCGAGTTGTCGGTGCCCGACTGGGCGACCAAGCCCGTCCAAGCCATGGGTGATGACCATCGCAGGCTGGAAGGCCTGATCGCGCCGGGTTCGTGGGATGTCGACCCCTCCGCTTCCCCGAAGGACATCTTGTCCAAGCTCATCGGGATCAGCGCATATCAATACGCGCAGGGCGGCCTGCTGGATACCGCAAAGTCGTTGAGCATGACGCCATATCAGATCCTGACAGTGGCGTCGCTGGTGCAACGGGAAGCCAAACCCGAGGACTTCGACAAGGTGGCCCGGGTGATCTACAACCGTCTGGTCGCACCGGATCACCGCAGACTGGAGTTCGACTCCACGGTGAACTACTCGCTGGACCGCCAGGAGGTCGCGACCACCGACGCCGATCGCGCAACGGCAACCCCGTGGAACACCTATGTGCGCGACGGGCTTCCGGCCACCCCGATATGTTCGCCGGGTTCCGAGGCCCTCGCCGCAGCCGAACACCCCGCGGCCGGGGACTGGCTGTATTTCGTCACCATCGATCTGCAGGGCACGACGCTTTTCACCCGGGATTACCCGCAGCACCTTGCGAACATCGAACTCGCTAAACGCAATGGTGTCCTCGACAGCGCCCGCTAGCGCGCGCAAAGCGGGCGTGCTGGGTTCGCCCGTCGCCCACTCGCGCTCGCCGCAGCTGCACCTTGCGGCCTATCGGGCCCTGGGTCTCGACGACTGGACATACGAGCGTATCGAGTGCACGGCCGACGAATTGCCTGCCTTGGTAGGCGGTTTCGGGCCTGAATGGATCGGCGTTTCGGTAACGATGCCCGGCAAGTTCGCCGCCTTGACGTTCGCCACCGAGCGAACCGGGCGTGCGCAACTGGTTGGCACGGCAAATACCCTCGTCCGGGCCGCATCTGGTTGGCGTGCTGACAACACCGACGTCGACGGGGTGACCGGCGCGCTGGGGGAGGCTTCGGGCCACGCCATCGTGGTCGGTTCGGGCGGAACCGCACCGGCGGTAGTCGTCGCATTGGCCGAGCTTGGCGTGCAGCGGATCACGGTAACCGCGCGTGACCGTGAAAAGGTCGCTGCGGTGGTGGATCTCGCAGGCAAAGTGGGTGTCGATGCCCGCTGGTGTGACATCAATGGCTCCGACGTGGCACAGGTGGTCGCGTCTGCGGATGCGGTGGTGAACACCGTCCCGGCGGAAGCCGCCGCACGGTATGCCGCGGTGCTGTCGTCCACACCGGTGTTGCTCGACGCGATCTACGACCCGTGGCCGACCCCTCTGGCCGCAGCGGTCGAAGCCGAAGGCGGCCGCGTCATCAGCGGACTGCACATGCTGTTGCACCAGGCGTACGCACAGGTTGAGCAGTTCACCGGTCTGCCCGCGCCGAAAGAGGCGATGAGAGAAGCACTTCTCGGCGATTAGCCTCGTCACATGGGGGCGGGGGCGGCCGGCGCGTGCGTGCTGGCGTGGCTTGTGGTGCTGAGCGCATACGACGTTCGTGAGCGGCGGTTGCCGAACTGGTTGACGGTACCCGGCGCGCTCGTGATCATCGCGGTGGCTGCGATGGCGGGACACGGCGTCCCTGCGTTGTTGGGTGCGATCGGTCTTGCAGGGCCGTATCTCGTCGTACACCTGATAGCGCCCACGGCGATGGGTGCCGGTGATGTGAAGCTCGCAGTAGGCGTCGGGGGACTGACGGGCGCTTTCGGATTCGATGTGTGGGCGCTGGCCGCACTAATCGCACCGCTGCTGACAGGTGTGATGGCAGCGGTCGTTCTCGCTCGTCGCTCCGAAACCGATGTCCCACATGGGCAGTCGATGTGTCTTGCGACTCTCGCAGCCGTGGCGCTCGTGATCCTCTAGAAGGGTGGTGGTTTGTTGCGTTCGGCGCGACGAGGGGGTCGTTGAGTTTGCGTTCGGCGTGGATGGTTTGGACGGTGGTGTGGGCGCGGGTGTGTCGGCGTTTGGGCATCATCACGCCGCGGTGGCTGCTGGTGTCTACCGCGGTGGGTCGCCGGTCCACAGGGTGGCGGTGGGTTCGCAGAGTTTCGGGAACAGGTGCAAGCTGCCGGTGGGGCTGGTCCAGATGATGGTGCCGTCGGGCAGTTGTCGGTCCGCCAACCGCCGGGCCCGGTCCAAAAGGTTTTGAGAAGTGGTGACATCGAATGCGCGAAGAACATTCCAGGGGAACGCTCTCAGCTGCATAAACGTCTGCCGACGCGATCCCCGTCAGTGAGCATTTCCTGTGGATTCAGGGTGAGGGACCGCGCGTCGGGAGGGTGCGCTACTTCATCCGGCTCGGCGGCTGCGTGTAGTTTGTGTGACACGCCATACACCTGGGATTCATCACGGTACGATTTGCGCCGCGAATTCACACCCACCTCGCCTTGATAATTCACGCCGTCGGCGGCATTTGGTTCAGACTTCTGCGCAAAGGTGTCACGTTCGCGCGGCACCTGCTCGACCGCGTCGTAGCTGGAGACGTACCAGAAACCGCCGTACTTCTCGTTCCACGTCACGGGGCAGCGGCTGCGCAGGTCCGCGTTGACCTAGCGCTCTAGTTAAGGTTGAACTCGTCGGAGTGGTGATCGAATCCGACGATCACGCCGGGACTGGCGTCGGGACGGCCCCTTGGGCTACCTTCGCATCCCTCCTAACTCACCGGCCGCAGCTCAATCGCGCCCGCGATTTCGCAGAAGCGCAGATTGCCGGGTAACGTGGCGCAGCAACTAGTGGTATCGAAGCGTTCTTGTCATGGTTGGAGCAGCAATTGATCGCACTCAGCATCGTGAATTCACCCCGCAAGATCGCTGGCGCCCTCGTCGCTGGCGCCGCGACAAGCGGATTATTCGCAAGCGCCGCATTAGGGTTAGCCCCAACGGCGAACGCGACCTGTGCGTCAATCTTCGGTCTCTCATCGGCACCGGCGCACAGACGCCGTAATGCCTCCTTCGCCATCGGCGACGGAGCGGTCGACGGCAGTGGGCCGCTAAGCCTCGGTTTCTCCATCGGCGCCGGAGCGCAGGCCGACGCCGACGGGTCGTTCGGCCTGGCGTTAGTCTCCGGTGACGCGACCTCCAGAGCCACCACAAGCGCGGGGTCTGTCCTCAACTTGGCCTGGGTCATCGGTGGAGACTCCACCGCCGAAACAAGCCAGGGCTCTGTCTTCAACTTGGCCACCAGCCTCTTCGGCAGCGGCAGCACCGCCCTGGCAGGAGACGGCATATCGAACTTTGCCACGAACATCGGCGGCACCGACAACCACGTCACTGCACAAGGCAGCAGGGTGAACACCGCCACTAATATTCTGGGCAGCGGCAACAACATCGTGACAACGGGCGGCGCTGTGAAACTGGGCTCGAAACGTGCTTCGGCAGCGACAACACCACATCAGGTAACGGGCGGCGTTGCAAACTGGGCCCGAAACTTCGCCGGCGACCACAACACCGTCACGATAACAGGCGGCGAGGGAAACACGGCCCGAAACTTCTTCGGCAGCGAGCAATACGGTCCACGATAAATGGCGGCATCGGGAATTTTGCTCGAAACCTGTCGTTCGGCGACCTAAACACCCTCACGGTAAACGGGCGGTAATTCAAACTTGGCCACCAATTTCTTAGGCAGCGGCAACCACGTCACGACACAGGGCGGGTATTTCAATGGGGCGCGGAACATTGTCGGCAGCGGCAATACGTTTTTGGTCGGTGGCGACCCCAGCAGCAACCTGAACTTCGCCTTAACTTCTTGGGCAATACCAATACAGTCACTGCAGGCCCCGGTCCGCTCGCATTTGCCGGTTCCGTCTTCAGGGACGGTCTAATGCCGTCACGGCAGACAGGCCCCGGCATCGCGATCAACGACAACCCCTTCGGTGGGGCGGCCGCGACGAGCGGCCAAAGCAGTACCGTTCGCATGGCGAACGCGGTGGTGAACAGCCCCAAGACCCCGAAGACCGCTTCCCCGGGTGGGCCGGTAACCAAGCCGGTCAGCCATCGGATTACGACGTCGGTAAAGAAGTTCAAAGATGCCGTCAACGGAGTCACCGGCGGGCATAACGGGCGGGCGCCAAAGCCGGGCGCGGACAGTACGAGCAAAAAGGACAACGCCGGACAGTACGAGCAAAAGGCAACGCGGACAGTACGAGCAAAAAGGACAAGTAGATGACATCGGGCGTCGCAATCGCCCCGGGCATCGACTTCGCTAACTCTCGTATAGATGGTTATTTGCTGTCTTTGAGGTCGTGGAAAGGCTTTGGGATTAATAGGGTGGTGGTTCGTCTTTGATGGTGGCCATCGCGAGCGCTTGTTCCCAGCGGCGCCAGCCGAGTTCGACTTCGCGGTCTTGGCGGTTGAGTGTGCGTTCGGCGGCGATGCGTAGTGTCTTGTTCTGTGCGCGGGTGCGTTTCCGTTTCGGCATCATCTGTGCGCGATCGGTGGATTGCAGTGCGGGGGTAGGCCCGGTTAACGCGCCGGTTGGTGCGCATAGGGACGGAAATAGCAGCGCGCTTCCTGGCGTGGTGACGTAGGTCGCGGGATGGGGATGTCCAGATCAGCGTGCCATCTGGCAACTGTGTGTCGCGCCAACCGGCAAAGGTCTTGAGTAAATGGTGGTATCGACTACGCGAAGAACATTCTAAATTCCTGGTCACCACGAAGGTCGGGGATATAAGTTCTCGCAACACGGCTCTGCGTCTTACGTTGCGTTGATCCGCATCATGTCCTCGGCGTTGCGGTGGGCGATTGCGTTTCGCTGATTATCGGTCAGTTCTGCCTGTTCGAGGAAGTCCGAGACGTTGTCGCGGATGATGTAGGGGAAGTCTTCGGAGTAGATGATCCGCTCTGCGCCGATCTCAGCGAGAATGAATTGCAGTTGGGTCTGGCTGTACATGCCCGACGGCGTCGCCCACACATGTTCTCGGTAGTACTCGCTTACTGGCCGGTCCAGGTGCGTGCCCCAGCCGATTGCCTCGTCGAGTCGGTCGAGCCAGCCCGCGACGAACTCACCCCAGTGACCGCTGAGCAGTTTCAGGTGGGGGTGACGATCTAACGCCCCTGACAGGATGAGCCGTAGCACGTGGATTCCAGCCTCGGCGTGCCAGCCGAACGCGGGTCCTGAGAACAGGAAGTGGGCCGCTGCGGGCCAGTTTCCGGCGTAGTAGGCCGTCGACACAGGGGGTAGGGGGAGTTCGGGGTGGACGTAGATGGGCAGGTCGACCTCTTCGGCTGCGGCGAGGACCGGGTCGAACCGCTCGTGGTCGAGAAATGCCCCGCCGAAGGTTCCCATGGTGAGGGTTCCCACGAAGCCCAGTTCGTTGACGCATCGCTTCATTTCGTCGGCTGCCGCTGCCGGGTCGTGCAATGGGATGGTGGCAAATCCCCGGAACCGGGTGGGATGCTCCGAAATCTGCTGGGCAAGGCTGTTGTTCACTTTTCGGCACAGCTCGACGGCTTCAGGGTGATCGAGCCTGCTGGGACTGCTTGCGCCGTGTGATACGACCTGGATGTCGATTCCGACCTGATCCATGTGCGCCAATCGGTGCCCGCCCAGACGTTCCGCAGAATCCTTGTCCGGCATGAAGCCCTGAAAGAATCTACCGAAGCCGTCGTCTGCAACGACAGGCGGCGGCGGCCACTGCCCCGACAATTCCTGGACACGGGCCATGACCTCGGGATGATGAAAGTGTTCTTCGACGGTGATGATTCGCACCGAACTTCCTCACGTGTTAGACAAATGACGAACGAGGCCCGATGGCACCCGCCAGTCCTTCCTACGCCTGGCCAGGACGTGCCGCGCACAATCAGTGGTTTGCGCCGTCCCTGTTTGGCAGCTCGCTCGGCATCGAGGTGCGCGCCGGGTTGCACACCGGCGAGTGCGAGGTCCGCGGCGACGACATCGGCGGGATCGCCGTGCACATCGGCGCGCGCGTCAGCGCACTGGCGGGGCCGAACGACGTGCTGGTGTCGAGCACGCTGCGCGATCTGGTGATCGGGTCAGGGCTCGAGTTCGAGGAGCGCGGCGCGCACGAGCTCAAAGGCGTACCCGGCGAGTGGCGACTGTTCGCCGTCGCGGGCTGACCCCACCCACGAGCCAACGCAGCGTGTTCCGTAGCTGGTGTTACCGACTGGCTGAACTACATTCTTGGCGCGGCCCATTGCCGTCGCGCTACAGTGGCGTCGCCTGAGCCGTCCGGTGTATTCGACACGGATGTGCGAGTGTGAGGGGCTTGTGAGTACGCGAGCAGTAGTCGAGCGCTGGTTGTCGCTGTTCAATGCTGGTGATGCTGAAGGTATTGCGGAGCTCTACACGGAAGATGCCGTCAATCATCAGGTCGCCTTAAAGCCGGTCGAGGGACGCGCGGCCATCGAGGAATTGCACCGCGGCGTCTTCGCCGCAAATCCGGTCTGCACGCCGAGCAACCTCGCAGTTGATGGCGAGTGGGCGGCGCTTGAATGGGTCGATCCTGAGGGCTTCCGAGGATGTGGATTCTTTCAGGTGCACGACGGCCTCATCGTGCACCAGCGCGGGTACTGGGACAGCGCGCAGCTAAAGGTGACTCACCCAGACATGCACTGATCCTTGGAACGGTTATAGGGTCTTCCGCCCCAGTTGGTAGCGATTTGGCGAAGTACGTTTAAGACCACCCGGAACTCAAGTAGTTGACGACGGCGGCTCCGGAACTGCCTTGAAATCGAGGTCAAACCGATCAATGATTTCCCCGGCCTGTTGGAGGCGATTCGTGTCCCACAGAGGTGGGGCCACCCCGGGATGGGGCTCGTCGCCACACTTAGTGAACATTTCCTCTGCGCCGCCCGGGCAGAACATAGTTAGCAGCTTCGCAGTGTGCAGACCTGTATTCCTGAAACGGTGCCGGGTGCCACGGGGCACGAATATGAAGTCCCCGGAGCGTGCCGTGAAGATGCAGTCGCCGGCAAGGAGTTCCAGCTCGCCGTACATCAGGTAGAAGGCTTCGTCCGAGCGTCGATGGACGTGGGCGACTGGACCCCCGCCGGGGGGCACGGAAGCTTCGACGAACCCGAATGAGCCGTTTGTCGTCGTTGCGCTCGCCTTAATCGTATTCACGTCGCCGGAAGACCATTTGGTGACGCCTGTACCAGCCGGTACATACAATGGCCCGTTCTGCGGGTTTTGGCCCCCAGCCGCGTCTGGGACGGGTGTGGTGAAAGACATCCCAAGCCTCCTCACAGTGGGCCCGTGTGGCGCGTCTCAGACTACGGGCCAGCAACACGCTCACTGCGCTTTGTCCACCGCAGCGCCGACAGCAAATCATCTGCGCCCTTCCGGGAGTGACGGGTCGGTCCAGCCGCGCGGGCCGCGCAACGTTTTGAGCAGATCGTGTGTTCGGCATAGACATTTCAGGTTCGACGGCGTGGGTGGGACCACCGTCGGCGAAGGGAATGGTGTGGTCCAGATCGCAGCGGGTTGCGGGGCGGTGGCAGCCGGGGAAGCGGCATGTCAGATCGCGGCAGCGCACAAAATCGGTCAGCCGCCGCGATGGCTGGTAGCCGCACTCGGCCTGCGCGTGGCCGGGATGAACAACGGGCACCAGCGTGGCTGACTTGGCCAGCTCGGCAATGAGGTCGGCGGGGACCAGGTCCTCGGGATGCATCGATTGTCCGGGGTCATCACTGGTCCCCTCGACGGTGGCCTGGTTGGCCACGACGTACACCACGGTGGCGCGTGTCGGTTTGTCGCCGGCGGTGCAGTCGGCGCTGTCGCATTCGCAGGCCAGGCGCTCGGCGCCGTCGCCCAAGGCCCCGAACGCATCGGCGCGCCGCTGGGCGTGGGAGCGGCAATCGTTGGGACACACGGTGGCGGCCAGCGCGTCGAGGCGCGCATCGAGCACCCGGCCGTCCATCACGCGCAGGAAACCGCGGATCTCGCTGACACCGTCGCCGCTGTCCCAGATCTCGATCCAGCGGTCGTCGCGCTTCTTGGTGCGCCGCCGCTTGGCGTCGCGGTCATGGCGGGCCACGATGCGATCCACCCGACCGATCAGTTGGCTTCTGCTCAGCGACGGCCAGCGCGCCACCGCCAGGGACAACTCGGCGTCCACGGCGGCCAGCCGGGCGGGGTCGGTGATCAGCTCGGTACGCGACACGATGGCCCCAAACATGAGGTAGTCGATGTCGCCGGCCCGGAAAACGGTGCCCACCTGGGGCAGCCGGCTGCCCATCGCAATCGCATCTTTGACCCGGTTGGCCGCCAGGCCCTGGCTTATGCGTAGCTTGGCGGCCACCTCGGCGGTGACCTGCTCGATGGTGTCGATGGCCCAGTCGTCGTGGCTGCCGCCGTGCTCGCGCAACCTCAGCCGGTACAGGTTGTGGATCGACACCAGACCCCGGGCCGCGGCGCGGTTCTCGGCACGGGCATCAGCGCTGATGCTGTCGAGCAGCGACCGCGCCGCCGTCCCCGATTCCTCGAACATGTGTTCGATCTAGCGCGGTCCACTGACTCAAAGCCACAACCGAACCAGGCCCCCTGTAGATGAAAACGCAACTGGGGATAACTTGCGGATTTCCGCAGGAAAAGAGCGCCGTGGGAAGATGGGACGCGTGTTGCGTTGGACTACTGCTGGTGAATCCCACGGCCGTGCGCTGGTGGCCGTGGTCGAGGGCATGGTCGCAGGCGTAGAGGTCACGTCCGACGAGATCGCCGGCCAGCTCGCCCGCCGCAGGCTGGGCTACGGCCGCGGCGCGCGGATGAAGTTCGAGCAGGACCAGGTCACGGTGCTCGCCGGTGTCCGGCATGGCGTCACGCTCGGCGGCCCGGTCGCCATCGAGATCGGCAACACGGAATGGCCGAAGTGGGAGATGGTGATGGCGCCCGACCCCGTCGACCCGGCCGAACTCCAGAACATCGCGCGCAACGAGCCGCTGACCCGCCCGCGGCCGGGCCATGCCGACTATGCAGGCATGCTCAAGTACGGCTTCGATGACGCCCGCCCGGTCCTCGAACGCGCCAGCGCGCGCGAAACAGCGGCCCGCGTCGCCGCAGGCTCTATCGCACGGGCCTTCCTGCGGCAGGCGCTCGGAGTCGAGGTGCTTTCGCACGTCATCTCGATCGGCGCGTCGGTGCCCTACGACGGTCCGCCGCCGCAGGCCTCCGATCAGGCCGCCATCGACGCCAGCCCGGTGCGCGCATTCGACAACGACGCCGAGGCCAGGATGATTGCCGAGATCGAGGCCGCCAAGGCCGAGGGCGACACGCTCGGCGGCGTCGTCGAGGTCGTCGCGAACGGCCTGCCGATCGGGCTCGGCTC
Source organism: uncultured Actinomycetota bacterium (assembly GCA_963715215.1). GTDB lineage: Bacteria > Actinomycetota > Actinomycetes > Mycobacteriales > Mycobacteriaceae > Mycobacterium. The sequence goes on from CAVQRJ010000003.1 coordinate 118,701, forward strand.
GTTCACCAGCGGTGAAAATCGCCTCGACAGCCAGTTGGCCGGCGCCGTCATGGGCATCCAGGCGATCAAGGGTGTCGAGATCGGCGACGGCTTCGAAACCGCGCGTCGCCGCGGCAGCGTCGCCCACGACGAGATGTACCCGGGCCCTGGCGGCGTGATGCGCTCGACCAACCGCGCGGGCGGACTGGAAGGCGGCATGACCAACGGCCAGCCACTACGGGTGCGCGCCGCGATGAAACCGATCTCCACGGTGCCGCGTGCGCTGGCCACCGTCGACATGGCCACCGGTGACGAGGCGGTTGCCATCCATCAGCGGTCCGACGTATGTGCGGTGCCGGCAGCCGGAGTCGTGGTCGAGACCATGGTCGCGCTGGTGCTCGCCCGCGCCGCACTGCAGAAATTCGGCGGTGACTCGATCGCCGAGACCCGGGCCAATCTCGATACGTATCTGCGCTCCGTGGCCGCCCGTGAGCCGAATCAACACGCACAGGCGTCGGGCTGATGGCCCCCAAGGCGGTATTGATCGGCATGCCCGGTTCGGGTAAGTCGACGATTGGTCGTCGGCTGGCCAAGTCGCTGAATGTCACGTTGCTGGACACCGATACGACGATCGAGCAGACCACCGGCCGCACCATTCCCGACATCTTCTCCAACGATGGCGAGCAGGAGTTCCGCCGCATCGAGGAGGAGGCCGTTCGCGAGGCGCTGGGATCACACGACGGCGTGCTGTCGCTCGGCGGCGGCGCGATCACCAGTCCCGGTGTGCGCGAAGCACTTTCCGGCCACACCGTGATCTACCTGGAGATCAGCGCCGCCGAAGGAGTCCGCCGCACCGGCGGGACCACCGTGCGGCCACTGCTTGACGGCGGAGACCGCGCGGAGAAGTTCCGGGCTTTGATGTCCGCACGGGTTCCGCTCTACCGAGGCGCGGCCACGATCCGCGTCAACACCAACCGTCGAAATCCCGGTGCCGTGGTGCGCTACATCGTGTCGCGTTTGGAGAGCCCGCAGGCGGACGACGCACCGCCCAAACCCAAGCCGCGACGGCGCCGTCGTCCGTCATGGCGCCGCGCTCCGGTGTCATTGACGCCCAGCCCTTCTGAGGCCAGCACACCCGCCAGTCCTGCGGAGTTGGCTCGCCGAGCGGAGGCCCGCCATGACTGATCTGACCGCACCCGTCACCGTCGAGGTGAAGACCGACCCACCGTATCCGGTGTTCATCGGCACCGGCCTGATGGGGGAGCTGGGCAGCGTCCTCGACGGCAGGCACAAGGTCGCGATCCTGCACCAGCCGGTGCTGGCTCAGACCGCAGAGGCGATCCGTAACCACCTGTCGGACAACGGAGTCGATGCGCATCGCATCGAGATCCCGGATGCCGAAGCAGGCAAGGACCTGCCGGTCGTCGGCTTCATTTGGGACGTACTGGGACGCATCGGCATCGGCCGCAAAGACGCGGTCGTCAGCCTCGGCGGGGGAGCCGCCACCGACGTCGCGGGATTCGCCGCCGCCACATGGCTGCGTGGCGTCGACATCGTGCATGTGCCGACGACGCTGCTGGGCATGGTGGACGCCGCCGTCGGCGGGAAAACCGGCATCAACACCGACGCAGGCAAGAACCTCGTCGGCGCGTTCCACCAGCCCGCCGCCGTGCTCGTCGACCTTGCGACGCTTGAAACGTTGCCACGCAACGAAATCGTCGCAGGCATGGCCGAGATCGTGAAGGCCGGCTTCATCGCCGACCCGGTCATCCTCGATCTCATCGAGGCCGATCCAGAGGCCGCGCTCGACCCGACGGGGCAGGTGCTGCCCGAACTGATCCGCCGCGCGGTGGTGGTCAAGGCCGAGGTGGTCGCCGCCGACGAGAAGGAATCGCAGCTGCGCGAAATCCTCAACTATGGACACACGTTGGCGCACGCCATCGAGCGGCGCGAGCGCTACCAGTGGCGGCACGGTGCCGCGGTGTCGGTGGGCCTGGTGTTCGCCGCCGAATTGGGCCGGCTTGCCGGACGACTCGACGACGGAACCGCCGCAAGGCACCGCGCTATCCTCACCTCCCTTGGTCTTCCGGTCAGCTATGAGGCCGACGCGCTGCCGCAGCTGATCGAATTGATGGCCGGCGACAAGAAGACCCGCTCGGGAGTGCTGCGCTTCGTCGTCCTCGACGGGCTGGCCAAACCTGGGCGGCTGGAAGGCCCGGATCCGTCACTGCTGGCGGCCGCCTACGCGGAGGTCGCACAGCCATGACAACTGTGAACGTCATAAACGGCCCCAATCTAGGCCGCCTCGGCCGCCGCGAGACAGAGGTCTACGGCAGCACCACATACGACGATCTGGTCGCGATGATCGAACGTGAGGCCACCGAACTTGGGCTGAAAGCCGTTGTACGGCAATCCGACAGCGAAGCAGAGCTGTTGGCCTGGATTCACAGCGTGGCGGATGAAGGCGACCCGGTGGTGCTCAACGCCGGCGCGCTGACACACACATCGATCGCGCTGCGCGATGCGTGCGCCGAGCTGCGCGCACCGCTGATCGAAGTTCACATCTCGAATGTGCACGCCAGGGAGGAGTTTCGGCGCCACTCGTATCTGAGTGCGATCGCCACCGGCGTCATCGTCGGGCTGGGTGTGCAGGGCTATTTGCTCGCGCTGCGATACCTCGCCAGCCTGGACTAGGTCTGTTCCTGGCGGCGCTCGGTGGCCGTCTCGTCGGCGTCCGGGTGCCGAACAGCGGCGAACACGTCGGTGTCCGCTCGCTCGTCGTCGCCTGCGGCGAGGCCGTGGCGCTGACGCGGAACGTCTTCGGCGTGCCGGTCGATGACCCAGTGGCCAATCGCCACACCTGCGAGCGCAACGAGGAAGATCAGCAGCGCGGTGAACGCCGCAAAGGTCGTGAGCTCGTTGAGCAGGCCACCGACATAGATGCCCTTGTAGAACAGCGAGATCAGCCATGCGATCGCGCCGCTGACGATTCCGGCGAATAAGCCGGCCAGCAGCCACATCATCGCCAGATCCGCGCGGCGGTCGGGATCGGGGTTGGCGCGTGCGTCCGCACGGCCGTCGACGAATCCCCAGATGAGCGCCACGATCGCGAAGAGAACCACGAGGGTGATGCTGATCAGCCCCGCCTTTGTCTCCCAGGTGTTGATCGCCGCGCCCTGCACCAGACGGACGAAGATCATCAGAGCCGCGAACACCAGTCCACGCAGCAACCACTTGCCCATGGGGCATTACCTTAGCGAGTAGCGTCAAGGCCCGTGACAATATTCCAGCGCCGAGACCGGCTGCGGCAGCGGCTCAAGTCCGACGGACTGGACGCGATGCTGGTAACACGCCTGGTCAACGTGCGATATTTGTCCGGATTCACAGGTTCCAACGCAGCGCTGCTGATTCTCGCGGACGACGACACGCCAGTGCTCGCCACCGACGGGCGGTATCGCACCCAGGCGGCCCAGCAGGCCCCCGACACCGACATCGTGATCGAGCGCGCCTGCGGACCGTTTCTCACCGGGCGAGCCGCGACGGATGGTGTGCGACGGCTCGGCTTCGAAAGCCACGTGGTCACGGTCGAAGGGTTCGACGCGCTGGCCAAGCAGGCCTGCGACACCGAGTTGGTCCGCGCGGCCGGCGCGGTCGAGGCGTTGCGGGAGGTCAAGGACGCCGGCGAGATCGCGCTCCTTCGGCTGGCCTGCGAGGCGGCCGATGCCGCGCTGACCGACCTGGTCGAACGCGGTGGTCTGCGGGCCGGGCGCACCGAGCGTGAAGTAAGCCGGGAGCTGGAGTCGCTGATGCTGGACCACGGCGCGGACGGGGTGTCGTTCGAGACCATCGTGGCGACCGGCGCCAACTCCGCGATCCCGCACCATCGGCCGACCGACGCCGTCCTCACGGCCGGCGATTTCGTCAAGATCGATTTCGGTGCGTTGGTGTGTGGATACCACTCGGACATGACGCGCACCTTTGTGCTGGCCCCGGCCGCACAATGGCAGCTCGATATCTATGAACTCGTCGCGGCCTCCCAAAGGGCCGGCCGGGAGGCGGTCAAGCCCGGTGTCGCGCTGCGTGATGTGGACGCCGCATCGCGGCAGGTGATCGCCGACGCGGGATACGCCGACAACTTCACCCACGGTCTCGGGCACGGGGTCGGGCTGGAGATCCACGAAGCGCCGGGGATCAGCGCGGCTGCCGCCGGTACACTGCTTGCTGGCTCCGCGGTGACCGTGGAACCCGGTGTCTACTTGCCCGATCGCGGCGGTGTCCGGATCGAGGACACCCTGGTCGTGTGCGGGGAAGCGGTGGAGCCGCCCGGCCGGCGACATCAGACATCAGACCTGCTTACCCAGTTCCCCAAGGAACTGGCCATTCTCAGTTGAGAGACTAGGAGTAGTACCGCCGTGGCATCGACCGCCGACTTCAAGAACGGACTCGTCCTGAACATCGATGGCCAGCTGTGGTCCATCGTCGAGTTCCAGCACGTCAAGCCGGGCAAGGGTCCCGCGTTCGTGCGCACGAAGCTGAAGAACGTGCTGTCGGGCAAGGTCGTCGACAAGACGTTCAACGCAGGGGTCAAGGTGGAGACCGCGACGGTCGACCGTCGCGACACTACCTACCTCTATCGCGACGGCGCGGACTTCGTGTTCATGGACAGCCAGGACTACGAGCAGCACCATCTGCCGGAGTCGTTGGTCGGAGACGACGCGCGGTTCCTGCTGGAGAGCCTGCCCGTGCAGGTCGCCTTCCACAACGGCACGGCGCTCTATATCGAACTGCCGGTGACCGTCGAGATGGAGGTCACCCACACCGAGCCGGGCCTGCAGGGCGACCGGTCCAGCGCGGGCACCAAGCCGGCGACGGTGGAGACGGGTGCGGAGATCCAGGTTCCGCTGTTCATCAACACAGGCGACAAGCTCAAGATCGACTCCCGCGACGGCAGCTATCTGGGCCGAGTGAATTGACCAAACCCAAGCCCGATCGGGGTCGCCACCAGGCCCGCAGGCGCGCCGTCGACCTGTTGTTCGAGGCGGAGGCCCGTGGTATCACCCCGGCCGAGGCCGCCGAAGCGCGAGAAGCGTTGGCGCAGAAGCAATCCGATGTGTCCGCGCTGAATCCCTACACCATGACGGTGGCCCAGGGTGTCACGCAGCACGCGGCGCACATCGACGACCTCATTTCGGCGCACCTGCAGGGTTGGACGCTGGAGCGCTTGCCCGCCGTCGACCGCGCGATCCTGCGGGTTGCAGTTTGGGAACTCCTGCACGCCGATGACGTCCCCGAACCGGTCGCCGTTGACGAGGCCGTCGAACTGGCCAAGCACCTGTCGACCGACGAGTCGCCGGGATTCGTCAACGGCGTGCTGGGTCAGGTGATGTTGGTGACGCCGCAGATCCGGGCCGCATCGGCCGCCATCCGTGGCGGATCCGGGACTGACTAGAAGCCACGGCTTACTTCTGTGAATCGTTCCGCTACGACGTAGGCGGATCGATCCAGCCAGGCGAAGAGGGCGCTTGTCAGGTATCCGAAGGTGCCGATCATCAACAACAGGCCCCACGCAGTCGCAGCCTCGAAACGCTGCTGGCTTTCGATCAGTAGCCGTCCGAGTCCCGCTCCGACCCCGAAGATGTCCACAAGCAGCGTGACGATGAGTGCCATTGCCGAGGCGACTCGCACGCCGAGCAGGATCCCTGGCGTCAACGACGGCAGGATGACCTTTCCCCATCGCTGCAGGGCAGTCAGGCCCAGTGTGTACGACATCTCGAGCCGCACAACGGGAACGGTGCGCATGGCGGTCGCGGCGGCCAGCAGCACCGGCCACGAGACGATCAACGCTACGACGACCACGCCGCTCGCCTGGCTAGGGCCGAAGAACAACACAGCCACGGGGACCACGGCGGCACCGGGAACCGAGGCCAGAAAGGCGATCGACGGGCTGAGGGCACGGTCGATGCGTTGCGACGCACCGATCGCCACACCGACGACGCAACCGATCGCGACGGCGAACATCAGGCCGAATACATATGTCGAAAGCGTCTGCGCGACAGCGGGTAACAGCGATCCCGAAGCATTCACGCGGCCGAGCGCCGTCAACCATTCGCTCGGCGGAGGAAAGAACAGCGAGTCACCGGTCCCTACGAGTTGCCATGTCACCAGAACGGCGGCCAAAGGCAGTAATCCGAGCGGCGACGATGGGGGTTGTGCGACGGTGCCTTGGACCGACACCGATACCTCCGCACTAACCGGACTTCCCGGCAGCGCGAGACGGACGGCGTGTCCCAGGAACGCGTTGAGCGCGAATCCGATGCCGCCGCACACGAGTGCGTACGCCCAGACGCGCGCCGGCGCAAGCGCATTGAGTGATCCGATCAGGCCCCCGCCAAGACCGCGCTGATACATGATCATCTCGGTGACGATGGAAACGAGCAGGGCGATGACCACCGCCAGTCGCGCACCGACGAGCCATGCAGGCATCGCGGCGGGAATCACGATCTTCCTGATCGCTTCCGCGCGGGAGAAATGCAGCATCCGCGCGACGTCATACTGGCGAGGGTGTGTTGCCGCAGCACCCGCAGCCGTGCACAGGACCACTGGCCAGAGCGCAGCATAGGCCGCGATCATGACCTCGGTCGTCGCGGACGGTCCCAGCGACATCATCGCCACCGGAATCAGGGTGACCGCCGGAATGGCGCGCAGAAAGTCGAACGAGGCGACGACGTGGTCCCGCAACGTCGGGAGCAGACCGACTGCAAGTCCTAGCACCGCGCCGAAAATCAGCGCGATTGTGCTCGTCATCACCGTCACGGCGAGTGTGTGAGCGACATCGTCGACCAGCTCGCCGGTTCGAACCGAATCCGCCAGCGCGGACATCACATCGACTGGGGCGGGAAGGTATTCGTAGCCCAGCACGCCGGTCGACTTCGAAAGCTGCCAGAGCACGATCACGATGGTGGGCAGCAGCAAGCCGGCGAACCGCGCTCCCGAACCACTAGCCATTGTCGGCCCGCAACGTCTTGCCGAGCAGGTGCCGCGCCCGCAGGTAGTCCGGCAGTTCGCGGGTGGTCAATTGGTCTCGGGGGCGGGGTATTTCGGTGTCGAGCATCTCTGTGATGCCACCGGGGTTGCCGGCCAGAACCATCACGCGGTCGCTCAGGTAGATCGCTTCGTCGAGATCATGGGTGATGAACACCACGGTGGCATGGGTCTGCGCCTGGACATTCAACAACACATCCTGCAGGGCCGCTTTGGCGATTGCGTCGAGAGCTCCGAACGGCTCGTCCATCAGGAGCACCTTCGGTTCCAACGCCAGCGCGCGAGCGAGTTGCGCCCGCTGGGCCATACCACCGGAGAGCCGCGACGGAAACTCGGCGCTGCTGTCCTCGAGACCGACCATCCGCAGAGCGTTCGCGACCCGGCGCCGCCGTTCGTCGCGATCAAGTCGCCCTTCAAGGCCAAGCTCCGCGTTGCGGGCAACCGTTCGCCAGGGCAGAAGGGCATTGCCGTAGTCCTGAAACACCATGACCACGCCCGCCGGCGGAGCATGGACCGCCATGCCGTCGAACGTCACACTGCCGCAGGACGCCGTAAGCAGACCGCCGAGCACACGCAGAAGCGTGGTCTTGCCGACACCGGAGCGCCCGATGATCGCGACGATCTCTCCGGCGCGCACATCGAACGAGATATCGCGCAAGACCGGTTGTACACCATCGGCGGTCGGCAGCCGGACCCCGACCGAGTCGACCGTGTACAAGATCGGACTCACGGGCCTTGCCACACCAGAGAATTCATGTCCGGATCGGTGTGCGTGGAGCCGACCGATTTCGATATGGCGATGTACGGGGCCAGTTCGTCCGGTGTTATCTCGACGGCCCACTGGGGCAACGGAGACCCGGCGATGACCCCGGAGGGGATCTGCAGCCACGACTCTGTGAGCGCACGCGCCTCGGAGGGGTCGGCGTTGAGAAAGTCGATTGCCGCGGTGAGCGACTTGCGCCACGCCGTGATCGTCTCTGGGTGTTCGCGGGCAAACTTGCCCGTTGTGGTCCACACGGATGTTATTGCCGTGTCGACAGTTCCGCCGCTGGCATCCTTGACAGCCTCGACGATGACATCGTCGTGGACTTTGAATCCGCGTGCCGCAATGGCGCTGAAAAAGGGGATCGTCGCGACCGCGGCGTCGACATGACCGGCCTGAAGTTGATCGCCCATGGTGGGGAAGGGTGTCTGTACGAGCTTCACCTCGTCGCGGTTCACCCCTTCGCGCTTCAGCAGGTATATCAATGCGTCGGTGATGACCCCGGTGAGTGACGGCACCGCGATCGTCTTGCCCCTGAGCTGACCGAGTTTCTCGATCGCGGGATCCTTGGTGAGCCACACAGCATTCGGCTGCTGCGCCGACTGCCGCTGCAGACCCGCAACGATCTGAAGATCGAGGCGCTTCTCCACTCCGACGAGCGCCAGTGTCGGCACACTCATCGTGATGTCGTACTGACCCTTGGACAGGGCCGCCATGAACAGCGGCAGATCTGTGCCCTCGGTGAGCTCGACCTGCAGACCATTGCGCGCGCAGATCCCGTTGACTATCGCCACGTGCGCGGGCAGCGTGCTTCCGCCAGGGAAGAGAGCGACCCGAACGTGCGCGACGCCCTGTTCGGCCGGCTGTGCCGTGTCGTCTCCGCAGCCGGCCAGGAGGAGGACCACGCACGCGGCCAGGCTCAATAACCGACGAGACCACGTACCGCGGCGTCGCGCCATCAGACCCTTCCCGATGCTCCCTGCGCTCGAACGCTACGACAGCCATCGCGGTCCATACGCGGAAATCGACAGCGTGACTGGTCGAATTGGCGCCCATGTCACGCCCGGGATGCTGTTATAGACAGATGGTCTTACAAAGGGGGGAGACCAGGACAGAGTCGCCTCCGGCAGGACCGACTGACACCCGCGCGCCAGGCGAACCGCCCATGCTTCTGGACCGCGAGGACGACCTCGCCGCCATCGACGCTGCATTGGCAAAGGCGATCGGTGGGTCGGGCGGAATCCTGCTCATCGAGGGGCCGCCGGGTATCGGCAAGACCGCATTGCTCAACGAGTTGCGCCGACGCGCCCGTGCGCTGGGGGTGATGGTGCGCGCCGCCCGCGCAGGCGAACTCGAACGGGGATTCGGCTTCGGCGTGGTACGCCAGTTGCTCGAGGCCACGGTCATCGGAGCGAACCAGGCCGAGCGCTCTCAACTCCTGGCCGGTGCAGCCCGTCTCTCCGAGCCCGTGTTCACCGACGTCGCGGCCGCCGAGGAAACGGGTGATGTCGCGTTCGCCACCTTGCACGGCTTGTACTGGCTCGTCGTCAACATCGCTGAGCGCGGCCCGTTGATCCTTGCGATCGACGATGCGCAGTGGGCCGACGAACCATCGCTGCGCTTCCTGCTGCACCTTGCGAATCGGCTCGCAGGCCTCCCGGTGGTGGTGGCGTTGACGGTGCGGGCAGGGGCGGACATGCACAGGGGCCACCTCAGTTCTCTCCTGGTCGAAGCGCGCCCGCCCATCCTTCGCCCGCGACCGCTGAGTGAATCCGCGGTGGGTCAGGTGGTCCGCGCGGCGATGGGGGAAGACGCCAATGCACAGCTGTGCCGTGCCTGCGCACATGCGACGGGCGGCAACCCGTTTCTGCTGCTCGAGCTGCTCGGCGAGTTTCGTCGCGAGGGGAATCCGGCCAGCAGGATCGACCCCGATGAAGTGGCCCGCGCTGCGCCTGGGCGCGTCGCGGCGGCGGTGCTGCTGCGGGTGAACCAGCTGCATCCGCAGGCGACGGCGCTGGCGCGCTCCGTGGCGGTGCTTGGCGAACAGGCGCGGCTTGCGATGTGCGCGGAACTGGCTGCAATCGATTCCCGAACCGCGAGCAACCTGGCGACCGGCCTGATGGACCTCGCGGTTCTGGTGGCGGGAGAGCCCCTGCGCTTCGTGCATCCGATCGTGCGGACCGCGATCTATGAAGACCTGTCCGCGGCCGACCGAGCCGATCTCCACGCCCGCGCCGCTCGCCTGCTGCACGAGCAACGGGCCGATCCGGGGGCGATTGCGGTGCACCTTCTCGCGACGCCGGCCAGCGGTGACCAGAAGGTCGTGAGCATGCTCCGGGAGGCAGCGCGGTCGGCGCTCGCGGGCGGAGCCCCCGACACCGCCGCCGCGCTGCTCCGTCGGGCGCTCGATGAACCTCCGGGAGACGGCGACCGGCCGGTGGTGTTGTTCGAACTCGGAAACGCCGAGCACGAAATCGGGGATGCCGCCGCGCGCAGCCATCTGCGAGAGGCCGGCGAAACCACTGCCGATCCCATGGTTCGTGCGCGGGCCTTCACGGCACTGGCGTGGACGACGCACCCCGATGCGCGACACCAGCGAGAACAGCTTCCCCTCTACGAGCTGGCCGCGTCGGAAGTCAGTGGGCACGACCGAGAGCTGGAGCTGGAACTCGAGGCCGCGAGACTCGGTGCCCTGCTTCTGAATCCGGACTTACCGACGAAATTCGAGGACGAGGCCGGCCGTTTCGCGGACCTGCCTACTTTGACCGGCGCGGAATGCTTGCTGCGATCGTTCGTGGCCCGCGGTGTCTTGGACACCGGCCCAGTCGCGGTGGCCGGCGATCTCGCCGAGGAGGTCGCCTCTCATCCCGCACTTGTCAGCCAGGGCGGACATCCGTTGTGGCGCACCAACATCACGATCTGTCTGATCGAAGCCGAGCGCTACGACGTTGCCGACCACGTGCTGTCACGTGCAATTCGGCACGCCGAACGTGTCGGCTCGCCTCAATGGTTGGCGCGCGCGTTGTGGCTGCGCGGTCTGGCCCGACATCGGTCCGGTGACCTACGTGCGGCGGAGGCCGACGGTCGAGCGGCCGTCGACCTGCACGGGCTGACCGCCGACTACACCAAGACGCCGGGTCTTGTGGTGGTCGTTGACTCGCTCGCGGATCAGGGGCTGCCGGACGAGGGCGAAGTCCTGCTCACCGAGCGGGGTATGGACGGCGAGCTTGCCCCGACGCTGTTCTCCGTCCTGCCGCTGCTCGCGCGTGGGCGGTGCCGTGCCGCCATGGGGGACTATGTGCGGGCCCGTGCCGACCTGGAGGATGCGTTACGCCGGATCGAGATGAGTCGCGGCCTCTTCCCGTGGGCGAGCGATGCGCGCGTTGCACTCGTTCCGGTGCTGCACACCATGGGGGAGGTCAACGCGGCACGGGAACTGGCCGAGGCCGCATATGCCGCGGCGACGTTTGCGGAATCTCGGCGAAGAATCGGTGGGGCGCTTCGCGTCCGTGGACTGTTGGAGGGCGGTAAACGGGGTCTGGATCTGCTGCGTCAGGCGGCGGACGCGTTGGCCAAGTCGCCGGCTCTCCTCTGGCGCGCGCAGGCCTATGTCGATCTCGGCGCCGCGATGCGCCTCGACGGCGAAGTGATCAGTGCGCGCGAGGTTCTCCGCGAAGGTATGGAACTTGCGCACAGGTGCGGGGCCACACCGCTGGCCGATCGCGCCGAGAAGGAACTGCGCGCCGCGGGCGGACGTCCCAGGCGGCGGGCCGGCGTCGGTGCCGACGCGCTGACCGCGAGCGAGCGGCGCGTCGCGGAGCTCGCCGCCGGCGGCTCCAGCAATAAAGAGATCGCCCAGTCGTTGTTTGTCACGCTTCGCACGGTTGAGCTGCACCTGTCCAACGCGTACAACAAGCTTCGGATCCGGTCGCGGCACGAACTGGCCGCGGCGCTTCAGACGTGAGCCCCCGCGTCACCGAGCCATTGGACCGAGCGTATTGGGGCTATTTCTCAAGCGCCCGATACGTGCGCCGGACGAACTTCGGTTGCACGCCTTGCAGTTTGGCCAGCGACGTGTTGCCCGAAACCGCCGCGGCGGAATCGCCGGACATGTCCGGGTGGTTCTGAATGAGGTACAGCATGACGAGGTCCGCCGACGGATCGGCCTGCCACCACGTGCCGTATGCGCCCGGCCACGTGAACGTGCCCTTGCCGCCTGGGCCGAACAGCTGCCGCGACTTCGCCGGGTCGGTGACCACCGACAGGTTCAGGCCGAAGCCGCGTCCGATCCAATAGGGCATTCCCAGAAAGGGATGACGCCTTTGCTGTTCGGTCAGCCGGTCGGTGCGCATCAGATGTGCGGACCCTTCCGACAGCACCCGCGTGCCGTCCAGCGTTCCGCCTGCGAGCAGCATCCGCGCGAACCGCAGATAGTCGTCGACTGTCGACCACAGCCCGGCCCCGCCACTGCAGAGCGGCGGATCCGTGATCGGTGCCGGTCCCATCGAATCGTGGCGCAGCGTGTCGTCGGCGCCGAGTTGATACATCGTCGCCGCACGCTGCCGTCCGTTGGCGCCGACGCTGAAGCCGGTGTCGGGCATGCCCACTGGCTGCAGAATGCGCTCCGACAGCACCTGAGCAAGCGGCTTGTCCTCGATCCGCGACAGCGCGACGCCGAGCACATCCGTCGACACGCTGTAGGTCAACCGCGCACCGGGCTGATGCGCCAGCGGCAGCTTGGCCAGATCTACCAGCCAGCTGTCCTGGTCCTGCCGGTGCGACAGCTTCCCGTACGCAGGGGCCAGCGGGCCGGGCACAGAGAACATGTACGCGAAACCACTGCGGTGGGTCATCAGGTCGTCGATCGTGATCGGCCGTTCGGCAGGAACGGTGTCGTCGAGCGAACCGCGGATATCCGTCATGACCTGCATCTCGGACAACTCCGGTAGCCACTTGGCGACCGGGTCGGTCAGCGCGAGGCGTCCTTCGTCAACCAGTGTCATCGCCGCGGCGACGGTGACCGGCTTGGTCATGGATGCGATGCGGAACATGGTGTCGCGCCGCATCGGCAGGCGGGCCTCGATGTCGCGGTAGCCGAGTTCGTTGACCTGCAGTACCTCGCCGGCCTGCCATACCAGCGTGACCGCGCCGGCCAGCAGGCCCGCATCGATCGCCTCGTTGATGGATGCACGGTTGCCGTCGAGGTTCATCGGGGGCCAGCGTACTAAGCCGCTGAGAAAACACTTCGGTCGAGACTTCGGTCGTCGGCTCTATACCTCATGAGCAGCCAAGACAACACTTGAAAGCATCGCAAATTCGGATGCGTGGCAACTGACCGGGAGCCCGCATTTAGCGGGAGGTACCTGCGATGAGCTCTGCACAGTATGTCGGGCGCGTAGGGGCGTTGGCGGTCGCATTGGGAATCGGCGCGGTGATCGCGGGGCTGCCCGGTGTCGCCTGGGCAGGCACTGAGGGTGAGACCGATCCGTCGGATGCGCCCGGGGTGTCGGCGCCCGAGAATCCTGACGAGTCGCGCGGCGATGCCCCCGGTAGCGACCTCGGCGGCGGTGATCCCGGCGACCCTGGCGACGGGGGCGGCGTGGGTGATGCGGGCGATCTCGACGGCGTTGGTGGTTCAGCCGGCGGAATGCAAATGGACAACTCCGGCGGCGCGATCACTTCGACGAACCCTGGCAGCGCGGGGGCGAAATCCAAGCAGGGGGATGACACCGATCCGCCGAAGAAGCGAACAGCCGTCAAGCAAAAGGTTCTCTCCATTGCGCCATCACCGACCAAGACGACGCAACGCACGGCGAAGACGGTGGCCGATCCGGTCCGTAAAGCTCGATCGCAAGCGCCGACCCTCAGCATCGCTGCGCCGAAGGACCCAGGTCCTCAGATCAAGCAGTTCGCGAGCCCACCGGTCGATGTAGCGTCGCTGACACTTGCCGGCCCGGGTCTGCAGAAGCAAGTACCGGCGACGATGACCGCGGCGACGAAACCGCCGGCACAGCCGACTGTTTCGCGATTGCTTTCCCTTGTGACATTCGCGTCGACGATGGGCGGCAGTCAGCCGCTGTCAACTGATTCGTCGTTGCTTTTGGGATTCTTCATGGCGGGCCGCAAAGTCGACGAGGACGCCTCAATCGAGGATGAGTCCTCCGCGCGCATGGCGGGTTCCTCGCAGAACAGCTTCACGCTGATGGACGGCCGCCGCCAATTCGGCGCCGTCGGTGGGGGTTCCGTCGGTGGGTGTGCCGAATCAGGCGACGGGTCAGGTTATCGGGAGTGTGAATGCTACTGATGTTGATGGGAATTCGTTGACGTATTCGGTGCCGGTGTCGGGTGCGGGTGCTCCGACGAAGGGGACGGTGTCGATTGATTCGGCGACTGGTGTGTTCACGTATCAGCCGTCGGCGGGGGCGCGGGTGGCTGCTCAGTCGACGTCGGCGCCGGATTTTGACACGTTCACTGTTGATGTCAGTGATGGGCAGGTGTCGACTCCGGTGGCGGTGTCGGTGGCGGTGTTGCCTGCGGTGTCGACGTTGGCGGTGACTGACACGTTGGCGTTGGGTAGTGGGAGCAACCCGTCGGCGGTGGCGACGTTTGGCAATCGGGCCTATGTGGCCAATGCGACGGCTCGGACGGTGAAGGTGTTCAACACCGATACCAATCAGGTGATCGCCACGGTGGCGGTGCAGACTTCGCCGACGGCGATCGCGGTTAGCCCGGACGGCAAGTCGGTGTGGGTGGCCAATTCGGGCAGTCGCACGGTGCAGCGCATCGACACCCAGTCCAACACGGTGGTGGCCACGGTGACGGTGGGCACCACGCCGACGGCGTTGGCGGTCAACGGCGACAGTGTGTGGGTGGCCAATGCGGGCAGCAATAGTGTGTCGCGGATCAGTATGGCCACCAACACGGTGGTGGCCACCACCGCGGTGGGGTCGGCGCCCAGTGCGTTGGCGGTCAGCGGCGACAAGGTGTATGTCGGCAATAAGAACAGTAATTCGATTTCGGTGATCAGCACCGCGACCAACCAGGTGGTGCAGACGAAGTCGTCGGTGACCGGGCCGACGGGGTTGGCCGTCAGCGGTGGCAAGCTGTATGTGACCCAGCAGGGTTTCCTGCTCAACCGGGTGTTGGTGTTGAATAGTTCGACGCTGGCTCAGATCGCCACCATCAATATGCAGGCCGCGCCGGCGTCGGTGGCCGTCACCCCCGATGGTGCGCAGGCGTATGTGACGATGACCAATCACCGTGTCTCGGTGGTCAATACCGCGACCAACGCGGTGGTCTCCACCACGGTGGTCAACTCGGCTTCTGGCACCGGTGGGCATGCTGTGGCGGTGGACGGCTCGGCAACCAACGGCAAGGTGTACATCACCGACGCGGTGAACAACAGTCTGCGGGTGCTGTCGCTGACCCGCGGTAACACCGCACCCGTGGCCATCGCCAGCCCGTCTATCGACAGCACGAACGTGGCCATGGCGCAGTCACCGGATCGCTGAATGTCAAGGACTGGGACGGCGATCTGCTCACCTACACTACGCCGACCGCACCGACCAAGGGTTCGGTCAGCTTCGACACCGCCGTCGGCACATATACATACAAGCCGACCCCGGCCGCACGTGATGCGGCAGCACAAAGCTCCGGAGAAGACTTCGACATCTTCACCGTGCGCGCCACTGACGGCTTCGGAGGTGCGGTCACCACCGCTCAGGTCCGTGTGACTGTCGCGCCGACGCCAACGGCGCCTACGGTGTCCGTGACCTCAGTTTCGCCAATCAGGGTGGGAGAAAGCCCCATTGGTATGACTGTGGTCGGCAATCGCATTTACGTGGTCAACAGCACTGCTAATACGCTGTCAGTGATTGACACCAGTACCAAGCAGGTAGTGGACACCATCTCGGTGCCTGCTGGATACCCCGTTGCCGTGGCCGCTACAGCGGACGGCCAGCGGGTGTATCTTGCTTACTACCAGACTGTTTCGGTGGTCGACACGTCGACGGACGCCGTAGTCGCGACCATTCCCATCCCCCCCACCCCGTGTGAATGGGAGTGCTGGACGGCACCCCTTGGAATCACCGATTTGGTGATCGCCAGGGACCGTGTTTACGTGTCCCAGTAGTGGGTTGGCGATAGTTACTACACGGGCACCTTGACGATGATCGACACCGCCACCAACTCCGTCATCACCGAAGGTGGCGGCGAATGGCATACGGATCTCGAGGTCAGTTCCGACGGCCACCGCATCTACGCCGGGGTGGGTGACTATCGCTACGTGCGCGAATTCGACGCGCAGACGATGGCGGGGGTGGGCACCGTAGTGGTGACGGGGCCTTATTGGCCGGTGGTCACCAGTGTGAACCTAAGTCCCGACGACAAGCGTGGGTACGCCGTGGTGGCCCCGGACATGTATGCCACTGCAGCGCAGGTGACGGTGATCGACACCGACCCGGAGAGCGCAAACTACAACAAACCGATAGCGAACATAACGGTTCCCGCGGGGGCGCGGTATGTGGAGGTTAGTCCTGACGGCAGTCGCGCGTACGTCGTTCACGATGGCGGCAAGATCGTCACGGTCATCGACACGGGGACCAATACCGTGATCGGCACAATCACGTCAGATCAGATAGGCGGTGACTACGCGGCCCTTGCCCTCGGACCCGACGGCACGCTCTACTTTTCGAACTACGCGCAGGACAGCGTCTACGCCGTGACCGTGTCGGACACGACGGCCGCTCTGATGCGGCTAGAGCCCGGCCGGTAGCGACCGTCCCGCCACCATCGCCCGGATGACCGACGGCCCGCCGGTGTGCGCCTTGGCCGCGGCCAGGGCGGCCCTCAACTCGATGACGGAGCTGGCAGTGGCGACCTGCGTGACGCCGAGCGCCTGCGCGAACGCGTCAAAGTCCCAGTCCGGCAGCACGTTATAGGCAAGCGGTGCCTGCGCGGGGTTCGTGTAGTAGGCCGGCCCAAGCAGATACTGCTCGAACCCGTAGAGGCTGTTGTCGATGATCACCACGATCGCATCGTGCTGGTAGCGCACCATCGTCGACACCGCCTGGCCGACCATTTGAAATCCACCGTCGCCGATCAGCACCAGCGGCCGATTCCCGCCCGGCTTCCACGCACCGACGGCGGCGCCAATGGAATGGCCGATGGACGCCCACAGCGCGCAGGCCATGAAGGAGTCCTGCGCGGGTATCTTCATCTGAGCGGCCGGATAGACGCCGAGGAAGGTGTCGGCGATGACCGTGAAAGAAGCGTCCAGAAAGCCCGGTTCAGCGACCACATCCACGACCTGCTGATAGCCCAGTTCTGCCGCCGCCGCGACAGGTTGCGGGTCAGCGACGGCAACCATCGGGGTGTCGTATCTGACGGGACTGACTCCGACGGAACGGCTTTCGAGCTCGTCGACCAACGCGGGGAGTCCCACAGTCTGCGGTGCACCGTTCCGGATGACCGCCTCGCCGTCCCACACCCGGATCGTTTTGCCGATCCTTGGGATCATCACGTTCGCGTGCCCGGACCCGAACACGGCTCCGAGCGCGACGATCACGCCTGCCTGCGTGATCGCGTTTCTCAGCGAGGCGGGCGCCTTGTCGCCGTTGAAGACTCCGATGAAGCGCGGATGCTGTTCGGACAGAACGGTTTTGCCGACGACTGTGGTCGTCCAACGGAGCCCAAGGCGGTCCAGCACGGTCAGCACCTTCGCGGCGAGGGCGTAGCGCGCCACCTCCTCGCCGACCACCACGATGGGGTTGGCGGCCGTCTTCAGATCCTGAAGGATCGCGGTCGCGACGGCGTCGGCCGCGCCTGCGGGCACGCTGGTGTCGATGGCGGCGGCCGGTGGCGAGCACGGTCGGCCGAACAAGTCTTTCGGCGCTTCCACGTACACCGGATGTTTGGTTACCAGCGCGGCCTTGATCGCGTCGTCGATGAGCTTCGGAAGCTTGCTCTCATCTGTCTCGCGCGAACAGAACGCGGTGATGTTGCGAAAGATGTCGAGGTCGGTGTTCGGCTTCCCCATGGAATGCGAATACAGTACGCCCGTCGCGTTCTGGTCGTCGATGTTCTTCACCGACGGCCCGCCGCTGATCACCACGACAGGGCTGCGCTCGAGGTAGGCACCGGCAATCGCGTTGACAATGCTGAGGTTTCCCGGGCCGTACGAGACGGCAACCGCCGACAACCCGTGTGCGCGCCCATAGCCGTCGGCCGCGTATCCGGCCTCCAGGTCGCTGTTGGTCACGACGGTGTGGAAGTTGGCCTTCCGGCCGGCCGCGTCGAACACCGCAGCGCAGAAGACGGCGGGCACTCCGAACAGGCGCTCGACACCGTGTTCGACGAGGCGGTCGATGAGATAGTCGGCGATGAGATAAGGCATGGGTCAACGGTATTGGGGCAGCATCCAGTCCTGCTGCGGAATCCGGACAGTCGGGTGCCCTGCGAAGACATCTTTGGCCATCTTGAGGATCGCAAGAGACTTGTACGGATCGAGTGGATCCCACACGTGGTACTCATAGGAGCCACCCACGACCACGTGGTCCTCGCGGGGGAAGACATAGGTTTCATCGGAGCTGTACAGATATTGGAGTGCGGGTTGCGCCTTCACCAGCACGAGCTGGCCCTTGATCGGAACCATGTTCATGTCGCCGAAGATGTCCCTCGAACCCATGCCGGTGCAGTTGACGACGATCGGCTCGGGCAACCGCACGACGTCTGCGGCCGATGCAAAGGTCTTCTGGGTCAGCGCAACCGCGCCCGTCAGTTCGGTTCGCAACTTCGCGAGAAAGATCGGCGGTTCGACCAGCAGGGTGTGGTACCCGTACCCCTTCTGATTCAGGTGCTCGAAGGGCAGGTGGTCGTATTCCGTCGGCGCCGGGATCACGTCGATCGGCACCTTGCCGAAGCTCGTCTGCTGCCGCGGATATTTGGAGTAGTTGATCCGTTCGGACACGCCGTAGCCCTGCCCGATCCGGTCGCGGTGCATGGTGAAGGAGGTGCGCAGGATGTCTTCGAAGCGCTGGGTCGCGCCTGGGGTGTTCTCGTGGTCGACGAACGACGGGCACCACTGGCCGCCCGCGACGTCGGACGTGGTGTAGAGGAAGGACGTCGCGTACATCCGGACGGTGAAGCCGGCCTCGACGAGCAACTTCGCGGCGGTCAACCCCATCACTCCCGCACCGAGCACCGCGACCCAGCCAAGGGCGCCTGCGTGCTGGCGGACGAGGTCGCGGACCTGGACGGCGCAGCCCCAGCTCATCGTGATGCCCGCGCCACCGTGCCCGTAGTTGTGGACGACGAATTTCGTTCCCACACCCTGCACTTGAAGATCCTGCTTCTCGAGCCGGAATGTGCCGCGGCGGTACGGACGAACTCCGGCGACGAACTTGCAGTCCGGTGGCGCGCAATCGAAGTTCGGGTCGGGCAAGAACGGGCCGCCTGGACCTGCCACCTGGAACCCCCTGTGGATCTTGAGCGGGACATTACGCCCGGGATCAGCGCTTCGCGCCCCATCCGACTGACGCGCGGGGGACAGTCCGCAGTGTTGCCGGGGCGGGCCTGCTAAGCTGCCCGGCAGTTCGACGTCCTTTAACGATCCGTCCAGAGAGGCGGAGAAGGAGGTCACGCCTTTGAGCGCCACCGACTCTTCAGACACCGACCGGGAATTGATGTCCGCGGCGGACGTCGGTCGGACCATTTCCCGCATCGCTCACGAGATCATCGAGAAGACCGCCCTTGACGGTCCCGACGCGCCGCGCGTGATCCTCCTGGGCATTCCCACCCGCGGCGTCGCCCTAGCCGCCCGGCTCGCCGAGAAGATCCGCGAGTTCGCAGGCATCGACGTCCCGCACGGCGCCCTCGACATCACGCTCTACCGCGACGACCTGAACACCAAGCCGCCGCGGCCGCTGGAAGAAACCTCCATCCCCGACAGCGGTGTCGATGACACGGTCGTCGTCCTCGTCGATGACGTGCTTTACACCGGCCGCACCGTGCGCGCCGCACTCGACGCGCTGCGCGACGTGGGTCGGCCACGCGCTGTTCAGCTGGCGGTCTTCGTCGATCGCGGCCACCGCGAGTTCCCGCTGCGGGCCGACTACGTCGGCAAGAACGTGCCTACCTCGCGCAGCGACAACATCAAGGTGCGGCTGACCGAGCACGACGGGCACGACGGCGTGCACATCGCATCCCATGGAGGTCCAGTCCGATGAGCGCTTGCGCGAAGAGAAGGCGGCACCGATGAGCGCTTGCGCGAAGAGAAGGCGGCACCGATGAGTCCACGGCATCTGCTCTCGGCGGCCGACCTGACGCGCGAGGACGCCACCGCGATCCTCGACGACGCCGACCGGTTCCGCGAGTCGCTGCTCGGCCGCGAGGTCAAGAAGCTGCCGACCCTGCGAGGTCGCACCGTCATCACGATGTTCTACGAGAACTCCACCCGGACCAGGGTGTCCTTCGAGGTGGCGGGGAAATGGATGAGCGCCGACGTCATCAACGTCAGCGCCTCCGGATCGTCGGTAGCCAAGGGTGAGTCGCTGCGCGACACCGCGCTGACACTGCGAGCGGCAGGCGCCGACGCGCTGATCATCCGCCATTCTGCGTCCGGGGCGGCCCAGCAGCTCGCCGAGTGGACCGCCACCGAAGACGGCGGACCATCGGTGATCAATGCCGGCGATGGCACCCATGAACACCCGACGCAGGCACTGCTCGATGCGCTGACCATCCGTCAGCGGCTCGGCGACATTGAGGGCAAGCGCGTGGTGATCGTCGGCGATGTCCTGCACAGCCGGGTGGCCCGCTCCAACGTCCTGTTGTTGCATACCCTTGGCGCCGAGGTGGTGCTGGTCGCGCCGCCGACCCTTCTGCCCGTCGGGGTTTCAGGTTGGCCGGTTACCGTGTCGCACGACATCGACGCCGAGCTGCCCGTCGCAGACGCCGTGCTGATGCTGCGGGTGCAGGCCGAGCGGATGACCGGCGGGTTCTTCCCGTCAGCTCGCGAGTATTCGGTGCTCTACGGGCTGTCGGAGAAGCGGCAGGCGATGATGCCGGGGAACGCAGTGGTGCTGCACCCCGGACCGATGCTGCGCGGAATGGAGATCTCCTCATCCGTCGCTGACTCGACGCAATCAGCTGTGCTGCAACAGGTTTCCAACGGTGTTCATATCAGGATGGCGGTGCTGTTCCACCTTATGGTTGGCGCCGATCTGGAGGCGATGAGCGCATGAGCCCAGTGCTTATCCGCGGGGTGCGGCCCTACGGCGAGGGCGACCGGGTCGATGTACTGGTGGACGACGGTCAGATCGCCGACATCGGGACGGATCTGTCCGAGTCCGGGGGACTCGAAAAAGACTGGAACGTCTTCGATGCCACCGATCAGATTCTGCTGCCCGGCTTGGTCGACCTGCACACGCACCTGCGCGAACCGGGACGCGAATACGCCGAGGACATCGAAACCGGTTCGGCTGCAGCGGCTTTGGGCGGTTACACCGCGGTGTTCGCGATGGCCAACACCAACCCGGTGGCCGACAGCCCGGTGGTCACCGATCATGTCTGGCACCGCGGCCAGCAGGTCGGGCTGGTCGACGTGCACCCGGTCGGGGCGGTCACCATGGGTCTGGCCGGAACGCAGCTGACCGAGATGGGAATGATGGCCGCGGGCGCGGGTCAGGTTCGGATGTTCTCCGACGACGGTATCTGCGTCCATGACCCGCTGGTCATGCGCCGCGCACTCGAGTACGCCACCGGGCTGGGGGTGCTGATCGCCCAGCACGCCGAGGAGCCGCGGCTGACCGTCGGCGCCGTCGCCCACGAGGGTCCGAACGCCGCCAGGCTCGGCCTGTCCGGCTGGCCGCGCGCCGCCGAGGAGTCCATCGTCGCCCGTGACGCGCTGCTGGCACGCGACGCCGGCGCCCGGGTGCACATCTGCCACGCCTCCACCGCGGGCACGGTGGAGGTCATCAGATGGGCCAAAGCGCAAGGCATCTCGATCACCGCCGAGGTGACGCCCCATCACCTGTTGCTCGATGACAACCGGCTGGCCAGCTACGACGGGCGTAACCGCGTCAACCCGCCGCTGCGGGAGTCGACCGACGCCGAGGCGCTACGTCAGGCGCTCGTCGACGGCGTCATCGACTGCGTCGCCACCGACCATGCCCCGCATGCGGAGCACGAGAAGATGTGCGAGTTCGCCAACGCCAGGCCCGGCATGCTGGGCCTTCAGACTGCGCTGTCGGTGGTTGTCGAGACGATGGTGCGGCCAGGGCTGCTCGGCTGGCGCGATGTCGCCAGGGTGATGAGCGAAAACCCGGCCCGCATCGTCGGGCTGCCCGACCAGGGCAGACCGCTCGAGGTAGGGGAGCCTGCCAACCTGACCGTGGTCGACCCGGACGCGACATGGACAGTGGCCGGCGCCGACCTGGCCAGCCGGTCGGACAACACTCCATTTGAATCGATGACGCTGCCCGGCGCTGTGACGTTGACGCTCTTACGTGGCACGGTGACGGCGCGCGACGGAAAATCGCCAGCATGAACTGCAGGCGAGCAGCGCAGGCGGATCGCGCATGAACACCGGCACTCTCGCGGGGTCGCTGATCGTCGCCGCCGTGCTCGCGGTGGCGATCGGATTTGCGGTCCAGGCCATGGTGAGAGGCTGGCGCCGGCGCGCCGAGCGGCAGGTGGAGCTGATCGGCACCCTGCCGCCGATACCGGACACCGTCGGACCCGCCATCGTTCCGGCGACCAAGGGCCTGTACGTCGGCAGCACACTTGCGCCGAGCTGGGGAGACCGCATCGTGGTCGGCGACCTCGGGTACCGGACCAAGGCCGTGCTGACCCGCTATCCCGAGGGCATTTTGGTGCAGCGAAGCGGCGGCCGTTCGATCTGGATTCCCCACGACGCGATCACCGCGATACGCACCGAACGCGGGATCGCGGGCAAGGCGCTTACCCACCAGGGCATCCTGGCGATCAGGTGGCGGCTACCGTCGGGCACGGAAATCGACACCGGATTCCGTGGCAACGACCGCGCGGAGTACGCCCAATGGCTGGGGGAGGCGGCGGCTTGAGTAAAGCGGTTCTGGTCCTCGACGATGGTCGGATCTTCACGGGTACACCGTTTGGCGCCGTCGGTGAGACGCTTGGCGAGGCGGTGTTCTCCACCGGCATGTCGGGCTATCAGGAGACGTTGACCGATCCGAGCTATCACCGCCAGATCGTGATCGCCACCGCGCCGCAGATCGGGAACACCGGCTGGAACCACGAGGATGCGGAAAGCCGCGGCGACAAGATCTGGGTCGCCGGTTACGCCGTGCGTGACCCATCGCCGCGGGCATCCAACTGGCGGGCCACCGGAACCCTCGAGGACGAACTCGTCAGGCAGGGCATCGTCGGCATCGCGGGCATCGACACCCGCGCGGTCGTGCGTCACCTGCGCAGCTTCGGTTCGATGAAGGCCGGCGTGTTCAGTGCAGCCGCATTGGCCGATCCCGAGGAGCTATTGGAGCGGGTGCGCAGCCAGCCGTCGATGCTCGGCGCCGACCTGGCCGGCCAGGTCAGCACGGATGGCACCTACGTCGTCGAACCTGATGGCGGGCAACGCTTCACCGTCGCCGCGATCGACCTCGGCATCAAGACCAACACACCGCGCAACTTCGCCCAGCGGGGCATCCGCAGCCATGTGCTGCCGTCGTCGGCGACCTTCGACCAGATCGCCGAGCTCAAGCCCGACGGTGTGTTCCTGTCCAACGGGCCGGGCGACCCGGCGACGGCCGACCACATCGTCGGCGTCACGCGCGAGGTGCTCGGCGCCGGGATTCCGTTGTTCGGCATCTGTTTCGGCAATCAGATTCTCGGCCGCGCGCTCGGCCGGTCGACATACAAGATGGTGTTCGGGCATCGCGGGATCAACGTGCCCGTCATCGACCACAAGACCGGTCGGGTTGCCGTCACCGCGCAGAACCATGGCTTCGCCTTGGAAGGAGAAGCCGGCGAGACGTTCGGCACCCCGTTCGGCACCGCGGAGGTGAGCCACACGTGTGCGAATGACGGTGTGGTGGAAGGTATCAGGCTCGTTGACGGACGCGCGTTCTCGGTGCAGTACCACCCCGAGGCGGCGGCTGGACCGCACGACGCCAATTACCTCTTCGACCAATTCATCGACCTGATGTCGGGGGAGTCATGACCGCGAGCGTGCGCAGAACGCCACCAAACTACGGTGTGTCGCGTGCAGACACGCACGCTCGCGGTGCAGGGGAGGCCCGCTAGATGCCGAAGCGCAATGACCTCAACCACATCCTGATGATCGGCTCCGGGCCGATCATCATCGGACAGGCCTGTGAGTTCGACTATTCGGGCACCCAGGCCTGCCGGGTGCTGCGCGCCGAGGGGCTGGAGGTCAGCCTGGTCAATTCCAATCCGGCGACGATCATGACCGATCCGGAGTTCGCCGACCACACCTACGTCGAGCCGATCACCCCGGCCTTCGTCGAGCGCGTCATCGCGCAACAGGCCGAGCGTGGCAACAAGATCGATGCGCTGTTGGCGACGCTCGGCGGCCAGACCGCGCTGAACACCGCCGTCGCGTTGTACGAGAACGGCGTGCTCGACCGCTACGGCGTCGAACTGATCGGCGCCGACTTCGAAGCGATCCAGCGCGGCGAGGACCGGCAGCGCTTCAAGGACATCGTCGCCAAGGTGGGCGGTGAGTCGGCGAAGTCCCGGGTGTGTTTCACGATGGACGAGGTTCGCGAGACCGTCCAGGAACTCGGCCTTCCGGTCGTGGTGCGGCCGTCGTTCACCATGGGCGGCCTCGGCTCGGGCATGGCGTACTCCGCCGAAGACGTCGACCGGATGGCGGGCGACGGCCTTGCGGCATCCCCGTCGGCCAACGTGCTGATCGAGGAATCCATCTACGGCTGGAAGGAATTCGAGCTCGAGCTGATGCGCGACGGCCACGACAACGTGGTGGTGGTGTGCTCCATCGAGAACTTTGACCCGATGGGTGTGCACACCGGCGACTCGGTCACCGTCGCCCCGGCGATGACGCTCACCGACCGCGAATACCAGCGGATGCGCGATCTCGGCATCGCCGTCCTGCGCGAGGTCGGCGTCGACACCGGCGGCTGCAACATCCAGTTCGCGATCAACCCCGCCGACGGCAGGCTGATCGTGATCGAGATGAACCCCCGCGTTTCGCGCTCGTCGGCGCTGGCGTCCAAGGCCACCGGATTCCCGATCGCCAAGATCGCTGCCAAGCTCGCGATCGGCTACACCCTCGACGAGATCCTCAACGACATCACCAAGGAAACCCCGGCCTGTTTCGAGCCGACCCTCGACTACGTGGTCGTCAAGGCACCGCGGTTCGCGTTCGAGAAGTTCCCCGGCGCCGACCCGACGCTGACCACGACGATGAAGTCCGTCGGCGAGGCGATGTCGTTGGGCCGCAACTTCATCGAGGCGCTCGGGAAGGTGATGCGGTCACTGGAGACCGATCGTGCCGGGTTCTGGACCGGACCCGACCCAGAGGGCAGCGCGCAAGAAGTGCTGGAACGGCTCCACACACCGACCGACGGACGGCTCTACGACATCGAGCTCGCATTGCGGCTCGGGGCTTCGGTCGAGGAGGTGGCGGCCGCCTCCGGTGTCGATCCGTGGTTCGTCGAGCAGATCAACGGGCTGGTGGCGCTGCGGACGGAACTGCTCGACGCCCCGGTTCTCGACGAGAAGCTGCTGAGACGCAGCAAGCACAGCGGCCTGTCGGACCGCCAGATCGCCGCGCTGCGACCGGAATTGGCCGGCGAGGTCGGTGTCCGGGCCTTGCGCCAACGCCTCGGCATCCACCCGGTGTACAAGACCGTCGACACCTGCGCCGCCGAGTTCGAGGCCAAGACGCCATACCACTACAGCAGCTACGAGCTCGACCCCGCCGCCGAGACCGAGGTGGCGCCCCAGACCGAGAAACCCAAGGTGCTCATTCTGGGCTCCGGACCGAACCGCATCGGCCAGGGCATCGAGTTCGACTACAGCTGCGTGCACGCCGCGACGACGTTGTCGGACGCCGGGTTCGAGACAGTGATGGTCAACTGCAACCCGGAGACGGTGTCGACGGACTACGACACCGCCGACCGGCTCTACTTCGAACCGCTGACCTTCGAGGATGTCCTCGAGGTCTTCTACGCCGAATCGGCTTCTGGTGCAGGCGGTCCCGGCGTCGCCGGTGTCATCGTGCAGCTGGGCGGCCAGACGCCGCTCGGCTTGGCCGAGCGCTTGGAGAAGGCGGGCGTGCCGATCGTCGGGACCAGCCCCAAGGCCATCGACCTGGCCGAAGACCGCGGCGCGTTCGGTGAGGTGCTCAACAACGCAGGCCTGCCCGCGCCGCGGTTCGGCACCGCCACCAGCTTCGAGCAGGCCCGCCGCATTGCCGCCGACATCGGTTACCCCGTGCTGGTGCGGCCGTCCTATGTGCTTGGCGGCCGCGGCATGGAGATCGTCTACGACGACGACACCCTGCAGGGCTACATCACCCGCGCCACCGAACTGTCGCCCGAGCATCCGGTGCTCGTCGACCGGTTCCTCGAGGACGCCATCGAGATCGACGTCGACGCGCTGTGCGACGGCACCGAGGTGTACATCGGCGGGATCATGGAGCACATCGAGGAGGCCGGCATCCACTCCGGTGACTCGGCGTGTGCGCTGCCGCCGGTAACGTTGGGCCGCAGCGACATCGAGTCGGTGCGCCAAGCCACCGAGGCCATCGCCCATGGCATCGGCGTGGTCGGCCTGCTCAACGTGCAGTATGCGCTCAAGGACGACGTGCTCTACGTGCTGGAGGCAAATCCTCGGGCGAGTCGCACCGTGCCGTTCGTGTCGAAGGCCACCGCGATACCCCTGGCCAAGGCGTGCGCCCGAATCATGTTGGGCGCCAGCATCTCCCAGTTGCGCGACGAGGGCGTGCTCGCCCCGACCGGGGACGGGGCCACCACCTCGCGCGACGCACCGGTGGCGGTGAAGGAAGCGGTTCTCCCCTTCCACCGCTTCCGCAGGGCCGACGGCTCCAACATCGACTCGCTGCTCGGCCCAGAGATGAAGTCGACCGGCGAAGTGATGGGCATCGACCGGGACTTCGGCAGCGCCTTCGCCAAGAGTCAGACCGCCGCCTACGGGTCGCTGCCTACACATGGCACGGTATTCGTCTCGGTCGCCAACCGCGACAAGCGCTCGCTGGTGTTCCCGGTCAAGCGGCTCGCCGACCTCGGGTTCCGTGTTCTGGCCACCGGTGGCACCGCGGAGATGTTGCGGCGCAACGGAATTCCGTGCGACGAGGTTCGCAAGCATTTCGAACCGCCCGGCGGCGGCAGGCCCGCCGTTTCCGCGCTCGACGCCATCAAGGCTGGCGATGTCGACATGGTGATCAACACCCCGTACGGAAACTCCGGTCCGCGCATCGACGGCTACGAGATCCGTTCGGCGGCGGTGGCGATGAACATCCCGTGCGTTACCACGGTGCAGGGCGCGTCAGCGGCGGTGCAGGGCATCGAGGCGGGCATCCGCGGCGACATCGGCGTCATGTCCCTGCAAGAGTTGCACAGGGCGCTGGGGCCGGCTTGACGACTTCTGCGCCTGCTTTCGGTCGGCGGCTCGCCGACGCGGTGTCGGCGCGTGGTCCGCTCTGCCCTGGCATTGACCCGCATCCCGGGCTGCTGGCCGAGTGGGGCCTATCGGCGAACCCGGACGGATTGCGCAGGTTCTGTGACATCTGTGTCCAGGTGTTCGCCGATTACGCGATGGTCAAGCCGCAGGTCGCTTTCTTCGAGGCATACGGCGCCGCAGGCTATTCCGTCCTGGAAGCCACCATCGCCGCGCTCCACAGCGCAGGCACGCTGGTGCTCGCCGATGCCAAACGCGGCGACATCGGTTCGACCATGGCCGCCTATGCCACCGCATGGTGTGGTGAGTCGCCGCTTGCCGCCGACGCCGTCACCGTGTCGCCTTATCTCGGCTTCGGATCCCTGCAACCAGTCTTGGACCTCGCCGCGGAGCACGGCCGCGGGGTGTTCGTGCTCGCCGCTACGTCCAACCCCGAGGGCGCCAGCGTTCAGTCCGCACACACCGCCGGGCGGACGGTGGCGCAGTCGATCGTCGACGCCGCCGCGGCCGTCAACGCCGCATCCCCCGAACCAGGGTCGGTCGGTGTCGTCGTCGGTGCGACGCTGTCGTCGCCGCCCGACGTGAGCGCGCTCGGCGGTCCCGTCCTGGTGCCGGGTGTCGGCACGCAGGGTGGGCGGCCGGATCAGCTGCGCGGCTTCGGCGGCGCCCGGGCCGGTCAGCTGCTGCCCGCGGTGTCGCGGGAGATCCTGCGGGCCGGACCTGACACCGGAGCGCTTCGCGCGGCGGCAGAGAAGATGCGAGATGAGGTGGCCTATCTGGCATGACCCCTCGCCGGTTTGATGCCGGTCGCCGGCTTCGCGACTGTGCCACCCACCGGCCACGACACGCCCGAAACACGGTGACCAGGCAAAATTTCTTTTTATTGAAGGTTCACAGACGCGGTCACCCGGCCAAGTGACCCTCCAGAGGACCGATATTGGCCCAAAGAGCCCCAAAAAACGCGCAATATGCAGGCACTTTCCCAGAAATTCCCGGCAATCACAGAGTTCACACGTGTTTCATGAGCCGGAGGTGGCAGCGGCGAACATGCAGGGCTTTTGAGGTCAGAACCGGGGGGTGGGGTTCGCTTTCGTCAGGATGCGTGGGTACGGTCGTCGCTGCTGGCTGGTGTTGCGACCAGTCAAGGCAAAACACAGTGATGGTGACGAGACGGAGGAACCCGTGGCCCTTCCCCAGTTGACCGACGAACAGCGCGCGGCAGCGTTGGAGAAGGCTGCTGCCGCACGTCGAGCACGTGCCGAACTCAAGGATCGGCTCAAGCGCGGCGGCACCAACCTCAAGCAGGTGCTGAAGGATGCCGAGACCAATGAGGTCTTGGGCAAGATGAAGGTTTCTGCGCTCCTGGAGGCATTGCCCAAGGTCGGCAAGGTCAAGGCGCAGGAGATCATGACCGAGCTCGAGATCGCCCCCACCCGCCGTCTGCGCGGCCTGGGCGACCGTCAGCGCAAGGCTCTGCTGGAAAAGTTCGACTTCGCCAGCGACTAGTGAGCACCCGGCCGGGGGGTCGGGCAGCGATGAGCCCGGTTGTGGTGCTGTCCGGTCCCTCTGCCGTCGGGAAGTCGACGATCGTGCGCTGTCTGCGCGATCGAATTCCCGATCTGCACTTCAGCGTTTCCGTGACTACCAGGGCGCCGCGCCCTGGCGAGGTCGACGGTGTCGACTATTCGTTCGTCACATCTGAGCGCTTCCAGCAGCTGATAGACAACGGCGCGCTCTTGGAGTGGGCCGACATTCACGGCGGGTTGCACCGATCGGGCACGCCCGCGCAACCAATCAAAGACGCCACGGCGGCGGGGCGTCCGGTACTCATCGAAGTCGATCTTGCCGGCGCACGGGCCGTCAAGCAGGCAATGCCAGAGGTCCTCACGGTGTTTCTCGCACCGCCCAGTTGGGAGGCGCTCGAGAGCCGGCTCACCGGGCGGGGCACCGAAACACCCGAAGCGATGGACCGCAGGCTGGCCACGGCCAGGGCCGAACTGGCCGCGCAGGACGACTTCGACCGCGTCGTCGTGAACAGTCAATTGGAGTCAGCCTGCGCTGAATTGGTATCCTTGCTGGTGGACCCCAGATAAGCCAAGCGCCTGCAACGAAGCTAGTCCCGTCGGGGCGGCCCGCAAGCTACTCGAGCTTTTCATCAAAACGCCAGGAGAATTTTTTCGTGAGCACCCCGCACGCCGACGCGACGTTGTCCGCCGTCGACATCGATTCGCGTCACAGCGGCTACGACACACCGCTGGGCATCACCAACCCGCCCATCGACGAGCTGCTCGATCGAGCGTCGAGCAAGTACGCGTTGGTGATCTACGCCGCCAAGCGCGCACGGCAGATCAACGACTACTACAACCAGCTCGGCGACGGCATCCTCGAGTACGTCGGCCCGCTGGTCGAGCCCGGCCTTCAGGAGAAGCCGCTGTCGATCGCGCTGCGCGAGATCCACGAAGACCTGCTCGAGCACACCGAGGGCGGCGAGGGCTAGGTCTCCGCCGATGAGCCCCTCGGGCGAAGAGCGGATGGCTTGAGCATGGACCGCAAGCGGATCATCGTCGGCGTATCCGGAGGCATCGCCGCGTACAAGGCGTGCACGGTGGTCCGCCAGCTCGCCGAAGCGGGCCATTTCGTCCGGGTCGTTCCCACCGAGTCCGCGCTGCGGTTCGTCGGCGCCGCGACCTTCGAGGCACTCTCCGGTAACCCCGTACACACCGGCGTCTGGGATGACGTCCATGAGGTGCCGCACGTCCGCATCGGGCAGGAGGCCGACCTCGTCCTTGTTGCGCCCGCCACCGCGGACCTACTCGCCCGAGCGGTTGCGGGCCGGGCCGACGATCTGCTGACCGCCACCCTGCTGACCGCCCGATGTCCGGTGTTGTTCGCACCCGCGATGCACACCGAGATGTGGTTTCACCCCGCCACCGTCGACAACGTGGCCACCCTGCGCAGCCGCGGCGCTGTCGTCCTCGAGCCCGCGTCCGGCAGGCTCACCGGGGCTGACAGCGGTGCCGGACGGCTGTCTGAGGCCGAAGAGATCACCACGTTGGCAAACCTGCTTCTGGAGCGCCCCGACGCGCTGCCGTACGACCTTGCCGGGGTCAAGGTGCTCGTCTCGGCCGGCGGCACCCGCGAACCGATCGATCCGGTCCGCTTCATCGGCAACCGGTCCTCGGGTAAGCAGGGGTACGCGGTGGCCCGCGTTGCCGCACAGCGCGGCGCCGAAGTCACGCTGATTGCAGGCCATACCTCGGGGCTCATCGACCCCGCGGGCGTCGACGTCGTGCACATCGGTTCGGCCGCTCAACTCAAGGACGCGGTCTCCAAGCACGCGCCCGACGCAAACGTTCTTGTGATGGCCGCGGCGGTCGCCGACTTCCGGCCCGCCCACGCTGAAACCAACAAGATCAAGAAGGGCGCCTCCGAGCCCACCGCCATCGATCTCACCCGCACCGACGACGTGCTGGCAGGCGCGGTGCGGGCGCGCACCGATGGCCAGCTGCCCAACATGCGCGCGATCGTCGGGTTCGCCGCCGAGACCGGTGACGCGAACGGCGATGTGCTGTTCCATGCCCGTGCCAAACTGGCCCGCAAGGGCTGCGACCTGCTCGTCGTCAACGCCGTCGGCGAGAACCGCGCATTCGAGGTGGACAGCAACGATGGATGGTTGCTTGCATCCGATGGCACCGAGGCTGCGCTGGAGCACGGTTCGAAAACTTTGATGGCCAGCCGTATCGTGGACGCGATCGTGGCCTTCCTGCACAGCGGCGGTGGGTGACCGGACGCACATAACCGCATGCGCGTAAGGGTTGCGCGCGACGGGGGCGCAGGCTTGGGTGCAACAGGGTACACATATAATTTGATTAACTAACTTTCTTTGAGAAAGCTGCAGCGAGAGGAATGACACCGTGAGCGAAGGTCGGCTGTTCACCAGTGAGTCGGTGACGGAAGGACACCCCGACAAGATCTGCGACGCGATCAGCGACTCGGTGCTCGACGCGCTGTTGGCCGACGATCCGAAGTCACGCGTCGCGGTCGAGACCCTGGTCACCACGGGCCAGGTGCACGTTGTCGGCGAGGTGACGACCTCCGCAAAGGAAGCGTTCGCCGACATCACCAACACGGTTCGCAACCGGATCCTCGAGATCGGATATGACTCCTCGGAGAAGGGCTTCGACGGCTCGACCTGCGGCGTGAACATCGGCATCGGCGCGCAGTCGCCCGATATCGCGCAGGGCGTCGACACCGCCCACGAGACCCGCGTCGAGGGTGCGGGCGACCCG
Organism: uncultured Actinomycetota bacterium; assembly: GCA_963715215.1. Lineage (GTDB taxonomy): Bacteria > Actinomycetota > Actinomycetes > Mycobacteriales > Mycobacteriaceae > Mycobacterium. The sequence goes on from CAVQRJ010000003.1 coordinate 150,429, forward strand.
CTCGACCTCCAGGGCGCCGGCGACCAGGGCCTGATGTTCGGATATGCCATCAGGGACACCCCCGAGCTGATGCCGCTGCCGATCGCACTGGCGCACCGGCTCTCGCGCAGGCTCACCGAGGTCCGCAAGAGCGGCGTGCTCGACTACCTGCGTCCGGACGGCAAGACCCAGGTCACCGTGCAGTACGACGGGTACACACCGGTCCGGCTGGACACGGTCGTGCTGTCCACCCAGCACGCCGACGGCATCGACCTCGAGGCGACGCTCACCCCGGACATCCGCGAGAAGGTCGTGAACACCGTCCTGGACGACCTGGCGCACGACTCGATGGACACCTCCGATTACCGCCTGCTGGTCAACCCGACCGGCAAGTTCGTGCTCGGTGGCCCGATGGGCGACGCAGGCCTGACCGGCCGCAAAATCATCGTCGACACCTACGGCGGCTGGGCACGTCACGGCGGTGGGGCGTTTTCCGGCAAGGATCCGTCCAAGGTGGACCGTTCCGCGGCGTACGCGATGCGCTGGGTGGCAAAGAACGTGGTCGCAGCTGGCCTGGCGGAGCGGATCGAGGTCCAGGTGGCCTACGCGATCGGCAAGGCAGCCCCCGTCGGGCTGTTCGTCGAGACGTTCGGCACCGAGTCCGTTGACCCCGGCCGGATCGAAAAGGCCATCACGTCGGTATTCGACCTGCGCCCCGGCGCGATCGTCCGCGACCTGGACCTGCTGCGCCCGATCTACGCGCAGACGGCCGCCTACGGCCACTTCGGCCGGACGGACGTCGAACTGCCGTGGGAGCAGCTGAACATGGTCGATGAGCTGAAGGCGGCCGTTTAGTTCAACCGCTCACAGCGGCGACTCGGGCACTCTAGGCGCCCTCTTACGCGCTGAACTCGTAATCGTCGAGCGGGAACCGCCTGCTGCGCCAGTAGGCCTCCATCGTGGTGGCCGGCCGCAGCGGCACGTCGCCGTTCTTGTCGAAGTAGTAGCTGTTGGCCAGCGAGCAGCTGTCCTGCCAGAAGATCTGGCGGTGCCGTTTACGCATCATCTCGGCGAAGTAGCGGTCGTTGGCGTCCTGTGTCACCTCGATGCGGGTGGCGCCGCGGCGCCGGCTGTGCTTCAGGCAACGGACGATGTGGTGGCTCTGCGACTCGATGAGCGCGAAGTACGAGGAGCCGACGTAGCCGTACGGCCCGAACACGGTGAAGAAGTTCGGGAAGCCAGGGATGCTGACGCCCTCGTATGCCTGCAATCGGTGATCGTTCCAGAACTGGCTCAGCGTGCGACCGCCCGCACCTGCGACCGAGTAGGTCAGCACGTTGTCGGCGTCCAACACCTTGAAACCCGTTGCAAGGATCAGCACGTCGACGTCATGGGACTCGCCGTCGGCGGCGACGACACCAGAGCCGGTGATCTTCTCGATGGGCGCGGTGACCAGGCTGACGTTGTCGCGGTTGAAGGTCGACAGGTACGTGTTGTGGAATCCGGGGCGCTTACACCCCACGGCATACCGCGGTGTGAGCTTGTCGCGCACCACTGGGTCTCTGACCTCTTTGCGAAGAAAGGCCTTGCCGAAGTGGGGCGCACGCTTGGCCATCGGGTTGATAGTGAAGTACTGCGCCGCAAGCGGAAACGTCAGCTCAACGTAGGCCTGGCTGAGCAGGCGCTGCACGGCCCTGCCGCCGGGCAGGCGCATCGCTCGACGGGCGGCGGGGGACAGCGGCACGTCGGCCTTGGGAAAGCACCAGATCGGTGTGCGCTGAAAGACGGTGAGGTGCTTCACAATGGGCGCGATCTCGGGGATCACCTGGACGGCGGATGCGCCTGTGCCGATGATCGCGACCCGCTTGCCGGCGAGGTCGTGGTCGTGGTCCCAGCGAGCGGTGTGCATGGTCACGCCCGCGAACGAATCGACGCCGTCGATGTCGGGCAGGTTCGGAGTGATCAGCACCCCGCCCGCATTGATGAGAAAGCGCGCGGTGATGGTGTCACCGGCGTCGGTCTCGATGCGCCAGAGGTCGGTGTCCTCGTGGAAGGCGGCGCCCAGCACCCTGGTGTTGAACCGGATCTTGGGCCGGAGGCCGTACTTGTCGACGCAATGCTCGGCGTAGCCCTTCAGCTCGTGACCAGGGGCGTAGGTGCGCGTCCAATCGGAGCTCTGCTCGAAGGAGAACTGGTAGGAAAACGACGGGATGTCAACGGCGATACCGGGATACGTGTTCCAATGCCAGGTTCCACCGCAGCCGTCAGCCGCCTCGATCACCAGGTAGTCACCCATGCCCGACTTGTCGAGCAAGATGGCGGTACCGATTCCGGAGAATCCGGCACCAATGATGACGGTGTCGTGATCGGGCGCTGGCTTCATCGACCCGGTGCTCCTCTCGTCCGCGAGCCGTCTTGACGCGACCCTGCGTCCAATCTTCACGGCCGAGTAGTCCGAGGTCCAGTACCTTCAGCAAGATGGCATCCACCGATGCCGGGCTGGCGGGCTTCTCTTCGGTGACGAACCCGCACCGGCGAACCCGAGGCCTGTGGTTGGCGGCCGTGCTGATCGCCGCCTGCTACGGCGTATTCCTGACCGTCACCGCAATTCGGTTGCCGTCGGGCGCCGACCTCACCGGCCAGTTCTGGTTGCAGCCTGCGGTCAAGGCCACGCCGGCCGTTCTGCTGGCTGCCGCAGCCGTGACTCATTCCGTGGTCACGGAACGACGCTGGCTGATCGCCGCGCTCGTGGGGTCCGCCGCAGGTGACTTCTTGCTGGCGATGCCGTGGTGGGAGCTGTCGTTCGTGCTGGGGCTGGCCGCGTTTCTCGTCGCCCACCTGTGCTTCCTGGCCGCCCTGCTGCCGCTGTGCGTTGTGTCGCCGCGCGCGACTGACCGTGGCGGCGGTCGTGGTGGCGGCGTGCATCGCGCTGCTCGTCTGGTTCTGGCCCAAGCTGATCGCCGAAGGGATGGCGATTCCGGTCACGGTCTACATCGCGGTACTCGGCGCCATGGTGTGCGCGGCGCTGCTGGCCCGGCTGCCGACACCGTGGACGGCGCTGGGTGCCGTGTGTTTCGCCATGTCGGACGCGATGATCGGCATCAACAAGTTCGTATTGGGGTCCGAAGCGCTCGCGGTGCCGATCTGGTGGGCATACGCGACGTCGCTGATGCTGATCACCGCGGGCTTCTTTTTCGGCCGTACGTCTGATCCGTCTGCTGGCCGGCTTGTCTCGTAGACAGGTGGGTGTGAGCAAGACAGCGGCGGAGCACGAGCCGATCGCGCGCGTGCTGCCGATGCTCTCGGTGCCGCACCTGGATCGCGAGTTCGACTACCTCGTCGCGGACGATCAGTCCGATGACGCCCAGCCGGGTGTGCGCGCCCGGGTGCGCTTCCATGGCCGCCTGATCGACGCGTTCATCCTCGAAAGGCGCTCGGAGACAGACCATGTCGGCAAGCTGGGCTGGCTGGACAGGGTGGTCTCCGCCGAGCGGGTACTGACTCCCGATGTGCGCAGGCTCGTCGATGCCGTCGCGGCGCGCTACGCGGGCACCCGCGCCGACGTGCTGCGGCTGGCAATCCCGCCGCGGCATGCCAAGGTCGAGAAGGAAGCACCAGCCGAGCCCGCGCCGTTGACCATCGCCCCCGTCGACACCTCGGGGTGGGCCGAATACGGCAGAGGTGAGCAGTTTTTCGCCGCACTTCGCGACGGCCGTGCCGCGCGCGCGGTCTGGCAGGCTTTGCCCGGCGAGCGGTGGGCCGACCGGCTGGTCGAGGCCGCGGCGGCCACGGTCGAGGCCGGACGGGGTGTGCTGGCGATCGTCCCCGACCAGCGTGACGTCGACACACTGCAAGAGGCAAGCGTTCGGCTCGTTGATGACAGCCGGGTGGTGGCGCTGTCGGCGGGACTCGGCCCCTCGCAGCGGTATCGCCGTTGGCTGTCGGTGCTGCGCGGTTCGGCCCGCCTGGTCATCGGAACGCGCAGCGCCGTTTTCGCCCCCGTCGCCGACGTCGGGCTGGTGCTCGTCTGGGACGACGGCGACGACACCCTGGCCGAGCCGCGCGCGCCGTATCCACACGCCCGCGAGGTTGCAATGTTGCGCGCACACCAATTGCGTTGTGCCGCAATGATCGGCGGCTACTCCCGCACCGCCGAGGCGCAGGCCTTGGTGCGGAGCCGATGGGCACACGATCTGGTTGCGGCAAGGCCTGCGGTGCGGTCGCGGGCGCCGCGGGTGGTCGCTCTCGAGGACAGCGGATACGCACAGGAGCGCGATCCGGCCGCACACAGCGCCCGGCTGCCGTCGATGGCTTTGCAGGCCGCCCGGTCGGCGCTGAACGCCGGGCACCCCGTCCTCGTCCAGGTGCCACGCAGAGGCTACGTGCCCGCACTGGCCTGCGGCCGATGCCGCACCATCGCCCGCTGCCGGCATTGCACCGGCCCCCTGTCGCTGCCCGATCGGGACGCGCAGGGGGCGATGTGCCGGTGGTGCGGCCGCGAGGAACCCGCGTTGCGATGCGCCCGGTGCGGTTCCGAGGCCGTCCGCGCCGTCGTCGTCGGCGCACGCCGCACCGCCGAAGAACTCGGAAGGGCGTTCCCGGCCACTACGGTCGTCACCTCAGGCGGCGACACCGTCATATCGGCGGTGCCCGCCGACCCGGCCCTTGTGGTAGCGACCCCGGGTGCCGAACCCGTGGCGGCAAGCGGCTATGGCGCCGCACTGCTTCTCGATGCCTGGGCGCTGCTGGGCCGCCAGGACCTGCGCGCTACCGAGGACACGCTGCGACGCTGGATGGCGGCGGCGACGCTCGTTCGCAGCCACAGCGATGGCGGTGTGGTCGCCGTGGTCGCCGAATCCACGGTGCCGACCGTGCAGGCGCTGATCCGCTGGGACCCGGTGGGGCACGCCGAGGGTGAGCTGGCGGCCCGCAACGAGGTCGGCCTGCCGCCGGCTGTGCACATGGCGGCCGTCGACGGCGAACCACAGGCGGTCGCGGCGCTGCTGGAAACCGCCGAAATGCCCGACACCGCCGAGCTCCTTGGCCCCGTCGACCTGCCATCGGGGGCCCGCAGACCCCCCGGCACCCCCGCCTCCGGCTCGGTCAACCGAATGCTGGTCCGGGTGCCCCGCCCCGACGGGCTCGAGCTGGCCGCGGCACTGCGGCGGGCCACCGGGGTGCTCAGCGCGCGTCATGATCAGCAGCCGGTTCGGGTGCAAATCGACCCACTCCACATTGGTTAACTGGGTTTTGCTGCGTTTTCAGCAGTAACGCTGTCGCCAACTCGGCGCATACAACGGCACCGACTGGACTTCACCGGCACGAAAACACCTCACCTGGCTTCAATTCCGTTTTGCCGCAACAATGTTCGTTTCACCTTCTGCCGCGCGGCAACGCTCGTTGAATGGGTCGCAGCACCGCCGCTTTCCGTGTCCGCGCTTCGGTGGTAGTCGGCACGTGAATCCGATTCCATCCGGTCGATGATTGCGGAGAGCTTGACCGAATCCGAAACGTTGCCGCCTTTCATCGCCGACTTGCGGTACCGCGCACCGTTTTTCATCCTGTTCGCCAGGCACTTGAACCTGAGTACTTGCTGTGAGCCGAGCGCGACCAATTCGGTGCGCGGAAGGTGGAGATTCGCGCCCTTACCCGTCAAATAGCGTGAAATAATCAGCCACCCGGCGCGGTTCCGATGGCGATCCAACAGACTACGCGGGGCGAGAGCTTCGTCGGCGTGCGCGGAGCGCCGGCGACCGAGCTGAGACCGCATCGGTCGTTTGGAGGGCAAGTACCGTGTCAGAGATCGCGCCGCAGGCCATCCCGACATCCTCAGTCCACCTAACCCGACAGCTCGGGATGTGGGCGATCGTCGGCCTGGGTCTCGGATACATGACCCCCATGACCGTCTTCGACACGTTCGGAATCGTCTCGGATGAGACGAACGCGGTGGTGCCCCTCGGCTACCTCTTCGCGCTGGTCGCGATGGTGTTCACCGCGATCAGCTACGGCCGGATGACGCGTGTCTACCCCTCGGCGGGATCGGCGTATACCTATGCGTCGGAGGTGATCCACCCGAACTTCGGGTTTCTCGTCGGGTGGGCGTCGCTGCTCGACTATCTGCTGCTTCCGATGGTTAACGCGGTCATCGGCCGCATCTACTTCGAGTCGTTCTTCCCGAACGCCCCGTCGTGGACATTCGTCGTGGTGTACGTCGCGGCGATCAGCGCGCTCAATTTCTTTAGCATGAAGGGAACATCTCGGATCAATGGGATCCTCGTGGTGTTCCAGATTGTGCTCATCGCTGCATTCGTCGTCCAGGCGTGGCTCGCGCTGCAGAATGGCATGGGCGCCGGCACGATCTTCACGCTGGACCCGCTGTACCACGAGGGCGTCCAAATGTCGGCCGTCATGGCGGGCGCCACAGTGGTGTGCTTCTCGTTCATCGGGTTCGACGCGATCACGATGTACAGCGAGGAGGCCAAGTCGCCGGATACCGTTCCGAGAGCGATCGTGCTCGCCCTGCTCATCGGCGGCGCGATCTTCTTCGTCGCGGCGTGGTTCAGCCAAGCCGTCTTCCCGACCCTCGAGGGCTTCGAGGTCACCGACGACACGCTTCCCGAGATGGCGCTCAAGGTGGGCGGTGAGTTGTTCAAGATCTTGTTCGTCTCGGCCGCGCTCGCCGCCGTGGTCGCTTCCAGCCTCTCGTCGCATGCCAGCGTGTCCCGCATGATCTACGCTATGGCCCGGAACGGCAAGGGCCGCATCGCCGGGTTCCTGTCGCACATCCACCCGAGGTTCCATACCCCGGCGCACGCCGTCGTCATCGTCGGCATCGTGTCCCTGCTGGCGGTCAAGTTCACGCTCGAGTTCATATCGTCGATGATCAACTTCGGTGCCCTAATCGCGTTCACCGTTGTGAACCTGACGGTCATCGTCTTCTACGCGATCCGCCTGAAGCAGCGGCGCACGGCCAAGGAGATCTTCAGAAACATCGTGCTGCCGTTCGTCGGAATGTGCCTCACGGGCCTGCTCTGGGTGAACCTCCATTTCGATGCCCTCCTGTACGGTGCGATCTGGCTCGCGATCGGCATCATCCTGCTCCTCTACATGACCCGCGCCCTCCGCGAGCCGCTCACGATGAAAATCGAGGAGGAGACCCTTGCCGAGGAGGGCACCCCCGTCCCTCACGTCAAGCACGGTGAATATTGACCCCGGTGGGGAAAGTTTGCTTGCTACGACCCTGAGATTAACCGGTCCTCGGGTTGAGGGGTGTAGGGGCGTACATAACCAATAGTTTACTTTTACCTGGTCTTTTTCGGAGCCGACAATTTTGGTGTTTCGTGTCGGATCGCAACCCTGCACGGAGAAGCTGCCTGAACTATCGAGTCATACAAACGCTCACATTTCAGGTAACGGTAATGCGAGAATCCGGCACCGGAGCTTTTCAGGAGGTGGTATGCGGCGGGTAATCGGCTGGTCGATTCCGTTGGTGCTCATCGCGATTGGGCTGCTGTGGCCGCTGGTGTTCAAGGGCGGTCACGAGGAGCTGCCCGCGGACGACCCGGTGGTGTTCAGCAATTTCAAGGCCGACCTCCGCGTCAGCGCCGACGGCAACCTCGACGCGGTGGAAACCATCACCGCCGAATTCCCCAGCGGGCGCCACGGGCTGTTCCAATGGTGGGACACCTCCAATCAGAACCATCCCTACATCCGGCAAGTACCCGACATCACGTCGGTGAAGATCGACGGTGCACCAGCGCCGTACCGAATGCTGTGGATGGACGGCAAGCGATTCCGCGTCGCCAAGATCGGCGACCCCGACGAGTACCTCAGTTACGGCACACACGTCTTCGAGATCCGCTACACGGTGCCGGGTGTCCTCGACCCCGGCGGCACCGGCGGCGACAAGCGCTTCGCCAAATCCACCGGCGCCGATGAGGCCGCGCAGTCCGTGTTCTTCTGGAACGTCGTCGCGGGTTCCTGGAACAACAGGATGCAACGGGTCGACATCTCGGTGACGCTGCCCAGCGACATCACCGGTGCACAGTGTTCTGTCGGCTATGGAATCGGTGCAGCCTGCGGTGACCTCACCATCACCGGCAACAAGGTGCAGCTGTCGACGGACTATCTGGGATCCCGTACGCCGGTGACGCTGAGGGCAGGCGTCGACGTGCCGACGCCGCCCCGGGAAGAACTTCCGTGGCCCTACACGTGGGACCAGATCTTCGGCCAATCGCTGAGCGATATGGCGTGGATTCTGAGCCTGACAGTCGCGTTCGCGCTCGGCGGGTTCCTCTGGTACCGAACGACGGTTGAGCCGTCGCCGGGGTTCCCGCTGCAATACGCACCGCCGCCGGGCCTCGGCCCGGTGCAGACCGAGTACATCCGCACCGAAGTCGTCCCCAAGAACGCGCTCACTGCCACGCTGTTCTATCTCGCCGAACGCAAGATGATTCTGTTGCAACAGATCAACAGCGAGTATTGGAGGATCCGCGGCCTCGTCGAGAAGGGTCAATGGGATCAACTGGATCCCGTCAGCCGCAAGGTCGGTCTGGCGCTCAGGGTGAACAGGCCGGGCGACGAGTTCGAAGCGAAGAAGACCGTCAAGTCCGGGGAGAAACTCAGTCAGGCCAAGACCGACATCGCCAAGGCTGTGGAGAAGTGGGCCTTCGACAGCGGCCTGATCGTCAAGCGCAAGAAGGAGCTCTGGGTGCGCGCGGCCAACGTGATCGCCCTGCTTGTGGCGGCGTGCTGCTTCTTCCTGTGGTTCGGCATCCCGATCACCGCGATAGGACTGCCGTTCGCCGCGTTCTTTCTGTTCACCGCGCGGTCGTGGGTCGGTGGCGTCGGTACTCGGCGCACCGCGGCCGGACGCGAACTGTGGTCGCAGGCAGGCGGATTCCATCGCCTGTTGGCCACCGATTCGGCTGAGACGCGGTTCGATTTCTCCGCCCGCAGAGACCTCTACACCGCCTACGTGCCGTTCGCGGTCGCGGCGGGCGCGGCCGCGCTGTGGGCCAAGAAGTACGAGACGACGATGGGTATCCCTGCGCCGCAACCGGATTGGTACAACTCGTCGTCGACATCGTCGGGCTGGGGCTTCTCCGGGGGCTCGGGTGGTGCGAACTTCGACAGTTTCGAGTCGGCGCTGTCGTCCTCGATCGGCGCCTACACCGCATCGCAGTCATCCTCGTCATCCGGCGGGCGGCAGCAGCGGTGGCGGTGGCTTCAGCGGTGGTGGCGGCGGCGGAGGCGGCGGAGGAGGAGGCGGATCGTGGTGAGACTGCTGCTGATTATCGTGCTGGTGCTGGCGGTGCTGGTGCTTGTCTTCTTTGTTCTGGGCTACAACAAGATTCGCGGCGCCGACATCCGAGTGGCCGAGGCGCTGTCCGGTATCGACGTGGAGTTGACGCGCCGCGCAGCGCTGATCCCGAGCCTGGTACACACGGTGCAGACATTCGCCAACCACGAGAAGGGCATACTCGACCACGTCACCAATGCCCGAGCTCAGCTGACGTCGGCGACGTCGGGTAAGTCCGTAGCCGAACGCAGCGCCGCGGAGCGGGAACTCGATTCCGCCTTGGCGCCGGTGCTGGCACTGGGCCAGAGCTACCCGCAGCTCAACTCGTCGAACAACTTTCTCAACCTGCAGGACAATCTCGCCGACACCGAGAACAAGCTGGCCTTCGCGCGTCAGTACTACAACGATGCGGTCGCCACGCTCAACCGGCTCATCAGCACCATTCCGTGGATGTTCGTCGCGCCGCTGAGCGGTGTGTCCGAACGCGAGTACTACCAGGTTCCGCGGTAGGCATGAGGATCGTCTTTGCCGGTACCCCTGAGGCCGCCCTGCCGTCCCTGCGCAGGCTCGCCGACTCTGCGCGCCATGAGGTGATCGGCGTGCTCACGCGTCCGGACGCCGCCTCCGGTCGCCGAGGCAAGCCGTCGCCGTCTCCCGTTGCGCAGCTCGCGGTCGAGCGCGGTATCGCCGTGCTGCGGCCCGAAAAACCCAACTCCGACGAATTCGTCTCGGAGCTGGCGGAATTGCAGCCCGAGGCGTGCGTGGTCGTGGCCTACGGGGCATTGCTCCGCGACGATCTGCTGGCGGTCCCCGCGCGCGGCTGGATCAACCTGCACTTCTCGCTGCTTCCCGCCTGGCGCGGTGCGGCGCCGGTGCAGGCGGCGATCGCGGCGGGCGACACGGTCACCGGCGCCACCACGTTTCAGATTGAACCCGCACTCGACTCAGGTCCGGTATACGGCGTCGTCACCGAGACGATCCGGCCGACCGACACCGCGGGGAATCTGCTTGACCGGCTGTCGATCTCCGGTGCGGCGCTACTGGAGACGACGCTGGACGGTATCGCCGACGGGTCGTTGTCGGCGGTCCCGCAACCGTCCGACGGCGTCACCGTCGCACCGAAGGTCACCGTCGACGATGCCAGGGTGCGCTGGGACCTGCCCGCCCATGTCGTCGAGCGGCGAATCCGCGCGGTCACACCGAGCCCGGGCGCATGGACCCTTGTCGGCGAGCTGAGGGTCAAACTCGGACCGGTGACCGTCGACGAGGCAGCGCCGAATCCGCTGCCGCCGGGGGCGATTCGGGTGGACCGCACCGGTGTCCGGGTCGGCACGGCATCGCAACCCGTGCGGCTCGGCAGCATCCAGCCGCCGGGCAAGAAGCAGATGGATGCGGCGGCATGGGCGCGCGGTGCGCGGCTCGACGAATCCGCAACGGCCTCATGACCAAACCCCGCAGACCGCGCCGCAAGCCGCTCGACCCCGCGCGTCGCGCGGCATTCGACGTCCTGCGCGCGGTCTCGGAGCGCGACGCATACGCCAACCTCGTGCTGCCGGGTCTGCTGCGCGAACGCGAGATCACCGGCCGTGACGCCGCCTTCGCCACCGAATTGGCCTACGGGACGTGCCGCACCCGCGGACTGCTCGACGCCGTGATCACCAGCGTCGCCGGGCGCCCGACAGACCGCATCAACCCGGTGCTGCTCGATCTGCTGCGGCTCGGGACTTATCAGCTGCTTCGCACGCGTGTCGACGCGCACGCAGCGGTGTCCACCACCGTCGAGCAAGCCGGAATCGAATTCGATTCGGCGCGAGCGGGTTTCGTCAACGGCGTGCTGCGCACCATCGCCGCCCGCGAGCCACAGTCGTGGATCGACGAGCTCGCCCCACCCGCCGACTCCGACCCCGTCGGTCACATGGCGTTCGTGCACGCCCATCCGCGGTGGATCGCCCAGGCCTTCGCGGACGCGCTCGGCGCGAGGGCGGGCGAGCTGGATGCCCTGTTGACCGCGGACGACGACCGACCACTGGTTCATCTCGCGGCTCGCCCGGGGGTGCTGACGGCCGATGCGCTTGCGGCGGCCGTGGACGGGACCGTCGGCCGCTACTCGCCGTATGCGGTCTACCTGGCAGGCGGCGACCCGGGGCAGCTCGATGCCATTCGCCACGGCGAGGCGCTGGTGCAGGACGAGGGCAGCCAGCTGGTGGCGCGGGCGCTGACGCTCGCGCCGGTCGAGGACGACGGCGGTCGCTGGCTGGACCTGTGTGCGGGCCCTGGCGGCAAGACGGCGCTGCTTGCCGCGATCGGCGGGCAATCCGGCGCTCGTGTCACCGCGATCGAGCCGAACGAACGCCGCGCCGATCTGGTCGAGGAGAACACCCGGGGTCTGCCCGTCGACGTGCTGCGGGTCGATGGCCGCGACCCGGGAATCGAGCCGGGATTCGACCGCGTGCTCGTCGACGTGCCGTGCACCGGGCTCGGAGCGCTGCGGCGACGACCCGAGGCGCGCTGGCGTCGCCAGCCTGCAGATGTGCCCGCGCTCGCGCGACTGCAGCGTGAGCTGCTGGCGTCGGCGATCAACCTGACCCGGCCCGGTGGTGTCGTGCTGTACGCGACGTGTTCGCCCCACCTGTCCGAGACGGTCGGCGTGGTGGCCGACGCGCTGCGACGCCATCCGGTGACGGCGATTGACACCCGGCCGCTGTTCGGGGGCGTCGACGATGTCGGCGACGGGCCATCCGTGCAGCTGTGGCCGCACCGGCACGGCACCGACGCGATGTTCGCCGCCGCCCTCAAAAGATAGGGTGAGCGCATGTCTCGACCTCTCATAGCGCCGTCGATCCTGGCCGCCGACTTCTCCCGGCTGGCAGACGAGGTAGCGGCCGTGAAAGGCGCCGACTGGGTGCACGTCGATGTGATGGACAACCACTTCGTGCCGAACCTCACGATCGGCCTTCCGGTGGTGGAGGCCCTGTTGCCGACGACCGACATCCCGGTGGACTGCCATCTGATGATCGACGACCCCGACAAGTGGGCGCCGCCATATGCGGAAGCCGGGGCCTACAACGTCACCTTCCACGCCGAAGCCACCGACAACCCCGTCGGCGTGGCCCGCGACATTCGCGCGGCAGGTGCGAAGGCAGGGATCTCGGTCAAACCGGGCACACCGCTCGAGCCGTACCTGGAGATCCTGCCCGAGTTCGACACGCTGCTGATCATGTCCGTCGAACCCGGCTTCGGCGGACAGAAGTTCATCCCGGAGGTGCTGCCGAAGGTCGCCACCGCGCGCAGGCTGGTGGATGCAGGCGAGTTGACGATCCTCGTCGAGATCGACGGTGGCATCAACGCCGAGACGATCGAGGACGCCGCCGAGGCGGGGGTGGACTGCTTCGTCGCGGGATCCGCCGTCTACAGCGCCGATGATCCGGCGGCGGCCGTCGAGGCGCTGCGCAGGCGGGCGGCCACGAAGTCAAAACACCTCCGGCTATGAGGTTCGACGCCGCGATGCGGCTCGCCGTCGAGCAGGCCGAGCAGGTCAAAGGCGGCACCTATCCCAATCCGCCTGTCGGCGCGGTGATCCTCGATCGCGAAGGTGAGATCGCCGGCGTCGGCGGAACCGAGCCGACAGGCGGTCCGCATGCCGAAGTGGTGGCGCTACGACGGGCAGGTGAGCGCGCCGAGGGCGGCACGGCAGTGGTCACCCTCGAGCCCTGCAACCATCACGGCCGGACGCCGCCATGTGTCGACGCCCTTGTCGCCGCGGGCATTTCGACGGTCGTCTACGCCGTCAACGACCCCAATGCCGTCGCGGCGGGCGGAGCATCCGCACTCACCGAATTGGGCGTCAAGGTCGTCGCGGGGGTGTTGGTCGACGATGTCGCGGGTGGACCACTGCGCGAATGGTTGCACAAACAACGCACCGGAATGCCGCATGTCACTTGGAAATTCGCCACCAGCATCGACGGTCGCAGTGCGGCCGCCGACGGCAGCAGCCAGTGGATCACCAGCGATGCGGCCCGCGCCGACGTGCACCGCCGTCGTGCGGCCTGCGACGCAGTCGTCGTCGGCACCGGAACCGTCTTCATCGACGACCCCAGGCTGACGGCACGTCTTCCCGATGGCAGCCTGGCCGACCGGCAACCGCTTCGCGTGGTGGTGGGGAAGCGCGAGATCTCCTCCGAGGCCAACGTGCTCAACGACGACACCCGCACGATGGTGATCCGAACCAGGGATCCACATGAGGTGATCAAGGCGCTGTCGGATCGCACGGACGTCCTCATCGAGGGCGGTCCGACGCTGGCAGGCGCATTCCTGCGGGCGGGCGTGATCGACCGGATATTGGCCTACGTCGCGCCAATCCTGTTGGGCGGCCCGATAACCGCGATCGACGACGTCGGCGTGTTGTCCATCGCCCACGCACAACGCTGGCGCTTCGACGGGATCGAGCCCATCGGTCCGGATATCCTGCTCAGTCTGATTCCTGAGTAGACGGCTCGTCGCCGATATCCAGCGGCCGGTGCGCGATCAAATCGCGGATGCCGCCGACGCCGAGGCGCTCCCGAAACGCCGCGACGGTGTATCCGATGACGACCGCATCGGTGCGCGCCCGCGCCGTCGCCGAACGTGGCATATGGAACAGCGGGCCGAGCTCGCCGAAGTAGTCGGCGGTTTCTGCGACCCACAGCAATTGCTCACCACCGCCGGCCAATTCGCGTACGATCTCGACTTCGCCCTCGGACACCACGTAGATGCAGTCGCCCATGGTGCCTTCCTCGAACAGCACGTCGCCCGACTCCAGCCGCACCGTCGAGGGCGGTCGATTGGATTCCGCGAAGTCCGGCACCAGCTCGACAACACGGTCGGCCAACGGGAGTATGCGGCTGTCATGGGTCGCCACGACCACCATCCGGTCTCCCGACGCGAGCTCGCGGATCAGCCGCAGCACCTCCTCGACCTGGATGAAGTCGAGATGCGCCGTCGGCTCGTCGGCGAGGATCAGCGGCGGGTCGAGCGCGATCGCGCGTGCGACCGCGACACGCTGTTGCTGACCGCCGCTGAGATCACTCGGCCGGTGCGTCGCCCGGTCCTCCAACCCCACGCGGGCCAGCAGCTGCTCGGCCCTTTCGTGCGCGGCATGCCGCGACATGCCCGCCGAGCGCAGCGGCACCATCACGTTCTCCAACGCGGTGAGGCTGGGCACAAGGTTGAAAGCCTGGAACACGATGCCCACCGTCTCGCGCCGATACTTCGACAGTCCCTTGGCGTCGAGCGACGTGACGTCGACATTGCCGAACTTGATGGCACCATCGGTCGGCCTCAGGATCCCGCCGAGACACGACAGCAGCGTCGTCTTCCCACATCCGCTGGGCCCCAACAGGATTACCAACGACCCTGCGGCAACGTCGAGGCTGAATCCGTCCAGCGGACGCACGGCATACCCGCCGCTGGAGTATTCGACCACTAGATTCTGAACGCTGAGATCACCCATGGCTCAGGGACCTCCGAACGCCGTGGCGGGATCGACGGACACCGCCCGGTGCAGGCCGGTGCCGCTGGCGATCAAGCCGAAGACGACCGCAATCACCGGCAGGATGACGTACGCATAGCCCGGGACGATGACCTGCATCGGGAAGATGGGGCCGAGCAATGCGGATAGAACGACACCGACGACGACGGCCGACAACGCCACCACGACCGCCTGCAGTGCCAGCCCGGCCGCAATCGAACCCGTTGAGACGCCAATCGCCTTGTACACCGCGAAGTCTCGCAGTCGCTCCAGTGCGGACAGATAGATCACCGACCCGACGATCAGGGCCGCGACGACCCATAGCAGGATCGCCACGATCGTGATGGAATTGACGGCCACCTTCAGCGGGCGAAGCAGATCGGCGACGGCACCGTCGCGATCGATGGCCTTGTACCCGGCGGGAACCTGTCCGAGCGTCCCCTGTATGCCGATCGACGCGACCAACGGCTGCCCGCCGTAAACCAACTGCTGCGCACCATCAGTGGTGAGGAAGATGTTCGGCAGGTTGGCCAGTGCTGTGGAGTTCTCCACGATGCCGACGATGCGCAGCCTGCGCGAAGCGATCTGGATGTCCTCGCCCTCGTTGCGTTCGAGCGTGCTCGACACCGCGACCTCGGTGGGGTTCGCGGGAGGTCGGCCCTCAGACACGGTGGGCATGCCCGGCCCACGTTCCGGCGCGCCGAACAAATCGGCATTGCGTGTGGCGTCCCCCAACGTGACCGTGCCACCCGCGTACACCAGTGGGGCAGCGGCCTGCACGCCGGCAGTTGTGGCGATCCGGCGAAGGTCGACCGGGGCGAATGGCGTCGCCCCGACGAACGGACCCGAAGCGCCGTCCTTGACCAGAAAGACGTCGACGCCAAGCGAATCGACGGTGCGTTGCGCCTCGGTCCGGAAGCCGTTCGCCAGTCCGGTGAGCACCAACGTCATCGCGAAGATGATGGCGGTCGACAGGATCGCGATGACGAAACGCCGTTTTCGCCACTGCATATCACGCAGGGCGGCGAGCAGCATATAGGCGACGTTACCGAGGCCCGAGCGTTTGCGGGCCGGGTTTGCGTACGTGATTTCCCTCGGGCTCAGCGACCCGCGGAGAAAGTCCGGGTTGGCGACGCCGCCGGGGAGCACCAGGCCGTCGTATTCGTGGCAGACAGCCAATCGCTAATCGATGGAGACGTCGCGACCCTCGATGACATCGCGCACACCTGCAGGTCCGAGGCGCTCGCGGAAGGCCTTCCCGGTGTACCCGATCACCTCGGCATCGGTGCGGGCCCGAACGGTGGCCGAGCGGGGCAGTCCGAACAGCGTCCCGATCTCGCCGAAGTAGTCACCCGGTGTCGCGACGCGCAGCAGTTCCTCACCGCCACCGGACAATTCGCGGACGATGTCGAGCTCGCCCTGGCTGACGATATAGATGAGGTCGCCCATCGAGCCCTGCTCGAACAGCACCGAGCCCGGCGTGAGCCGGATGACTTCGGGTGGCCGGTCTGTCGATGCGACGTGCGGCACCAACTCCACCACGCGGTCGGCCAGCGGAAGCATCCTGGTGTCGTGGGTGGCGACGACGACGAGGCGCTCACCGGACGCGAGTTCGCGGATGAGCCGCAGCACCTCCTCGACCTGAATGAAGTCCAGATGTGCCGTCGGCTCGTCGGCCAGGATCAGCGGCGGGTCGAGAGCGATCGCGCGGGCGACGGCGACGCGCTGCTGCTGTCCGCCGCTGAGGTCACCGGGGCGATGCCGCATCCGATCCTTCAAACCGACCCGCTCGAGCAGTTCCTCGGCGCGCTCGCGAGACTCCTTGCGGCTCACGCCTGCCGCGTCCATCGGCACCATCACGTTCTCGACCGCGGTCAGACTGGCCAGCAGGTTGAACGCCTGGAACACGATCCCGACCGTGCGGCGCCGGTACATCGTCAACTCGTTGGCGGCCATCGTGGTGATGTCGACACCGTCGAGCGCGATGCGACCCGACGTCGGGCGAAGGATGCCGCCGAGGCATGACAACAGCGTGGTCTTGCCACAGCCGCTCGGGCCGAGCAGCAGCGCCAGCGAGCCGGCCTTCACCTCGAGATCGAGACCGTCGATCGGGCGCACCGCGTAGCCGCCGCTCGAGTACTCGACGACGAGATCGTTGATGTGGAGATCGCCCACGGCTCACGGCCCCCCGAATGCGAGCGCGGGATCGATTGTCACCGCTCGGCGCATACCAGCGACGCTCGCGAGCAGACCGATCACCACTCCGATGACGGGCAACAGCAGGAATGCCGATGTCGGCACCACGACACGCATCGGAAACAGCGGCCCGAGCACCAAGGACAACAGGCCACCCAACACCGCGGCCACCACCGCGACGATGACGGCCTGCAGGCAGAGCCCGAGGAGTACCGACCGCGTCGAGACGCCAACTGCCTTGAGTACCGCGAAGTCTCGCGTGCGTTCCAGCGCGGAGAGATAGATGACGGAACCGACGATGAGCGCCGCGACCACCCACAGCAAGACGGCCATCAGTGTGATAGCCGCAACCGCCGACTTCATCGGACGCATCAGGTCTTCGACGGCTCCCGCGCGGTCGATGGCGCGGTAGCCGTCCGGAATCTGTGCGGGTGAGCCGCGCAAGCCGATCGATGTCACGATCGGTTGACCGCTGTAGCCCAGCTGCTGCGCGCCATCCACCGTCAGGAACACATTCGGCTGCCCGGCCAGCGCGGTCGAGTCGTCGACGATGCCGACGATTCGTATTGAGCGCGAACCGATTTCGATATCGTCGCCGATCTTGCTTCCGAGTGTGCTCGACACCGCTGCCTCGTCGGGGCCTGACGGGGTGTGACCGGCGGAGACCGTGGGCATTCCGGGACCTTGCGGCAACGCGCCGAAGACGTTGACGTTGCGGGTCGATTCGCCGTCGGGCACGGTCGTCGCGGTGTAGACAAGCGGCACCGCGGTCGTGACGCCGGAGATCTTCGCTGCCGTCGCCACTTCGCTCTCGGGAAATGGGGGCGAGCCGATGAACGGACCCGCCGGTCCCGCGCTCACGAGGTAGGTGTCGAAGTTCAACGCGTCGACGGTGTCGTTGGCTTCGACGCGAAAGCCGTTGGAGAGCCCCGTGAGAACGAGCGTCATCGCGAATACCAGGCTGGTGCCGACGATGGCGATGACGAAGCGGCGTCGTCGCCATTGCAGATCGCGCAGCGTCACACGCAGCATGTGGTGACGTTATCGACTGGCCGCCGGTTCGCGCGGGCGTTTGCCGGACCGAAACAAATGTGACGCAAACAACTGTGAAATACCGGCTGTCCTGGCCCCGGATTTGTCCGATCAAACCGGTAGACTCGACCGCGAGCCGGGCATTAGGCCTGGCACATCGCGCTTTCACCGACGAGTTGCGCGCTGGTGAGCACGAACAAAGGAACGTTAGCGTGACTGCATTGCAGGACTGGCTCAACATTCGCCCATTCGATCCGAAAAACCATGTCAAGGCCGTCATCTGTGCGCTGCGCGGCACTACCGCCGAAGACGCCACCGATGTGGACGCCAAGCCGGTGTTGATCCAGCCCGGCGTCGAGCGCTGCTGACGCCCTAGCGTCGTGAGTCATTGGTTGGACAGCAGAATTTGACGGTGCTTGCACGCACGTATGCGGTGGGCGGTGTTGGTCTCCGAAGGAACGCGCGAACGTCGACGACTCACTGACGACGAACTAACCGACTCAAGGTCGCTAGCGCGGCGGCCGGTGCCGGCCTGACGGCGGCGCATGGACCGCCTGCGTCGGCGCGTCGATCGTCTGGGCGGGGACGTCGTCGCCGTCGACCTCGGGTACAGCGGCCGGTTCATCGGCATGCTCCTTGCGCCCGCTGATGAAGAGCGCCAGCACCGCGCCGACGGTGCAGACGATCGCGGTGATACCGAACATCTCGCCGTACTGCATGACGAATGCCTGTTTGGTCGCGGTCCTCAACCGCACGCCTTGGGCGATCAAGATGCCGCCTGGTGTGTCGGCGGTCGGTGCCGGTATCGCGGCCAGTCGCTCCGCCAGGAATTGGTTGAACCGGTAAAGGCCCCACGCGCTCAGTGCCGCGACGCCCATCAGCATGCCGATCATCCGCGCCACGACTACCGCAGCCGAGGCGATGCCATGCTGTGCCGAAGGCACCACACGCAGGGTCGCCGACGTCAGCGGGGCGATCACCAGACCCAGCCCGATCCCGGCGATGGCCAGGTCTGTATCGAGTACCGGCAGGCTGACGAAGCCTAGGTGGTGACGGGCGGCGGGGAGGTCCATCGGCCATTGCGCGATCAGGTAGTAGCCGCCCGCAGCGATCAGCAGGCCGGCGCAGGCGACCGCTCGGTCGCCGACCCTGGTGGCGATAAATCCGCCGATCAGCGCGCCAATGGGCAGCGCGATCAAAAAGCGCAACAGTAGAAGCGCCGCCTCGTTCTGGTCTTGCCCGAGCACGCCCTGGCCGAACAGCTCGACGTTGACGAGCGTCACCATCAGCGCCGCCCCAGTACAGAGCGATGCGCCCAACGCCATCAGAAATGGTCGAAAATGCACGCCGGCGGGCTCGATCAGGCGAGTGCGTGCGAACTTTTCCCACCCGAAGAAAGCGACAGCGGCGATCAGCGCACCGATCACCAACGGCGGACCATAGCTCGGAAGTACTTGCTTGCCATCCGGCGCCGGGTTGTAGAGACCCCAGGTGGCCAAGCCCAATGAGACAGCCAGGAGAACGCCACCGACGACATCCACTTTCTGCGGCGTGTCGATATCGTCCCGCGACGGCAGGGCGAAGTGGATCATCACCATCGCGATCGCAGCCAACGGCACGTTGATCCAGAACACGTCGCGCCAGGTATTCAGCAGCCAGACGACGGCGACGCCATACAGCGGTCCGAGCACGCTGCCGAGCTCCTGGGCGGCTCCGATGCCGCCGAGCACGGCGGCCCGGTTGTGCTGCGACCACAGGTCGGCAGCGAGTGCCAGCGTCACAGGCAGCAGTGCGCCGCTGGCAGTGCCCTGGATGGCACGACCGATAAGCAGGGGCAACAGATCGTTGGATAACGCCGTCACCACTGACCCGGCTGCGAACCCGGCCAAGCTGGCTTGCAAAATCAGCTTGCGGCCGAACCGGTCAGATGCCCGGCCCAGCAGCGGCATCGCGGCGATATAACCCAGCAGGTACCACGTGACGATTGGCGTGACGCGCTGGATCTGGTTAATCGCGATGCCGACGTCGGACATGATGTCGCGAATGATCGTCACCACGACATAGGTGTCGAGCGCACCCAGAAGCACCGCGAGCGC
The DNA here is from genome assembly GCA_963715215.1 of uncultured Actinomycetota bacterium. Lineage (GTDB taxonomy): Bacteria > Actinomycetota > Actinomycetes > Mycobacteriales > Mycobacteriaceae > Mycobacterium. The sequence goes on from CAVQRJ010000003.1 coordinate 170,539, forward strand.
ACCGGCGCTGATCGCGATTCTGCGGCTCCGGCTTGTCTGGGCCGGCGCTGCGGTGGTCATCAAACGGCGGGTTTGGCGACGGTGACGGGCTTGTCCCAATCCGACAGCGCCATCTGGACACTGTTGCCTGCCGAGGGTTCCAGCTTGGCCTGGACCAGCTTGTGGTCGCCGTCCTTCTCGATCCACGCAGTGCCCGGCACCGGTCCGGTCGCCTTGATCGGCGGCGCGATCTTGTTGACCGCGTCGGCGCTGACCTGACCGGTGACCTTGACGGTCTCAATGCCATTGACGGTTTCTGTGCTGTCGGACTTCGGGTCGCTGAAGTTCGCCAGCACGTTGGCCAGGCCGGTGTCGGGGTTGAGGATGGCCGCGATGTCGTACACGTCGGCGGCCGGGCCCATGTCGATGTAGCTGTCGCCGGACAGCGCGACGTAAAGGGTCGCGTCGATCACGACGAAGTTGGCGTCCACATCGCTGCCCTCGAAGGCGAGCTTTGTGTTTCCCTGGGCGGCGACGGCGGGGACGTTCGTCAGGTCACCGGTGAGGGTCTTGATCGGCAGCTCCTCGAGTTTCCCTTCGACGGTCAGGACGAGGTGAACGCTCTCGAGGTTGCGGGTCGCGGTGTTGGAGTCCTTGAGCAGCGTTGCGGCGTCCGGCAGATTTTCGGACGACTTCTCAGATGACGAGGAACAGCCTGCGAGGAAGACTACTGCGGCGAAAAGTGCGGTGAGGATTGGCCAAAAGGATCGGACTGCGTTTTTTGGGCGCGTCTGCATGAGTGCATCGTAGAGGGTGGCGCTGCGTACCCTGATTGGCGTGTTCACCGGAATCGTCGAAGAGCTGGGCGAAGTCGTCGGCAAGGAAGACCTCGCAGATGCGGCCCGGTTGGTCATTCGTGGGCCGGTCGTCACCGCGGATGCCCGAAATGGCGACTCCATCTCCGTCAACGGTGTCTGCCTCACCGTGGTCGAGGTACAGGCAGGTGGTGAATTCACCGCCGACGTGATGAAGGAGACACTCGACCGCTCGAGCCTGCGGGGTGTCGGCGTCGGCAGCCACGTGAACCTCGAACGTGCCGCGGCGGTGAACAGCCGGCTCGGCGGGCACATCGTGCAGGGCCACGTCGACGGCACCGGGCATGTGATTACGCGCACACCCTCCGAGCACTGGGAGGTGGTGCGGATCTCGCTGCCGACCGCGCTGTCGCGCTACGTCGTCGAGAAGGGCTCAATCACCGTCGACGGAATTTCGCTGACGGTCTCCGGTATCGGCCACGACTGGTTCGAGGTGTCGCTGATTCCGACCACTCTCCAGCTCACCACCCTCGGCCGGGCAACCGTCGGTACCCCGGTGAACCTCGAGGTCGACGTTATCGCCAAATATGTCGAGCGGTTGCTCGATCATAGAACCGCTTCTACCAGCGATTATCCTCCAATACCTGGAGCTTCTTAGTTCGTACATAGGAACGGGTCTAACATATTCGGCTGCGTGGCCCTGCTCGGGGTGTACGGCTGGCGCGGCACCAACGGCTGGAACGGCGTCACGACGCTGGAGGACTGGGAAGAGGTCGCGTTCAAGAACAGCCGAACGGGCCAGGCCCGCAAGGTAATCGTCGGCTTCGACGGCGACATCATGCGCAAGGAGGGCGTCCGGGCGGGCACCTACCGGCTGGGCAAGTGGCTGAAGTATCGCGGCGCGGATCCGCACATCCTCTGGCTGCCCGACACCAAGGACAAGACCGGCCTCGACGACTTCCTGATGGGTGAGCACTTATGACCAAAAACACCGTCGAGGACCTGCAGAAGCTGGTCCAACCCTTCGCCCCAAGTCTCCGTTCTGGCACAAGCAGCCGGAGCCGGACGAGCCGTCGGTGGTGCTCGACCGGCTCTTGCACAACGGGACCTGGCTTGACCAGCAGCACTTCGAGCCGCTGGAGTACGCCGTTCCCGGCATCGTTCCCGAAGGGATGGGGCTGCTCGTCGGCCCGCCGAAGAAGGGCAAGAGCTGGCTGGTCGCCGACATCGGGCTGGCCGTAGCTCGCGGCGGGCTTGCTCTCGGAGTGATCAGCACCACCCAACGCCTGGTGCTCTACCTGGCGCTGGAGGACGGGCACCGCAGGCTTCAGACCCGATTCCGGCGCATCCTCGGCTTCGCCCAGCCCATCCCCGCCGGTATCGAGGTGATCACCAAGGCAACACCCGGTGAGGCCCTGGTGGTGATCGCCGCGTTCATCGAGAGACACGCCACTGAGAAGCCGCTGGTCATCCTCGACACGCTCGGCAAGGTCAAGCGGCACAAGCGGCCTAACGAAGACAGCTACCTCGTGGACTACGAGGTCGGTTCCCAGCTCAAAGCGCTCGCCGACGCCGTGCCCGGCTCGACGCTGCTGGTCGTTCATCACACCCGCAAGGCCGAGGCCGCCGACTTCGTGGACACGGTGAGCGGCACCCAAGGCATCGCCGGTTCGGTGGACTTCGTGCTCGTGCTGGTCCGTAAGCGGCACGAGAACAACGCCACTCTCTCGGTCACTGGGCGCGACATCGTCGAGGCCGAGTACGCGCTGCACGCCGACGACGGAGTGCTATGGCGCTTCGACGGCGAGGACCTGGACAGCGCGCGGGAGAACGTGCAGCAGCGCCGTGCCGAGGCATCCATGGGTGACCGGTCGATGGACGTTTACCTCACCGTCGCCGCCGCCGCCGGACCCGTCACCGCGCACGACGTCGCCAGCCAGTTCGAGGGCATGGACAACGAAGCCGCCGGGCAGTGTCTACGTCGGCTGCACGCCAGCGGATACATCCACAAGATCAGTCGTGGTGTCTTCTCACTGTACCCGCCATCAGCAAACACCGACGAAGAGCAGGAGGCCCCACCCACTGGCTCATCGGATTCCTTCACTTCGGTCAGCGAGCCTGAGGCAGTGAAGGAAACCGACATCACGGCTGACCAGGGGAGGAATGCCGATTTCTTCACTTCGTTCACTTCGTTCACCCCCTCCGAGAGCACTGCCGAGGACCCTGCCCAGAACATAGTGAACGAAGTGACCGAAGTGAACGAAACAGGGAGGAGCAGCAGGTCAGAGGGCGAGGACGATTCGGTCACCGTTTCGGACGGCGTGAACGAAGTGAACGAACAGGAGCACATCCTCCTGCGTGTCAAGGGCGTGATCATGCGCCGACTGGCAAAGGTCGGCCACGCCACTCGCGGCCAGTTGAAACAGGCGCTGCAGGCGAAAGACCGCCCGGAGTTCGACGCGGCCTTCGGTCTGCTCGTTGAGCAGGGCTGTCTCGTCACGGACGAAGGCAACGCCGCGCTGTCGCCCGGCGCTCGGCCAGATGACGCTCGACGTCGGCGAAGGTGATGCGGTAGCGGTTCTGGTCGGCGCCCTTGAACAGGTCGGCGGCGATCAGTTCAGCAGCCTCGACGACGCGCACGGCACTAGACCGTAGACCGGCTTCGGCGCCGATGTCGTGAAACACGCGCCGACCACGCGATCGAAAATGGAAGTTTCCAGAACGATCGATCAGCAGTGTCGCGATCACGCGCGTGCAACACCGGGGTGTGGTGACGGTGTGACCTGCGATATCGCCCGAATACGATGTGGCACAGATGTAGTCATCTTTCAACAAGTGTCACTGGGGGTTGGCGCCAGGGATCTTGGACAACAGTTCGGCGATGGCCTGATCCCTGCCTTGTGCGGCGTGCTGGTAGCGCATCGCCGCAGCCGGTGTGGAGTGACCCAGCCGGGCCATCAGCTCGGCGATTGTGGCGCCCGTGGAGGCCGCCAGCACCTTGGTGACCCCGGCGGCGCCGAGAGCGACGTTCTGCTGATCCAAAGTCTGGGCGACCGTGGAGACGCGGGTGTAACCGATCCGCATGCCCATGCTCTTAGTGGAGCCGGATGCCGAATCACTATGTCGCATAATTGATCCCAACGCCATTATCGAGACAGTCCCACCTGGGCGCCGCCGACTCCTCAACACCCACGCGGGAGGTGTCTCGAATGTGGTCTCTTTCGAGACGCGCGAAGGTGCGCTGCCGGTCGACCTCAGAGCGAAGTCGGCCCGCGCTGCTAGATTCGGCGGGGTGCCCCGAAGAATGAAGCGATGGCAGGGCAGGTTCCATCCCACGCTGGTAGATGCAATCCGTTCCACCACGACCTGGTGACAAAAATGCGCGCGGCGAGGCTTGTAGCGCTAAATGGAGTCGGCAGCAACCCTCAGCGGTCCGAGGTTGACCGTGATTCCGCCACTGAAGGGGAAGTCGATCATCAACACCACGGCGACAGATACTGCAGCGAGGAATGCCCAGGCATACATGAGGTAGGGCGGTTTCACCGTCAGGGCAGACATGCCGACCGTGGCCGCCAGCAGTGACCCGGACAAGACGATGAGCGCAATCAAAATTGTCGGAAGCGATCGCTGCGCTACCGCAGTTACCTTACTTTGGGCGGCGGTCAACGATGCCGCCGCCGATACCATTCCGCTCGCCACCGGGTCCGTGTTCCCCTGCCCGGATGCCACTCGGTGCACACTGTTCTGCAGCGTGTCGAATGTTTCGGCAGAGGGCAGCGCACTGAAATTCCCATCCGCAAGCGCTGGTCCATCCTTGTTCACGACTGTGTGAAGGTAGTTGCGTAGATTGCCGTTGACCTCGTCGGCACCGGCTTTGTCCTGGATCTCACTCGCGGCCCAAGAAAGTTGCTGCGCTGAGGATGCCTGGAGGTCGACCGCGTCTTGGCCAGCGCCCACCCCCGACCAGGTGATCGTGATAGCAAAGCCGACTAGGAAAGCGAAAGTCGCCCCAAACACACCGAGCAGCTTGTCGGCGTGTCCTTCCAACTGAGCACTGCGTTCCGGCGAAGCCAGCCCGATGAGGGCAAACCGGCAACCGGCGCTGATGGCGGCGAAAAACACGAATCCGACGGCGATCATCAGCCAGGGAGCTAGCTCAGATATGGTTCGCACACCTAAGCCCTTTCCCTCATCGACATCCTGAAGGCCACGATCCCAACAGCACGTGTTGTGTTCAACGTGTCTTCGCCGACAACGAATGCGTGATTGATGCTACTAGTCACAGCGCGGCTTCATGCGCAGCCAGATCACCCCGCATCGCAGCCGCGTCAGCTTCCCATCGACGGGTCGAACCCTCGACATCGGTGAACAGAAACGTCACCACCCCCAAAGGAGCAGCCGCCGGATCAGCGGACACCCACGCAGCATGGCACGAGCAACGTACTCCCACGTCGAACATCGGGGCTTGGGCACGCTACGAAACGGGCCAATTCGCCCCTGGACGCCGGGGTGAACGGGGTTGGTATGGCGTTCGCGACCCATAGGTCGTGATGCATCGGGACAATTGGCGCATGTTCCAGCGGTTCCAGGCGCGCCGGTCGGAAGACGGGATTGCCATGAGGGTCGGCGGCGACGGGCCGCCGCTGCTGTTGCTGCATGGGTATCCGCAGACGCACGTGATGTGGCATGGTGTTGCGCCGCATCTCGCACGCGAGTTCACGGTCGTGGTCGCCGATCTGCCGGGCTACGGCGACTCAGAACCGCCGCAGCCGGAGACGGACCACGCGCCGCATTCCAAGCGAGCGTGGGCCGTTCGAATGGTTACCGGGATGGCAGAACTCGGATTCGAAACCTTCGCAGTCTGTGGGCACGACCGAGGTGGGCGCGTGGCGTACCGGATGGCCCTCGACCACCCGACACGAGTGGTACGTGTCGCAGTTCTTGACATCGTGCCGACTGCCGAGATGTACGACCGTGCCGACCGCGCGTTTGGCTTCGGTTACTGGCATTGGTTCTTCCTGATTCAGCCCGCGCCGTTTCCTGAGACGTTGATCGGCCACGACCCGGACACGTTCTTCGAGGGCTCCCTAATGCGGGCGACGGAGTTCGATGCGAACGCGCTGGACGCGTATCGCACGGCGTGGCGGCGGCCGGCGACGGTGCAGGCGATGTGCGAGGACTACCGCGCTGGTTTCGGCATCGACTCCGACCTTGATCGTGATGACCGCGCCGCCGGACGGAGGATCACCGCGCCGCTGCTCGCATTGTGGGCCAGCCGCGGTGCGATCGGGGTGTGGTATGACCCGTTAGCACTGTGGAGCCAGTGGGCCGATGACGTCTCCGGGGGGCCGGTCGATGCGACGCACTTCCTTGCCGAAGACCGTCCGCATGAGGTCGCGCAACTGCTCGGGGACTTCTTTGGCTGACCATCTCGGACCCACTGAAGACCTTCGACGCACGGTTCAGCGAAATCGTTTTCGAGACAGGCGGATAGCCGGATTTCTTGCCGCCAATTCAGGACACTCGCGCTAGCTGGCCGGGTACGAGTGGCACAAATGTGAGGTCTACTTCGAGACGGCCTTCAGTTCTGCTCGGGCCTCGTCGATTTGGGGGTAGGCGTAGTTCGCCACCGGCGGCCCCAGATCCACCAGATCAATTCCGGTGAGCAGCACTGCCGTCGACTCGGCCAAAAGGATCTGACCGCCGTGCCCGGCGCCCATCACCCGCGCCGCCCGGTTGAGCACCGTCCCGAAGTAGTCCCCGTCCCGCAGTTCGGCCTCACCGGTCGCAATGCCCATCCGCACCGGCAACTCCAGCGCTTGCTGCGCTGCCACCGCAGCATCGATCGCACACTTGGGCGAGGCGAACGCGGCGCACACACCGTCACCGGTGTGCTTCAACAAGAAGCCTCCGTGTGCCTCGATCGCCGAACGCAATACTTCGTCGTGCGCGACCAGCGCCAACCGCATCCCATCGGCGTCAGCTTCCCATCGACGGGTCGAACCCTCGACATCGGTGAACAAAAACGTCACCACCCCCGAAGGAGCAGCCGCCGTCATGGCATCGCCTCGGCCCACTTCATATGCCCCTCGAAGCCAAGCGATGTCGCCATCGCACGGTAGCGATCCCGATAGTCGCGATAACCAGTCTCGTCACCGTGTGCCCGTGCCAGCAGCGCCCGCAGCCGCAGCAGCCAGACTTCACGGATAACCAGTCCGTCATCGGCTGGCGCATCCGCCAACCTGGTGATCGCGGCCTCGGCTTCGGCCACGTCAGCATCATCGCCGCGATCGAGCAGTGTCTCCACCAGAACACCGGTCGCTGGAATGCCCCAGATAAGCAGCTGTCGCTCGCGGAAGAGATGGTCGGCGGCGGTGCGCATGAGCGGTATGGCGTCATCGCGACCTCCACGCCGAGCCCGCTCACGCGCCGCGTACACCTCGACGAATGGCAAATCGCACAGCAGGTATCCGCGGCGCAGGAATTCGTCGCCGATCTCGGCCAGGAGCGTCTGTCCGCGGTCACGGTCCGCATCCGTGTGGCGGTGCACCAGCGCAACGCCCAGCGCCAACCGGGACCAGGTCAACGCGAGGTCATCACCGGATCGTTCGGCATTCCGTAGGGCATCCTCGATCTCGCGCACCACGGAATCGTCGGGCCGCAGCACGCCATTCGGTATTGCCGCGACGTAGACCCAGCTGACGACCGCGGCGTAGCTCAGGGGGTCGGCGCTGCGGGCCATGGCCAGGCCGTGCCGCAGGTCGTCGCGCCATCCGGGACGACCCAGGCAATAACGGGCACAAGCCCGCGTCGCGAAGGCGAGTGCTAGCGGAGACCCGAATATGAAGTTGCCTTTCGACGGGTCACCGTCGGCCAGGTCGATGACCCTTTGCGACCACCGCAGCACGGAAGACCACTCGCCGCTCTCAATCTTGGCGTAGATCGCCGGGAAGGACAGCCCCACCGTCAGGGTCGGATCGCCGACCGAGTCGAGGAGGGCCATGTGTTCGGATGCCAGCTGCGATGCCTCGCGGATGCGGTCGTGAAACGCGTGATCGCCCACCAGTCCGGCCATGGCGATGGCCAGTGACGCCTTGTCCCCGGCGGCGGCGCACAACTGCCGCAATTCATCGAAGCGGGCCCCGGCAACATGTTCATGGACTCGCCAGGCGATCCCGCACAACATGGTCCGCGGGGCAATGCGCATGGCCGCCCGGCCGGGTCATCGGCGGGCAGGGCGTCGGCGATCTTTCGGGCGCGCTCCCAACTCAGCCATGCTGCGGCGATGTCACGATTGGTCGCCCACGTTGCGGCGCGCATGTGCCAGCCGTAGGCAGCGGGCAAATCACCAGCGGCTTCGAGATGTTCGGCGATCAATGCAGCGTTCTGATCGACCGATTCCGGGTCGCGGGCTTCGATGTCGGCGGCCAGCCGCCGGTGCAGCTCGGCGCGATCCGACTTGAGTTGTGATTCGTAGGCCACCGTGCGAATCAGCGGATGGTGGAACACATACTCCAGTCCTCGGGTGAACCTCACCTGATCGATCAGCTCGGCCCCCAGAAGATCCTGTAGAAGAGGATCAATCCCCAGCGTTTCCAGCAAGTCGAGGCTGAACCGCGATCCGATGACAGCGGCTGCGCTCAGCGTACGTTTGGCTTTCGGGTCAAGACGGTCGATGCGCGCGGCGATGGTCGCTTGCAACGTGGCAGGCACAGCTACCTCAGCGCCCTCTGCCGCCGACTTGTATGCGCCCGACTTTCCTTCCAGCACGCCACGCTCGGCCAGTTCGCGCACCATCTCCTCGGCGAAGAACGGATTACCGGCGGCCCGCTCGGCAATCGTCTGGCCTAGCCTGCTGGTGGATGGGTCCGGCCCGAGCAGCTCCGAAACCAGCGCCGCCGTCTCCGAATCACTCAGCGGGTCAAGGGCTATCGTCTGTCTGCCGTGCACCCGCGTCAGCGCTCCCTCGTACTCGGGGCGGTAGCTGACGAGCACCAGCGAGGGCGTCTGCGGGATCACCGTGAGGAAGTCGGCCAGCATCGACTCGCTGACCGCATCGATCCAATGGGCATCCTCAACGACATAGATCGCCGGGGTTTCTCGGGCCAACGATGCGGCGTTCACCAGAGCGGTCAATCGCCGCCGACGCGCATCCGGATCGATTGCCGGTAAAGGAGTATTCGGGTCGGCGATGCCAAGAAGGTCGTCCAACAGCACCAAATCGTCGGCGTCTGCCTCAGGAACCTGGTCGCGTACTCGATCGCGGGCCTCCTGCCCGTCGAGACCATTGACACCGGTGGCCGCGCGGAGCAGCCCAGAGACCGCGTGGAACGGGACCTGGCTGGTGTGCGACTCGCAGAATGCGGTGAACACGTCGACATGACCGGCGCCTGCCATCGCCGAAACTTCACGCACCAGACGGCTCTTGCCAATGCCAGGAGAGCCAACCACGCCCACCACAGCGCCGTGGCCCTCGACTGCCCGGTCCAACAGGCCCTCAACGGCGGACAGCTCCCACCGCCGACCCACCAGATTCGACTCGACACGCTCGATGAGGCGATGCCGTTGCGCCATGCCCAACAGCCGCTGAGCCGCGACAGGCTTATCGGCACCCTTGATCTGAACAAGCTCAGGCTCGCCTCGATCCGCTAAGCCATCAACCAGCCGCGCGGTGGACGCCGAGAGCATCACACCCCCAGGCGGAGCGATCGATTCCATACGCTGCGCCGTTCCGACCTGCTCACCGATGGTGGTGTAGCCCAACGACGTTGAGCCGACTTCGCCAGCGATCACCTGACCGGAATTGAGTCCCACCCGCAGGGCGAGGTCGACGCCGTCGCGATCGCTGACCTCGCCAGCCAGCAGTGCACATTCTTCTTGGATACCTAGTGCGGCCAGGCAGGCACGAACCGCGTGGTCCTCCAACGCCACCGGCGCACCAAAGACGGCCATGATTCCGTCGCCGGTGAACTTGTCCACCGTGCCGCCATACCGCTTGACCACCGCAGCACAACGCTCGACCAACTCGGTCATAATCTCGCGCAACCGCTCCGCACCGACCGCCGCTGCGATGTCCATCGAGTGCACCACATCGGCGAACAGCACCGTCACCTGCTTGTACTCCGCCGATCGGCTGACCTGGGTGAGGCGAGAACCGCACTCCGCGCAGAACTTGGCCGTCGGGCTCGACTGTGCGCCGCAGGATCCACAGATCAGCCCCGTCGCGGTCAGTCCGCCCTTGCCATCCGCACCGGGCTCCACGTCAGTATCGTTTCACCGCTGGTCAGCCATGTCCGGCATATCGCCGTGCCAGCTCCGGCACGGAGCCAGGCTCGACTTCTCTTTTAAAAGCAGTCGCCTTCGTGGACCATGTGGCAGGTCGGGCATGCGGACTTCTGCGCCGTGTCTTCCAGGCGCGCACGAGTGCCAGAGCCGCCCAGTGAAGGAGAGATGTCATGAGCTTCGATACGCCCAACGGGACCTACGGCACTCGCCAGCCCAAAGCCGGGCTGCTGATGCGCTGGTTCAATGGCTGGACTATGAATCGCATCCGCCGCAAGGGCGGCAAAGTGATGGGAATGGACGCGCTGGTCCTGACCACCGTGGGCCGCAAGAGCGGAGCCGAACGCAGCACCCCCGTCGCCTATTTTCCCGACGGCAATGACGCCTGGCTCGTCGTGGCATCGGCGAACGGCGCGGCCAAACATCCCGCCTGGTACCACAACATCGCCGCCCATCCCGACCAAGTCAAAGTTGAAATCGCCGGTCGCACGGTTGCCGTCAGTGCCGAACAGCTCCACGGGCAGGCACGCGAACAGGCATGGGGACGCATCAAGAACGAGCTACCTCGTTTCGCGAAGTACGAACAGAAAACCGACCGCGAGCTGCCGGTCATTCGTCTGCACGCCCGCTCAACATCCACGACCTAAAAAACAGACTGGGTCAATACCGTCGTGGCAATGCAAGAAGGGCGAGTGAGCGGCTCCGAGCGGATCCCGCCTTCGGCTGGGGGCGTCGGGAGCTGAGCGCAAGGGCGCAGCGCGCTCGGCGTCAGAAACTCAGTTCGGTCGCGCAGGATACGCAGAGCAGCCCCGTCGCGATCAGTCCACCGCCACCATCACCGCTGGGGTCCACGTCAATATCGTTTCACCGCTGGTCAACGATGTCCGCCGTATCGCCATGCCACCTCAGCGCGAAGTTTTGGGACCCTCATATGTCGTTTGTTTAGCGACTAGGTGGGGCTTCGGCGTCTTGTGGGCTAAGGCCCGTACTCCCACGAGCCCGCGCCCTCAGGACCGGTCATGCAGAACATCGACCGTCCATTCGGTGCTATCGCCTCGACAGAGCCGTTGCCGTCGCACCAGCCGCCGTGTGGCTGCGCGGCAGGCTTCTGGAGGTAGCCATAGGGGCCTTCATGCCACTGCCCGTTTTCGCAGGTGGAGATGTCCCCCTCGCCCTGAGACACACGGGTCGCGCCTTCAGTGCACCCGGCTTGCACCGGGGGCGACTCGACGGGCGTGACCGGCGGAGCGGGTGCCTGACCAGTCACCGTCACAGAAGGTGGCGGTGACGCGGAATGGCACAGGTACTGAGCGGCGATCTCCATGAACACCCCCTCGTTGTAGACGCTGGCCTTGCTGATCTTCACGGGATCACGGGTATAGCCCGCGTCGCGACTCACTTCCGCGTAAAAGGGCTCAGCAGCCGCGCGGGGATTTGGATATCGATCGATAACCTGACATGCCTGGTAGCCATAGGCGACGAGCCTGTTGTCTGTGGGACGACCACCGGGGATATCGGCGGTGGGGATGTTGGCATAGACATCCAACACAAAGCTCGCCTCACCGGCAGGGTTGGGCGGATAAGACGGAATCGGAGTTGGCGACCGAGGCGCTGGGGGTGCAACCGTCTCGACAACATGAGGCGAAGGTGCCTGTGCGACAGGATGATTGGCATCGCGGACGACGACAAGCGCCACCACACCGGCCACCGCGATCACGACCAGACTTGCCGCCAAGCTCAGGGCGGTGATGCGCCGCGAGGTCAGCCGCTGCGTCGGCAGATCGTCGCCGTCGTCAAGCGCCCAGGCGTAGGCCGCCTGCGTCTCCGCTTCGGCCACGCCCGCCATCTCGGTCGGCTCGCTACTCATTGATGGCCTCGACGAGGACGATCCTGGCGGCTTTGCGGAACCACTCTGGGGTAAAGTCCGCACGCCCCGGCTGGCCGCTGGGATCGGGGAACCAGCCCGCTGCTGCTTGGTCCATAGTGTTTCTCTCTACTCGCAGGCGATGCCGTCGCCATCACGGTCGAGACCTGTCCGGTATCCGGGCTACCCGGCGTACAGCGGAGCCGCACTGACGACCTTTGCCGCCTTGCAATTGGGGTAGTAGACAAGGGACGCCACTTCAGTCGGCTCAGCGGGCGGTGGGACCGATTGCGGTGTGTCTGTGGGCTGGGCCTCGACGGTCGCGGTGGTTGGCGTCTCCGTCGGGTTGGGTGCCGAGGCGGCGGTATCGCAGTCGGTGAGTATCCGGGCGATCGCGTCGTGTTCGGCCTGTGTCACCCACAGCCCGTATGCGGATTTCACGTCGACTATCCGTGAAACGTAGGTGCAGCGGTAGGACTTGTTGGGCGGCAACCATGTTGCGGCGTCGCCATCGCCCTTCTGCTGATTGAACGACCCGATGGTGGCTTGCAGGTTGATGGGGTCGTTGGCGAAGTTGCGGAGTGTCGCCGCGTCCCACTGCTGCGCGCCCTTCTGCCAGGCGTCTGATAACGCGACCACGTGGTCAATCTGCACCTTCGAGGACGTGTCGTCGCCGCGCTGGAACTCGACCGTGGTGTCGGTGTACGGGTCGTGGAATGTCCCGCTGAGTACAACGCAGCCATTCGATCCGGGTTTGATTTCGACTGCGACTAGGTCACGTCGCAGGATGTCGTTGCGGGTGTCGCAGCCGTTGTGCCCGTCGGCGACGGTCACGTCGTCGGTCCACGTGGCACCGAACAGGCTGCGGTCATATCCGGTTTTCGGCGCACGGCCCTTGATCCACACGGTGGCGAGTTTGGCTAGCGTGGCCGACGATTGCGCGTCGGCCTGGGCCGGGGCCGGAGGCGCGACCCCTCCCACCAGGGCTACTACGGTCGCGACTACCGCAACCAGGCTGCGGGCGCGCATCAGATGACTCCCAGCTTGTCGCTGTGCCAGGGGCAGTAGTGCTCGATGGCAATCTGCTGGAACCAGGCAGCCAAATATCCGGCGTGCTCACGCCGGTCATCGAGCGCGGTGACGATGAAGTCATTGGCGCTCGAAGCACCACCATCCAGCAAGCCGCACACCGCATGGGCGGTGTTGATCCTGAGCTGGACGGGAACCTTGGGATATCCGATCCAGCCGTCTGGGCCGACCCAGGGACCGACTCCCGAGATCACCTTGTCTGTTGCCTTGATGAACTCACGGTCGTTGACGTCGGCCCCGGCCACAGGTGCTGCGGCCAGACTGATCGCGAGGGCGGCGAGGCCGCCGATGATCAGCTTCTTCATGCCGGTTTCTTAGTTCTTCTCACAGGCGATGCCGTCGCCATCGCGGTCGCCTTCGTCCCAGTAGTTCTCATCACCCTCGGGGATGTTGAAAACGCCGTCCTGGGCTGCCTCGCCGCACGTCGAGTACTCCCCGGCCTGGGGAAGCGGCGGCATCTCCGCGTTGGCGAGACTAGCTCCCAGCAGGGAGCCGGTGAGCAGGGCGCCGCCGATGGCGGCGATGATCATCTTCTTCACTGTGTTTTCTCTTTCTCTCAGGGCCACTTGCCCCAAATGTCTCGTTACGCCGACACATGTGCTCGGTGACCACAGCCCGCGCTCCTGGGTTCGGGCGTCGTTCTCGGCGGCCTTGAAGTCCTGCTGGTAGCGATAGGGCAGGTCGTGGTTGGCGCGTAGTCAACACAGCACCACTGCTCTGCCCTAATCGACGAAGACGATCAGGCCGACGCCGTAACCGTTCACGCCCACGCACCGCTTTGCTTCGTACCAGAAGGTGGTAGCCGTTGAGGTGCATTGCATCTCGTACGCCAGGCCGGTGACCGGGCTGTACGCCGTGACGATGGTTCCGGGCTGGCTATACCAAGCCCAGCGGACGTTGTCGGCAAAAGCGCAGCTCGTATCGTCGGTGGAAACTCCACTCATGCCCGAGGGACAGACGGTGAAGTTGTCGGCGCTGGCTGTCCCGGCGCCCACCAGGGAGCCGAGGGCGACTGCTGCGCCGAGACCGACGGCAGCGAGGATCTTCTTCATAGTTCGGGATTTCTTTTCGTTTGCTTTGTTTGCCGAGTGTTCGTTTGGCCCCTCGGTCAGCTCAATTCCCAGTACCTCGACGGCGAACCTGGCCATATGCCCGTCACGACGCTGCCCAGAGGCCGCGACGATCACCCGGCCTACTTGCGGGTAGGACCGGGGTGAACCTTGTCGTGCCCCACAAGGAGCGTGGCCGTTACCGCTCGCCAAGGCGGTTAGTCGACCGGAGGGTCTAGCAGTTCCTGGTGACGCTGGCGCCTTGGGCCGAAACGATCGACGCTCCGCACACGGCCACCACGGTCCGGCTGTTGGCCTCCTTGTCGGTCAGAGCACCGACATTGCTGCCGACGGAGAAGATGCGATTGTCGTCACCGGAGACTTGGCCGGACACGCCCAAGGAAGAGGCGACGATGTTGCGGTCTCCGCTGACGACATGGGCACCGCTCAGCGGAGACGCGATGACGAGGTTGTTGTTCCCGCTCTCGTGGACGTTGGCGCCGAAGTAGGTGGGTGCACCGTCGGGGCCGGAATCGGGGCCGGAATCAGCAGCGAGAGCGACGTTGCCCTTGCCGGTGCCGATGGCGTTGGCCCGCGACGGACCGAATGTGCTGACCGCCACCGCCAAGTTGCCCTTGGTGGACGACGCCTGCGCGCCAGCGGCGGTGTTGTCACCGATGCCAGTGGTGTGGCCGTCGACCGACACCGAGACGCCCGGTGCAGCCGAGGCCGCTCCGGCGCCGAACAGGGATGCGACCACGCCTGCGGCGAGGACCGAACCCGTGATCACTGTGTTAATTTTCTTCATGTGGATGTTCCTTTCGTTGGGTTCCACTTGTCCGCCGAGACTCGTTGGGCCTCAGTCACTTTGGGGTGGTCTGTTACACGATCCCCTTGAGCAGCTCGCTGGCCGCTACGGTTGCGGCGCCTGTCCGGCCCGGATTGAGTGCCGACGTCGTTGTCCCAGTCGCACTTCTGAAAGTCGATGGCAGCGGGTACGCCATACGGCCATATCTGGTCGGGAGTGCGGCTGCTGTGCCCGCGCGGGGGCGGCCTTGGCGATCTTCCTCATGCACACGAACGGTGTGACGTCGCACGCCGCCGGAGGTGACGGGCCGGGACGGTTTCATTGGTGAACCGCCACGATTGGCTCGTCGGCGTAGTTTTCCTGATGTGTTTGGCGCGCGTCGTCTTCGCTGGCGGCGTGGATCGTCCGCGCGATGTGTCCGCCACCCGAGCCTTCGCTGGTGACGATGAAAACGTCGTGCATCTCACCCTCGTGTCCGCGCTGGTCGGACTGTGGGCAGAACCTCGCGACCGCGTCGATGACGACGGCGTTCGTGGGAGTGGTGTCCAGCTCGGTGTCCAGCACCGCCTGTGCGATCTGGTCTTTGCTACACCCAACATGGGGTTCGGTCACAAGGGTTCTCCCGGTCTGGTGTGGTTCGGTGTGAAAGCAACGGTTAGAAGTTACCGGCGAGTATATCCACAATAATGAATCAATTTCCACAGTGATCCCCCTCACAGTGACAAGTGAGAGCAATCCTCTCGATCGATCTCCGTCAGCTGCCTGCCACGATGTTCCGCGCCGGTTTGTCCGCCGCCGCCATTGGCTGCTGGCAGAACTCAAGCCCACCAGCGGAGACGGGGTGGCGGCGCATCACCCAGGCCCGCGCCGACCTGGCCGGAGTGCCAAGCAATAGCTTCCATATCTTGTGCAACAGACGGAACAAAATGCATATGACGGCTCGACATTGCCGTTCTGGTGCGTCATGATGCCTGTATGGACGGACACGCGCTGGCACGGCTCGGCCATTACGTCGTGAGTCGGCGCGTTGCGCTCGGCTACCGCAACCGCACCGATCTGGCCAAGAGCCTGCCGTTCACCGTGCGCACGCTGGCCGACATCGAGCAGGGCGTGCGCAAGGCCAGCGCGGGCACCTACGCCATCCTGGAAAACAAGCTGGCCTGGGCGCCGGGCAGCATCGACACCATCCTGGCTGGTGGGGAACCCCAAGAAAGGGTGGTCGAACTGCGCGGGCCAACCTCCGCGCCGCTATCCCACGCCTCCACCGACGCTCTGTCTCGTGCCTCCACCGAGGAGTTACTGCTGGAGCTACGACGGCGCATCATCGCCCCCGCCAGCGGCGCCACGAGAGCTGGGACGACTGGGACGACGGCCTAGGAGGCTGCTGAATTAGGGGCGTTTGGGGGCGGGGCGTCTCAAGCGCTCATCGGCGCGATTGGAAGTCAGACCCGTAGGTCGACACAATGAGATCGCCCCGCCGCATTGAGCGTGGCATCGGGTGTTGGGTGACGCAAGCCCCGAATCGGTTGGGGTTGTTAGGCGATGGCCCAGGTGGTGCCGGTGTGGGTCAGTCCCATCGTGATGAGGCGTCGTAAGTTCAATGCCGCGGCGCGGTGGTGCAGCCAGTGGTCGTTTCTGGCGACGCCGCGGTAGCGGACTTTGCGGTTGTCTCGGGTCAGCCAGGCGATGGTTCGTTCGACCATCGGGCGGTGGTGACGATATTCGTTGAGCCAGCGTGGTTTTCGAGACTGTTTACGGGCCTGGCGTTGGAGTGCGTGGTGGGGTCCGATTTGAGGGTTCTACCCTCGATGCTGGTGGTGCACTGTGCGCGGAGCGCGCAGCCCCGGCACGCAATTCCGAACGTGGCGTTGCCGCGTGCGCTGATGGTCCGAGCCACCCCGGCCGGGCAGATCACAGTGCGACCGCTGCGATCAACGGTGAAGTCATCGATAGTGAACCCGCCGGGCACAGCAGCGCGCAGGGCCGCGGGTTTGACCCGATCACGATGACGCGATCTCTTCAGGTGAGCGCGGAAGTCCCCAGTGCCGTAGGCCGAATCGGCCAGCACGGTCACCGGTGCGGTCTCACTGGCCAAAAGCTGCGGAGCCACTGCCGCATCATGAATGTCGACGCCGCCGGCCTTGGTCAAGGCGCAGCCGGTGATCAGGCCGGTATCGGGCTCGACCGCGAGATGGGCTTTGAACCCGTCTTGGCGGCGGTGCACGCTTTTGTGGGCATGACGGGCCTCGGGATCGACGGTCGGAAAGATCGCTCAAGACCACGTCATCACCGACGCCGCCGGACCGACGCCCTCCATCGATGACGACCCCACTAAGAGGCGTGGAGCACCCGGATCTGATCACCGTCCGGTGCTCGCATCGATCGACGTATAGCCGGGGTCGCGGTACCCGGTGAGCCGCCACGCCTGGCGCGCGATCACAACAGCACGGCGCGCGGCCTCGTGATGGCGTTTTCAGGTTGCGTGGATGGGTTATTCAGCGCTCATGTGGGGGATAGGGGCTGGCTGCGTCCGCTCCCCTTGCGAGGCGAACCCCTGGGGGCAGCCCTGACGTTGAGAACACAGCACAGCCCTGGGTTCGCCGCCTATCAGCCCTGCTTGCGATGAACAAGGTAGCGGTTGGTTATCGGCCATCGGTGGCAATGGTCGGATAGGTTTCTGATCATGGTCAGCGGGCATGACGAGGACTTTCAACTCGCGCGGGCACTGGCCGGAGGCAAGCCTCATCCCACCGGATGGTTTCGGCTGTACTTCGAGGACGAGCGGTGGGAATGGTCACCCGAAGTCGAACGACTGCACGGCTATGAACCCGGCACCGCAAAACCAACAACCAGCATGGTGCTGTCACATAAACATCCAGAGGACTACGAGCAGGTAGCCGCCACACTGGACGACATCCGTCGAACGCATCAGCCGTTCAGCACCCGCCACCGCATCATCGACGTCCAGGGGCGCATCCATGACGTCATCGTGGTCGCCGAACTCTTGCGCGATGATGGCGGCGAAGTGATCGGCACGAATGGTTTCTATGTCGACGTGACCTTCCCACCCGAGGACCGCGAATCGTTCATCAGCGAAGCCGTCGCCGAGATCGCAGCCAACCGGGCCGTCATCGAACAAGTGAAGGGCATTTTGATGATTGTCTATCGCATCGACGCCGACGCGGCGTTCGACCTCCTCAAATGGCAGTCGCAGGCAGCCAATATCAAGCTGCGCGTGCTTGCCGAACAGCTCCTGGCCGATTTTCGGGAACTCAACTACGACGACACCCTGCCCGCGCGCCCAGTGTTCGACCAACTACTGCTAACCGCCCACAACCGTGTCCGGCGGTGATGTGTGACCGCGAAACCGTCGATGCCAACACCGTCGGCGAGTTCGTCCCTTGGACCGCAACGATCATAAGAGGAGCGACACATGATCGAATACAACCTCGATACCGAGCATTCCATCCTGCACGTGCAACCAAAATCTGCGATCGAGCAGGACGACTTTGTGAAACTGGCGAAGGCGGTCGACCCGCACATCGAGGCAACCGGTGGGCTGGCTGGTCTCATTATCGAAACCCCGGCGTTCCCTGGATGGAAGAGTTTTGGGGCAATGGTCAACCAGTTTCGCTTCATTCGAGATCATCACAAGCGCATAAAGAGAATCGGAGTCGTAACGGACTCCCACCTGGGAGATGTCGCAGAGCATTTGACGTCACACTTTGTGTCAGCGGAGATCAAGCATTTCCCCGCTGGGCAGATCGAGGCGGCAAGACAGTGGATCATGAACGGCTCGTGATGCGTTGACGCCGGGTGGCCACCACGGCTGCGATTGAAGCGTTGAGCGCCAGCTGCAAGACGACCTTGGACAGCTGAAAGCCGCCGCCCCCGCGTAGGTGCCGCCGTTTTCTGAACAAGTTCACCGCTGGCGGCGATGATCGCCTCACCGGCGAACCGCGCAGCGTAGGCCTCGGCGTCGTACTTCTCGGGAACGGCGCTGGGATTAGCCCGCGAAAAAGTTGCCCCTGATCAATGCACTCCCGTGGATAGCGCGCTAGCACGTACTACTGGCTTTCAGCAATCCATTCGCGCGCTTTAGCGGCTTCGGCGGTCGGGAACGCACGTATCCCTCCGGGGATGAGGAAGCCAAGGAAGGCATAGATTTTCGCGGCGTGTTTCATCCATTCCCCGTCGGTGACCAGGGCGCTGCGTTCCCAGTCGAAGAGGTGGCTGAATCCGAACTTCGTTTCCTCCCAGAAGGCGCCGGGTTCGATCCCGGCGGCGAAATCGGGCGCGATCTCGGTGTAGGCCCGCAGCTTTTTGTGCCGCTTCAGCTTGTCTTCGATGACTGGTATCAGCACCGTTTCGTAATCGGCCTTCGTCAGACGCCCACGGCATGCAAACGCCGCGACGTTGTCGGGAAAATCCTTCAGCACCTCGATCACGATGTCCTCCTGGCTGGCATGGGGGCCTGCGGACGTTGTCATCATCGTGTCCTCACCGAGCGCCCGGGGTGTAGAGGCCAAAGTCATCCACGAAACACACGCGATCGTGCTCAGTAACCTCTTGTGTGGGTCCGCGCCGCCCGTGCTCGTTGTCCTACGGGCGAGCCAAGGATAGAGCTGCGTGCGCGCCGCGCAGCTCTACGTTCAGCAGACATAATCGGCATCTCGTTTTCCGATGGCCGGTGCCGTCTACAAGCATCCACGCCACCGCGAACGCCGCGTCCACACCGGCTGCGGCCCCATTGCCCTCGGTGACAGCAGGCGCTGCGGAGGTCAAAACTCGTCGACCTCGTCGATGAACTCGGTCGGGTCGGCCAGCTCCTCGGCGTGCGCGACAAGGATGCGGATCTCGGCGATGGCGTCGGCGCGGTCGCGGCGGGTCAACAACCAGGCCCGGTTCGCGGTCTCGGTGGCGCGCTGGTCCCCAACGCACCGCAGCAGCTCCAGCACATACGGGATCTCCTGACGGTCGTGGCGCTTGGTGAACGCCGACAGGACGCGCTTCCACCACAGGGCCTGCAGTTCGTACTCGTTGGTCTCAGCCATCGGAGTCATCGTCCCCCTCGTCTAGCCGGGCGATTAATTCATTGAACGCCGCGTCGTCGCGGGCCGCTTGTTCGGCGGCGGCGGTGGTCGCGGCAGGCGCCACCATGACCGCTGCCTGGCACAACTGACAGCAGCCCGCTGGATGCTCACGCAGCCGATCCAGCCGGGTCCGCACCATCTCCATGGAGACGCTGCGATCGTCGTGGTCGGCGAGGTTGAAAACGTGGCAGGCAACCAGCTCGACGGCCTCGACCATGCGCACGGGGTGGACTGTAGGCCGCCTATAGCGAGGTGGTCGAAAAGCACGTTTGTGCCGACGGCAAGTGTAACGCGCGCTAGCCGTGATATGGGATGCGCAGGCATCGGTGACCTGCATCTTCACCCCAATTGCCCTGTGGCACAGGTGTAGCCAAGTGTCATAAAGGATCAGTTATCTTCGTACTTAATGTGAACTACTCTGAGGCTAATCGAAAGGCGTCCTACACCGCGTTATCCCCGCAAGGCCTCCTTGAACTCCTTGGACATCCGGGTTCTCCAGTAGGCCGCTATCCCGGCAAGGCTGTAGTGACGTTGGAAGTGAATCCACAAGGAGTTGTAGGTGATCCGGTCTCTGTTGTCACGGCCCTCGTTGATCGGCTCCAGGCTGTGCAGGATCTCGGTGAGGGTGATCCGGTGTGTCTTGCCACCCTCGGCAATGACCGGGACACCACGCGAGTCCAGCAGCTCATCGACGAGGATGCGCACAGTCTCATGACGACAGATCCGACAGCGTGGTTCCCTGCGCTCGAAGTCGGCCCCCACGTGCTCATCAGAAAGTGGTCGTAGCCCAGCGGCTTCACGCAAAATGTTCACCGCACGCCGAGGATCGTCAATCGGCAGGACGTGATGCTGCAGTCCCTCGGCGTGATCGGAAGTCACAGCCCTCACGATAACGCCGCGCGCGTGTTCAAACCTGATGTGGTGACGGCGACCTGCGACATTACCCGAAAGGGCCTACAGCAGCGGTGTAGTGAGGTGTCGGTATGTGTCGATAAGGGAAGGCGCACGGGTCTAACATATTCGCGGCGGTAAGGTGGCTGGCCGACCCAGCGTGGTCCCAGACCCGTACAAAGGTTGCTCGCCCCTACTCGCCAAATATGTCGAGCGGCTGATGCAGGACAAAGAGTGAAATTCCTCAGCGCCCGGAATTGGCGGGCGCGACAATCTCGGCGGGCCGGATCCACCAACGAATGAATTCAATGAAGAAGCTGGCAGCCGCGCTGTTGACAGCCACAGCAGCGGCGGTCGCGCCGATTGCCATCGCGCCGGTGGCGCAGGCAGATATCTGTGCGGGGGCGCACGGACGCCACGTTGGGGTCGGTGGATGCACAAATATCGTCGGTGACGTGGCCACGGGTGCGGCCATCGCGTCGGCCGCCGTGCCGTACGTTCCGGGTGAGGTGCCGTGTTACACGGTCGAGGGTGTTCCTTACTTCACCCCGCCCGGCGATCCCTGCTAAGCCAGGCGAGCAATAATCGCCACTTCGTCGTGGTTCATACTGGATACGGCGACGATGGTTCCGGTCCGGTGGGCAGGAGCGCAGCGACCCGGGAATTGATCTGAGACCGGCGAGGGTGGCGAAGATGACGAGGTTGGACTCCGTCGAACGGGCGGTTGCCGACATCGCGGCGGGTAAGGCCGTCGTCGTCATCGACGACGAGGACAGGGAGAACGAGGGCGACCTCATCTTCGCCGCCGAGAAGGCAACGCCCGAACTCGTCGCGTTCATGGTCCGTTACACCTCGGGCTATCTGTGCGTGCCACTCGACGGCGCGATCTGCGACAAGCTCGGGTTGCTGCCCATGTATGCGGTCAACCAGGACAAGCACGGCACCGCCTATACCGTGACCGTCGACGCGAAAAACGGTGTCGGAACCGGCATCTCGGCGTCGGACCGCGCCACCACCATGCGGCTGCTTGCCGACCCCACCAGCGTCGCCGACGACTTCACGCGGCCCGGCCACGTTGTTCCGCTGCGCGCCAAGGACGGTGGCGTGCTGCGTCGGCCCGGTCACACCGAGGCCGCCGTCGACCTCGCCCGGTTGGCCGGGTTGCAGCCGGCGGGTGCGATCTGCGAGATCGTCAGCCAGAAGGACGAGGGCGCGATGGCGCAGACCGACGAGCTTCGGGTCTTCGCCGACGAGCACGACCTCGCACTGATCTCGATCGCCGACCTCATCGAGTGGCGCCGCAAGCACGAAAAGCACATCGAGCGCGTCGCCGAGGCGCGCATCCCGACACGGCACGGTGAGTTCCGCGCGGTCGGATACACCAGCATCTACGAAGACGTCGAGCACGTTGCTCTGGTGCGGGGCGACATCGCCGGGCCGCACAGCGACGGCCACGACGTACTGGTCCGCGTGCACTCGGAGTGCCTGACCGGCGACGTGTTCGGATCACGCCGATGCGACTGCGGCCCGCAGTTGGACGCGGCACTGGCGATGGTGGCCCGCGAGGGTCGCGGTGTCGTGCTCTACATGCGCGGCCACGAGGGCCGAGGCATCGGGCTGATGCACAAGCTGCAGGCGTATCAATTGCAGGACGCCGGTGACGACACCGTCGACGCCAACCTCAAGCTCGGCCTGCCCGCCGACGCCCGCGACTACGGCATCGGCGCGCAGATCCTCGTCGACCTCGGTGTGCGGTCGATGCGGCTGCTCACCAACAACCCGGCCAAGCGCGTCGGGCTTGACGGTTACGGCCTGCACATCATCGAGCGCGTGCCGCTGCCGGTGCGTGCCAACGCCGAGAACATCCGCTACCTCATGACGAAGCGCGACCGGATGGGACACGACCTCAGCGGGCTCGACGACTACGACGAAGTCATTCCTGGCGAA
Organism: uncultured Actinomycetota bacterium; assembly: GCA_963715215.1. Classification (GTDB taxonomy): domain Bacteria; phylum Actinomycetota; class Actinomycetes; order Mycobacteriales; family Mycobacteriaceae; genus Mycobacterium. The sequence goes on from CAVQRJ010000003.1 coordinate 193,356, forward strand.
TTCGGCGGGGCACTGTGAGCCGCGGAGCTGCTTGCGGCGGAGCCGCGAGAAATGGGGCACTGTGAGTCCTGCGGCCGGGGTTCCCGACCTGCCGCAGCTCGACGCGTCCGATCTGACGTTGGCGATTGTGGCCAGCACCTGGCACGAGACCATCTGCGACGCCCTTCTCGACGGCGCCCGCAAGGTGGCCGCCGACGCGGGTATAGACGACCCGACGGTGGTCCGTGTGCTCGGCGCGATCGAGATACCCGTAGTGGCGCAGGCCCTCGCCGCCAACCATGACGCCGTCGTCGCGCTCGGCGTGGTGATCCGAGGCCAGACACCGCATTTCGACTATGTCTGCGATGCGGTCACCCAAGGCCTGACCCGGGTGTCGCTTGATTCCTCGACGCCGGTCGCGAACGGCGTGCTGACCACCAATACCGAAGAGCAGGCGCTCGCGCGCGCGGGTCTGCCCGACTCGACCGAGGACAAGGGCGCCCAGGCCGCTGCCGCCGCGCTGTCCACCGCGCTCACGCTGCGCGATCTGCACAAGCGGTCATGAGCGACGACTGGGATCTCGAGGTACGGCCGCACCTGACACCCTATTTCGCGTATGCCGCCGCCGCGCTGATCTTGGCAGCGCATGTGATTGTCGGTGTGCTCCTGAAGATCTCGTCGACCGGGGTGGTCTTCCAGACGGCCGATCAAGTGGCGATCGCGGTGCTCGGTGTCGTATTCGCCGGCGCGGTCCTGCTGTTCGCCCGGCCGCGGCTGCGCATCGGCGCGCCGGGTATCGCGGTGCGAAACCTGCTCGGCTACAGGCTGATTCCGTGGTCCGACGTGATGGGCGTGACGTTTCCGCGCGGTGCTCGCTGGGCCCGCGTTGACCTGCCCGACGACGAGTACATCCCGGCGATGGCGATACAGGCCGTCGACAAGGACCGTGCCGTCGAGGCGATGGACAACGTTCGCGCCCTGCTGGCCCGCTACCGGCCCGACCTCAACGCACGCTGAGCGACATCGCGACCTCGTCGCGGGCGTTGGTTCCCTCGCCCGGCACCTGGGTGAATCCGAGGCTTTCGTACACGCCTCTCGCGACCGTGTTGTCCACCGCCACCCTGAGCGTGACTCTATGCACCTGCCGATCGCGTGCCCATTCGACCGCAGCGGCCACCAAAGGTCGGGCCAGTCCATGACCGCGAGCGGCCGGATCAAGCCAAAGTGAGTACAGGTAGATGGTTTCGGCGTTTTCCTGCTGTGCACCGATCAATCCCACCGGCCGGTCGTCCAGCATCGCGGCGAACTGCGCGTGGTCGCGGAGCCGCCTTCGCCACTGTGCGGCGGTGAAGGTGGACTCCAGCTGGTACTGCGGATCGTCGGCACCGAGCGAGTCGGTCAGTGCGCGCAGCCGAACACCGGCGAACAACCGCCAATCCGACTCCTTGAGCCGGGTGACCCGTGCGGTCACCGAGGGTCGCCCATCACCAGCCCCTCACGGCGCGGGTCGGCTCCGCCGATCCACCCTGGCGAACTGCGCACGATCGCCGACAACCCGCTGGACTGCTCGGCGAGGTCAACCTGATGGCCGAGCTTCCGCAAGCCCTGCACCAGCGCGTCATGGTCACCGTTGTCGGCGGTGTCGATGTTGGGATGTTCACCGCCGACATTGGTCTTGGGCGAGTTGGCCGCACCGAAGTCGACCATGCCCACCGCCTGTTGCGGATCCATACCCCAATCCATCATGCCGACAACGGTTTTCACGACGAATTGGATGATCACCGCGCCACCCGGTGACCCCAGCGTCGCGTACAGCGGGCCACGGGCAGGCCCGGTCTTGTCGAAGATCAGTGTGGGCGCCATCGTGCTGCGCGGCCGCTTGCCCCCCTCGACACGATTGGGCACCGGCACGCCGTCGGGACCGGTGGGCTCGGCGGAGAAGTCGGTCAGCTGGTTGTTCAGGATGAAGCCGTCCACCATGTGGAATGACCCGAACGGCGACTCCACTGTGGTGGTCAGCGCGGCCGCGTTGCCCTGGGAGTCGACGATGCTGATCTGGCTGGTGCCGTGTTCGGGCACGGGCACAGGCGTCGACGACGAGACCCCGAACTCGCCTGGCTTCGCGGTGCCCATGCTGCGCTGCTCGGAGATCAACGCGGCCCGCTGCGCGAGGTAGTCGCTGTTCAGCAGCGTGTTGGGAGTGCCACCCGGCAGCGGAACGAAATCTGTGTCGGCGACATACTTGTCGCGGTCGGCATATGCCAGGCGCTCGGCTTCCGAGACCAGATGCACACCCATTACGGACGGCTTGCCGCCGTTGAGGTCCATGTCGGTGGGTTTGTGCTGATTCATCGGGAAGTGCTCGAGCATGCCCAGGGTCGCGGCGACCGCGATGCCGCCCGACGACGGTGGCGGCATGCCGCAGACCTCCTTACCGCGGTACGGCATGCACACCGGTTCCCGTTGCTTGGCGGTGTAGCCGGCGAGGTCCTCCATCGTCATCAGGCTGGGTGTGCGTCCGCCGGAGGTGTCGGCCGCCTCGGCGGCGATGGCCTTGGCGATATCGCCGGTGTAGAACGACTGCGGGTCGGATGCGATGACCCCCAACGTCTTTGCGTACGCGGGGTTTGTGAGCTTGGTGTCTGCGGCTTTGGGGCTGCCGTCGGGATTGAGGAAGTAAGCGGCGGCTTCCGGGTCGACCTTGAGTTGCGCCGCCGCGTCGGCGATGGCGGCGGCCAGCCGTGGACTGATGTCGAAACCGTCGTCAGCCAACGTGACGGCAGGGGTGAAGAGGTCGCGCCAGGCGGTCTTGCCGTGCTGCCGGTGCACATCCATCAGCAATCGGAGGATGCCCGGCACGCCGATGGAGCGGCCGGATGCCCTGGCGCCCGGCTTGGGCTCGGTGCGGTCGGTGTCGGAGATCCAGCGCAGGTAGTTCTCGGTGGCGGCGGCGGGAGCGATCTCCCGGCCATCGAAGGCCTGTACGGAATTGGCCTTGACGTCGTAGTAGAGCAGGAACCCGCCGCCGCCGATCCCGGACGACTGCGGCTCGACCAGCCCCAGCACGGCCTGAGCGGTGACCAGCGCATCGGCCGCGGTGCCGCCGTCCTGCAACACCTCGCAGGCCTTCTGCGTCGCCAGCGGGTTGGCCGTCGCGACCGCATAGTGCGCGGTGCGCACCATGGTCATGTCCTTGCGGTAGCCGGTAGCGACCTCGGGTTTTGTGGAGATATTGCGCGAGGTCGTCGGCGAACCGGCGGGCGCGGCCTCCGAGGTCTTCGGCGCAGGGGTGCCGTTCTCGACGATCGCGCATGGACCGGCCGCCGCGGGTGGCGCATTCTCCTCGGCGCCGCATCCGGCCAGCACTAGGACGACCACCGCCAGCGGGGCCGTCAGCTTCCGCATTGACGGTGTCCGCATCACTCGACGGTAGATCATCGGGGTCCGCCGGACGACCGGCAGTAACCTGGATCCCGTGCCCGATCCAGCGACGTACCGACCGGCGACCGGGTCGATTCCCGTCGAACCCGGCGTCTACCGGTTTCGCGATCCGCACGGCCGCGTCATCTACGTCGGCAAGGCCAAGAGCCTGCGTAGCCGGCTGAACTCCTACTTCGCCGATATCTCCGGGTTGGCTCCGCGAACGCGCCAGATGGTGATGGCCGCGGGCAGCGTCGAGTGGACGGTGGTGGGCACCGAGGTCGAGGCACTCCAGCTCGAATACAACTGGATCAAAGAGTTCGATCCGCGGTTCAACATCCGATACCGCGACGACAAGTCCTATCCGGTGCTTGCCGTGACGCTCAACGAGGAATACCCCCGTCTGATGGTTTATCGCGGGCCTCGACGCAAGGGTGTCAGGTATTTCGGGCCATACTCGCATGCGTGGGCCATCCGTGAGACGCTCGACCTGCTCACCCGGGTGTTTCCGGCCCGCACATGTTCGGCGGGAGTCTTCAAGCGGCACAAGCAGATCGACCGGCCCTGTCTGTTGGGCTACATCGACAAGTGCTCGGCGCCGTGCATCGGACGCGTCTCCGCAGAAGAACACCGCAAGATCGTAGTCGACTTCTGCGACTTCCTGTCCGGCAAAACCGACCGGCTGGCTCGCGACATGGAGCGCGAGATGAACTCAGCGGCAGAGCAACTCGACTTCGAGCGGGCGGCGCGACTGCGCGACAACATCTCCGCGCTGAAGCGGGCACTGGAGAAGCAAACGGTCGTGTTCGGCGATGGCACCGACGCGGATGTGGTGGCCTTCGCCGACGACGAACTCGAGGCGGCTGTGCAGGTGTTCCATGTCCGCGGCGGACGGGTGCGCGGCCAACGCGGCTGGATCGTCGAAAAGTCCGGAGACCCCGAGGATTCCGGCCACGGTCACCTTGTCGAGCAGTTCCTCACCCAGTTCTACGGGGATCAGGCTGCACTGGACGGCGCGGCCGACGAATCGACCAATCCGGTGCCACGTCAGATCCTGGTTCCGGTGCTGCCGCCCAACGCCGAGGAACTCGAGACCTGGTTGTGCCGCCTGCGCGGATCACGAGTGGCGCTGAGAGTGCCGATGCGCGGCGACAAGCGGGCGCTGGCCGAAACGGTGAAACGCAACGCGCAGGATGCACTGACGCAGCACAAACTCAAGCGAGCCGGTGACTTTACCGCGAGATCCGCTGCACTGCAGAGTATTCAGGAGGCACTCGGGCTGGCCGATGCGCCATTGCGCATCGAGTGCGTCGACATCAGCCACGTCCAGGGCACCGACGTGGTGGCGTCGCTGGTGGTGTTCGAGGACGGATTGCCGCGCAAGTCCGATTACCGCCACTATGCGATCCGGGAGGCGGCAGGCGGGGGGCGCTCCGACGACGTCGCGTCCATCGCCGAGGTGACGCGGCGGCGCTTCGCGCGACACGTACACGATCTGCAGAACACCAGTGTGCTTACTGCCGAAGGGAAGTCGCGCAAGTTCGCCTATCCGCCCAACCTTTACGTCGTCGACGGCGGCGCCCCACAGGTCAATGCCGCCGCGGCGGTGCTCGATGAGCTCGGCGTGACCGATGTGGCGGTGATCGGGCTGGCCAAGCGGCTCGAGGAGGTCTGGGTTCCCGCCGAGCCCGACCCGGTGATCATGCCCCGGAACAGCGAAGGGCTTTTCCTGCTGCAGCGGGTGCGTGACGAGGCCCACCGGTTTGCGATCACCTATCACCGCAGCATGCGGTCCAAGCGGATGACGACATCGGCGCTGGACTCGGTGCCCGGGCTGGGGGTGCACCGGCGAAAAGCGCTGGTCACCCACTTCGGGTCGGTGGCCCGACTGAAGCAGGCCAGCGTCGAGGAGATCACCTCGGTGCCGGGCATCGGTGTCGCGACCGCGAAGGCCGTCCTGGAAGCGCTCGGTGTAGCCGCCGAATCGTCAGCGCCCACCCCGGCGATCGGCGATGATCAGACGAGGGCATCGGGATGACGGATCAGGGCACGGGTGAGGATTTGCGGGGGCAGGACGCGACCCGCGGGACCGGCGCGGAATCGGGCATCGACGTCGTCCTGGTCACCGGTCTATCCGGTGCGGGTCGCGGCACCGCGGCCAAAGTGCTTGAGGATCTCGGCTGGTATGTGGCAGACAATTTGCCGCCCGAGCTCATCGCCCGCATGGTCGACTTTGGCCTCGCGGCGGGCTCGCGGATCACCCAGCTGGCCGTCGTGATGGACGTGCGCTCCCGCGGCTTCACCGGCGACTTGGATTGGGTGCGTAAGGATTTGGCGACACGTGACATCGCACCGCGGGTGTTGTTCCTGGAAGCCTCCGACGACATTCTCGTGCGCCGCTACGAGCAGAACCGTCGCAGCCACCCGCTGCAGGGCAACCAGACCCTGGCCGAGGGCATCGCGGCCGAGCGCGCGATGCTGGCACAGGTGCGCGCCACCGCCGACCTGATCATCGACACGTCAAAGCTGTCCGTGCCTGCGTTGCGGGAGAGCATCGAAGGGGCTTTCGGCGGTGAGACCGTCGCGTACACCAGCGTGACGGTGGAGTCGTTCGGCTACAAATACGGGCTGCCGATGGATGCCGACACGGTGATGGACGTGCGGTTTCTGCCGAACCCGCACTGGGTGGACGAGCTGCGGCGGCACACGGGGCAGCACCCCGCGGTTCGCGAATATGTGCTCGGGCAGCCCGGCGCGGCGGAGTTCCTCGACACCTACCATCGACTACTGGACCTCGTCATCGAGGGATACCGCCGGGAGGGGAAGCGCTACATGACCGTTGCCATCGGCTGCACCGGCGGAAAGCATCGCAGCGTCGCGATGGCCGAGGCGCTGGCTGGACGACTGCAGGGCGGTGACCAACTCAGCGTGCGGGTGCTGCACCGGGATCTGGGCCGCGAATGAGCTCGCGCATCGTCGCACTGGGCGGCGGCCACGGGCTCTATGCCACTCTGTCGGCCGCCCGCAGACTCACGCCGCACGTCACCGCAGTGGTAACGGTTGCCGACGACGGCGGGTCGTCGGGGCGGCTGCGCAGCGAGCTCGATGTGGTGCCGCCGGGTGATCTGCGAATGGCGTTGGCGGCGTTGGCTTCCGACAGTCCGCACGGACGGCTGTGGGCGACGATCCTGCAGCACCGGTTCGGTGGCAGCGGCGCACTGGCCGGCCATCCCATCGGCAACCTGCTGATGGCCGGGCTCAACGAGGTGCTCGCCGATCCCGTTGCGGCCCTGGATGAATTGGGCCGCATGCTGGGCGTGAAGGGCCGGGTACTGCCGATGTGCCCGATCGCGCTGCAGATCGAAGCGGATGTCGCCGGGCTGGAGTCGGATCCGCGGATGAGCCGGGTGATCCGCGGCCAGGTGGCGATCGCCACCACGCCGGGCAAGGTCAGGAGGGTGCGGCTGCTGCCGACCGACCCTCCGGCGACCCGCCAGGCGGTGGACGCGATCATGAGCGCAGATCTCGTGGTGCTCGGACCCGGCTCGTGGTTCACCAGCGTCATCCCGCACGTCCTGGTGCCGGAACTGGGCGCCGCGTTGAGGGCCACGTCTGCTCGACGCGCCCTGGTCCTCAACCTGGTCGCAGAGCCGGGGGAGACGGCTGGGTTCTCCGTCGAGCGGCACATCCACGTGTTGTCCCAGCATGCGCCCGGATTCACAATGGACGAAATCGTCGTCGACGCCTCGCGGGTGCCCGGTGAGCGGGAGCGAGAGCAGCTCAGCCGCACCGCGACCATACTGGGCGCTGCAGTTCAGTTTGCTGAGGTGTCCAGACCTGGTACACCTTTACATGACCCGGCGAGGTTGGCCGCGGCGTTGGAGGGGGTCCGCCTGCGCGGAACGGAACCCGGCGGCACCCTCCACCAGCCGACGGTTCCCACACCCGCCCGGACAGTTGACGGACCGAGAGGTGACGACCCGTGGCGATGACAGCCGAGGTCAAGGACGAGCTGAGCCGTCTCATCGTCAATTCGGTCAGCGCGCGCCGGGCCGAGGTGGCGTCGTTGCTGCGCTTCGCCGGAGGGCTGCACATCGTTTCGGGCCGCGTCGTGGTGGAGGCCGAGGTCGACCTCGGCATCATCGCGCGCAGGCTGCGCAAGGACATCTTCGATCTATACGGCTACAACGCCGTCGTTCACGTGTTGTCCGCCAGCGGAATTCGTAAGAGCACCCGTTATGTGGTGCGCGTCGCCAAGGACGGTGAGGCATTGGCCCGTCAAACGGGCCTGCTCGACCTTCGTGGTCGCCCGGTGCGCGGCCTGCCCGCACAGGTCGTCGGCGGCAGCGTCGGGGACGCGGAGGCGGCCTGGCGCGGCGCCTTTCTGGCACACGGCTCGCTGACGGAACCTGGTCGGTCCTCGGCGCTGGAGGTCAGTTGCCCCGGACCCGAGGCGGCGTTGGCCCTGGTGGGCGCGGCGCGACGGCTCGGTGTCAGCGCGAAGGCCCGCGAGGTGCGCGGTGCCGACCGTGTCGTGGTGCGCGACGGGGAAGCGATCGGCGCGTTGCTGACCCGGATGGGCGCCCAGGACACCCGGCTGACGTGGGAAGAGCGCCGGATGCGGCGCGAGGTGAGGGCGACCGCGAACCGGTTGGCCAACTTCGACGACGCGAACCTGCGGCGGTCGGCCAGGGCTGCGGTGGCGGCGGCCGCCCGTGTCGAGCGAGCGCTGGAGATCCTCGGCGACACGGTTCCGGACCACCTGTCTGCCGCGGGCAAGCTACGCGTCGAGCACCGCCAGGCGTCGCTCGAGGAACTCGGCCGCCTAGCCGACCCGCCGATGACGAAAGACGCTGTCGCGGGGCGTATTCGGCGGCTGCTGTCGATGGCCGACCGCAAGGCCAAGCAGGAGGGGATCCCCGACACCGAGTCGGCGGTCACCCCGGATCTGCTCGACGACGCCTGATTTCCCTCGCGAGCAGACGCAAAAGTGCCCTATTGGGCGCGGAAATGGGCACTTTTGCGTCTGCTCGCGCGCTGAAGTGTGGGATTCTGCGTGCGTGTCGGCTCCATCGGGGGTTGTGACGTTTCTGTTCACCGATATCGGTATTCGCCGGTGGATTTGACCTCGAAAGTGCTTGCGCTGTTGCAACACCCGATGACACCGATGAATTCGACGTGCTCGGCCGACTAGATGCGCTGGTGCGGAAGTCGCTCCTCATTGCCGATCAGGCCGGAGGACGGACTAGGTACTCGATGCTGGAAACGATCCGCCAGTTCGCCGAGGACCAACTCGTCATTTCTGGTGCCGCGGAACATGTGCGCGCCGCACACGCGTGCTACTTCGCCGGTGCGAAGCCGAGGTAATGACGCTGTGGGACAGTCCGCGACAGCGCCAGGCCTACACATGGTTCGCCACCCAACTCGCAAACCTGCGCACTGCTTTCCGGTGGGCAGCCGACCACGATGATCTTGACACCGCTGCCACCATCGCCACGTTCGTCGGAATTATCGCTTTCTGCGCCGACAACTACGAACCCTCCGTATGGGCAGAGGAATTGATCGAACCCGCCCGCAGCCAGGATCATCCCCGACTCGCGTGGCTGTATCTCGTCGCATCCATCTGCTACCTGACCGGACGGAGTGAGCGGGGGGTCGGTTACGCCGAGGCGATACCAATTGCGAAACGCGATGGCTGCGTCGACGCAGCGGCGGTTATCGCGAGTTTCGCCGCGCTGAATCCAATGTCCGTAGCAGCGGGTCCGAAACTCGCCGACACAATTGCTCATATCCGTGAGAACCTCGGCGCATCGGCCTACGAAACTTTTGCACGGAAGGGTGCGACGCTGACGCCCTCTGCGATCGCGGGATACGCTTACGAGCAAATCGATCGAGCCCGAACTGAACTCGAGCAACTACGTTGAAGTCATGCGGACACTGACAGTCGGCGTGGCCTACCCCGACCCACCGTTCAACGGGATGCCGGACGACGGTGGGCTCGACATCGACCTGATGACCGCGGTCGCCGACAAACTCGGCGTGGGCGTCGAGTTCGTCCCGTACAAAGGAGCGGACTTCAACGGCATCTTCGACGCGCTCGACGCCAAAGACTTCGACTGCGTCGCCGCGGGCACCACCGTCACGTCCGAGCGGGAGAAGAAGGCGAAATTCGCGCCGCCGTACCTGATCTCCGGCCAGTCGCTGGCGGTCGACACCCGCAGGCTGCCCGGCGTCCACGCGGTCGACGATCTCGAGGGTCTGACTATCGGCGTGCAACAGGGCAACACCAGCGTGCCGATCGCCGAAAAGCTCGCCGCCGACGGGAGGGCAGCCAGGGTCAGGGTCTACGGATACGGCAGCATCCGCACCGCGCTCGAGCACCTCACCACCGGCGGCTGCGACGCATTCATGAAGCTCGCGCCGGTGCTGACCGAGCTCGTGAAGCCGCTTCCCAACCTCGAGGTCGTTCAGCGCGGCATCACCACCGAGAACATCGCCATCGCGGTCGGCCCTGACGACCAGGAGCTCCTCGCCAGAATCACCGTCGCCCAAGCCGAGCTGGAGGAGGACGGCACGCTGCAGCGAATTCGGCGGAAATGGCTGGGTAGCCCGTACACCGACCAGGCCCTCGGCATGCTCTGACCAGCCTGGGCGTGACAGGACTCACACCACTACGCTGGCGGGTGGACATCAAGGGCCAAAAAAGGGAGATACAAGTGACCATCCGGGTAGGCGTTAACGGCTTCGGCCGAATCGGACGCAACTTTTTCCGGGCCCTCGCGGCGCAGAAGGCCGAGGGCGCGAACACCGCCATCGAGGTCATCGCGGTCAACGACCTCACCGACAACGCCAGCCTGGCGCACCTACTCAAGTTCGACTCGATCCTTGGCCGCTTCCCCGAGGACATCAGCCTCGAGGGCGACGACACGATCGTCGTGGGCAGCACCAAGATCAAGGCGCTCGAGGTGAAGGAAGGCCCGTCGGCGCTGCCGTGGGGTGACCTGGGCGTCGACGTCGTGGTCGAGTCCACCGGCATCTTCACCAACGCCGCGAAGGCCAGGGGCCACCTGGACGCGGGAGCCAAGAAGGTCATCATCTCCGCGCCGGCTACCGACGAGGACATCACCATCGTGCTCGGCGTCAACGACGACAAGTACGACGGCAGCCAGAACATCATCTCCAACGCGTCATGCACCACGAACTGCCTGGGCCCGCTGGCCAAGGTGCTCAACGATGAATTCGGCATCGTCAGGGGCCTGATGACCACCATCCACGCCTACACCCAGGACCAGAACCTGCAGGACGGCCCGCACAAGGATCTGCGCCGCGCCCGCGCCGCCGCGCTGAATATCGTGCCGACCTCGACCGGCGCCGCCAAGGCGATCGGGCTGGTGCTGCCCGAGCTGAAGGGCAAGCTCGACGGATACGCCCTGCGCGTGCCGATCCCAACGGGTTCGTGCACCGACCTGACCGCCGAGCTGTCCAAGTCGGCGACCGCCGAGGAGATCAACACGGCGTTCAAGGCGGCGGCCGACGGTCCGCTCAAGGGCATCCTGAAGTACTACGACGCCCCGATCGTGTCGAGCGACATCGTCACCGATCCGCACAGCTCGATCTTCGACGCGGGCCTGACGAAGGCGATCGACAACCAGGCCAAGACGGTGTCCTGGTACGACAACGAGTGGGGCTACTCGAACCGGCTCGTCGACCTGGTCGCGCTGGTCGGCAAGTCGCTCTAGCCCGATGGCCGTCAAGACGCTCGACGACCTTCTCGCAGAAGGGGTTTCGGGCCGGGGCGTGCTGGTGCGCTCCGACCTCAACGTCCCGCTCGACGAGCAGCGCACCATCACCGATCCGGGCCGGATCATCGCCTCGGTGCCCACGCTGAAGGCGCTCTCCGACGCGGGCGCGAAGGTCATCGTCACCGCCCACCTCGGCAGGCCCAAGGACGGACCCGACCCGAAGTTCTCGCTCGCACCCGTCGCGAAGGCTCTGGGGGAGCGCCTCGACCGGCACGTCCAACTGGCCGGCGATGTGGTGGGGACCGACGCGCTCGCCCGCGCTGAGGGCCTCACCGACGGCGACATCCTGTTGCTGGAGAACATCCGCTTCGACCCGCGCGAGACCAGCAAGGACGACAACGAGCGGCTGGCGCTGGCCAGGCAGTTGGCGGAACTCGTCGCCGCGCCCGATGGATCGCCGGGGGCGTTCGTCTCCGACGGCTTCGGTGTGGTGCACCGCAAGCAGGCCTCGGTGTACGACGTCGCGACCCTGCTGCCGAGCTACGCGGGCAAGCTGGTCGACGCGGAGATCAAGGTGCTCGAGCAGCTGACGAGTTCGACCGAACGGCCTTATGCGGTGGTGCTCGGTGGCTCGAAGGTCTCCGACAAGCTGGCCGTCATCGAGAACCTCGCGACCAAAGCCGACAGTCTGGTCATCGGCGGCGGCATGTGCTTCACCTTCCTTGCGTCGCAAGGCGTTTCAGTCGGCACCTCGCTGCTGGAGGAGGGCATGATCGACACCTGCCGCAAGCTCATGGAGGACTACGGGGACGTCATCCACCTGCCCGTCGACATCGTGGTGGCCGAGAAGTTCGCGGCGGACTCACCGCCGGAACGGGTACCCGCCGACCAGATTCCGGACGGAACGATGGGTCTGGACATCGGACCGGGCTCGGTGAAGCGGTTCACCAACCTGCTGTCCAACGCCAAGACGGTCTTCTGGAACGGCCCGATGGGCGTGTTCGAGTTCTCCGCGTTCTCCGAAGGGACCAAGGGCGTCGCCGAGGCCATCATCGGCGCCACCGGCAAGGGTGCGTTCAGCGTCGTCGGCGGTGGCGATTCGGCGGCCGCGGTGCGCCAACTCGGCCTGCCCGAGGACGGCTTCTCTCACATTTCCACCGGCGGTGGGGCTTCTCTGGAATACCTTGAGGGCAAGACGCTGCCTGGCATAGAGGTTTTGAACACCTGAAGGGGTTGATATGAGCCGCAAGCCGCTGATCGCCGGCAACTGGAAGATGAACCTCAACCACTTCGAAGCGATCGCGCTGGTGCAGAAGATCGCCTTCTCGCTCCCGGACAAGTACTTCGACAAGGTCGACGTCGCAGTGATACCACCGTTCACCGACCTGCGCAGCGTGCAAACCCTGGTCGACGGCGACAAGCTGCGGTTGACCTACGGCGCGCAGGATCTGTCGCAGCACGATTCCGGCGCCTACACCGGCGACATCAGCGGCGCCTTCCTCGCGAAGCTGGGTTGCACCTACGTCGTCGTCGGGCACTCGGAGCGCCGCACGTACCACGCCGAGGACGACGCGCTGGTCGCAGCGAAGGCCGCCGCCGCGTTCAAGCATGAGCTGATCCCCATCATCTGCATCGGCGAGCAGCTCGAGGTTCGCGAAGCCGGCAACCACGTCGAGCACAACGTCGAGATGCTGCGCGGCTCGCTGGCCGGACTGTCGAAGGACCAGATCGGCAAGGCCGTCATCGCGTACGAACCCGTGTGGGCCATCGGTACCGGCCGGGTTGCCAGCGCCGCCGACGCGCAGGAGGTCTGCACGGCGATCCGCGGCGAGCTCGGCAAGCTGGCGACACCGCAGCTGGCGGACGGCATCCGTGTGCTCTACGGCGGCTCGGTGAACGCCAAGAACGTGGGTGAGATCGTCGCCCAGGAGGACGTCGACGGCGCGCTGGTCGGGGGCGCGTCGCTCGACGGAGAGCAGTTCGCCACCTTGTCGGCCATCGCCGCAGGTGGGCCGCTTCCTTGATTTGGTCAAGCAACCTGTAGTCTGGCCGCCATGGAATTGGGCCTGCAGATCACGCTGATCGTCACCAGTCTCCTGGTGATCCTGCTCGTGCTGCTGCACCGCGCCAAGGGCGGCGGTCTGTCCACCCTGTTCGGCGGCGGCGTTCAGTCCAGCCTGTCGGGGTCGACGGTGGTGGAGAAGAACCTCGACCGGTTGACGCTGTTCGTCACCGGTATCTGGCTGGTCTGCATCATCGGCGTCGCCCTGCAGATCAAGTACGCGTAGCTGATAACCCGGGTCACGTCGGCAGGAGCAGCCGCCAGCCCACAGGGCGGTCAGTGCGGGTTCTCTCGGTTTCGGCCCGCAGAAGGACAACGGCGTCGGCATCACCCTTGCGGTGGCGGCGATTCCGTTCGTGCTCCTGTTCTTGGTGATCCTCCTCACCATCGTGGTGGCCGCGGTCTGACAACGCCGGTCCCGCCCTGCGGGTCGCTTCCCGGTCGCCGATACTTGGGTGATGGCTGACGGACCCGACACATCGCTTGCGCCGATCGGCTCCGTGCGCCGCACCAAGGTCGGTCGTGAAGCCACCGAGCCGATGCGTGAAGACATCCGGCTACTCGGCGCCATCCTGGGAGACACGGTGCGGGAGCAGAACGGGGAGGAAGTCTTCCACCTCGTCGAGCGGGCGCGCGTGGAGTCCTTCCGGGTGCGCCGGTCAGAGATCGACCGGGCGGAACTCGCCGGACTGTTCGACGGCATCGACGTGCAGCAGGCCATACCAGTCATCCGCGCCTTCACCCAATTCGCGTTGCTCGCCAATGTCGCCGAGGACATCCACCGGGAGCGCCGTCGCGCCGTACACGCTACGGCGGGCGAGCCGCCGCAGGACAGCAGCCTGGCCGCCACCTACCTCAAACTCGACTCGGCCGATCTCGACTCGGCTACCGTGGCAGAGACACTGTCCGGTGCGCTGGTGTCGCCGGTGATCACCGCGCACCCCACCGAGACTCGTCGTCGCACCGTCTTCGACACCCAGCACCGCATCACGGAACTGATGCGGCTGCGCCTGCACGCTCATACCCACACCTCCGATGGCCGCGACATCGAAACCGAACTCCGCCGCCACATCCTGACGCTGTGGCAGACCGCGTTGATCCGGTTGTCCCGGTTGAAGATTCAGGACGAGATCGAAACCGGTCTGCGCTACTACCCGGCCGCTTTCCTCGAGGTCATCCCGAAGGTGAACGCCGAAGTGCGCGCAGCGTTGCAGGCTCGCTGGCCTGATGGGAACCTCCTCGCCGAGCCGATGCTGCGGCCAGGGTCGTGGATCGGCGGCGACCGTGACGGCAACCCGAACATCACCGCCGATGTCGTCCGGTTGGCCACCTCCCGCGCGGCCTACACCGCGCTCGCACACTACTTCGGCGAGATCACCGCGTTGGAGGAAGAGCTGTCGATGTCGGCGCGGCTGGTCGAAGTCAGCGATGAGTTGGTGGAACTGGCCGACGCATGCCACGAGCCCGCCCGTGCCGATGAGCCTTACCGGCGTGCGCTGCGGGTCATCCACGGCAGGCTGACCGCGACCGCCCAGCAGATCCTGGACGACCAGCCCGAACACGAGTTGGAACTCGGCCTCGAGCCCTACGAGGCGCCGGCAGAACTGCTGGCCGATCTCGATGTCGTAGACGTGTCGCTGCGGACCAACGGCAGCGCGGTGCTGGCCGACGACCGGTTGGCGCGACTGCGGGAAGCCGTGCGCACCTTCGGCTTCCACTTGTCCGGTCTCGACATGCGGCAGAACTCCGATGTGCACGAGGAGGTCATCGCGGAGTTGTTGGGGTGGGCGGGCGTGCACCCGGACTACCGGTCGCTGCCCGAACCCGACCGTGTCGAGCTATTGGTGGCTGAACTGGCCACGCGGCGGCCTCTGATCGGCGATAACGCCGAACTGTCCGAGCTCGCTCGAAAGGAGCTCGACATCTGTTTGGCCGCCGCCCGCGCCGTCAACGTGTTCGGCCCGCTTGCCGTGCCCAACTACATCATCTCGATGTGCCGGTCGGTTTCGGACATGCTCGAGGCGGCGGTGCTGCTAAAAGAGGCCGGTCTGCTCGGCGCATCCGGACCTGCGTCCGATGTCGCCGCCAATGCGACTCCGAAAGCGTACAGTCCCGTCAGCATCGTGCCGCTGTTCGAGACGATCGACGACCTTCAACGTG
Organism: uncultured Actinomycetota bacterium; assembly: GCA_963715215.1. Classification (GTDB taxonomy): domain Bacteria; phylum Actinomycetota; class Actinomycetes; order Mycobacteriales; family Mycobacteriaceae; genus Mycobacterium. The sequence continues at coordinate 208,719 of CAVQRJ010000003.1, forward strand.
GCGCGTCGATTCTTGAAGCGGCGCTTGAACTTCCGCTGTATCGATCGTTGGTGGCTGCACACGGCGACAGCCAGGAGGTCATGCTCGGCTATTCCGACTCGAACAAGGACGGCGGCTATCTGGCGGCCAACTGGGCGCTGTACCGCGCCGAGCTGGACCTTGTCGAGTCTGCCCGCAAGACGGGAATCCGGTTGCGGCTCTTCCACGGTCGCGGCGGCACCGTCGGCCGCGGGGGAGGCCCGAGCTACGAAGCCATCCTGGCGCAACCGCCAGGAGCGGTGAACGGCTCCCTGCGGCTGACCGAGCAGGGTGAGGTGATCGCCGCGAAGTATGCGGAGCCGCGGACCGCGCACCGCAACCTGGAGACGCTGTTGGCTGCAACGCTCGAGGCGTCTCTTCTCGACGTCGAGGGACTCGGCGACGAGGCGGGACCGGCCTACGAGGTGCTCGACGACCTGGCGGCGCGCGCCCATCGCGCGTACTCCGAATTGGTCCATGAGACACCCGGTTTCGTCGACTACTTCAAGGCGTCCACCCCTGTCGGCGAGATCGGTGCGCTGAACATCGGCAGCAGACCGACCTCGCGGAAACCCACCACCTCGATCTCTGACCTGCGAGCGATCCCGTGGGTGCTGGCATGGAGCCAGTCACGGGTCATGCTGCCCGGCTGGTACGGCACCGGCACGGCATTCGAGGAGTGGATCGCTGAGGAAGACGGGCGCCTGGAGGTGCTGCAGGATCTCTACCGGCGTTGGCCGTTCTTCCGCACCGTGCTGTCGAATATGGCTCAGGTGCTGGCGAAGTCGGACATGGGGCTTGCGGCGCGTTACGCGGAGTTGGTCGATGACGAGGCGCTGCGACAGCGGGTGTTCGACAAGATCGTCGTCGAGCACGACCGCACCATCCGCATGCATGGGCTGATTACCGGGCACGACGACCTGCTCGCCGACAACCCCGCATTAGCGCGCTCGGTGTTCAACCGGTTCCCGTATCTGGAGCCGCTGAACCATCTTCAGGTGGAACTGTTGCGGCGGTACCGAGCCGGTGACGACGATGAACTCGTTCAGCTCGGCATCCTGCTGACGATGAGCGGTCTTGCGACCGCACTTCGCAACAGCGGCTAGGAGTGCACGTAGTCGACCGGACACCGGTCGGCGGCGCGGTGCATTCGGGAACCGGAGGCGACGGAGTCGGGAAACAGTCCCGCACTAGAGCCGAGTCGTCTTGCGCACCGCGTTGATGGCGCCGCGCACCGCAGATTCGGTGACAGCCAGCGGCGCGACCGCGGCCTCACCGATGGCGACGATGCGTTCGACACGGTCGACGATTCCCTCGAGCCGGTCGACCACCGCGTTGAGCCGCGGTGCCAGGTCGTCGATCCGGCTGATCGTGTCGTTGAACCGTTCAAGGGTCGCGTCGAGGTTGCCCGTGGAGTTGTTGAGGTCCTCGAGCGTCTCAGCGAGCCCGGCCAGGATTGCATCGACCTGGTCGACCGTGACGTCGGCGTTCAGCGCCGCCTGCGCGAGCTTCTGGATTCGCTCGCGGCCGCTGCGGACGCCTCCGGTCCTGCCACCGTTTTCAGCCATGACAGTCATTTGATCACAGACGGCGGAACCGTCGTGGACCAGTGGCCGTCTGACCTGCATGCAGCGCAGACAATGCCATGGTGATCCTCTCGACGTCGTCGCATCGTGTAGTGACGTCGTACACGCAGTAGCCGATTACACGGCGGGTTATGCAGAAGGGCTCGCGGACGCCGGCGACTAAAGCCTGCTCGCCGCTTCCTCGTCGAGTAGCCACACCGTCGAGTCGCGTCCCTTCGCACCGGCGGCGGGCACATCGTCCGAATCGGCGCCACCTATCGCCGCAGCGACCGCATCGGCCTTGTCGGCGCCGGCCACCACCAGCCAGACCTCGCGTGACCGCTGAACGGCGGGCAGTGTCAAAGTGATTCGCCGCGGCGGTGGTTTGGGTGAGTCGGTGACACCGACGACCTGCCGAGCGGTTTCGCGGACTGCGGACGTGTGCGGGAACAACGAGTTGATGTGGCCCTCACCGCCCATCCCGAGCAGGTGGACGTCGAAATCCGGTACGGACTCACCCTCGTCGGCAATGGCCGCCAGCACCTGCTCGTAGGCCAGCGCCGCGGCGTCAAGGTCATCACCGAACTCGCCGTCGCTGGCCGGCATCGCATGAACGTTGGCCGCAGGGATGTCGATGTGGTTCAGCAGCGCCTCACGGGCCTGCTTCTCATTGCGGTCATCGTCGTCCTCGGGCACATAGCGCTCGTCACCCCAGAACAGCCGAACCTTGGACCAGTCAATCGCTCCGCCGTTTACGCGGATATGCTCGAGGAGCGCGATTCCAGTGCCGCCGCCGGTCAGCACGATCAGCGCTCGGCCCCTGGCCGCGATGGCCTCGGTGATCGCCCCGATGAGGCGGTCTCCGACGGCGGTGACGAGTTGCGCCTTGTCCGAATACTTTTCGACGAGGGCGCTCATACGTACTGCACCTTGTCGATGCCTGCAAGCGCCTCGAAGTAGATCTCGTCAGCGTCCAACCTGCGCATGTCCTCGGCCAGACATTCCTTGGCTTCCCTGCGCGCCAACGGAATCAGCGCTTCGGGCCTGCCGGTGCGCGTCAGTGTGGCGGTCACACCCGTCTGCGGGCGGCTCAATGTCACCGTCTCGCTCTTGCGGTGCAGTTCAACCTTCAGATCGCCGACGGCGCGTTGCACGGTGCCCTGGATCCGGCTGGCCAGCCAGCCCGCGAGCACGTCGAGCGCCGGTTCGTCCTTCAGGCCCGACACGACCACCGAGTCGATCGGTTCGTAGGGCGGCTGGTCGAGGGCCGATGCCAGCAAAGCGCGCCAATAGGTGACGCGACTCCACGCCAGGTCGGTGTCGCCAGCGGTGTAGCCGTTCGCCCTGCCCTTGATCGCGTCGAAGGGATCGCCGCTGTTGGTAGCATCGGTGATACGGCGAATCGCCAACTGTCCCAGGGGATCCTGGGCAGGAACGCTGGGGGCGTCGGTGGGCCACCACGCCACCACCGGAGTATCCGGCAACAGGAAAGGCAACACGACGCTGCTGGCGTGCTTGGCGAGCTCGCCGTTGAGTCGCAGCACGACGATCTCGCCTGCGCCTGCATCGTGGCCGACGCGAATCTCGGCATCCAGGCTGGGATCGGTGGCTTTGACGTCGCCCGGCAGCACCGCGATCACGCGGCATGGGTGCTCGCGGCTGGCGAAGTTCGCCGCCTCGATCGAATCCTCGAGACTGTCGTCGTTGTCCAGGGCGATGACGAGCGTGAGCACCCTGCTCAACGTGAGTGCTCCGCCTTCTTCGCGGAGGCCGATGATCTTTTTGTTGACGTCGTTGGTGGTGGTGCCCGGCAGATTGACGATCATTTCGGCTCGACTCCTTCTCGTCCCCTGCCCTGCGGGCGTGGGCCCACCGCTCCTTGCTCCTCCGGAGCTGCGATGCTCACTCGTCGTCGCCTTCGCGTCACGGTCGCCTCCATTCACGACCCATGCGGCGGAGCATCTCGTCCGCCGACTCGGGTCCCCAGGTACCGGATTCGTATGCGTCGGGCTTGCCGTGCTCCGCCCAATAGTCGAGAACGGGATCCAGTATCTCCCAGGAGAATTCGACTTCCGTATTGAGCGGGAACAACGACGGCTCGCCGAGCAGCATGTCGAGGATCAGCCGCTCGTACGCTTCGGGGGAGTCCTCGGCGAACGCCGAACCGTACGAGAAGTCCATGTTGACATCGCGGACTTCCATCTGGCTGCCGGGCACCTTGGACCCGAAACGCAAGGTGATGCCCTCGTCCGGCTGCACCCGGATCACCAGCGCATTCTTGCCGAGTTCCTCTGTCATCGTGGTGTCGAACGGTAGGTGTGGCGCCCGCTTGAACACCAGCGCGATCTCGGTCACCCTGCGCCCCAGTCGTTTCCCGGTGCGCAGGAAGAACGGCACGCCCGCCCACCGCCGGGTGTCGACCTCCAGCGCAATCGCGGCGTAGGTCTCGGTTGTGGAATCCTTCGAGAAGCCCTCCTCCTCGAGCAACCCCGGAACCTTCTCGCTGCCTTGCCAGCCGGCGGTGTACTGGCCCCGCGCCGTGGTCTGGTCGAGCGGTTGCATCGGTCGCGTCGCCGAGAGCACCTTGATCTTCTCGGCCTGCAACTCGTGCGGGTTGAAGCTGACGGGCTCCTCCATCGCGGTCAGCGCCATCAGCTGTATCAGGTGATTCTGGATCACGTCCCGCGCCGCGCCGACCCCGTCGTAATAGCCGCCGCGGCCGCCGAGGCCGATGTCCTCGGCCATGGTGATCTGCACACTGTCGACGTAGTTGTTGTTCCAGATCGGTTCGTAAAGCGCGTTGGCGAAGCGCAATGCCAGAATGTTCTGGACGGTTTCCTTGCCGAGGTAGTGGTCGATGCGAAACACCGATTCCTCGGGAAACACGCTGTTGACGACGCTGTTCAGTTCTTGCGCGCTTTTCAGGTCGTGGCCGAAGGGCTTCTCGATCACGACCCGGCTCCAGCGACCTTGCTGAGGTCGGGCGAGTCCCGACTTCTGCAACTGCTCGCACACCATCTGGAACGCTTTCGGCGGGATCGACAGGTAGAAGGCGTGGTTGCCGCCGGTACCTCGCTCTGCGTCGAGCTTCTCCAGCGTCTCGGCGAGTTTTTGGAACGCTTTGTCGTCGTCGAATGTGCCCTGTACGAAACGGATTCCCTCGGCCAGCCGGTCCCAGACCTCCTGGCGGTACGGGGTACGGGCATGCTGCTGGACGGACTCGCAGACCAGTGCGCCGAAATCCTCGTCGGCCCAATCCCTTCTGGCGAACCCGATTAAGGCGAAGTTCGCCGGAAGTAGGCCGCGGTTCGCCAGGTCGTAGATGGCCGGCATCAGCTTCTTGCGAGCGAGATCGCCCGTGACCCCGAAGATGACGAGCCCGCAGGGACCCGGAATCCGCGGCATGCGCTTGTCGCGCTTGTCCCGCAACGGGTTCTGCCAACCGGACGGGACGTCCGTCTTCTCGACCGACTTGCCTTCGTCGCTCATTTCTTGTCGTTGAGCTGAGTCTGCGTCTCGTCGAGCAGTTCCTGCCACGACTTCTCGAACTTGTCGACGCCCTCATTCTCCAGAGTGAGGAAGACGTCGGGCAGGTCGACTCCGACCGAAGCCAGCTTGTCGAAGACCTCCTGCGCGGCGTCCCCGGTGCCGGTGACCGTGTCGCCGGTGATCACACCGTGATCGGCTACCGCGTCAATGGTCTTCTCCGGCATCGTGTTCACCGTGTTGGGAGCGACGAGCTCGGTGACGTACAGCGTGTCGGAGTACTCCGGGTTCTTCACGCCGGTGGACGCCCACAGCGGCCGCTGCACCCGTGCTCCGTCGCCCTTGAGTGCCCCGTAGCGGTCGCCGCCGACGAAGACCTCCTGGTATGCCGCGTACGCGAGTCGGGCGTTGGCGACGCCTGCCTGCCCGCGCAGCGCCAGCGCCTCATCATTTCCGGACTCGCTGGCGATCTTCTCCAGCCGCTTGTCGATCTCGGTGTCCACGCGGGAGACGAAGAACGATGCTACGGAGTGAATCTTGGACAGGTCGTGGCCGGCCTGCTTAGCTGCCTCCAGGCCGGCGAGGTAGGCGTCCATCACCGCACGGTGCCGTTCGACGGAGAAGATCAGTGTCACGTTGACCGAAATGCCCTCGCCGAGCACCGAAGTGATCGCGGGTATCCCTTCCTCCATCGCTGGGATCTTGATGAAGAGGTTTGGCCGGTCGACGATCTTCCACAGCTCGATGGCTTGCGAGATGGTCTTGTCGGCATCACGGGCCAACCGCGGGTCGACCTCGATCGACACTCGGCCGTCGACGCCGTCGGACGACACCCATTGGGGACGCAGGACGTCGCAGGCGTCGCGCACGTCGTCGGTGGTAACGGTGCGGATCGTCGCGTCGATGTCGGCGCCGCGCTCGGCCAATTCCTTCACCTGTTCGTCGTAGGCGGTGCCCTTCGAAAGGGCCGCCTGGAAGATCGACGGGTTGGTGGTCACGCCCACCACGCTCTTGGTGTCGATGAGCTCCTGCAGATTGCCGGTCTGCAGCCGGTCGCGGGACAGGTCGTCGAGCCATACGGAGACGCCCGCCGCGGACAGCGCGGCGAGGTTCTTGTTCTGAGCCATGCTTTGTCCTTCTCTCTTTCAGTTGTCCAGTGATCGTTCCGCGGCGGCCACGACGGCTTCCGGGGTGAACCCGAACTCGCGGAACAACGTTTTGTCGTCGGCGGATTCGCCGTAATGCTCGATCGAGACGATCTCGCCGGTGTCGCCGACGAGCTTGTACCAGCTCTGCGCGACGGCGGCCTCCACGGCCACCCGTGCCGAGACTGCGGGCGGCAGCACCTTGTCGCGGTATTCGGCGGGCTGGGACTCGAACCATTCGACGCACGGCATCGATACGACGGTGGCCGTGATGTCCTTCTCCGCCAATATCTTCTGCGCCTCGACCGCGAGCCGGAGCTCCGAGCCGGTGCCGATCAGCACGACGTCCGGCAGTTCGTCGGGGATACCGCCGAGCACGTAGCCGCCCTTGGCGACACCGTCGGCATCGGTGCCTTCGAGCACGGGGATGCCCTGGCGGGTGAGGATGAACCCGACCGGCCCGCTGCCGTTACCGCGCGCGATGATGCTGCGCCATGCGTAGGCGGTCTCGTTGGGATCGCCGGGCCGAACCACCGACAGGTTCGGAATCGCCCGCAGCGCGGCGAGGTGCTCGATGGGTTGGTGCGTGGGACCGTCCTCGCCGAGCCCGATGGAGTCGTGGGTCCAGATGTAGATGGTGTCGATGTCCATCAGCGACGCCAGCCGCACCGCGGGGCGCATGTAGTCGGAGAACTGCAGGAAGGTGCCCCCGAACGCGCGGGTCGGCCCGTGCAGCACGATGCCGGACAGGATCGCGCCCATCGCATGTTCGCGAATTCCGAAGTGCAGCACCCGGCCGTACCAGTCGGCGGTGAAGTCATCTGTGGAGATCGACGGCGGCCCGAACGACTTGACGTCCTTGATGGTCGTGTTGTTACTGCCGGCCAAATCGGCTGAGCCACCCCATAATTCGGGCAGCTTCGGGGCGACGTCGTTGAGCACCTGACCGAACGCGGCCCGGGTGGCCAGCGCTTTGGAGCCGGGCTCCCAGTGCGTCAGGTCGGCATCCCATCCCTCTGGCAGTTCCTGCGCCAGCAGCCGGTCTGAGCAACTGCTTGCGCTCGGGTTCCCGTTCGGCCCATGCGTCGAACTGCGGCTGCCACTTCTCGTGGGCTTCCTTGCCGCGGGCGACGAGCTTGCGGGTGTGCTCGATGACCTCGTCGCGCACCTCGAACGTCTTGTCCGGGTCGAAGCCGAGGACGCGCTTGGTGGCGGCCACTTCCTCCTCGCCGAGCGCCGAGCCGTGGACACCGCCGGTGTTCATCTTGTTCGGGGCTGGATAGCCGATGATCGTCCGCAGGGAGATGAACGAAGGCTTGTCGGTGACCTTCTTCGCCTCGGCGATGGCCTGCTCGATGCCGACGACGTTCTCGCCGCCCTCGACTTCCTGGACGTGCCACCCGTAGGCGCGGTAACGGGCGGGCACATCCTCCGACAGGGCGATATTCGTGTCGTGCTCGATCGAGATCTGGTTGTGGTCGTAGAACACGATCAGGTTGCCGAGCTGCTGGGTGCCCGCCAGCGACGAGGCCTCGCTGGTCACGCCCTCCTCCATGTCGCCGTCGGAGACGATCACGTAGATGTAGTGGTCGAACGGGCTCTCACCCCACGGCGTGTCGGGGTCGAACAGGCCGCGCTCGTAGCGCGAGGCCATCGCCATTCCGACCGCGGAGGCCAGCCCCTGGCCGAGCGGACCCGTCGTGATCTCCACGCCCCTGGTGTGGCGGAACTCCGGGTGTCCGGGTGTCTTGCTCTTGAAGGTGCGCAGTGACTCGATGTCGGACAGCTCCAGACCGAAGCCGCCGAGGTAGAGCTGGATGTACAGGGTCAGGCTGGAGTGCCCGCAGGACAGCACGAACCGGTCGCGACCCAACCAGTGCACGTCGCTGGGATCGTGGCGCATCTGGCGTTGGAAGAGCGTGTAGGCCAGCGGCGCGAGGCTCATCGCCGTGCCGGGGTGACCGTTGCCGACCTTTTGCACCGCGTCCGCCGCCAGCACTCGCACGGTGTCGACGGCTTCCGAATCCACATCGGTCCAGTCGTCCGGGTGATTGGGGCGAGTAAGGGCCGAGATTTCTTCGACAGTTGTCACCAGTTGACTCCTCAGATCGGCAAGCCTGGTCCACCTAATACCCTAGTGCGGCGTCGGTAATCGCCGCAGGCTGCGTCGCGCATCATTGGCTGTTCATTCACCGCATCAACCCAGCTAGGTTCTGGGCCTACCCGCGGTCTACCATCGTCTGTAGTAGAAGTCGCGCTCTGCGACCTTTCTGAGGAGTTATTGCGTGAGCATTCGCGAAGGCCGCCTTCTTGACGGTGCGCCTGCGCACATGTCGCCGGCCGCGCGGCTCCGACGCCGAACACGGCACCACGCTCCTCGGCTACCTCGCGCTGACCAAGCCGCGCGTGATCGAGCTGTTGCTGGTCACCACCATTCCGGCCATGCTGCTGGCCGACCGCGGCACTGTGAATCCGCTGCTGATCGGCAACACCCTTGTCGGCGGCCTGCTGGCGGCCGCGGGCGCCAACACCCTGAACTGTGTTGCCGACGCCGACATCGACAAGATGATGAAGCGGACGGAGCGGCGGCCGCTGGCACGCAACAGCGTTCCCCGTAGCCACGCGCTCATCTTCGGGCTCGCGCTTTCGGTGGCCTCGTTCTTCTGGCTCTGGTGGACCACGAACATGCTGTCCGCGCATCTGGCGGGGGCGACGATCGCGTTCTACGTGCTCGTCTACACGCTGCTGCTCAAACGCCGGACGTCGCAGAACGTGGTGTGGGGCGGGGCGGCCGGCTGCATGCCGGTGATGATCGGCTGGTCGGCGGTTACGGGCACCATCCAGTGGCCCGCGCTGGTGATGTTCGCGGTCATCTTCTTCTGGACGCCGCCCCACACCTGGGCGCTGGCGATGCGCTATAAGGAGGACTACCAGGCGGCAGGCGTGCCGATGCTGCCCGCGGTGGCGACAGAGCGCCAGGTGACCAAGCAGATCCTCATCTACACCTGGCTGACCGTGCTGGCGACGCTGGCACTGGCGCTGGCGACGGGCTGGCTGTACGCGTCGGTGGCCGTCGTGGCGGGCACCTGGTTCCTGGCGATGGCCCACCAGCTGTATGCCGGGGTGCGCCGCGGCGAGCAGGTGAAGCCGCTGCGGCTCTTCCTGCAGTCCAACAACTATCTGGCAGTCGTGTTCTGCGCGCTGGCCATCGACTCGGCGCTGGACCTGCCGACACTATTGAGCCACTAGTTTCCTCGACGGGTCGCGCGCCGTGCCGCGGAGTCAGCCGGTCTAGGGCACCAACACGATCGAGCCGACGGTCTTGCGCCCCTGCAGGTCGCGATGTGCCTGCTCCGCGTCCTGAAGGCGGTAGTGCTCGCTGACTGTGACGTTGATGGTGCCCGCCGCGATCGCGTCGAGTAATTCGCCTGCTCGCCAAGAGAATTCGTCGGCAGTGCGGGTGTAGTGCACCAGGTTGGGCCGTGTCAGGAACACCGACCCCGCCGCATTGAGCCGCTGGGGGTCGAACGACGGAACGGGCCCGCTGGACGCTCCGAACAAGGCAAGTGTTCCCCGCACCGCCAGGCTGGCCAGGCTGGCATCGAAGGTGGCGGCGCCGACGCCGTCGTACACCGCTGCGACACCGCCGTCGGTCAGCTCCTTGATCTTGGCGCCGAACTCCTCGGGATCCTCGGGGTAGTCGAGCACCTCGGCCGCGCCCGCCTGCCTGCTCAACTCGGCCTTCTCCGGGGTCGACACGGTGGTGATCACCCGGACCGCCTGGCTGGTGGCCCACTGGGTGAGGATGAGGCCGACCCCGCCCGCGCCCGCGTGCAGCAGCACGAAGTCACCCTGCTGGACCGGGTAGACCGACTTGAGCAGGTAGTGCGCCGTCATACCCTTCAGCAGTGATGCCGCCGCCACGTCCGGACTCACGCCGTCCGGCACGTATGCGCAGAAATCGGCTGGCGCCGTGCAGTATTCGGCGTACGAACCGTCTGCCTGTGCGGTGACCACCCGATTGCCGACTCCGAGTGCGGCCACATCGTCACCGACGGCTTCGACCGTCCCGCATACTTCAAGGCCAAGGATGAACGGAAGCTCTCGCTTGTACTGACCCGACCGGAAGTAGGTGTCGATGAAATTGATGCCGATGGCCTCGGCTTTGATCAGCACCTCGCCGGATCCGGGCGAGGGGGTGGGCTTCTCTACGTACTGCAGGACCTCGGGTCCGCCGGTTTCGGCGACTTCAATAGCGCGCATGGTGTCTATCATGCCTACGTCATGAAACTCGCCCGCCCCGACATCCGTCATCCTCGGATTGTGCTTGCCGGCTGTCCCGCGCTGCCGGAGGGCGACGGGGACGACGCGGAACTCGTCGCCGCACTGCGACAGCGTGGCCTGCATGCGCGGTGGCTGTCGTGGGACGACCCGGAAGCACTGCGCGCCGACCTCGTCATCCTCCGCGCGGCGTGGGACTACATCGACCGGCTGGAAGAATTCCTCGACTGGAGTAACCGGGTCGCCAACCTGCTGAACCCGCCCGCCGTGGTCGCGTGGAACACCGACAAGCGCTACCTCGCCGCCCTCGCGGACGCAGGCGTGCCGACCGTGCCGAGCAAGTTCTTCGCACCGGGTGAGCCGGTTCGCTTGCCGAAGGGCGAGGTGGTCGTCAAGCCTTCTATCGGTGCCGGGTCGGTTGGCGCGCAGAGGTTTACCGAGGCCCGCGCCGCCCGCGAGCACGCCGCCACGCTGCAAGATGCCGGAAGCACCGTCCTGGTTCAGCCGTACGACCTCAGGGTGGAGGACGGCGAGACGGCGTTGGTGTTCCTCAGCGGGGAGCAGTCGCACGCCTTCACCAAGGGGCCCATGCTGCCGCCCGCCGGTCAGCGGCCGGTGTTCGACCCGTCGGGCACCTATGCGGAGGAATCGCTCACGGCCGCCGACCCCGACTTCGAACTGTGGGACATCGGCCATGCCGCGCTGGACGCCGCCGCCGGGTACCTCAACATCAGCGCCACCGACCTGCTCTATGCCCGCGTCGACGTGATCGGCGGCCCGGACGATCCGCGGCTTCTCGAGCTGGAGTTGGTCGAGCCGTCACTGGGCTGGCGTCAGCTGGACCGAACCACTCGCGACCTTCAACAACGCAAGTTCGCGGTCGGCGTCGAGTCAGCGCTTGACCGGCTCGGGCTCGGCCCGCTCTCGCATCGAAGCCCATAGCGCCGAGGTGGCCGCCGTACATGCGGCGGCCCCCGCCACGTGAAGAGCCACCAATGCGGCGGGCACGCCGGTGTAGAACTGCACCGCGCCCACGCACCCTTGAGCGAGCACGAAAATGAACAGCACGCCCAGCCGCACCAGCACGGGACGGGGGGCCCGGACCGCCATCAGTGCGAAGCCGAGCGCCACCAGCAGCGAGAGATAGGCCACCAGCAGTGAGGTGTGCACGTGGACGAGCGTGGTGATCTCAACCTCCAGCCGCGGCACGACGCGAACGGTGCTCTTGTCACCGGCATGTGGACCCGCCGCGGTCACCAGCGTTCCTGACACCAGCTGTGCGGCCAGAACTACCGCGGTCAGAATCGTCAACTGCCGCAACGGCTTCGGCACCAGCTCCGTGGGCGCCCCGTCGTCCGGCTGGCCGATCTTCACATACAGCAGGACGGCCAGCCACACCATCGCCATCGACACCAGTAGGTGAATCGCCACCGTCCACCACAGCAGGCCGGTGAGCACGGTGATACCGCCGATCACGGCCTGCGCCACCGTCGAGGCAGGCATCAGCCACGCGTAGACGAGGACCTCGTGCCGACGTCGGGCGCGGGTGACCGCAAGCACCGCCAGGGCCGCGGTCAGCACGACGAGGAAGGTGATCATCCTGTTGCCGAACTCGACGGCCTGGTGGATGCCCGGCACTTCGGAGTGCGGCACAGGGGTGAAGCTGCCGGGGAAGCACTGCGGCCACGTCGGGCAGCCGAGGCCCGACGCGGTGACCCGGACGATCGCACCCGTGACGGCGATGCCGCCCTGAGTCAGCACGACGGCGGCAGCGATCAGGCGCTGCACACGCAGGCTCGGCATCGGCAGCACGTCCACCACGCGCATCAGGAATCGTCCGACGGCCACGGCCCGATCGTAGAGGATCGCAACTACAGCCCGTAGTAGTGCACTGCGCGGTCGCGCGGCGCGACTCAGGTGAAGCGGAACCAGCGCAGTGCGCACAGCGCTGACACCGTGCCCCAGGCGGTCAGCACGGCGATGCCGAACCAGTCCACCGACAGCGAGATGGCCTGCGTCAGAGCCTCGGTCAGCGCACCCGACGGCGTGAGCCTCGCCGCCCACTGAACTGCCTTCGGCACGGTCTGACCTTCGAGGGTGAGTGCGCCGAGCCCGGCGAAGACGAACCAAAGGAGGTTGGCGATGGCAAGCACGATCTCGGCGCGCAGCGTGCCCCCGAGCAACAACCCCATCGCGGTGAACGCGGCTGTGCCAAGCGCGATGATGACCGCACCCAGCATCAGTCCCACGATGTGCGGTCGCCATCCCAACGCAAAGCCGATGCCGCCCAACACGATTGACTGGAGAAAAACCACGGTGACCACGGCCAGTGATTTACCGGCGATGATGCCCCACACCGGAAGTGCCGTGGCGCCGATCCGCTTCAGCGCGCCGTAGCGGCGGTCGAATGCGACGGCGATGGCCTGCCCGGTGAACCCCGTCGAGATCACCGCCAGCGACATGATCGCCGGCACGAACGTCGCCGCCCGGTTGGGCCCGAAGGAGCCGAACGGCAGCAATGTCAACCCGACCAGCAGCGTGACCGGGATGAACAGGGTGAGCAGGAGCTGTTCGCCGTTGCGCAACAACAGCTTCAGTTCGAGTGCGAACTGCGCGGTGAGCATCTTCGGCACGGTCGCGGGACGCGGGTCGGGGCTGAACGTCCCGGCCGCGAAGCGATTCGTCGTCATGGCCGCAGTTCCCGCCCGGTCAGGTCGAGGAAGACATCTTCGAGGCTGCGCTGCTCCACCCGCATGTCGGTGGCCAGTACATCGAGCCGCGCGCACCACGCCGTCACCGTCGCCAGCACCTGCGGGTCGATCTGTCCCTCGACCAGGTACTCACCCGGAGAGGTCTCGGTGGCCTTATAGCTCTCGGGCAGCGCCGAGATCAGCAGCGACAAGTCCAGCATTCGAGGAGCCCTGAACCGCAGCTGGTTCTCCGCGCCGCTGCGCATCAACTCGGCGGGCGTCCCGCTGGCCACCGCCACGCCGCGGTCGATGATCACCAACCGATCGGCCAGCTCCTGGGCTTCGGTCAGCTGATGGGTGGTCAGCACCACCGTCACACCGTCACCGCGCAGCGCATCGATCAGTTCCCACACGACAATTCGCGCGTGCGCGTCCATACCTGCGGTCGGCTCGTCAAGGAACACCAGCTCCGGACGGCCCACCACCGCGCATGCCAACGCCAACCGCTGCTGCTGCCCGCCCGACAGCCGGCGATACGTCGTCTTCGTCGCCTCTGTCAGGCCCAGCGTCTCCATCAACCACCGCGGGTCGAGCGGGTTGGCACTGTATGCCGCAACGAGATTGAGCATCTCGCCTGCCTGCGCCGCAGGGTAGGCGCCGCCGCCCTGCAGCATCACGCCGATCCGTTCACGCACCCGCGCGTTGTCGGTGATCGGGTTGAGGCCGAGGATCTCGATGGACCCCGCGTCCGGCTTGATGAAGCCCTCGCACATCTCGACCGTCGTCGTCTTGCCCGCACCGTTGGGTCCGAGCAACGCCAGCACCTCGGCGGAGTGCACCTCGAGGTCGAGTTCGGACACCGCTGTCGTCGACCCATACCGTTTGCACACCCCGCGCAGCTGCACAGGGGGTGCCGACGAGCGCTCGCGCGAGGAGCCGAGCACCCGGCCGGAGGAGGTCACGGGGATTCAGCGTAGGCGTCAGCCTTGGCCGGCTGTGGCCGCGGTAGCGAAGGCTCGAGCGGGACGGGCCCCGGAAGCGGCGCGGGAACGAATTCGGACCCTGGGTCGGGCAGCTTGCGCCATGGCAACCGGTAGTACGTCATCCCGATCAATGCCGCCACGATCACGGTGCTGGCCGCGGTGGCCAGCAGGATCTGGAAGACGGTGAACCGGTCTCCGTTGGCGGTCGGACCGAAAATCCCGACGACGAGGGTGACCACGATGGCGGTGGTGCGGAACGAGCGCCTGGTGGCCCAGGCCGCCAACGGGATGACGGCCCACAGCACGTACCACGGTTGGACCACGGGGAAGAGCAGCACGGTCATGCCGAGCGCGACGCCGAGCCCACCGACCGGATGCAGCCGACCTCGAAGCACCGCCAACAGCAGCCAGGTCACCAGGATTGCGATGATGAATACGCCGATGCCACGTGTCAGCCCGAGCACCGCGGTGGTGTGATCGCCCAGCCCCAGCAGGATGCCGACCTGTCCGGTGCCCAGCGCCAACAACGTGGGCAGCGACATCCAGCTGCGCACCACGTTGGCGGTGCCCAACGTGAACAGCCAGCCGAAGCCCAGCCCGCTGGCCCAGCCGATCACCGCCACCACCGCCACCGAAATCGCCGTCAGGGACCCGCCCGCGATAACGAAAGCCTTGAAGGTGCCGCCCCATCGACACGCCAGGGCCATCGCGACGAAGCCCACCGCCAGTAGCCCAGGCAGCTTCACCTGTGAGGACAGCGTGATCAGCACGACGCCGAACACCAGCATCATCATCGGTCGCCAGCGGGCCCATTCGTCGCGAGATTGCGGCCAGGCCAACGGTTTCGGAAGCAACGGGCTGTCGGCGTACACACCGCGAAGTGCGAACTCCGTTCCCGCGAGCATCAGCCCGAGCATCAGCGCCTCGTTGTGGATACCCGCGACCAGATGCATGATCAGCAACGGATTGGCCGCACCCAGCCACAGCGCGCTGACCTCGGCGACGCCGCAACGGCGCGCGAGCCGAGGCACCGCCCATACGATGAGGCCAACACCGAGCAGCACGACGAGCCGGTGACACAGCACCGCGAAGACGATGTTCTCGCCCGTCAGCGCCGAAATGCCTTGGCCGACCCATAGAAACAGCGGACCGTAGGGTGCAGGCGTCTCACGCCACATGGTCGGCACCGACAGGGTGAAGACGTGATCGAGACCCAGCCCGGTGGCGGGTCCGACCTTGTACGGGTCGAGGCCGTTGATCGCGATCTCGCTCTGGGCGAGATACGAGTAGACGTCTCGGCTGTACATCGGCGGCGCGATGAGTAGGGGAAGCACCCACAGCAGCAGCGTGCGGTCGAGTTGACTGCGGCTCATCCGCCGCTCGCCGAGCGCGAAGCGGCCGAGCATCAGCCATGCCAGCGTCATCATCACCGCGCCGGTGGTGGTCATTATCAGCGACACGGTCTGTATGCGTGAGGGAAGGTTCAGAAGCCGCACCCCGAACGTCGGATCCTGCACGACAGGACGGGCGCCGACGCCGAGCGCTCCAATGGCCATCAACACCGTGCCGGTCGCCCCGAACAGCCGGGTCCGGCGCAGCGCTATCAGCTCGGCGTCGTTGAGCGGAGACCCGACGGTCCGTTCATCCCCGTGCCAGCCGGCAATCGAGGTGGAAAGGGACCGTAGGCGCGCAGCCATCACTGCAGCGTAGCCGTCAGAGGGCGACGATCACCTTGCCGGTATTGCCGCCGCTGAACAACAGGTTCAGCGCATCAGGCGCTTTCTCCAACCCTTCGACGATGTGCTCGGAGGACTTGATCTTGCCTTCGGCGATCCAGCCGGCCATCTCCATCTGCGCGGCAGGAAAACGGTCAAGGTAGTCGAGAATGATGAAGCCTTCCATTCGCCCACGGCGCACCAGCAGGCTCAGATAGTTGCTTGGGCCCGGCGGTGGGCCGTCGCTGTTGTAGGTCGAGATCGCGCCGCACAGCACGACCCGGCCGCGCATCGCCAGGTTCGCGAGGCAGTCGTTGAGGATCGATCCGCCAACGTTGTCGAAGTACAGGTCGATGCCGTCGGGGCAGGTTTGGTGCAGCCGCGCCGCGACCTTTTCGTTCTTGTAGTCGATCGCCTCGTCGAAGCCGAGTTCGTCGACGATGTACGCGCATTTCTCGGGGCCGCCTGCGATACCGACGACCTTCTTGGCACCCTTGATCTTCGCGATCTGGCCCGCGGCCGAGCCGGTGGCGCCCGCGGCGCCCGAGATGACGACCACATCGCCGTCCTTGACGCGTCCAACGTCGATCAGGCCGAAATAAGCCGTCATGCCGGTGACACCGAGGATTCCGATGGCAATCCCGGGAGAAACACCGTCCGGCAGCACCTGCATCGCTCGCTCGCCGGTGTCGGTGATCACGTACTCCTGCCAGCCGGTCATGCCGAACAGCAGTTGGCCGGGCAGATATGCATCGGTGCGGCTGTCGATGACCTCGCCCACACCGCCGCTGCGGATGACCTCGCCGATCTGGATCGGCGGCAGATAGCCGGGGACGTCGTCCATCCACGTGCGAATCGTGGGGTCGATCGACAGGAAACGCACCTTGACCAGTGCCTCGCCGTCCTGCAGTTCGGGCAGCTGTTCGGTTTCCAGCCGTGTAGTGCCCTCGTCAACGAGGCCGGAGGGTCGTTGGGCCAGGACAAGGCGTCGATTCTGCTTGCTCACGTGGCGATCGTAGGACGTTGCCCACATAAGGGTGACCTTGCTTTACCGGCCTGTGGAATTCCGTCACAATGGTGTTGTGAAAATAAGGCCGGAGGTTGATCGCCACACGCGTGGCGCGATCGTCCAACTCCTATTGGAGTCCGGTCCCATCACAGCAGGCGAGGTCGGCGATCGGCTCGGCATCTCGGCGGCAGGCGTACGCAGGCACCTCGACGCGCTGCTGGACGCCGGCGAAGCGCAGTCCAATGCGGCCGCAGCCTGGCAGCATCACGGCCGGGGCAGGCCCGCCCGCCGGTACCGACTGACCGCCGCGGGGCGCGCCAAGCTCGGCCACGCCTACGACGACCTGGCGGCCGCGGCGATGCGCCAGCTGCGTGAAATCGGCGGCGACGACGCCGTCCGCACCTTCGCGCGGCGCCGCATCGACACCATCCTCTCGGGAGTAACCCGGGGAGCCGACGACATTGAAACGTCCGTAGATCGCGTGGCAGGCGCCCTGTCCAAGGCGGGGTACGCCGCTACCGCCACCCAGGTGAGCGGACCCCTGCACGGCATAGAGCTCTGCCAGCATCACTGTCCGGTGTCGCACGTCGCCAAGGAGTTTCCCGAGTTGTGCGAGGCCGAGAGGGAAGCGTTCGCCGAGGTACTGGGTACTCACGTGCAGCGGTTGGCCACGATCGTCAACGGAGACTGCGCCTGCACCACACATGTGCCGCTGACCGCGGAGCACGTGCCGCTCAACCAGGATCAGCAACCAGCCCTTCGGCGCACAGCCCGCAGCGCCGAAGCCACCAAAACCAAGCAAGGAGCGTCGACATGACGACCACGTCCGAAGCCTTGACCCAGGAACAGACCATCGAGTCGCTGGGTCGCTACGGCTATGGCTGGGCCGACTCCGACGTTGCGGGCGCAAGCGCGCAGCGCGGGCTGTCGGAGGCCGTCGTGCGCGACATCTCGGCCAAGAAGAGCGAGCCCGAGTGGATGCTGACGACGCGGCTGAAGGCGCTTCGCACGTTCGACAAGAAGCCGATGCCGAACTGGGGCTCCAACCTCGAGGGCATCCACTTCGACAACATCAAGTACTTCGTGCGCTCAAGCGAGAAGCAGGCTGCGACGTGGGACGACCTGCCCGCCGACATCAAGAACACCTACGACAAGCTCGGCATCCCCGAGGCGGAGAAGCAGCGGCTGGTGTCCGGCGTAGCGGCTCAGTATGAGAGCGAGGTGGTTTACCACTCGATCCGTGAGGATCTCGAGCAGCTGGGCGTCATCTTCCTCGACACCGATACCGCGCTCAAGGAGCATCCGGAGATCTTCAAGCAGTATTTCGGCACGGTGATTCCTGCCGGTGACAACAAGTTCTCGGCGCTGAATACCGCTGTGTGGTCGGGTGGTTCGTTCATCTACGTGCCGCCGGGCGTGCACGTCGACATTCCGCTGCAGGCCTACTTCCGGATCAACACCGAGAACATGGGCCAGTTCGAGCGGACGCTGATCATCGTCGACGAGGGCGCCTACGTGCACTACGTCGAGGGCTGCACCGCGCCGATCTACAAGAGCGACTCGCTGCATTCCGCGGTCGTCGAGATCATCGTGAAGCCCGGCGGCCGTTGTCGTTACACGACCATCCAGAACTGGTCGAACAACGTCTACAACCTGGTCACCAAGCGGGCCAGGGCCGAGGCGGGCGCCACCATGGAGTGGGTCGACGGCAACATCGGTTCCAAGGTCACGATGAAGTACCCGGCCGTGTGGATGACCGGCGAGCACGCCAAGGGCGAGGTGCTTTCGGTCGCGTTCGCCGGCGAGGGACAGCACCAGGACACCGGCGCCAAGATGCTGCACCTGGCACCGAACACGTCGAGCAACATCGTGTCCAAGTCGGTGGCCCGCGGCGGTGGCCGCACGTCCTACCGCGGCCTGGTTCAGATCAGCAAGGGCGCCCACGGATCACGCTCGAGCGTGAAATGCGATGCGCTGCTTGTCGATACGATCAGCCGTAGCGATACCTATCCCTATGTCGACATCCGCGAGGACGACGTCACGATGGGGCACGAGGCCACCGTCTCCAAGGTCAGTGAGGACCAGCTGTTCTACCTGATGAGCCGCGGCCTCACCGAGGACGAGGCGATGGCGATGGTGGTGCGCGGCTTCGTCGAGCCGATCGCCAAGGAACTGCCGATGGAGTACGCGCTGGAGCTCAACCGCCTGATCGAGCTGCAGATGGAAGGGGCTGTCGGCTAGTGGGGCGGGATCTGACAGCGACTCTGGAGGGCAGGACCAAGGGCGAGATCTTCACGTCATTCGATGTCGATGCCTTCGAGGTGCCGCACGGGCGTGATGAGATCTGGCGGTTCACACCGCTCAAGCGGCTGCGCGGTCTGCACGACGGGTCCGCGCATGCGACCGGCAGCGCCCGCATCGAGGTCTCCGAATGCAACGGCGTGACGGTCGAGACAGTACGTCGCGGAGACGAGCGGCTAGGGCAGGCCGGGATACCGGCTGATCGCGTTGCCGCGCAGGCGTTCTCGTCGTTCAACAGCGCGACGATCGTCACTATCCCGAAGGATGTGGCGTGCGAGCAGCCGATCGAGATCCGCGTGACCGGGCCGGGGCAGGGCGCGACGGCCTATGGCCACCTGCAGGTGCGGGTCGGCGAACTCGGTGAAGCGGTCGTCGTCATCGATCAGAGCGGCAGCGGAACCTATGCCGACAACATCGAGTTCGTCGTGGCCGACGCCGCGCACCTGACCGTGGTGTCGATCGCCGACTGGGCCGACGATGCGGTGCACGTCAGCAGCCACCATGCGGTGTTGGGCAAGGACGCGGTGCTGCGGCACGTCGCGGTCATCCTCGGCGGTGACGTGGTGCGACTGACCGCCCGTACCCGGTTCGACGCCCCTGGCGGGGATGCCGAGTTGCTCGGGCTGTACTTCGCCGATGACGGCCAGCACTTCGAATCGCGGCTGCTGGTCGACCATGCCCAGCCGAACTGCCGCTCGCACGTCACCTATAAGGGTGCGCTGCAGGGAGATCCGGATTCGCCGCGGCCCGATGCGCGCACCGTCTGGGTCGGCGACGTGTTGATCCGTGCGGCGGCCACCGGAACCGACACCTTCGAGACCAACCGCAATCTGGTTCTCACCGACGGCGCACGCGCCGACTCGGTGCCGAACTTGGAGATCGAGACCGGCGAGATCGCCGGCGCCGGACACGCAAGCGCCACTGGACGTTTCGACGACGAGCAGTTGTTCTATCTGCAGGCCCGCGGGATCCCGGAAGACCAGGCTCGCCGCCTCGTCGTCCGCGGTTTCTTCGGCGAGCTGATTCAGAAGATCGCTGTGCCCGCCGTACGCGAACGCCTCACAGACGCCATCGAACACGAACTAGCGATAACGGCTCAGGCCAATTCCAAGGATGCAAGGACAGCCACTTCATGACCACACTGGAAATCAAGGACCTACACGTCAGCGTCGTGTCCAAGGAGGACGGCACCGACATCCCGATCCTGAAGGGCGTCACGCTCACCGTGAACTCGGGGGAGACGCACGCGTTGATGGGCCCGAACGGGTCCGGCAAGTCGACGCTGTCCTACGCGGTCGCGGGCCATCCGAAGTACACGGTGACATCGGGTTCGATCACGCTGGACGGCGAGGATGTCCTCGCGATGAGCATCGACGAGCGAGCCCGCGCAGGCCTGTTCCTGGCCATGCAGTACCCGATCGAGGTGCCCGGGGTGTCGATGTCGAACTTCCTGCGCACCGCGGCCACCGCCGTGCGCGGTGAGGCTCCGAAGCTTCGGCACTGGATCAAAGAGGTCAAGGGCGCCATGGAGGGGCTCGATATCGATCCGTCCTTCTCCGAACGCAGTGTCAACGAAGGCTTCTCGGGCGGTGAGAAGAAGCGCCACGAGATCCTGCAACTCGAACTGCTCAAGCCGAAGATCGCGATCCTGGACGAGACCGATTCGGGCCTGGACGTCGACGCGCTGCGAGTCGTCAGCGACGGCGTCAACCGCTACGCCGAGGATGCGCACGGTGGGCTGCTGCTGATCACGCACTACACGCGCATTCTGCGCTACATCCAGCCGCAGTTCGTCCATGTGTTCATCGGCGGTCGCATCGTGGAGTCGGGCGGCCCCGAACTCGCCGACGAACTCGACGCGAACGGATACGAGCGCTTCGCCCAGCAGGCGGCCTCGGCAGGAGCGTAGATGACAACGTCGCTGACTCCGCTTGATATCGCCGGGATTCGGGCTGACTTCCCGATTCTCAAGCGAGTGATGCGCAGCGGAAACCAGCTGGCCTATCTCGACTCCGGAGCCACATCTCAGCGCCCACTGCAAGTCCTCGATGCCGAGCGCGACTTTCTCGTCACGTCCAACGGTGCGGTGCACCGCGGCGCGCACCAGCTGATGGAGGAATCCACCGACGCCTACGAGCAGGGTCGTGCCGACATCGCGGCGTTCGTCGGCGCCGACGCGGGTGAGTTGGTGTTCACCAAGAACGCAACCGAGGGCATCAACCTGGTCGCCTATGTGCTGGGGGACAGCCGCTTCGAGCATGTCGTCGGTCCCGGTGACGTCATCGTCACCACTGAGCTGGAACACCACGCGAACCTTGTGCCGTGGCAGGAACTGGCACGGCGCACGGGCGCGACGTTGAAGTGGTACTCGGTCGGTCCGGAAGGTCGCATCGACGTCGACTCGCTTCAACTGGACCGCAACGTCAAAGTCATTGCCTTCAGCCATCATTCGAACGTCACCGGAGCCATTGCGCCCGTCGCACAGTTGGTGGAACGCGCTCAGGCGGTCGGAGCGTTGACCGTGCTCGACGCCTGCCAATCAGTGCCGCACCAACCGGTCGACCTGCACGCACTCGGGGTTGACTACGCCGCGTTCTCCGGCCATAAGATGCTGGGTCCCAATGGAATCGGTGTGCTCTATGGCCGCCGGCAGCTGCTGGACGCGATGCCCCCGTTCATCACCGGCGGCTCGATGATCGAGACCGTCACGATGGAGGAAACGACCTTCGCGCCCGCGCCGCAGCGGTTCGAGGCGGGCACCCCGATGACATCCCAGGTTGTCGCGCTGGCCGCGGCCGCCCGTTATCTCGGCGCGATCGGAATGGACGCCGTCGAGGCTCATGAGGCCGAACTGGTCGCTGCCGCACTGGAAGGTCTGAGCGAGGTTCCCGGCGTCCGCATCGTCGGACCGACGTCCCTCGTCGGTCGCGGCTCTCCGGTGAGCTTTGTCGTCGATGGTATTCACGCCCACGACGTCGGCCAGATTCTCGACGACGAAGGCGTCGCGGTTCGGGTCGGCCATCACTGCGCGTGGCCGCTACACCGCAAGTTCGGCATCGCGGCGACCGCGCGGGCGTCGTTCGCCGTGTACAACACGCTTGACGAGGTGGACCGGCTGGTGGCGGGCGTAAAGCGTGCGATCGAGTTCTTCGGCAGGGACTGAGGTTTCGCCGTGAGAATGGAGCAGATGTATCAGGAAGTGATCCTGGACCACTACAAGCATCCCCATCACCGCGGGCTGCGCGAGCCGTTCGGCGCAGAGGTCCGTCACCTCAACCCCACATGTGGCGATGAGGTCACGCTCCGGGTTGCGCTGTCCGGTGACGGGGAACAGGTCGTCGACGTCTCCTACGACGGCCAGGGCTGCTCGATCAGCCAGGCCGCCACGTCCGTGCTGGCGGACCTGGTGATCGGCCGGAACGTCGGTGATGCGTTGAAGACCGTGGCTGCGTTCAACGAGATGATCTCGTCGCGCGGCAACGTGGAGGGCGACGAAGATGTGATCGGCGACGGCATCGCCTTCGCCGGGGTGGCCAAGTACCCGGCGCGGATCAAATGTGCGCTGCTGGGCTGGACAGCTTTCAAGGCCGCGCTGGCGGAGGCCAGCGCATCAGACGGAGCAGTGGCGCAAGCCGGCGCTGAAATCGAGGCAGAGGAGACGCCAGATGAGCGACACCGCAGTGCCTAACGAGGAGTTCCTCGCCGATCTCGAGGAGGCGATGCGCGACGTCGTCGACCCGGAGCTCGGCATCAACGTCGTCGACCTCGGCCTGGTGTACGACCTGAACGTCGAAGAGGGTGACGCCGGCAAGGTGGCGCTGATCGACATGACGCTGACGTCGGCCGCCTGTCCGCTCACCGATGTGATCGAGGATCAGTCGCATCAGGCGCTCGTCGGCGCCGGACTGGTCAACGCCATCAAGATCAACTGGGTGTGGAATCCGCCGTGGGGTCCGGACAAGATCACCGAAGATGGCCGCGAACAGTTGCGCGCGTTGGGCTTCACCGTCTAACGGGCTGTCAAGCCGCGTCGGGTTCTGGTCTGGGGCGTTTGGGCCGTCGATGTAGCCAGTTCGATTTGGGTTGTCGGCTCGGGTCGACTGCAGCAACCACGCCAGGCCCTCCTTCGAACGTCTGTTCGAATAATAGCGCGCGGGTCCGACACGTCGTTGCAATCATTGCGCGCTGAAATCTGTTCGGCGCTCTGCGGTACGGGGATGGTTTATCAGCGTGACGTCGACGCCCGAACTCACCTCGCATGAGGTCGAACGGCCCAGTGACACCGGATTCGACCCGACGGTCCGCACGGCATTGCTGGCCAGCCTCGTCGGCACCACCATCGAGTGGTACGACTTCTTCCTGTACGCGACCGCGGCCAGCCTGGTCTTCAACCACGCCTTCTTCCCCGATCAGAGCTCGTTGGTGGGAACGCTGTTGTCGTTCGCCACCTTCGCCGTCGGCTTCGTCGTCAGGCCCATCGGCGGCTTCGTCTTCGGCCATGTCGGTGATCGCATCGGCCGGAAGAAGACGCTCGCGTTGACGATGTTCCTGATGGGCGGTGCCACCGCTTTGATGGGGCTGCTGCCCACCGCCGCGCAGATCGGCATACTCGCACCCCTGCTGCTGCTGTTGTTGCGGATCGTGCAGGGATTCGCACTCGGCGGCGAATGGGCGGGCGCGATTCTGCTCGCCGTCGAGCACAGCCCGCCGCGTCGACGCGGCTTCGCAGGCAGTGTGCCGCAGGTGGGCCTGGCGCTCGGACTCGCGCTCGGCACTGGCGTGTTCGCACTGCTGCAACTCGCGCTGCCCGAGGCCGCGTTCGAGTCATACGGATGGCGCATCGCGTTCTTGCTCAGCATCGTGCTGGTGATTTTCGGCGTGATCGTGCGGTTGAAAGCAACGGAGACTCCGGCGTTCGAGAACCTCCGGGCCACCGGCGACCGCGCCGCGGTGCCGCTGCGAGAGGTGTTCCGTCCGCCGTACCTCCGGCCGACGATCCTGGGCCTGCTGTCACGCTGGGGTGAAGGCGCGGCGTTCAACACATGGGGCGTGTTCGCCATTTCTTACGCGACGGGCACCTTGCACCTGGAAAGGGTGCCGGTCCTGATCGCAGTCACGGCGGCGGCGTTGGTGATGGCGGTGCTTCTTCCGGTGTCGGGTCTGCTGACCGATCGGTTCGGCGCGCGTGCGGTGTATGCCAGCGGAATCGCCGCGTATGCGCTCGCTGTGTTTCCTGTCTTCGCCTTGTTCAACACTGGCAGCATCGCGGCGTACACAATCGGAATGCTGTTGGTGTTCGGGGTCATTCACGCCTGGTTCTACGGCGCGCAAGGGACCCTCTATGCATCGCTGTATCCCGCGCGGATCCGCTACACCGGTCTGTCGACGGTGTACCAGCTCTCCGGTGTCTACGCGTCGGGGCTGACCCCACTGATTCTCACCGCGTTGATCGCCGCGGCGAACAAGTCGCCGTGGCTTGCGTGCACATACCTGGTCAGCACGGCGGCGGTGAGCGTGGCGGCGACGCTGTTGCTACGGCCGAGGTCACAGCACGACATCTAAAGCGCCGAATGCGCGTCGACTCGACGTGGGAAGTCCACAATCGAGGAGTGGTCACCGTGCCTGCGTTCGGATGGCGATACGGTCCGATTGTT
This sequence comes from uncultured Actinomycetota bacterium, assembly GCA_963715215.1. GTDB lineage: Bacteria > Actinomycetota > Actinomycetes > Mycobacteriales > Mycobacteriaceae > Mycobacterium. The sequence continues at coordinate 233,566 of CAVQRJ010000003.1, forward strand.
CGCGGGCTGATCCTCGGTCTCACCATCGGCAGCCCGAACTGGGCTAGCCCACGGGAACCGCGATGACCGTCGACCAAGACACCGCCAACAGATGAGGGAGTGTCCATACCATGAGTTCGACCACTGAACCCGTTGTCCCGCTGAGCAATAACGATCGGTTCTTCATCGGCGGCGATTGGGTCAAAGCGAGTTCGGATGCGGTTATCGACGTTATAGACTCGGCGACCGAACAACTGTACTTCCAGGTTCCCGAGGCACAGCCCGGCGACATGGACCTCGCCATCGGCGCCGCGCGCCAGGCGTTCGACCGCGGGCCGTGGCCGCGGATGACACATGCCGAGCGTGCCGGATATATGCGTGCAATGGCCGACGAACTCGAGGCCCGGGCAGATGACTACGCCACGATGTGGCCGCACGAGTCCGGTGTCGTGTACGCCGTCGCGCGGGCCGGCCGAGCCGGTTATCCCGAAACCCTACGGTTCTATGCGGATCTGGCCGACGACTACCCGTTCGAAGAATCCTTCACCCCAAGCGCCGCGACGCTGGCGGGTGGGGGATACGGACTTCTGGTGCGCGAACCGGTCGGCGTAGTCGGGGCGATCATCCCGTGGAACGCTCCGCTGCCGCTCATCCTCATCAAGGTGGCTCCCGCGCTGCTGGCCGGCTGCACGGTGATCGTGAAAGTGTCTCCCGAGGCGCCGGGCGCAGGTTATCTGATTGCGGAGATCGCAGCGGAGGTAGGCCTGCCTGCCGGTGTGCTCAACGTGCTGACCGCGGACCGCGAGGTGTCCGAGCTGTTGGTCCGCGATCACCGGGTCGACAAGATCGCCTTCACGGGATCGACGGCCGCGGGCCGGAGGATCGCCGCGATATGCGGTGAGCGAATTGCCCGGTACACGCTCGAGTTGGGTGGCAAATCGGCGGCCGTGATCCTCGATGACGCGGATATCACCACCGCGGCAACGACTTTGGCAGGCGCCGAATGCTTCCTGTCCGGTCAGGTGTGTGCATCTCTGACCAGGGTCGTGGTGTCGCGCGACCGTCACGACGAGTTCGCCGACGCGCTGGCCGCCGCGTTCTCGGCGGTTCAGGTCGGTGACCCGTTCGACGCGGCGACGCGCATGGGGCCGCTGGCCATGGAACGCCAGCGCGAACGAGTCGAGCGCTACATCGCCAAAGGCATCGAGCAGGGTGCGACGCTGGTGACCGGGGGAGGCAGGCCCAAGCATTTGAAGCGTGGCTACTACATCGAGCCGACGGTGTTCGCGGGCGTCGACAACAAGCACGTCATCGCCCAGGAGGAGATCTTTGGGCCGGTTCTCAGCGTGATCCCCGCAGACAGCGATCAGCACGCGGTCGACATCGCCAACGACACGATCTACGGCCTCAACGCGGCGGTGTTCACGCCCGACGCGACACGAGCGCGCGAGGTCGCGGCGCGACTGCGCTCGGGAACCGTCGGACACAACGGTATGAGGTTGGACATGAGCACCGCATTCGGCGGGTTCAAACAGTCCGGCGTCGGCCGCGAAGGGGGCCGCGAAGGGCTCCTGCCGTACCTGGAGACCAAGACGGTGCTACTTGACGAGGCTCCATAGCGTCAATCCCGCGGACGGTGGTGAACCGCTAATCTGACGCCGTGACCGCAAGGTTGGTTTCGGTCAACGTCGGGATGCCAGCGGACGTGGCGTGGCGCGGTAAGACCGTCTACACCGGTGTCTACAAGAGACCAGTGACGGGACCGGTCATGGCGCGCAGGCTGAATATCGACGGCGACGGCCAGGGCGATCTCGGCGGTCACGGCGGCGAGCAGCGGGCCGTAATGGTCTATCAAATCGAGTCCTACGAGTACTGGCGCCGGTTCCTCGGCCGCGACGACCTGCAACCGGGTCACTTCGGCGAGAACTTCACGGTCACCGGCCTTCCGGATGACGAGGTCTGCATCGGCGACCGCTACGCGATCGGCGAGGGGGAGTTCGAGGTGACTCAACCGCGGGTCACCTGCTTCCGGGTCGGCATGCGACTCGGCGAGCCCAATATGCCGAATCTTCTTGTCGCTCATCATCGCCCAGGCTTCTACTTCCGCGTTATCACCGAAGGGCGAGTCCGGGCCGGAGACGCCATCGTCCGCACGCGACGAGGCAGGCATGAACTCACCGTCGCCGATGTCGATGCGCTCTTGTACCTACCAGATCGCGATGAGGACCTGCTCCGCCAGGCTGTCGACATACCTGCGCTCAGTCCCGGTTGGCAGCAGTCGTTCACCGACCTGCTGAGCACTCGCGGAAGACCCACCGTCGCAACGGAAACACCGAGCGTGAACCGGGGCTGGGAAGGGTTTCGGCGCTTGCGGGTCACCGAAACTCGGCACGAGAGCAGTTCCATCATGTCGATATGGTTCGAGGCCGACGACGGCGGTTCGTTGCCGGTTCCGCGGCCGGGCCAGTACCTGACCCTGCGATTCCCCGGTGCGGGCGATCCTGCCCCGCTGCGCAGCTATTCACTGTCCGGCTATGGCACGCAATACCGAATCAGCGTCAAACGCGAGGAGCACGGCACTGTCAGTCGCTGGCTGCACGACAACGTTCACACCGGAGCTGTCCTCGACGTGGCGGCGCCACGCGGTGATTTCTATCTGATCGAGGCGGCGGATCCGGTTGTCCTGCTGTCAGCCGGTGTCGGCGTCACCCCGGTGCTGGCGATGCTGCACGCGCTGGCCAAGGGTCGCAGCGGGCGCGAGATCTGGTGGGTGCACACCACGAGGGATGCTCGAACACAGGCCTTCAGGCAGGAGGTCGGCGACACGGTCGATGAATTGCCGCGCGCACAACAACGGGTGATCTACACGGAATCCGACGGCCGGCTGGATGCGCGAGCGATCGCGGAACTGGGTCTGCCGCGAAGCGCCGCTGTGTACATGTGCGGGCCCGCCCCGTTCATGGCCGACATGCAGATCGCGCTGACCGACTACGGGATCGATCCGGCCCACATTCACACCGAACTGTTCGGTGCCCTGCCCCCGATCAATCCCGGCATCATCGACGGATCGACGACGCCGCCGCATCCGCCTGCGGGTCCTGCAGGCCCCGGGCCGCCGGTGTCGTTCTCCCGCAGCGGGATCACGGTCAACTGGTCAGATGAGTACGGCAGCATTCTGGAATTGGCGGAGGCCTGCGGCGTTCCGACGCGGTTCTCCTGCCGAAGCGGCGTCTGCCACACGTGCGCGACCCAGGTCATTGCGGGCACCACGGTCTACACCCAGCTTCCGTTGGAGCAGCCACCCGCGGGGTCTGTGTTGATATGCACCAGCGAGCCGCGCGATTCAGTTGTCTTGGACCTTTGACGCGGGTCTTTCTCCCGCATCGCCATGCGCAATGATGTGGGGACGGGGATAGCGGATCCCGCTGACTACATAGTGGGAACACACAGGAAATCGCAGGCGTTAGGAGAAGCGTGACTACCCGAGACATCACAGCTGCCGAGTTCAAGGACACCATCGACGACAACGAGATCGTGTTGGTGGATTTCTGGGCGTCGTGGTGCGGGCCATGTCGCGCGTTTGCCCCGACGTACGCGGCGTCAGCCGACAAGCACCCCGATGTCGTTTACGCAAAGGTCGACACCGAAGCTGAGCAGCAGCTCGCCGCAGCCGCCGACATTCGCTCCATCCCGACGCTGATGGCGTTCAAGAAGGGCAAGCTGGTGTTCAATCAGGCCGGAGCCCTGCCCCCGGCCGCCCTGGAAGACCTAATTCAGCAGGTCAAGGCGCTCGACATCGACGCCGCGATCGCCGCGGAAAGCAACGGCGAACAGGCGTGACGGGTTGCACGCGATAGCGTGCAACCGTGACCGAGCAGAGCAAGTTCGTTCTCGTCGATCGTCCGCGCTCCAATGTGGCGCTGGTGACGCTCAATCGTCCGGAGCGGATGAACTCCATGGCGTTCGACGTCATGGTTCCGCTCAAGGCCGTGCTCGACGAGCTGACAAACGACAACTCCGTGCGGGCCATCGTGCTGACCGGTGCAGGACGAGGCTTCTCGTCAGGCGCCGACCACAAGTCCGCCGGCTCCGTGCCGCACATCGACGGCCTGACCCGGCCGACGTTCGCGCTGCGCTCCATGCAGGTGCTCGACGACGTCATCCTTGGCCTGCGCAAGATGCATCAGCCGATCATCGCCGCGGTGAACGGCGCCGCCATCGGCGGTGGACTGTGCCTGGCGCTTGCCGCCGACATCAGGGTGGCCGCAGACGGCGCGTACTTTCGGGCGGCAGGCATCAACAACGGCCTGACCGCCAGTGAGCTCGGGCTGAGCTACCTGCTGCCACGGGCGATCGGCACATCTCGCGCGTTCGAGCTGATGCTGACAGGCCGCGACGTCGACGCCAAGGAAGCCGAACGCATCGGCCTGGTGTCGCGCAGCGTGCCCGACAATCAACTGCTCGACACGTGCTACGACATGGCAGAGCGGATAGCTGCGTTTTCGCGGCCAGGAATCGAGTTGACGAAGCGCACACTGTGGTCTGGACTGGACGCCGCTAGCTTGGAGGGGCACATGCAGGCCGAAGGCCTCGGACAACTCTTCGTGCGCCTGCTCACCGCCAACTTCGAAGAAGCGGTGGCCGCGCGCGCCGAAAAGCGGGCCCCGGTCTTCACCGACGACAAGTAAACAGGCCGTCCCGGCGGGCTGGGCCCACGCCCGAAGGGCAGGGGAGAGCGTAGCGACCCGGGGATCGAACAAAGGAGTGCGCAGCGTGATCACCGCAACGGACCTCGAGGTCCGCGCAGGCGCGCGCACGCTGCTGTCCACCGACGGCACGGCCCTGCGGGTGCAGGCCGGCGACCGTATCGGGCTTGTCGGGCGAAATGGCGCGGGCAAGACCACGACCATGCGCATCCTCGCCGGGGAAGGCGAACCTTATGCGGGCACGATCGCCAGGACCGGTGAAATCGGTTATTTGCCACAGGATCCCAGAGAGGGCAACCTCGACATGCTCGCCCGCGACCGGGTGTTGTCGGCGCGCGGCCTCGACACGCTTCTGTCGGACCTGGAGAAGCAACAGGCGTTGATGGCCGAGGTCGCCGACGACGCCGTCCGCGATCGCGCGGTCCGTCGCTATGGCCAGCTCGAGGAGCGGTTCGCCGCGCTCGGCGGATACGGCGCCGAAAGCGAGGCGGGCCGCATCTGCGCAAGCCTCGGCCTGGCCGACCGTGTGCTGACCCAGCCGTTGCGCACCCTCTCCGGCGGTCAGCGCCGGCGCGTCGAACTCGCGCGTATCCTGTTCGCGGCCTCTGACACTGGAGCCGGTTCCACGACGACGTTGCTGCTCGACGAGCCGACCAACCATCTCGACGCCGACTCGCTGGGCTGGCTTCGCGAGTTCCTTCGGGGACACACGGGCGGGCTGGTGGTGATCAGCCACAACGTCGAGCTGCTCGCCGACGTCGTCAACCGGGTGTGGTTCCTCGATGCCGTGCGCAGTGAGGTCGACGTCTACAACATGTCGTGGCAGAAGTACCTCGATGCGCGTGCCACCGACGAACAGCGACGGCGTCGTGAGCGCGCAAACGCCGAGCGCAAGGCCGCTGCGCTGCGTACCCAGGCCGCCAAGATGGGGGCCAAGGCGACCAAAGCAGTTGCCGCGCAGAACATGTTGCGTCGAGCAGACCGGATGATGGCCGCCCTTGACGAGGAGCGGGTTGCCGACAAGGTGGCTCGGATCAAATTCCCCAGCCCCGCGGCCTGCGGGCGCACCCCATTGGTGGCCAAGGACCTGACGAAGACGTACGGCTCGCTCGAGGTGTTCGCCGGTGTCGACCTGGCCATCGACCGCGGCTCGCGTGTCGTGGTGCTCGGCCTCAACGGCGCGGGCAAGACCACGCTCTTGCGACTGCTCGCAGGTGTCGAGACACCGGACACCGGGCAGCTGGAACCCGGGCACGGCCTCAAGATCGGCTACTTCGCACAGGAGCATGACACCCTCGACAGCCTCGCCACGGTGTGGGAGAACATCCGCCACGCGGCACCCGACACGGGCGAGCAAGATCTTCGAGGTCTGTTGGGCGCCTTCATGTTCAGCGGTCCCCAGCTCGACCAGCCGGCGGGCACGCTGTCCGGCGGCGAGAAGACGCGGCTGGCACTCGCCGGTCTGGTCGCATCAACGGCAAACGTTCTGCTGCTCGACGAACCGACCAACAACCTCGATCCGGCGTCGCGGGAACAGGTGCTCGACGCGCTTCGCAGCTACCGCGGCGCGGTGGTGCTGGTGACCCACGATCCCGGTGCCGCGGAAGCGCTGGACCCGCAGCGGGTCGTTCTGCTTCCCGACGGCACCGAGGACTTCTGGTCGGAGGACTACGCCGACCTCATCGAGTTGGCCTGACGCGATATTCGCCGTGCGTTAGCCAAAACTGGCCGTTGTTTGGGTTAGGGCCCTCTTACGCTGGGTATTCGTCGGGGCATCACAGCGGGGAGGTGCCGGTGAAGAAACTGAACAAATCCAGGGATCAGTTGCTACAGGAACTGCGGAGCGAGTACGAGAGAGGCGCCAGCATCCGCACACTGGTGGCCTCGACAGGCCGCTCGTATGGCTCGATACACAGCATGCTGCGCGAGTCCGGTACCACGATGCGTAGCCGCGGCGGACCGAACCACCGCACAAGGCGTTAGCTACTGCTGGCGGACCGACGATTCGACGAGGTCGAGTACGGCCCTGAGCTTTTCGGGGTCATCGCCGGATGCGAGCCGCGCGACCAGGCCGTCGAGCACCAGGTCGAGGTACGTGTGCAGCACGTCGCTCGGCACGTCGTCGCGCAGCCGTCCGGCCCGCTTCTGCCGGTGTAGTCGTTCGGTTGTCGCCGCCGACAGTTCGGCCGCCCGTTCCGACCAGCCCTTGTTGAACACCGGATCGTTGCGGAGCTTGCGCGCGATCTCCAGGCGGGTGGCCAGCCAGTCGAACTGCTCGGGCGCGGCAAGCATGTCGCGCATGACCTGGATCAAACCTTCGCGCGACGCAACGTCGGCCATCCGCTCGGCATCCTCGTGGGCCAGTTCGAAGAACAAGGTGTCCTTGTCCTTGAAGTGATGGAAGATCGCCCCGCGTGACAGCCCGATGGTGTGCTCGAGCCTGCGCACGGTGGCCCTGTCGTAGCCGTATTCGGCAAAGCACCGCCGGGCGCCGTCAAGAATCTGACGGCGACGCGCCGCCAGATGGTGGTCGGTTACCCGGGGCAACTGATCTGTCTTCTCGCGCAGCCCTCGTCTGCGCCTCAGGACTTCAGCATGTTGCGCAGCACGTACTGCAGGATGCCGCCGTTGCGGTAGTAGTCCGCCTCACCCGGGGTGTCGATGCGGACCACCGCGTCGAACTCGACGGCCTTCCCGTCCTCCTTGGTGGCCTTCACGTGGACGGTCTTGGGCGTCTTGCCCTCGTTGAGCGCCTCGATGCCCGTGATGTCGAAGGTCTCCGTGCCGTCCAGCTTCAGTGAGGCCGCCGACTCGCCTTCGGGAAACTGCAGCGGGATCACGCCCATGCCGATCAGGTTGGAGCGATGGATGCGCTCGAACGACTCGGTGATGACCGCGCGCACACCCAGAAGTTTGGTGCCCTTGGCCGCCCAGTCGCGCGACGAACCCGACCCGTATTCCTTGCCGCCAAGAACGACCAGCGGGATGTCCTGCTCCGCGTAGTTCTGCGCGGCGTCGTAGATGAACGCTTGCTCGCCGCCGTTGGTGAAGTCGCGGGTGTAGCCGCCGGACACGTCGTCGAGCAGCTGGTTTCGCAGCCGGATGTTGGCGAACGTGCCGCGGATCATCACCTCGTGGTTGCCGCGGCGTGAGCCGTAGGAGTTGTAGTCCTTTTTGTCCACGCCGTGCTCGTCGAGGTACTGGGCCGCAGGAGTGCCCGGCTTGATGCTGCCTGCTGGGGAGATGTGGTCGGTGGTGACCGAATCACCCAGCAGCGCAAGCACTCTGGCACCCTCGATATCGGTCACCGGCTCCGGCTCGGCGGGCATGCCGTCGAAGTACGGGGGCTTGCGGACATACGTCGAGTCGTTGTCCCACTCGAAAGTGTTGCCGCTCGGTGTCGGCAGGTTGCGCCACCGCTCGTCGCCCTTGAACACGTCGGCGTAGTTCTTGGTGAACATCTCGGTGTTGATGGCCGATGCGATGGTGTCGTTGATGTCCTTCTGTGAGGGCCAGATGTCCTTCAAGAACACTTCGTTGCCCGACTCGTCCTTGCCGAGGGGCTCCGATTCGAAGTCGAAGTCCATCGTCCCCGCCAACGCGTACGCGATCACCAGCGGCGGCGACGCCAGATAGTTCATCTTGACGTCGGGATTGATGCGGCCCTCGAAGTTGCGGTTGCCCGACAGCACCGCGGCGACCGACAGATCGCAGTCGTTGACGGCCTTGCTGATCTCGTCGGGCAGTGGACCGCTGTTGCCGATGCACGTCGTGCATCCGTAACCGACCAGGTAGAAGCCGAGCTTCTCCAGATACGGCCACAGCGCGGCCTTCTCGTAATAGGCGGTGACCACCTGGGAGCCGGGGGCCATCGTGGTCTTCACCCATGGCTTGGACGTCAGGCCCTTCTCGACGGCGTTCTTGGCGAGCAAGGCCGCACCGAGCATCACCTCGGGGTTGGACGTGTTGGTGCACGACGTGATCGCCGCGATCACCACAGCGCCGTGATCGAGGATGAACTCGCCGCGGCCCTCGCACTCGACCTCGACCGGATTGGTCGGTCTGCCGTTGGCGCCGACGGCCGCCGACGGCACAATCGCATCGTCGTCGGCGAAGGCCAGGCTGGACGCCGGGTCGCTGGCCGGGAAAGGTCTCTTCGACCGCCTCGTCGAGCTTTGTGTGCTCGGCGGGCATGTTCTCTCCTACATAGTTGTGAATGTCCTTGCGGAAGGCCGTCTTTGCGTCGGACAGCGCAATTCGGTCCTGCGGACGCTTCGGCCCGGCGATCGACGCCACGACATCGCCCAGGTCCAGCTCGATGTACTCGGAGTACTTCGGCTCCCGTTTCGGGTCGTGCCACATGCCTTGTTCCTTGGCGTATGCCTCGACAAGCGCCAGCTGTTCTTCGCTGCGGCCGGTCATCTTCAGATAGTCGATCGTGACCTCGTCGATCGGGAAAATCGCTGCGGTGGAGCCGAACTCGGGACTCATGTTGCCCAGTGTCGCGCGGTTCGCCAACGGCACCTCGGCGACGCCTTCGCCGTAGAACTCGACGAACTTGCCCACCACGCCGTGCTTGCGCAGCATCTCGGTGACGGTGAGGACGATGTCGGTGGCCGTGACGCCGGCAGGACGCTCGCCGGTCAGCTTGAACCCGACAACGCGGGGAATCAGCATCGACACCGGCTGGCCCAGCATGGCCGCCTCGGCCTCGATGCCGCCGACGCCCCAACCCAGGACGCCGAGGCCGTTCTCCATCGTGGTGTGCGAGTCGGTGCCGACGCACGTGTCCGGGTACGCGACGCGGATTTCTTCGCCCTCCCCGGCTTCGCCCGCCCGTCCGCGCTCCCACACCACCTTGGCCAGGTATTCGATGTTGACCTGGTGCACGATTCCGGTGCCGGGCGGCACCACCTTGAAGTCGTCGAACGCGCCCTGGCCCCAGCGCAGGAACTGATAGCGCTCGCCGTTGCGCTCGTACTCGATCTCGACGTTGCGCTCGAATGCGTCTTCGCGGCCGAAGAGATCGGCTATCACGGAGTGGTCGATCACCAGATCGGCGGGTGCCAGCGGATTGACCTTGTCGGGTTCACCGCCGAGGTCGGCGACGGCCTCCCGCATGGTGGCCAGGTCGACGATGCAGGGCACCCCGGTGAAGTCCTGCATGATCACGCGGGCGGGGGTGAACTGGATCTCCACGCTCGGGTCGGCATCCGGGTCCCAGTTCGCGATCGCCTCGATATGCTCCTTGGTCACGTTCGAGCCGTCCTCGGTGCGCAGCAGGTTCTCGGCGAGCACCTTGAGGCTGTAGGGGAGTTTCTCGGTGCCCTTCACCGCGTCCAGGCGGTAGATCTCATAGCTCTTGTCCCCGACCTCGAGGGTGGCGCGGGCATCAAACGAGTTTGGCGACGAATCCTTGCTGCTCACATCAACTCCCGGCTATGTGACTGCCGGCCGAGCCGGCGTTTCGGGTTCCGCCGCAACGGGCTGTGTCGGCGGCTCTTTCAATCTAACAGTACGCTTGTCCTATAAAGCAAGGCTGGCAGGTTTCAGTCTTGTCCTCGCGGGTGCGTGCTGCCACCCGCGAGGACCGGTATCGCGTACGGTTCTCCTGTGGCCGGCCCGAACGTGATCCCGTTCCTCCCGTTGTATATCCCGCCGGACGTGGATATGAACCAGGTACTTGCGGACGTGGGCGATGACGGTGTGAGCGTGCCGCCAGCCGATGCCAAGGTGATGCCTGAATTGCGCCAGGTGGTCGCCGACGCCCGCGAGCACGGCATAGATCTGAAGATCGTGGTGATCGCGACCAATCCGCCGATCGACACCCCGCTGCGCGATATCGCGACCGAGGTCGGGGAGGCATATCCGGGCTCGACGGTGCTTGCGATGAGCCCGACATGGGCGGGCACTTACAGCAAGGATTTCGATCGGGCGACGCTGGAGGCCGGTCAAGATATCGCGAAGAACGGCGATTCGGTTCAGTCGTCGAAGAATTTCGTCAGCGAGCTGACAACTCCGCACTTTCCGTGGACGGCATTCTCTGTTGTGCTCACTGTTCTGGTATTGCTGGCCGCCGTCGCGACCCGATTCCTGCAGGTTCGAGCCAACCGCGAGGTAGCGGAGACCGGGTCGAAAAGCGCTGAATAAGCCCAGGCAGAACCGACTCGCGAGGTGGAATATCACCAATCGGTCACGCTCTTTCTAATTACAAATATGTAGTTTGAAACTAGAGTTTCTTCAGCGTCAGTTGTGACGTACGGTGCAGAAGTATCTACTGGTGTAGTTGTTGTTCCTGTTACTTCTGCGAGGAGATCAAGCCGAATGAGACGCACCCCTCGCGCTTCCGCGTCGCGACTATTCGGCAGAGCCTGCGCGGTTCAGGTGACCGGCGGACTGCTGCTGGCAACCGCGTTCTCGAGCACCGGGGTCGCGGCGGCCGAGCCCAGTGGCGCTGACTCCATCGGCTCGCTGGTCGCCGCGATCGCGAACGTCAATCAGAAGCTGCAGGAACTGGGCGCCAACATTCAGGCTCAGCAGGAGAGCGTCAACAAGGCCATCGTCGACGTACAAACCGCGCGCGACAACGCCGCGACGGCTCAACTCGATGCGGACGCCGGCAGGCGTGCCGTCGACGACTCCACCGCCGCGATCAAATCCGCGCAAGGGCGATTCGACACCTTCGCCGCGTCCACCTACGTCAACGGACCGTCAAGCTCGTATCTGACCGCAGCCGACCCTGCCGACATTCTGGACACCGCCTCTGCCGGACAGACGCTGACCGCCAGCTCACAGCAGGCCGTCGCCGATCTGCAGCGGGCTCGCACCGAGCAGGTGAACAGGGAGTCCGCGGCGCGACTGGCCAAGCAGAAGGCCGACCAGGCCACGGTGGATGCGCAGGCCAGCCAGGACGCGGCGGTATCGGCGCTGAAGTCGGCCCAGCAGACGTTCAAGGATCAACAGGGCGAGCTGAACCAGCTGACGGCCGAGCGCAATGCCGCCCAGGCCAAGCTCGCCGAGGCCCGGACGTGGTCGGTATCGGCGACGAGTCAACCGAAACCCGCTGCACCACTGGCGAATCCGTCCTCCGACTGGGATCGCGCGCCGGGGCCGCCTGCGCCAGGGTCAGGTAACTGGGACCAAAGCCTGTGGGATCCGACGCTGCCGGCCATCCCGAGCGCGTTCGTCAGCGGCGATCCGATCGCGATCATCAACACGGTGCTCGGCATCTCGGCGACATCGGCGCAGTACACGGCCGATATGGGACGAAACTTCTTGCGCAAGATGGGAATCCTGCCGACACCGTCCGGATACACCAATGGTGCCATTCCCCGCGTCTACGGCAGTCAGGCGTCCGAGTACGTCATCCAACGCGCGATGTCGCAAATCGGTGTGCCCTACTCGTGGGGCGGTGGAAATGCCGGCGGCAAGAGCACCGGCATCGACTCAGGTTCCAATACAGTCGGATTCGACTGCTCCGGGTTGATCCTGTATGCCTTCGCCGGCGTCGGGATCAAGCTTCCGCACTACTCGGGTTCGCAGTACGACATGGGCCGCAAGATCCCGTCCTCGCAGATGCGGCGCGGTGACGTCATCTTCTACGGACCGGGCGGCAGCCAACACGTGACGCTGTACCTCGGCAACAACCAGATGCTGGAGGCACCCTACACCGGCTCCCATGTGAAGGTTTCGCCGGTGCGGACCAGCGGCATGACCCCGTACGTCGTCCGCTACATCGAATACTGATGCGAGTGAATCTTTTGAATTTCGTGCGCCACAACCGAATACGCCGTGTCAGAAGTTTGGTGCCGCTGCTGGCGGCGCTGGCTCTGACGCTCGGAATGGCTGTGCCCGCCGCGGCCGCACCCGACGACGGGCAGTGGGATCCGACGCTGCCGAAGATCGTCAGTTCTGGTGCGCCTGGCGACCCGGTCGCGATCGCCAACGCGTCGTTTCAGGTCAGCCAGCTAGCCCTGCAGACCACCCAGAATCTGGGACAGCAGTTCCTCCAGAGCATCGGGCTTGGTGGCAGCCCTTCGACTGCCGCCGTGATGCCGGGAGGCCGGGTCCGCGGCCCGCAAGCGATCGAATACGTGATCAGGCGCGGTGGTTCGCAGATGGGCGTGCCGTATTCATGGGGAGGCGGCACGCTCACCGGCCCCGGGCCCGGCGTCGACGGCGATGCGGGAAAGATCGGTTTCGACTGTTCGGGGTTCACCCGGTACATGTTCGCCGGCGTCGGTGTGCAGATCCCGAAGTACTCGGGCGACCAGTACGACACCGGACGCAAGGTGCCGGTGGCCCAGGCCAAGCGGGGTGACCTGTTGTTCTACGGCCCCGGTGGCAGCCAGCACGTCACCATGTATCTGGGCGGCGGGCGAATGCTCGAGGCGTCGGGCAGTGCGGGCAAGGTGACGGTGAGCCCGGTGCGCACGGGGGGATTGCAGCCGTACGCCGCCCGGATGATCGAATCCTGAGGCTGGGCTGAGCAGACCCTGAGCAGACCCGGGCCACGTCGACGGATTCCGAAGTGCCTGGAATAGTTGACGGCGGGCACCCCGCCCGCGGCGCACGACCTGCGTCTTTAGCCAACTATGTATAGAGGATCGTTGATGACGTCAGCAGGTGGGCCGCAAGGCCCGGCGCAGGGTTATCCGCCGAACACACACACTGCTCCGCCACCACCGGCGAACTCCGGGGGCCTGCAGTCTGAGGTGCACACCCTGGAACGCGCGATCTTCGAGGTCAAGCGGATCATCGTGGGCCAGGACGTGCTGGTGGAGCGGATGCTCGTCGGGCTGCTCGCAAAGGGACACGTGCTGCTCGAGGGCGTTCCCGGCGTGGCCAAGACGCTCGCGGTGGAGACCTTCGCCAAGGTCGTCGGCGGCACGTTCGCCCGCATCCAGTTCACCCCCGACCTGGTGCCCACCGACATCGTCGGCACCCGGATCTACCGGCAGGGCAAGGAGGAGTTCGACATCGAGCTCGGCCCTGTGGTGTGCAACTTCCTGCTGGCCGACGAGATCAACCGCGCCCCCGCCAAGGTGCAGTCCGCGCTGCTCGAGGTGATGGCCGAGCGCAAGATCTCGATCGGCGGCAAGACCTTCCCCATGCCCAACCCGTTCCTGGTGATGGCGACGCAGAACCCCATCGAGCAGGAAGGTGTGTACGCGCTTCCCGAGGCCCAGCGGGACCGATTCCTGTTCAAGCTCAACATCGACTACCCGACGCCGGAGGAAGAGCGCGAGATCGTCTACCGGATGGGTGTCAAGCCGCCGGAGCCCAAGCAGATCCTGGCGCCGGGTGACCTGGTGCGGCTGCAGGACGTCGCCTCCAACACTTTCGTGCACCATGCGTTGGTCGACTACGTGGTCCGCGTCGTCACCGCGACGCGTGCTCCCGAGAAGTTCGGCATGCCCGACGCCAAGGCGTGGATCGCCTACGGTGCCTCGCCGCGTGCGTCGCTCGGGATCATCGCCGCATCCAGGGCGCTGGCGCTGGTGCGTGGCCGCGACTACGTCGTCCCGCAGGACGTCGTGGAGGTCATCCCCGACGTGCTGCGCCACCGCCTGGTGTTGACGTATGACGCCCTCGCCGACGAGATCTCCTCGGAGACGGTGATCAACCGGATCCTGCAGACCGTCGCCCTGCCGCAGGTGAATGCCATTCCGCAGCAAGGTCATTCGGTGCCGCCCGTCTTACCCGCCGCGGCGGCTGCGGCCAGCGGTCGGTGACCACTTCAGGACGCAACGTCGATCTGCCGTCGCTGAAGCGCGGGGAGATCCGTGACCCCGCGCTGACGGCGGCGTTGCGCAAGCTCGAACTTACGGTGCGCCGCAAGCTCGACGGCGTGCTGCACGGCGATCATCTCGGCCTGTTGCCCGGCCCGGGCTCCGAGCCGGGGGAGTCGCGGCTCTATCAGCCCGGCGACGACGTGCGCCGGATGGACTGGTCGGTCACCGCGCGGACCACCCATCCCCATGTACGTCAGATGATCGCCGACCGCGAGCTGGAAACCTGGCTGGTGGTCGATATGTCCGCGAGCCTCGACTTTGGCACGACCGGCTGCGAGAAGCGCGATCTCGCGGTGGCGGCAGCGGCGGCGATCACCTTCCTCAACAGCGGCGGCGGAAACCGGATCGGCGCGATCATCGCCAACGGCGACTCCGTGCGGCGGGTACCCGCGTTGTCGGGCCGGATGCATGAGCAGGAGATGCTTCGCACGATCGCCACCATGCCCAAGGCGCCGACTGGCGTGCGGGGCAATTTGGCCGTCGCGATCGATGCGCTGCGACGGCCCGAACGGCGCCGCGGGATGGCGGTGATCATCAGCGACTTCCTCGGCCCAATCAACTGGATGCGACCGTTGCGCGCCATCGCAGGGAGGCACGAGGTGCTCGGCATCGAGATCCTCGACCCGCGCGACGTCGAATTGCCGCCGGTCGGGGATGTCATCCTGCAGGACACCGAATCCGGTGTCACCCGCGAATTCACGATCGACGAGCAGCTGCGCTCCGACTTCGAGAAGGCCGCGGCCGCGCACCGCGAAGAGGTGGCCCGAACCCTGCGGCGCTGCGATGCGCCTCTGCTGACACTGCGCACCGACCGGGACTGGATCGCCGACGTGGTCCGGTTCGTCGCCCAACGGCGCCGGGGTGCGATGGCCGGCCGATGAGCGCTAGCGCGAAGAGGAGACATGTGGGATGAGCGCTAGCGCGAAGAGGAGACTGTGGGATGAGCGCTCGCGCGAAGAGGAGCCTCAACAACCGAAATGACAACTGACACATGACTTTGCCGTTGCTCGGACCGATGACGCTGGCCGGATTCGAACACAAGTGGTACTTCCTGTTTTTGTTCGTCGTGATCGGCCTGATCGCGCTCTACATCCTGGTTCAGCTGGCGCGTCAGCGACGGATGCTGCGCTTCGCGAACATGGAGCTCCTGGAAAGCGTTGCGCCCAAACGGCCTACGCGCTGGCGCCACCTGCCCGCCATCCTGTTGGTGCTCTCGCTTCTGCTGCTCACTGTGGCAATGGCCGGGCCGACACACGATGTCCGGATCCCGCGCAACCGGGCGGTCGTCATGCTGGTGATCGACGTGTCGCAGTCCATGCGCGCCACAGACGTATCGCCCAACCGGCTGGCGGCGGCTCAGGACGCCTCTAAGCAGTTCGCCGACGAGCTCACGCCCGGCATCAACCTTGGCCTCATCGCCTATGCGGGCACCGCCACGGTGCTGGTCTCGCCGACCACCAACCGCGAAGCCACTAAGAACGCGATCGACAAGCTGCAGCTGGCCGACCGCACGGCAACCGGTGAGGGCATCTTCACCGCGCTACAGGCCATCGCCACTGTCGGCGCTGTGATCGGTGGCGGTGACGAGCCGCCGCCCGCGCGCATCGTGCTGTTCTCCGACGGCAAGGAGACGGTGCCGTCGAATCCGGACAATCCGAAGGGCGCGTTCACCGCCGCTCGCACCGCCAAGGACCAGGGCGTGCCGATCTCGACCATCTCGTTCGGAACGCCGTATGGCTACGTCGAGATCAACGACCAGCGACAGCCGGTGCCCGTGGATGACGAGATGCTGCGCAAGATCTCCGAGCTGTCCGGTGGCGATGCCTACTCCGCGTCCAGCCTGGACCAGCTTCGCGAGGTCTACTCGAACCTGCAGCAGCAGATCGGCTACGAGACGATCAAGGGTGATGCCTCCGTGGGCTGGTTGCGCCTCGGCGCGTTGGTTTTGGCGCTGGCGGCCCTGGCTGCGCTCCTGATCAACCGCAGGCTGCCGAACTAAATACACCCCCGGTCGCTTCGCCCTACTCCCTCGGACGGCGATTTCTTGAGAACAGTCGACACACGTTAAGTTGGCGGGCATGACTGCGGACGCGAGGAGCATAGAAGCATCGGCGGACGCGAGGAGCATAAAAGCATCGGCGGACGCGAGGAGCAGCGAAGCCGAAAGCGCGACTGAAGCCGAGACTGCCGGCCAAACGACTGGCGGCCGTCCGCCTTTCGTCTCGCGATCGGTGCTGGTCACAGGCGGAAACCGGGGGATAGGGCTTGCCGTCGCACAGCGGCTGGCCGCCGACGGCCACAAGGTCGCCGTCACGCATCGCGGCTCCGGCGCGCCCGAGGGGCTATTCGGCGTCGAGTGTGACGTGACCGACAACGAAGCCGTCGATCGCGCGTTCAAGGCGGTCGAGGAACACCAGGGTCCGGTTGAGGTGCTGGTTTCCAATGCCGGCGTCGCCGCGGATGCGTTCCTCATGCGGATGACCGAGGAGAAGTTCGAGAAGGTCATCGACGCGAACCTCACCGGGGCGTTCCGGGTGGCTCAGCGGGCATCGCGCAGCATGCAGCGAAAGCGATTCGGCCGGATGATCTTCATCGGTTCGGTCTCCGGTACATGGGGCATCGGCAATCAGGCCAATTACGCGGCCTCGAAGGCCGGTGTGATCGGCATGGCCCGCTCGATCGCCCGAGAGCTGACGAAGGCGGGAGTCAC
This sequence comes from uncultured Actinomycetota bacterium, assembly GCA_963715215.1. Lineage (GTDB taxonomy): Bacteria > Actinomycetota > Actinomycetes > Mycobacteriales > Mycobacteriaceae > Mycobacterium. Next base: position 250,755 of record CAVQRJ010000003.1, read on the forward strand.
CGCCAATGTGGTGGCCCCGGGGTATATCGACACCGACATGACCCGCGCGCTGGACGAGAGGATCCAGGCGGGGGCACTGGAGTTCATCCCGGCCAAGCGAGTCGGTACCGCCGCCGAGGTCGCCGGGGTGGTCAGCTTCCTGGCATCCGAGGATGCGAGCTACATCTCCGGTGCGGTGATCCCGGTCGACGGTGGCATGGGTATGGGCCACTGACCCAAGCGTTTTGGCTTATCGGAACTTCCCCTGAAAAGGAGTCAGCACAATGACAGGACTGCTCGACGGCAAACGCATCCTGGTGACGGGCATCATCACCGACTCCTCGATCGCGTTCCACATCGCCAAGGTCGCCCAGGAATCGGGCGCCGAACTGGTGCTCACGGGCTTCGACCGGATGAAGCTGATCCAGCGCATCGCCGACCGGCTTCCGGAGAAGGCACCGCTGCTCGAACTCGACGTGCAAAACGAGGAGCACCTCGCCTCGCTGGCCGACCGCGTCAGCAAGGTCATCGGTCCCGGCAACAAGCTCGACGGCGTGGTTCACTCCATCGGCTTCATGCCGCAGACCGGTATGGGGGTCAATCCCTTCTTCGACGCACCGTACGAGGACGTCGCCAAGGGCATCCACATCTCAGCCTACTCGTACGCATCGCTGGCCAAGGCGACACTGCCGATCATGAATGCGGGCGGCTCGATCGTCGGCATGGACTTCGACCCGACCAGAGCCATGCCCGCCTACAACTGGATGACCGTCGCCAAGAGCGCGCTGGAATCGGTGAACCGGTTCGTCGCGCGCGAGGCGGGTCCATTCGGTGTGCGGTCCAATCTTGTTGCCGCGGGCCCGATCCGCACATTGGCGATGAGCGCCATCGTCGGTGGTGCACTCGGCGAGGATGCGGGAGCCCAGATCCAGCTGCTCGAGGAGGGCTGGGACCAGCGTGCTCCCGTCGGCTGGAACATGAAGGACCCGACACCGGTCGCCAAGACGGTGTGCGCCCTGCTATCCGATTGGCTGCCAGCCACCACGGGGACGGTCGTCTACGCCGACGGCGGCGCGCACACACAGCTGCTGTAGATGGCGCGATGAGCCCCTCGGGCGAAGATCCGATCAGTCCCGTTGACGCCGTCCTGTTGCTGTCCTTCGGCGGCCCGGAGGCGCCTGAGCAGGTTATGCCGTTCCTGGAGAACGTCACTCGCGGCCGAGGCATCCCGCGGGAGCGGCTCGCTGCGGTCGCCGAGCACTATCTGCACTTCGACGGCGTCTCGCCGATCAACGGCATCAACCGCGCATTGATCAAGCAGTTGGAGGCCGAACTGACAGACTGGGGTCTGGAGCTGCCGGTCTACTTCGGCAACCGCAACTGGGAGCCCTACGTCGAGGACGCCGTTGCGGCCATGCGCGACAATGGCATCCGCCGTGCGGCGGTGTTCACCACGTCAGCATGGGGCGGATACTCCAGTTGCACGCAGTACAACGAGGACATCGCCCGCGGCCGCACCGCGGCCGGTGACCGTTCGCCCGAACTGGTCAAGCTCCGGCAGTACTACGACCATCCGCTGTTCGTCGAAATGTTCGTCGAGGCGATCGCCGATGCGGCGCAGTCCCTGCCCGCTGAGCTTCGCGGTGACGCCCGGCTGGTGTTCACCGCGCATTCCATTCCACAAGCAGCCCGATCACGCTGTGGCACCGACCTTTACGCCCGCCAGGTGGCATACGCATCGCGGCTCGTCGCGACCGAGGCCGGCTACGCCGACTACGACCAGGTCTGGCAGTCGCGATCCGGGCCGCCACGCGTGCCGTGGCTGGAACCTGATGTGGCCGAACATTTTTCGGCTCTCGCGGATGCGGGCATCAAGGCCGTCATCGTGTGCCCGGTCGGCTTCGTCGCCGATCACATCGAGGTGGTGTGGGATCTGGACAACGAGCTGCGCCTGCACGCCGAGGAGCGCGGCGTCGCCTTCGCAAGGGCAACCACCCCCAATGCCGACCGGCGCTTCGCCCGGCTGGCGGTCGACCTGATCGACGAGCTGCGTGAGGGCCGCGGACCGTCCCGCTTCGAAGGCCCACAGGGTTTGGAAGTTCCGCCGCTGTACGGCTTTTCGATCAACGGCGCGCTGTGCACGAGCGAATGCGGGAAACTCTAGCGCCAGGCCGAGTGCAGGATCGCGTTGACCGCAGCGAGCCGGGCAGAGCGCACCACCGCGGACAGTGGCCGCAGCGCTTCGTCGGCGATCTGCGCCTCAGAGGAACTCTGCAGACCGATCGGCATCAATCCCGAACTGACGGTGACGATCGCGTCGATGTGCGCGGCGTTCTCCAGCACCCGTAACGCACGCGACGGAGCATGGTCCGGCGCCCGGTGCTGGCCCGAAGACTCCATCACCTGCTCAACGAGTTTGCGCGGATCTGCGACGTCCATACCGCCCGCCTCGGCGCGGATGGCGCCCAGTGCGTCGGCCGCTGACCTAACCGCCGACCGCAATGCGAACTCCGCCTCGCCGAGGTCGATGTGTTCGGCAACCGGCGGAGCGGGTAGCGAGTACACGGTCCAGCTCAGGCCCGACAGCTCGGCTTCGTCGTTGTCGTCGTAGGTCTCTGAGTCGTCGTACTCGAAATCGGGCACCACGCCGATTGCCTGCGACGACGGTCCACCGTTGATGACGACGGCCTCGCCCGCCGCCACCGCGTCGCGCTGGAACTGGGTGCCCGCGGGCAGGCCGCGCACGTTGCCGGGTACGGGAAGCACAACGGATATCGCGGGAGAGCCGTTTGGAGCGCCCGCCGCGGTACGCAGCGTCTGCAGCAGTGACATCGTCCCCGAGTGGTTCATGTCGGGCCAGGGGAGGCCCGTACTGCCTGCCGCCACGGCGTCATACGCGGTCACCGAATGCCTTGGCGCCCATGCTGATAGGGCATCAAGCACGTCGTCGGGCGCGGCGGCACCGGCAAGCCAGGCATTGGCCCACGTCGACAGGGAAACACTGGGGCACCACATGATGCTCGCAGTGTAGTTGTTCGCTGCTCGGTGGGCCCACCACGCGATAGTCTTGTGTCATGCCCGCTGCGCTGATCTGGCTAATCGCGGCGCTCGCCCTGGCTGGGGCCGAAGCGCTCACCGGGGACCTCTTCTTGTTGATGCTCGGCGGTGGGGCGCTGGCCGCCGCGGGCTCGAGCCTCGTCTTCGACGATCTGTGGGTGCACGGGGTTGTGTTCGCGGTGGTGTCGGTACTGATGCTGGTGTTGGTCCGGCCCGCGCTGCGACGACATTTCATGGCTGGCACGGGTCTGCCAGACCGGCCGCAGGAGCTCGAGGGCAAGGCCGCGCTGGTGCTCGACCGGGTCGCGAGTCATGAAGGTCAGGTCAAACTCGACGGCGAAGTGTGGACGGCGCGGCCCCTCAACGACAACGATGTCTACGAACCGGGCGACCACGTCACCGTCGTGCGCATCAACGGCGCCACCGCGGTAGTCCAAAAAGTCGTCTAGAGAAGTCCTGGGCAACTACGGAAGGAACCCGTCATGGAAGGTGCGGTCGCCGGCTTGGTGCTGGTCGGCGTGTTGGTGATATTTGCGGCCATCGTCGTCGCGAAGTCGGTCGCGCTGATCCCTCAGGCCGAGGCCGCCGTCATCGAGCGGCTCGGTCGATACAGCAAGACGGTGTCGGGTCAGCTGACGTTGCTGCTGCCGTTCATTGACCGAATCCGTGCCCGGGTGGACCTGCGTGAGCGGGTGGTGTCGTTCCCGCCACAGCCGGTGATCACCGAGGACAACCTGACGGTGAACATCGACACCGTCGTCTATTTCCAGGTCACCAACCCGCAGGCCGCCGTATATCAGATCAGCAACTACATCGTCGGCGTCGAGCAGTTGACCACCACGACCCTTCGCAACGTGGTCGGTGGCATGACCCTGGAGCAGACGCTGACATCGCGCGACCAGATCAACGCCCAGTTGCGCGGTGTGCTCGACGAGGCCACCGGCCGATGGGGGTTGCGGGTGGCCCGCGTCGAGTTGCGCAGCATCGACCCGCCGCCGTCCATTCAGGATTCGATGGAAAAGCAGATGCGCGCCGACCGTGAGAAGCGCGCAATGATCCTGACCGCCGAAGGCACCCGCGAGGCGTCGATCAAGCAGGCCGAAGGTCAGAAACAGTCGCAGATCCTTGCCGCCGAGGGCGCCAAGCAGGCCGCGATCCTTGCCGCCGAGGCCGACCGGCAGTCACGCATGCTGCGCGCTCAGGGCGAGCGGGCCGCACAGTACTACCAGGCCCAAGGCCAGGCCAAGGCGATTGAGAAGACGTTCGCCGCGATCAAGGCGGGCAGGCCGACGCCCGAGATGCTGGCGTATCAGTACCTGCAGACGCTGCCGCAGATGGCCAAGGGTGAGGCGAACAAGGTCTGGCTGGTGCCGAGCGACTTCGGTGCGGCGTTGCAGGGCTTCACGAAGATGCTCGGCGCACCCGGTGAGGACGGTGTGTTCCGCTACGAGCCATCCCCGGTCGACGAGGATCTGCCGAAGCCGGAGGACGACTCCGACGAGGTCGCCGACTGGTTCTCCACGGAGACCGACCCGGCGATCGCGCAGGCCGTTGCCAAAGCGGAGGCCGAGGCGCGCGCACCGGTGCAGGCGATCGGGTCGGCGCCGCCGGGCATCACGGCGCCGGTGCAGTATTCGCAGAGCACGCAACAGCCGATGCCGCCACCACGGCCGCAGCAGGATGCACCGCAGCAACCGCCGCCGCCGGGCGGCCGCCACAGCGGCAGCGTCGAGTTGTAGTCCAGCGGGTTCACCCGGTCCGGTCGAGCCGAAGCTCTACCAACGGCAGTTCGGTGTCGGTGTCGTGGATCGGGCCGCCGAGTGTTTCCTCCAACACCGGCTTGAATTGCGCCCACGCGCGCGGATGCCGGGCGCGGTAGGCGGCAAGCTCGCTATCGGCCTCATGCTGGTCGAGCACACGCGCTGTGGCGTCGGCGGGCGCGCGGCTTCCGGCGTAGACCCTGACCCGCGGGTTGGCCTCGATGTTGCGGAACCACTGCGCCTTGCTGCCGAAACCGGAAGCGACGATGAAGGTTTCAGGTGTCGGATGATCGACGACTTCGAGGACTACGTTGCGCCACGCACCGGATTTTCTGCCGATGTGCTCCAGCATCAGCAGCCGCGAGCTCAGCAGCGCGCCTGCGCGGGCCTTGTAGATCCAGATCGGGGCACGCACGAGCCGTCGCGATCGCAGCAGCCGTGCGGTGGCTGATGTCGGTGGACATATCTTCCTCCTTTGCGTTGCGCGCGTTCACTTTTCGGTGCCGACGAGCCCGTCGCGGTAGATCTCGAAAACCTCGGCGGCCCACCGTTTCATGCCGGCATTCGACAACGGGTCGACGCCGAGGACTTCGGTGAGGCGGGGACGCAGCATCAACACCGCCAGATCGGAGATCAACAGAAACGCCGCCCGAACCTCGGGATCGTCGCCCTCGACGGCGACTCCATCGGTCACCATGGCGTCGAAGGCGGTCCTGCTGACGCGATACAGGCGTACGAACAGTGCGGCACCCACTGAACCGCCCGCGGTCAGCAGTCGGCCCAGATACGACGGGATCGCCGAGTCGGGTGGCAGATGGCGTGCGAGCCCGTCGAGCATGCTCGGCACCGCCGACGGGCCTAGGCCGACGGCGCCGGTCTGCTCCGTCACCTGGGTCAGCATCGACTCGATGGAGGCGACCACATAGTCGTCGACCGCCTCGATGAGCCCGTCCTTGGAGCCGTAGTGCCGCACCAGCAGTGCAGGGGAGACGCTCGCCGCGGCCGCGATGTCGCGCATCGTCACTGCATCGGGACCGCGCTCGCTGAATAGCCGCAACGCTGCGTCGCGGATCCTGGCCCGGCCCGTCCGATCATCCAGCGGTGAACTCATGTTTACTATTGTAAACATTTGTTTAGCGGAGCGTCGCGGGCTCCTCGGCCTGTTCGTCGGTGTCGGCCGGGTGATGTTGCGGGTAGGTGCGGATCTCGTAGATCAGGCCTGCGACACCGAGGCTCGCGGTGAAAAGCGACACCAGGATCAGCAGCGGGCTGATGTGGTTGGTCAGCGCGTCGCCGAGCATGACGACCGCGGCGGTGCCGGGCAACAGGCCCGCGAGTGTCGCCCACGTGTACGCCGGTACGCGCACCGCCGATGCACCCGCGGCGTAGTTGAGGACCGAGAACGGCACCGCGGGGATCAACCGCATCGACATCACCGTCGGCCAGCCGCGCTGGCCGAGTCGGGTGTCGAGGGCCTTCACCCGGGGATGGGGCACAAGGCGGTTGAGGCGCCAGCCTGCGGCGCGAACCAGCACCAGAGCGAGGAGCGCGCTGATCGTGCTGGCCACGACCGCGATCGGGATGCCGAGCCATGGGCCGAACAGGAGGCCGGAAGCCAGCGTGAATGCGGTGCGCGGAAACGGGAAGATCGTGACGACGATGTGCGTCGCAAGGAAGGCCAGCGGCACCCATGGGCCGAGCGACTGCGCCCAGTCCCGAAGCTGCAGGGCACCCGGCCGCGGCACCAGCAACAGGATTGCGACGAGAATCGCAATCGTCGCCGCGATCGCGGCCAACTGGCGCCGGGGGACCTGTTTCGCCGTCGAGATCACCGCGGTGCGGAGCGCGGCGAGGGTGCTGACGACGGACTTCACGCCTACCAACACTACGGGCCGGCCGCTGAACTCGCGTCCCGCTGGTCGGGAGACGACCGCCCGGCGCACGCCGGCTCGATGGTAATCATTTAGCCTGATAAACGTGCACGAATCCGGCTTGCAGGAATCGAAACAGCGATGGCGCTCGGCAGTTGCAGGCGTGTTGGCCAAATCGACTCGGCGCGATCCGGCCGACCTGCCGCCGGAGCCCGAGCGGCTACTGGATTCGCCGACTTACGAGGGCTTCCCGATCCGCGCCTTGTACACCAGCCTGGACGCGTTGCCGGAGCCGCCGTTGCCCGGCGACTGGCCGTTCGTCCGCGGCGGCGACGCGCTGCGCGACGTCAAGTCGGGGTGGAAGGTCGCCGAGGCGTTTCCCGCGCCTGGGCAGAAGGCCGTCACCGATGGCAACGGCGCCGTGCTGGTCGCTTTGACGGAAGGGGTCAGCGCGCTGGTGCTGCGGGTGGGTCCGCCCGACGGCGTCGCGGCGGGCGAGCTTGACCGCCTGCTCGAGGGGGTGTTCCTCGACCTGGTGCCGGTGATCCTCGATGCCGGTGCGGAGTTCGCGGCCGCCGCCGATCAAGTGCTGCCGCAGCTGACCGACATGGACGACGATCAGCGCGCCAGGCTGTCGATCGACCTCGGCGCTGATCCGCTCACCGCGCCGCTGAGCCGACGAGCCGCCGCTGACATCGGCGACGTCGTCGCGACCGCTGCGAAGGCCACGGGGTACGACGGTGGCGTGCGGGCGATCGCGGTCGACGGGCCCGCACTGCACAACCTCGGCGCGAGCGCGTCGTGGGAGTTGGCCGGCGCCGTCGCGGCGGGTGTCGCCTATCTGCGACTGCTCGGCGAGTCCGGGCTCAGCGTGCCGGACTCGTTGCGGCAGATCAGCTTTCGGGTGGCCGCCGACGACGACCAGTTCATGACGATCGCGAAGTTCCGGGCGCTGCGCAGGCTGTGGGCCCGGGTCGCCGAGGTGGTCGGCGAGCCCGACGCCGGCGCCGCCCGCGTGCACGCGGTCACGTCGATGCCGATGATGGCGGAGCGCGACCCGTGGGTGAACATGCTTCGCACCACGGTCGCCGCGTTCGGCGCGGGGGTCGGTGGCGCGGACACTGTGCTCGTGCAGCCGTTCGATGCCGCGGTCCCGGGCGGATTCCCCGGCATCGCAGCGGGTTTCGCCCGCCGCATCGCCCGCAACACGCAGCTGCTGCTGCTCGAGGAATCCCATCTCGGCCGGGTGCTCGACCCGGCAGGCGGCTCGTGGTTCGTCGAGGACCTCACCGAACAACTCGCCGAAACGGCCTGGGAGCAGTTCCAGCAGATCGAGGCGAAGGGCGGATTCGTCGAGGCGCGCGATTTCGTCACCGCCCAGATCGCCGAGGTTCGCGACCGTCGGATCGACGACATCAACCACCGCCGCAAGGCGCTCACCGGGGTCAACGAATACCCGAACCTCGGCGAACCGCCACTGCCGCAGAGCGATTCGGGGAATGCCATCGCGCGGTACGCCGCGGGTTTCGAGGCGTTACGCGACCGGTCCGACGCCCATCTGCAGAAGACCGGATCGCGGCCGAAGGTGCTGTTGCTGCCGTTGGGTCCGCTCGCGGAGCACAACATTCGGGCGACGTTCGCCACCAATCTGCTGGCGTCGGGCGGCATCGAGGCGGTCAACCCGGGAACCGTCGACGCCGAGGCGGTGGCCGATGCTGTCTCAGGCGCCGGCCGCCTCAGCGTCGCGGTGATCTGTGGGACCGACACCCGGTACGGAACCGAGGCGGCCGGGGTGGTCGAAGCCGCGCGCAAGGCCGGGGTGTCGCGCGTCCTGCTGGCCGGACCGAACAAGGCGGTCGCCGACGCCGATCCCAAGCCCGACGACTACCTGACCGCCAAGATCGACGCGGTCGGCGCCCTTACGGATCTGCTCAATCGATTGGGGGCATGACGATATGACCGTGCACGATGTTTCCGGCCAGGCGGCTCCGGACACCAGCGGAATTGGCAGCTTCGCCGATGTTCCCCTGCGCAGCGAGCGCGCCACCGAACCCACCACCGAATCCGCGGTCACCGCACACGTGGCGGCCGCCGCTGAGGCGCATGGGTACGCACCCGAGCAACTCGACTGGCCGACGCCGGAGGCCATCGACGTCAAGCCGGTCTACGTCGCCGCCGACCGGGACGCGGCTGTGGAGGCGGGCTATCCGCTCGACAGCTTCCCCGGCGAGCCACCGTATCTTCGCGGCCCGTACCCGACGATGTACGTCAACCAGCCATGGACCATCCGGCAGTACGCAGGCTTCTCCACCGCCGCGGAGTCCAACGCGTTCTACCGGCGAAATCTCGCGGCCGGGCAAAAGGGCCTGTCGGTGGCATTTGACCTTGCCACCCACCGCGGCTATGACTCCGATCATCCGCGAGTCGCGGGTGATGTCGGAATGGCTGGTGTGGCAATCGATTCCATTCTCGACATGCGGCAGCTGTTCGACGGTATCGATCTGTCCACCGTGTCCGTGTCGATGACGATGAACGGTGCGGTGCTGCCGATCCTCGCGCTGTACGTGGTGGCCGCAGAGGAACAGGGTGTGCCACCGGAGAAACTTGCCGGGACCATTCAGAACGACATCCTCAAAGAATTCATGGTCCGCAACACCTACATCTATCCGCCGAAGCCGTCGATGCGGATCATCTCGGACATCTGCGGCTACACCAGCACCAGGATGCCCAAGTTCAACTCGATCTCCATCTCGGGCTATCACATCCAAGAGGCCGGTGCGACAGCGGATCTGGAGCTGGCATACACCCTCGCCGACGGCGTCGAGTACATCAAGGCGGGGCTCGCCGCGGGACTCTCCATCGACAACTTCGCGCCGCGGCTGTCGTTCTTCTGGGGCATCGGGATGAACTTCTTCATGGAGGTCGCCAAGCTGCGGGCCGGGCGGCTGCTGTGGAGCGAGCTGGTCGCACAGTTCGGGCCCAAGAACGCGAAATCGCTTTCCCTGCGCACCCATTCGCAGACATCCGGCTGGTCGCTCACCGCGCAGGACCCGTTCAACAACGTCGCCCGCACCTGCATCGAGGCGATGGCGGCCACCCAGGGACACACGCAGTCGCTGCACACCAACGCCCTCGACGAGGCGCTGGCGCTGCCCACCGATTTCTCCGCCAGGATCGCGCGCAATACGCAGCTGCTGCTGCAGCAGGAGTCCGGCACGACACGGCCGATCGACCCGTGGGGCGGGTCGTACTACGTGGAGTGGCTGACCCATCAGCTCACCGAGCGGGTCCGTGCCCACATCCGCGAGGTGAACGAGCACGGCGGAATGGCGCAGGCGATCGACGACGGCATCCCGAAGCTGCGCATCGAGGAGGCGGCGGCCCGCACCCAGGCCCGCATCGACTCCGGCCAGCAGCCGGTGATCGGCATCAACAAGTACCAGGTTGGCGCCGACGATGGCACCGACCACGAGATCGAGGTGCTCAAAGTCGAGAACAGCCGGGTGCGCGCCGAGCAGATCGCCAAGCTCGAGCAGCTGCGCGCCGATCGGGATCAGTCCGCGGTCGAGGCCGCGCTGGATGAGCTGACCCGGGCCGCGGCGGCGGATGGTCGCCGCCAAAGCGGCTCCGACGGTGACGGAAAGGTGGAGCTGATGAACGCGGCGACGGGCCAGGGTGACGGTCGGCGAGATCTCCGATGCGCTGGAGCGAGTCTGGGGACGTCACCAGGCCGAGATCCGTACCATCGCCGGGGTCTACCGGGACGAAGTCGGAAAGGGCAGCAATATCGCCAGCGCCACCGAGCTAGTCGAGAAGTTCGCGGAGGCCGACGGCCGACGGCCGCGCATCCTGGTCGCCGTGGGTCAGGACGGCCACGATCGTGGGCAGAAGGTCATCGCGAAGCGTTCGCCGACATCGGATTCGACGTCGACGTCGGCTCACTGTTCTCGACCCCCGAGGAGGTGGCGCGCCAGGCCGCGGACAACGACGTGCACGTCGTCGGGTGTCGTCCCTGGCCGCCGGTCACCTGACGCTGGTGCCCGCGCTGCGCGACGCGCTGGCCGAAGTCGGGCGGCCCGACATCATGGTCGTGGTGGGCGGTGTGATTCCGCCCGGTGATTTCGACGAGCTGTACGCGGCAGGCGCCACCGCGATCTTCCCGCCCGGCACGGTGATCTCCGACGCCGCCATCGGCTCCCTGCACAAGCTGGCCGAGCGCTCGGGTTACGACCTCGGCTAGATGGCTCCGGAGGGCTGGGGGCACCACCCCTCCCGAAGGAGAAGAGGGAGAGCGACGCGAGCCGGGAAAATGACACAGCGGATCGACGACCTCGCCGCCGCGATCAAGAATCGTGATCGCGCGGCACTGCCACGGGCGATCACGCTTGTCGAGTCGACCAGGGCAGATCACCGCGAGCAGGCGCAGCGGCTGCTTCTGGAGTTGACGCCGCATGCAGGCAGCGCACTGGAGCCGGAGGGCCGGCGACATCCACCGATGCATGTTGGCATCACCGGTGTGCCCGGCGTCGGCAAGTCGACGGCGATCGAGGCGCTCGGCATGCACCTCATCGAGCAGGGCCATCGGGTGGCGGTGCTTGCCGTGGACCCGTCGTCTACGCGTACCGGTGGCTCGATCCTGGGCGACAGACCCGGATGGCGAATCTGGCGGTGCATCCCGATGCCTACATCCGGCCGTCGCCGACGTCGGGCACCCTCGGCGGCGTGGCCAGGGCCACCAGGGAAACCATCGTGCTGCTCGAGGCGGCCGGCTTCGACGTCATCCTGGTGGAGACCGTCGGTGTCGGGCAGTCCGAGGTGGCGGTGGCCAACATGGTGGACACCTTCGTGTTCCTGACCCTTGCCCGCACCGGCGACCAGCTGCAGGGCATTAAGAAGGGTGTGTTCGAGCTGGCCGACATCGTCGTGGTGAACAAGGCCGACGGTGAGCACGCCACCGAGGCGAGGGCGGCCGCCCGAGAACTAACCGGTGCTATCCGGCTGATCTATCCGCGCGAAACACTGTGGCGCCCGCCCGGTTCTGACGATGAGCGCGCTGGAGGGCTGGGGCCTGACCGAGCTCTGGGAAACCGTGCTCGAGCATCGTCAGGTGCTCACCGACGCGGGGGAGTTCGAAACCCGCCGCAACGCTGAGCAGGTCGACTGGGCCTGGTCGATGGTCCGCGACACGGTGTTGGACCGCGTGCTCGACAATCCCGCGGTCCGCAAGATCCGTGCCGAGGTGGAGCGCCAAGTCCGCGACGGCGAGCTGACGCCGACCCTGGCCGCGCAGCAGATCCTCGACGCGGCGCAGAAATCCTGACCCCATTTGTTGCTGTTCGATGGAGGCTTTCGCATGCCTGACATGCGGAGCGCTAACGGATCGGTAACTGTACTTTTATTTGCCGGGGTTGCAGGTAAATTAGATCCATTGTGAAGCTCTCTGACAGCCTGGAGCGCAGCGCGGCGCTTCCACACGGTGTTCAAGGCGCGGCGGATCCGCATTTCACCTGTGCGGTGCGGGCATTCAGCAGATGTTTCCGGGACCCGCTATGGCGGAGGGGCGCTGTCGGTGTACCTGAACGGCGAGCCCGTTGTCGATGTTTGGACGGGTTGGTCCGACCGCAGCGGATCGACGCACTGGTCCGCCGACACCGGTGCCATGGTGTTCTCGGCAACCAAGGGCATGGCGTCGACTGTCATACACCGCCTCGCCGACCGAGGCCTGATCGACTACGAGGCGCCCGTCGCCGAGTACTGGCCGCAGTTCGGCGCCAACGGCAAGTCGAAGATCACCGTCCGCGAAGTCATGCAGCACACCGCCGGGCTCTCTCACCTCAACGGCGCGAACAAGGCCGACCTGATGGATCACCTCAAGATGGAGGAGCGGCTGGCGGCCGCGTCGGTGAACCGCGTTCTCTACGGCAAGGGTGCCTATCACGCGCTGACGTACGGCTGGCTGATGTCGGGTCTGGCCAGGGCGGTCACCGGCAAGGGTATGCGCGATCTGATCCGCGAGGAGTTGGCCGAACCGCTCGGCAACGACGGCCTGCATCTGGGCCGCCCGCCCCTCGATGCGCCGACCAAGGTGGCGCAAATCATCATTCCGCAGGGCACCATCAAAAATGCGCTGCTCGGCAGCATCGTGCCGAAGCTGGCTGCGCTCGAGTGGTCGGCCGGCGTTGGCGCGCTGTATTTCCCGGAGATGGTCTCGGTGGTGCAGGGTGACATCCCGTTCCTCGACGGCGAGATACCCGCCGCCAACGGAACCGCGACAGCGCGTGGCCTGGCGAAGATGTACGCGCCTCTGGCGTGTGGCGGCTGGGTCGACGGCAAGCAGTTCCTCTCGCCGGAGCTGACGGCGCGCCTGGTTGGCAAGCGGAACCTGCGGGCCGGACCGAAACATCGTCTTTCCCATGGCATTCCATCTCGGTTACCACTCCATCCCGATACCCGGCCTGATGCCGGGCTTCGGTCACGCGGGGCTCGGCGGCTCGCTCGGATGGGCGGACCCGAACACCGGGATATCGTTCGGGTTCGTACACAACCGGCTGCTGACACCCGCTAGTGGTGGTCGATCAGGCGGGCTTCGTCGCGACAGCGGCGTTGATCCGTCGAGCGCTGGCCGCAGCCGGGGATACCGCCCGGTGCCTGCCTTCGGCGCCGTTCGTCGCCGAACCGCGGCACGTGGCGGGATAGCGACTACGCGTCTTCCATCCGGAAGCCGACCTTCAGCGTCACTTGGAAGTGTCCGACCGCGCCGTCGTCGAGGCTTCCGCGCGACGGACTGCACCTCGAACCAGTCGAGTCGCGCATCGTCTCCGCCGCACGGGATACGGCGGTTACGGATCGCGTCGTCGATACTGTCGGGGGAGCTCTCGACGATCTCGATCACGCGGTAGGTGTGGTCGCTCATACGCGTCCCTTTCTCGTCTCGAGTTACTCGGCCTCTTCGACCGCGGCGAGGGTCCACTGCTGGACAGCTTTATTCTGTCGGCTCTGCCGCGGCGGGGCAAGCGCGCGGCGTCAGACCCGGGAGAACCACCTCGTCTTGGTTCGCCACGAGTGAGCCGATGCGAGCGCGAATCCTGCGCCGCACATGCAGGCGAACGAACCACACCAGGTTGCCACCTGCCACCGTCTGCATCGGCGGTCATGTACGCGGTCGTGATTCGCACGACACACGCCAGGATTCCGGAAGCGACGCAAGCGAGATACACGTTGGCGATACGTTGCGTGACCGCGGGTCTTTTCGCAGCATCAACAATGCCCGCGAGCCGTACACCAGCAGGTAGATCAGGGTGCCGCACAGCAGCAGCCAGTAGGCGCTCAGCCAGAAGTCGGTCGGGACCGTCGAAGAAGTCCGGTCGTAGATACGCGGCCCCGTTTCCGACCGAGAACGTCACCAGCAACAGCGGGATGCACAGCGTGGCCGGGCGCTCCACGTATTGCTTGAACGATCCTGCATGGCGTTGTCGTCGGGAGCCGGCCGCAGAGCGTTGTAGACGATCGCCGACGCCGCGACGATGTAGCAGTCGTGCCGATGTAGTCCTCGACGTTCCACTTTCCGGTGAGCGTGCAGCCGGCTTGGCCGGAGACGGTCTCAGACGCCCAGCGGCGACATCAGCAGCACCGCCGCACCCTGCAGGGCGATGTTGAGGGTGGCGGCGCCTCCCAACGGCATGTCCACGTCACGCGCCGGATCCATAAGCTCCACCCGATGCACGCGATCGTCATCGCGAGGAGTGTTGCGAGGGCCATTGGTTCTTGCCTTCGCGCTAGGTTCGTTCTAGCAAATTAGAGCTATAGCGGGGGAGCGTCCTGGCGTGGCTTCATTCAGACGAGCTTGTCGGGCGGCGGGTTGTCGTCGTTGCCGCGCCGTCGCCACGGTGCCAGGCGCGGTTGACTCGATGTAACTCGCCACTTCTTGGCGACTCATCAGCCCGAACCGGACTTGCAGGTCGGGGTAACTGAGGCCAACCGGTCGGCCACCCGTCGCAGCTCCTCGGCGTCGGGGTAGTCAGCCTCCTTGATTCGGCGGTAGTACGTGCTGCTGGATACTCTGAGCGCGTCGTAGATCTCCTTTGCGTCGACATCGCCGTCAAGGAGATAGTCGTGCGCGCCTTCAGTTGTCTGCCGTTCTCGTCGGTCCGTGGCACCGCTCTACCTTAGACCTTGTTCCGCCGAATGGGCAGTGCGAATGGAACGTGGTAAACGTTGCTGTTATTGACGTAGGTGTCACACTTTTGGGAGATATCTCCCATTCTTGGGACCTCACAGCTACTATTTGCGCATGTTGATTGCAGACTTTGCCAGCAGCCCTCTTCGAATCGCCGACCACGAGACCACCGACGCGCCGCAAGCAGCGGATCTCGCGAAGATCTCGGCGCCCCTGGACAGCACACTGACCGGCGAGTTGGACGGCGCGCAGTGGTATCTCGGTTTGGCAGGCGAGGAGATTCTCCTCGCGGCTCTCGGGCTCGCGATTGCTCGAACGCTCGGCGAGGGTGTCGTGCCCATTGATGTCGCAGGCCACGGTGCCGGTCCCCGTGTCGTGCACGGCTGCGGGCCTCGCGACCGCAACGGAGACGCTCGGCGCTGTTCACCGCAGCCTCTCAGCAGGCTCCACCGCGCCGAAATTGGCCGCCCTGCCGCCATCGGAAATCTACTTCTCCTCTCGGCACGGAGCCGGGCCTGGGCCACGCGCTCGAGCTTCGGGCTTATCACGCCGACGGCCTCGTGCAGCTGGACTGGTGGTACGACACCCGCAGCTTCGACGCCTACACCGTAGAGGAGCTGGTTGAGCAGCTGCCGCTCGCGCTGATCGAACTGAC
>CAVQRJ010000004.1:0-366755 GCA_963715215.1 uncultured Actinomycetota bacterium
GCCCGCCTTGAGGAGTTGACGCCCAAGCACGTCACCCTGATGTCCGGGCTCAGCGGCTAGCAGAACCCCCTACTGCCTGGTCAGAGGGCCTGCGTGAGCACCGAGTCCGCGCCGAGTCGCAATCGTTAGCCATTCGCGATGTCCGAACTCCGTGTTGGTACCCGTGTGACACATGTGACGGCTGTTTCACTGGCGCACGCAAAGCAACGGCAATTGCTTGAGGCAAGCGATTGGAAAGGTGGGTTTGTTGCCGTTATGAAGTGGTTAGAGAGGTTCCGAGAAAACCGAAGCACATGGATGCGCCGGTTGGCGGCCAGTGCCCTTGTGGCGGCAGCCCTGCCAGCGATGATCGGCTTCGCCGGGGGGTCGGCGACCGCGGGGGCGTTCTCCCGGCCGGGTCTGCCGGTCGAATACCTGGAAGTGTTCTCGCCGTCGATGAACCGCAACATCAAGATTCAGTTCCAGGGCGGCGGCCCGCATGCGGTGTATCTGCTCGACGGCCTGCGGGCACAGGACGACTACAACGGCTGGGACATCGAAACGCCCGCGTTCGAGTGGTACTACGGCTCCGGGCTGTCGACGGTCATGCCGGTGGGCGGCCAGTCAAGCTTCTACACCGACTGGTACCAGCCGTCGAAGGGCAACGGTCAGGACTACACCTATAAGTGGGAGACCTTCCTGACGCAGGAACTGCCTGCTTCCCTGGAGGCCAATCAGGGCGTGTCGCAGAACGGCAACGCCGTGGTCGGAATCTCGATGGGCGGTAGTACGGCGCTGACCTACTCGATCTACTACCCGCAGAAGTTCATCTATGCGGGTTCGCTGTCTGGCTTCCTCAACCCGTCCGAGGGTTGGTGGCCGATGCTGATCGGTCTCGCGATGAACGACGCGGGCGGCTACAACGCCGAAAGCATGTGGGGCCCTTCGTCGGATCCCGCATGGAAGCGCAATGACCCGATGGTCAACATCAATCAGCTGGTCGCCAACAACACCCGGATCTGGATCTATTGCGGCAATGGGACGCCTGCGGATCTCGACACGGGCGACTCGGGCGGCAACCTGATGGCGGCGCAGTTCTTGGAGGGCTTCACGTTGCGGACCAACGAGACCTTCCGGGACAACTACGTCGCAGCGGGTGGGCAGAACGGGGTGTTCAACTTCCCATCGAGCGGGACTCATAGTTGGGGCTACTGGGGACAGCAGCTCGAGCAGATGAAGCCCGACCTCCAACGGGTGCTGGGCGCGTCCCCCACCTCCGCGTAACAGCACCTCTCTCCAGTGAGCCTGTCGCTACCCAGCGGCAGGCTCACTGCTGTCGGTCCAGTCCTGACCTGCCGGGGCGGCGCGCCGGGAACAAAGTCGAGCATCTCAGGGTTGAGCGCATCAGGCTGAACTTTGGAGGACGAATGTCTGAAGCAATCGCAGTGCCGGTGCTGTTTGTCAGCGAGCCGATCGTGCTGCCGACGATGGTGGTTCCCATCGAGCTCGACGACGTCGCCCGCACTGCAGTGGACGCCGCGCAGGCCAGCGAGAGCGGGAAACTGCTGATTGCCCCGCGGCTCGACGACCGCTACCCCACCTACGGCGTGCTCGCCTCGATCGTCCAGGTCGGACGCGTCGCCGGAAGCGGCGGCTCGGCCGCGGTGATCCGCGGCGAGCGGCGGGCCCACATCGGAACCGGAACGACCGGGCCGGGTGCGGCGCTGTGGGTCGAGGTGACCGAGGTGGAAGACCCGCAGCCGACGGATGAGACCCGTGCGCTGGCCGCCGAGTACAAGAAGCTGCTGCTGGCGATGCTGCAGCGGCGCGAGGCGTGGCAGATCATCGACTTCGTCAACAAACTGACCGACCCATCGCAACTGGCCGACACGGCCGGCTACGCGTCGTATCTGACCGATGTGCAGAAGCGCCAGCTGCTGGAGACGCCCGATGTCGCCGAGCGGCTGCGTGCGCTGATCGACTGGACCAGCGAGCACCTGGCCGAGGTGGAGGTCAACGACAAGATCGCCGAGGACGTCCGCGACGGCATGGAGAAGACGCAGAAGGAATTTCTGCTGCGCCAGCAACTCGCCGCCATCCGCAAGGAACTCGGCGAATCGGACGACGGGACTGGGTCTTCTGATGACTACCGGAGCCGTATCGAGGCCGCCGATCTGCCCGAGAAGGTTCGCGAGGCGGCCCTTCGCGAGGTCGGCAAGCTGGAACGCTCGAGCGAGCAGAGCCCCGAGGGCGGCTGGATCCGCACCTGGCTGGACACCGTTTTGGACCTGCCGTGGAACGTAACCACCGAGGACTCGACGGATTTGACGCTCGCCAGGGAAATCCTTGACGCCGACCACCACGGGCTGGAGGACGTCAAGGACCGCATCGTGGAGTACCTGGCGGTGCGTGCCCGTCGCGCCCAACGGGGTATGGCCGTCGTTGGCGGTCGAGGCTCCGGTGCGGTGATGGTGCTGGCCGGTCCTCCCGGCGTTGGCAAGACCTCGCTCGGCGAGAGCGTGGCGCGCGCCCTGGGCCGCAAGTTCGTTCGCGTCGCCCTCGGCGGCGTGCGCGACGAGGCCGAGATCCGCGGACACCGGCGCACCTATGTCGGTGCGCTGCCGGGTCGTATCGTTCGCGCGATCGGCGAGGCGGGATCGATGAACCCCGTCGTGTTGCTCGACGAGATCGACAAGGTCGGCTCCGACTATCGCGGCGATCCGAGCGCCGCGCTGCTCGAGGTGCTCGATCCGGCGCAGAACCACACGTTCCGCGACCACTATCTCGATCTGGATCTTGATCTGTCCGATGTGGTGTTCCTGGCGACGGCGAACGTCATCGAGAACATCCCCTCGGCGCTGCTCGACCGGATGGAGTTGGTGCAGATCGACGGCTACACCGAGGACGACAAGGTCGCCATCGCCCGCGACTTCCTGCTGCCGCGGCAGCGCGAGCGGGCGGCGCTGACCGAGGACGAGGTCACCGTCACCGACGACGCACTGCGCAAGATTGCCGCGGACTACACCCGTGAGCCGGGTGTGCGGCAGTTCGAGCGGCTGCTGGCCAAGGCGCTGCGCAAGGCGACCACGAAACTGGCAGAGGACGCTTCGGCGCTGACCATCGACGAGCCGGATCTCGTTGGCTACCTTGGCCGTCCGCGGTTCACGCCCGAGTCTGCGGAGCGCACCGCGGTGCCGGGCGTTGCCACCGGTCTTGCGGTTACCGGCCTCGGCGGCGATGTGCTCTACATCGAAGCCGGGTCGACCGAGGGCGAGTCGAGCCTTCAGCTGACCGGCCAGCTCGGTGACGTGATGAAGGAGTCGGCGCAGATCGCGCTGTCCTACGTCCGCTCGCATGCCGAGCAGCTCGGCGTCGACCTGGCCGCGCTGGATCGCAAGATCCACGTGCACGTGCCCGCCGGCGCGGTGCCCAAGGACGGCCCGTCTGCGGGTGTCACGATGGTCACCGCTCTGGTGTCGATGGCCACCGGCCGCCAGGTCCGGTCCGACGTCGGCATGACCGGCGAGGTGACGCTCAACGGTCGGGTGCTGCCCATCGGCGGGGTCAAGCAGAAGCTGCTGGCCGCGCAACGCGCGGGCCTGTCAACGGTTTTCATCCCGCAGCGCAACGAGCCCGACCTGGACGACGTCCCGGTCGAGGTGCTCGAGGCGCTCGAGGTGCGGCCGATGACCGATGTCGCCGACATCGTCGCGCAAGCGCTGGAACCGGTCGAATCGGTGGCGACCACCGCCGCCTGAGCCGTCGCGGGTGTCGGCACGCAGCGATACCGTCGTCGCATGGCCTACGACGAGGACCTGGCCCACCGCATCCGCGAACTGCTCGGCGCACAGAAGGGCGTGGAGGAGAAGCGGATGTTCGGCGGGTTGGCGTTTCTGATCAACGGCAATATGTCGGTGGCCGTGAGCGGCCGCGGCGGTCTGATGGTTCGGGTGCCTCCGGATGAGACTGAGAAGCTGCTCGCCCGTGAACACGTCGAACCCATGGTGATGGCGGGCCGTGAGACCCGCGGATGGCTGCGTGTCTCGGCCGGGGGCGTCAAAACGAAACGCCAGCTCCAGTCCTGGGTCACTTGCGGCGTCGACTACGCCAAATCCCTGCCGCCGAAGTGACGGCGACGTTTCCGCGCCCTTGCGACGGGTAAGCCACCGCGAATGATCCGGATCGGCACCTCGGGGTGGTCCTACGACCACTGGACCGACGTGCTGTATCCCGCGGGGCTGCCGGTGTCGAAGCGGCTCGCCCGTTACGTCGACGAGTTCGACACCGTCGAACTCAACGCCAGCTTCTACCGGTGGCCGCGCGACGCCGCGTTCAGCGGTTGGCGACAGCGGCTACCGGACGGCTTCACCATGGCGGTCAAGGCGCATCGCGGGCTGAGCCACTTCCGTCGGCTTAAGTCGCCGGAGCCGTGGGTCGAGCGCTTCGAACGCTGCTGGACGGGGCTCGGCGATCGGGCGGAGGCGTTGCTTGTCCAACTGCATCCCGCGATGGAACGAGACGACGCGCGGCTGGACCATTTCCTGGGCCTGATGCCCGCATCGATACCGGTGGCGATGGAGTTGCGTCATGCATCGTGGAACGACCCCGCGGTGTTCTCGCTGCTGGAACGGCATGGCGCCGCGTACGTCGTGATGAGCGGCGCGGGGTTGCCCTGTGTCCCACGAGCCACCAGCGACCTGGTCTACATCCGGATGCACGGGCCCGAGCCTGCGTCGCTGTACACCGGCTCGTACTCCGAGGACGCGCTGCGCGAATGGGCCGACCGTGTGCTGGCGTGGCATGGCGAGGGCAAGCGGGTCGACGTGTATTTCAACAATGACCTCGGCGGCCACGCCGTGCGCAACGCGCGCAGGATGCGGGAACTGGTGGCACCCGGTTGACGCCCCGAATTGGGGTTCCGGCACGCTGTTGACCGATATGCGTGCCATAACTCTGACCTCGGCGGCACTTCTGGCGGTAACCGGCTGTGGGGCCGGAAGGGTCGTCAACACCGGAGAGTGGGAGTCCGTCACGGCGACGACCACGTCAGCCGCGCCCGCGCTACCCCCCACCAACCCAACGCACTTGGCCAACGCCTTCAATTTCGTCGAGGATTCGGACGGACCTGCGGCGTATTACTTCGCCACGCCGAGCGGCCGCTGGCGATGCGCGATACTGCCCCGAGTGATGGCAGGCTGCCGGGCCGCCGGTGGCTCGCTGAGCATTGCCGGTACTCCGGACACGGTGCCCGACGCCGCGGGTGAGGAAACGCCGCCGAACGCGCTCGTCATCGAACCCCAGGGCGACGCCCACTTCGCCGCCCTGGATCGCGCAGCGTTGACGCCGCCCGAACCCGCCAAGGTCTTGCCGTTCAACAGGACGCTGATCGTCGCCAGGTTCCGATGCAACATCCAAGAGGCATCCGGGGTGTCGTGCCTCAGCGAGGACAGTGGCGCCGGCTTCACGTTCAGCGCGGACGGGTTCGTGCCGCAGTACACCGAAGTACCGCTCGCCGCGCCATAGCGGCGTAGCGTCGTATCATGTCGTCGAAATCGGAAACCTTCGCAATCGTCGGCGGCGGGCTGGCCGGGGCCAAGGCGGCTGAAGCGTTGCGCGACAAAGACTTTGCCGGTGAAGTCGTGTTGTTCGCCGCCGAGGAACACCTGCCCTATGAGCGCCCTCCGCTGTCGAAGGAATACCTGGCCGGGAAGAAGAAGCTGGCAGAGTTCACCGCCCAGCCAGCCGCCTGGTACCGCGACCATCGCGTCGAGCTACGGCTCGGCACCACGGTGTCGTCGGTCGACCCGCAAGCGCACCTCGTCGGATTGCCCGACGGGAGCACGCTGCCGTACGACAAGGTGCTGCTGGCCACCGGATCGTCCTCACGTCGGCCGCCGATTCCCGGCGCCGATGCCGATGGTGTGCACTACCTGCGCACCGTCGACGACTCCGACGCCCTCGACGCCGCTGTCACGAAGGGGTCGACTCTGGCCATCGTCGGCGGTGGCTGGATCGGTCTGGAGGTGGCCGCCGACGCCCGCCAGCGCGGGGCCGAGGTGACGGTGGTGGAGGTCGCCGAGCTGCCGCTGCTCGGTGCGCTCGGCCGCGAGGTCGCCGAGGTATTCGCGAAGCTGCACCGCGATCACGGTGTCGATCTGCGACTCGGGACACGCGTCGAAGAGATCACCACTGCTGACGGTGCGGCGACCGGCCTGCGTCTCGGTGACGGGTCCACCGTCGCCGCCGACGCCGTCCTGGTCGCCGTCGGCGCGGCGCCGAATACGGCGCTCGCCGAAGCGGCCGGCCTGTCCATGGGGTCCGACGGTGGCGTCCTCGTGGACTCATCGCTGCGCACCAGCGATCCCGACATCTTCGCGGTCGGCGACATCGCCTCGGCAGAGCATCCGTTATTCGGCACGCGGATCCGCACCGAACACTGGGCCAACGCGCTCAAGCAGCCTGCAGTCGCCGTCGCAGGCATGTTGGGCAAGCCGACCGAATACGCCGAACTGCCCTACTTTTTCACGGATCAATACGACCTCGGCATGGAGTACGTCGGATACGCACCCGAATACGCGCGCGTCGTATTCCGCGGTGACCTCGACGGCCGTGAGTTCGTCGCCTTCTGGCTCGACGGTGACAACCGGGTGTTGGCCGGGATGAACGTCAATGTCTGGGACGTGCTCGATGACGTCAAGGCGCTGATCCGGTCGCGGTCTCCGGTTGACGCTGCCAAGCTCGCCGACCCGAAACAGCCGTTGGGATCGCTTATTTGAGGTTGGCGGTGCCGTCGGGATGCACCGTTACCTTCGCCCCCGCGATGTCCTCGCGTACGGTTGCCTCCGCCTCTGCGGCGTCGGTGATCACGGCAAGGGTTCGCGAGTCCTCGGGGGTGCGGACCGCCACGAACGCCTTCTCCGCCGACCCGTTGCGGTCGAACGGCGTCGTCCACGCCTCGACGGCGCCGACGCCGGACCACTCCACCTCGGCCTTCCTGGTAGGTTCGGCGTCGACACCGGATTGGACGTCTTCCCAACGGAATTCGTGCTGGGGTGGCTCAGAGCCGTATACCCCGAAGCTGTGCTTGGTGAGATAGCCGCCGTTGGCGGTGATCAGGCCGCGCCGGCCGGGATTGCCTGCCAGCCGCTCGGCCATCGTCGCGATCGAATGGGTGACGTAGTTGTTCCACGGGCCGCCCGCGAACGTCAGCCCACCCGTCACGGTCAGCGGTCGGTCCGCATCGGCGAGTGGCAGCCCCAGCTCGGCGGCGGCCACCTGGACCGCCGACGGGAAGCATGAGTACACATCGACCAAGTCGATGTCGTCGATGCCTGCATCGGCCAGTTCGAGCACCCGCCGACCGCCGATCCGGATAGCGGGCGACTCGCTGAGCTCGCGGCGTTCGCCGACGACGTAGGTGTCGTGCGAATCGGTGCCTGCGTGGGGGAAGACCCAGCGCTCGGTGGGGATCTGCAGATGCGTCGCCTTCTCCGCTGCCGCGAGGATGATCGCGGCGCCCTGATCGACCATGTTGTTGGAGTTCATCAGCTTGGTGTAGGGCCAGCTGATCATCCGGTTGTCCTCATCGGGTCGCCAGATCTGCTCCGCGGTAAGCGACGTGCGGCTCCATGCGTATGGATTGTCCTGTGCCACCTCGCTGAACCGCGACCACAGTTCACCGATTCGCCTGCGGTGCTCGTCCGGTGACTCCCCCGCCTTGATCCGCAGCGCCTGCTCGAACAGCGGGTACACATGGGCGGGCCGGTCCAGTTTGATGCGAAGTTCCGCAGGCCCCACCATCGGCAGATTTTCGTTGGCGCCCTCGGCGAAAGGCACCGACTCGTCTTGACTCGTCCAGTCCGGCTTCAGCCCGCGGTTACGCAATCGCGTTCGGGTACGAAATGTTTCAGCGCCCGCGATCAGAACAAGATCGGCTCGGCCGTCCTGGATGTCAAGGCACGCCTTATTGACCAATGTCTGCGGCACGCTTCCGCCGACGCCCGTGTAGCGGGTGGTTGCCTCGCCGGCGTTGATGCGCTGTGCGAGCAGGAGGCCGGGGTCGCGGTAGCGCCAGGAGAGGATGTTGACGATGCGCACGGAG
Organism: uncultured Actinomycetota bacterium; assembly: GCA_963715215.1. Lineage (GTDB taxonomy): Bacteria > Actinomycetota > Actinomycetes > Mycobacteriales > Mycobacteriaceae > Mycobacterium. Next base: position 8,081 of record CAVQRJ010000004.1, read on the forward strand.
TCGACGGCCTGCAGGACGCGGGGGTCGGCCGCCGCGCGCGCCGCCACCGCCATCAGGTCGATCGGTTCGGTTCCGGGGTTCTCGTCGAGCTGGTTGACCTGTCCGTAGCCAACCAGTACCGGCGTTCTCGGCGCTGTCATGATCGCGTCCTCGGTGTGTCGTCGGGTTCTGCCGACGTGAACAGCACGCCATCGGCGATCAACCGGTCGATCTCGTCGGTGTCGAGGCAAAGCAGCTTCTGGCAGATCTCGCGCGTGTGCTCACCCGGCATCGGGGCAGGCCGCAGGTCCGCCCGCGGAATATGGCTGAACCGCGCCGGAGCGGTCTCGGTTGGTATCGGCTGGTCGAACAGCGGATGCACCATTTCGGTGAACGAGTTCCTATGCAGCAGAACGGGATCGGCCAGTACGTCGACCGCACGGTTCATCGGCGCGGCCGGCACGCCCGCCCGTTGAAGCAGCTCTGCGACGGAGTCCTTATCCATCCGCGACGTCCACGCCGACACCGCTTCGACGAAAGCGCCACGGTCTTTGGGCAGTTCCGGTGTGCGCATGGCGTTGGCCAAGGCCTTTCGGTCAGATGCGGTCCGCAGCGAGATCACGCACCATTCGTCCTCCGCCGCGCAGGGGTACACCCCGTGCAAGGTGGGGTCGTCGCGGACGGGCTTTTTCGCGGTCCTTGCTGCATCCGTCACGTAACTCACAGCAAGCTGGTCCACAGCTGCCTCAGCTTGCGAGATGTGGACATGCGCACCGGTTCCGGCGTTCTCACGGCTGATCAGTGAGGCGAGCGCCGCGATCGCGACGATGCGTGCGGCGACGTGGTCGGGAAATATCGTCGTGGCGTCATAGAAGCCGGCCTCCTCATCGGAGGTCCACAGCTTGGTGACGCCGGTGGTGGCGCGAACCAGGGGGCCGTACCCCATTCGCTTGCTCCACGGCCCCGACGCGCCGAACGCACTGCTTTCCGCCAGCACGATCGCGGGATTCAGATCGCGCAGCTTCTCATATGTAAAGCCAAGGGAGGCAAGGGTTCCGGGTTTGAAATTGGCGAACACGGCGTCAGCGCTCGCGACCAGTCGCGAGAAGATGTCGGCGCCCTTCGGGCTGCGCAGGTCGAGGCCGAGGCCGTACTCATTGCGGTGGGTCAGTGCCCACGAGCGGCTCATCGTCTGCCCCGGTGGAGTTTGCCGCAGACCGTCCGGATATGTGGCGCTCTCGATCTTGATGACCTCGGCGCCGAGATCGGCGAAGAGGCGGCCGAGCTCGCCGCCCGCGACGATCACGCCGAGATCGAGGATCCGCAAACCGTCGAAGGGACGGCTTGCGACGGGTGCAGCCGGCATGGTCGGGCGTTCGGATCGCGTTGTGCGCCATGCGGCTTCGTCTCCGCCCGCTGATGGTGCCGGTCGATGGTAGCCGCAGCGGTGCCCGTCGACGACGAATGCGCCGACCGGCACCGTGACGTCCACACCGGGGGCGATCGGCGCCTGGGTCAGCGCCCCGACCGACCGTAAGTGTTCGGACATCAGCGTTTCCGCCGGGTTCAAGACCGCGGCGATCGGCACGCCACGGGACTGTCCCGCCACCACCAGTTCGTCCATCGTCTGCGGTGCCATCAACTCGGCGATCAACACGTTGAGCTCACGCGACGCGGCGTAGCGCGCGGCGATCGTGTCGAACTTCGGATCCTGGAATTGGTCGGGCTCGCCCAACCACGACCGCATGCCCCGCCATTGTCGTGGTGACAGCAGGCAGATCCTGACGTGACCGTCGCGACACGGGAAGATCGGATAGATCTGCTGATTACGGGGTCTGCCCCGCCACAGCTCGCGGGAGTGCTTGAGGCCGACCGCCGCCTGTCCCTCGGCGCCGAACGGTGGATCAAGCGACTGCACCACGGCTTCGAAGCGGGAGAAGTCGACGTGATCACCGGTGCCGTAACGCAGCCGGTGGTAGTAGGCGACCAGGGCTGCCCACGCCGCCTGAACCGCCGCGGTGGCCGAGGCGATGCCGTTGGGCGGCAGCACAGGACGCCCCGTCGTCGGACCTGACCGGGACAGCGCCGTCGAAAGGGCGTATAGCACCGGATCGGTGGCGGACCAGGACGCCCGAGGGCCGTCGAGGCCGAAATCGGTGACCGACATCGTGACCAGATGCGGATACCGCCCCGACAGCTGCGCGCACGAGGTGCCGAACGCCTCGGCGCGACCGGGACTGCCGCTGTCGACCACGATGTCGGCGCCGGCAGCCAGCTCGATGAGGCGGTCGCGATCCCTTGTGTCGGCGGGATCGAGTACGCAGCTGCGCTTGTTGGCGTTGTTCAACGCGAACGGCACACTGGCGCCGGCCACGCTGGGCAGCCGTGACCGGCCTGCGCTGCCGCCGGGGGGCTCGACCTTCAGCACGTCGGCGCCAAGATCGGCGAAAAGCCGGGTCACGGCGTCGGCGTCGCCGTCACACAGGTCGAGCACGCGCAGTTCCGACAGCAGCACGACCGACAGGGTAGTGCGTAGCGGCCGGTCGGCGAGCCGTCGTGAGTGGCCGCCGCAGGTAGAATCGGCTGTATGTCCGAGCTCGCCGCGGTGGGCCCGCACCCCCATCCGCTGGTCGGGCAGCTCTCCGCGCTGCACGATTTCCGCACGTACAGCGATGTCGCGGTGGTCGTTGTGGTGCTGGCGATCACCAACCTCGTCGCCCACTTCACGACGCCGTGGGCCAGCGTTGCGACGGTCCCCGCTGCCGCTATCGGGCTGCTGATCCTGGTGCGGTCGCGTGGCCTTGACTGGGCCGAACTCGGCCTGTCCAGCGAGCACTGGAAGTCGGGCGTGGGCTACGCGTTGGCTGCGGTGGCTGTCGTCATGACGGTCATCGCGATCGGCGCGGTGCTGCCGTGGACGCGGCCGATGTTCATGAACAACGACTACGCCACTGTCTCCGGCGCGTTGATCGCGTCCATGGTCATCATCCCGCTGCAGACTGTGATCCCCGAGGAGCTTGCATTCCGTGGTGTGCTGCACGGCGCGCTGAACCGGGCATGGGGGTTCAGGGGCGTCGCTGCGGCGGGCTCGCTGCTGTTCGGCCTCTGGCATATCGCCACGTCGCTGGGCCTCACCAGCAGCAACGTGGGATTCACCCGGATCTTCGGCGGCGGCCTGCTCGGCACGTTGGCCGGGGTGGTGCTGGCCGTGGCGGCGACAGCAGTGGCCGGCTTCGTCTTCACGTGGCTACGGCGCCGCAGCGGCAGCCTGCTCGCGCCGATCGCGCTGCACTGGTCGTTGAACGGGCTCGGCGCGCTGACGGCCGCCCTGGTGTGGCATCTGTCAACTTGACTGTGCGCTGCGCCTCCGCGCACGAAACTCGCGGTTCTTGAGTTTGTTTCCGCACGACGACATCTCACACCAGGTGCCGCCGTGGTTGCGGGACCGGTCGTAGAACGCCCACTGACATTCGTCGTTACCGCACGCCTTCAGCCGCGCCCATGTGCCGTCGCGCTGGGCATCTCGGACGATCAGCAGCAGCTCGATGAGCCGGCCACGCGCCGAGTCCCCGGAGGCCGACAGCATGATCTCGCCGCGCTCATCGACATCCGCACGCGCCGTGCTGTGCGCGGTGACTTCGCGCAGCGGTGCGAACGCATCGGCCGACGGCGGCGGTCCGCCCGCGTTGTGCACCAGCATCGCGCGCAGTCCCTCCCGCATGCCGCGGAGGAGTGCCAGGTCGCCGGGTCGCAGTTTGGAGTCGGAACCGAGCAGGCCACTGGCCACCAGCCAGGGCCGGGCATCGGTGGCGTCGGCCAGTCGGTCCGGGCCATCGGGCAGCTCAACGGTGTTGACCAGCGCCTGAACGCGGTTCAACGGATCGGGCGCTGGCTTGGACTCGGCGTCGCCCAGCCAATGCGACGTGTGAGACGACATGTGAACAGTGTAGAACTGCGTGACCGGTAAATCAATTTGACTAGTCATGCATGACCGGTGTAGCGTTTTTGATAGTCACACGTTTGAAGCGATTCTCGGTGTAAAAAGGGATTTAGGACCATGAGCGAGAACAGAATTCCGATCGGCTTCCTTTCAGCGGCCCAGATACAAGAGGCGATACGGCGCGGCGAGGCGCCCCGTCCCTCCTTCAGTGCCCGCGTTATGGCGCGGGTGTTCGCGGGCAGGTTCGACCGGATGCTCGCGGTGGGTGTCCCCGCTCCCGCAGGCAGTGCGCTGGCCGTGCATGCGGCGCGGTTGACGACGACCGACGAGCGCGAGGCCATCGCCCGCTCCCTGCGCCGCTCGCTCGACGGTGCCCGCAATCGGGACGTGGCGGTGTTGTCGCGCGTGCCGTTGCACGTGCCGAACATCACCGCCGCGGAGGACCGGATCGACCAAATCACGTTGCGGTTGCACTCGCCGCGGCCGGTGACCCCGCGAGGGGTTGCGCGACTGCGTCTATTGCTCGCCGACGGAGCGGGACCGATGTACCGCTACGGCCGTGGCGACCTCGACGGTCGGCTCGGTGCGGCGCTCGCTGCTCTCTGACCGAGCTACACCCGCAGTACTGCCGCGCCCGAAATCCGTCCGGAGCCGAGGTCGGTCAGCGCATCATCGGCGCGGTCGAGCGGATACTCCCGCGCCGTGACGGTGATGCGATGGCGGCCCGCGAACCCGAGAAACTCGCGGGCGTCGTTGCGGGTGTTCGAAGTCACCGAGCGCACCTGGCGCTCAAAAAACAGATGCCGGTTGTAGTTCAGCTCCGGGATGTCGCTGAGGTAGATACCCGCGATGGCAAGCGTGCCGCCACGGTCGAGCGCCTCGAGAGCCGGCAATACGAGTTCGCCCACGGGTGCGAACAGGATGGCGGAATCCAGCTTCACCGGTGGGGGTTCGTCGGCCCCCTGCACCGAGGCCGCCCCGAGCGCGGCCGCCAATTCGCGTGCGGCCGCGCCTCGCGTCATCACGTGCACCTCGGCGCCCTGCGCCAAGGCAACCTGGGCGGTGATGTGTGCGCTGCCGCCGAAGCCGTAAATTCCCAGCCGCCCACCGGCAGGCAGGTCGGCGCGCAAAAGGGAGCGGTAGCCGATGATGCCCGCGCACAACAGCGGGGCCAGTTCGTTGTCGGAGTACCCAGTCGGTAGCGGATGAGCGAAAGCGGCTGGCACCGTTGCGAATTCGGCATATCCACCGTCGGCGTCCCAGCCGGTGTAGCGCGATTGCGGGCACAGGTTCTCCTGGCCGCGCTTGCAGAATTTGCACTCTCCGCACGTGTGCCGAAGCCATGCGATTCCGACGCGGTCGCCGACGCTGAACTCCCCGTCCGTATCCGGGCCGAGCGCAACGACTTCGGCGACCACTTCGTGCCCGGGGATGACGTGGCGCCGGTGAACGGGAAGGTCGCCCTCCGCAACGTGCAGATCCGTGCGGCACACACCGCAGGCCTGCACGGCGACGAGAAGCTCGCCCGGCCCGGGTGACGGGACGCGCGCGGTGACCCGTTCCAGCGGACGCGTGCTCATCGGGCCGGGCTGGCGGACCTGCCACGCGCTCATCGACGTGTCTGCGGTCATCGCCCCATGATGACGCGAATGGCATACCGGCCGTCGTATCGGCTCGAAATCGAGAGCACCACGACGGACAACCAGCTGACAGGGGTGGGCGGCGAAAACGTTAGGTACTCGGCAGCGTTGCCGTCATGCCTAACGCTTTCGGGTGGCGGCGGTATACCCGAGAGTCAGCACGACGGCAGCCGCGATACTGATTAGCCAACGAATCCAGTCGATTCCACCGGTGTTCGCGTTGCCTTCGCCTGCGAGCATGCCCCAGAGCCAATAACCGATCAGGGCACCCGCGATACCGAGCAGAATGGTGACAATCCACCCGACCGCTTGCTTACCCGGTATCACGAGACGAGCGAGCACGCCAATCACGGCTCCGAAGATGATGGTGCCGATGATGGTTCCCATGAGCGTTCTCCGTTCGGCAAGGGGCGCGGCTGGACCAATTCCGGTATACGCCCGCAGCGTAACGATTCAACGGTCGAATTGGACACGAACAAGATCAAACGGCCTGGGTACACGGAACGGCCGACCCTGTGTGGGTCGGCCGTTCCGCCTTGTCGTCAGCCCGCGGGCATCATCCCCGGCGCAGTGGCCGGGTCGACGGGGACGCCGACGCCGACCGGCGGACGCCCCGGCGCGTTGGCCGGCGCAGGCGGTGCATTCGGATCTGGCGGCGGCGCATTGGGATCCGCTGGCGGCGGCGCTGCATTGGCGTCCGGAGGCGGCGGTGGCGGCGGCGGAGCCCACGGCCGGATGGAATTGGCGAGCGCCGTGGCTGCGCCCTTGTCGACGGGATTGTTCGTAGTACCGAGCCAGACCACGAACCACCGCTCATTGCGCTGGCCGCGCGGTGTCAAAGGCTGGCCGGGTGCCACAGTCGGGGTCGCGTTGCCGACCACCCCGGCCCAGATCTGACCGTTCGGCTTGTTCGTGTCGGTGAACTTCACGTCGTAGGCGGAGAAGGCGCCCGGCATGTCGCCTGCGGCGAGCTTCCCGTTCTCCTGGTTGATCCGAGTGCCCGGGAACGGCATGAAGAACTCGCCCATATCGGAGGCGAGCCGGGTGGCGGCCTTGGCATTGTCGGCCTCGGCGCCTGCAAACAGCTTCATGTCGAGCCTGCCGAGTAGAACGCTGGTGTCACTGGGCGGCTGCGCAGCCGGCTGTCCCGGTAGAGGCGGCGGCGTTCCCTCAGGCAATGCCTTGGTCAGCAGGGCCTGGCCGTACGACAGCTGGGTGGCGTCGGACACCTTCCAGCCCGCAGGCACCACATAGCTGAAGCCCCCCGCGGCATTGTCGACGCGGCCGGGCTCGGGCGCGGGCGGTGGAGCGGGCGCATTCGCGTCGGCCGCGGCAGGCGGTGGTGGCGCGTTCGGGATCGGCTGGAGGCGGTCGGGTGGCGGCGTTCGGCGCATCGGCCGGCGGTGGTGCCGGCGCATTCGGGTCGGCCGGCGGTGGTGGCGCGTTCGGGTCGGCCGGCGGTGGTGGCGCGTTCGGGTCGGCCGGCGGCCCCTGAACGAACGTATTACCCGAGGGCGGCGGCGGGGCGGGCGACGGCGACGGCGCCGGTTCGGCGTGGGCCACCGCCGGCAGCGTGAGAGCCACCACTGTGGCGCCCGTCAGCGTGGCCATCGCCAGCGTGTTCGCGCGGCGTTTGCGGTGTTCAGGATTGGCGGCCGGCTCATGCATGCAGATGAAACTACCGTGTTGCTGTCGTGACGCAAGTGTGGGGCGGTTAAGAAGTGCGTAACTGTGACATTGCTGGCAGTCTTATAAGCCGAGCTAGCGCCACCACCGAAAATTGCTGGCACAGGAAGGTCCTCGCGCGGTTGACACGAGGTGCGTTCATTTGATCGACGCGCGAGCACCCACCGTTACCGAGCGGGGTGAACAGTGATCTCCTGCGCCTTGACCGAAAAGTAAACGCGCTCCCCCGGCGCTACCCGCAACTCGGCTGCGGACTCCATTGTGATGTCGGCGGCCAGACCTGGCGCGCCGTCGGGTTGCTCGTCGGCGCGCACGCGAAGGGCCGGTCCCCTGCTGTCCACCTCGGCCACCACGACCTCGACCGTGTTCCTCGGGCTGCCGTGTGGTTTGTCGCGGTAGACCGCTACAGCGGAGGGCGGGAACACCGCGACGGCGGGGTGGCCCACCATGACATCGGACGCGGGGTTGCCATGCCACGTCGTGCCCCACTCGGTGTTCAGCGCCCCTACCGGGCCCGCCGTACCACTGACGAGGTTGACCCCGGCGAACCGCGCACCGAAATGGCTGCGCGGTGCGGCCAATACCGATGCCGCCGAACCGGTTTCAACCACCCGGCCGGCCTCCAGGACGAGGACCCGGTCGGCCAGGGTCAGCACGTCCAGGATGTCGTGTGTGATCAACACTGCAGACCGGCCATCGCGACTCAACGTGTTGCGCAACAGCTTTCGCATCGCGGCGGCAGCTGAGACGTCCAGACCGGCGAGCGGTTCGTCGAGCAGCAACACGTCAGGATCTGCCGCCAGAGCGCGTGCCAGCGCCACGCGCTGGGCCTGGCCGCCGGACAACTGCCGCGGCATACGGTCGGCGAACCCGGCGGCGTCGACCTGAGCCAGCCAGTGCTCGGCAACGGCGCGGGCCTCCCGGCGTGTGCGCTTGCGATGTCCGCTGCGCGGCGCGAACGCCACATTGGCCGCGACGCTCAGGTGCGGAAACAACAGCGCGTCCTGCAGTAGCAGGCCTACCCGGCGAGCGTGTGTCGGCACGAAGACACCGGTTTTGACGTCGGTCAGCAGGCGGTCACCGAGCCGTACCGTTCCCGTGTCGGGTCGCAGGAGCCCGGCGATCACGTGCAGCGCCGTGGACTTGCCCGCGCCGTTGGGGCCGAGGATCGCCAGCACTTCGCCTGCGGCGATTGCGAATTCGATGTCAACGGCGCGGTTGGTGACGACCGCCCGCAGGTACACATCGGTCACGTTGCGCTCCCTGCCACCGCCGAACCCGATCGCAGTCTTCTGGCGCCCAGCGCGAGCACAACGACCGCGGCGACGGCAACCAGCAACACCGAAAGGGCAACCGCTGCGTCGGCGTCGGTTTCGCGCTGCAGGTAGATCTCGAGTGGCAGTGTCCGTGTCACGCCCTCGCGTGAGCCCGCGAACGTCAGCGTCGCACCGAACTCGCCCAGTGAGCGTGCGAACGCCAACACCGCACCTGAGACCAGGCCGGGCGCCAGCAGAGGCAGCGACACCCGCCACCACACGGTGGTGGGCTTTGCGCCGAGCGTCGCCGCAACCACGTCGTAGTCACGGCCGGATGTGCGTGCCGCACCCTCGAGGGCGATTACCAGAAACGGCAGGGACACGAAGGTTTGCGCGAGCACCACCGCCGTTGTGGTGAACGCGATCCGGATGCCCGCGGCGTCGAGGTACTGGCCGATCAACCCCAGCCGACCGAAGGCGTACAACAGCGCGATGCCGCCCACCACAGGGGGTAGCACTAGCGGTAACAGCAGCAACGGCCGGATCAGTTGGACCACGCGCCCGTCGTTGCGGGCCAGCACCAGCGCCATCGGAACGCCGAACATCACGCACAGCAGGGTGCTCGCTGTGGCGGTCTTGAGGCTCAATACCAGTGCAGCGCGGGAGGATTCGCTGGTGATCAGAGCTAAAAATTGTGGCCAGTCCACCTTCGTGAGGACCGCGATGAGGGGTAGCACCACGAACAGCGCCCCGACCGCGGCGGGGAGGTAGATCCAGCGTGGCAGCGCGGGCCCGGAGCGCACGCGAGGAGCAAGAAAGCTAGGCGTCAAGGCTTGGCGAAACCTGCGTCGGACAGCACCTTCTTGAGTACTGCGATCGGATAGGTGTTCACGGTGGCCACTTTGTCTTCGGCGGCGAGAGCGTCGCTGACTGGCTCGTCGTCCGTCCCGCATGCCACCGGCCCAGCCACGGGAGCAGGGAAAAGACCAAGGTAAGCGCGCGACTTTTCGTCACGTCCCAAACCCTAGGTCACCAAAGCATCACAGGTGGAGAACGCGGTGCAACCGATATGCGCGTCGAGTTTCGCCGAATAGCTACCGTCCAGTAACATCGTCGGCGGATCGTCGCCAGGGCGGCGAAGATCCCGGCTAATCAGGAGGTCATGGCGATGGAGGTGCTGGTCACCGGTGGTGATACGGATCTTGGCGGGACAATTGCGGAGAGCTTCCGCGATGCGGGCCACCGAGTGGTGATCACGGGCGCCCGTCGCGACGACCTCGAGGTGGCCGCCAAGGAACTCGACGTCGATGCAATCGTGTGCGACAACACCGATCCGGCCAGCCTCGAAGAGGCCCGCCCGCTGTTCCCGCATCACCTGGACACCATCGTCAGCGTGCCCGCCCCGCGGTGGCAGACGGGCGATCCGCGCACCTACTCGCTGGCCGACCATGCCGCGGCATGGCGCAATTCGCTCGACGCGACAATGCTTTCGACGGTGCTGACCGTCCAGGTCGTCGGCGACCACCTGCGCTCGGGCGGCTCGATCATCAGCGTCGTCCCCGAGAACCCCCGCGAGGGCGGTGCCGACGCCGCGATCAAGGCGGCGGTTTCGAACTGGACCGAGGGCCAGGCCACCCACTTCGGCATCCGCGGCATCACCGTCAACGCGGTGGCATCCGGCCGCAGCGCACAGGAGGGCTACGCCGGCCTCGGCAGCTCGGCGCCGGCGGCCGCCGAGATCGCACGGCTTGCCTTATTTCTGAGCACGCCCGCCGCGCGCCACATCACCGGGCAGACCATGCACGTCAGCAACGGCGCGCTCGCTCACCTGTAGCTGAGATTCCCGCGTACGCCCGAAGCTAAAGCGGGCTGACCGCCCCGCTTAGTTGTGGTTACGTGAAGGCGTGACCATCAAACTCGGACTCCAGATTCCCAACTTTTCCTATGGCACCGGGGTGGCCGAGCTGTACCCCACCGTCATCGCACAGGCGCAGGAAGCCGACGCGAACGGCTTCGACGCCGTCTTCGTGATGGATCACTTCTATCAGCTGCCCGCGCTAGGAACCCCCGACCAGCCGATGCTGGAGGCCTACACCGCGCTCGGCGGACTGGCGACCGCGACCGAGCGGGTTCAGCTGGGCACCCTGGTAACCGGTAACACCTATCGCAACCCGACCCTGTTGGCCAAGGCGATAACCACATTGGACGTGATGAGTCATGGCCGGGCGATCCTGGGCATCGGCACCGGCTGGTTCGAGCTCGAACACGACCAACTCGGCTATGAGTTCGGTTCGTTCACCGACCGGTTCAACAAGCTCTATGAGGCGCTCGAGATCATCGTGCCGATGATCAAGGGCGAGCGGCCGACTGTCACGGGCAAGTACTACCGCACGCAGGAGGCGATGGCGAATCCCCGCTTCCGCGAACACATTCCGCTCATGATCGGCGGCAGCGGCGAGAAGAAGACGATCCCGCTCGCGGCGCGGCAGTTCGACCACCTCAACGTCATCACCACCTTCGACAAGTTGGCGGACAAGGTGGCGGTGAAGAACCGGGTCTGCGAGGAGATCGGTCGCGATCCGGCCTCGTTGGAGACCAGCATGCTGGTAACCGCGATGGTGGACGACAGCGTCACCGCCGACGTCATCCCGGACGCCATGAAGGGCCGCATGGTCGTCGGCAGCGCCGAGCAGATCGCCGAGCAGATCAAGACCAACGTGCTCGACGCGGGGATTGACGGCGTGGTCATCAACATGCCGACGAACGTGCAGGGATACCGGCCGGGCGTGATCGCCGCCCTCGGCGAGGCGCTGAAGCCGCTCCTGGACGGTTAAACACGCTTTTACGTGGCAAATCTCACCTAGTTGTCCGTTCCCGACGGGATGTGGGCGACTACGGTAGACGCTGTAGTGAACGTGAAGCCGTTCGAGGAGCAACAGCTGATGAGCCACCCCGGAGCTACCCCGTCTGACCGGCACAAAGTAGTCATCATCGGCTCGGGGTTCGGCGGGTTGACTGCCGCCAAGGCCCTTAAACGAGCCGACGTCGACATCAAGATCATCGCCAAGACCACGCACCACCTTTTCCAGCCGCTGCTGTACCAAGTGGCGACCGGAATCATCTCCTCGGGTGAGATTGCCCCGCCCACCCGGATGATCCTGCGCAAGCAGAAGAACGCGCAGGTGCTGCTTGGCGAAGCCACCCATATCGACCTGGCGAAGAAGACGGTGCGGTCCAGACTGCTCGGCCACACCTACAGCACCCCGTACGACACCCTGATCGTCGCCGCTGGTGCCGGTCAGTCGTACTTCGGCAACGACCATTTCGCCGAGTTTGCGCCCGGTATGAAGTCCATCGACGACGCGCTGGAACTGCGCGGCCGCATTGTCGGCGCCTTCGAGCAGGCCGAGCGGTCCAGCGATCCGGCCCGCCGGGAAAAGCTGCTGACCTTCGTCGTCGTCGGCGCCGGTCCGACCGGAGTCGAAATGGCCGGCCAGATCGCCGAGCTCTCCGACCACACGCTCAATGGCGCGTTCCGGCACATCGATTCGACCAAGGCCAGGGTGATCCTGCTCGACGCCGCACCCGCGGTACTGCCGCCGATGGGCGAGAAGCTCGGCAAGAAGGCGCAGGCGCGGCTGGAGAAAATGGGCGTCGAAATCCAGCTCAACGCCATGGTCACCGACGTCGACCGCAACGGCATCACGGTCAAGGACTCCGACGGCACCACTCGCCGTATCGAGTGCGCAACCAAGGTGTGGTCGGCAGGAGTGTCGGCCAGCCCTCTGGGCAAGCAGATGGCCGATCAGTCCACCGCCGAGGTGGATCGCGCAGGGCGCCTCAAGGTGGGGCCCGATCTGTCGGTTCCCGGCTACCCCAACGTCTTCGTCATCGGCGACATGGCGGCGGTGGAGGGCGTGCCCGGTATGGCGCAGGGCGCGATCCAGGGTGGAAAGTACGCCGCCAACACCATCAAGGCCGAACTGCGGGGCGCCGATCCCTTCGAGCGGGAGCCGTTCGACTACTTCGACAAGGGCTCGATGGCCACGGTGTCGCGATTTTCCGCAGTGGCTCAGATCGGCCCGCTCGAGTTCGGCGGTTTCATCGCCTGGCTGGCGTGGCTGGTGCTGCATCTGATCTATCTCGTCGGATTCCGGCGCAAGATCACCACGCTGCTGTCGTGGACGGTGACGTTCCTCGGCCGCGCTCGTGGAAATCTCTACATCACCGAGCAGCAGGCGTACGCCCGGACTCGAATCGAGGAACTCGAGGAGATCGCCGCGACCGTGGAAGGCGAGAAAGCGGCCTCCTAGCCGGCCGACTCCTGCGGGATGTTCTGCAGGCGCACCTGGCCGCGGGCCACGACGCGGTTGTTGTCGTCGGTGATCGTGATCAGCCACAGCTGCTGGCGCCTGCCGCGATGTATCGGCGTCGACACCGCGGTCAGCGTGCCCGAGGAGATGGCGCGCAGGAAGTCGGTGTTGTTGTTGACGCCGACGACGGTGCCACCGCCGTTCTCGGACAACCAGACGTGGCCCGACACACTCGCGAGGCTTTCCACGATCGAGCAGTAGACGCCGCCGTGCATGATGCCCCATGGCTGCAACAGCTTGTCGTGGATCACGAGCTCGGCGCTTCCGCCGTCGGGAGTGACGTCGACGTAGCGCAGGCCGAGCTCGCTGTCGAAGCCCTTGCCGAGGTCCGAAGGTGGTGCAGTTGGCATGCGCATGTGTCTACACGGTGAAGTCCCAACGCGCGCAGCGGCCCTCGCGTTACCGTCGGGCATGGGAAAGAGTGTCAAGGAATTGGTGGCGGCAGCCAATGCCGTCGTGCCGCGCATCACCCCGGAGGAGGCACGGCAGAAGATCGAGGCGGGTGCTCTTGTCGTCGACGTGCGCGATGCCGCCGAAGTCGAGAAGAGTGGCAAGGTGGCCGGCGCTGTTCATATCCCGCGTGGGATGGTGGAGTTCCGCGCCGACCCCGAGACGCCCTACTACGACAAGAACTTCGCGAAGGACAGAGCGGTCGTCCTGTACTGCGCCTCCGGAGGCCGCGCGGCGCTGTCCGGGCAGGCGCTCAAGGAGATGGGCTACGACGAGGTCTACAACCTCGGCGGCTTCACCGATTGGGCGGAGAGCGGCGGAGCCGTCGAGAAGCCCTGACAGTGGTGGGGCGGGCCCCGCGCCACTGGCCCGGGACCCGCCCTCGAGTGGACCGGGGGTCTCTGCAGCCCTCAGGACTCCGGCTCGGTCCGGTGGATCCGATAGTAGAATAGGCAAGGCTGCCCTAATTAAGCAAGCCCTTCCCCTCCCGCAGCCGGGAGCCGCCGCGCACCGGCAGGCCGAACCCGACCAGCGCATCCAGCACCGCTTGTCCCCGCCGCTGGCTCGTCATCTCGCTGGACCCGGCCAGCAGTGGAACATGCGTCGCGGCGCCCACCACGGCGGCGCCGACGATATGCCACATCGACGCCGGCGAGATGGCCCCGTCGCTGACGTCGAAGATTCTGGCGAACAGCGGCTCGAGCGCACGGTGGCTGCGATGGGCGACCCAGGTCGTCAACGCTGCCTCACTGGGCAGACGGACCATTCCGTCACGGGCGAAGTGGGCGGCGCCCGCCTCGGCGCGGTCCTGGAAGAAGGGATCGTCTGGCAGCGCCCGCAGCGTCGGATCGACGACGCCCACCCAGTCGATTGCGCCCTCGGAGTCGACGTGCACCCACAGGTTCTCCAGGCCGGTATCCCATGCCCTGCCCTCGAGCACGAGCAGCGGAATCACGCGGCCGATGACCACGTGGGCCACGGTCGCCGCGACCTGCTGGGCGGCGGCCACCCGACTGTCCATCTCTCGCGCGCCGAGCTGGAACATCTCCCGCAGCCGGTTCGTGGTGAGTGCCTCCAGAAGGGGCCACCACCTGCGCCGGGTCAGATCCGACATGACCGCGACCCCGTACACCCGCGGGCATTCGGGGTACAGCCCACGCAGCCGCCTGCTGGACTCGTGCAGCGGCAGCGTTCGTGCGATTGCCATGCCCGCGATCAGCGGGTCGTCGACAGCAACAGTCATGACGCCTCCATCTAACTTAGGTTAGCCTTACTATAGTCATGATCAGATCGGGGCACCCTCCTGTGACTGGTCTCACAAGCAAACGACTACATGGGCGATGAGCGGTGCGAACGCAGGCGCGCGGAGCCCGTAGAGCGGAGACTGCAATTTTGCATACGACGCACGGTAGTAACGGCGTAGTACCCTTGATGGATCGCTCTTTTGGAGATGAACGGAATATGGCCAAGTTGACGCGTCTAGGGGACCTCGAACGCGCGGTGATGGACCATCTGTGGGGTTCGCGCGAGCCTCAAACCGTGCGCCAGGTACACGAGGCGCTTTCGGCACAGCGCGACCTGGCGTACACCACGATCATGACCGTGCTTCAGCGGCTGGCGAAGAAGAACCTCGTGATTCAGCACCGCGACGATCGAGCGCACCGGTACGCACCGATGCACGGGCGCGACGAGCTTGTCGCAGGGCTGATGGTCGACGCGCTCGAACAGGCCGCGGATTCCGGTGGCCGGCAAGCCGCACTCGTGCACTTCGTCGAGCGGGTCGGCGCCGACGAGGCGGCCGCATTGCGCCGCGCTCTTGGCGAGCTCGAGACCAACGCTGCGCAGACTGCGCACGCGAGGAGCAAGACAGACTCCGCACACGACGAGCAGAACAGAAGGTCTGAAATGCCGCAATCCAGTGGCGGTACGGGCGCTCCCTGAGGGAGACTGACAGCGTGTCCGCCCTGGCCTTCACCGTCGTCGCGCTGTTGCTGGTCGGACCCGTTCCGGCCGTGCTGGCCCGCGCGACATGGCCGATGCGGGCTCCACGGGCTGCGATCGTGCTGTGGCAGTCCATTGCGCTTGCGGCGGTGCTATCGGCTTTCAGCGCGGGTCTCGCGATCGCGAGCCGGCTGCTCGTGCCAGGCGCAGACGGTCGGCCGACAGGGACCGTCACCCGCGAGATCGAAGTGCTGGGCTGGCCGCTGTCGATCGCCTACCTCCT
Source organism: uncultured Actinomycetota bacterium (assembly GCA_963715215.1). Lineage (GTDB taxonomy): Bacteria > Actinomycetota > Actinomycetes > Mycobacteriales > Mycobacteriaceae > Mycobacterium. The sequence continues at coordinate 23,629 of CAVQRJ010000004.1, forward strand.
GGTTTTCGCGCTGACGCTGCTGATCGGCGCCAGGCTCATGGCTTCCGTGGTGCAGGTGGCGATCGCGACGCGGCGCCGCCGCGCGCACCATCGCATGGTGGTCGACCTGGTGGGCAAGTCCCAGAAGTGGGCCCACGCGCCAGCTGGGGATGGGCTGCGCGTCCTCGATGTGGCAGAGCCCCTTGCGTACTGTCTGCCCGGGGTGCGCAGTCGCGTCGTGGTCAGCAACGGCACGCTGACGAGCTTGGCGGACAACGAGATCACCGCCATCCTGTCTCACGAACGCGCCCACCTGCGCGCACGTCACGACCTGGTGCTCGAGATGTTCACCGCTGTGCACGCCGCATTCCCCCGCTTCGTGCGAAGCGCCAGCGCGCTGGACGCGGTGCGCCTGCTCATCGAGATGCTCGCCGACGACGCCGCCGTGCGCGCCACAGGCCCCACCCCCCTGGCCCGGGCCCTGGTCACATGCGCGTCAAGTCGCACCCCCGCAGGGGCACTTGCCGCGGGCGGGCCGACCACCGTGCTGCGGGTACGCCGTCTAGGCGGCCGCGGCAACAGCCTCGTGCTGGCGATGACCGCGTATCTGGCGGCCGCGACGGTTCTCGTCCTGCCAACGGTCGCCCTGGCGGTGCCGTGGCTGACCGAACTACATCGCCTCTTCATCGCGTAGCCGACAGATCTGCCGAAGTCTCTGTGCCACAACAAAACAACGAAAGGTTGGGCGTGTGAGCTCGTCTGAATCAACCAACGGCACCGCGCAAATCGGTGTTACCGGCCTGGCCGTGATGGGCTCCAACATCGCCAGGAACTTCGCCCATCACGGCTACACCGTCGCACTGCACAACCGCTCCGTGGCCAAGACCGACGGACTGCTCGAAGAGCACGGCTCGGAGGGCAAGTTCGTCCGTGCCGAGACCATGGCCGAGTTCGCAGCCGCGCTGCAGAAGCCGCGGCGCGCCCTGATCATGGTCAAGGCAGGTGATCCGACCGATGCCGTCATCAACGAGCTCGCCGACGTCTTCGACGAGGGCGACATCATCATCGACGGCGGCAACGCGCTGTACACCGACACGATTCGCCGGGAGAAGGCGATGCGGGACCGCGGCCTGCACTTCGTCGGCGCAGGCATCTCCGGCGGCGAGGAAGGCGCGCTGAACGGCCCCTCGATCATGCCGGGCGGTCCCGCCGAGTCCTACAAGTCGCTCGGCCCGCTTCTCGAGGAGATCTCCGCGCACGTCGACGGCGTGCCCTGCTGCACGCACATCGGCCCCGACGGCGCAGGGCACTTCGTGAAGATGGTGCACAACGGCATCGAGTACTCCGACATGCAGCTCATCGGCGAGGCCTACCAGCTTCTGCGCGACGGCCTCGGCAAGTCCGCGGGCGAAATCGCCGACGTCTTCGACGAGTGGAACAAGGGTGACCTCGACAGCTTCCTCGTCGAGATCACCGCGCAGGTGCTACGTCAGACCGACGCCAGAACCGGTAAGCCGCTCGTCGACGTGATCCTCGACGAGGCCGAGCAGAAGGGCACCGGCCGCTGGACGGTCAAGTCCGCTCTCGACCTCGGGGTGCCGGTGACCGGTATCGCCGAGGCCGTGTTCGCCCGTGCGTTGTCGGGCTCGGTCCCGCAGCGGAGGGCGACAACCGGCCTCGCGTCGGGTGATCTCGGCGAAAAGCCAAGCGGCGCCGAGAAGTTCACCGAGGACGTCCGCCAGGCGCTGTACGCCTCCAAGATCATCGCGTATGCCCAGGGCTTCAATCAGATCCAGGCAGGCAGCGCGGAGTACGACTGGGACATCACACCCGGTGACCTCGCGACCATCTGGCGTGGCGGCTGCATCATCCGGGCGAAGTTCCTGAACCGGATCAAGGAGGCGTTCGACGAGGATCCGGACCTGCCGACGCTGATCGTGGCGCCGTACTTCCGCAGCGCAATCGAGTCCGCGATCGACAGCTGGCGCCGCGTCGTGGTATCCGCGACCCAGCTCGGCATACCCATCCCGGGCTTCAGCTCTGCCCTGTCGTATTACGACGCACTGCGCACCGAGCGGCTGCCCGCCGCGCTCACCCAGGGCCTTCGTGACTTCTTCGGCGCCCACACATACGGCCGCATCGACGAAGACTCGAGCAAGAAGTTTCACACGCTGTGGAGCGGGGACCGCAGTGAAGTCCCTGCTTGAGCTCGAGCCTGCGGGCAGATCGTGAAATCGCGCCGGTGAGCGATCTCTCCGCAGTTTCGGGGAAAAACTAGACTGGTCAGCGATGAGATTTCTGGACGGCCAAAAGCCACCGTATGACCTGACCTACAACGACGTTTTCATCGTTCCCGGCCCGTCGGACGTGGCATCGCGGTTCGACGTCGACCTGTCGACGGCTGATGGCTCAGGCACCACGATCCCCGTCGTGGTGGCCAACATGACGGCGGTGGCCGGACGGCGGATGGCCGAGACGGTGGCGCGTCGTGGCGGCATCGTGGTTCTGCCGCAAGACCTTCCGATCTCTGCGATGAAGGCGACGGTGGACTTCGTCAAGAGCCGCGACCTGGTCGTCGACACCCCGGTGACTCTGCTTCCCGACGACTCGGTGTCCGACGCGATGGCGCTGATTCACAAGCGCGCCCATGGTGCAGCGGTCGTGGTATTCGAGGGCCGACCCATCGGCCTGGTCACGGAGGCCAACACCGTCGGGGTGGACCGGTTCGCCCGGGTTCGCGACGTCGCCATCACCGACTTCGTCACCGCACCGGTGGGTACCGACTCCCGCAAGGTGTTCGACCTGCTCGAACACGCCCCAGTCGACGTCGCGGTGATGACCGAGGCGGACGGCAGCCTGGCAGGCGTGCTGACCCGAACCGGGGCGATCCGGGCCGGCATCTACACCCCCGCCGTCGACGCCGGCGGCCGGCTGCGCGTCGCGGCGGCGATCGGCATCAACGGCGACGTCGGGGCCAAGGCCCGCGCGTTGGCCGAGGCCGGCGTCGACCTCCTCGTCGTCGACACCGCGCATGGGCATCAGGTCAAGATGCTGGATGCCATCAAGTCGGTATCCTCGCTCGACCTCGGGCTGCCGCTTGCGGCGGGCAACGTGGTGTCCGCGGAGGGCACCCGCGACCTGATCAGCGCGGGCGCGTCCATCGTCAAGGTCGGGGTCGGACCCGGCGCCATGTGCACGACGCGGATGATGACCGGCGTCGGCCGCCCGCAGTTCTCGGCTGTGATCGAATGTGCCTCGGCAGCAAGACAACTCGGCGCTCGTGTGTGGGCCGACGGCGGTGTGCGCCATCCCCGCGACGTGGCGCTTGCACTCGCTGCAGGTGCGTCGAACGTGATGATCGGCTCGTGGTTCGCGGGCACCTACGAATCGCCGGGCGACCTGATGCGTGACCGCGAGGACCAACCGTACAAGGAGAGCTACGGCATGGCGTCCAAGCGCGCGGTCGCCGCGCGGACCGCGGGCGACAGCCCGTTCGACCAGGCCCGCAAGGCGTTGTTCGAGGAGGGGATCTCCACGTCTCGGATGGGGCTGGACCCGTCCCGCGGCGGCGTGGAGGATCTGCTCGACCACATCACCTCCGGCGTTCGCAGCACCTGCACGTACGTGGGGGCCCACAACATCGCCGAGCTACACGAGAAGGTTGTGGTCGGTGTGCAGTCGGCGGCGGGCTTCGCCGAGGGCCATCCACTGCCGACGGGCTGGTGACGCGGCCGATCGGGTTTGACCGGTTAACATGAGGCATTCATCTGGCCATCCACAGAAAGGCAACTCGTGCCGCAGGCACCCGTTGAGGCCTTAGGCCTCCGGGCAGAGCGGCGGTCGGCTGATCCCGACGCCGAACCCTCCTCTAGTCGGCCGGGCGCGCGGTCCGGCGATGATGCGACGAGGACGCGATGAGCGTCGTTTACACACTGCTGGCCCTTCTGGCCTTTGTCGTTCTCACACTCGGCACCGCGGTGTTCGTGGCGGCCGAGTTCTCGCTGACCGCCTTGGAACGCAGCACGGTCGACGCGAACGCCCGCACCGGCGGCCGCCGCGACAAACTCATTCAGCGCGCGCATAGGACGCTGTCCTTCCAGCTGTCCGGCGCGCAGGTGGGTATATCGCTGACCACGCTGATCACCGGCTATCTCGCCGAGCCGCTGATCGCCAGGCTGCTGCAGCCCATCTTCGCGGAGTTCGCGCTGACCAAGAATGTGGCCAGCGGCCTGGCCCTTGCGCTTGCCCTGTTCATCGCCACATCGGTCTCGATGGTCTTCGGCGAGTTGGTCGCGCAATACCTCGCCGTCGCCAAGCCGTTGGAGACGGCGCGGACGGTGGCCGGCCCGCAGGTGCTGTTCTCGATGCTGTTCACCCCGATGATCAAGCTGACCAACGGCACGGCCAACTGGATTCTGCGCAGGCTCGGTATCGAGCCGGCCGAGGAGCTGCGCTCGGCCCGGTCGCCGCAGGAGCTGGGCTCGCTGGTGCGCAACTCCGCGCGCCGCGGCGCTCTCGACCCGACCACGGCCGCCCTCGTCGACCGGTCGCTGCAGTTCGGGTCGCGGACCGCGGAAGAGCTGATGACGCCGCGATCCAAGATCGAGGTGCTGCAGGCCGACGAGAACGTCGCCGACCTGATTGTCATGGCGATGGAAACCGGCTACTCGCGCTTCCCCATCGTGGACGGCGACCTGGACGAGACGATCGGGCTGGTCCACGTCAAACAGGTCTTCGAGGTACCGCCGGACGATCGGCAGCGGACCGCGCTCGCGGACCTCGCCACGCCCGTCCCCGCGGTGCCGTCGACGCTCGACGGGGACGACGTGATGGCGCAGGTGCGGGCCAGCGCGCTACAGACCGTGCTGGTGGCCGACGAATACGGCGGCACCGCAGGCATGGTGACGATGGAAGACCTGATCGAGGAGATCGTCGGCGACGTCCGCGACGAGCACGACGACGTCACACCCGACGTGTTGCGCATGAGCCGCGACAGCTGGCGGGTGTCGGGGCTGCTGCGCATCGACGAGGTCGCCGAGAGTGCCGGATTCCGTGCTCCCGAAGGCGAATACGAGACCATCGGCGGCCTGGTGATGCAGGAGCTCGGCCACATTCCCAAACAGGGTGAGGCGGTGGAGCTCACGGCGTTCGACCCGGACGGCCCGGTCGACGACCCGGTGCGCTGGCTGGCCACGGTGGTGCGGATGGACGGCAGGCGCATCGACCTGCTCGAGGTGACCAAGCTGGGCCGCCGCGGCGAGCCTGCGAACCACGAGGGTGAGCGCTGATGGGCGACATCTTCGGTGTGGTGCTGACAGTCCTGCTGCTCGCCGCCAACGCCTTCTTCGTCGGGGCCGAGTTCGCACTGATCTCGGCGCGCCGCGACCGTCTCGAAGCCCTCGCCGAACAGGGCAAGGGCCGCGCGGTCACGGTGATCCGCGCAGGTCAGAACCTATCCGTCATGCTGGCGGGTGCGCAGCTCGGGATCACGGTCTGCTCGATCCTGCTGGGCCGGGTCGGCGAACCGGCGGTGGCTCACCTGCTCGAGAAACCGTTCGAGCTCCTCGGCGTGCCGGACGCCCTTCTGCACACGGTGTCGTTCTTCATCGCGATCACGATCGTCGTCGTGCTGCACGTCCTGCTCGGCGAGATGGTGCCGAAGAACATCGCGATCGCGGGCCCCGAGTCGTCGGCCATGCTGCTCGTTCCCCCGTATTTGGCCTGGGTTCGCGCGGCGCGACCGGTCATCGCGGTTTACGACTGGTGTGCGCACATGGCGCTTCGCGCAGTGGGCATCAAGGCCAAACCCGAACTGGAGAACACGGTTTCGTCGGTGGAGCTGTCCGAAATGATCGCCGAGTCGTTGTCGGTGGGACTGCTCGATCCTGAGGAACACAACCGGTTGTCGCGCGCGCTGCAGATCCGCACACGCGTCGTCGCCGATGTGGCCATCCCACTGACCGAGGTGCACGCCGTGTCCGCGGCCGCCGACGACACCGGTCCCACCCTTCGCGCGATCCAGGAAGCGCTGGACGAAAGCGGCTACTCCCGTTTTCCAGTCACCGGTAGCGGTGGGCGGTTCATCGGCTATATCCACATCAAGGACGTGCTGAGGCTGGTGGGCGATACCGACTCGGTCGTCGACCTCTCGATGATCCGGCCGCTGCCCGAAGTGCCCGCGTCTGCGCCGCTGCCCGACGCGCTGTCGCGGCTGCGGCGCAGCAACAGCCACCTGGCCCTCGTCACCGCCGACGACGGCAGAGTGACCGCGATGGTGGCACTGGAGGATCTGGTCGAGGACCTGGTCGGCACGATGCGGCATCGGACCCGCGATGGCTGAGTCGCTGCTGGCCGAGGCCGAATGGGTGGGCCGGGAGCGGGCGTACCGGCGGCGGGTGGAGGAATTCCTGGCACCGCACCTGCGCAGGGCCCGGGCCGGTGAGACACATCCGGTGTGGGATTTCTTGTTCCGGTACTACAGCCTGCGGCCGCGCCAGCTGCGCGTCTGGCATCCCGGTTTCGGCGTTGTGCTCTGTGGCGCGGCGGCACGGCGCTACCTCGACCGCACCGGATACGGCTGCCATCCCGCCGGCGTGACGGTGACCTTCGAGCATCTGCGGTCCCGTGTCGAAACCGTGCGGTTCATCGCGGGGCTGTTGCGAGCGACGGCGAGTCGCTCCCCCCGCATGAACTGCTTCGGACTGCACGAGTGGGCGATGGTCTACCGGGCGCCGACGGTGCGGCACGACGCCGTGCCACTGCGGCTGGGGGCGGCTGCGACCGATGCGGTGGTCGAGTCAATGCCGTTGCGCTGCACTCATTTCGACGCGTTCCGGTTCTTCACCGCAGCCGCCGCGGCGCGGAACGCGGGCGCCCCGTCGCGCAGCGACCAATCGGGTTGGGAACAACCGGGCTGTGTGCACGCAGCCATGGATTGCTACAAATGGTGCTACAAACTGGGTCCGCTGATCGAGTCCGAGCTGTTGTTCGACTGCCTGAAGCTGGCCGCCGAAGCCCGCGAACTCGACATGCGGGCAAGCCCCTACGATCTCCGCGACTACGGCTTCGATCCGATCGCCATCGAGACGTCCGCCGGCCGGGCCGCCTACGTCAAGGCGCAGCAGGACGTCGCCGCACGTGCGGCGCCGCTGCGGGCAGCCATCGCCGATCGATGCGACGAATTGCTTGCGGCTGCGCTGGCCGCCGCTGGCAATTAGCCCTGCTACCGCTGGGTAAACTGGACCGGCGGCAGTGCGCCGAGCGGCGCCACGCAGCCGAGGGAGGAATCAAGATGACCGATCGTGTGACGGTAGGGAACCTGCGCGTCGCCCAGACGTTGTACGACTTCGTCAACAACGAGGCGCTGCCGGGTACCGACATCGATCCCGACACCTTCTGGTCGGGAGTCGACAAGGTCGTCGCCGATCTGACCCCGAAGAACCAGGATCTGCTGGCGCGGCGCGACGACCTGCAGGCTCAGATCGACAGGTGGCATCGCCAGCGGGTCATCGAACCGCTCGACCCGGAGGCCTACAAGCAGTTCCTCACCGAGATCGGCTACCTGGAGCCCGAGCCAGAAGACTTCACCATCACCACCTCCGGGGTCGACGACGAGATCACCACCACCGCGGGCCCGCAGTTGGTGGTGCCCGTGCTGAACGCGCGGTTCGCCCTCAACGCCGCCAACGCCCGCTGGGGCTCGCTCTACGACGCGCTCTACGGCACCGACGTCATCCCCGAGGATGACGGCGCCGAGCAGGCCGGGCCCGACGGCGGATACAACCCCGTGCGCGGAGACAAGGTCATCGCATACGCCCGCGGTTTCCTTGACGAGGCGGTGCCGCTGGAGTCGGGCTCATGGGCCGACGCCACCGGCCTGAGCGTCGAGGACGGCTACCTGCAGGTCGCCACCGCCGACGGATCCGTCGGCCTGGCCGACCCGGAGAAATTCATCGGCTACACCGGTGAACTCGGCTCGCCCGACTGGTCGGTGCTGCTGGTGAACAACGGGCTGCACATCGAGATCCTGGTCGACCCGCAGTCCCCCGTCGGGTCAACCGACAAGGCCGGAATCAAGGACGTCGTGCTGGAGTCCGCCGTGACGACGATCATGGACTTCGAGGATTCCGTCGCCGCCGTGGACGCCGACGACAAGGTGCTCGGCTACCGCAACTGGCTCGGGTTGAACAAGGGCGACCTCGCCGAGGAGGTCACCAAGGGCGGCAAGACGTTCACCCGTGTCCTCAACGAGGACCGCACCTACAAGACCGCTCGGCCTGATGTCGCCGACGAATCGGCTCCCGAAGGCGGAGAGCTGACGCTGCCCGGTCGCAGCCTGCTGTTCGTCCGCAACGTGGGCCACTTGATGACCAACGACGCGATCGTCAGAACCGAGGACAACGGCGAAGAAACAGAGGTGCCGGAAGGCATTCAGGATGCGTTGTTCACCAGCCTGATCGCGTCGCACGGCCTGAAGTCCGGCGACGGCAACGGCCCGCTGGTCAACAGCCGCACCGGGTCGATCTACATCGTCAAGCCGAAGATGCACGGACCCGACGAGGTGGCATTCACCGCCGAGCTTTTCGCCAGGGTCGAGGACGTGCTCGGCCTGCCGCAGGCCACCATCAAGGTCGGCATTATGGACGAGGAGCGCCGCACCACCCTCAACCTGAAGGCGTGCATCAAGGCCGCCGCCGACCGGGTGGTGTTCATCAACACCGGATTCCTCGACCGCACCGGCGACGAGATCCACACCTCGATGGAAGCCGGGCCGATGATCCGCAAGGGCGCCATGAAGAGCACCACCTGGATCAAGGCGTACGAGGACGCCAACGTCGACGCGGGCCTGGCCGCCGGTTTCTCGGGCAAGGCGCAGATCGGCAAGGGCATGTGGGCGATGACCGAGCTGATGGCCGACATGGTCGAGCAGAAGATCGGCCAGCCGAAGGCGGGTGCCACCACCGCATGGGTGCCGTCGCCGACCGCGGCCACCCTGCACGCGATGCACTACCACCAGGTCGACGTCTTCGAGGTGCAGAAGGAGCTCGAGGGCAAGACGCGGACCACGGTCGACGAGCTACTCAGCGTTCCATTGGCCAAGGAGCTGGCGTGGGCGCCGGAGGAGATCCGTGAGGAGGTCGACAACAACTGCCAGTCGATCCTTGGCTACGTCGTGCGGTGGATCGACGCGGGCGTCGGGTGCTCCAAGGTGCCCGACATCCACGATGTCGCGCTGATGGAGGACCGCGCCACCCTGCGCATCTCGAGTCAGCTGCTGGCGAACTGGCTGCGGCACGGCGTCATCACCGAAGACGACGTGAAGGCCAGCCTGCGTCGGATGGCCGCCAAGGTTGACGAGCAGAATGCCTCCGATCCGGAGTTCCGGCCGATGGCCCCCGACCCGGACGCCAGCATCGCCTTCCAGGCGGCCCAGGAGTTGATCCTGTCCGGGGCCAAGCAGCCCAGTGGCTACACCGAGCCGATCCTGCACCGGCGCAGGCGGGAGTACAAAGAGGCGAATTCCGGCCACGCTGGCTGACCGGCATGGTTCGCGACTTGGCTAGACTGCGGCGTGGCAGGTGATCTGCCAGCACTGATCGGCAGACGGAGAGGACGCAGGCGCAGGAGTGGGTAGGCACAGCATTCCCGACCCCGAGGATTCGTCGGACGGTCCCTCCGAGGCCGCGAGCGATGAGACCGAGTCGTTCGACCAGCCGCTGGTCCCGCCGCACGACCATCCGGGTTACCAGCCGGAGGATCAGGAGTCGGAGTTCGAGACCGAATACGAATCGGACTACGAAGATAAGTACGGCGACGATGAGTACGGCGACGACGAGCACGGGCCCGAGCGTTCGGATGTGCCCGATTACCTGCAGACCGGTCATCGCGAGCCAGATCAGTACGTCGCGCGCACACCGGAGCCGAGGACACCTCCGCGCGCGCAGCACTCCGGGGACTGGGAAGGCGGCGAGTGGACCGGCAGCCACCGCGCGATCCAACCGGGCCGTCGGGGCGTCAGCTGGGGCGTCATCGGCGCGTTGGTCGCCGTCGTCCTGGTGGTCGCCGCATTCATCTTGTGGCGCTTCTTCGGTGACGCGCTGTCGAACCGCTCCAGCTCCGCCGCCGCGCGATGCGTCGCCGGCCAAAAATCGGTCGCCGTCATCGCCGATCCGGCCATCGCCGACGAGATCTCAGCCCTCGCCAAGAAATTCAACGAGACGGCGAATCCGGTCGGCGACAGCTGCGTGGCGCTGGGGGTCAAGCCTGCCGACTCCGACCAGGTGGTCAACGGCTTTGTCGGGACCTGGCCTGCAGAGCTCGGCGAACGACCGGCACTGTGGATTCCCGGCAGCTCGATCTCCCGGGCCCGCCTTGAAGCGGTTGCCGGAGAGAAATCGGTCGAGGACAGCCGCTCGCTGGTCAGCTCACCCGTTGTGCTGGCGGTCCGACCACAGCTGAAAGACGCTCTTGCACAGCAGAACTGGGGTACGCTGCCGGGTCTGCAGAGCAATCCGAACTCGTTGAACGGGATGAACCTGCCCGGCTGGGGGTCGCTGCGGCTCGCGCTTCCGCTCAGTGGGGACAGCGACGCGTCCTACCTCGCCGCGGAGGCGGTCGCAGCAGCGTCGGCACCCGCCGGAGCGCCGCCGAGCGCAGGCACCGGCGCGGTGAGCACACTGATGTCGGGCCAGCCCGAGCTCGCCGACAACAAGGCGACGACGGCGATGGACGCGCTGATCAACGCGGACGACCCTGCTGCTGCGCCGGTACACGCCGTCGTCACCACCGAGCAGCAGTTGTATCAACGCGGCACCTCTCTTCCGGATGCGAAGAACGTTGTGGCGTCTTGGCTTCCGCCGGGTCCGACCGCGATGGCCGACTATCCGACGGTTCTGCTCAGCGGCAGCTGGCTGTCGCAGGAACAGGTCACGGCGGCCAGCGAGTTCTCCCGGTTCCTGCGTAAGCCCGAACAACTCGGGGAGTTGGCCAAGCAAGGCTTCCGTACCGACGGCGGTGAGACACCGAAGAGCGATGTCACGGATTTCGCGCCCGTTTCGGCTGCCCTCGCGATCGGTGACTCGGGGATGCGGGCCACAATCGCCAACGCGTTGACCGCGCCTGCGGGCAACCCGGCGGTCACGATCATGCTCGACCAGTCGATGAACACCCAGGAGGGCGGCAAGACCCGGCTCGCGAATGTGGTGGCAGCACTGGATTCGAAGTTGCAGTCGATGCCGCCGACGGCGGCGGCCGGGTTGTGGACGTTCGACGGTGTCGCGGGTCGATCGGAGGTGGCGACCGGTCCCCTGTCCGATCCTATGGACGGCAGGCCGCGTTCGGCCGCGTTGGGCGCGGCGCTCGACGAGCAGACCGCGTCGGGCGGCGGCGCGGTGTCCTTCACCACGCTGCGCCTGGTCTACGACGATGCACTCGCGAAGTTCCGCCAAGGACAGACGAATTCGGTCCTGGTCATCACCGCCGGCCCGCATACCGATCAGACTCTCGACGGTGCAGGTCTGCAGGATTACGTTCGCCGCGCCTTCGATCCGGCAAAACCGATCGCGATCAACGTGATCGACTTCGGCGCCGATTCGGACCGCGCGACATGGGAGGCTGTCGCCCAGGCGACCGGCGGGAAATACCAGAACCTGTCCACGTCGGCGTCTCCCGACCTGGCGTCGGCGATCACCACGTTCCTCGGCTAGCGCTCGGCGGCGGCAGCTCGCGGCCGGCCGTCGAGCACGGCGCTGGTCGCAACCGGGTTCTCCAACCCACAGGGATGCGAGCGGCTTGGGCCAATCAAGCACGCACCATGCCATTTCGGGGCTAGCGCACCCGCTCGTCGAGGTAGCAGATCAGCAGATGAGCGATTCGCTGCCCGTCGTTGTACGACATCAGCGCACACTGCGCCGTCGCCTTCTCCGCGGAAAGCGGGTGAGAATCGGTGAACAACCGGGCGAAGCATCGGGTGAACATCCGGCGGTTGGCGAACGACAGGCCCCACAGGTCTCGGGCGAGCAGTTCGGTCGGCACCAAGGTGCCTGTCGAGCCGTCACGTCGGACGCAAAAGACAGAGCCGCAGCCCATTGACACGATCGGCCGCCGTCCCGCCACCCGGACCCACTTGGTGGCGCCACCTCGTGGACGGTATCAACCCAAGCCGGCCAGTATTCCGCGACCGATGAAGTTGCCTAGCTGGCCGAGCAGATCCTGCGGCGCGGGCTGGGGCGGCGGCGGAGCGTCGGATCTCTGCCACGGCTGACAGTCGCTCGTCGTGAACGACGTGTCGGTCGGGTCGATCTGCACGACCTGCGGCTTCTTGGTCAACGCGTTGTCGACGATGTCGGTGTCCTTGACGCGTTTCCAGTAGCACGCACCATCGTCGACGGGACCCGCCGACTCATACGTGCCCGGCGCGATGTCGGCTCCCACCGCATAGGTTCCGTTGCCCTCCAAGGTCGTCTCCGGCGTGGGCGGCGGGGACGGCGGCGGATCCGCATGGGCCGGGCCGACCGACGCGCACCAGCCCACGACGATCAGCGTCGCAGCGATGGCCAATCGGGACATCATGCGAACGCCCACCGGACGGCATGAACACGCCCGGTTGCGGCCGCCGTACCGGCGCAAATCGAGGATGCACTCATGGGCGACCATTATCCGAATCTACGCCCACCTGATCCGGGTGATCGATGCCGACTTGGACGTGCGCCGGCTGCGGTAATGCCATGAGTTCGCATCGCGGGTGAAAGGCCCAAAATACGATTGACCCTGAGCAGCTAGCGATCCTGATCAGCAGCGACTCTGTCGTGCGGTGCTGACATGCTGGGGCACGACGTCGAAGGCATTGGTACCGACGCCGACTGCCGTGCCGACGGGACGCCAACGAACCACCTGGCCGATCGAGCTGCTCAGAATCGGTAGCGCAGAATCCGCGCTTTACGCGCGAGGGCAGGAATGTGCCCGCCGAGGCCGATGACCAGCCGCAGATGCAACGGAAACAGCTCGAGCTCGGGGGCGTCGGCCAGGCTGGTTTCCTCCACCAGCGTCAGCCGCGGGTTCCAGTGCTCAGGGCGGCGGGCGTCGGCGAATCCCGGATTGTTCCAGTTCGGGCCGAAGGCCTTGACGCTGCGCTGTGGGGCAAGCCGCATCGCCGTCCGGCTGGCCCGGCCAACGCGGCCGTAGTCGTTGAACGCCAGCTCACCCGTCCGAAAGCGGTCGGACACCGTCTGAAATAAGTTGACGATCACCGGCTCGCTGAGGAAACCCGTGAGGCCGTCGGCCACGAGCATGGTGGGCCGATCAGCCGGAATCGCATCGGTCCAGCCCGGATCGCCGATCCGTGCCGCCACGGAGTTTTCCTGCCGGCGGGTGGGCAGCACCGCGTCGCGCAGCGCGACAACGGCAGGCAGATCCACGTTGTACCAGTCCACCGTCGCGGGTGGCTGGCTGCGCGCGATGCGGTGGTCTAAGCCGGCGCCTAGGTCGACGACGACGGCTTCGGGATGCTCGGCGATGAACCTGCCGACCCGCTCGTCGAGCATCTTGGTGCGGAGCGCTACCGGACACCGCACGCTCGCAGGTACCCGCAAGGCGTCGAAGTCGTAGTTGAGCTTTCCGGCCAGATCGTCGGCAGAGCTGTCATTCAAGATCGGGCGTGGGCAGCGACTGTCAAGCGCGCGTGCGTACAGCGTGAGCAGGGCAGTCTGCTCGACCGGGGTGAGCCCGTGGACATTGATCTTCAAGCTGTCACCTCCGCAGCCCGGCCGCTGTCAGGGCGGCGTTCGCTTCTCGGCATGTCCTGGAATCAAAGTTTGGGACCACCTCGGGCTGTATCCGTTGAGTTCCATTTAACGGAGCCAGTGCGCTATGGGAGAGTCCAACACAGCACACACTAACCAATTTGATGTTCAACAACTTATGGCTCGGCCGTGTAGCGCGCGTCCTGCAAGCCGAGCGGGGCCAAATATGGACTGGCCGCACCTTTAAATTGAGCAAACATAGATGGCCAGTTCTTGCAAATTACCTCGTGCTGACGGCGGCCGCGATGACCATGTCGGACTGCTGCGCAATCATGCGGGAGACGGCACCTGACCGGCAGGTGAGCGGATACGAAAATAGGGTCAGCAGTCGATCGCTAACCTATGGGGAAGGGGTCCGTCAGCCAAGACGAACGTCACGTCACTTGGTTGGCGCGGACGCCTTAGCCCGCGCGTGTTTGACGCCAAACGTTTTCCAAACGCGCCGACCTCGGATACTTTGAGTGCCGCAGGAAACTTATGAGTACCGGCACGGAAGGGAAGACATGGCAACGGCGACAACCGAGCCGGTACGGCTACCTCCAGGACCGCGGGTACCGAAGACCATCCAAGGCATCGCGTACTGGGCTGCAACGCCTGGAATGTTTGCCGCCCTTGGCCGACGGTACGGCGGCGCGATGACCGTCAATATGCCGATCTTCGGCCGGATGGTGGTAATCAGCGATCCAGTCCTGGTTCAAGATGTGTTCCGCACGAGCGGCGATCTGATCGAACGCCCGGCCGCCCACGCGTTGCCGGGTATGGGCCCCGGCTCGATGTTCAGCCTCATCGGCGAGGAACTCCTCGAGCGCCGCAAATTGCTGCACCCGCCCTTTCACGGCAAGCGGGTGAGAAGCTACGAGCACGTCATCGAAGACGAGGTGATGCGCGAAATCGCGACCTGGCCGGAGGGCCGCGAATTCGAAACACTGCAGCCGATGCAGCGCATCACCCTGAACGCGATCCTGCGCACAGTGTTCGGGGCCGAGGGCCGCGTGCTGGACGAGCTTCGCGGCCTGCTACCGCCAATGGTCGCGCTTGCCAACCGCATGTTTCTGCTGCCGCCGATACTGCGGAGTGATCTGGGTCGGTGGAGTCCTGGGAGGGCGGTTTCTGCGGTACCGCTGCCGGTTCGACGCTCTCGTCGACTCGCTCATCGCCGATGTGCGGGCCGACCCGGCCCTCGAAGAACGCAGCGACGTGCTCGCGCTGCTGGTGCGGGCCCGCTACGAGAACGGCGAGCCGATCCCGAATGGGCATATCGCCGACGAGTTGCTGACCATGGTGACCGCCGGTTACGAGACAACCGCCACAACGTTGGCCTGGGCGGTGGAGCGGATACGCCGCCATCCGCGGCTGCTGTCTCGGCTGACCGAGGAAGTCGACGGCGGCGGCTCTGAATTGCGGCAGGCCACCATCTGGGAAGTGCAGCGCACCCGGACTGTTGTAGAGGGCACTTCGCGGCGGACCAAGAAGCGAATCCAGTTGGGGGACTGGGTCATTCCGCAGGACACCACAGTGGCATTCAGTATTCGACTGGCCCATGCGTCAGAAGAGAGCTTTCCGGATGCGGCGTCGTTCAACCCGGACCGATTCGTCGGCGCCGTCCCGAAGCCCTTCGCGTGGATTCCGTTCGGCGGCGGCGTAAACCGCTGTATCGGTGCGGCGTTCGCCAACATGGAGATGGACGTCACCCTACGCACGCTGCTGCGCGAACTGCGCTTCGCGCCAACCGATGCGCCGGGCGAACGGCGGCACATCCGCGGTGTGGCGGTCGCGCCGGGACGGGGCGGTCGAGCGGTGGTTTACCGGCGAACCGCCGAGGCGTCAAGTGATGCCGACTCCGCATCGGTAGCCGACCACGGCAGCCTGGGGAATCGCTGAGCAGGCAGGTGACCCTACGATGCCGCGCGACGGTGTCATGGTGTAGTTCGTTCGCGTCAAACGGCGGTGGTATCTGTCCGTTCGGCGATGTGCGTCGTTAAGAGCACGCTCCGACCCGATCCGCCGGGTGCCTTTCCGCGCCCCGGATACGTTGTCTTCTCGGCATAATGCACCGCGATCGCCCACGGTGATCGCTGCTCATTGTCCGTTCGGCAGGTCAGCCGTAGGCGGAAACCACGTGGGAAGAAGAGTCGGCTAATCGCAGCCGCTGATGTAGGTCTTACCCGGCCGGGGAGGTTGATTGATGCACATAGCTGTGAGCACGGCATTCTGCACACCCGAGCGGAACCACGATGCACCGTCATTTTATTCTGGCCGTTCACCATCACCCTGCTGATCGTCGGATTCATCCTGCGCTTCCGGTGTGTGAACGCACCGCGAGTACCAACGACCATGGGATGCGACGACAGAGGGGGCCTTACGGCCAATACCGCCGCTGATCGTCACCCAAAGGTTAGTAGTCTTCCAGCCGCGCCACGCGGGCCGGCGCATAATCGCCGAGCGCACCGCGGTATTCCGAAGACCCGCACGGCTGTCGGCGGCGCCCGAAAACTGATGTGCTGCAAGGTCGCCGATACCTCCTGTTGACGACCGTCCAAGGGTAGGCCAGGGGCGTCCCGTCGAAAAGGGATCAATTTTCGGCCGCCGTTGACAGCCGCGAACTCCTGCCTGGCATACTGCCCGACATGACCGCCACCTACAGGCGCCACGTCAAGCCCATCGGCACCACCTCGCTGTTCAAAAAAATCATTAGCAAGTACTGGTATCCCTTCCTGAGCCGCCGGTGGGGTGAGGAGGACGTCATCTTCCTCAACTACGGCTATGAGGAGGATCCGCCGGTGGGCCTGCCGCTGGCGGCGTCCGATGAGCCCAACCGGTACGGCATCCAGCTGTACCATCGCACGGCGACTCAGGCGGATCTCAGCGACAAACAGGCACTGGAGGTCAGTTGCGGCCACGGCGGCGGAGCCTCGTATCTGGTCCGCACGTTGCGCCCAGCCTCCTACACCGGGCTGGACATCAATGCAGACGGCATCGCTTTTTGCCGAAAGACGCATCATCTGCCCGGGCTGGATTTCGTGCACGGCGACGCCGAAAACCTGCCCTTCCCCGATGAGTCCTTCGACGCGGTGATCAATGTCGAAGCCTCGCACGGCTACCCTCGGTTCCCCCGTTTCCTCGCCGAAGTGGCGCGCGTGCTCCGCCCGGGAGGGCATTTCCTCTACGCTGATTTCCGCGGCTACCTGGAATTTTCGGATTGGGAGGCAGCATTGGCAGACGCCCCCATGCGGCTGCTTACGGAAAGGGTCATCAATGCGGAGGTTCTGCGCGGGATGGAGAAGAATTCGCCGCGGTATCTGGACCTGATCGGTCGCCATCTGCCTGCGTTCCTGCGCCCCTTCGGCCGGTTCTTCGCCGGTGTGCCAGGCACGCGGATATACCGTGAAATCGAACGCGGGCGGATTTCGTATCGGATGTATCACTTCACCAAGGAATGACTGACTGGGTAAGTCCCTAGGACACCACGGTGGGACGAGACGCCAAGGAACGAGGTAAGGGTGTGACCGAGTATCCGAGTACCGCGGCGAAAGTTTGTCCGGTCCGCGCAGAACCTCCGCATTGTGGCCCTCTCCGAGAGGGCGTTGTTCCGTAGGTGTTTCGGTCGCCGTCGCGGCCACCGAAACCGCGAAGAGCCGACGGCGAAGTTCACCCGCCCGCAAGCCACCTAGTACGCGAGATCCCTTTCCGCCCAATCGGTCTAGCGCCTCGAATGCTGGGGCCGATGCGCGCCGTCGCCCGGATCAGCGCCTCCCTTCCGATATGAGGGCGGGAGGCTGCCTCGTTGAAAATCTCTCCCCAGATCAGCCTGGCATCCGATGCGAGATGCCTCCCTCAGCGCTGGCAGGGATTGCCGGCGAAGGCTCGTCGAGCAGGACCTTCCGCAGATCCGCCGCGAACTGCGCTGCGCCCTCGGCGTCGAACTGGGCGCGACAGTAGCGCAGTGTCAGGAACATCTCACCGTTCGTCGTGATGGCCCCCACGCTGATGCCGGGCGGCATGCCGGCCGGCGGCGACCACCACAGCTCGGTGGCTGCACCCGCCCCGGCCCCGAAGTCGAGGGGCTGGGGCAGGTTTCCCAGGTTGGACAGCGCCCCCGTGTCGGCGTTGTTGACCACGTGGTCGCGGGACCGCCGGACGGCCGCTTGGCGCACACCCGCTGGCCAGATGCCGAACATCCCCATCATGTTGACCATCGCCCCTGGCAGCCGCTGCTCCTTTAGCTCCACGGTGCGCTTCGCGGCTGCTGCCTGAGCCGCGACGAGGTCGGACTGTGCGCACTCGGGAACGCCTACGGGAACCATTGACACGATGTTGGAGACGAGCTCATTGCTCCACTCGGCAGGTCGCAGGTTGACCGGCATCAACAACGACACCCGTCCTGGCACCACCCCCCGCTGGTCATTGAAGCGGCGGATCGTGACGGCGAGGGCAGCCAGTAGCAGGTCGTTGATGGTCGCCGGCTTCACGCGACGAGCGGCGATTCGTACCGCCTCGTCGCGGTCGAACCGGAGCAGGTGGAAGCCGAATCCCTGGATGGCGTCGGAACCACCGTCGACGGCCACACGCACGGGGGCGTCCTTCCTGGTGTCGGAAACGTGCCGCACGATAGTACCCAGCTGGGTACGGGCATCGGCTAGGTTCCGGGACCCGACGTAGCCGCGCAGGTTGCGTACGTGGGCAAGGGGAAGGACCGGCAGTGTGTCCTCACTTCCCGTGTAGGCGCGGCAGATCGATGACATCAACCGGTAGGCGCTCATCCCGTCGCCCACCACATGGCTCAGGTTCATGATCAGGTAGTCGCCCTCAGGGTGGTGGGCGAGCACCAGCGCAAGCGGGGGGGCGACCTTCAGGTCGATCCGCCTGCTCAGCAGGCGGACGCGTGCTGCCTCGACCTGGGCGTCTGTCGTGCAGTCGATGATTTCGAGCGGAACCGCCGCGACCTCGTCGTCGATCAACCAATGGAAGGTGCGTGTCGTGGGGCCGAAGGGTTCCATCCGGGCGCGACCCATCGGGTGGCGCCGGACCGCCTCGAGCGCGGCAGCGGCGAGGCGGCTCGGGTCCAGTCCTCCTCCCACGCGGACCTCGAAGTGGATGCTCCAGATATCGGACATCTGATCGAAGTGGTAGATCAGCGTGTCGACTCGGTTGAACGGGACTCGCTCGGACATCTATCTCCTCCGGCCATGACGATGAACTGATACCGAACTCCGCAAAGGGCCCTGACATCAGGTTTAACTGATTCGCAACGGTATCACTTTGGTTGACGATGGAAGGGTTGACGGCGACACTGGATATGCGCACGGTTGGGTTGCGATCCCGGCATGGCGGTGGGTGACGTTGTAGCGGTAGCCGAGAAGCTGTGCGCCAAGGGGCGGTGGGCTTCCACGGCAAGGCATTGCAGGACAGCATGTTTGACGTCAAGCCGACGGGGGAAGCGTCACGGTGACGAATTCTGTGCGTGCGGGGCTGGCGATGCCTCCACTCCGTCGATCCGTCGCCGTTCAGATGGCGTTCGAGATCGCCCATGGCCGAGTGATCAGTAAACTGCCAACTGCACTACTTCCTTCAAGGGGCATGCGACAGCCTCTAGCTCTGGGTGACGGTCGGCGGTGGTGTTGGCGTAATGCCGCCATCGTCGGCCAGCGCAGGACGAACCCGATGATCAGCAGGTAATGATCGAAATGCCAGAACACACGGTGGCACATCGTGATTCCGGTGAGATGTTGCAGAACGCCGTCCCAAACATCACCCGCGCGGGCAGCCGAATCTTCTTCCCCAAGTGGTTGCGCCGTCGGCTCAACGATTCCCCAAGAGCTGACTGCCGTGGTCGGCCACCGATGCAGAGTCGGCATCACTTGACGCCTCGGCGGTTCGCCGGTAGACCACCGCCCGACCGCCCCGTGCTGGCGCGGTCACTATGCCGCGCCATTGACGCCGCTCACCCCGCGCATCGGTTGGCGCGAACCGCAGTTCGCGCAGCAGCGTGCGTAGGGTGACGTCCATCTCCATGTTGGCGAACGCCGCACCGATACAGCGGTTTACGCCGCCGCCGAACGGAATCCACGCGAAGGGCTTCGGGACGGCGCCGACGAATCGGTCCGGGTTGAACGACGCCGCATCCGGAAAGCTCTCTTCTGACGCATTCGCCACTCGAATACTGATTACGATCACGGTGTCCTCGGAAATGACCCAATCCCCCAACCGGATTCGCTTCTTCGGGCGGCGCGTAGTGCCGTCGAGAACCGGCCGCGTGCGCAGCACTTCCCGAATCGTGGCCTGCCGCAATTCCGATCCGCCGGCGTCGACTTCCTCGGTCAGCCGAGACAGCAGCCGCGGATGGCGGCGCAACCGCTCCACCGCCCAGGCCAATGATGATGCGGTTGTATCGTGACCGGAGAACAACAAGGTGAACAACTCGTCGGCGATATGCCGATTCGGGATCGGTTCACCGTTCTCGTAGCGGGCCTGCACCAGCAGTGCGAGCACGTCGCTGCGTTCTTCGAGGGCCGGGTCGGCCCGCACATCGGCGATGAGCGAGTCGACGAGAGCGTCGAATCGGCGCCGGTACCGCAGAAACCGCCCTCCCGGACTCCACCGACCCAGATCACTCCGCATTAATGGCGGCATCAGAAGGTATGGGCCGACAAGCGCGACCATGGGCAGCACCAGGCGGCGAAGCTCGTCCAGCGCGGGTCCCTCGGCGTCGAACACGGCACGCAGGACCGCGTTGATGGTGATGCGCTGCATCGGCTGCAGTGTTTCGAACTCGCGGCCCTCGGGCCAGGTCGCGAGTTCGCGCATCACCTCGTCTTCGACGATTTGCTCGTAGCTTCTCACCCGCTTGCCGTGAAACGGCGGCATCACCACTCTGCGGCGCGCGAGGAGTTCATCGCCGGCAAGGCTGAACATCGAACCGGGGCCGAATCCCTCCCCAAGAGACGGCGCCACCCCATATGTCGGACGTTCGATCAGATCGGTGCTCGTGCTGAACACATCCTTAACCAGGATTGGGTCGCTGATCACCACCACCTGGCCGCAAATCGGCAAATTGACTGTGATGGCGCTGCCGTACCGTCGGCCCAAAGCGGCAAACATTCCGTGATTTGCCAGCAAGAACGCGATGCCCTGCACGGTCTTCGGTACTCGCGGCCCTGGCGGTAGCCGTACCGGCTCCATTGTCGCCGTTGCCATGCCGTTCCCTCCCCGTGCCGGTGCGCGCAAGTACTCTGTTCCGGTGCTCCACAGTATCCGAGGTCGGCGCGGGCCGCAGGACGTTTGGCACCAACACTCGCTCGGACGTGGCGTCCGCGCCGCGCCGCCGTTGGCGGACGGCAGTGCCACGATAGCAGTTGCTACCACCGGCGGTCGACACGAGTTCGCTGCGCCGGACCTGCCGGTCCCAGTGCGGTCCCGGCAGCTGTTCTGCCGCACAGCGATGTCAGGGCTACGGGCTTAGACCCTTCATCAAGAGCCGATCCCACACCCGGTCAGTCAGAAGCAGTCGAGCGAGCACGGAGGCCTTTCCAGACGCCCCGACGATATAGCGGGGCTTGGGGTTTTTGGCCTCGACCGCCCGGACGACCGCGCGGGCGACAGTGTCGGCGTCGATTGACACGAAGGGCATTTCCGCCAGCGCGCGCGTGATCTCGGCGTAGCGGCGCTTGAACTCGCCGTAGGGATCTTCATCGGAATCCGACCGCCTTGCGCCGAGCTGGGCTTCGACGAACTTCGTGCGAACCCCGGTCGGCTCAATTAACACGACGCGTACACCGAACTGCTTTACTTCGGCCCGAAGAGCGTGCGAGAGGGCCTCGACGCTGTACTTGCTGATGTGGTAAGCGCCTGCGCCGGGAGTGGTGAACCTTCCGCCGGTGCTGCCGATGTTGACGATTGTGCCGGCTCCACGAGCGCGCATGGCAGGCAGTACCGCCTGTGACAAATGGAGCATCGCAACCACATTGGTTTCGAAGATCCTTCGTAGGTCGCTTAACGCTGCCTGCTCGAGTGGGCTGGCAAACCCGAATCCGGCGTTGTTGACGAGGACGTCCACACCCCCGTAGTCGGTGTGGATCTCCTCGACAAGTCGGGCCACGGCGTCCTCATCGGTCACATCGAGGGCGCGGGCCTGCAGGCCCCGCGACCGCAGGGCGTCGAGAGCTTCTGGATTGCGGCCAGTGGCGAACACCTCGTAATCTCGGCCCTGCAGCCGGTAGGCGGTGGCTTCACCGATGCCACCCGTCGCCCCCGTGATCAACGCAATCGGCTTGTTTTTCATCGGATCGGGCTCCTCAGAACGGTAAATCATAATCCGTCGGTCGGCTTGATCGGGGAATTGCTCAGCGTGCAGAGACGATCGGTCAGACAAGGCGAGCGAAGGCGCCGCGGGTGCAGGCTTTACAGGCCCTGAGTGCTGAGCCATGTGTGGATTCGTTCGGCGACGTCAACCCATCCAGGCTCGAGCATCATGTTGTGACCCATGTCGGGGAAGAATTCTGCGTCCGTGCGATATGCGCGTGCCGTTGCTCGTACTTCTTTCTGGGTGACCGCGCCGTCGTCGCTGGCCCCTAACACCAGCAGCGTCGTCGCCACACGTTTGGGCCGGGGCAAGCTGAGCAGACCGTCGACACCGGCGCGAGCGCTCTCTTCTTGGAGCCGCGACGCGTACTCCAGGATGTGTGAATCCGGCGTGTGTGCGGAGAAGAATCTCTCCCGTGTGAGCTGCGGGGTGTTGACGTAAGCCAATGACTTGCCTGTGATGGCGATTTTGGTGAAATGCCAGGGGTGCTGTTTCATCCAGCGCAAGCCGGATCCGAGGTATCCCTGTGGAGGCATGGACGCCATCAAAACGCCAGCCGGAGCGTCGTGCGACTCCAGATACTTCTGCGCGATGAGGCCACCCATAGAGTGGCCGATCACCACCGGTCTTCTTGGCAGATTGTCGGCAACGAAGCTGACATCCTCGACGTAGTCGGCGATCGAACAGGCGCGCAGAGGCTTGGGGGTCGGGCTGCCGCCATGGCCGCGAAGGCTTACGGCCACAGCGCGATAACCCTTGTCGGCGAAGAAGCTCAGGAAATGTTCATCCCAACACCATGCTGCATGCCACGCCCCGTGGACAAACAGCAGTGGTACCGGGTGGGATTCACTGACACACCCCTTGTCGATTACCTCAAGCATGTTGACCTTCAATGGCGAACATCAGGCTATCGCGTAGTCACCCAACGAGAATCGGTCCTGTTCCTTCACGGCGCTACGCACCGACGTCGGTCGGAAAAGCGGTGCTTCCCCGCTGTGGTTGAACCAATACGACCGCGAACTCGCGCAGTTGCCCAGGTAGAACACCGAATCGTCAAGCAATCGGGTCATCCGGTCGAGGAAGCGGGCATTGGCCTCCTCGGTGATCTCGAAGGTGCGAGCATTGCACCGCTGTAGTTCGCCGAACAGCCGATTCATGTGCCGCATCTGATATTCCACCGTGTTGAACCACGACAGCCCGACCCACGCGTAGGGGCTGGCCGACGTTAAGAAGTTCGGGAAACCCCGGCACCGACATCCCCTCGTACGCCTGGAACCTGTTCTCCCGCCACCACTTTCCCAGATTTCGACCTTCTCGGCCGATCACCTCGATCGCCGGCAAGTTGGCCTCCCACACGTCGAAGCCGGTCGCGAGGACGACGGTGTCGATGATGCGTTTTGTGCCGTCGCGGGTGACGATGCCGTCGGACTCAATCCTGTCGATGCCACTGGTTTCGAGATGAACATGCGGCTTGGTGAACGTGCGGTAATAGGAATTGGACAGTGTCGGCCGCTTGCAACCGTAGTCGTAATCCGGAGTCAGCTTGCGCCGCAACTCCTTGTCACGGATCGACAGAAACTGATGGAACTTCGTCACGGCCGACGCGGCCCAGTTGAGCCCTTTGAAGTAGCGGAACTTCCACATCGCGATCAGCATCATGACGTCCATGGTGTTGTCGGTGAACCACCGCACGATACGCTGAGCAAGAGGCACCCTCGCGAAGAGCCGTTGCACCGCCGGCGAGAACCCGAAATCGATCTTCGGCATTACCCAGATCGGCGTGCGCTGGTAGACGGTCAGCTCGGAGGCTGTCTTGGCCAGTTCAGGAATGAGCTGCACGCCGGTGGATCCCGTTCCGATGATTGCCGTCCGTCGTCCGTCGAAGGAGTAGCTCTCGTCCCACTCGGCGGCATGGACGATGCGCCCTTGAAAAGTCTGGATACCGGGAATGTCCGGGGTGCGTGGTTGGCACAGGAAGCCGGTTGCCGCGATGAGAAACTGCGCGCTCAGCGTCTCACCACCGGCGGCTGCGACCAGCCACAGCTGGGCCTCGTCGTCCCACCGGGCGCCTTCGACGGTGGTGTTGAAACGCATGTACCGGCGCACGTTGTACTTGTCGGCGACATGTTCGGCGTAGCGCTTCAGTTCGGCGCCAGGCGCATACAGCCGCGACCAGTACGGGTTCGGTTCGAACCAATAGGAATACGTTGTCGACGGCACATCAACGGCAAGACCCGGGTAGCGGTTGACATGCCAGGTACCGCCGACGTCGTCCTCGCGGTCGAGGATGATGACGTTTTCATAGCCCAGCCGGTTGAGTTGGATCGCCGCGCCGATGCCGCCGAACCCCGCTCCTATGATGATCGCGTCGAAGTGCTGGTTGGTCATAGATATAAAGCGTCTCAGTCTGTTGTGTCCCCGGTATTCTCGGTCGTGTCGCCAGCTTTTTCCTTCGAAATGCTGGATCTGATGTGATCAGCCACCGATTTCACCGCGCCGGTCAATCCGCCGCTCGGCTTGGCGTGCCGTGGACCGAATTGCGCCCTATGTGCGCCGTTCGTCGCGTTGGTCGCGCTTGTCGCCTTACGTTGCTCTCCCGGTGCGCTCGGCGTATCCAGTCCCGCCCGTTCGCTGAGGAGGCCACTGTCTGAGATCCCTTGCCCGACAGGGTCATCGAGTCGTGCTGCGTGGTCGGGGTGCTCTTGGCATCCAGCGATTGGCCGTCTTCAACAGCCACCGTTTGAGATCCCTTGCCCGACAGGGTCATCGAGTCGTGCTGCGCGACCGGCGTGCTCTTCGCATCCAGCGATTGGCCGTCTTTAGCAGCCATCCTCTGAGATCCCGTGCCGGACAGGAGAGCCACGGTGGAGGGGGCCGCGGGTGCGATGGCACCCGACACCGCGTCGGAGCCCCGCCCGAGTTTTGCGATGTCGGCCAGCAGCGCGACGGGGTCGAGTTGGCCCAGCAGTCCGCTGTGGGCGGCGATGCGCGGCAGTACGGGATTGATGCTGTTCAGCACTGCGTTGATCTGCGTCATTGTGTCCGGGTTGAATTTGAACACCCCTTGATCTGCTGCGAACGTTTGAATGAGCAAGTCCCTTTGCGCTTTCGTCGGCGCCGTTGGCCTTGCCCTCTTCCACGAGGTCCAACCATTCGGTTATGCGGGGATTGCCCGGAGACAACGCGAGGATAGATCTGACTCTCCCCTCGGTGGTCAGTTCGGGAGGCAAGGCGCACTGCCCCGGGCAGGCGGGGCTCCCCGGCTCATATAGATTGAAGTCCACGATAAGCCCCGCCAAGACAGCCGCGACGGCTTGGCTGAGGTCCAGGGCGGAAGCAACTTTGATGCCGTCGGCGGGGGACGGGGGCGGAGCCATCAAACTCTTGACGAAATTCTCCCAACCCGCAAGTGGATTCCACGTAAAGGTCGTGCCGGACCACGGCATTAACGGTTCGCCGTTTGGGCCGGGGTGCGTACCTTCGAAGCCCATATAGGAATTGACCGGGCCGGAGTTGTCAACGACGTCGCCAAAGGTGTACCCCGACAGCAGCTCCAAGGGCCCCACCCTGAACATGTTGTCGAGAATCGGGAAGGGGTAGCCGAGCAGTATTGCCGCGGTCCAAATAGTCTTGTCGAGCGCGGTGATGCCGGTAATGGGCTGCAACGGGACCACAGGCGCGCAGGTCACTGCGTTGCAAGATGCATTCACAACGTACTGGGCGGCGAAATACATGGCCAGCTGATCGCCCGCGGGTCCGGACAATGCCGGGAACGGCACGAGCAGGTCAGTTACCGCTTTCCAGTGCCCCGGGTCTGCGGGGTCGTTTCCCCAAATGTTCGTCGAGCTTCCAACTAACCAATTCCCAGTGAAAAAAAGAGACCGCGCTAACTCGTCCAAGGCCTGGACCTCGTTGTAAGGAACATTGGCGACGGCGTAGATGAGGTTTATCGGAATATTAGCGATGGAGGAGGAGTCGGCGGTGAGACGCACCGCTGGGCTGGCGGTATGGATGTCGGGTGCTGGCGCGCTCGGCGTGAATGCTATGACGCTAGCTCCGACAACTGCCACGGCCGCCGTGGCGGACGGACGCGCTGGGCGTATTGCCGTGACACCGCCTGGTAATCGATCCAGTTGCCCGACAACGGAAGATTCGCTGTGACGTCCTGGATCACGCACCGCTGCATGCTTCACGGGGAGATTTGCGGTGCCGTGCTCGATGGCGTCCAGCTACAGGCATTACGCCCCCCTTGCAAACGATGTGGTCCAATCGCAGCCCTGAACCTTAACGAAGAGCACGCGACTACTGGCAAAATCGAGCTTGTTTCACCGCGAACCCTAAAGGCTTGTGCTCTACCTCGTCAACCCTCGTGATGATGACCAGGGGCAAACTGCAAATCCTTCCTGACAGCCCACGCGTTCGTGGGGAAGGTGAGCTCGCACCCATAGAAGCGAACCGCATGGCCGCACCGCATAACGGCATTGGGCGGCCCTGTCGGCAATGCGCTGGGGCTGGTCGCCTCGCGCCATGGGGCCATTCGATCCGTGGCACACACCGACTTGCCGGCACAGCGGAGTCGTTGCTCGTTGGGACCAGCGAGAAAGTCTGGGCGACGGGTGGGAACAGCACGGAGCTCTCCTAATCAGTTGTCGAGCCAAGCGCGGTTGCCGTAACCGTCGAGGTGCGTCACCTGGTCGACCGGTTTGCGAGACGTCGGCCCGTAGCTCCCGCGAGGCCAACCAAGTGGCACGACGCAGCACGGAGTTACCGAGCGAGGCAAATCGAGCACTCTTCGCGCCGAAGTCACGCTCCACAGCGGCAAGGTGATGAGGGATGCGCCCAACCCCATGGCGCGCGCGGCGAGTAACAGGTTCTGCACACTGGGGAAGATTGATCCCCAGTATCCCGACAATGCCGCATGGGGCATGAGTGCAAATGGCACGCGACCCTCGCGGAGGCTGAGTCGCAGGCAAGCCACTACGAGAACCGGGACCTCGGTGAAATGGTCGACCTGCCACTGCACCGCACGCGCGGTCTTTGCCATCGACTCGTCGCGGGCAACGACACGCCGGAGCACCACGCCGTATTGAAGCTTCCAGGCCTGGCGATAACGCCTGGCGAGCTTCTCCTTGACGTGGCCGTCTTTGACCACGATGAATTCCCAGTTCTGCCCGTTGTTACCGGTCGGGGCGCGCAGCGCCAGCTCGATGCACTTCAACACCACCGCGTCATCGACTGGGTCGGGAAGTACTCGTCGCACCGCTCGCTGAGTCATCATCGCGTCGAGCAGCGGCATGTCGAGACGGGCCAGCGCCTCAGCTGTGGTTGGCACAACCCCGGACTCACGCGAGCGGGGCGAGGCGGAGTTCGGGATGTCAGTCATGTGTTTGTCCTATGCCAAGCCGCTGCTGCTCGCAAGTCTCGTTGCGGATTTGACGATCGGTGTGACGCCGGCCATGCCGTAGCCGCCGGCTAGCCATTCGCGGCTAAAGATCCGAACCGGTATCAGGCACGCGCGGTGATCCACATGGCGGTGAAGCGCTGAATTTCACCGATCCCTTCGACCAACTGGCCCGCAATGTAGCTCTCGATCTTCCCGCCGACCAATGGGACTTTGAATTCCACAGTTGCAGTGAATTTCAGCCGCGAGCCCTTTCCCAACGGTGCTAGCAACGCCTCGCCATGGCCCGATCCCGGTGCGCCGGCCGCTGCGATGCTGATCTCCCCGCTTACCCGCCGGCCGCCGATTGGTCTCCACGTCTCGTTCCTCAGGACGTTGAGGTCACCAGGATAAAGCTTGGCGACTATCCCGGGCAGCCCGTCGTGACGCAAGTTCTGTGTGGTGGTCACGGTCACCGTGCCGTCCGAGTCGACGATCAACGCATCCAGCGTGGTGCTGCCGCCGCCGAAGGCCGCAAGCCGGGCCAGCCAATAATCCTCATCGCTGAACGTCGAATGGACTTGTTCGACGCTGGCGGGCGATTCGAAAGACACGTCGAATGAACGAGGCATAGCAACCCAGCCTACCGCTGTTGGATTCGTTCGGCAGGTTGAAAAGTTCAGCGACGCAGCACGACTGAGCGAGCCATTCCGAAAGCCGCGTGGGCCGACGTCCACTTCAATGGGTCATTCGTTTCTCAACGGCGCGATACAAACGTTTCTCCGCCGACCGGCTGGGCCTGCCCGCCGATGAACGTCTGTCAGCCACTCGTCGTGACGAGCGGCGCCATCGTGATGGCGGGGCGGACGCACCGATGAGATGGCACTCGTGGGTGTTGCACGCACAACCATTCATCGGGAGAAGGCGGTCTGCGCTCATCGCGGCCGCACGGTTTCCTCTCCCTGTGTCGCCGATCCCTTTCCGAACAATTGATCCGCGAGGGTAACTGCGAAGCTCCGTGTCTTCTCCAGCTGCTCCGGCTGGACATTGGTCGTCGGAATGCGCACGCCCATGTACCGGTCGCGGTATTCACCGGACCCCAGGTAGCTGGTCAGCGAAAGCAGGGAGCGTAGCTGCCCGCCCGGATACCCGAAATGAACTCCGTCCACGTACTGACCGCCCTGCTTCTCCCCTAGCTTGCGGACTGTCTTGAGGTTTTCGCGCCAATAGCGACGGCAGACGACGAACACGGCAAATGGCTTGCCGGAGAGAAGCTTTCGCGCTTCGTCCGACTTCAGGAACGAGCGCATTGGCATGTTAGTGTCCCGCCACCAGGTCGGCGAACCGATGCAGATCAGGTCGTAGTCGCCGTTTCGTACCTCGTCGGGAGTTCGGATCTCTCCGCTAGCACGGCGCGTCTGGGCTGGAAGCACGCTGAGCATATCGGGCCAGACATGTCGCATCGGGAAGCGCGAGAACCGCTCGGCAAACCGCCGATCCGTGAACTCGATCTCGGCCGTGTGCACCTCACACCCTCGCTCACGGAACACCTCCCCCGCGGCCTCAAGCACCTTCAGCGATTGGCCCGTGTACGTGTAATAGAGCAGCAAGACCCGCGGCGGCCGCCGGTCGCTGCGGTGGTCGCCGGTCACGTCCGTCACTCCCGCACCTCCTTATCGAGCTTTCTATGACAGCCCAATCGTCGCCTCCTACTGAGTCGGGACGCCGTGCTTTCCGTGCCAAACCCCAACGAGATCTTCACATGCAGAACCCCTGCGCGACCACTCATCCTGCGAGCAAGCACACCGGACGTTTGACGGTATGCCAGCGCACACCGACATCGACGATATTCAGACGGTGGTCTTACGTCGTGCGGCGATGTCACGCACTAGCCTCGGATGGGTGACCGACAAGGCTTCCGTCGACCTCAGCGGCGCCGCGCAGACCATGCTGACCACTCTGTATCTCAAGGCGCTGGATGCCGATTTCGTCCGCCCGGTCCTGGGCGACCGGTACGCGAAGGAAGCGATCGGCCGACTCGACTACGACTGGCGCGAGATCGGGATAACTGGCAGGTGGGCACCGCTGGTCACCGTCCGCACCGCCCAGTACGACATCTGGGCGTCCCAATTCCTGGCTGTTCACCAGCATGCCACCGTGGTGCATCTTGGGTGCGGCTTGGACAGCCGGGTGTTCAGGCTGGACCCCGGACCGGGCGTGGAGTGGTACGACGTCGACTATCCGGCCGTCATCGCGTTGCGCGAGAAGATCTTTCCCGCGCGCCCGCGATACCACCTCATTGCCGCTTCCGCGACGGATCCGTCCTGGCTCGGCCAGATTCCTGCGGACCGCCCAGTGCTCCTGCTCGCCGAGGGCATCAGCATGTATCTGATGAAGCATCAGGGTTTCGCGCTGCTGCGACGCATCGTCGACCGCTTCCCGTCCGGGGAACTGCAGATCGACTTTTACAACTGGTTCGGAATTAGGTCACAGAAGGCGCACACGTTGGTGCGGCGGTCGGGCTCCACACTGCACTGGGCGGTCAATACTCCGCAGGACGTCCTAGGACAACTGCCCGGGGTCCGATTGCTGATAGCCGTTTCGTTCTTCGACGCGAGCACGTTCAGTCGGGCATCGGTGCCGTTCCGGTTGGCGAGGCGCCTGGTTCACGCGGTGCCGCCCGTGCGTAATACTCTGCAGTACCACCGCTACGCGTTCGGACCCGTTGAAGTTAATTAAAAGCGGAGGCTGCTGGATCACAAGTGCGCTTTCGCGGCACACATGCCGGCTGACATCCGATGGGGACGTGGCAGACAGCTGTTACCTGCCGAATCCCCACGCGTGCAAACCAATATGACCCGCGTCAAAGTTTACTCATTCGGCGCCAGCCGATTCTTTATCGCTGAAATTCGCGCGCGGCTGCACGCAGAATCGAAAGTACCAGGTCAACCGACCGCTGGGGCTCGGGCGCGTACGTATGACGCTCAATGGCTAATCGGTCACCGAACATTCCGACGGAATACATATCAAACACTGAGGAGGATCGGTAAATCTCCGTTTGCCAGTCATCCACGTCCAGATTCGGAGGAGTGCGCAGGTCAGGGGTTCGACCAAGGTTCGTTGAAGAGACGACATCAGGCAGCCCCCGCTGACCCTCGTCGTACTGCGGCTTAAAGTGAAGCATCGACTGCTGAATTACACCATCGGAAAGGTCGGCCCGAAAAGTTTCCGCAACGTCATGGGCTAGATCGACTAAGTTGGTCTGCGGCCTGATTTCAGCAAGGTAAGTAGCCATTCCTAACGGATTGGTGGCGCCCATTGGAGGGACCGGAGGTTCCAGAAGCGATCGTAGATCGACCACGTAGACGTAGGGAATCGGTATGTCCGGTATTTTGCGGAGTCGCCACTCAGCCAGCAGAATAGCGGCCGATACAAGTGGGTTGAGGAATAACCGATGCGCCTGACCGAACTCGATGAGCGCCGTCGTTTCGCGCTCGGTTAGCCGACCCCTCGCGGCGGGTACCGCCACAGGTTTTGCGGGATTAGTGACCCGTTCTGGGGATCGCGGAGGCGGCAGTTCATAGGCAAACATTGCAGGCATAAACCGCTCGAGCCCTGACCGGTGATGTTTCCGTATGCCGCGCCGTTCGAGCAGGGCCTCCAGTGATTCAGGCGCGGTCTGCGCGCTTGCCGGGCCGGCGCTCCCGGTACACACCACATCCGTATACCGGGAGAACAGCTCGAGGAGAAGTTCGGCCAGGTGGTAACCGTCGGCAAGGCTATGGTGCACATAAAAGGTCAGATCGGCCTCTCCATCGGCGGGCCTCACCATCAGATTGACCAATGAGACGCTCGGATCAAGTTCGATACCGGAGGTGCCCGACGTGGCACTGCTGTGACCCTCGACAATTTGTATTCCGGGGTGGAGAAGATCGTCAGTAACGATCTGGTGCGAGCCATCTGACCCTTTTCCGAGGTGCCCGGCAAGTACTGGGTGGGACTGCAGGAGCGCATCGAAGGCTACCGACATTGCGTCAGTATCGAATGACCCACTCAAGTGTAATGTGATGGCACCGAACGTCTTACTCTGTGCATACCATTCCTCGCTGGGCGCCAACTTTCGAATTACTGAGGTTGGAAACACTTGAGACTCCCTCGTTGCCGTCTGACGATCCGCCCCACACTTTGATGGCCTGTCGCCTGTTCTGGGGCCGCGCGGTCATTCGCGCGTGCTCGCCCGTCGATACCCGATCGCCATCGGTATTGCGCAGGCGGCAACGATCCCTACCGACCACAACAGCATTTCGACCATCGGCGCCCACACCGGACCACCGAGCGACAATCCGCGCATGACCTCGATGGCGCAACTCACCGGCTGATGTTTGACGGCCGGCTGAATCCAGTGCGGGAACTGTTCGAGCGGCACGAAGCCGACGCTGAAGAACATCAGCAGTGCCCAGATGGTTTCGGTTAACTCCACCATGGCCGTCTGCGCCGCGTACAACGCGAGCGCGATGACGGCCATCGAGAACGCCAGCCCCAACGGGATCGGAATGAACAGCCACGCCACCGATGCCAGGATTCCCTGCCGGAAGCGGAAGCCAAGCACCAGCCCGACGCACAGGATGACCGCGGTCGTCACCACAATCCGGACCGCATCGGCCGCCAGTCTCGACAGCAGGCCGGACGCCCGGTGCACGGGCACCACCCACAATCGGGACAGCAAGCCGGCGGTGCGCTCACCCATGAGCCCGATCCCGCCGATCATCGCCCCAGTCATGGCTCCGACCATCGCGACCAGCGGGACGCTGTTATAGAGAGCGCTGTGTCCGGTGACCTGCGAAACAACATCCCTGAAAACAATGTCCAGTGTCACCAGCAGCACAGCAGGCATGATCAGCGACTCGAACACGGTCGCGGTATCGCGGCTCCACCGACGAAGTACACGCGCGGTCAGCACGCCGGTGTGCGAAACCAGCCGCCGGGGCGAGTTCTCCCAATGCCGTTGTAGGCGATGCCGGCCGGAAGTGCCGGAGTGACGCCACGTCTCGGGTAGTACGCCGACGACGCCATTGCGGGCCATTGTCTTGTCCGGCGATGCAACAGACATCATTGCCGCCTAGAGGCAACGCGTCCGTGCAGCGGAATGAGAATCGCAATCAGGGCTGCGACCCACATCATCGCCGGGCCGATGGTCGACCACGTCACCTCGCCGGCCGCCGGCGTGCTGTCTCCGGCCAATGCGCGCAGCGCGCAGACGAACTGGGATACCGGTTGATCCCGAACAAAGGGCTGGATCCACTGCGGGAACCGTTCGACCGGTTGCAGGCCGACCGACAACCAACCCAGGATCAACTGCGGCACCAGCAATACCGGCACGGTGGCCTCCGGATTCTTGTTCGCAGCGCCGATCAGGTCTCCGAGCAACGACAGCGCCGCACCGATCAGCAGCATCAAGAGGCAGAAGCCCAAGGTCTGCGCCACGCCGCCGTAGAACCGGAATCCGATGACGTGACCGCACACCAGCGAGGCCGCCAGCGCGATGACACAGCGGTACATGCTGGCCGACATGCGTGAGGCCAACGGTACCAACGGGGCAATCGGCATGGCTTTGAATCGCCGGTTGATACCTTGCACCGAGTCCATCGATGACCGGAGCGCCGCCGATACGGCGGCGAATGCGACCGCCTGCAGCGCGATCAGCGGCATTAGGTACTGCCCATAGCTACTCATGCCCTCGACAAAGGCACCCATGATCTCTTTGAGGGGGACGTAGAAAACAACCGTGAACATGACCGACGCGAACGCCTGGATGAATATCTCCCCATTGCGCAGCGTAGGCGCGATCACGCGACCCGTCAGCACCCACCACTGCTGCACGGTGGATGTGGTCGGCCGGACAGCCAGCCGGACAGTTGACGTACCGATCACGAGAGCAGTTTCGCTTCAACGCGTTTCGCGGGTGAGTCGCCATTATTCTGAGCTGTCAGCGCGAGAAATACCTCGTCGAGCGAGGGCCGCCGCAGGGCGATGTCGAGCAACTCGATGTTGGCCGCATTCAGTCGATACAGGGCCTGCACAAGGGTGTTCGGGCCGTCGGGGGCGGGCATCGCGACGCGATCGGATGCCGTTGTAAGCGCAGCCCGGTACTTCTCGGGTAACAGTGAACCGAGCTCCGCGGCCACGACAGGCAGGTCCTTGAGGTGGCGGGGGACGATTTCACAGTAGGTCGCTCCGGCACGCTCCTTGAGTTCGTCCGCCGTTCCCTCCGCGATGATCGTGCCGTGGTCGATCACGATGATGCGGTCACTGAGCGCGTCCGCCTCCTCCAGGTATTGGGTTGTCAACAATGTGGCGATGCCGGCCTCCTTGAAGTCGGACACCAGCTCCCAGATACTTTGCCGACTACGCGGATCCAGGCCGGTCGTGGGTTCGTCCAGAAACACCACTTCGGGACGGACCACCAATCCGCACGCGATGTCGATCCGCCGACGCATCCCGCCGGAATATGTGCTGACACGCCGGTCCGCCGCATCAGCCAGGTCGAAGTGGTCGAGCAGATCCTTGGCCCGCGAGCTCGCCTGAAACTTCTTCAGCCCTTGCAGGCGGCCGAACATCACCAGGTTCTCGCGGCCGGTCAGCATGTCGTCGAGCGCAACGTGCTGGCCGGTGAGCATGATCGACCGCCGCACTCCGGCCGGATCCGAGAGAACGTCGTGCCCGGCGACCACCGCATGGCCGTGATCCGGCCGCGTGAGCGTCGACAGAATGTCCACCGTCGTCGTCTTGCCTGCGCCGTTCGGGCCCAGCAAGGCAAGCACCTCGCCGCGCCTCACGTCAAAGCTGATGTCACGAACGGCGGCAACGGAACCGAAGGTTTTTCGGATCCCGTCGACGATTACCGCCTTATCGGAGCTAGGCATTGAGTTCACTGCCGATGTCAGTCGATGATAAGTCGACAAGCGCGAGTTCCTCACTTGCCGAGTCGATTTCATCCTCCGCGCCGGCGTCCCTGAGCGAGTTCCATAAGTGCGGCCGGGAACCGTCGCGCTAGCGATTCGACGTCGGTCGGCCCGAGCCGGCGGGTGTCATACCACCAATCCAGATGCAAGACGTCACCCGAGCGATACACCCGGAGTTCGACAGCGTGACCCAGGCCCGGGACCGCCTCGCGCACCGGCATCGCCGTGTCAGCGTCGAGCAGAACGGGAGCATCGTCAGAAGGCACGGCCGGTAGGTCCGGAATCGTGCCTACGTAGGAGAAGAAGATATCCGCGAGGCGGGTCGCGCCGAGTAGCCGCGCTGTCGGGGCATGCATGTACCGCAACAGCCCGTAACCGATTCCATAGTGCGGGACGGCTTTAAGGGTCTCGTGCACATCGTCCAAGAGTTCCCTTGCGCCCGCGTCCTTCGCGCAGGTGAGAGCGACAGGGTAGACGCTTGTGAAGAACCCGACCGTCCGGTGCAGGTCGACGTCAGGTTTGAGAACCGATCGACCCGGTCCGCCGAGGTCGACGGCGATCGTGCCGTCACCGACCGTCTCCGCAATGGTTCGACCGAGAGCAGCCAGCAGGATCTCGTCGAGCGGCAACCGCAGCCGACGCCGGGCATCTTCGATCTCACTTGTCTGTGAGTCGGTCAGCGTCGACGAGAGTTTCACGATGTCGTCGGCCCCTGGTTGGGAGACCTCCGATTTGGCCACTCGCAGGTTGGCTCTGGTTGTGTTCTCCAGCCAGAAGTCGCGGCTTTCCAGCACCGCGGGATGTGTGGAGAGCGCGGCACACCGTTGCGACCACTCCGCCCAAGGCGTCGTGACCCGTTGCAGCACAATGTCTTCCCCGGCCAGGCGTTGGCCGAATGCGGTGAAGAGGTCAGCGAGCAGGATCTCGCGCGACGCGATGTCGCCCACCATCCCGTGCAGTCCGATCGCCAGATAACACGGGCCCTTCGCCACACCACGAATATACGTAGCGCTCAACGGCGCGGCTGATGTCTCCTGGCTGCGAAGATGCTCATCGAGAACAGCGAACACGCCGTCCCTTTCCTCGGCGCTTCCCAGCGCGGCGCCCTCGGGGAGCGATCGCGTCGCCAGGTCGGCGAACTCTTCGGGTTCGCCGACGTGTTGCTCCCATGTTCCGGCCCGCTCCACGATCCGCACCCGCAGCGCATCGTGATGATTCGTTACGGCGGTCAGTACCGATCGGATGTCCTCGACCTGCACATCCGGGCTCAGCTTCAGGATCAGGGGAATGCGCCACCGGTTCGAATCCCGCAGCCCCTGCTCGAGGAACAACGCAATGTTCGGCGGCACGGGGGGATGCACCACGCCATCGACCGATCCCCGCGCGAGACCACCCGCGTATCGAGCGGTCAGACTCTTGGCGAGCGCGGCCACCGTCTGGTTCTCGTAAAGGTCCTGCGGCGTGAGGTCGAGACCCTCGTTGACGGCCGTCATCGCGACGCTGATGGCGATCAGTGAGTCGCCGCCGAGTTCGAAGAAGTTGGCGCTCCGATCTATCGAGCCGAGGCCGAGGCATTGAGCCCAGATGCGCTGCAGAGTCGCTTCCATCTGCGACGTGCTGTTCGTCGCCGCATGAGTCTCTGCACCGGCCGAAGCCTTCGCAGCCGCTGCCGCCCCATTTGTCGCCACGGCATCGCCGGCCCACGCAACCGTTGCGTTGTGCTCGACCCAATGCTTCTGCCGCTCAAAGGGATAGCCAGGAAGCGAAACCCGTCGCGGCCGGTGGCCGGCCGAAAGCGGAGCCCAGTCGACGTCAACATCCGCTGACCACAGTTGTCCGAGCGCGAGCAGGAAGGTGTCGTGGTCGTTTCGGTTTTGCGCTTGATGGCGCATGAGCCGAACAGCGCGGTGCCCACTTGACCACCTTGGATGTCGCATTGCGGAGGCGGTCAGGGTGCCCCCGGGACCGACCTCGACGAGCACGCGTGACGGATCGGCAAGCAGCACATCGAGATCGTCGGAGAAGCGTACTGTTGCCCGTATTTGGTGCGCCCAGGTCGCCGGATTGGTCGCCTCGTCCCCGGACATCCACGTCCCGGTGACGTTCGAAAGCAAGGGTATCTGTGGTTCGCGAAGTGTCAGGCGGGACAGGAACGCTGTGAACTCCGGCAGCACGGCTTGCATCAGCCGCGAATGGAATGCGTGCGACGTCCTGACCCGACGAGCAACAATCCCCAACTGGGCCACACGCTCCTGGAACCTACGGATGCTTTCTTCGGTTCCCGCGACGACGCAGTTGCCGGGATCGTTTACGGCGGCGAGATCGACGTCTTCCGATAGACATTCAGCGATCGCGTCCGGGCTCTGCGCCACCGCCACCATGACTCCGCGGGGCGCGGCGTGCATCAGACGTGCACGCATGGAAACTGCCTTGATCGCTGTCGGGAGATCGAAGACGTTCGCGATGGTGGCCGCGACGTACTCGCCGATGCTGTGTCCAGCCACGGCCGAGGGCCGGACACCGTAGGACTCCATCAACTTTGCCAGCGCGTACTCGACGGCGAACAGCGCAGGCTGGGCGCGGTCCGTGCGCTCGAGGTTCCCTCCAGTGCCGTCGAATACCTCGGTACGCAGGTCGATATCCAACTCCTCAGCGAATCCTGTGGCGCACCGATCGAAGTGCTCGCCAAACACCGGCTCCGACTCGTAGAGGCCGCGGGCCATCCCAATGTGCTGAGCGCCCTGACCCGGAAAAATGAAAGCGATTGCGTCCGGGTTCGATTCGCTGCTCGGCGCCGACTCAGCGACAAAAACGTTGTCGTGCTCGGGCGCACGCAGCACCGCTGCCGCCTCCTGCTGGTCGTTGATGACCGCCGCCATCCGGATATTCTCTTTGCGGCGGGTCCGAAGGGTGAACGCGACATCGGACAGGTTGAGCTCGTCTTCTGGGTCTGGCAGTTCGCCAGCCAGGGCGGACCGGGACTGCTGCAGCGCCTCGGCCGTCCGTGCCGACAACAGAAGCACCTGTGGACCGGTCTGGAGTGTTAGATGGCGAAAGCGCTGGCGCCTCTTCGAGGACGATATGCGCGTTGGTGCCACCGACGCCGAACGAGCTGACTCCGGCTCGACGAGTGCCATCCCATTCCCAGGGGCCGTATTCGCTGCGCACGACGAAGCGACCACGATCGAGATGCAATTCCGGGTTCGGGCTGGTGTAGTGCAGGGTTCCCGGAATCGCTTGGTGTTCGAGACAGAGAATCGTCTTGATCAGGCCCGCGATCCCAGACGCTACCTCCAAGTGACCGATGTTGGACTTGACTGAACCAAGAACGCATGGGCCGGGTCTGGCCGCGCTGGAAAGGCTGAATGCCTGTCGTAGCCCTTCGACTTCGATCGGGTCACCGAGAGGCGTGCCGGTTCCATGGGTTTCGACATAGCTGACAGTGGACGCATCAATGTCGGCAACAGCATGTGCCTCGGCGATCACCTCAGCCTGACCGGCGGCGTTGGGCGCCGCGTAGTTCATCTTCGTCGATCCGTCGTTGTTGATCGCCGATCCCCTGATGACCGCGTGGATGCGGTCCCCGTCGTCGACAGCGGCCTGCAATGGCTTGAGCACCACAATGGCGACGCCGCTGCCGAAGATCGTGCCATCCGCCCTTACATCGAACGGCCGGCAATGGCCACTCGCCGAGACCATGGAGCCCGGCTCGTGCCAGTATCCGACGCGATGCGGGACGCGGATCGACGCGGCGCCGGCCAGAGCCATGTCGCACTCACCGCTCAGAATGCTCTGGCACGCAAGGTGAACCGCGACCAGTGACGACGAGCATGCCGTCTGGACCGAGAGCGCGGGGCCGCGCAGGTTGAACTGATGCGACACCCGGGTGGCCAGATAATCTTTGTCGTTCTGCAATGACAGGTTGATCATTTCGAAGGTGGCGCCCTGCCCGATGATCCGGTGCGGATCGTGGTGTGACATCAGGTTGTGGAGGAGATAGCCGCTTGCGGAGCTTGTTCCGTACACGCCGATGGAACCGTCGAACTCCGCAGGATCGCAACCGGCGTCTTCCAGCGCATGCCACGCACACTGCATGAACAGGCGGTGTTGTGGATCCATCATCCGGGCGCCCTGCGGCGTGAAACCGAAGAACTCCGCGTCGAATTCGTCTATGCCCTCGAGGAGGGCTGCGCGCCGCACATACGCGGGATTTGCAAGGGCGGTGTCTCCCACGCCGGCCGCGATGAGGTCGTCCTCCGACAATGTGACGATCGATTCTTCGCCTCGGCGCAAACTGCGCCAGAACGCTGATAGAGAATCGGCACCGGGGAATTTGCCTGCCATGCCGACAATCGCGATCGCATTGAGCGGCAGCGAGTTCGACGCCGACGAGAACTGAGTACTACTATTCACACTCGTTGTCCTGCCTTCCGCCGCGTTGCGGCTCGCTGACGCGCAGTGGCACGCTGATTGGCTCGTTCGCGAAGTTCGTTGGGGCCCTCGGCGGTGTCGTGCCCGTTGAGCCCCAGCTGGCGAATGAGTTCGGATGTGAGGTCCTGCAGTGAAGCTCCCTGCAAAAGAAGTGCCACGGGCGGCTCCACCCCGAAGTCGCCGCGAGCACTGTTCCTGATTCGCACGGCCATCAGCGAATCCATTCCGAGTTCGATCAGCGGCCGGTTCGCCTGCATCGCCGACTCGTCGGGGTAGCCCATGATTGCCGAAATGCGTTCTCGCAACCGGTCGGTGACGATCCGGTTGACCTCGACGGGATCGAGCTCGCGAAGCGCGTCCACACCCGGCCAGTCACCGCCGACGCTGAGTACGTCCAGTTCCTCGAGCATCGTCGCGAAGTAGCCGAGGTTGTGGATTTCGGGGAACGCGGCCGCTGCGCGATCAAGACGCAGCCGTGCGACGCCCACGCGGGTGAGGTTGCTGCCCACCAGCGACTCCAACGCCTCGATGCCTTCGGCAGGGCTAATGGGGTCCAGAACGCCGAATGTCAAGGAGCGGGCGATTCCGACCTCCGACCACTGGCCCCAATTGATCGCGATGGCAGGCAGACCCGAGGCTCGTCGCCATGCGACCAGGGCATCGAGCCACGCATTCGCGCACGCGTACGCCGCCTGCCCGGGAGAGCCCAGCAG
Organism: uncultured Actinomycetota bacterium; assembly: GCA_963715215.1. Taxonomy (GTDB): domain Bacteria; phylum Actinomycetota; class Actinomycetes; order Mycobacteriales; family Mycobacteriaceae; genus Mycobacterium. The sequence continues at coordinate 63,192 of CAVQRJ010000004.1, forward strand.
GGAAGCCACAGAGGAAAAGCCAACCCACCAGTCGAGCTGTCGGCTGGCGGTGGCTTCGTGCAGCCGGAGCGCGCCCGCCGCCTTCGGAGCCCACACACGATCCAGGCTGTCCCTACTGAACGTGGCCACCAGACCGTCGTCGATGACAGCGGCCGAATGCACCACTCCGCGCAAGGGCAGTCCGGTCTCTTCGGCGGCGGCCACCAGTCGATCGGCCACTCCGGGCGAGGCGATATCCCCTGCCTAGGAAAACGATCTCGGCGCGGCTTTGGAAGTCGGCAACGTCCCATCCCTGTTCATCTGAGGGACCGGTGCGACCGTTGAGGATGACGCGCCCGGCCCCTCTGTCAACCAGCCAGCGAGCCACGACCATGCCCAAACCGCCGAGACCTCCGGTGAGGATGTATGAGCCGTCCCCGCGGACAACCGCGTCACGTTCAGGTGCACCAAGTGTCGCGCGTGAGAGCCGCTCAACGTATCTGCGCTCTCCCCGCCACGCGACCACATCGTCGCGATCGGGCGACTCCAGTTCGCTGGTCAACGTCGCAATGACGTCGTCCCCAGTATCGAGATCAACAAGAGTTGCGTGCAGATCCGGGTGCTCGTAGGCGAGGACCCGGATGAGGCCTCGAAGAGTGCCGATCGCCGGATCGCCTGACTCATCGCTCGAAACGACAAGACCGCCACGGGTGACCAACCAGAGGCGCGGGGACTTCCCGTGCCAGCCGCCGACGAGTGCGCGCAGCGTTGCCGAGATCGCCCAAACCAGCTCGCGGGTGCGCCCGAGCGCGTCATCTGCATCAGTGGCGTCGAACGAGCGTTGTCCAACGAAGATGACCACACCAACGGGCGGAAACTCAGGATCCGACGCAGTTTTCGCGAAGGCCTCGAGCACTGCGGACTCATCGGACAGGTCTTCGATCATCACCCGCCGGGAGGGTGAGCTGAATCGTGTGACGAAATCGTCGACGAGCGCCTTCGTGTCGGAGTCCTCGGAGAGCAGCAGCCAGCTCCCAGCGGGCACACCCGACAACTCCTGGCCGCCCTTAGACGACGGCGCATTTTCCACCCACGTGGTGTCGAAGATCTTCTGCTCCAAGGGCAACGGCACCGTTCGGCGCTCGATGCGCCGCAGATACACGCCGGTGATTTCGGCCGTTGGAGTGCCCGCCTCGTCCATCAGCGTGATCCGGCCCAGCTTGCCGGCGCCGTCGTCGTCGAGGCTCATCAGGTCGGCGCGGCACCGTGCGTGTCGTCCGACATCCCCCAGCAGCCGAATCGTCTCCAACGAGACCGGCAGGTACGTGACTTCGGTTGAATCCGTGAGCGATTCGGTTGGCATCGCGGCCGCCAAGGTCTGCAACGCCGCGTCGAGCATGACGGGATGAATTCGAAAACCCCGATGCGGCGTGGCGTCATCGGGTAGCGCAATCTCGGTCTCGGCAGAACCGCCGGAGGTCCGAACGATCCGAGTCAACGCCGCGAAGGCTTGGCCATGGTGTGCGCCCGTGCGTCGCAAGGCGGCGTAGAAATCGGCAATTGACAGGACAGTTCCGGCTTCTCCGAACCCGGCGGGCGGCTTGGCCGAATCCAACGGCTGCGCCAACTCGACTTGTGCCACCGCATGCCGGCACCAGCTGCCGCCCGCTGAGCGGGAATGGATCTCAATCCGGATGTCGTCGTCTGCGCCTCGAATGAGCTGTGTCGTCACCCGGGTCTGGTCATTCAGCGGAAGCATCTGCTCGACTTCGAGCCGATTCACCACCACGGCATGAATAGGGACGCCGAGGGCTTCGCAGCTCGCAGCCAGCGCGATTTCGGCAAATCCAGCCGCCGGCATTACGACCTGGCCGTGCACTTTGTGATCCGCCAACCAGGGAATGACATCGGTTCCGACGTCTGCCTGCCACACATGGTCGCGGCCCGACGGCATTTCGACGTGCGTGCCAAGCAGCGGGTGAGCGCCGGTCAGCCCCTGGCCAACCGGCCGATTCGCCAGCCAGTACCTGGAGTGCAGCCATGGTGTGGGTGGGATGTCCGCGAGCCGACCGCCGTTACGAGCAGACTGCGCCGTCCCATTCAACGGCGGCCGCACGCGGGCGAGTTGAGTGTGGAACGTGCGCGTTTCGTGGTCGTCACGGTGCAGCGTTCCGGTCGCGAGGACATCCCCGCCAGGCCTGGCAGACTCGAGGGTGTCGGTAAGGGCGTGCGTGAGCAGCGGATGCGCGCTGACTTCGATGAACGTGGCGTGGTTCTCGGCGGCAGCGACGACCGCCTGCGCGAACTGCACCGGATTGCGCACGTTAGCCACCCAGTAGGCGGCGTCGAACATGGGCGCCTCGCCGTCGGTGCGGCGCGTGGTACTGACGAGCGGGATCTTCGGCTCGGTCGGCCCCAGACCTGCAAGCGCTGTTCGCAGTTCGGGCAGTATCGGATCAATGGTCGGGTGATGAGAGGCCACATCGACCTCGACGCGCCGCGCCAACAAATTTTGTGCCGCGACTGCCGCTATCACCGCGTCGACCTGCTCGGGCGGCCCGGCGATAACAGTTTGGCGCGGTGATGCGTACACCGCCAAGGTGACATCGGGGTAGTCGGCGATCAGCGCCTCGGTGGCTGGCGCATCCAACTCCAGAAGCGCCATTGCGCCCTGGCCGGACAACCGTGCCATCAACCGGGACCGGGTCGCGATCACCGTCAATCCTTCTTTTGGGCTCAGCGCCCCGGCCACCACCGCCGCGGAAACCTCTCCCATCGAGTGGCCGATCACCGCGTCCGGTTCGACCCCGTAGGAACGCCACAGCTCCGTCAGCGCCAGCTGGATGCCAACGATGACCGGCTGGATGCGGTCGATGCCGACTAGCGGCTCACCGGCCTCCAGCACCTGGTGCAGCGAAAACCCGGTGTTCTCAACAAATACGGGCTCCAGCTCAGCAACCGCGGCGGCGAACGCGGGCTCATCGGCAAGCAACTGCCGACCCATCCCCGCCCACTGTGATCCCTGCCCGGAATAGACGAACACGGTGCCCGGGCCACGCAGCCCGTTTTGCGGCTCGACTATCCCCGGTGCCGAGCGGCCGGCGGCGAGCGCCCGCAACCCGGCGACGGCCTGGCCGCGATCGACCGCACACACCGTCGCGAACATGGGGTGCCGTGTCCGGTGATGGTTCAGGGTGTGGGCCACGTCGGACAAAGCCACGCTTGTCCCGTCGCGATCGATCCAGTCCGCAAGCATCCCAGCCGTTGACGCGAGCCGCTCGGATGTCTTACCGGACACGACTAATGTCGTCACTGCGGAATCGGTAGCTGCGGCTGGTGCCGGTACCGGATCAGCCCCCTGCTCCAGCACCACATGCGCGTTTGTTCCACCCAGACCGAACGATGACACCCCCGCGCGCCGCGGACCTGGGGACTCCGGCCACTCCGTGGTGTGGGTGGGAACAAATAACCGTGTCGAGGACGGGTCGATTGCCGGATTCCATTGCGCGAAATGCAGATTCGGAGGAATCTGGCCGCGCTGCACTGAAAGTACGGACTTGATGAAGCCCGCGATCCCGGCGGCGGCCTCCAGATGACCGAAGTTGGTCTTCACCGCTCCGAGGGCGCATGGGCCATTCCCCCGCCCGTAGATCGCCGCCAGGGCGTCGAACTCGATCGGGTCGCCCAGAGAAGTACCTGTGCCGTGCGTCTCAACGAAATTCACCGAACTCGCCGACCACATCGGAGGACCTCAATGCACGTGTGATCACGTCCTGCTGTGCCAGCGCATTCGGAGCGGTCAGACCGTTGGAGCGGCCATCCTGGTTCACCGCCGAGCCCCGCACCACTGCCAGCACCCGGTCCCCGTCAAGCACCGCGTCGGTGAGTCGCTTGAGCACCACGACCCCTGCACCCTCACCGCGCACGAAGCCGTCGGCGCCTGCGTCAAAGGAATGACACCGGCCGCGGGGAGACAACATCCCCCACTTCGATAGCGCGAGTTGAGTTTCCGGGCGCAAGATGAGGTTGACTCCCCCTGCGAGGGCGACGTCGCTCTCGCGCAGCCGCAGGCTTTGGCAGGCCAGGTGCACCGACACCAGCGACGAGGAGCACGCCGTATCGACCGCTATGGCCGGACCACGCAGCCCCAACAGGTACGCGATCCGCCCCACCGCGACGCTGTGAGCGTTACCCGTTGCGCAGTAGGCGTCGATGCTGTCCGGGTTTGCCGCCGAAACAGCTTGGTACTCGGTGTAATAGACACCCATCATCACGGCGGCCCGAGTTCCGCCGAGCTGATCCGGCGCCATGCCGGCATGCTCGAGCGCTTCCCATGCCACCTCCAACAGGACCCGCTGCTGCGGATCCATTGCTTCGGCCTCCCGAGGGGAAATCCCGAAAAAATCAGCATCGAATCCGGCGACATCGGGCAGGAAGGCACCCCATTTCGAGGACATGCGTCCTGGCGCCGAGGGATCTGGGTCATAGAACGCCTCAGCATTCCAGCGATCCGCAGGCACTTCGGTGATCGCATCGACGCCGTTTGTGAGAAATGCCCAATAGGCCTCCGGCCCAACCACACCGCCGGGGAAACGGCACCCGATACCCACGACCGCCACCGGCTCCGCTGCCGCAATACGGGAGGCCTTGTCGAACCGCTCCATCAGCGTCGCCCTCTGGTCGGCGGTCATGGCCGAAACTCTGCTGAAGGTCGTTGTCATCAGATACCGCGCTCACTCGTCGCCAGGGCTTCGCCTGATTCGGGGTCGGCTGGCGGCGATGGTGTGGCATAGGTGACGATCGCGCGGCGGTATGGCGTTGTGGTGGTCATTGCGGTGAGCTCACCCTTTCAGCGGGTTGTAACGGCTCGTCCTCGGTCGGGTTTCCGTGCACGTCGGCGATGTTCTGGTCGACCGCCTGGACAATGTCGGGGAGGAGTGTGGCCAGGTAGTCGGCGACGGCCTCAACGGTCGGGTAGTCGAATACCAGAGACGATGGCAGGGTTTCTCCAAAGGTTTGGGAAAGAGTGCGTTGGAGCAGCACGCTCGTCAACGAATTCATCCCGAGTTGGATGAAATCCGTCGTTGGATCCAGCGACTCCGTCTGCGGCAGTCCCATCACCCAGGCCGTTACCGCGCCGATGTGTTCAACCAGCATGTCGCGGCGCCGTTCCGGCCGGCACTTCCGCAGGTTCTCCCGGAACTCGCCCCCCGGCGCCATCGCAGTATCGACGTCGCCGAGGGTGAGCAGTTCGTCGAGCATGTGAACTGGACCGTGGGTTTGCGAGGTGGTGGCCAGGAGGGTCCAATCCGCGGCCGCGACAACAGACCGTACCCCGCTGTCAGGCGCCAACGCCGACGAGAGTGCCCGGATGGCCACTTCATCGGACATCGGCATCAGCCCGAGCGAACCGGATTCGGCGGCAAGCGACTCGAGGGTATCGCGACGCTGCGCGTCCGATTCGGCCTCGGCCGACGATTTCCACAGCCCCCAATCCACGACCGTGGCCGCAAGACCGAGAGAGCGACGCGAATAGGCCAACGTGTCGAGGAAGGTATTGGCCGCGGCGTAGTGGCCCATCAACGGCGAACCGAGCAACCCGGACATGGACGAGAACAAGACGAACTGGCGCACGGTCTTTTTCAGTGACAGCTTGTGCAGCAGCGATGCCGCATCCAGGGTCGGTCGGAACACCGCCTTCACATCGTCGTCGCTCAACTGGCCGAGCAGGGTAGGGCGGTCGGCAAAACCCACCAGGTAGATGCCATCGATCGGGGGCAAGTCGGTGCCAAAACGGTCGAACAGCGTTTTCATCGCTGCTTCATCCGCCGCATGGGCGGCGACAGTGACGAGTTTTGCGCCTTTCGAAGAAAGGGTTTGAGATAACTTATCCAGTCGTAGACCCGGGTTTCGGGACACGGCGACAATCGTTTTGGCTCCCATATTCGCAAGCTGCTCGATCAGGTGCTGTCCGATGTTGCCGATCGGGCCGATGACGAGGTGGCTGGTGTCTTTGTCGAGGACAGCTAACGACGTCGCACGTGAGGTTTTCTGTCGGAGGCGTGGGACGTGGCGGACGCCGGCCCGGTATACGACCTGATCTTCCCCATCCGTTGCGCTCGCTTCGGCCAGCACGTAATCGGCGGCCAGTTCAGCAGGTACCGAGTCATCGAGATCGATTATTGCGCCCCGAATCTCGGAATGTTGGCGCATTAGGGTACGGCCCAGCCCCCACAGGACGGCATGGGCGGGGTTTGCCCGATCGCCTTCTGCCAGCGGTTGTGCGTTGCGGGTCACCATGAACAATCTCGGCGGCGATGGCGCGGCTGCCAAGGCGGCGGCAAGTGTCCGTCCAGCATCGAACAGGCGGTAGCCCGACTCCACGTCGACATGGGTAGAGGAGACGTCCGGCGCGTACAGCACATTGCTGACGCCACGGAGGGCCTCCGAAAGGGCGGCCGAATCGCGGTCTGTGGCCAGAAACGAGGGCGCAAGAACCTCTACGCGTGAGTCGCCGCCAATTGCGCGCTTCATTTCCGAGCGGAGGTCGCCATCGGCCAACACCAGCCAGGAACCATCGGTCGCCGTGTCGGCGCGTGCCGACGGACGAACGGGCCAGGCGAGCTCCAAATGCCAGTCGGGAGGGATTCCATCATTGGCGTCCAGCCGGTCATCGCCCATCTGACCGGTTTCGGTGTGACGGGTCGCCCATCGGCCTGGTCTGGCGCTAATCCAGTAACGGGTGTGGTGCCACGGCGAACTCGGCAACGCCACGTGGGGTTCGGGCGGATGCGGCGTGTCTGGGGGCCGGAGGGTGTGGACGGCGTTGAGGTTGGTGTGGAAGGTGCGGGTGTCATCCGTGTTCTGTCGCAGGGTCCCGATGCTGTGGTGATGCGTGCCGGCCAATGTTTCACCGATGGCGTGAGTCGTTATCGGGTGCGGGCTGATTTCGATGAAGGTGTGGTGCTCGGTGCCAGCAAGTGCCACGGCTTGGGTGAATCGCACCGGATTGCGCACGTTGGCAGCCCAGTATTCTGCGTCGAAAATCGGTGTGGCGCTGAGATTGTCGTACACAGTCGTAAAGAGGGGAATCGTGGCGATCTGCGGTTCCAAACCAGCCAATGACGCACGCAGTTCGGGCAGGATCGGGTCCATGATCGGGTTGTGGGAGGCGACATCCATGTTGACCCGGCCGGCGAAACGGTCCCGCCGTTGCACCTCGCTGATCAGGCCATCGATCTGCGCGGGTGGACCGGCGATCACGGTCTGACCCGGCGAGGCGTACCCGGCCAGAGTGACTTCAGGGTGATCGGTGATCAGCTCCGCGGTGGCGTCGGCGTCGAGTTCCAACAGCGCCACCGCGCCCTGACCGGCCGATCGTGACATCAACCTTGACCGGACGGCGATCACTCTCAGGCCCTCGGTCACGGTCAAAGCCCCGGCCACCACCGCCGCAGCGATCTCACCCATCGAGTCCCCGATCACCGCATCGGGGTGCACCCCATAGGAGCGCCACAGCTCGGTCAAACCCAGCTGTAGCCCCATCAACACCGGCTGCACCCGCGCGTCTCCGCTGAGTTCGTCATCGCGCACCGCACGCACACCTGCTCGCGCGGCCAGTCGTGCCGCCGCGCGGCGTGACAATGCCGCCGATCGGTCGCTGGCATCCGCAACCCCGTTCGGGGCCGCGGGTCGAGCGCCGGCGAGTACCCGCTGGAGGGAGAAGCCGACCTCGGCGACAAAGGCTGGTTCCAGTTCGGCAATCGCTGCGGCAAACGCCGGTTCGTCGTCCAGCAGGCGGCGAGCCATGCCCGGCCATTGTGAGCCCTGTCCGGAGTAGACGAATACCGTGCCGGGGGCGCATGAGCCCTCATGCGGACCGACCACGCCTTCGGCCGGATGCCCGGCGGCTAGGGCATGGAGACCGGCTACCGCCTGGGCGCGATCACGGGCGCACACAGTGGCGAACTTCCCGCGTTTGGCCCGGTGATGGTTCAGGGTGTGCGCCACCTCCGGCAGCGCCACATCCGCGCCGTCGCCGTCCATCCAGTTGGCCAGCAGCCCCGCCATCGACGCGATCCGGTCGGGCGTCTTGCCCGACACCACCAACGTCGTCACCGCGGCACCGGGTTGCGGCACCGTCGCCGCAGCGGGCGCTGGGTCGGGACCCTGCTCCAGCACGACATGCGCGTTGGTCCCGCCGAAACCGAACGAGGACACACCAGCCCGCCGTCGACTGTCGGGGGATGGCCAATCAGTCTGCTCTGCAACAACTTTCAGCCGTAGATTCTCAAACGGAATGTGAGGATTCGGGGCCTGAAAGTTTTGGTTGGCGGGAATGCGCCCCCGCTGCACCGCCAGCACCGCTTTGATGAGACCCGCAATCCCGGCCGCCGCCTCCAAATGTCCCAGATTTGACTTGACCGCACCGATCAACAGCGGCGAGTTTGCCGGACGACCACGACCCAGCACCGTACCCAGCGCGCGCGCCTCGATGGTGTCACCAAGCAAAGTTCCGGTTCCCATGGCCTCGACATAGCCGACGTCGCGTGGGTCGAGGCCGGCATTGGCGTAGGCGGCCCGCAGCACCGCCATATGGGCTGCCGGGTTGGGAGCCATCAGCCCATTGGACCGGCCGTCCTGATTGACCGCCGAACCCCTCACCACCGCCAGCACCCGGTCGCCGTCGCGCAGCGCATCACTGAGCCGCTTTAGCACGGCAACCCCGCAACCCTCGCCACGGACAAAACCGTCCGCGCTGGCATCGAAAGCGTGGCACTGACCCGTCGGCGACATCACCTGGGCCTGGTCGAGGCTGCGGGTGACCGCGGGTGACAGCAGCAGATTCACTCCTGCGGCAAAGGCGAGGTTCGAATCCCCCGCCCGCAAGCTCTGGCATGCCAGATGCACCGCCACGAGGGACGATGAACACGCCGTATCAATGGTCACCGACGGCCCGCGTAGATCAAAGAAATACGAAACGCGATTGGCGATGATGCTCAGCGCACCGCCAGTTCCGGACCAGGCATCGACCTGACTCAAGTCCGTCGACAGCAGATACCCATACTCAGACACGCACGCACCGGCGAAAACTCCCGTCTGCGTTTGCCGTAGCGAATCAGCCGGAATCCCCGCATGCTCCAACGCCTCATGAACCACTTCCAGCAACAGACGCTGCTGGGGGTCCATCTTGGCCGCTTCCCGCGGAATAATCTCGAAGAATTCCGCGTCGAAGGCGTCGACGTCGGTCAAGAACGACCCCCAGCGGGTGGTGCCCGCCAGCGCCGCGACCACCTCCGGTGAGCCGTCATCAAATGATGCCCACCGATCCGCTGGGACCTCCCCGACAGCGGACTGGCCGTCACACAGAAACTGCCACAACGATTCCGGCCCGTGGATGTCACCCGGGAAGCGGCATCCCAGGCCAATGACGGCGATCGGCTCATCCATCGACCGTTGATCGCCGGTCACCACTGCCTCAATTGCTGATTCGGGCTCCGAGCCGGTAAGAAACCGCGCCAGCGTATTGATCGTCGGGTACTGCCAGAATTCCACCGGAGAGACGGTCCGGCCCAGAAACTCGGACAGTTCACCGGTGAGCACCACCGAGTCCCGCGACCCCACTCCCAGATCGTGCATCGACGCGTCGCAATCGATTTCGTCGGGACTGCAGCCCATATTCGTGACCAAATAGTCGACCAGCCAATGCCGAGCAACGGTCTCGTCTAAAGCCCCCGTCATACGGAAACCTCCAAACGGCTGAGTTCGTCCTGTCGGACGCGCTCGGCACAGGACGAACGCCGCACCTTTGTTCTGGTCGAAATCGAGATCTCCTGGAGCGTCGCCTCGATGTCAAATACAGCCACCGGCTCCGCAGCCTCGATGAGGGAAGCCCCAGGTGACGCAGCAGCCTGGACAGCGTGCCGCTGGCCGGTCATGTCCGAAATCCGAGTGAACGCCGTCCTCATCCGATCCTGCTCTCACTACCGACCGGAGCCGATTCGACACTGTCGAACAACACATCCAAAACACTGCCGGCCGAGTCGGGCACCAAATCAACGCCGGTTTCCGAGTCCTGTTGTGGCAACAGCTTTTTGGCCAGGTACTCGGCCAATAACGCAATCGTCGGGTGGTTCCATAGCATCGTCGCCGATAGCTCCATGCCGACGAGTTGCTCGGCCTCCCGTCGAACTGCCATCGCCATCACGGAGTCGAGGCCCAAGTCCGCGAACGGCCGGTCCAGTTCAAGTTCTGCCTCCAGCATTCCCAGTTCGCCGGCCAGGATGGTCCGCAGTGCTATTTCGAGTTCGCTGGATATCCTCTCGGCGGGCATCTGCGACCATGTCCGCTTCGCTAGCGAAAGACGGTGCTCGTCGGATGGTGCAGACGTGGGGCTGTCGGACGACGGCATCGGCACCATTACCGCTTGAGCGATTTCATAGCAACTCACGTGCTCCCAAGCAGCGAAGGCTTCGTCCGGAGTAACCGGCCGCGACCCCAGCCGTTCCAGCTCTTGCACGACGATTTGCGCGTCCGAGGCGAACCCAAGTCCCTGCCAGGCCACCCAGTCCAGGCTGACGGTGTTACAGCCTCGTTGATGACGTGCTCGGGCCACGCAATCCAGATATGCATTGGCCGCGGCGTAGGCGCCCTGCCCCGGCACACCGAATATCGCCCCCGCCGAGGCGGTCAGGTAGAAGAAGTCGAGACCGGCCGTCGGGAAGGCCTCGTGCAATGCCTGTGCGCCAGCGATTTTCGGCCACATTGTGCGCCGAAGCCGACTCTCCGCAACGTCGGTCAGCAGTTGGCTGTCGGTGACTCCGGCGGCGTGTATGACACCGCGTATGGGCGGAGCCCCCTCGCCGTCCCGCCTGGTGAGCAGAGCCTGCACCGCTTCGCGGGATCCGACATCGAGGGCCACGGCATCGACGGAGACACCTCTCATCTCCAGCGCCCGGATTGATGCGATCTTTTGGCGAACGTCCCCGTTGTTGGTATCGCTGTCCCAGTCTCGCCTGGGAGGCAACGGAGTGCGGCCAGCCAGCACCAGACGACGTGCACCGCGGTCCGCAAGCCAAGTGGCCATCAGCAGACCGAGCGCGCCCATCCCGCCGGTGATGAGATATGCGGCGTCCGGACGACACCGCAACGGCTCTCGCACCCGTTGGCCGGAGACCGGCACCAATGCGCGCACGAAAAATTCGCCGTGGCGCAGCGCCACGATGGACTTGGATGCAGTAGGCAGCACCGTGGACAGCGCCGATGCGCAATCACCGATGTCCTCGCCGACCGAGAGGTCCACGAGGCCGCCCCACAGCTGTGGCTGCTCCGCACCGATGACCGAGGCGAGTCCCCACAGGCAGCTCTGGCGTAATGCCTTGTCGGAGGCGGCCTCCCGGACGCCGCGGGTGATGATCCACAGCGTTGCCGGGTGGTGGTCGTCACGCTCGGCCAGACGGCGGACGAGATCGCCCACTTCCGCTGACAAGCGGATCGCGCAGTCTATATCCTCCTCAGTCTCGTCCACCAGACCGGGCTCGGCTAGGTAGACGACATACCGTGCCTCGCCGAGGCCGGCCGCCGTGTAACCGGTTTCGGCGAGCCGATTGTGCAGAGTGCGGGCGGCATCGCTTTCCCCGACAACCGCGAGCGTGCGGAGGGCATCAGGTGGCGGTTGCGGTTCACCATGCTCGGTCCAGGGTTGCCACTCGATGACGTGCGCCAACTTGCGCGGGTCGCCGTCGCGGCAGCCGACTGCGCAGGATCTGACTCCACATCCGCGTACCGGAGTGAGCGGATGTCGACGCACGTACTGCCGTCGGGTGCTTTGATGGCAATGTCGACGATCAGCTCATCGCCGTTGCCGCCGCGCCGATGTACCTCGACAGAGCCGTGCGCATCGGTGAGCCCGGCGGCGAACCGGGCACTTTCGACCGAGGCCGGAAACAAGAGCCGCGGGTTCGAGCTGTCTGCCAGACGTGCGACGTGAACGGCGGCGTCGAGCAGTGCGACCGTCGACGCCTCCGGCACGCTGACGTCCGCGTGCAATCCACCCGCCCCGGAGCGGCAGGACCCGATCGACCAGGGGAACGGCTGCCCTTCGATGCCCCAGGCCCGCTGAAGCTCAGCGACCGACGAAGCGTCGAAGCCGGCCGGCTCGTGATCGCCGTTCACGTCCGTGCCTTCGGGCTCGTCGTAGTCCAGCCGTTGCGAGATCCGCGCGGTGGCGTGCCGGATCCAACGATGCGAGGGGGTGTCAGCTGCCGGGCTCGACGACAGTGTCACGGATTGATCGTCGGCGATTACCTGGATCACTCTCGGCTGGTCGACGACGATCGGATACTCAAATCGGACGTCAGACAATATCGATGCACCAGATTTGGCTGCCGCGGTCGAAAGTGTCTGTAACAGAACCGATACCGGAACCAATTCCATACCGTTGATTCGATGGTGACCCGGATATGGCTTAGCCTCCGGCGCCAGCAGCGCCTGCCAGAGGTGTGCAGGAGGTGTTGTGGTGACCGAAAGGTGCTCGCCGAGCAGGGTGCCCGGCCTGGGCGTAGTTCCAGCGGTGTCTAGCGGCTTGTTGATTCTGATCCAGTGCTGTGTGTGGTGCCAGGGGGTAGTCGGAATGGGCGGATGGGGTTCGGGCGGGTGCGGCGTGTGTGGTGCGTGGGTGGTGTGAGTGGCGTTGAGGTTGGTGTGGAAAGTGAGGGTGTCGTCGGTATCGCGTTGCAGGGTCCCGATGCTGTGGTGATCCGCGCGGCCCAGTGTGTCGCTGACAGCGTATGTCAGGAGCGGGTGGGGGCTGACTTCCACGAATGTCGCGTAGTCGCGGCCGGCCGCGGCTACGGCCTGGCTAAACCGCACCGGGTTGCGCAGATTGGCTGCCCAGTAATTCGCGTCGAAAACGATTGGGCCGCTTTCGGTTTGGTCATCTGTGGTGGTGATTACCGGGATGGTCGGCCTCTGCGGCATCAAGTCGGCAAGCGCCGTCCGCAACTCGGGCAATACCGGATCAATGGTGGGGTGATGGGAGGCCACATCGACCTCGATCCGCCGCGCGAGCCGATCCTGGGCGTCCACCACCGCGATCACCGCATCCACTTGCTGGGGCGGTCCAGCGATCACCGTTTGGCGTGGCGAGGCGTACACCGCCAACGTGACGTCGGCGTAGTCGGCGATCAGCGCCTCGGTGGCCGGCGCATCCAATTCCAGCAGCGCCATGGCGCCCTGGCCGGACAGTCGCGCCATCAAGCGCGATCGGGTCGCAATCACTCGCAGCCCTTGGGCCACACTCAGCGCCCCGGACACCACTGCCGCGGCTACCTCGCCCATCGAGTGACCGATCACCGCATCCGGTTCCACCCCATAAGAGCGCCACAGCTCTGTGAGGGCCAGCTGTACTCCCACCAACACCGGCTGTATGCGGTCGATGCCGACCACTGGTTCACCTCGGGCGAGCAACTGCTGCAGCGAAAACCCCACCTGCTCAACAAACACCGGGTCCAACCCGGCCACCGCGGCGGCGAACGCCGGCTCATCGGCGAGCAACCGCCGGCCCATCCCCGCCCACTGCGAGCCCTGACCCGAATAGACGAACACGGTGCCGCCCCCACACGACCCCGCGTGAGGACCCACAACTCCCGGACCCGACCGCCCCGCAGCCAACGCCCGCAACCCCACCACCGCCTGAGCGCGATCACGCGCACATACTGTGCCGAACTTCGCGTATCGGGCCCGGTGATGATTCACGGTGTGCGCCATATCCGCCAGCGCCACACCCGAACCCTCGGCCTCCATCCAATCGGCCAAGGCCCCAGCCATCGACGAGATTCGCGCGGACGTCTTACCCGAGACCACCAATGTGCTCACTACAGGAGCCGGCTGCCTTACAGCAGCAACCACATCCGGAGCTTCCTCAAGGACCACATGCGCATTCGTGCCGCTGACGCCGAACGACGACACCCCGGCGCGCCGCGCACGTCGCACCGATGGCCACTCCATTGACTTTGATGCGATCGTGAAGCGAGAAGCGCCCTCACTGGCATGCGGCGTCAAGCGCTCGAAGCTGAGATGTTCGGGAATGTAGCCATAACGAACACTGAGCACGGTCTTGATGAATCCGGCGATACCAGCAGCCGATTCCAGATGGCCCATGTTCGTCTTGACCGAACCCAGCACCAAGGGAGAAGAGCCGTCGCGCTCGGAAAAGACCTGGCTCAACGCGTCGAGTTCGATCGGATCGCCCAGCGCGGTGCCGGTGCCGTGGGCTTCGATGTAATCGATATCCGAGGGCTGCAGCCGCGACGCGGCCAGCGCCTGGCGCATCAATGCCTGTTGGGCCGGCCCATTGGGTACGGTTTGCCCACTACTCGCGCCGTCCTGGTTGACCGCCGAACCGCGCACCAGCGCCAGGACCCGATCCCCGTCGCGCAGCGCATCGCTAAGCCGCTTGAGCACCGCCACCCCGCAGCCCTCGCTGCGGACATACCCATCGGCACTCGCATCGAAGGTCTTGCAGCGGCCTTGAGGAGACAACATCCCGAACCGGGAGCAGGCAATACTGTTTTCCGGACTCAGTATGAGGTTGGTACCAGCCGCCAACGCGGTGTCACTTTCCCGTCGACGCAGGCTCTGGCAGGCCAGATGCACTGCCACCAATGACGACGAACACGCAGTGTCGATGACCAGCGCAGGGCCGCGCACTCCCAGGAAGTAGGCCAATCGCCCGGCGGCGAAGTTCGATGCATTCCCGAACGCGGCGTACGCGTCGATATCTTGTGGCCGTAACTTGCCCGCGAAGGTGAGGGAGTAGTCGTTGGTGGTCAGGCCGATGAAAACGGAAGTCTGTGTCCCGCGGATTGCCTGGGGGGTGATACCTGCGTCTTCCAATGCCTCCCAAGCGACTTCCAGCGTCAACCGTTGTTGGGGGTCCATCGCCGCGGCTTCCCGCGGGGCGATGCTGAAGAACTCCGCATCGAACTCATCCGGCTTCCAGGAGGTGAGAAAGCCTCCCTCCCGAGTACATATCGTGCCTGGCACGGTGTGATCTTCAGAGTACAGCGCGTCGGCATCCCAGCGCTCCGGCGGCACCTTAACGATGCCGCTGCGCCCCTCCCGCAAGAAGCGCCAATATTGGTCGGGATTGTTCACCCCGCCGGGAAACCGGCACCCCATGCCCACCACGGCAATTGGCTCGGTATCACCTTTTTCAGCGATCTCCAGGCGCGCGCTCAATTCATCGATCTTGTGCAGCGCCTCAGTGATGATCGCTCGGCGGTCCGACGGGGCAGTAGTCATCGCGCTCCGCTCAGCCGCTCCGAAAGTTGTTGCAGTAGTTCGGCTTCGGTGAAGTTGTCGTAGGCGTCGGCGGCTTGTTGGTCGGTGGTTTCGGTTAGTTCGGGAAGTGTGGTGGCGAGGTAGTCGGTGAGGGCATCGACGGTGGGGTAATCGAACACCACTGCGGCGGGCAAGGCGAGGCCGAGGCTGTCGTTGAGGGCGCGGTGGAGTGTCACGCTCATCAGCGAGTCCATCCCGAATTGGAAAAACCCCGTCGAGGGGTCCAGTGACTGCGGCGAATCTAACCCCATCACCGCCGCAACGAGCGCGGCGACGTGGTCAACCAACAAAGCGCGCCGCCGTGTCGGTTCGCATTGGCTTATTGCCTTACGCAAATCGGTGGGCATCGTGGCGGCGTCGAGATTGTCGTCGTTGTCGCCGGGCGCGAGGTCGTCGACGATGTGTAGGGATGCTCGGGTGCGATATGCGGTGGCCAGTCGGGTCCAGTCGGCGGCGACGATGGTGCAGCGGGCGGGGGCGTCAGGGCGGGTGACTGCCGGCAGTGCCTGGATGGCGATCTCGTCGGGCATGGGCTCGAGTCCGGATTCCAGGGTCACCCGCAGCTGTTCGTCGTTTTGGTTGTCGGCCAGCGACTTCCACAGGCCCCAGTTGATGGCGGTGGCCGGAAGTCCAGCCGCTCGGCGCGCGTAGGCGAAGGTGTCAAGGAAGGTGGTCGTGGCCGCGTAGTGACCCAGCCAGCGGGAGCCGAGCAGTCCCGAGATCGAGGAGAACAACACAAACTGGGCCACCGGATGTTTGACCGAAAGTTTGTGCGCGAGCGACACCACGTCGAGCTTCGGGGCGAACATGGCGGTGACGTCGTCGTCGGTCATGTCGCGCAGTGTCACCGGCCCGCCGCCGAAGGCTGCCAAATAGATACCGCCAAGCGGGGGAAGGTCGGTGCCGAACCGGTCGAACAGCGCGCTCATCGCGGCCTCATCGGAGGCATCGGCAGCAACCGTGGTCAACGTCGTCCCTCGCGCCGACAGGCGGCGCGTCAACTCATCTAGACGCGAACCCGGATTGCGCGAGACCGCAACGATGGTGGAGGCCCCCATGTCGGCGACCTGCCGGATGAGATGCGGCCCGACGTTGCCGGTCGCGCCGATGACCAGATGGCTGCTGTCTTTATCAAGCTCAACAGGCGAGGTCAAGGGCGAGTTAGCCCGGTGCAGGCGCGGGACACGGCGCACACCGGCCCGATAGACGACCTGATCCTCCCCGTCGCCGCTGTGCGCCTCAGCCAGGACATAGCGGGCGGCCAGCTCAGCCGGCACCGACTCATCGACATCGAGGATGGCCCCCCAGATCTCGGAATGCTCCAGTGCCAGCGTACGACCCAACCCCCATAACACCGCATGCGCGGGATTGGCCCGGTCGCCCTCACCGACGGGCTGAGCATTGCGTGTCAGCAGAAACAACCGTGGTGGCAACGTCTTCGCGGCCATCGCGGTCATCGCCGCGGTCAGGCTCCTGGCCGCATTGAACACCCGATATCCCGAGCCGGCATCCATGCCGCTCGACGAGACCTCCGGCGCGTAAAGCACATGACTCACTCCGGCCAGAGCATCAGAAAGTGCGGCCTGGTCAGCATCCGCCAGCACCGACGGCGCCAGAATCGTCACGCCAGAATCGTCACCAAGCACACGACCGATCTCGGCGCCGACGCCGCCCTCGGCCACCACCAGCCAGGAATCGTTTGCGGTGCTCGGGGCATCAGACAACGGGCGAACCGGCCAGGACAGTTCGCAACACCACTCCGCCGGTATCACCGCACCGCTCGGGGCACCCGAATTCCCGCTCAGCTCAACAGGTTCACGCAGATGCCTGGGCTGCGCGACATCGATCCAATGGCGGGTGTGATGCCACGGGGTGCTGGGCAGCACCGGGTGCGGGCCGGGGGGATGCAGGGCCGGCCGGGGGTGCTCGGTAAAGGCGGTATTGAGGCTGGTATGGAAACTCCTGGTGTCATCGGCATCGCGCCATAGCGTGGCGATGCTGTGATGATGGGTGACCGAATCCAGGGTTTCGGTGATGGCGTGAGTCAGCATCGGATGAGCGCTGAGCTCGATGAAGGTGGCATGGTCCTGACCGGCCGCGACAACGGCGTCGCAGAACCGGACCGGCTGGCGCACGTTGGCCACCCAGTACTCGGCATCGAGCACCGGCGCCGCGGTGGCGTCGACCACAGTCGAAAAGAACGGTATGGCGGGAGATTTGGGGGTCAGATCCGCGAGCGCTGCACGCAACTCGGGAAGGATCGCATCCATCAGTGCGGTGTGGGAGGCGACCTCCATGTTGACCCGTCGGGCGAACCGGTTCTGGCGATTCACCGCGGCGATCACCGCATCGACCGGCTCGGGTGCTCCGGCGACCACCGTTTGACGCGGCGAGGCATAACCGGCCAAGCTCACCTCGGGGTAGTCAGCGATCAACGCTGCGGTGGCCTCGACGTCGAGTTTGAGTAGAGCCACGGCGCCTTGGCCGGCCATCCGCGACATCAGCCGGGAGCGGGTCGCGATCACCCGCAGCCCCTCGGTCACGCTCAGCGCGCCGGCCACCACTGCCGCACTGACCTCGCCCATCGAATGCCCGATCACCGCGTCTGGGTGCACCCCGTAGGATCGCCACAGCTCTGTCAACGCCAGCTGCAAGCCCATCAACACTGGCTGCACATGCGCATCCCCGCGCACCAGTTCACCGCCGGCTAGCACCTGCTGCAGGGAAAACCCCACCTGCTCGGCAAACACCGGCTCCAACTCGGCCACTGCGGCGGCGAATACGGGCTCGTCGGCCAGCAACCGCCGGCCCATGCCGGCCCACTGCGAGCCCTGTCCGGAATAGACGAAAACTGTGCCGGGACGGCAGGGCCCCTCATGCGGGCCCACTACCCCCTCAGCCGGCCGGCTCGCGGCGAGCGCTTGCACACCCGCCACCGCCTGAGCGCGATCACGAGCACACACCGTAGCGAACTTCACGTAGCGCTCACGATGATGATTCAAGGTGTGGGCCACATCCGTCAACGCGACATCTGCACCCTCCCCGACCATCCACTCCGCCAACAGCCCAGCCTTCGAGGCGATCCGCTCCCGGGTCTTACCCGAGATCACCAACGTCATCACAGCCGGATCATCCTGCTGGACAACGGGATCGGTAACCGGAGCCTGCTCGATCACCACATGTGCATTGGTGCCACCGAACCCGAACGAGGATACTCCCGCTCGGCGCACACGCCTCACTGACGGCCACTCCCGGTGCTCAGCAACAACTTTCAACCGCATCTGGTCAAACGGGATATGCGGGTTCGGAGTCTGGAAGTGCAAATTTTGCGGGATGCGCCCCCGCTGCACCGCCAACACCGTCTTAATGAAACCCGCGATCCCGGCCGCCGCCTCCAGATGACCCAGATTCGACTTGATCGCCCCAATCATCAGCGGCGACTGCTCCGATCGCCCACGACCCAACACTGTTCCGAGCGCACGCGCCTCGATGGGATCACCAAGCAGCGTGCCGGTTCCGTGCGCCTCGACATAGTCCACCTCACGCGGCGCCACACCGGCATTGGCATAGGCCGCACGCAACACCGCCATCTGAGCAGCGGGATTCGGAGCCATCAACCCATTGGACCGGCCATCCTGATTGACCGCAGAACCGCGCACCACAGCCAACACTTGGTCTCCGTCACGGAGCGCATCGGCCAGACGCTTGAGCACCGCGACACCGCAGCCCTCACCGCGCACAAAACCATCCGCGCTCGCATCGAATGCGTGACAGCCGCCCGTCGGCGACAACGCCCCGGCCTGATCAAACCCACGAAAAACCGCCGGCGACAACAGCAGATTCACACCTGCGGCGATGGCGAGGTCCGAATCACCTGTTCGCAAGCTCTGGCAGGCGAGATGCACCGCGACCAGCGACGACGAACAGGCGGTATCCACCGTGATAGAGGGCCCATGCAAGTCCAAAAAATACGAAAGCCGATTCGCAATGATACTCAGCGCACCACCGGTGTTAGCCCACGCGTCGACGGCTGGCAGATCGGTGGATGCCAGGTACCCATACTCACTTACACAGGCTCCGACGAAGACTCCGGTTTGCGAATGGCGCAGAGAACTCGGTGGCGTCCCTGCGTGCTCCAAAGCCTCCCACGCCACTTCCAGCAGAAGGCGCTGCTGCGGATCCATCTTGGCCGCCTCACGCGGCATTATCTCGAAAAATTCCGCGTCGAAGGCGTCGATATCACTCAAGAACGCACCCCACCGCGTGGTGCGGGACAGCGCCGCGGCCACCTCCGGGGAGCCGTCATCGAAGGGTGACCACCGATCCGCCGGAACCTCCGCTACGGCGGACCGCCCGTCACACAGGAACTGCCATAACGATTCCGGGCTGTGTATCTCACCGGGAAAGCGGCAGCCCAGACCGATCACAGCGATCGGCTCGTCCATCGATCCTCGGTCGCGGAGCACCATCGCCCCGGTTTCGGATTCGGGTTCGGACCCGGTGAGAAACGCGGCCAGGGCATCGATCGTCGGGTGCTGCCAGAACTCGACCGGTGAGACGGGCCGACCGAGCAGTTCGGACAGTTCACCGGAAAGCACAACCGAATCGCGCGATCCCACCCCCAGGTCGTTGAAGGAAGCATCAGCGCGGATGTCGTCCGGACTGCATCCGACATTTGTGACAAGGTAGTCAACCAGCCAGTTTCGAAGTCGCGCCTCGTCGAACAGCGCCGTCATGCGGTGGCATCCAGGCGGATGAACTCCTGCTGTAAATAGCGCTCGGCGCACGCCGAACGACGCACCTTACCGCTCGTCGTAATCGGAATCGACCCAGGCGGCACCAACACCAAATCCGCTACCCGCACACTGTGGGACTTCGAAACCGCTGACGCCACCTCGCGTTTCACGCTGCGAAGCTTGTGCAGAGCCTCCTCGTCGGAGCTACCACGCTTCTTGACCTCCGCGATCGCCACCAGCCGCTCGCTTTGATCGTCGGGCACTGATATCGCCGCGGCACGCCCCCCGGTGATCTCCTGGATAGTGGCCTCGATGTCGTCGGGATAGTGATTGCGCCCGTCCACGATCAGGAGATCCTTGATTCGCCCGACGATGAACAGCTCACCGTCGGACATGACGCCCAGATCCCCGGTGCGCAGCCACGGCCCTACAGGCGTGCCCGGTGAGGGATCCACGAGCTGACCTCCGAAAGTGTGCCTCGAGGCCTCCTGGTTGCGCCAGTAGCCCGCAGCGACGTTTTCGCCGTGCAGCCAGATCTCCCCGATCTTGCCGGCCGGCTTCTCGATTCGGGTCTCGCGGTCGACGATCCTCAGGGTGGAGGCGCGCGGCGCGCCGATGCTTACGATCTCGACACCCGCGTCGCTTTCGCAGCGCTTCGCGTGGCCCGCCGATAGTTTCTCGGCGTCGAAGCGGACGGCGCCCGCGGGCTGCCCGGGGGGCGTCGACGCCACGTATAGCGTCGCCTCGGCCAGCCCATACGACGGCCGCAGCGCGGTGTTGGGAAGGTCGAGGGAGGAGAACCGCTGGTTGAACCGTCTGACCGTCCCAGCGTGTATCCGCTCGCTACCGCTGATGAGGCACAGCACATCCCCTAAGTCGAGCCCAGCCATGTCGTCATCGGATGTCCGTCGCGCAGCCAGTTCGTAAGCGAAGTTCGGCGCCGCTGAGAACGTACGGGTGTGGCTGGCCAGCGACTGCATCCACCTGGCAGGCTTCTGCAGAAACGCGATCGGACTCATCAGCACTGCGTGGAGTCCTGCGGCAACCGGAGCGAATATTCCGAGCAGGAGACCCATGTCGTGATACAAGGGCAGCCACGAAACGGGCGTGGTGTCCTGCGGTGCAAACTTTCCGAAATCCTCGAAGTAGTCCGAGAACACCTGCTCGAGATTGGCAACGATGTTACGGTGCGTCACCATGACCCCGGCGGGCCGACGCGTCGAGCCCGACGTGTACTGCAGCAGCGCGGTTTTCGTGTGTAAATCAGAGCTCGCCTGAAACGCTGGCTCGCCGTCCAGATCGAGCGCGTCGATCTCGATCACCGCGGGCGCCGACCGGGCGAACTCTGCGCGCGCACACCCGACCACATCCCCGACGACAGCCGAGGTGGTCAAGATTGTGGCGGGTGAGCTATCGCGCAGCACCGCGGAAACCCGTTCGTCATGGGTGCTGCCGAACGCCGGAACCGACAGGGGGACCGCGACGCGCCCAGCCTCCATCGCGGCAAGGAAGCCGACAACGTAATCGAGGCCCTGTGGAGCAAGGATCGTGACGCGGTCACCAGGCATTCCGCGCGACGCGACCTCGGCGGCGACCACCCGCACCCGCCGGTGCACCTGCGACCAGGTCAGCGTTTCGGTGAAGCCCCCAGGGTCGATCTCATAGTCGATGAAGGTGAAGGCGGGCGAGTCTGGCTGACAGGCGGCGCGCTGTCGCAGCGCAGCAGGGATGGAAGATTCGATTACCGACATCGCGACACTCCCTGTCTCCTGGGGCCCTGATAGGCCCGACGTCTGGGCGTCCGACCCCCCCGGGTCTGGAGGTTGATATTAGGGCAGAAATCCCACTGGCGACCGTCCGGCATAAGCTGTCCTCCCATGGGCGGTCCCACGTAGCCACCTAGGCCGATGATGCGGTCGTTCGGTACGCTAACACAGAACACTAAGCTATTGTGCGGATATTCGCATTGCTGGGAGCGGAGTTAGTGATGCTCCGAGAAGACGTGGCAGGCGTCCTTTTCGTTCCCGACTGGTGGCAAGCTGACGCTTCTCGCAGCCGTCGAAATGTTCAGGTCTACCTCGCGCGAGCGCTAGGCCAAAAGCACGCCCACTACCACGGACATTCTGCTGGATTAGCGCGGAACGTCGGCCTCAACGCGGTCGCTGTCTGCGCCATCGCGATCCCAAAAGGGCCCGTGCCTTCCCCAACATAATCAAAACATCGCTGCGGATCGATGCGGCCATAGCGAGCCAGCAGGTCGACAGGCCAGAGCCCTCCCGGGCTGAATCTGGCGCAGTCGGCTAGCAACGATCTGGAGTTTGCAGCCACGGCCCCGCGCGCCCGGCGCTATCGACGGCGTGCGCAGTGTAAATTTCTCTGTCAATAAACTCGGCTAACTAAAGTTAATGCCCTAGCGCTCGACCTCTGTTGGACTTTCTATGCAAACTTGAAGCCGGATAACTCAGCAAATTCACAGCGGCTTCCAGGGATCAAGCCGCCGAGGGGCGAAAGTAGTCGATAAGGTGCTCGGCGGACGTATCGGCGGTACCGTGGCCGCGTGCCAGGTGACACACCGAAGCTGTACATCTTCCCGCATGCCGGTGGATCGGCGCAGTATTACGTCCCGTTCGCGAAGACCTTCTCCAGCGAGATCAAACGGATCGCGGTGCAGTATCCCGGACGGAGCGGTAGCCACGACCTCCGGTCGTTCACGAGCATCTCCGATCTGGCCGATCGGGTATGCGAGATGCTGTCGCCGCTGAATCAGTCCGACGGGAAGGTTGCGTTCTTCGGGCACAGCATGGGTGCTTTGCTGGCGTTCGAGGTCGCCCGTCGCTTCGAAGCCGCTGGCAATCCTATTGCAGCCTTATTCGTGTCCGCGTGTGCGGCACCCGGCCGAAGCGGCTACGACTACATCCCCGAGTCCGATCGTGGGCTGCTGAATGCGGTAAGCGAGATGACCGGCGCAAATCCGGAGTTTCTCGACAACGAGGAATTCGCGGCGAAGATCCTGCCCACTCTTCGGGGATTCAGGGCGATCGTGAACTACGGGTGCCCACCCGACGCCGCCGTGTCATGCCCAATCTTCGCGTTCCTCGCCGATGACGACGAAGTCGCCACCTATGAAAAGGTGGCGCCGTGGTCAGAACGCACGACGTCGGAGTTCACCGCTAGGGTGTTCGCAGGCCATCACTTCTACATCAACGACCATTTGCCTGAGCTGGTCAGCGACATCGAGGGCAAGATCTCGTCGTATTGCACTGTCTGATTCTGGACTACGACTTCCGCATCGCTACCCGAACGCCTCCACCGGTGGACATGAGCACATCAGATTCCGATCACCATACGCGCCGTCGATGCGCCGGACCGGCGGCCACACCTTGGGCCGGAAGTTCTTGCCCAGCGGATAGGCGGCCTGCTCGCGGCTGTAGGGATGCGACCAGTCGGCGACGAGCAGGCTCTCCGCGGTGTGCGGCGCACCACGCAGCGGGTTGTCGTCGGCGGGCCAGCCGCCCGCGCCGACCTGGTCGATCTCGGCGCGGATGGCGATCATGGCCTCGCAGAACGCATCCACTTCGGCCAGGCTCTCGCTTTCCGTCGGCTCGACCATCAGTGTGCCGGCGACCGGGAAGCTCATCGTCGGTGCGTGAAAGCCATAGTCCGCCAACCGCTTTGCGACGTCATCGACCGTGACACCGGTGGCCTTGGTGATACCTCGCAGATCGAGGATGCACTCGTGGGCGACCATGCCGTTCTCGCCGGTGTAGAGCACGGGGTAGTACTCGTCGAGCCGACGGGCGATGTAATTGGCCGATGCGATCGCGGTAAGCGATGCCGCGCGCAACCCCTCCGCGCCCATCATCCGGATGTACGCCCATGTGATCGGCAGGATCGATGCCGACCCGTACGGGGCCGACGACACCGTGTGTTCGTCGGGTAACTCGTCGGCCAGTGGGTGGCCGGGCAGATACGGCTGCAGGTGCGCGCGGACGGCGACCGGTCCGACACCGGGTCCCCCGCCGCCGTGCGGGATGCAGAACGTCTTGTGCAGGTTCAGGTGGCTGACGTCGCCGCCGAACTTGCCGGGCCGCGCGAGCCCGACCAACGCGTTGAGGTTCGCGCCGTCGACGTACACCTGGCCGCCGACGTCGTGCACGGCCGCACAGATGTCGGCGATGTCGTGTTCGTACACGCCGTGGGTCGACGGGTAGGTGATCATTAAGGCGGACAACCGATCCGCGTGCTCGCGCACCTTCGCCCGCAGATCGTCGAGGTCGACGTCGCCGTTCGCCCGGCAGGCCACCACCACGACGCGCATGCCCACCAGTGCGGCGGACGCGGCGTTGGTGCCGTGGGCGCTCGACGGGATCAGGCACACGTCGCGGTCTGGTTCGCCCCGCTCGGCGTGGTACGCCTGGATCGCCAGCAGCCCCGCGTATTCGCCCTGCGAGCCGGCGTTCGGCTGCAGCGACACCGCGTCATAGCCGGTCAACTGCGTCAGCCACGTCTCCAGGTCGCCGATGAGCTTGCGCAGGCCGGGTGCGTCGGAGTGCGGCGCGAACGGATGCTGGCGGGCGAACTCCGGCCAGGTGATGGGCTCCATCTCGGCGGCGGCGTTGAGCTTCATCGTGCACGAGCCGAGCGGAATCATGCTGCGGTCCAACGCGATATCTTTGTCGGCCAGCGATCGCAGGTAACGCATCATCTCGGTCTCGGTGCGATAGCGGGTGAATGCGAGATGGGTCAGGAACCCCGATGTCCTCGTGGCGATGTCGGGCCCGGTGAACTCGCCGGCTCGGGTGGCCCCAAATGCGGCCAGTACCGCGTCGATGTGCTCGGGCGTGGTGGCCTCGTCACACGACATGGAGATGTGGTCGTCGTCCACGAGCCAGAGGTTGGTGCCACGTGACTTGGCGCCGTCGCGAACCTGCGCGGCCCGACCGGGCACCCTCGCCAGCACGGTGTCGAAGAACCGGTCGTGCACCACGTCGACGCCTGCCGACGCCAGGCCTGCCGCCAGGCCGCGGGCGTGAGCGTGCACACGGCGGGCGATGCCGGTCAACCCGTCGGCGCCGTGATAGCTGGCGTACATTGCGGCGATCACGGCCAGCAGGACCTGCGCGGTGCAGATGTTGCTCGTGGCCTTGTCGCGGCGAATGTGTTGCTCGCGGGTCTGAAGGGAGAGTCGATAGGCCGGTGAGCCGTCGGCGTCCACCGAAACCCCGACGAGCCGGCCCGGCAGTTGCCGCGCGTGGTTGGTGTGCACGGCCAGATATCCGGCGTGCGGGCCACCGAAACCCATTGGTACGCCGAATCGTTGGGTGCTGCCGAACGCCACGTCGGCGCCGATCTCCCCCGGCGGCGTGATCAGCGTCAGCGCGAGCAGGTCGGCGCCGATCGCCACGAGTGCGCCGCGCTCGTGGGCCTGGTTCACCAGATCGGTCCAGTCGACCACTTCCCCGCCCGCACCGGGCAGCTGATTGATCACCCCGAAGAACTCGCCCTCGGGCAGTCCCTGCCGCAGGTCGGCCGTGACGATCTCGATGCCGAGCGGCTCGGCCCTTGTCGCCAGCACGGCGGCAGTCTGGGAGAACACATCGGTATCGACGGCCAGCCGGTTGGATTTGCTGCGCACTGCCCGGTGCATCAACGTCATCGCTTCCGCGGCCGCTGTGCCCTCGTCGAGCATCGATGCGTTGGCCACTTCGAGGCCGGTCAGGTCGGCGACCATGGTCTGGAAGTTCAACAGCGCCTCCAGCCTGCCCTGGCTGATCTCGGGCTGATACGGCGTGTATGCCGTGTACCAGGCCGGGTTCTCGAGGATGTTGCGGCGCAGCACCGGCGGGGTGAGCGTGTCGTAGTAGCCCTGACCGATCATCGACACCGCGACGGTGTTGGCGTCGGCGAGCGCACGCAGTTCGGCGAGCGCCTGTTCTTCCGTTGCCGCATGGGGCAACTGGTCGAGACCCGGTGCGACACCGTCGGCGGACACCGCGTCGAGAATGCCTGCGGGAAGCGCCTTGTCGGCGAGTTCGTCCAGGGACTCCACGCCGATCGTCTTGAGCATGGTGGCGACGGCATCGGCGTCCGGCCCGATGTGGCGGTCTGCGAAGTTCGGCTGTTCGCCGCAGTTCGGCTGATCTGAGTAGAACATCCAGCTCCTGAGGGTCGAGGCAGGAAACCCGCTAGGTTTCCTCTCCCTCAGTCGTCGACCCGACGTGGGCGCTCCAGAGGCATCGGGGCCGTGCGCGGTCCGGGTGCCTGAGAGGTTGACGGAGAGGTGTTGCTCCTTCGGCGCCCGTGACTGGCGATCACGGAACTCTCCCGCACAAGGGCGATGCGCCGCCGATTCTACCGGCAGGCGCTGAGGCTCGAGACGTCAGCCGATCTTGCGGTCGCGGTGCTTGCGCCTGCTTGCCAGCTCGTCCTCCGGCGCGCTGATCGATTCGCCGCCGTCGGCGCGCTCACCGGGGAAATCGGCGATGGCGCCGGTCAGCTCACGCATCGCGCCCGAGACGGCGATGCCGAACACACCCTGGCCGCCCTGCAGCAGGTCGACCACTTCCTCGGCCGACGTGCACTCGTAGACGGTGGTCCCGTCCGAGAACAGGGTGATGTTGGCCAGATCACGGACGCCCCGCTGGCGCAGGTGGTCGACGGCAACGCGGATGTTGTGCAGCGAGATGCCGGTGTCCAGCAGTCGCTTGACGATCTTGAGGACGAGGATGTCCTTGAATGAATACAGCCGCTGGCTACCTGACCCGGCGGCGCTGCGGATCGACGGCACCACCAGAGATGTCCTGGCCCAATAGTCAAGCTGGCGGTAGGTGATGCCGGCGATCTGGCAGGCGCTCGGCCCGCGGTAGCCGACGAGCTCGTCGGGCACGGAGTCGTCGGGGAACAGGCCGGCCTGTACAGGTTCGCTGGGACTGGGGACTGGCGGCTGGGATGCACCATCGCTCGACGAAAGGTCCGGTTGCTCTTGACGTGGGTTGTCTTCCACTCTCGAATCCTCTCACCGATCGAACTCGCGTCCGTGACCTGCACCGCAGCACGTTTGCTCAAGCTCGAATGTGTCGAGCATACGCTCCCCGACGAGCCCTGACTGCCCGTCGTGGCCATCAAAGTATGGCTGCCCCGGTTACCGTTCCTCCGAAATTCGCGCCGCGTGTCGAGCGCGAAAGCGCCAGTCGAGACGCATCCGTGATGTTTGGCACCGCGCCCGTGAGGAGCGGAAAACGATGGCGATCAGGTGGCCTTGAAGTCGTCGGGCGACACGCTGTCCAGGAATTCCTTGAATTTCTCGACCTCGTCCTCGCGCACCGTGCCCGCGGCTTCATCGTCGTTCTCGTCGGGAATCAGCAAACCGGCCTCGGCGAGCACCGCCTCCTCGACATAGATCGGCACCCCGACCCGCAGGGCGATCGCCACCGAGTCCGACGGCCGTGCCGACACCCTGATGTCGCGATCGAAGATCAGATCGGCGTAGAAGGTGCCCTCCTGGAGATCCACGATGCGCACCTCTTTGAGCGAATGACCAAGCGCGGCAATGAGATCTCGGATCAGATCATGGGTCAGCGGGCGGGCAGGCTCGACGCCCTGCTGCTCGAGTGCGATCGCAGCGGCCTCCGACTGGCCTATCCAGATCGGCAGATAGCGGTCACCGTTGGACTCGCGCAGCAGCAACACTGGCTGGTTCTGAGGCTGCTCCACGCGAATGCCGACCACACGAACCTCACCCATCTGTGTCTGCCCTCCGCACCGCTGAAGCCAACTACGACGAGTCTAATCCTCACCTGTCGAGAACGTCGCGCACAGCTGACTTGATCAATGACGTGTGCAGGGTGATCGCCAGCGCGGCCACCTCGCGGGCTAGATCGTCGGCGCGGTCGCGCGCACCTGCCTTGCCCGCCTTGACCATCGGCCCGGCGATCTGCGCGATCAGATCCGACTGGCGGTCGGCCGCCGACCGGAACGCACGTAGATGACGCGGTTCGACGCCGTACTCGGCGAGCGCACGCGCGCACTGGGCGATGACCACGGAGTGCTCGTCGAAGAACCCGGCGGGTCCCGTCGTGATCACACCCTCCTTGATCAAGGCGGTGAGCAGCTTGTCGTCGACGCCGGAGCGTGCCAACAGGTCTTCACGGCTCAACCGCACCTGGGCCGACGCCACCGCCGCACCGATTTCCGCCGGCTCTTCGGAATCCGGCACCAGACGCGGTATGCCGTACGGGGATCGGGTGTTCGGCAGTTCGCCGTCGGGCTGAGCGTCCAGCTGGGCCTTGATGACCTTCAACGGCAGGTACTGGTCGCGCTGCGCGGTCAGGATGAAACGCAGCCGGGCGCAGTCGTAGGCCGTGAACCGACGATAGCCCGACGCCGTCCGCTCGGGCGTGACCAGTCCCTCGCCCTCCAGGAAGCGGATCTTGGAGATGGTCACGTCGGGGAAGTCCGGTCGCAGCGAATCGAGCACCGCTCCGATCGACATGCCGGTTAGCGCGGGCGTGTCGGGCTGGGTCATCGGCTCTCCCCCTACGCTGCGCGCGGGAGGTGCCCCAACGCGTAGGCGCTCGTCGGCCTCACTTACGTGCCGGGGCCGCTGTCGTCGTCTGTCTTCGGGCCGGTCAAAAACACCAGGCGGAACTTGCCGATCTGCACTTCGTCGCCGTTGGCCAGCACAGCCGAGTCGACCGGCTCCCTGTTGACGTAGGTGCCGTTGAGGCTGCCCACATCGACCACCTGGAACTCACCGTTCTCCAGCCGGAACTCGGCGTGGCGGCGACTCACGGTGACGTCGTCGAGGAAGATGTCGCTGTCGGGATGTCGCCCGGCGGACGTGGTGGGCTGGTCCAGCAGGAAGCGCGAGCCCGCGTTGGGGCCGCGTTTGACGACGAGCAACGCCGAGCCAACCGGCAGTCCCTCGACGCCGGAGACCGCCCCCTCGGCCCCTGCCGCTGCAGGGGCGTCCAGTTCGTTGAGGAAGTCGGCGCGGAATACCGATGTCGTCTCCACGGTGACTTCGTCTGACGCCTGGTCCGCCCCGGAGTTCTGGTTTCTATCCGTCACGCGCTGCTCCTCACTGGCTGCTGTGGCGATATCTGGCCGGCCCGCCGTGGGCCCCCTCTCCAGCATCATTCGTCTCACGACGACCGTACCGCGCTGCGGTCGTCGTTGGGTCCACCCCCGCCGGATCATCTTGAAGACCTCTCGCGGTCAGACGGTGGATTACGATCGCTGGAACCCTAACAAGACCTCATTCGGTCACCAGCGCCTGGTAGCCGTCGGCATCCAGCAGGCCGCCGAGGTCGTTGCCGAGGGCGTCCGCGCCGGCCTGCAGCTCGACGAGCCAGCCCTCGCCGTACGGATCTGAGTTCACCAGCTCCGGGCTGCCCTCCAGATCACCGTTGACCGCAATGACTTTCGCGGTCACGGGCGAGTAGAGGTCGGACACCGACTTGGTCGACTCCACCTCGCCGAACGACTTCCCCGCGCTGACTTCGGTGCCGATATCGGGCAGCTGGACGAACACCACATCCCCCAGGGACGACTGGGCGAAGTCGGTGATGCCGACCCTTACGGTGTCGTCACCGACGCGCTGCACCCACTCGTGTTCGGAGGTGTAGGACAGGTGAGGCGGGATTTCGCTCACGGCGCTCCTGTTCGCAGGTCGGGCTCACTTCACGGGCTGAGCGTATTGGCGGGCTTTCGGTTGCCGCAAGGCGGTCACATCCACCCGGTCGGATTGTTGTACCACCATTGTTCCGCCCACCCGCTCGACACTGTCCACTGCGCCGCCGGGGATGTTCATCGCGGCCGCCAAGGTCGGCGGATCACCAATCGCCACAACGGAATACGGCGGGGTGAGGGTCTGGCCGTCGAGTTCCAGCGCACCCGGCCTTCCGCCGACCCAGGTGTCCATCCCGACCCTGACGGCGACCTTCGGGTCGCCCTGGCTGCCCCGGACCTCCATCGCCTCGGCGCCGGCATTCCGCAGCTCGTTGATCACGTCGAGCATGGTTTCGGGCGCCACGCCGGGGGCGGTGTCCTCGATCGTCAAGGTCACCCCTGGGCCCGTCGCGGGCACCGTACCGATCAAGATCGACAGCGCGGCCAGCCGGGCCCGGGCGTTCTCGATCGCCGCCTGATCGCTGCTGCCCGAGGCCTGCAGAGAGTCCAGCGTCCGTTGCAGGTCGGCGACCTCGGTGTTCAGCGCGGCCTCCCGCTGTTGCAGCGAATCGAGCAATACCAGCAGGTCCGCCGGTCGCGCGGTCTCGAGCGAGTCGCCGGACTCGTTCTGCCGGACCTGGGTGACGATCGCCAGCCCCAGCAGCACGCAGAGCAGCGCGCCCAGCGCCCCGAAGACCAGCTGAGACCGACCGCGCCCCATCACGCCCTTGACACCCGCGGGCTGCAGGTCGCCGATCTGCGGTGCCGGTTTGTCGGGCGGCAGCTCGTGGCGACCTGAATGGTCGGCCTCCGCCTCATCCGCTGCCGCGGTGTCAGGGGTGTCGTCAGTCATCCGTCAGGCGCCGAAGAGTCTGCGCCGCAGGGCGGCCGCGTTGCCGAAGATCCGGATGCCGAGAACGACGATGATCGCGGTCGACAGCTGGGTGCCGACGCCGAGTTGATCGCCGACATAGACGATCAGCGCGGCGACGAGAACGTTGAACACGAACGACACGACGAAGACCTTCGAGTCGAAGATCCGCTCCAGATAGGCCCGCAGGCCGCCGAACACCGCGTCCAGCGCCGCGACCACCGCGATCGGCAGATACGGTTCTACGAACTCGGGCACGCTCGGATGGAGGACGAGGCCAAGCCCGATGCCGATGACAAGAGCGGCGATTCCGATCATTTGTCTCCGATTTCCTTGGCGAAGTTGACATCTCGGACCGAGCCGGCGGGCACCGTGACGGTGTCCGTTGAGCTGACGGTCACCACCACGCCGTAGCTGGTCTCCAACAGACGGAGCCGCTGCAGACCGGGGCTGCGATCGAAGACATCCTGCAAGGCGTGCGGTGGGCCCACCGCGAGAATCACATAGGGGCTGCTGATCGGGTGGTTGTCGACCAGGATGCCGCCGCCAGCCTGGCGGATCGTCACGTTCGGCCCGATCCGCACACCGCCCACCGAGACCGCCTCGGCGCCGCTGACCCACAGCGAGTTGACCACCAGCTGCAGGTCGCGATCGAGAATGACCTGGCGGCTGCCCTCGGCCCGTTCCTTCGACACGTCGCTGAGGTCCTTCGAGACGCCGGGATCGGTGACCGTCACGGTAAGCCCGGGACCTCTCACCGCTGTGGCGGCGGCCGAGAAGTTGGCGTCGTCGAGGCTGCCGAGCAGCTGCCTGCCGCGTTGGTCACCCTCGAGGCGGCTGCGTCGTTCGCTGTCCACCTCGGTGGCCAGCGCGTCGCGGCGGGCCGTTGCGGAGTCGGCCGCCTCCTCCGCGGACCGCACGCTGCCGGACAGCACCTGCTGGGTCTCCCGCACACCAGGGGCGGTGGCTTGGGCCTGCGCGGCCGCGAATGCGAACACGGTCGCGACCGCGAGGGCGGCGAGTACCTGCCAGCTGGCGCTGGCGGCCCGGCTCCTCCGTCGCCCACCTGCGCTGCGCTCGGCCGCGGCCGCGGCATAACCGGGGTCGAGGTGGTCGGACAACAGCGACCGCAGTAGCGACGGCACTGGAATCAGGTTCGGTGCGTTCGCCTGGTGCTGACTGCGTCCCGCGTCAGGGGCGTAGCCGCCCAATGCCCTCCCGGGGTCAACCACGTGAGTGCACCTTCGGCATCTGACGCAGCACCATCGCCACCTGGATGAGGTACAGCACGGCCGACCACAGATACAGCGCCAGCCCCCAGCCCACGAACGCCCAGCCGCACGCCTGAATCACGCGGCTCCACAACGCATCCCACTGGCCAAGCAGCACCAACGGGAACCCTGACATGAGCGCGAACGTCGCCCCCTTGCCGATGTAGGTCACCGGCAGCGCCGTCAGCCCGCGGCTGCGCAGCAGCGGAAGGGTGGCCGCCAGAACCGCGTCGCGACCGATCAACGTGATGACGATCCACCACGGCACAATGCCCGCGAAACCGAACGCCAGCGGCACCGTCAGCATGTAGATCCGGTCGACCGCCGGGTCCAGTAGCTCGCCGAGTCGAGACGACTGGTTGTCGAAGATCCGGGCGATCTTGCCGTCGGCCCAGTCGGAGGCGCCGCTGAACATCAACACGGCCACCGCCCAGCCGTTGGCATGGGCGACCAGCAGCAGATACAGGAAGACAGGAACCAGCACCAGGCGTAGCACCGACAGCGCGTTGGGCACCGTCACCACGCGATCACGCACTGCCCCCGGCGCGCGGTTCATGAAGTAAACCTAGCGGAATATCCCCGGCAGGCTCAGCGCCGACATCGAGTCTTCTGCCAGCGGATTGTCGTGGACCATGTATGTCCACGTCGACGTCGGGCGCGCCAGCTTCGACAGGTCGAGGCCCTGCTCCTCTTCGAGCACGTTCGCGGTCTCGAAGGTCTGCTGGGCCGCCTCGATCGCGTCGGCGGCCAGCGAGGCGAACGCGTCGACGGCCATCCTGTGGAACTCGTCGATCGGCTTCTGATGCCCCAGCGCGCGCAGGTGGATGCTCTCGCGGATGTCGGCAAGGTAGGCGAGGTGATCGGCCCAGCCCCGGTCGAGGTGGTAGAGCATGATCTGCCTGCAGATCCGCTCGAGCTGTGCCTCGCTGAGCTCCTCTGCCAGCTCCTGGTAGCGATCCGGCGATTTCTTCTCGAGCTCTTCGCGCGCAGTTGGCGTGCGCAGCAACGTGTTTCGGCGCTCGACCAGAATCGCGCGCTGCTGTGCGATCAGCTCGTTGAACTGCCAGGTGTTGGCGTGCACCGCGAGCAGCCGACCTTCGGCGACCCGCTGTGCGTGGTCGAGGAGGCCTGCGGCCTTCTTGTCGACGATGCGGCCGTCCTCGTCGGTCCCGGTCGGCAGCTTGTTCAGCTTCTCCGGTTCGAGGTGGGACACCACCACGTCGTCCTCCCAGCTGGAGAAGAACACCGACGAGCCGGGATCACCCTGACGGCCCGCGCGCCCGCGCAGCTGGTTGTCCAGCCGCTCGGTGCTGTGCCGCCCGGTGCCGATGACGTGCAGCCCACCGAGCTCGGCGACTTCGTCGTGGTCGGCCTCGTCGGACCCGCCGAGGCGGATGTCGGTGCCGCGGCCCGCCATCTGTGTGGACACAGTGACCGAGCCCAGCTTGCCCGCCTCGGCGATGACCCGGGCCTCCTCTTCGTCGTTCTTCGCGTTCAGCACCACCGCGGGCACGCCGGCCTTGACCAGCCGTTCGTGCAGCTCCTCGGATTCGGCGACGTCGCGGGTGCCGACCAGGATCGGCTGCTTGGTCTTGTGCACCTCGGCGATGTGCTCGATGACCCCGTCGGTCTTCGCCGCGGCCGTGATGTACACGCGGTCCGACTCGTCCTCCCGGATATTCGGGGCGTTCGGCGGTATCGGTGAGACACCGAGCTTGTAGAACTGCCGCAGCTGCTCGCCGGCTGCCAGCGCGGTGCCGGTCATGCCGCACACCGTCGGGTACCGGCTGATCAGCGCCTGCACCGTGATGGTGTCCAGCACCTCGCCGGTCTCCGTCGTCTCGATGCCCTCCTTGGCTTCGACGGCGGCCTGCAGCCCGTCGGGCCAGCGCTGCAGCTGCGCGATGCGGCCGCGGCTGGCGTTGATCAGGTGGACGGCGTCGTCGCGGACGATGTAGTGCACGTCGCGGTGCAACAGGGCGTGGGCGTGCAACGCGACGTTCACCTCGGTCAGCGTGGTGCCGACGTGCTCCTCCGAGTACAGGTCGATGCCGCCGAGCTTCGCCTCGACCTTCTGCGCGCCGTGCTCGGTGAGGTGAACGTTGCGGCTGTCCGAGTCGGTGTCGTAGTCCTCGCCGGGAACCAATTCGCCTACCAGCCTGATGATTTCGAGCTTCGGGGTCTCCCGATGCGAGGTGCCTGCGAGCACGAGAGGGACGAGCGCCTCGTCCACGAGTACCGAATCGGCCTCGTCGATCAGCGCCACATCGGGGTTGGGTGACACCAGGTCGTCGACGTCGGTGACGAGTTGGTCACGCAGTACGTCGAACCCGATCTCGTTGACCGAGGCGTAGGTGATCTGGCACTGGTAGGCGTCGCGGCGCTCTTCGGCGGTCGAGTCGGCGGTGACCCAGCCGACGGTCAGCCCCAGGGCTTCCAGCAGCGGTCCCATCCACTCGGCGTCGCGCTTGGCCAGGTAGTCGTTGATGGTGACGACGTGCACATGCCGGTCGGCGAGCGCGTAACCGGCGGCGGCGATCGCCCCGGACAGCGTCTTACCCTCGCCGGTGGCCATCTCGATGACGTCGCCCGCGAGCATCCGCAGCGCGCCGAGCAGCTGGACGTCGAACGGCCGCAGCCCGGTCGCGCGTTCGGCGGCCTCGCGGGCAATCGCGAGGAACTGAGGAATGTCCTTCGACTCGGCGAGATCCTCGAGCACCAGCAGCTGGGTGGCTTTTTTCAACTGCTCGTCGTCGAGGCCGGAGGCCTTCGCGTCGAACTCCTCGGCGGCGCTGACCTGCGCCATCGAGCGGGCCTGGTCCCTGTCTGTGCTGGCGCCGAGCAGCTTCCAAAAGCGGTTGCCGACGCGGCCTGAGGTGCGGGTCTTCGTCTTAGCCACGAGAGCCACGGTACGCGGCCACCGACGGCCCCTCGCCTTGCACCGCGACCGTGCGTGTCTGCACACGACACGCCGGTGATGCTGCGCACTTTGCGCACGCTCGCGCGGCCCTCCGGGGCGCTCGCCTTGCACCGCGACCGTGCGCGGTTGTCCGGATTTGCCCGGCGTGTCGTGCGCAGGCACGCACGCTCGCGAGGGGGGCGGGACGCGGTCAGGCCAGATTCGACCGGCGCGGGTAGGCGATCTGCGGGTCGGTCAGCGTGTTCACCACCGCAGGCAGGCCCGAGGCGAACGCCCGCTGCAGCGCGGGACGTAGCTCCGCGGGCGTCGACACCAGCTCACCGTGCCCGCCGAGCGCGGTGACCACCTCGTCGTAGCGCGTCCCCGGCCGCAGCTCGGCCACCACGGAGTAGCCGTACAGCAGCTCCATCGGGTGCTTCTCCAGCGCCCAGATCCCGTTGTTGCCGATCACCGAAACCACATGAACACCGTGGCGCACCAACGTGTCCCACTCCATGCCGCTGAAGCCGAACGCGCCGTCACCCTGCAGCAGGACCACCTGCCGGTCGGGTCGGGCCAGCTTCGCGGCCAGCGCGTAGCCGGGGCCCGAGCCCAGACATCCGAACGGCCCGCTGTCCAACCATGCGCCCGGTACGTAGCTGTCGATCACCCGGCCGGCATACGAGCCGAAGTCACCGGCATCGATGACCACGATCGCGTCCCGATCCAGCAGCTGCTTGAGCTCGGCGTACACCCGCATCGGGTGCAGCGGGCTACGGTCGTCGGTCAGCTCCGCGTCCTCGGCGGCACGGCCCGCGAACTCAACGGTCCGCAGGGCGGCGAGCCACGCCTCATGATCTGCCGATCGCCCACCGGAAAGGGAGGACAGGGTCGTCGTCAGATCCCCGTACAGCTCGGCGGCGACCTCGCGTGGATGGGGCCGCTCGGGCACGACGCGATCGGCGACGATCAGCTTGGTCTGCTCGCCGAACACGCCGCCGAATCCGAGCCGGAAATCCATCGGCACCCCGATCACCAGTGCAACATCGGCCTCCTTCAACGCCTTTGATCGTGCGCGGGAGAACGCCAGTTCGTGATCGGCCGGCACCGTTCCGCGCGCCATACCGTTCATCAGCACGGGAATGCGTTGTGTTTCGGCCAGCGACAGCAGCGCTGTTTCGGCGTGGCCCCACCACACGTTGGTGCCCGCCATGATCACCGGCCGCTGCGCCTCGGCGAGTAGGCCGGCCGCGACGTCGAGCGCCTCGCCATCGGCCTGCACCGCTTCCGGCGGACTCGCAAGGGCACCCGGATCACCGGCGTCGCTGGCCTCACCGAAGACGTGATCCATCGGGAAGTCGACGAACGCGACACCCGTCGGCGTGCTGCCCGCGCCCATCGCCGCCCGCAGCGCATCGTCGATGAGCCCGCCGACCGCATCCGCCGATTGCGCGGTGGCGGCGAACCGGGTCAGCGGCGCAACGAACGGCACGTGGTCGATTTCCTGGAGCGACCCCTGCCCCCAGCGCAGTGCGGGCGCACGACCGCCGAGCACGAGCAGCGGTGACTGGTTCTGCTGGGCGGCGGCCATCGCGCTCATCCCGTTGGTGACCCCTGGGCCCGCGGTCAGAGCCGCGACTCCAGGTACCCGGGTCACCTTCGACCAGCCCTCGGCGGCGAACGCGGCGGTCTGCTCGTGTCTGGTGTCGATCAGCCGGACACCCTCTGCGCGGCAGCCGTCGTAGATGGAGAACAGGTGCCCG
The DNA here is from genome assembly GCA_963715215.1 of uncultured Actinomycetota bacterium. GTDB lineage: Bacteria > Actinomycetota > Actinomycetes > Mycobacteriales > Mycobacteriaceae > Mycobacterium. The sequence continues at coordinate 99,722 of CAVQRJ010000004.1, forward strand.
CCGGAGAGCGTGAAGATCGTGTCGATGCCGCTGGCGCGCAGCCTGCGGGCAATCAGGTGTCCGGCGCCTATCTTGCTTTCCGATGCAGCGTCGATGCTCATGGCCGCAGCATAATCACCGTCATGGTTGACACTGACGTGCTGATCGCGGGCGCAGGCCCGATAGGCCTGCGTGATACAGCGACGGATTTCGCCCGGATGTACGCCGCGGCGGCATCGGCGACCTACGTGGTGCGGCCGGACGGCTATCTTTCGTTCACCTCTCCCGAAATCGACGCCGAAGGCGCACACATTCGGCTGACACGTGTCGACCACGGCGGCGGCCGACCTGCGGTAGCTTCGCCGCAGGCTGGCTCCGGCGGGAGGGAGGTGTCGCGGGATGAACACCGGCACGTTCAGGTCCTCGATCGACTGGGGCCACGAACTCCTCAACTCCACCATCTGGGTGTTGGTGGCGTTCGCGATCGCCGCGCCATGTGTGATCGCGGCTCTCCTCGTGATCGGACGGGCCACGGAGTGGGGCCGTCAGTTCTGGCGCATCAGCGGACCGTACTTCGTCGGCAGGCAGAGCCTCGTGGTGTGGACCATGCTCGCCCTGCTGTTGTTGTCGACGATCATCGCGGTCCGAATCACCGTCTTGATCAGTTACTACACCAACGACGTTTTCACCTCGCTGCAGGTCGCACTCCAGGGGATCGCCACGGGCCGAGGCGATGTCACCGATTCGGGCATCCACGGCTTCTGGGTGACGATCGGAATCTTCCTCATTCTCGCGGTGGTGCACGTCGTCCTGAGCCTGCTGGACATGTACCTGATGCAGCGGTTCATCATGCGGTGGCGGATCTGGTTGAGCGGCAGGCTGATTGACGACTGGCTGGGTGACTACGCCTACTACCGGCGTCAATTCTTCCGGCGGCCCAACGACAACCCCGACCAACGCATCCAGCAGGACATCGATATCTTCACCACCGGCGTCGGCGGCCAGACGAACAACCCGGCCTACAGCTCCGGCAACACCTTGTTGTTCGGTGCGGTCGCCGCGGTGCTGTCGGTGATTTCGTTCGGCGCGATTCTCTGGCAGTTGTCGGGACCCTTGACATTGGGGGCATTGACCCTTCCCCGCGCGCTGTTCTGGATCGTCATCGCCTACGTGCTGGCCGCCACCGTCATCGCGTTCATCATCGGCAGGCCCTTGATCCAGTTGAGCTATCTCAACGAGCTTCGCAATGCGGGCTTCCGGTACGCGTTGGTGCGGGTGAGGGATGCCAGCGCAGCCATCGGTTTGTATCGCGGCGAGAAGGTCGAACGCGGACTGCTCGGCGGCCGGCTCGGCGAGGTGATGGGCAACTACGGAAACTGGCTGAACCGCATGGTGCGATTCACCGGCTGGAACCTGACGGTGAGCCAGGCGATCAACCCGCTGCCCTACGTCGTGCAGGCGCCACGGCTCTTCGCGGGCAAGATCTCCTTCGGTGACGTCATACAGTCGGCGACCGCGTTCGTCACGATCCACAATGCGCTGTCGTTCTTTCGGGAGGCCTACGACGAGTTCGCCAGCTACCGCGCTGCGGTGATCCGCCTCGATGGGCTTGTCGAGGAGAACGCGCGCGCCCGCAAATTCACCCAGGTGACAACGGTGAGCTCAACCGACGGCGGCCTGGCCGTTGACGGCGTCGAGGTGCGAACTCCCGACGGCGCCAGTCTGATTCGGACACTCGACATGCGCCTCGAACCGGGAGACACGCTGTTGGTGAGCGGGCCGTCGGGAATCGGCAAGACCGTCCTCATGCAGAGCCTCGCGGGACTGTGGCCGTTCGTGTCGGGAAGCGTTCGGCTGCCGTCGGGCCGACGGGCGGCGATGTTCATGCCCCAGCTGCCGTACCTCCCGCTCGGCGACCTCCGCGCCGTCGCGTCGTACCCGAACGAGGAGGGCACGATCGGCGATCGGGAGATTCAGCAGGCGCTGATCAAGGTCGCGCTGCCGCACTTGGCCATCCGGCTCAACGATGTCGGCGACTGGGGCAAGGTGCTCTCGGTCGGCGAGCAGCAGCGCATCGCCTTCGCCCGCATCCTGCTGACGAAACCGCGTGCGGTGTTCCTCGACGAGTCGACGTCGGCTCTGGACGAGGGCCTCGAGCTGACGCTGTACGAGCTGATCCGTGCCGAGCTACCCGACATGATTCTGGTCAGCGTGAGTCACCGCGCCACCGTCGAACAATTCCACGCTCGCCAGCTGGAACTCGTCGGCGGCGGCGAGTGGCGCCTCGAGCCGCTCACCACACGCAGTTGAGGGATCCGCGGCGCTGCATCCAGCCTCCCGCGGTACGTTGCCGGAATGGAATCGGAAACCGGACTCTTCACGCCAACGCGGGACTGGGGTAACGAGCTCTGGGCGTCGCTGATATGGCTGGCTCAGGCCTGGGTTATCGCGGCGATAGCCACGCTGATCATCTGCGTGCTGCTGGCCCGGTACGCCGTCTGGGGCAGGCAGTTCTGGCGCATCACCGGCGACTACTTCTCCGGTCCCGACAGCGTCAAGGTCTGGCTGTGGCTGGCGGTGATCCTGTTGCTGGTCCTCGTCGGCGTGCGACTGGACGTGCTCCTCAGCTACTTCAGCAACGACATGATGACCAGCTTCCAGGTGGTCGAAGCGGGCCGGGCGGCAGCGGAGCAGGGCAATGACACGGTGATGCACTCCGGGTGGAACGGCTTCTACATGTCCATGCTCGTCTTCTCGGTGTTGGCAGCGATCTTTATCGCACGGCTCCTGCTGGACATGCTCCTGCTACAGCGCTTCTGCCTGGCGTGGCGGGCATGGCTGACTGACCGGCTCACCGGGGACTGGCTCGACGGCAAGGCCTACTACCGCGCCCGGTTCATCGACGACAAGATCGACAACCCCGACCAGCGCATCCAGTCCGATGTCGACATCTTCACCGCCTGCAACGGCCCGCTGCCCAACGTGCCCTACTACTACTCCAAAAACACGCTGCTGTTCGGCGCGATCGACGCGGTAGCTTCGATGGTTTCCTTCACCGCGATCCTGTGGAACCTGTCCGGACCGCTGGCGCTTCCGATCATCGGCTACGAGCTACCGAGGGCGATGTTCTGGATCGGGATCGTCTTCGTCCTGTTCGCGTCCGTCATCGCGTTCTGGATCGGCAGGCCGATCATCTGGCTGTCCTTCAGGAACGAGAAGTTCAACGCGGCATTCCGCTACGCATTGGTGCGATTGCGCGATGCGTCCGAAGCGGTCGCCTTCTACCGCGGCGAGGCCGCTGAACGCACAGGCTTGCGAAAGCTATTCCTGCCGGTAGTCAGCAATTACAAGCGATATGTGTTGAGATCGCTGGGCTTCAACGGCTGGAACTGGGCGATGAGCCAGGCCATCGTGCCGTTGCCCTATCTGCTTCAGTTCCCGCGGTTTTACTACGGCGACATCCCGCTCGGCGCAATGACCCAGTCGGCCTCGGCGTTCGGCTCGATCATGGACGGACTCTCGTTCTTCCGTCAGGTCTACGACACCTTCGCCGGGTACCGCGCGGCGATCATCCGGCTCCACGGGCTGGTGATCGCCAATGAAGAGGGCAGGGCGCTCCCGGAGATCACGACGACGCCATGCGTCGACGGCACCGTCCAGCTGGATGCCATCGAGGTTCGCACGCCCGACGGCAATCAGCTGATCAACCCGCTCGATTTACGCCTGGCGGTCGGCGACACGTTGGTCGTGACCGGTGCGTCGGGCGTCGGCAAGACCACGCTGCTACGCAGCCTGGCCGAGTTGTGGCCCTTCACAACCGGAACGCTGACCCGGCCGTGCGGGCCGAACGAGACGATGTTCCTGTCCCAGCTGCCCTACGTACCGCTGGGCGATCTGCGCGCCGTCGTGAGCTACCCGAACGAGGAAGGCACCATCGACGACGAGACGCTCAATCGCACGATGGAGAAGGTGGCACTGTCGCATCTCGTCGGCCGGCTCGACGAAGTCCAGGACTGGGCCAAGGTGCTCTCCCCCGGTGAACAACAGCGGATCGCGTTCGCGCGGGTCCTGTTGACCAAACCAAAGGCGGTGTTCCTCGACGAGTCGACGTCTGCGCTTGACGAGGGCCTCGAGTTCCTGGTCTACAACCTGGTGCGCACGGAGATGCCGGACACGATTCTGGTCAGCGTCAGCCACCGCAGGACCGTCGAGCAACACCACACGCACGAGCTCGAGCTGCTCGGCGGCGGCGAGTGGCGGTTCGGCCGGGTGGAAGGCGCGGAGAAAGAACCCGCACCGGTGTGATCACTGCGGGGGTAGCTTCCCCGCATGGACGAAACCTTCACACCCACCCTCGACTGGGGCAATGAGCTGGTCGCATCCGCTCTGTGGGTGGCCAAGGCGTGGGCGATCGCGTCGGTAGTCCTGCTGGTGGTGCTGGTGTTGGTCGCCCGCTACACCACTTGGGGCAGGCAGTTCTGGCGCATCACCGGCGGCTATTTCACGGGCCGCGAGAGCGTCCCGGTGTGGGCGCTGCTTGGCGTGCTGATGCTGATGGTCATGATCGATGTGCGCATCTCGGTGTTGTTCAGCTATCAGGGCAACGATCAATTCACGGCGTTGCAGGCCGCATTCGAAGGTGAAGGATCCGCGAAAAGCATTGCTGTCAGAGGGTTCTGGGTGGCGATCTTGATACTCCTCGGCCTTATCGCGGTCAAGGTCATACGCACTCTGCTCGACGTGTACCTGATGCAACGGTTCATCATTCGCTGGCGGGTATGGCTCACCCAACGCCTCACCAGGGACTGGCTTGACGGAGATGCCTACTACCGTGGTCGGTTCATCAGCGATCCGATCGACAACCCTGATCAGCGCATTCAGCAGGACATCGACGTCTTCACCACCGGAACCGGCCCGGAAACGAATACCCCCACCGTAGGGACGGCCCAAACCTTGTTGTTCTCAGGGGTTTTCGCCATTGTGTCGTTGGTGGAATTCACACCGATCCTCTGGGGTCTTTCCGGTCCGCTGACTGTGTTTGGCTTCACCCTGCCGAAGGCGCTGTTCTGGATGGCGCTCGTGTACGTGTTTTTCACGACAATCGTTGCGTTCTGGATCGGCCATCCGCTGATCCGGCTGTCCTTCCGCAACGAACAAACCAATGCCCTCTTCCGCTACGCACTGGTGCGGGTACGCGATGCGGCCGAGTCCGTTGGCCTCTACCGAGGAGAAGGGGCCGAACGCGGTGTGCTGATGACCAGGTTCGCCGCCGTCATCGCCAACTACCGCGCATTCGTACGTCGCAGCATCGCGTTCATCGGCTGGAATCGTTCGGTCAGCGAGATCGTCGACCCTCTCCCGTTGGTCATCCAGGCACCCAGGGTGTTCGACCGTCAGATCCAATACGGCGACGTCACCCAGTCGGCCCAGGCGTTCAGCAGCGTCGCCAACTCGCTGGCATTCTTCCGCAACGTGTATGACGCATTCGCGGGCTACCGCGCCGTCATCATCCGTCTCGACGGCCTGATGACCGCCAACGAAACAGCAAGGGAGCTTCCGTCATTGACGGCCCTGCCCAGCACCGACGGTTCACTCGAGCTCGACGATGTGGAGGTGCGCACGCCATCGGGGACGCGTCTCATCGATCCACTCGACGTACGTCTCGACCGCGGGGAGTCGTTGGTGATCACCGGCACGTCGGGCAGCGGCAAGACCACCCTGCTGCGCAGCCTGGCGCAGCTATGGCCGTTCACATCGGGCACCCTGCGTCGCCCGCAGGACGACACGATGTTCCTGTCCCAGCTGCCGTATATGCCGCTCGGCGACCTGCGCGGGGCGATCTGTTATCCCGCCGACGCGGGCACCTACTCCGATGACGCGATTCGGTCTGTGCTGGAGACGGTTTCGCTCGGCCACCTGTCCGGCCGGCTCGACGAGGTCGCCGACTGGGCGAAGATCCTGTCGCCGGGTGAGCAGCAGCGGGTGGCGTTCGCGCGTGTGCTGCTGGCGGAGCCGAAGGTGGTGTTCCTCGATGAGTCGACCTCCGCGCTCGACGAGGGGCAGGAGTTCGCGCTGTACCGCGCGTTGCGCACCAGGCTGCCGGAATCCATCGTGGTCAGCGTGAGCCATCGCCCCAGCCTGGAACAGCACCACGACCGGCGACTCGAACTGCTCGGCGACGGCGCCTGGCGACTCGAACCGGTCTAGGAGACTGCGGCGTGGGTGCTGCGCGAACGTCGCCGCGACACTCGCGACGTCGGGGAGCAGCAGGCCGCGGAGGAGCAGCCCGCGAAGTCCTGACCGCCGAGCGCTCACTGGGGTACAGAATTCCGAGCTCAAACCGTACGTAGCTGCGCGCTCGCGGGCCCGCGTCTAGAGGAGACTGCGGCGTGGGTTCCGGCCCGGCGACCGAAGAACGATCCCTCACCCAACTGGGTACCGCTGGAATATCCCTTGGCGTCCTGTGCGATGTTCGCCGCGCAGGCCCCAGCGGCATAGAGACCGGGAATGACACTGCCGTCCTCCCGCAGTACCTCGCCGTCGATCGAGACGTCGAGCCCGCCCAGAGTGAATCCGGAATACATCGCCCGGCCCAACGACAGGTCAAACGCCGCCCACGGCCCTTTGGTCTGCGGTGCAACGTATTCCGGTTGCTTGTGGAAATCGGGGTCCTCGCCGCGTGCCGCATTATCGTTGTAGCGGTTGAGCGAAGCCACCAGTTTGCCCTCCGGTATTCCGAGCGCCTGCTCCATCTCCTCGACGGTCTCCCAACCGTCGATGAACCGGATCAGCGGCATCGCGGGCATCTGCATGTGTTCTTCGTCGACGATCAGATAGGCCACCTGATCCGGCTGCTCGAGCACGAAAGCCGCTGTGCGCGAATGATATGAGTCCTCGGCGACGAAGCGCTCACCCCGGTTGTTGACGATCATGCCGGTGAGCAGAATCTCGGGCGGGTACGGCGACGCGGTGATCAACATCTGGTCGAGGTGCTTGGCGACTCCTCCCGCCGACACACCCATTCGAAGACCGAGGCCGTCGTCGTTCGGGTTGCCCAGAATGTAGGGCTCCACGACACCGTGATGCTTGGTGCGTCGCTTCTGGCCAAGGGCCGGGGTGTGCTCGGCCACCATGTCGGGGTTCATCGCGAAACCACCGGCGGCGATGATGACCGCCTTCGCTTTGATCGCACCTGTTTCGGTGAAGTGCTTCCACGCGACGCCGACCACGGTCCCGTCGTCGACGACAAGGTTGGTCACCCCGGTCTCGTAGCGGACTTCCACGCCGAGCTCGTCGGCCCGCTTGACGAGGAGGTCGATGACCATGGCGGCACCGCCCAGCTCGCCGGGCACCGGAACGGAATGGCCGCGCGGAGCGGGCTTCGCGTTCTCGGTGAACGGATACACCTTTTCGTTGCCGGTGTACGAAAGGCCCTCGGTGCCCGGCGGGACGACAACCTTGCCGGGATAGAAGCTGCGCTCGAACTGAAAACCCAAGTCCTCCAGCCAGTTGAAGTGCTCGACGCTTCCGTCGCAGTAGGCCCGGATCTTCTCGTGGTCGGGCTCGGGAGTCACCGCGACCAGGTACTTGTACATCTCCTCGGGAGTGTCGTCATGACCGGTCGCCTGCTGCACAGCGGTGCCGCCGCCGAGGTAGAAGTGGCCACCGGCCATCGCACTCGTACCGCCAGCCGCGGCGGCCTTTTCTAGTACGAGCACCTTGGCGCCTGCGGCCGCGGCGCTGACCGCGGCGGAGCCGCCGGAGATGCCGAAGCCGATCACGACGACGTCGACCTCGTCCGACCAACTCGGCACGTCGGCGGCGTCGACGGTTTCTGGAATCTGTTTCATCGATTTCTCCTCGCGCAAGCGCTCGTCAGGCGATCGCCCGGATATCGGGCGAGGTCGTTCGTCACCCAGGCGATCTGGACAGGTGTCTGGTCGTGCATCGCATTGAGAATATCTCCGCCGCGCCCGGCTGGCTAGAACGTGTTCTAGTTTTCTCCCAGGTGCCGCGCCGCAACGCGCAGGTCACCGGTGATCGGCAGGAACCGGCGCGGGATGTGGTCGACGTCAATCATGTTGCGCTGCTTCGTCGTCGCCGCTTTCCGCGGGCAATTTCGCCGGGGTACCGCATAGCCGAAGCCGTTGTCCCGCAACACTTTCAAGTGCTGCGATACCGCCGGCTAGCTGATGCGACGGCGAAGGGAAACGCTTGCACAAGCCTTCAATGGGGTCGGCTCAGCGCGGTTCGAGGTTCGCCGACGCGGACTGGACGACGTCTTCGCGCGCCTGTTGGCTGGCTGCCTGCCAGGACACCGCGGCCGGGTAGTTACCCCACGTGCTGTTGAACATGCCGACGATTGCGGCGTGCCCGTCGGGGGTCACGACGTAAACGGGACCGCCGGAGTCGCCCTTCTGGCTCACCACCCCGTTGGCCATGGTGAACCAGCCGTTGTTGACCGATTCGATGTTGCCGCAACTCTCGCCGGTGATCACTCCGAAGTGACAGATAGGCAGTCCTGGCGTCGGCGCGACGCCCGGATCGGAAACCAGGACGCGTCCGCCAGGCAGGACGTCGTTCACGGCGACGTCGGGGGCGAGGCTGATGGCCTCCCAGTCGGAGATCATGTGGTCGGTTGCGACAGTGGCCCCGTCGGGGGTGTTGTCACGGAACACCGTCAGGGCGCCGATGGGATTGTTGTTCTTGTCCACCACCGGCCCGGTGCCGCGGCAGTGGCCGGCGGTGTACGCGGTGCGCGCGCCCAGGTCGACGAAACCGAGCGTGCACACGCTCGAGCCCTGATGGATCTCCATTCCCGGGTAGACCAGGACGCCGGGATCGGCCTGTGCGGGAGCCGCTGGAATGGGCAACGCAACTATCGGCGCTGCCGCCGCTGCGGCCAACGAGCGCAACCATTGTCGGCGCACGTCATCTCCCATTCGTTGGGGTCAATGGCCCTCTAGCCTACCGGCTGCGTGCAGTCAGCAAGGCATCCCGAGCGAATTGCCCGGGATGCCCGCATCACTTCTGCTAAGGAATCGTCAGCACCTGCCCCGGATGAATCAGGTCCGGGTTGCTGATGCCACTGGCGTCGGCGATCCGCTGGTACTTACTGCCGTCGCCGTAGAAGCGCTCAGAGATGGCCCACAGCGTGTCACCGGAGACCACCGTGTAGGTGCGCGGCGCCGGAGGCGGCGGAGGTGGTGGCGGCGGAGGTGGTGGCGCGGGAGCCTCGGCCGGCGGTAACGGCTCCTCGACCGCGGCGGGCGCAACCTCAGGGGCCGCGGCCTCCTCGACGGGAGGTGGTGGTGGCGCGTCGTCGGTGTCCGTCCCCGACGCCCATGCAACGCCCTTGAAGCCGTACACCACCAGGTTGCGATCGTCCTGCAGGATCAGCCGCACATCCTTGGCGCCCTTGGTATCTGTGTGCCAGATCGGCTTGTCCGACGTGTAGAGCACGACGTTGCCGTCCTTCTGCACCTCGAGCCGTTCTGCATCCTGGCCATTGGTCCCCGTCGACCATACCGCTTGGCCCCGCGCGGCAAGCACCAGGTTGCCGTCGTCCTGCAGGGTCAGGGTGTAGGCGCCGTTCCGCGACGTCAGCGAGTTGCCCTTGAGGAGCTTCTCGCCCTCGGCGAGCCTGTCAGTCACGTTCTGCCCCTTTCTAGATTTCATCCGGTGCAGTTGAGCTTACTGATGAAGCTCACGGGTGTGGGCGGTTCGGATCGGCCCAATCCAAACGTCGCGCAAACCCTGTGTGGACGGTCAGGAATCGAAGCCAAGCCCGAGCGCATCGAGTGTGCGCAGCAACAGATTGCGCCGTCCGGCGGAGTGGTCGGCGCGGTCGAGCGACCATCTCGTGGCTTGGATTCCGATGCTGGCCAACGGCTCAGGTGGAAACGGCAATGGCCGCTTACGAACCATTTCCAGTCCGGTGCGCGGTGTCGGCCGACCGTCGAGCAGGTCGAGGCAGACGTCGGCGGCAAACCGCGCCGCGCCGACACCGAGGCCCGTGAACCCGTTGACGTAGGCGACACGGCCCCCATGGGCCAGCCCCCAGTGCGCACAGAACCGGGTGCTGGTGTCGATGGCGCCGGCCCAGCGGTGGCTGAACCGGACATCGTCGAGTTGGGGAAAGGTGATGAAGAAGTGCTGCGCGAGCCTGCGATAGCTCGCGGGCCGGTCTTCGTAGGCCGGCTTGACCTTGCGACCGAAGTGGTAGATGGCGTCATAGCCGCCCCACACGATGCGGTTGTCGGTGCTGAGCCGGTAGTAGTGAAACTGGTTGCCGCAGTCGCCGATTCCCTGACGGTTTACCCACCCGATGCGGTCGAGCTGTGCGTCGGTCAGCGGCTCGGTGGCCAGGACGTAGTCGTAGACCGGCACGGTGCGTAGCCGATTGCGCACGAGCAGGCTCGGGAAGACGTTGGTGGCCAGCACGGCCCGCCCGGCGGTGATTGCCCCCTCGCCCGCGGTGAATCCGATGGCCGCACCAGAGGAGTCCATCGCCGTGACGTTCGTCCGCTCGAAGATGCGCACTCCCGCCTCCGCGCACGCGCGAGCGAGTTCGAACGCAAGCTTCGCGGGATCGACTATGGCCGTCGTTTCCGCGCCGAACATACCCGCGAGGTACGTCGGCGACGCCACCTCGCCGCGCACCTCGCCCTGCGCGAGAAACCGCCCCGCGCCGTCGTCGGCCGCCTCCCTCAGCCAGTCCACCTGATGCGGCTCCGTCGCGACGGACAACATCCCGGTGCGTTGCCAGTCGACGTCGAGCCTGAGGCCTTCGATATCGGCCTGCATACCGTCGAGGTTTTCCCGCCCCATCGCCTCGAGCGTTTCGATTTCGTTGGGCCAGCGCGCTTTTCCGTTCGCGACGCCGTGGGTCAGGCTGGCATCGACGAAGCCGCCGTTGCGGCCGGACGCCGCCCATCCGACGCGTTCGGCATCGACCAGGACGATCTTGTGATCCGGATTTCGGTGGGCGGCATGCAATGCCGTCCACAGCCCCGCGTATCCCGCGCCCACCACAAGCAGGTCGGCGGTGACCGAACCCGAGAGCGCGTCGTAGCGGGGCCGAGGCACGTCGAGCCACATCGAGCCGAAGGCACTCTCCGCGAGCGACCGTTCGACGAGGTCCGGATCGACGTGGGAATCGAACACCGTCTGCACACCGCGACACTACGGGGTAGGCACTACGCACGGGGCGGTGTTTTGCCGCAGCGCTACTTCGAAACGGTGACCGGCGCGGGGATATCGGGCTGCACGGATTGCCGTGGCTCCCAGCCCGGAGGGCCGAAGACGAAGCCGAACCGGTCACGCCACCGGCGCGCAGTGCGCACGTCCCGGGCGATCGCGACGTATTCGTGGGTCTGCAGTTTCCAGATGTTGTATGTGTCGACCTGCTTGGTCAACCCATAATGCGGCCGGAAGTCCTCGGGCTGGAAGCTGTGGAACAGCCGGTCCCAGATGATCAGGATGCCGCCGTAGTTCCTGTCCAGATAGATCTCGTCCATACCGTGGTGCACCCGGTGATGTGACGGCGTATTGAAAATGAATTCGATTGGGCGCCAGAGCTTTCCGATGCGCTCGGTGTGAATCCAATACTGGTAGATAAGGTTGATCGAGAAGCTGGCGAACACCATCCACGGCGGCACACCGAACAGCGGAAGCAGCGCGCGCAGGAACACATCGCCGCTGATGTTCCACTTCTGTCGCAGCGCGGTCGCGAGGTTGAAGTACTGGCTGGAGTGGTGGGCCTGATGCGTCGCCCAGAACAGCCGCACGCGGTGAGCCATTCGGTGATACCAGTAGTAGAGGAAGTCGACGCCGACGATGGCGATCACCCACGTGTACCAGGCGTTTGAGGGAAGCTGCCACGGCGAGACGTAGACGTAGAGAGCCGCGTAGCCGAACAGCGCTATCCCGTTCATCAACGCACTGGTGCCGATGGACACCAAGCCCATCCAGATGCTGGCCCACGCGTCCGGCTTCAGGTAGGACCCGGACGGAGCGCGCTCTTCTTCGATGTGAGCGAGCTTGCGCGCGGCCGCCCACTCGATGATGAGCAGAAGCAGGAAGAACGGTACGGCGAATGTCACGGGGTCGTGCATCAGCGGCGGCAGCACGTGCTCCCATGCATTTGCCCAGTCCACAGTGACACCTCCGGGGAAAGTCTAGCCAGGCCCGTTCGGGCTACCTGAAGTTGAGCACCTCGGCGCCCCAGGTGGCACGGATGTCGGAGTCGATGTCGCAGACGACAGCGTCCTGTCTCCCGATGAGAAGGGACGTGCGGTCGGGTTCCTGATACGGCAACCCACTCCGGCTCGCCGGGCAGGCCGCATGGCTTTGCCTGTGTCGCGAAGTTCACCCAGCGGCCGCGGATCCGCTCCGACACCACGCTCCCTGTCTTCATGCCGCCCAGCTGAACGCTGGCCGGTCTCTACCGGGGTGTTCGTCGACGTGCCATCGCTAAGCCAGATGTACCGATGGGTAGCGGTGACGGGGTGAAATGCGACAGCGAAAGGTATCGCTGAGAGTGTCTGTGTACCACCCAACCAAGGAGGGGATGAGCGGATCGACGCGCAGGCCGGACTACCCGCGATCGTTCTGGCAGGCCTCCATAAGCTTCCCTCTCGTCGTCGCCGGCGTTGCAGGACGGCTGTCGGGCTACCGTGAAGATTCGTTATCGCTCAGCGCGCTCGGCCATCCGCGGCAGTTCAACGACTTCCTGATGGCGTCGCCTCGTGCTTCTCTGCCGTACCAGCGGGACAGGACGGAGCGGCCTTCGCCCAGGTTCACCGGATAGTCGGGCACCAGGTCGCCGTCGACGAGCGGAGCGAACGCCATCGTGCCTGGGGTGCTCAGGGGCACGTCGTAGAACACGTCGTTCGACACGGCTACGATCGCCTGCCGGCACGTGACGCGCCGGTCGATGTCCGATGCTGGCCGCCCGGATGCGCACCGACGGGTGAGGTGGGCCGTTGTGCGCACACCGAGGTGGCCGGTGAGCTCTGCGCGATCGCGCCCGGTAAGGTGCGTCGGCCGAGGCTCGCCACATCGTGTCGATGCACAGCTTATCGAGGATTCGTCGGAGATGCGAGCGTGGGACGGCCGAGCGGCGATGACGCGACCGACCGCAGCGCCGCCAGCACGTCCTGATGCCGCGTTGAAGCGAGCCGCGCCGTTGGCCTGCAACTCGGACGGTCGAGGACGTAGTCCGGCGGGCCGGCATTTCTCGAATGACGACATGATCGGCGCTACCCGCGGCGGGACGACCGTCGAGAGTCGCTGGTCGTCGGGAGACCCAGCGCTTCCTCTGTGTCCGTCTCCGATACCATCGAGCACCGTCGAAGATTTCGACGACGGGGTTGCGGGGAGGCCGTCATCGCCCTGTGTCGTTCGCCCGCGACGCATCCGATCGCCGCTGCGGGCAGACGGTGCCGTAGTGGGTTGCGTCGCAGGGCCGCGCAGAGCGAGCCCGCCCCGAATCCGATTCCGTCGAGTTGCTGAAGATGGGCTCGGCGTCATCGCCAACTACATTCATGACGACGCACCCGGTGCTCCCTCGCAGCAGGTGCGCTGGGTCGCCGACGTATTCGCGCGGCTGTTCTTCACCTACCTGTCGATGCCGCCCAAAGACCCCGACTTCGGGGACGACGCCGAATTGCGCCGGTTCGCCCACGAGATCCTGACTCCGATGGTGAAGCGTGCCGTCGGTTAGCTTGTAAGCCGTGCGGAAATGGTGGCTGCTCGGCGCGGCGATTGTCGTCGAGGTGGCGGCCACCCTGTCTTTACGTGCCTCCCAAGACCATTCGGCTTGGCTGATCGTGGTCGCCGCGGGTTACCTCGGCGCTTTCGTGTTGCTCACGTGGGTGCTTCGTGCCGGCCTGTCGATCGGCGTCGCATACGGAATCTGGGGCGCCCTTGGCACCGCGGGCACGGCGGTGCTCGCGGCCGCGATCTTCGGCGACCCGTTCACGTGGCCGATCGGCGCAGGCGTCGGGCTGATCGTCGCCGGGGTTCTGCTCGTCGAGCTGGGGTCACGACACACCGAGGAGGCCACGCCGTGATGTGGGCCGCGCTGATCGGGGCAATCCTCTTCGAGGTGATCGGGACGCTCGCGCTGAGGGCGTCTGAGGGATTACGCAAGCGGATCTGGATCATCCCCGTCTCGATCGGCTACCTGGCGTCGTTCTATCTGTTGTGGCTGACGCTGAGGCTGGGCATGCACGTCGGCATCGCGTACGGCGTCTGGACCGCATGCGGTGTCGCGCTGGTTGCCGTTGCCGCACGGGTTTTCTTCCGCGAACCGCTGACGTGGATGATGGGACTCGGCATCGCGCTGATCGTGGCGGGAGTGCTGACTATCGAGATGGGCGCCGCGGGCTGAGCGCCGCCGCCAAGAGCATCACGGCCACGCCGGCGAACGGCACCACCAAAAGCCCGATCCGCAGACTGGTCGCGTCGGCGATGAGCCCGACGACGGGTGGCGAGGACACAAAGCCCACCCGCATCAGCCAGGTCACCACCGTCAGGCCGGTTCCGGCGCGAAGTCCCGGGAGTTGATCGGCGCCGTGCATGGCCGCGGGCACCACCGTGGCAACGCCGAAGCCCGCGGCGGCGAAGCCCGCGATGGTGCCGGGCACACTGGGAAACGCGAGCGCGGCGCCCATGCCCGCGGCGGTGATGAGTCCTCCCGCCCGGGCCACCGTGCGCTCGCCGAACCGGTCGACGAGCCGGTCCCCCAGGATCCGTCCGACGAATTGGAATCCGACCATCGCGATGTAACCTGACACCGCGATTGCACCCGGCGCGCCGAGGCTATCGCGCAAATAGATAGTGGCCCATGAGGTTCCGGCGTCTTCGACCACCGCCCCTGAAATCGCGATGAACACCAGCGCGGCCAACGTCGCGTAGACGCCGAAGCCGGGCCGGCCGACGTTGTCAGCCCTGGCCGACGGGTGGTCGTCCTGGTCCGAGCCGCGGAGCAGAAACGGATACGCGGCGAGCACCACCGAACTGAACAGCACTGCGGACACCGCCAAGTGCGTTGTGCGGGGGATGTGCAACGCGATCGCGGCCGCACCCATGGCGCCACCGAGTACCGCGCCGGCTGACCACACCGCATGCAGCGAGTTGATGATCGAACGTCCGTAGTTCCGCTGCAGGCGCAGTGCGTGCGCGTTCTGTCCGACGTCGGTGATCGCGTCCGATGCGCCCGCGATGAACAGCGCCGAGGCGAGTGTGACGGCCGACGGTGCCGAGGCAGCGACGAACATGAACACCGCGATGCCGATGCTGCTGACCGCCGTGACCCTCGCGGAGCGGAAGCGACGGACGAGTGCCCCCGCCGCTAACCCGGCGACCAGTGCACCGCCGGAAAACGCGGCGATGGCGACGCCGTACGCCGCATTGGACAGTGCGAGGTCGGCCTTGATCTCGGGATAGCGAGGCAGGAGGTTCGCGAAAAGCGCACCGTTGGTCAGGAACAACGCGGCGACCGCAACCCTGGCCCGCCGGTTGCGCGCCGCGACGCCGACATCGTCGAGCCGTCCAGGCGTCATGAGCACCGACGTTACCGACGAGTCTGACAACAACGGCGCGTCCGAGTGGGACGCTGAGGAGATGAGCACCGCGCCGACCGCAGAGGACCTGCTTGGTCTGTTCCCACCGGCGACCAGAACAGACGCCGACGGCACCCTCGTGATAGGCGGATGCCGGCTCGACGATGTGGCCGCGGAGTTCGGCACCCCTGCGATAGTCGTCGCCGAGGACGCACTGCGGAACCGGGCGCGGGAGTACCTCGACGCGTTCCGTAGCCGGTGGCCGCGCAGCGATCTCGCGTTCGCGTCGAAGTCGTTCCCGTGTACGGCGGTTCAGCGGGTGATGGTCGAAGAGGGCCTGCATCTCGACGTCGCGGGCGGCGGCGAGATCCTCACCGCGATCAAGGCGGGCGCGGATCCCGCCCGGCTGGTCCTGCACGGTAACGCCAAGACCGACGAGGAACTGGAGATCGCCGTCAAGAACGGCCTCGGGCTCGTCGTCGTCGACAACTTCGACGACATCGATCGGCTGGAACGCATCGTGCCGAACGGGTATCGGCAGCGCTGCCTGGTCCGGGTGATTCCCGGAGTCGACGCGGCCACCCATGCTTCACAGGCGACGGGGCATGCCGGTTCGAAGTTCGGCCTGCTGCCCGATGACGCTCGGGACGCGATCGCACGGATAGAGCGCAGCGCCGTGCTGCAGCTCGATGGCGTGCACACCCATGTCGGGTCGCAGCTGCTCAACGTCGAGCAGCTGGCCGCCGCGGTGGAACCGATCGCGAAGCTCGGCACATTCGACACCTACGACCTCGGCGGCGGGCTTGGCGTGCGTTACACGTACGACGAGCACCCGCCGACCGTCGATGCTTACGCCGAAGCGATGGTGGAGCAGGCCCGAGCGCTGCTGCCAGCCGGCAGCCGGATCATCATCGAGCCGGGCCGCAGTATGGTCGCCACCAGCGCCTGCACCGTGTATCGCGTCACCACGATCAAGCGCGGGGTCGTCACCCACGTCGCGGTCGACGGCGGTATGGGCGACAACCTCGAGGTGTCGCTGACCGGTCAGCGGTTCGAGGCGACGCTGGTCGATCGGGTCGGGGGCGGAGGTGAGATGGTAACCGTGGTCGGGCGGCACTGCGAATCCGGCGACCAACTCGTCGACGGCGTCGCGCTGCGTGAGCCCGCGGTGGGCGACCTGCTCGCGGTTCCGGTCACCGGCGCCTACTGCTACACGATGTCCAACCAGTACAACGGCGCCCGTCGCGTGCCTGTGGTGTTCGCCTGCGAGGGCAACGCCCGCTTGGTGGTTCGCCGCGACACCTGGGACGACCTGTTGAGCCGCGACGTCTGAACAAGTGCAACATCGGTTGAGATCGCCGAGAAGCAGGCAAGATTAACCGCATGGTCGAAACCTCGCCGTCGCTCGGCGAACTTGCCCGCCGCTACGGCGTCGCCACCGAGTACGAGGACTGGACGGGTCGCCACGTCGAGGTCCCGGAAACCACGTTGGTCGCCGTGTTGGCGGCGCTCGGTGTGCCCGCCACCACCGAGGACGAGCGGGCGGCGGCCCTCGTTGCTCACGACCGCGACTACTGGAGCAGGCCACTGCCGCCGACCATCGTCACCCGCGCCGAATCCGAGTCGTCGTTCTGGGTGCACGTCACCCACGGCGACCCGGTCGGTCTGTGGATCCGGCTGGAGGACGGTAGTGTGCGAGCAGGGCCGCGCCAGTTGGAAAACCACACTCCCCCATACGATCTCGATGGCCGGCTGGTCGGAGAGGCCACTTTCGAACTGCCCGGAGACCTGCCGCTGGGATATCACCGGCTCTACATCCAGGCAGGCGCGTCCGAGGCCAGCGCACCGCTGATCGTCGTTCCGGCGAAGCTCGAGATGCCACCACGGCTCGGCGGTAAGCGAACATGGGGGCTGGCCACTCAGCTCTACAGCGTGCAGTCTGAAAGATCGTGGGGCGTCGGCGATTTGACCGATCTGACGGATCTCGCGGTGTGGTCGGGCGCGAAGCACGGCGCCGGGTACATCCTCGTCAACCCGCTGCACGCGGCGGCCCCCGTCGCGCCGATGGAGCCGTCGCCGTACCTGCCCACTTCGCGGCGCTACGTCAACCCGCTCTATCTGCGGCCCGAGGCGATTCCCGAGTTCGCAGAGGCGCGTAGGCGTGGCGGCATCCGGCGGTCACGGCTTCTGTTACAGGGGAACACCCGGGGCACGGACCTGATCGACAGGGACGCGGCGTGGGCCGCCAAGCGCGATGTGCTCGAAAGCGTCTACCGGGTTGAGCGATCCGCAGGCCGCCAACTGGCCTACGAGGCATACCGCGAACGCGAAGGCGCCAGCCTTGACGCCTTCGCGACCTGGTGTGCGCTGGCAGAACGGCACGGACCGGACTGGCACCGCTGGCCGAAGAAATTCGGTACCCCCGCAAGCCCAGCGGTCTCCGCGTTCGCCGCCAAGCACGCCGACACCGTCGATTTTCACCGGTGGCTGCAGTGGCAGCTCGACGACCAGCTGGCCACCGCGCAATCGACCGCCATGAGGGCGGGCATGGAGCTCGGCATCATGCACGATCTCGCCGTGGGGGTCGACCCGAACGGAGCCGATGCATGGGCGATGCAGGACGTCCTCGCGCTGGGCGTCACCGCGGGCGCGCCGCCGGATGAGTTCAACCAGCTCGGCCAGGACTGGTCGCAGCCGCCGTGGCGTCCCGACCAACTCGTCCATCGGGGCTATGAACCATTCCGGGCCATGGTCAACGCGATCTTGCGGCACGGGAGCGGTATCCGCGTCGACCACATCATCGGCCTGTTCCGGCTGTGGTGGATTCCCAAGGGCGCTTCGCCTACCGAGGGCACCTATGTGCGCTACGACCACGAGGCGATGATCGGCATCCTCGCGCTGGAAGCCCACCGCGCCGAGGCGGTGGTGGTTGGCGAGGACCTCGGCACTGTCGAACCATGGGTGCGGGACTACCTGGCCCGCAGGGGGCTGCTCGGCACGTCGATCCTGTGGTTCGAGCTCGACCGCGACGGCGACGGCGGACCGCTGCAGGCCCACCGCTGGCGCGAACACTGCCTGTCCTCGGTCACCACCCACGACCTGCCGCCGACGGCCGGCTATCTGGCCGGTGAGCACGTCCGGCTGCGTGCCGAGCTGGGCCTGTTGACCAGGCCGGTCGAGGAAGAACTGGCCGACGACCGGATCGAGCAGGCGGCATGGGTCGACGAGCTGCGGCGGGTCGGACTGCTGGGGGAAAAACCCGGCGTCGACGAGACCGTGCAGGCCTTGTACCGATACCTCGGCCGGACCCCGTCGCGGCTGCTCGGCCTGTCGCTGGCCGATGCGGTCGGCGAGATGCGCACCCAGAACCAGCCCGGAACCACCGACGAATACCCGAACTGGCGGGTCCCGCTCGGCGCCCCCGACGGGCGTCGCCTGCTGCTCGAGGACGTCTTCACCGACCCGCGCGCGGCCGCTCTTTGCGAGGCGCTGCGGGCCGCGGTGAACTCGCAGGTGTAACGCTTGGCGGGCCGTCACCGGTTTCACATTTGTCACGGCTGCGATATGTTCGCAGCGCACCGACTTAGGGAGACTCACGTGAACAAGCTCGTCGTCATGGGAGCAAGTGCGATTGCCGCGAGCACGATCGGCGTGCTCAGCGCGGGTCTAGCCAATTCTGACCCGGCGAACCCCAGCCAGCTGAACGTGATCGGTGAACCCTATTTCAAGGCTGTCAAGATCCTGCACGGGATGGGCATGAGCGCCGGTTTCGGTGGATCCGTCGGAAGCGATCTACCGCAGCAACAGTGCATGGTGTCCAGCCAGAAGCTCGCCGGCAACGGCAGGATGCTGCTGAACCTGGATTGCACCGAGAAAGCCGCCCAGGAGATGGCGGAGCAGGGCAGCTCAGCGCCTGGCGGCGTGCCCGGTGGTCGCCAAGTCGGCGCGAACGGTGTGACCACCGTTCAGGCAACGCCCGTCGGACCGCAGCCAGGCATGTCCGTACCTGGCGGCTAGGCCTGCGCCAGGCTCCGCAGATTTTCCAGCGTCTGCGTCATGGTTCTGCCGACCTGACGCGCCGCCACCCGATCGGCGATCAGACCGAGGATTCCGCCCGGCGCCTCATAGGACAGCCGGAAACTCACCCTTGTTCGGCCGTCGGGGCAGTCCCGTAGGCGAAACCGGCCGCGTTGGGTGATGCCGGTGATGCCGATCCAGGCCAGGTCGCGCGCTTCGTCGAACTCGACCACTTCGACGACGCCGCCGATCGGCACCGAACCGATCTTCAAATGCACCGTGTATCGGGACCCGAGACCCGGCGGTCCCTCGGTGACGGCGTCCCACCGCTCGAGGTTCGCCATGAACTGGGGATAACACGTCGGGTCGCTGACCCGCTTCCAGACCGTGTCGCGGTCGGCATCGATCTCCACTCGCCGTTGCAGTCTCATCAGCTCATCAGCCGATCACCGGGAAGCGTCGGTCGGCAGCCAACCGGTCTACCCCGCCCTGGAGGCTGCTGAGCACCTTGTCATTGATGACGTCGTCGTCGCTGGCGGCGATGTCGGCGGCGTCGATCGGATCCTGCACTTCGATCGCGATCTTCGTCGGGAGCGGCAGTCGCGGCACCATATCGCTGACAGCCAGGCCCCACGGCGGCGCCACGAGAATGGGCACGCTCTTCAGGCGGGCCGCCTTGTCGACCATCAGCAACTTGGCGAGCCACTGGCCACGGTCGAGGAAGAGCGCAGCTTCCTGGCCGCCGACGCTGGCGATCGGCACGATCGGCACACCGGCCTCCCGGGCGAGTTTCACGTAACCCTTGCGGCCGCCGAAGTCGACCTCGTGGCGCTTCCACGACGGCCGGAACACCTCGTAGTCGCCGCCGGGGTACACCAGCAAGGCCCCGCCGGACTCCAGCGCCAGCTTCGCGTTGTCGTGGTTGGCGGCGATGGTGCCGAACTTTCGCAGGGATCCCAGACCAGGCATCGACACCACAAGGTTGTGCGCGAGTTGGTAGAACGGCCGCTCGACGCCGAAGTACGAACAGAACGCGAGCGTGAAAACGAAGGTGTCGGGCGGGAGGTTGCCGCCGCTGTGGTTGCCGACCAGCAGCACCGGCCCGTCGTTCGGAATGCGATCGAGACCGCGGACGTCGGCCCTGAAGTACAGCGATGCCAGCAGCCATAGTCCAGGTAGCTGCTCGCGGATGTAGTCGGGGTCGCGCTGGTCGAGATCGGCTTTCGGTACCCGAGAAGAGACCTGCTGCCTGGCCCAATCAAGGACGTCGTTCAACCCCGCCATGTCGGTCATATTGACACCGCGCAGGTATCCGAAACCTGCGCTCCCACATATTGGTCGTAGACTCACCCCAGCACACTTCGGGGAGGTAGCCGCAATGTTGCGTCCACGCCGTTTCGAGCATGAAGTCGATCCGGGACCCGTTCAGATCCAGGCACGCAAAGTGCACTTCGACGCCACCGACATCCCGTTGCACTGGATACCGGGACATCCCGTCGCCTCCAATGTCGTCAGCCTGCTCAACGTTGTCCTGCCCGCCGCCGAGCGCTGGTTCGTCGACACCTTCAACGAGGCGCTGCCCTTGGTAAAGGATCCGCAGCTTGCCGACGACATGCGCGGCTTCATGGGCCAGGAAGCCACCCATGCCGACGTGCACGAGCAAATGCTGCACGAGTACATGGCCGTCAACGGCATCGACCCCAAGCCGATGCTCGACCAGATCGAATTTCTCTTCTCCAAGACGCTCGCGCCGTCGACGGCCACCGACCCCAGGCGTCGGCTGAACCATCTGTGCGACCGCCTGTGGTTCATCGCCGCGATCGAGCACTACACGGCCGTCCTGGGCGACTTCTCGTTGAATTGCGCCTGGGACGACTACGGAGCCTCGCCGACGATGGTGGACCTGTTCCGCTGGCACGGCAGCGAGGAGGTCGAGCATCGCAGCGTTGCGCATGATGTCGCGGTGTACTTCCACGACAGCTACATCGACCGCATCCGTGCGATGTCGATGGCTGTGGTCGCGATTTTCGTGTTCTTCCAACGCACATCCTGGTTCCTGGTCAAGTCCGACCCGAACACCGATATCGGCTGGTGGCGGTTCAACCGGATGCGGATGCGGGACTCCAAGCTCGGGCTGCTTCCCAAGTACCGCAAGCTGTTCGGCTCGAACACCGCCATGTACTTCCGGCCCGGTTTCACCCCGGCGGAAATGGGTTCGACGGCGCAGGCGGTGGCCTACCTCGCCAGCTCCCCCGCAGCCCGCGCGGCGCACATTTGATGGGCCTCCTCGACCGCTACCGCCAGGCGCCGCCGAGCATTTCCGGCCGTCGGCGCCATGACACCGTGCTTGGCATCACCGATGCGTCGGTCGCTGCGCTGTGGGCCGTATCGGGGGCCATCAGGAAGATGAGACCGCCCCCCGACCCGGACCGTGTCATCATGTTGACGGTCCTCGACCGTCAGGTGGTGGCACACGACCAGGACGTGGTGGCGCTGACGCTGGCGGCCACCGACGGCCGGCCACTGCCACGGTGGCATCCCGGCGCACACCTCGACACCCATCTGCCAAGCGGCCGACTTCGCCAGTACTCCCTGTGCGGCAGCCCCGACGACGCCGACACCTATCGGATCGCCGTGCGCCGGATCGGCGACGGTGGCGGCGGATCGATCGAGGTGCACGACGAGTTGTCCGTCGGCGCCACGGTGACCACTCACGGTCCGCGCAACGCCTTCCCGCTCACCGTGCCGGGCTACGGCTCACCCACCCGGCGGTTCCGGTTCATCGCGGGCGGCATCGGCATCACGCCGATTCTGCCGATGCTGGCGCTTGCAGATCGCCTCGGCGTGGACTGGTCGATGGTGTATGCCGGCCGAAGCATCGACAGCCTGCCCTTCGTCGACGAGGTCCGCCGCTTCGGGGATCGCATCGAGATCCGCACCGACGACGTCAGCGGCGTTCCGACCGCCGCCCAACTCCTCGGCGACTGCGCCGACGGCACGACGGTCTACGCGTGCGGGCCTGCGCCGATGCTGACCGCCGTCCGCGCCGCGCTCGCGGGACGCGACAACGTCGAGCTGCATTTCGAACGGTTCGCCGCACCGCCGGTCGTCGACGGGCGGGAGTTCACGGTGTCGATCGCTTCGACGGGCCAGGAGGTCGTGGTCGGCGCCGACGAGACGTTGCTGACGGCGTTGCGCCGCGCGGACGTGGCGGCGCCCTACTCATGCCAGCAGGGCTTCTGTGGCACCTGCCGGACGCGGGTCGTCGCAGGCGAAGTCGACCACCGCGACACCTTGCTGACCCAACCCGAGCGCGCAGGCGGCATGATGCTGGTCTGTATCTCACGGGCCGGCGGGGAGCGACTCACACTCGATTTGTAGTCCGTCTGTACTATTCGGCCATGCCGTTAACCGCTGGTCAGACCTTCGCGGGTTACACCATCGTGCGGCTTCTCGGCTCCGGCGGAATGGGTGAGGTCTACCTCGCCGAACACCCCCGCCTGCCCCGGCGCGATGCCCTGAAGGTGCTGCCCGCCGACGTGTGCGCAGACGAGGAGTATCGGCAGCGATTCAACCGGGAAGCCGACATCGTCGCGACGCTGTGGCACCCGCACATCGTCGGGGTTCACGACCGCGGGAACGTCGACGGGCAGATCTGGATCTCCATGGACTACGTCGAGGGGACGGACGCAGGCGACCTGCTCCGTGACCGCCACCGGAAAGGCATGCCGAAGGAGTTGGTGCTCGCCATAGTCACCGCCGTTGGTGAGGCGCTCGACTACGCACACCAGCGGGGCCTGCTGCACCGCGACGTCAAGCCCCCCAATATCCTGCTAACCGACCCGGCGGCCGGTGAGCGACGTATT
Source organism: uncultured Actinomycetota bacterium (assembly GCA_963715215.1). GTDB lineage: Bacteria > Actinomycetota > Actinomycetes > Mycobacteriales > Mycobacteriaceae > Mycobacterium. Next base: position 123,153 of record CAVQRJ010000004.1, read on the forward strand.
CTATTGGGCGACTTCGGTATTGCGCGCTGGGTCGACGACAACAGCAACCTCACCGCGACAAATATGACGGTCGGTACAGTGTTCTACGCCGCGCCCGAACAGCTGATGGGCGAGGAACTCGACGGCCGCGCGGACCAGTATGCGTTGGCGGCCACCGCATTCCACCTGCTTACCGGAACGCCGCCGTTCCACCACTCCAACCCGACGGTCGTCATCAGCCAGCACCTCACGGCGGCGCCGCCCGCCCTCGCAGACAAGCGTCCAGAGTTGTCAGCGCTCGATCCGGTGCTGAGCAAGGCTCTGTCGAAGGACCCCAAGGATCGCTTCATCAGCTGCGTGGACTTCGCGCGGGCGCTGGCCCACCGGCTGGGGGTCGAGCCGGATGCCGACAACGAGCGGACCGCCGCGTCACTCCCGGCTGGCGCTCACCGGCATGCCGGAAAACACCAAGCTTTTCCAGCGACGCCGCGGGGGAAATACCTGCGCCCCGCGTACATGGTGCCGGCGATCCTGGCAACGCTGCTGCTGGTGGCGATCGTCCTGGTGCTGATCCAGTTCCGCGAGATCGAGAGGCTGCTGAACAACGACTACACCGCTCCGCCGTCGACGCCGACGACCGCGCCGCGGGCCAAGGCCCCACCGCCGCAGCCCGCTGCGCCGACGACGGTCACCGCATCTCCGACTACGGCACAGGCCGCAGCGTTCGTCGGCGCCGATTGTTCGCCTTTGGGCAGCACCGGGACCACCGCCAACGGAAACACCGTGTACTGCTCCACGCTGGAGGGCACGTCAGCCACCATCTGGTCGGTCAACCAGGGTGTGGTGCCGGCCCCGACCATCACCGTGACGCCTCAGGCCGGCGACGAACCGCTGCCCTTCCAGCAGGAAACGCCGGTGCGGGTTTGCATGCAGGAGACGGGCAAGACCCGTCGGGAATGTCGCGAAGCCATCCGCGCCAGCAACGCGGGCGGCAGTTGACCGCGTGACAATCGCAGTCGCCGATCGGCTGGCGCTCGCCGACCTCGTTCACCTCTACGCCGCCGCCGTCGACGACCGGCGCTTCAGCGATGTCGTCGAATTATTCAGCGAGACAGCCGAATTGCGATTGCCTGACCCGCCCGGGTCGCTCGACCCCGTCCGTCATCACCGGGGCCGCGATGGCGTCCGTGCGGCAATGGCAACACTGAGAGAGCTTGCCCGCACCGAGCACGCGATCGTCGGCGAGGTGTACGCGCCCGGCGCGGACGCTGACTACGCACTGGGCCGGATCACCTGCGCCGCACACCATTTCAGCGTCAACGACGGACAGGTTTCCGACCTGATCTGGCACCTGCGCTACGACGACGAGTATCTGCGCACGCGGTCCGGCTGGCGCTTTCACGGCCGAGCGCTGACGATCAATGCTATTGAGTTGCGGCCGATTCGGCGCCTCCGATCACATCCATCAGTAGATCGAGAAGCGGGCGCTGACCCTTCAGCAGCTTCGACCGCGCCTCAGGCACGGAGAACCAGCCAACCCGGTCGACCTCCGGATACTCCCTGACGTTTCCCGACCCCTTCGGCCATTCCAGGGTGAAGGTGTTGCTGACGGCCCCGTCGAGGTTGAGATCTGCCCGCACCGCGAACGCGGTGACGATCTTTCCGCTCGGCTGCTTCAGCGGCGCGAAGTCGATACGCGGACCGTCGGGCGCTGGCTTGCCCACTTCTTCCTCGAACTCGCGCCGCGCGGCAGGCCACGGGTCTTCGCCCTCGACGTACTCCCCTTTGGGAATGGACCAGGCCCCGTCGTCCTTCTTCGCCCAGAACGGGCCGCCCGGATGCGCGATCAGCACTTCGACGAACCCGTCATTACAGCGGTAAAGCAGGAGACCCGCGCTCAGTTTCGACATTGTGCCCGAGCCTAGTTAACGACTCGGTTAAGCAACGCTAAGGTTCTCCTGTGCCCGAGATGAATCGTCGCAACATGATGCTGATGTCCGGAGCCGCGGCCCTTGCCGCCGCCGTTTCCACCTCGCAGGCATCAGCCGAACCCGTAGCCCCAGGTCAACCGGAGAATCCGGGCGCTCCGCCGCCCAACGCCAACCCCGCCCCCGCGGAGGTCATCTTCGCCGACGACTTCGACGGACCCGCAGGGGCACCCCCCGACCCGGGGCGGTGGACCGTGGTGGGCTGGAACGAGCCGGTCTATCCACCGATCCTCGGCCTGTTCCGCGACGACCGCCGTAATGTGTCCCTCGACGGCAACGGCAACCTCGCGCTGCGCGCAACGCGGGAGGGTGACACCTACTTCAGTGGCCGGGTGGAGGCCAGGCCGAAGATCGGCATCGGCCACACCTGGGAAGCCCGGATCAAACTGAACTGCCTCGTTCCCGGATGCTGGCCGGCCTACTGGTTGGTGAACCGCGAGCCGACGCCGGACGACAGGGGTCCTCTGCCCGACGGTGAAGTCGACATCCTCGAGTGGTACGGAAACGGCAAGTGGGCCCCGGGCACCGCGGTCCACGCTCGGTCCGACGGCAGGACCTGGAAGGAGAACCGGTGGCCCGTCGACGGCGACTGGCACACCTACCGGGTCCGGTGGGACGACGCAGGGTTCCGCTTCTGGCGGGATAACGTCGACGGCGCCCCGTACTTCACGGTTCCTGCCGTGCCGATCGACGGGGTGTGGCCGTTCAACGCGCCGGACTACCTGCTGTACACGGTCTTCAATCTCGCGGTCGGCGGCCCCGGTGGCGGCGATCCAGCCTTCGGACCCTTCGAAACCCCGGAGATGCTGATCGACTACGTCCGCGTCTGGTAATACGCTGCAGCGACAACAGCTTTGTCGCCTGACTTTTTCCGGTCACCCTCCGTGTCGTCGAACAATGCCCAACGTCACTCCGCTCTCGGCAGCGGAATTCCCTCGCTCGTCGAGAACCGGGCATCGTCCTGCGAGGACAATCCGACCGAGACGACGGACCGATCGAAGAACACGTCGGTCAGGTACGCCAGCGACACCGCCCACCTGTTGACGAATCGGGGCATGGCGTAGAGGTGGTACGTCCGGGTCACCAGCTTCGCTGCATAGCCGGACAGCTCAATGTTGAGCGGGTTCGCGACCGCGTAATGCGGGCCGAGGTCGACCACCAGACCCATGTTGCGATGCTTGTAGTTCTTCGGCTTGCCATACCCGAGGCTGGCGGCGACGTTGTGCCCCAGCACTTTTCCCTGCCGAATCGCGTGCTGCGCGGTCGGCGGCGTGATGTTCCCGGGCTGCGCCAGGTCGGGAACGGCCGCGGCGTCGCCTGCGGCGAACACATCGGGGTGGCCGAGCACCTGCAGATCGGGCTGCACCTTCAGCCGGCCGCGCTCGGTCGGCAGGCCGAGGTGTTCGATCAGCGGAGCGCCGGTAACCCCGGTCACCCATGCGACGGTGTGCGTGTCGATCCGCGAATCATTGTCCAACACAACATGATCGCGATGCACTTCCTTGAGCGTCACGCCGAGTCGGACGTCGATTCCCCGCTTGTGCAACACCTGCTGGACGCTCTTTCCCAGCTTCTCTCCGACCTCCGGCATCACCTGCTCGGCGAGGTCCAACAGCACGAACTTCACATCGGCCGGATCGAAACCCATCTGCCTACCGGCCGTGTCGGCCAGCGCCCGAAGTTGGACCACAAGCTCGGTCCCCGAGTACGAGGCGCCCGCCACCACCACCGTTCGACGCGCCTCGATCCGGGCCTGGTCGTCGTCGATGTTGGCCAGTTCGAGCTGTTCGAGCAGATGGTCGCGCAGGTAGACCGCCTCGGCAGGCGACTTCAACCCTCGCGCGTTGTCGGCCAGACCAGGGATATCGAACAGCCGGGTGACCGAGCCCGGCGTGAGCACCAGCCGGTCCCACGCCAGGCTGCGCGATCGCTGTTCGGGATCGGTATAGGTAACGGTGCGGCCCTCGAAGTCGACGCCGTCCACCCGCCCCCGCACCGTTCGCACACCACGCAAGGTGTTCGCCAGGGGGACGGTGACGAACCGCGCGTCGACCAACCCGCCGGCGACGTCCGGCAGCAGCGGTGTGTACAGCATGTAATCGACCGGCGAGACGATCGAGATGTCAACCGACGCGTTGTTCTTGCGCAATTGGCGCGAAAGTCGCCGAGCGCACTCGAAACCGGCGAAGCCGCTGCCGACGATCACGACAGAAGAATGTGAGCCCACGGTACGGGGCTACCCAATTACGGGCTGTCCAACAATCTGGCGAACGTCAGCGCCGACCACGGCTTTCTGCCGCCCGCGCGGAGCTTGCCTCGCAGTATCGGCGACCACTGCGAGATGCGACCGTAGCCGAGCAACAAAAATGCGACGGGATCTGCGGTGATCACGCAGTCGGACTTGCCGTCCGCCGCCGTGACGACCGCCTTTCCGCGGTCGACGGCCATCCGATAATGGTTGGCGCCGCGGATCCGTAGTTCGAAGCTCACCCGTGCAGCGGCCGCGGTCGGCCGAAGGTACTGCGGCGCGACGGTCAACACGCCGGGGATGACCATCAACGCGTCGTCCGGTCGGATGTCCCAGCGAGTCCTCGCGGCACGAGCAATATCCAGACCGTGGACAACCTCTTCGCCCAGCAGCAGGCAGGTCATCGTCGGCGGGCTGATCACCAGCCCGTTGGGCGTGGAGATGGCAGCGGTGTCATCGGCGGCGACGGCGGCGGCCAGATAGGCGATGGCGGCTTCTTCCAGTAGGTTGGCGAGCCTGCCGAGGTCGCGTTCCTGCACCTCTTCGAGGTGGCGCGCGTTGACGGCTGCGCTCAGTCGCGACGGTGATTCCTGGGGCCGATTGGCATGTGTCATGTAGCCGTTTGTGTGCCGGGTGAGCGCCTGGGCGTAATCGCGCAGGTCGCCGACCATGTGTGCCGCTGTCTCCGCGGCGGTCCAGGCGAGCCCGGGCACCCGCGAGTCTGCGGTGTCGACCCGGCGCAGGAGTTCGGCGGTTCTGCCGACGGCGGCACGTAGGGCATCCTTCGTCTGCTCGTGGGCGATGCGGGTGTCTTCGGCCGGACCGATGATGTGGACGGGAGTGGTAGTCATAAGGTGACTATTTCACATATCGCTGCTATGTCAATAGGGTAGGCTGGTCCCGAACACACCGGAATGCGAGAACCATGCCCGCCTCATCAGAGCCGTCGTCGCTGCGCGCAGAGCAGGTCGCGCAGACCCGCGCTGCGCTGGTGGCCGCCGGGCGGCGGCTGTTCGGCGAGAACGGGTTCCGCGGGACGTCGGTGGAGGATCTGGCGCGTGAGGCACGAGTGACGACCGGTGCCCTCTATCACCACTTCCCAACCAAGACAGCGCTTTTCGAGGCGGTCTTCGTGCAGGCGCACATGGAGTTGATGGCCGCCGCCCGGGATGCGGCCAAGGGCGCAGAGAACGGGCTCGACGAGCTGGCGCTGGGTTTCGACGCGTTCCTGGACGGTGTCCTCCGGCCGGACGCGCAGCGGATCCTGGTGCTGGACGGTCCCGCGGTGCTGGGATTGGCCCGATACACCGAGCTCGACGAGCAATATGCCCACGCGGTGATCGTGCACTCGCTGACGGAAGCGGCGAAGTGCGGGACGATCCAGATCGATGACCCGGAGACCGCGACCAGGCTGCTACTGGGCGCACTGACCCGCGGGGCGATGTTGATCGCGAACTCCGCCAACCCGGTGACGACGCGACATGCGGTGGCCAAGTCCATGAGGGCGCTGTTGAACAGCTTCACCCCGTGAGGTGGCTCGCTGCCAAGTGAACGGAAAATTGACTAACGGGAAAATTTTGAGCAACACTGTTGACATGATCGAGTTGAGCGAACAGACGATCATCGAACAGCTGGTCGAGCGACTGGCGGCGCACTTCCCCTCGGTGTCGCCAGAAACCGTTGCCCATGTCGTCCAAGACAACCACGCCAGGTTCGACGGACGACCGCTGCGGGAGTACGTCCCGCTGTTTGTCGAGCGCAGCGCCCGAAGGGACCTTGCTCAACTCGGTTGACCCTCGACCTAGCGGCTCGCGCAGACGCATCACCGGTCGAATCCGCCATGCCGCTAAAGTCACACTCATGGCCCACGGTGCGTACACCCGCTACGTCGCCCTCGGCGACAGCCAAACCGAAGGTCTATGGGACGGAGACGATTCCGACGGAATCGTCGGCTTCGCAGACCGACTGGCCGCGATGCTCGACGCACTCCGTCCCGGACTTCAGTACGCCAACCTGGCGATCCGCGGGCGTCGGATCCGCGATGTGCTCGACGACCAGCTTCCCCTGGCGCTGACGATGCGGCCCGACCTGATCAGCGTCTGCGTCGGCATGAACGACATCACCAGGCCAGGACTGCTCTTCGACCGCGCGATGGCCGATCTCCATCTGCTGCACGAACGGCTGGCGCAGTCCGGCGCGACGGTCATGACGACCACGTTCCCCGATATCGCACGCATGGTGCCGATCGGCAGGATCCTGACCTCACGCATGATGCGCACCAACGAGGCGATCGCGACGGCCGCGGATCGCTACGGCTTCAAGCTCGTCGACCTCTACAACGCGCCGTCGATGACCCAGCCCGACACGTGGAGCGACGACAGGGTGCACGGATCCACCAAGGGCCACACACTGTTCGCCGCCGCAGCCGCCGAGGCCCTCAATCTGCCTGACAGCAACCATGATTGGGCGCGGGCCGACCCGGCCGCCCCGCAGCCGACGCTACGTTCGCGCGCCCATTCACAAGTGCTCTGGACGAAGAACATGTTCGCGCCGTGGATGTGGGACCACCTGCGTGGCATCTCCAGCGGGGACGGCCGCGTGCCGAAGCGCCCGACGCTGGACAGTCTGGTCGGTTAGAAGCCGAGCAGACCCAGCGGAATCGGTGATTGGCCGCTGGCGACCGATTCCAGCACCCGCGGGCACAGGAACGAAATCGCAAGCCCGGTGAACATATTCGCGCCGCCGAGCGACAGACCTGTTGCGTCTGCGACCTTCGCCGCGGCGTCGGCGGCATTCTGGCCCGGTTCGGACAACATCGGGCAGACAGACTCGCCGACGGCGACCAGGTTGGACGGATCGGTGGCGCCCCCGAGGCCGGCACTCGTCACCGCGTCCAGGAACGCGTCGGTGCTGGGGTCGGCCTGAGCCGGAGTGGCCAGCAACGAGGCCGTCGCGGTCAGCCCAGCGAACACGGTGATCAAGCGAACGGGCCTGGAAAGTCTGCGCACCTGCAGAATCGTAGAGTACCGATCGTTTGGGGGCTAATTGAGTCGTCGAGGTTCGCGCATTCAGGTGTCCGCTCTGGCTTTCTACGCATGAGATTGCACACACGGCTGTGGTCGTTTTCTCAGATCAACACGGTCCACCGCATACGTGCGTGTAAGCACCGTCAAACCCAACTGACTCAGGACGCTAGACGCCGGTCCATGCCTCGTCGATCATGTCGGCGACGTGGATGACTTGCGCCTTCACCGACGCCGGGCTGTCGATCTCGCCTGCCACGTGCGCGGCGATGAACCGCCGGATCTCGGCGTCGACACCGGCGACTATCCGTAGCAGTTCGCCTCGCAGCGTTTTCGACGTGACATGGATCGCGATGTCGGACGGCCGTGGCTTTTGGACGTCGAGGATCAGCAGCAACGGCTCGGCGGCGCGCGCTGTCGCGTTCAACGAGATCTCGCCGAACACCATGAACTTGGGCTTGTCGATCCGCAGGTCGATGACCATGTCGATCTCCAGCGGGATATGGATCGCGAACGTGATCAACTCCCCGTTAGACCGGGTGACCCGGGGCTCCTGAATTCGCACCTTGGCGGTGACCTTTGCGATCTTGCCGGGCCCCTGACCCATCGGGCCCAACTCGAACGCCTCGCCCGCGATCGCCGCGATCGCATCGCCGACGCGCTTCTCCGTCACCGCTACTTCGTAGAACCTGCGGCCGAATTCCTCGTAGGTGAGGTACTCGTGGTCGTCCAAGCCATCCATAGGTCCCTACCGTCTCACGTCCGTCGCGATTACTTGCTCATACCGCGCCACACGCCGCCCAGAGATCAGCTGTTTTTGTCGCTGCGGGCTTCGGCCCCGGTCTCCCCGGCGTCGAAGGCGTCGTCGGAGGACGTCTCGCCGACATAGCTGCCGTCCTCGCCGTGTTTACCGGCCCGGGAGCTCGCCACGTTCTCGTCTTTTTCGACGTCTTCTTCGCTCTTGCCATCCTTGCCTGGCGTCATGACTCGCTAACTACCCGTACCGGCGGTACCCAAACGCTCCCCTGACCGGGGGCGCGACCGATAGGCTCTTCGCCAGGAAGGTGGGGCCAATGATCCGCGAAGCAGTCATCGCCGCCGCACTGGCGGGCGCCGCAGTCGGGAGTGCACCGGTCGTCATGGCCGAGCCCAACGACAACATCTACTTCGATAAGCCGGGGCGCTACGACTCGGACGTGCCGTTCATGAACTACGAGGCACACCTCGCCGCCCCCTGCGACAACTTCGAGATCAACACGTTCGGGCGCGGCCCCGGCGGCGAGCCGCTGCAGTGCCACTGGATCCCGAACCAGTGGCCGCCGGTCACCACCGGCTTCTGGGTGATCTCGCCCGAGATCTTCGGCGTGCAGCAAATCGGCACGCCGTGCCCGAGCGATCAGGCGGCCGCCCAGGCTCCTGACGGACGACCGCTGCTGTGCCTTGGCGCGCAGGGCTGGCAGCCCGGCTTCTTCACCGGCACCGGGTTCTGGCCGACATAGGCCTCTCCTAGTCCGTACTGCCTTCAGTCCGTAGTGCCTTCGACACGTCGCCGGATTCCGGCGAGCATTTCGGTGTGCGCCTCGACGCCCTTGCGGATTGTCACCGACGCCAGCGGTCGCGGTGCTCAATAGCCAGGATCTGGTATCCGGTAGGCTTGCTGAGCAAGTGCTTAGCAGTCTGTTGAGGGTCCCTGTCGACGACGCATTGGAGCGTTTGCCATGACTTCAATATCTCAAGCCGTCGCAGCCAGATACGCCGGGGCGCGCATGCCCCGTGTGGAGGACAGTCGGCTGCTCACCGGGCATGGTACGTTCGTCGACGACGTCTCGCGCCCCGGCATGCTGCACGCCTGCTTCGTTCGCAGCCCCTTTGCCAGTGCCCGTATCAACGGCATCGACACGTCTGCCGCGCTTGCATTGCCCGGTGTTCAGGCGGTGTTTCTGGCCGAGCACCTCAACCCGGACGTCAACGAGGCCTGGCACGCCGTCGCCGGTAAGGACATTCCGGACACTCCGCGTCCCCCGTTGGCGGAGGGCGAGGCGAAGTTCGTGGGGGATCCCGTCGCGCTCGTCATCGCCGAATCGCGCTATGTCGCCGAGGACGCCGTCGAGCTGGTGGACGTCGACTACGACCCCCGGCCCGCCGTCGCCGACTTCACCAGGGCCGTAGGCGGCTCCGCCGCCGGTGTTCCAGTCGTGCACGACGCCTATCCGGATAACGTCGCGGGCGGGATGGGCGGGGCGCCGCCCGACGAGGAAACCTTCTCGTCTGCTGCGCACGTCGCATCGGCGCACGTATATCAGCAGATCTACGCGCCGGTTCCGATCGAGACGCGCGGTCTTGTCGCCGAATGGGAGGCGTCCTCGCGCGAGCTGACGATGTGGGCATCGACGCAGACCCCGCATGAACTCCGCGCGTTCGCCGCGCGGCTGCTGGGAATCCCCGCGCAGAACGTCCGAGTCATCATGCGCGACACCGGCGGTGGATTCGGCCAGAAGGTCGTCCCGATGCGCGAGGACATGTGCATCATGCTTGCTGCCCGCAAGGTGGGCGGTGCACTCAAGTGGATCGAGGACCGCCACGAGAATCTGATGTCGGCAGGTCAGGCGCGCCACGTCGACGGCGACGTCCGGATGGCCTTCGACGGGGACGGCAACATCCTCGCCGCCGACATCGACTTCGTGCAGGACATCGGGGCGTATCCGACGCCGTATCCGGTGCTGACCACGGCGGCGATCGGCATGTTCTTCCCCGGTCCGTACCGGGTTCCGAAGGCCAGCTTCAACTACAAGACGGTGTTCTCCAACACCGCGGGCCTTGCCGCCTACCGCGGGCCGTGGCAGTACGAAACCCTCACCCGCGAAATACTTCTCGACATCGCGGCGCGCCAGATGGACATGGATCCCGTCGAACTTCGCCGCCGCAACATCCTGCGCGGCGACGAGATGCCGTACTTCAACCCCAACGGCATGCCCTACGAGCACGTCGCACCGGCGGACACCTTCGAGCAGGCCCTTAAGATCCTCGACCACGAGGGCTTCCGCAAGGAGCAGAAGGACGCGCTCGAGGAGGGCCGCTACATCGGGCTGGGGTTCTCGGCGTACATCGAGCCGACGGGCGCCGCGACCGGACACCTCGGCACCGAAGGCGCGACGATCCGCATGGAGCCGACCGGCAAGATCAACGTCTACGTGAACGGCGGATCGACCGGGAACAGCATCGAGACGACGGTGGTCCAGCTGACCGCCGACGTGCTGGGTGCCGACATCGACGACGTCTCGACGATCCAGGGCGACACCGCCGTCACGCCGTACGGGGCGGGCACTCAGGGCAGCCGCAGCGGACCGATGACCGCGGGCGCCGTCAACGAGGCCGGCGCGATCCTGCGCAAACAGATCGTCGCGATGGCCGCCCACCGGCTCGAGGTCGACGAGTCCGAGATCGAGCTAGCCAACTCACGGGCCAGCGTCCGCAATGACCACGAGAAGAGCGTCAGCTTCGCCGACCTCGCCTACCGCTCGTACTATGAGCCATCGCAGCTGCCACCGGGAATGGGTGCGCTGGAGGCCACCGCGCGTTTCACGTCGCAGACAATGATCCACTGGGCCAACGCAACTCACGCGTGCACCTGCGAAGTGGACGTCGAGACCGGCCACGTCAGGCTGACCCGCTACATCGTCAGCGAGGACGTCGGCCCGATGATCAACCCCAATGTGGTCGAGGGGCAGATCGCGGGCGGCACCGTGCAGGGCATCGGCGGGGCGCTGTTGGAGGACATGGTCTACGACGACAACGGCAACCCGCTCTCGTCGACGTTCGTCGACTACCTGCTGCCGACGGCCACCGAGGTGCCCGCGATCGAATACGGCCACGTCGAGATCCCCGGGCCTGGCGTCGGCGGCTACAAGGGCTGCGGCGAAGGCGGCGCCATCGGGTCGACACCTGCGGTCATCAACGCCATCAACGACGCGCTGGCCCCGCTCGGTGTCACAGTCACCCGGCTGCCGGCAAGTCCCGCCGCCATTGTCGGCCTCATCGAAAATGCCAAAGCGGACGCAGCCGCACCCGGAAAGGACCACTGAACGTGGAGCTGAACAACGAATTTCGAGTCGCGGTGCCAGCGGCCAAGACGTGGCAGGTGCTCACCGACGTCGAGCGCGTGGCACCGTGTATCCCTGGCGCCCAGCTTCTTTCGGTCGACGGCGACGATTTCACCGGCGCGGTCAAGGTGAAGGTGGGCCCGATCACGGTGTCCTACAAGGGCGATGCGTCCTTCCAGGAGAAGGACGACGCGGCCCAGCGCGTGGTGATCAAGGCAAGCGGAAAGGAAACGAGAGGCAGCGGTAACGCCGCCGCGCTCGTCACAGCCCAGCTGAAAGACGAGGGCGACGCCACCCATGTGGTCATCACCACTGACCTCACCATCTCGGGTAAGGCCGCGCAGTTCGGACGTGGCGTGCTGGCTGACGTGTCCACGAACCTCATCGGCCAATTCGCCAGGAACCTCGAGGCCGACCTGCTCGGCGGCTCCGCACCGTCCGGCGCCATATCGTCGTCGGCGGCCGCCGCGGCCGCCTCGGATGCAGGCGATTCGGTCGACCTGCTGAAAGTCGTTGCCGTGCCGATGGCCAAGCGCTACGCCCCGGCGATCGCGGCGGTCGCCGCCGGCCTGACGGTCGGCTTCCTGCTGGGCAGGCGCAGGCGTGCACACCCCGCCGCGGACCTGGCCGACGAGCTGCAGGCCGCCCTGGCCCGGCTGCTGTCGTCATGAAAGCGGCAGCATTCGAATACCACCGCCCCGACACCGTCGCGGAAGCGGCGCAGATGCTCGGCGAGTTCGGTGACAGCGCCAAGATCCTCGCGGGCGGCCAGAGCCTGGTGCCGATGCTCGCCATGCGGCTGACGTTCTTCGAGCACCTGATCGACATATCCCGGATCGACGAGCTGAAGAACATCGAGTTGCGCGGTGACGAGCTGTGGGTCGCGGCAGGGACGCCGCACGCGCTGGTCGGGATGGACGACGAGGTGGCCGAATCGGTGCCGCTGCTGACGCTGTCGACGCCCTACATCGGGCATTTTCAGATCCGGGCGAGGGGCACGCTGGGTGGCGCGATCGCACACGCCGACCCCGCCGCCGAGTACGCCGCGGTCGCGCTCGCGCTCGACGCGACGATGGAGGCGACGTCGTCACGGGGGCGACGCGAGATCCCGGCGGCGGAGTTCTTCACCGGCCTGTGGGAGACGTCGTTGGCGCCCGACGAGATCCTCACCGCCGTGCGATTTCCATTGTGGGGCGGCCGGTCCGGCTTCGCCGTCGAGGAATTCGCCAGGCGCCACGGCGATTTCGCCATCGCGGGTGCGACGGTCGCACTGGAGCTCGACGCCGACGACCTGGTGGCGCGGTGCGGAATCGGACTGCTCGGGCTCGGGTCGACACCTCTGCGCGGCTCGGCGGCAGAGGACGGCGTTGTCGGCCGCCCCGCCGATGCCGTTACCGCAGAAGAGGTGGGCAGGATCGCGATGAGCGGGCTCTCCGAGATTCCCGCCGACCTTCAGGGCTCGGCCGGCTACCGATCCCGCGTGGGTGCCGCGATGGTGGCGCGGGCATGGACCGCGGCCATCCGCGAAGCACAGACATCCGAAACGGAGGCGATCCATGCATGAGCTGCCTGTCGAGCTGACGGTCAACGGCCGCGCGCACCGGCACGTGGTCGAACCGCGCCTGACGCTCGCCGACTACCTGCGCGAGAAGTGCGGACTCACCGGCACCCATCTTGGCTGCGAGCACGGCGCGTGCGGCGCATGCACGGTGCTGCTGGACGGTCAAGCGGTGCGGGCGTGCCTGATCTTCGCCGTGCAGGTGGACGGCCAGGAGGTCACCACGGTCGAAGGCATCGCAGGCGACGACGGCGAGCTGTCACCGGTGCAGTCGGCGCTGCGCGAGTGCCACGGCCTGCAATGCGGCTTCTGCACACCGGGTTTCGTCACGTCGATAACTGCCCTGCTGCGCGACAATCCGCAGCCGACCGACCAGGAGATCCGCGAAGGCCTATCCGGCAACTTCTGCCGGTGCACCGGTTACCAGGGCATCATCAGCGCGGTGCACCGCGCCGCCGCGTTGCGCGCCCACTGAAGTCGTGAGTCGCCGTTCGTCGAACGTGAAGCCATGGCGAATCCGCCGAAGGATTTTCGCAACGGCTTCACGCTCGGCGCGCCCTGCGCGCTACGCGTTCTCCGGGGCGTATCCCAGTGCGCTCTTGGTCTCCAGGTATTCGTGGAATCCGTATTCGCCCCATTCGCGGCCGTTGCCACTTCGCTTGTAGCCGCCGAACGCGGTGTTCAGGTCGAATGCGTGGTTGATGGCCACCTGTCCCGCGCGAATTCGCCGGGCCAGTGCGCGCGCGGCATCCAGGTCGGCGGCCGAAACATAGCCCGCCAGACCGTATTCCGTGTCGTTCGCGATGTCGACAGCCTGGTCCAGATCGTCGTAAGGAAGAATGCACAACACCGGACCGAAGATCTCCTCGCGGGCGATCGTCATGTCATTGCTGACATCGGAGAACACCGTCGGCTTGATGTAGTACCCGGCATCGAGGCCGTCCGGTCGTCCCGGTCCGCCTACCGCAACCGTCGCGCCCTCGTCGATGCCCTTCTGGATCAGGCCCTGCACCTTCTCGAACTGAGCCTTCGACGCGACGGGGCCGATCGCCCGTTTGTCGTCGAGATCGCCGACCGACACCGCTTCGGCCACACTGCGCGCGATCTCAGCCGCCTCGGCGATGCGGTCCCGGGGAACGAGCATGCGCGACGGCGCATTACAGCTCTGGCCGGTGTTGAGCATCATGGCACTGACGCCTGCGGTGACGCTGTCGGCGAACTTCTCGTCATCGATGACGATGTTCGGGCTCTTGCCGCCGAGTTCCTGGGTCACCCGCTTGACGGTGGCCGCGGCGTTCTTCGCGACGTCGACCCCGGCGCGCGTCGATCCGGTGAAGGACACCAGGTCGATGTCGGGATGGCTGGAGATCGCCGCACCGACACCGGGGCCGTCGCCGAAGATCATGTTGTAGACGCCTGCAGGGACCCCTGCCGCGTCGATCACCTCGGTGAAGATCTGCCCCGAATACGGCGCCACTTCGGATGGCTTCAGCACCATCGTGCATCCGGTCGCCATCGCCGGGAACACCTTGCAGGCGATCTGGTTGATGGGCCAGTTCCACGGCGTGATCAGGCCGCATACTCCGATCGGCTCCTTGACGATCAGCGCCGATCCGCGCTGCTCCTCGAAGGAGAAGTTCTTCAACGCGTCGATGGCGCCCATCAGGTGCCCGAGGCCCAGCATCACCTGGGGTCCGGCGGCCAGCGACGGCGGGGCACCCATCTCCTCGTGCACCGCATCGGCAAGGTCGCCCGACCGCTTCTGGTACTCGGCGGCGATCGCGCCCAGCAGATCCAGTCGCTCCTCCCGTGTGCTCTGCGACCACGTCGCGAACGCCTTGCGCGCCGCTTTCACCGCCTTGTCGACGTCGGCCGCGGAGCCGATGGCGATCTTGCCCGACACCTCCTCGGTGGTCGGATTGTCGACGTCGAGCGTCTTCGGCTCGGTCGGGTCGACCCACTGCCCGTCGATGTAGAACTTCAGATATTCGCGCATGAGAGCCATCCTCTCCATTTCGTCCTTCTTGCGTGCGGGGATGCTATTGGGTGCCTTCTGCATACCATGTCCGGAATCGGTCGTACTTTGGCATCTCCTCGGAGTTGGCCTTGGGGTCGATGCACACATGCACTACGCCGACCTTTCCGCTGGCGTACGCGCGGGCGATCGCCGGTCCGATCTCGGATTCCTTCTCGACGTATTCGCCGTGGCACCCGAAGCCCTCGCCGACCTTGTCCATCCGGACGTCCTTGCTCCAGTGCACGCCGGGCTGCGGGGACGGCTGGGTGAAGGTGCGCTTGTAGACACCCACCTCGAGGCCCCACTGGTGGTCGACCCCCACCACACAGACCAGTGGCAGGTTCTGCCGGGCCGCCGTCTCGAGTTCGGCGATGTGGAACAGGAATGCCGAGTCACTGGTCAGCAGCATGACGGGCCGCTTGCCGCCCTCTGCCACAGAGGCGCCGACGGCATACGGCAGCCCCGTGCCGAGGTGACCGAAGTTCTGGTTCCAGATCACGTCACGCGGTTTGGACTGTGAGTACGTCCACTGGAAGATCACGGTCGCGCCGCCATCGCGGACCAGAATGCCGTCCTCCAGTTCGTTGAATGCCTTGGTGGCCTCGACGACGTAGCGCGCGGGATGGATCGGGGAACGCCCGGTTGGGGCGCTCTCAGCGAGTTCCGCGAGCTCCTTCTGGTCCTTGTTGATCAGCGCCTCGAGCGTCGCGTCGGCCTTGCGGGGGGTGTCGCGCAGGGCCTCGACGAGTTGCGGCACGACGCCGCGCAGATCGCCGACCAGTGACACGTCGAACGCGCGGTTGACGCCGATGGCGGTCGGGTCTTGCTCGACGTACACCCATTTGCGGTTCGCATCGTTGGCGGCCCAATGTTGGGTCCGGCCGTAGTGCATCGGCTCGCCGAGTTCGGTACCCAGCGCGACGCACAAGTCGGATTCCTCGACCGCGTCGTTGGCGGCCGGGGAGAACAGGTAGGGGAACGTCCGCTCCTGCAGTCCCGGAATGAACGACGTGCCGCCGGAGGTCTGGATCACCGGGCAGGCCATCAGCTCGGCCAGCTCCTTGACCTCGGCCTGGGTGCGCGACGTGTGAACACCGTGGCCTACCAACAGAATCGGGCTCTTCGCCTCGCGGATCAGCTTCGCGGCTTCGGCCACCTCGGGTGCACCCGCCCCCTGGTTCACCAGCCGGTAACGGTGGGGGGGCGGCGGGTCGGCAACGTCGAGTTCCTCGACGATCACATGCGACGGGAACTCGATGTAGCTGGGACCCGGTGTGCCGGACATCGAGCGACGGATCGCCTCGTGCACGATCTCGTCGGTCTGGTCGGCGTACTCGATCGAGCTGCTGTACTTCACCGACGGCGCGAAAAGGCCCTCCTGCTGCACGAACTGGATCCGGCCGCGACGCACCCGGCGCTCGGTGATGCGGGCGCGCTGCCCGCCGAGGAAGATCACCGGTGAGTTCTCCACCAGCGCGCACATCATCGCGCCGGCGATATTGGCCACGCCGGGTCCAAGCGTCCCGATGCACAGGCCGGGCTTGCCGGTCATTCGGGAGGCGGCCTCGGCCATGAATCCGGCGCTCAGCTCGTGGTGCGGCGCCACCACTGACCAGCCGCGGGCCTCGGCCTCGGTGAACATGTGCACGAAGTTCGGGTCCGGGATGCCGAACAACGTGTTGACGCCCTCGGCCTCGAAGAGGTCGAGGATGCGCTTGTAGACGGGCACGCCCATGGTGGAACTCCTTTTATCAGTAGCGCTTTGCGAGCTCTTGGCGGTGAGCCGCTGGTGAACCGAACAACGAACGATTGAGCGCGGCACGCTTGAGGTAGACGTGGATGCCGCTCTCCCACGTGTAGCCGATGCCGCCGTGCAGCTGCATCGCCTTGCCCACGATGTCGACGGCCGTGCCGCAGGCGTAGGACTTCGCCATCGCGACCGCTACACCGGCGTCCGATCGATCCTCGGCAACAGCGTCGACCGCCGCTGAAACGAGCTGCCTGGCGACCGAGATCTTCACCGCCATGTCGGCACACGCATGTTTGACCGCTTGGAATGACCCGATGGGGCGGTCGAACTGGTGACGCACCTTGGCGTAGGCCACCGTGGCCGACAGCATCGCCTCGGAAAGGCCGAGGCTGTCGCAGGCGATGGCGACGGCGGCGCGGTGCAACAGGCGCGAATGGGCGGCGGCGGGATCGCTATCGAACGCCATCACCGCGGGCTCGTCGCCCCTGGCCGACACCGTCGCCAGCCTGCGCGTCTCATCGAGCACCGGTCGCGGTCCGGCCACTGTCGCGTCGACGACTCCCCCACCGGTGACCAGCAGGACCCGGTCCGCGCCGTCGGCATCGGGCACGAAGTCCGGTGTGTCGACCGCAACGGCGAGCCGGATCGCGCCCGACGCGACGTCGGCCAGAAGCTCATCGCGAGTATCGCTGGGCTGCAACGCATTCAGGGTGCTTACCGCGAGAACCGCACTGCCGAGGTAGCTGTTCGCACTGGCGGCGCGACCCATCTCTTCGCAGATGACGGCGACTTCGGCGAACGTCGCACCCGCTCCGCCGAACTGCTCGGGCACCTCGAGGCCGACCCAGCCCGCCTCCACCAGCGTCGCCCAGTCGACGGATCGGTCCTTGGCGAGCACATCGCCCGCTACGGACCTGAGCTCGGCGTGGAACTCCGCGAATTCGTGTGCCATCACACCGCACTCGGCTCTCGCGGCAGTCCCAGACCGCGCTCGGCGATGATCGTCCGCTGGATCTCGCTGGATCCACCGGGGATCGTCCATTCCCACGATCCGATGAAATCCAGCATCCACGAGCCGGATTCCCATCCGCTGGACGCCGACTTCACGAGTTGGGTGTGCTCAGGCAGGCCGCCGATCTCGGCGCCGAAGTCCGTCATGCGCTGCAGCAGCTCGCTGTAGTACAGCTTGACGATGGACGCGTCGGCGGGCCTCGCGGCGTCTGCATCGGTGTTCTCCACAAGCTGCCTGCACAGCCCGCGCAGACCGGTGATCTCGATCTCGAATTGCGCAAGCCGGTCGGCGACGATTGGGTTGTCGGTCGGGCACGACTGCACCAGCCAGCGGAAGCCCGCGTTGCCGAGGCGTTCGGCGAGTTCCAGCATCGTCATCCCCCGTTCAGCGCCCAGCGTGGCCTGGGCCACCTGCCATCCCGAGTTTTCGGCGCCGACGAGGTTGGCGGCCGGAATCCTGACATCGTTGAGGAAGATCTCGCAGAAGTGCGAGTCGCCGATGGCGTTACGGATGGGTCTCACCTCGACGCCGGGTGTTGCCATATCGAGCAAGAAGTACGAAATGCCTTTGCGCTTGGGGGCTTCGGTGTCGGTGCGGGCCAACAGCAGGCACCAGTCGGCGTGCTTGCCGCCGCTGGCCCACAGCTTTTGTCCGTTGACGACATAGCCGTCGCCGTCCCTGCGCGCCGCGGTCCGCAGGCTGGCCAGATCCGACCCCGCCTCCGGTTCGGAGAACCCCTGTACCCAGATTTCGCCGTCGAGGATGGCAGGGAGGTGCCTTCTCCGTTGTTCCTCGGTGCCCGCGGAAAGCAGGGTGGACGCGGCGTGGTGGATGCCGACGAACGCGAGCACAAGCCGCGGCGCATCGTGGGCGGCAAGCTCGGAGTACAGCACGATCTGCTGGGCGACGCTCATCGGCCCCTCTGCTCCTCGCGTGCGCAGTCCGCCGCCCCACTCCTTCGGCCAGTGCGGCACGGCGTAGCCCGCGGTATGCAGTTCGCCGAACCACCACTTCTGGAACCGGACGAACTCCTCCTCGCTGACGCCGGTCTGAGTCGCGCGCCAGTCCGGCGGGATGTGCTGCTCGCACCAGGCACGCACGGTGGCGCGGAAATCATCGAGATCGAGCGTCACGCGTACAGCCCCGTGAGACCGGATCTGCCTGCGCGACAGACTAACTCGTCGCGGGTCGCGGACAACCCGAGCGGCAGCCGACGCAGCGGCTGGCTGTAGCGCGACAGCCACGACAGGGTGGTTTCGTCGCAGAAGCCGACCGCGCCGTGCAGCTGATGGCACACCCGGAAGACCACCTCGGCCGCTTCGATCGCCGACATCCGCAGCGAGAGCGCGTCGACGAGGGCTTCCGGCTTGTTCGAGCCGACGCTCCACAGCGCGTACTTGGCGAGGATGTCGAGCCCACTGCGTTCGACTTCTGCGTCGGTGAGCTGGAATTGCACCCCCTGGAACGCCGAGAGTGGTTGCCCGAACTGCTTGCGCAGGTTGATGTGTGCGATGGTCAGCTCGAGCGCACGGTCGAGCATGCCGAGCAGCGTCCAGCACGGCAACACCAGCCCAAGCGCCACGTCGGCTGCACCGTCCCGGTCGGTCTCCGACAGCTCGAGTGCGGTGACGAACGCGGGGCCCACGGCGCCACGGCCGACGACCGAGCTTCTGACGCCGTCCAACGTAACTGTCGTCCAGCGTGTGTCGACTCCACCGACGGCGCCGGCGGGCCGCTTCGACGCCACCACGATCATGCCGTCGGCGTCGAGATCAACCGGTCGGGCCAGCCGTTCGGCGACCGGGTACGGCAGCGCCCAGTAGCCGGCGCTACGGCAGAGCGCCGCGGCGGCCTCCAGCCCGTCGGCGTCGGTGCGGGCATCGAGATCCCAGGCGCCGAGCTCGTTCAGCATCGGGCCGACAAGGGAGTCACGGGTTTCCGGCTTCGCCTCGGCCTGCTGGACGAGTTGATCGCCGCCTGCCGCGCCGAATGCCCGAAGCGCCTCACGGCCATACTCTTTGGCGTCGTCGCCGAGATCGAGGATCATTTCGTCGCCGCCAACAGGGCCCGTGACAGCAGAATCCGCTGCATCTCGATGCTGCCCGACGAGACCGTCGACGCCTGCGAATACCGCCAGTGGTCCTCGGCCTCGGCAAGGAACCACCGACCGCCGGGGTCGTCCGGTGATACCTCGGCGGCGATGTCCATCAGCACTTCCGCGCTGTCCTGGTCGAGTTTCGTCACCGCGATGCGGTAGGCCGCCGCGTCCCCCGGCTGAATCCGACCGCTGCTCTGCAACGACACAACGCGATACGCGAGAAGACGGGCCCGACGGCAGTGGGTCAGCATGCGCATCCAGCGACCCCGCAACTCGGCGGGAAGATCCTCCCAGCGATCGCCGAGTACCGACGGCGCCCCCGCGAGCAACCGTTCACACCGCGCATATCGGGCGATGCCGACACGCTCGAAGGACGTCACCTCTTGAACGATCGACCACCCCTGGTCGACCTCGCCCAGCACATCGGCCTGAGTGACCCGCAGGTTGTCGAAGAACACCTCGTTGAGATGGTGCGGCCCCATCATGCAGCGAATCGGCCGGACCTGGATCGCCGGATCATCCATCGGGACAAGGAAAATCGTCAGACCCTGCTGCTTCTTTTCGCCGCGGTGGGTGCGGGCGAGCAGGAAGCACCATTGCGCCATCGTGGCGTATGACGTCCAGATCTTCTGGCCACTGACCAACCAGCCGTCGCCGTCCGGCCGCGCGGTGGTGCGCAGCGATGCGAGATCGGAGCCGGCCTCCGGCTCGGAAAAGCCCTGACACCAGATGACTTCACCTCGCGCGATGGGCGGCAGGTGCTTCTTCTGCTGCTCCTCGGTGCCGTGCCGCATGATGATCGGCCCGACCCAGTTGACCCCCATGTACTGGGCGCCTCGTGGCTCGTGGTGGGCCCACATCTCCTCGCGCACCACGGTCTGCTCCCAGACCGATGCCCCGCCACCGCCGAAATCCTCCGGCCACGACAGACACAGCAGATTGCGTTCGGCCAAGGTCCGGCAGAACTGCTGGGCCGTCTCGAGGTCGGCCGGGTTATCGGTGAAGGCGCCCAGAAACCCCTCCGGCACATGGCTTTTCACCAGCCCACGCAGGTCGCGTCGCAGATCGGCGGCTTCCGGCCCCATCTCGAAGTCCACGCAGCGCCCCTAACCCGAGCCCACCGCGGGCTCGATGTCGGCAGAATCGAGTCCGAGCTCTTTGAGCACCTCCGCGGTGTCGGCGCCCAGTTCGCGGGTGGGGCCAGCGATCCGGCCCGGTGTCTTCGAGAACCACGTCGGCACACCGGGCATCCGCACCGGTCCGTACTGGGTGTCCACCGTTTCGAACAGCCCGACCGCGTTGAGGTGCGGGTGGTCGAAAAGCGCATCGGGTGTGTTGATCGGCGCGGCGGGAATCTCCAGCTCGCGGAACAACGCCAGCCACTCGTCGGTCGTGCGCTCCAACATCGTCTGGGCGACAAGGCCGTAGACGGTGTCGATGTCGTTGGCCCGCAGTTCGAGGGTCGCGTACAACTCGGTCGCCCAGGCAGGACGGACGGCGTTCACGAACGCGTTCCAGTGTTTGTCGTTGTAGATCAGCGCCGCGACGTAGCCGTCTTTCGTGCTGTACGGCCGTCGATTCGGAGCCACCGTGCGCGGATACACCGCAGGACCGAGCGGCGGATCGAACATGGCCCCGTTGGCGTGTTCGACGAGCATGAAGGACGCCATCGTCTCGAACATGCTGACTTCTACCTCTTGGCCCTCACCGGTTCGCTCGCGGTGGAACAACGCCATCATCGTGGCATAGAGCGCGGTCAGGCCCGCGACCTTGTCGGCCATGATCGTGCCGACATAGTTGGCCTCGCCCGTCAGCTGCTCCTGGACCGCGGGCAATCCGCATTCGGCCTGAATGGTGTCGTCGTAGGCGGGCAGATCGCGGTACGGTCCGCGCCTGCCGTATCCGTAGCAGTTCGTGTAGACGATCGAGGGATTGATCTTGGCGACATCGTCGTAGCCGAAGCCGAGTTTGGCGACCGCCTTGGACCGCATGGAGTGGATGAACACGTCCGCCGTCCGGATCAGCGCCGTCAGTGCCGTTCTGCCCTCGTCGGTGCGCAAGTCCAACACGATGGCGCGCTTGCCGCGGTTCACGTTGATGTAGACGCCGCTCATGCCTGGCGCCGGTCCGACCGAGATGTAGCGGGTGTTGTCACCGGCGGGCGGCTCGACCTTGATCACGTCGGCGCCCATATCGGCCATGATCTGCGTGCAGTACGGGCCCATCACCATCGCGGTGAGATCGACGACCCGGACACCGGCCAGCGGGCCCGAACTAGCCATGATGCGCCGCCTGGCTCGCCAGCTCGAAGCTGTAGCGGATGTGGTCGGCATGACCACTCGGGACGACCGGGAACACGATGGGGTCCGTCGCATCGCGGATGGCGTCGAGACGTTCGGCAACCTGCTCGATCGACCACGACGGCTGATAGACACCCTGTGTCTCGGCAACGACCACCCGGGAGATCCGGCCCGCGATGGCCGCCAAGATCTCACCGGTGATCGAGCAGGATTCATGGGCGAGCCATCCGACCGCAGGCGAAACCAACTCCGGATCCATCGGCGGATAAGCCGAGGTATCAAGCCCCGCAGCCATTCTCGTCACGGCACCGGGCACGATGACGTTGCTTCTTACGCCGTTGGCCTCGCCCTCGAGCGCGACGACGTTGGACAGGCCGATGATGCCCGCCTTGGCGGCCGCGTAGTTCGCCACGTCGTGGTTTCCGTACAAGCCCCCGATGGACGACGTCAGCACGACACGGCCGTAGCCGGCCTCGCACATCACCGGGAACGCCGGTCGGACAACGTGAAACGCACCGCGCAGGTGGACGTCGACGACGGTGTCGAAGTCCTCGTAGGACATCTCCTTCAGCGATCCACGCCGAACGATGCCCGCGTTGTGCACGAGCACGTCCAACCGACCGTACGAGTCGATGGCCGCCTCGACGATTGCCTTGCCGCCGTCGGGCGTGGCCACGGACTCGGTGCAGGCGACCGCTTCACCACCCCTCGAGGTGATCTCGGCGACGACATCCCGCGCGGGTCCGCCGTCGGTGCCGTCACCGGTGAGGCTGCCGCCCGGATCGTTCACGACCACCTTCGCGCCGCGCGACGCCAGCAAGAGGGCATACGAACGTCCCAGCCCGCGGCCGCCGCCTGTGACGACGGCAACTCGATCGTCGAATCTCAGTTCAGGCCTCACGTTTTGAGCTCGAGTCCGTCCAACTCGCCGTTGTCGCGCCATTCCTTCAACAGGTCGTCGAACGCGTAGAAACCCGCCATGTAGTAGTCACCGAGAAACGACCGGACACCTTCGCCGAAACCGTTGCCTTCGTTGTTGTAATAGCCTGGAGTGCAGGATAGATCGAACGCCGAAGTGTCGACCGCGAGCTCCCGGATGGTGTTCATCCAGCCGTCTTGACCCTCCTGGCTCGGCTCAACCGTCGTCACCTTCCGCTTCACCGCCTCGGCGATGATGTAGGCAATGTGCTCGGCCTGCTGCTCGAACATCGCCGTGGTGTTGGCCGAGACACCGCCCTGGATAAATCCCGTGTGGAACTGGTTCGGGAATCCACGGCTCGCCATCCCATGCAGTGTCTTGTAGCCATCCCGCCAGTGGTCGAACAGTGAGACCCCGTCGCGGCCCTCGATGGCGTTGATCGCGTACCGGCGGCTGATCTCTGTGGAGATCTCGAAGCCGCTCGCGAAGATCACGCAGTCGACCTCGTACTCGACACCGTTGGCAACAATGCCCTTCTCGGTGAGCCGCTCCACCCCCTTGGACTCCGCCACGTCTACCAGCGTGACGTTGGGCCGGTTGAAGGTCGGCAGGTATTCGTCGCTGGAACATGGCCGCTTGCACATGAATCGGTAGTACGGCTTAAGCGCTTCGGCGGTATCCGGGTTGTCGACGAGTTGCGCGACGCGGCGGCGCAGCCGCTCCATGACCTTGTAGTCCTCTTCCTCGCGGATCGCCATGACCTCTTCGATCGTCAGCGATGCAGGATCCGGGGTGGCCGCGATCCGCGCCGTCGTGTTGCGGCCCAATTCGGTCCAGAAGTCACACACCTGATCGGGGGCGTCGAACACCACACCCTCGAACGGCGACCAGCGATGGAAGTTGCGTTTGCGCTCAGCCTGCCAGCCCGGCTGAAGCGAGGCTGCCCACTTCGGGTCGGTGGGCTCGTTGCCGCGGAAGTCCACCGACGATGGCGTCCGCTGAAACACGTAGAGATGTTCTGCGTTCCGGCCCAGGTGCGGCACCAGCTGCACGCCCGTCGCGCCGGTGCCGACAAGGGCAACGCGCTTGCCGGCCAGCTTGTGCAGTCCACCGTTCGCGTCGCCGCCGGTGTACTCATAGTCCCAGCGCGCCGAATGGAAGACGTGACCCCGATAGTCCTTGATTCCCGGGATGCCGGGCAGCTTCGGTCGGTGGTAGGAGCCCTGGGCCATGACCACGAACCGGGCCCGGATGTCGTCGCCGCGATTGGTGGAAAGCCGCCAGCGCTTGATCTCCTCGTCCCAGCGCAGATCGCATACCTGGGTGTGGAACAGCGCACCGTCATACAAGCCGAAGTGTTTTCCGATCCGCTTGCAGTGCTCGAAGATCTCGGCGCCGTCGGCGAACTTCTTCGACGGCATGAAGTCGAGTTCTTCCAGCATCGGGACGTAGCAGTACGCATCGTTGTCGCACTGGATCCCCGGAAAGCGGTTCCAGTACCAGACACCACCGAAGTCGCCGGCCATCTCGACGACGTGCACGTCGTCGACGCCGGCCTTCTTCAGGTAGGCGCCCGCGAGCAGGCCCGCGATGCCTCCGCCCAGCACCGCCACCTCGATGTCCTCGTTGATCGGCGTGCGAGGGGTCACCGGTGTGTGGGGGTCGACCTCCGAGAACTCGGCGAAATCACCCTTCAGTTCCAGGTATTGCGCGGAACCGTCTGTGCGTACACGCTTTTCGCGCTCGGTCGCGTACTTCTCCCGCAACGCATCGATGTCGATGTCGTCAGGCGTCTGCGTTGGTCCGCAGGTGTCGAAAAGCGTCATCGATCTGAAAGCTCCTGTGGTTCGCCGGTGCCCATGTACTTGGACAGCTGGGTGTGCAGATTGACGGTGCTGCGCTCGCGGTACGGGTTGGGCATGGTGCCCGGAAAGCCGAGGGACTTCATGCCCTGCTGCACCGCGGCCATGTTCGAGAAGTCCTGGGGCAACACGGAGCGCCAGTTCGGGCTTTCCTTCGGCGTGTACTGCCACTCCGTCTGCGGCTCTTGGCCTTTCGGGAACAACTCGAAGACGGAAACCTCGAAGATGCACTTGTTGGGGTCATAGCTGGGATGCGGTCGCGCGCAATAGCACAGCGCACTCGTCAGCCCCTGCCCGATCTGGAAATTCGGGAAGAGCTGCCACGCGGTCCCGCTCTGACCGAGGATGTCGGCCGGGATGGTTGGCCAGATCACGCCGCGGGCCTCATCGTCTTTGCGCGCGGCGGCCAACCAGTGCGCAAGCACCTCGTCGGCGGGTGTGCCCTCGGGAAGTTCGTCGACCAGACGTTTGGCGGCGTTCACCAGCGTCTGCGTCGTGGTGGCGTTGGTTTCCTCCATGGTGTAGACCTGCATCTCCGCGGTGGAGATGCGCGGGTCGCCGGTGCCGAGGCGGATCTTGGACTTGGTCTCGTCCATGCCTTTTGGCGCGTCGTAGCCGATGTTGCTGTGCCGGCCCTGAGCCTTCGCCCATCCCTTGAACTCGCCGAACTTGTTGAATTCGGGATGGGTGGTGAACACGTGGTAGGTCTCGTTGAAGGCCTCCATGGCGACCTTCCAGTTGCAGTCGAAGTTCAGCCACTTGCGCCACTTGTAGCGCATGTTCTCCAGCCCGAACGGATCGAGGATCTTCGCCGCGGGAAACAGGTAGTCGGCCAACGGTTCGCAGTCGGGATCCATGTTGATGAACAGCCAGCCACCCCAGGTGTCGACCCGGACAGGAGCGAGGTGGGTTCTCTGCGGTGTCAGCGCGCCCTTCCAGTCGTCCTGCTCACGGATGTGGGTGCATGCTCCGTCCAGCCCGTAAGTCCAGCCGTGAAAGCCGCACACGAACGACTTGCGTGCTCGACCACATGCGTTCCTCGCGCCTTCCGGGGTGTCGATCAGCCGCCTGCCGCGGTGCATGCAGACGTTGTGGTGGGCAGCAAACTCGTTGGGGCCGGTCCGAACCACGATGATCGAATCGTCGAGGATGTCGTAGGTGAGGTAGCTGCCGACGTCGGGGATCTCCTCGACCCGGCCGACCTGTTGCCATACCTTGCGCCACAGCTTGTCCCGCTCGGCGCGCGCGTAATCCTCCGAGACGTACGCGTCGACGCCGATGGTCGTCGGCAGGGAGAGTTCTTCCTCTGAGTTGGTTTCGATATCGGTCATCACATCTCCTTGATCGCCGCCCGGAAGGATTCGTCCTTCAGGAACAGCGAGGTGTTGTCGGCGCCGAGATGGGTCCACTTCAGGTTCAGGCCGCCGTCGACGAGCAGGGTCTGACCGGTGACATAGCTCGACAGATCGGACAGCAGGAACAGGATGGCGCCTGCCTGCTCCTCGGGCCTGCCACGCCTGCCCATCGCGATGGCCTGTCGGTCACGGTCCGGATCTTCGTCGGTGTAGGTGCGCGACGCGGCGGTTTCGGTCACGCCGGGCGCCACCGCGTTGACGCGGATGTTGTCCTGCGCCAGTTCGACCGCCATCGTCCTGGTCATCGCCACGACAGCTGCCTTGGCCGTTCCGTAGGCGATGTGGAACGGCGCGGTGTTCATGCCGCTGATCGATGAGATCGAGACGATCGATCCCGGATTCCCGTTGTGCCTGATCTCGGCGGCGATCGCCTGGCTCATGAAGAATGCCGTCTCGAGGTTGGCGGTGAACAGTGCGCGCCAGTCGCCGCGGGTCACTCGCGTCGACGGCATCCAGGTGGCCGGCTCGGCGCCGCCCGCGACGTTCACCAGACCGTAGAGGTCGCCGTCGGTGTCGCGAACCAGGTCGAGGACAGCGGCGATGCCGTCGTCGGTCGATGCGTCGGCAGCCACCGGGATCACCGAGAGCCCACGTGCGCCGAGCGGAGCGACATGTTCGTCGAGGTTCCCCTTGGACCGGCTGACAGCCACGACCGTCGCGCCGGCCTCCGCGGCCATCCGGGTGACGGTCGTGCCGATTCCGCCGCCGCCGGCGCCGGAGACCACGACGATGCGACCGTCGAGCTTCAGTAGATCGTTCATAGGATTATTTGTCCGGACAACATATGGTGCTCTGCATATTGCAGAACACTATTCCGCAGGGATAATCCGGCCGTCAAGTGTCGCTGGCCGTCTTCAGCGGCCTATTGTCTGGACTATTCGGGCTTTGATAACGTCCGAGGTCATGAGCACGTCGCGCAACGACGCCCGCTACTCTGCGCCCACCCCGAACGTCGCCGACGGGTGGCGCTTCGAACGGCTCACCGCCCCCAGTCGGCTGTTCGGCGCCAACGGGCTGCGCACCGGACCTGACGGCCGGGTCTACATCGCGCAGGTGACCGGCAGCCAGATCAGTGCACTGGATGTGGGCACCGGCCGACTCGAGACCATCAGCGCCAAGGGCGGCGAGATCATCGCGCCCGACGACGTGGCCTTCGACCCGGACGGCAATCTCTACGCCACCGAGGTGATGGACGGCAGGGTGAGCGCGCTCGACAAGAGCGGCCACGCTCGTGTGCTGCGTGACGACCTTCCGTGCGCCAACGGCATCACGGTGCACCAGGGGAGGCTCTTCATCAACGAATGCCGTGACGGTGGCCGGCTGATGGAGCTCGATCGGGGCAGCGGGGCACCGCGGATCCTTCTGGATAACCTGCCGTCCCCCAACGCCATGGAAGTCGGGCCGGACGGGCTGCTGTACTACCCGCTGATGACGGCCAACGAGATTTGGCGCATCGACCCCGAGGGCGGTGAGCCGCAACGGGTTGCGGGTGATCTGGGTGTGCCCGACGCGGTGAAGTTCGACTCGGACGGCTTCATGGTGTCCACCCAGGTGGCCAGCGGGCAGGTGCTTCGCATCGACCCGCGCAGCGGAGAACAGACCCTGCTCGCCCAGCTGTCCCCCGGCCTGGACAACCTCGCACTCGTCGACGGGCGGTTGTTCGTCTCGAACTTCACCGGTGAGATCACCGAGATATTGGGCGGCGGCGAAACCAGGTCCGTGCTACCCGGCGGCCTGAACTGGCCGCTGGATCTGGCGGTCGGTGATGACGGCAGGCTGTATGTCGCCGACGGCACCTATTTCTACGCGATATCGCCCGGCGGCTCACTGCAAACGGTGGGGATGCTGTTCTCGCCGGGCTATCCCGGGTTCCTGCGCGGCGTGGCACCCGCAGGCGACGGTGAGTTCGTGGTGACCACCTCGGGCGGCCAGGTTGCCCGATACCGGCCCGCCGCCAACGAAACCGATTATCTCGCAACCGACTTCGACCAGCTGTACGGCGTGGCGATCGGACCGGACGGAGTGATCGTGTTCGCCGAGCTCGGCACCGGCCGAATACATGCGTTGAGGTCGGGAAATGTCGAGACGCTGGCCTCCGGACTGCACGATCCGGTCGGGCTCGCCTTCGACCGGGACGGCCATGTGCTGGTCGCCGAGTCGGGTGCCGGTCGCGTCGTGAGACTGACCGGCTCAGATTCCGACATCGTCGTGGACGGTTTGCAGAAACCGCAGGGCATCCTGGTGCGCGACGGACACCTCTACATCGTGGACGCCGGCGCCAAGGAACTCATCTCGTACGAGCTGAACAGCAAGGCGCGCACCACCATCGCCTCAGGGCTGCCCGTCGGTCCCCCGCCCGGCGTCGAGCCGAAGCCACTGAAAGGAATGCCGCCGTTCTCCGGACCTCAGGGCCCGTTCGCCGGCATCGCGGCGGGACCCGATGGCTCCCTTTATGTTTCGGCCGACGCGGATGGCAGCGTGGTGGCGTTGCATCGAAGCTCCTGACGGGTGGGACGTATGACCGAGACATCTCCCGTCGATCATCGCTACGCCCAGGTGGCACGTGCGCTGCGCAAGGACATCGTGGACGGCGTATATCCGGTGGGGTCACAGTTGCCCACCGAACACGAACTGTGTGAACGGTTCTCGGTCAGCCGCTATACGGTGCGGGAAGCCCTGCGCAGGCTGCGAGAGGACAACCTGGTGTCTTCCCGCCCGCGAACCGGCACGCTCGTCGTGCCGCGGTCGACGTCGGACGCCTACGACGTCATGTCGATCAACGACCTGGTGGCCTTCGCGACCGAGGCCCGATTCGCGATCGCATCCATCAACATGGTCGACCTCGATGATGAGGTGGCCGCGCGTACCGGTCTCAGCAGCGGCGAAGAATGGCTGGCCGTCCGTGGTTTCAGGCAGTCCGAAGGCGTCGACTACCCGTTGTGCCGAACGGAGTACTACATCAATCGGGCCTTCGCGACGGTCGGCAGGCTGCTGCAACGTCATACGGGACCGATCTTCCCGCTGATCGAGGATCTGTTCGGGGTGAGCATCACCGAGGTCCACCAGGAAATCGCCGCCGTGCTCATCGCGCCCGGGCTTGCCGACGCACTCAAGACCGAGCCCGGGTCGCCCGGCCTTGAAGTGCAGCGCACCTACAAGACGTCGGACGGCGAGGTCGCGCAGGTCACGGTCAACACCCACCCCGCGTCGCGGTTCCGCCACTCGATGACCATGCGGCGGGTCAGGGGCTAGTGACATGCCGACTCTGGCCGATTCACTAGCGGACGC
Source organism: uncultured Actinomycetota bacterium (assembly GCA_963715215.1). Lineage (GTDB taxonomy): Bacteria > Actinomycetota > Actinomycetes > Mycobacteriales > Mycobacteriaceae > Mycobacterium. Next base: position 152,710 of record CAVQRJ010000004.1, read on the forward strand.
CGCGCGGCTCACACCGCAACGGGCGGTGCTGGTCGACGGCGATATCCGCCTCGACTGCGAATCGCTCTACGCACAGGCCAAGACGATGGCGCAGGCACTCCTGTCACGGATGCCGACCGGCAGCGTGGTGTCGTTCATGCTGCCGAACTGGTATGAGGCCGCGGTCGTCTACCTGGCGGCGACGTTGGCGGGGGTTGCCGTCAACCCGATCCTGCCGTCGCTGCGGGACCGCGAGCTGGCGTTCATCCTCGACGATGTCGAAAGCCGAATGATCTTCGTGCCGAAGGAATTCCGGCGACACGACTATCTTGCGATGCTCGAGCGGGTGACAGGCGGGATGGACTCTCCTCCGGAGGTCGTCGTCGTTCGCGGCGACGCAGGTGATCACACCGCGTACGCCGCCCTGCTCGAGCAGAAGTCCGACGAGAAGGAGCTACCTGCACTCGACCCCGCTGCCGTGCGAATGGTCCTGTACACGTCGGGCACCACCGGCCGCCCGAAAGGTGTCCTGCACAGCCATGACTCGATCCACGCCCTGATCTGCCAGCTCCGTGACCATTGGCTGATCGACCCCGGCGACAAGTTCCTGGTGCCGTCGCCGATCGCACATATCGGCGGATCCATCTACGCCTTCGAATGTCCACTTCTACTGGGCACCACCGCTGTGCTGATGGAACGATGGGAGCCGGACGAGGCGGTGACGCTGATGGCGGCTGAGCGCTGCACCCATATGGCAGGCGCAACACCGTTTCTCGAAGGGCTGCTGGCCGCGGCCGAGCGCGCCGACACCCGGCTACCCGATCTGAAGGTGTTCATCTGCGGCGGAGCGTCGGTGTCGCCGTCGTTGATTCGCAAGGCAGCGGGGTATTTCGAGGGTGCGGTGGTGACGCGGGTGTACGGATCGACGGAGGTGCCTGTCACGACCGTCGGCTCGCCCACCGACGCAGCACACGCCGCCGACACCGACGGGCGACCCGGCATCGCGACCGTCAAGCTCGTCGCTCACGACGCCGCGCCGGCCGGCTCGGGCGAGATCCACGCCCGCGGTCCCCAGATGTTGATCGGTTACCGCAATCCGGAGGACGAGCGCGACGCCTTCGACGCAGAAGGCTATTTCCGCACCGGCGATCTCGCGCAGTGGGTGGACGACGACTTCCTCGTCGTGACCGGCAGGGCGAAAGACATCATCATCCGCAGCGGCGAGAACATCGCGCCGAAGGAGATCGAGGACATCCTCGCCGGGCATCCTGACATCGTCGAGATATCCATCGTCGGGCTACCCGATGCGAGGACCGGTGAGCGGGCCTGTGCGGTCATCGTGCCGAAGGCCGCCCCCGGACCGGACGTCGAGAGCCTCGCCGGCTTCCTGGCCGACTACGGCATCGCGAAGTTCAAAGTCCCTGAACAAGTGGTCATCTGGGACAGCCTGCCCAAGAACGACGCCGGCAAGGTATTGAAGCATCAGATCCGGGCAGCATTGACGAAAGCGGATGGGTGATATGACTGGTCGTGGGCGGGATGATGAAACACGAGTAGCGATCGTGACCGGCGCGAGCAGCGGCATCGGGTTCGGCTGCGCGACCAAACTCGCGGAGATGGGCATGGCGGTCGTCGGCGCAGGCCGCGACGAAGACCGGCTCGCCGACTTGGAAAAGGAGATCGGCGATCCCGACCGGGTCGCGACCATAGCCGTCGACCTGACCGCCGACGACGCGCCTTCACGCATCGTGGACCTCGCCGTGCAGCGCTGGGGCCATATCGATTTCCTCGTCAACAACGCCGGCGTCGGCAGTCCCAAGCCGCTGCACGAAACCGACGACGAGTCCCTCGACTACTTCCTCGGCCTGATGCTGCGCGCCCCGTTCCGGCTGGCGCGCGACGTGATACCGCACATGCGACCGGGTTCGGCGATCATCAACGTCACGTCGACGTTCGCGGTCGTCGGGGGTCTGCGCGGCGGCGCGTACTCGGCGGCGAAGGGTGGCCTGACATCGCTGACCCTGCACATCGCGTGCCAGTACGGACCGCAGGGAATCCGTTGCAACGCAGTGGCGCCGGGCGTGACGCTGACACCGATGGTCGCCCAGAGGCTCGAGGACGACCGGTTCCGCAAGATCAACACGGAGATGACACCGCACCAGCGGTTGGGCAAGGTCGACGACATCGCCAGCACCGTCGCCTTCCTGTGCTCGGATGGCGCCGAATTCATCAACGGCCAGACGATCGTCGTCGACGGCGGCTGGAGTTCGACGAAGTACCTGTCGGACTTCGCGCTGAACTCGGAGTGGGTCGCTCGGTGAACGTGTTCGTCCTGCTCGACCAGGCCGCGGCCCGCTTCGGTGACCGAGGCGCGGTGTATCGCGGTGAGCAGCAATTGCTTACCTGGGCCGAGTTGCGGGACCGGGCGCTTCGACTGGCGGGTTCGCTTCGCGGGCTCGGGCCCGGTGCGCGCATCGGGGTCGCCACCGAGAACCGCCCCGAGATCATCGAGCTCATGTTCGGCGTGTGGGCGGCGGAGTGTGTTTACCTGCCGATCAACTACAAGCTGCATCCGCGGGAGATGCAGCAGATCCTCGAAGATGCAGGCGCCGCACAGGTCTTCGCCTCGCCGAAGATCGCCGCCGAGCTTGCCTCTTTCACCGACGTACCCCTCGAGGTCATCGACGAGCCGGCCTACCGGTCGAGGCGCGACGCCGAGCCCGCGGCTGCGCCGTGCACCGACCCGGCTGAGTTGGCATGGCTGTTCTACACCAGCGGCACCACCGGCCGGTCCAAGGGCGCGATGCTGTCGCATCGCAACCTGATGGCGATGACGGTGTCGCATCTTGCGGATTTCGACTCTCCTGATGAGAACTGCAGCCTGGTGCACGGCGCGCCGATGTCGCACGGATCGGGCCTGTACATCCCGCCGTACGTGTTGCGCGGAGCTCGCCACGTGATTCCCGTGTCGGGCGCCTTCGAGCCCGAGGAGTTCCTCGACCTCTGTGAGCACCATCCCGGCTGCAGCGCATTCCTGGCCCCGACCATGGTGGCCCGCCTGGTGCAGACCGGGCGGCCGTGTCCGCGCAACCTGCGCACCGTCGTCTACGGCGGCGGGCCGATGTACGTCGACAGTCTCAAGAAGGCGATGACCGCGTTCGGCCCGATTTTCACCCAGCTCTACGGCCAGGGCGAGGCGCCGATGACGATCACCGGCCTGCGTCGCGCAGACCACCTCGATGCCTACGATGCCGTCCTCGGCTCGGTCGGGTACGCCCGGTCCGGCGTGGACGTCGCGGTGCTGCGCGGCGACGGCAGCCCGGCCACCGTCGGCGAGATCGGCGAGATCGTCTGTCGCGGCGACGTCGTGATGTCCGGCTACTGGAAGAACCCCGAGGCCACCGCCGCGACCCTGCAGAACGGCTGGCTGCACACCGGCGACATGGGCTCGTTCGACGAGCGTGGCTTCCTGACGCTGAGGGACCGGTCCAAAGACGTGGTGATCAGCGGCGGCAGCAATATCTACCCACGGGAAGTGGAAGAGGCGCTGCTCGAACACCCGGGCGTGGTGGAGGCCGGGGTGGTCGGCGCCAAGGATGAGGAGTGGGGAGAGGTCGTGGTGGCATTCATCGTCGGCCAGGTCGGGCCTGCCGATCTGGATGCCCACCTGCTCGACCGAATCGCCCGCTTCAAGCGACCCAAGCGGTACGAATTCATCGACGAACTGCCGAAGAATAGCTACGGCAAGGTGCTCAAACGCGAACTGCGCGAACGGTTGTCGTAGCCCTCCAAGAACCCAGTCCCCCGATCGGCGCGTTGGGGTTCGCCAGGTCGGCGAGCCGGAGCACCCGCCGGTCAGGGTGTCGCTATGCCGAAAGCCATGAACATTTGCGCTAGCCTGTTGCGCCAACAGAAGTTATATGGGCTAAGTTAAGTACGGACCAACATCTTAGGAGAAATTCGAATGGGTCGGGCGGTGTTAGGGCAGGGCTTTCAATGTTGAAGCTGCTCAAACGCATCTGGATCCCGCTCATCGTTCTGGCGGTGGTCCTCATCGCGATCTTCATGGTCGACCGGCTTCGCGGCGTCTTCGGCAAGACCGAGCTCACTCGACCGGGCGCAGGGCTGGTCAACGACCCGGCGCCGTTCAATCCGAAGGAAGTGAAGTACGAGATCTTCGGACAGCCCGGCGCGACGGCAACGATCAACTATCTGGACCTGGACGCGCAGCCGCAGAAGGCGGAGAACGTGGCGCTGCCCTGGTCACTGACGCTGACGACCACCGCCCCCGCCGCCAGCCCCAACATCGTCGCGCAGGGCGACGGTGACAGCATCAGCTGCCGAATCACCGTGGACGGTGTGGTGAAGGACGAGAAGACGACCGACGGCCTCAATGCCCAGACCTTCTGCCTGGTGAAGTCCGCATGAGCGAAGCTTGCGAGCGAATCAACAGCCCAGAATGCGGGAACCGAGCCTGCGAGGTAACCGCATGAGCGAGGCTTGCGAGCGAATCAACAGCCCAGAATGCGGGAACCGAGCCTGCGAGGTAACCGCATGAGCAACACCCACGTCGGCGCGCATCCGATGATCCCGCGCTTCATCCGCCTCTTCTGCGTGCCGATCGTGCTTGGCTGGCTGGCCCTGGTGGTTCTGGTCAACGTGATATCCCCGCAGCTGGAGAAGGTCGGCGAAGCGCACGCGGTGTCGCTGGCACCCAATGACGCCCCGTCAATGCAGGCGATGCAGCGGGTCGGCACGACCTTTAAGGAGTTCGACTCCAACAGCTCGGTAATGGTCGTCCTCGAGGGCGACCAGCCGCTCGGCGACGACGCCCATAAGTTCTACGACGGGCTGATCGACAAGCTCGAGGCGGACAAGAAACATGTCGAGCACATCCAGGACTTCTGGGGCGACCCGCTGACTGCAGCGGGCTCGCAGAGTGCTGACGGTAAAGCCGCCTACGTCCAGCTGTACCTGCGCGGCAACCAGGGCGAAAGCATCGCCAACGAGTCGGTAGCAGCCGTGCGCGACACCGTCAAAAGCGCGACGCCGCCGCCGGGCATCAAGGCCTATGTCACCGGCCCGGCCGCTCTCACCAACGACCAGCATCACGCGGGCGACAAAAGCATCAGGCTGATCACGATGATCACCATCGCCGTGATCTTCTTGATGCTGCTGTTCGTCTACCGCTCGATCATGACCGTGCTGATCGTGCTGGTGACGATGTTCATCGAGCTTGCGGCGGCGCGCGGAATCGTCGCGACCCTCGGTTATTACAACATCATCGGGCTCTCGACGTTCGCCGTAAATCTGCTCACCACGCTGGCGATCGCGGCGGCCACCGACTACGGCATCTTCCTCATCGGCCGGTATCAGGAGGCGCGTGCCAACGGCGAGGATCGCGAAACCGCCTTCTACACCATGTATCACGGCACCGCGCACGTCATTCTGGGATCCGGTTTGACGATTGCGGGCGCCACTTTCTGCCTGCACTTCACCCGGCTGCCGTATTTCCAGACTTTGGGGATACCGCTGGCGGTAGGCATCCTGGTGGCGACCATCGCGGCGCTGACGATGGCCCCCGCGCTGATGACGATCCTCACCCGCTTCGGCCTCCTCGATCCCAAACGTGTGCTGCGGACCCGAGGCTGGCGGAAGATCGGCGCCGCGGTGGTGCGTTGGCCCGGACCGATCCTGGTGTCCACCATCGCCCTTGCGCTTGTCGGCTTGCTCGCCCTGCCCGGCTACGTGCCGAGCTACAACGACCGCGAATTCCTGCCGGACGACATCCCGGCCAATCTCGGCTACGCGGCCGCCGATCGGCACTTCCCGCAGGCGCGGATGAACCCCGAACTGCTGCTCGTCGAGACCGACCACGACGTGCGCAACTCGGCCGACATGCTCGTCATCGACCGAATCGCGAAGAACGTCTTCCACATCCCCGGCATCGGCCGCGTGCAGGCGATTACGCGACCGCTCGGCACGCCGATCGAGCACACGTCGATCCCGTTCCAGATCAGCATGCAGGGCACCACTCAGCAGATGAACCAGGACTACATGCAGGCCCGGATGGCCGACATGCTGACCCAGGCGGCCGAGATGGACAAGACCATCGCCACCATGGAGAAGATGCAGGCTCTGACCCAGGAGATGTCGCAGACCACGCACAACATGGTGGAGAAGACCAAGAACATGGCCGTCGACATCAGCGAAGTGCGCGACAACATAGCCGATTTCGACGACTTCTTCCGTCCCATCCGCAACTACTTCTACTGGGAACCGCACTGCTACGACATTCCGGTCTGCCATTCGCTCCGGTCCATCTTCGACACCCTCGATGGCATCGACGTCCTGACCGACGACGTCCAGCAACTCGTGCCCGAGTTGGAGCACCTCGACTTGTTGATGCCTCAGCTGACCGCGCTGATGCCCGAGATGATCTCCACGATGCGGACCATGAAGACCATGATGCTGACGATGTATCAGAGTCAGAAGGGCATGCAGGACCAGATGGCCGCGTTGCAGGAGAACTCGACTGCGATGGGCCAGGCGTTCGACGCGTCCAAGAACGACGACTCGTTCTATCTGCCGCCCGAGGTATTCGACAACCCCGACTTCCAGCGCGGCCTGAAGATGTTCGTCTCACCCGACGGCAAGGCAGTCCGCTTCATCATCTCGCACGAGAACGATCCGGCGACGCCGGAAGGTATTTCGCATATCGACAAGATCAAGAATGCGGCGTTCGAGGCCATCAAGGGCACGCCGCTGGAGGGCTCGAAGATCTACCTCGCCGGCACCGCGTCCACTTACAAGGACATGCAGCACGGCTCGAACTTCGACCTGCTGATCGCCGGAATCTCGTCGCTGTGCCTGATTTTCATCATCATGTTGTTGTTGACGCGTTCGGTAGCCGCGGCGGCCGTCATCGTCGGAACGGTACTGTTGTCGTTGGGCACATCGTTCGGACTGTCCGTGCTCATATGGCAGTACATCCTCGGCCTGCACCTGCACTGGATGATCATCGCGATGTCGGTCATCATCCTGCTGGCCGTGGGATCGGACTACAATCTGCTGCTGGTCTCACGGTTCAAGGAAGAGATCCACGCGGGCATCAACACTGGCATTATCAGGTCGATGGGTGGAACGGGATCGGTGGTGACGTCGGCCGGGCTGGTGTTCGCCTTCACCATGATGTCGATGGTGGTCAGCGACCTGCGCGTGGTGGGGCAGGTCGGCACCACCATCGGTTTGGGCCTGCTGTTCGACACCTTGGTGATCCGATCGTTCATGACGCCGTCGATCGCCGCGCTGCTCGGCCGTTGGTTCTGGTGGCCGCAACGGGTTCGCCAGCGTCCTGTTCCGGAGCCGTGGCCCCAGCTGACGACCGACACGGTCAGCGCCGTCCCCACTCGCCTCGTGGGCGACGAAAGTTCAACGGGTCCAATAAGACCACTAGGTAGGTGATGATGAAGACCAAACGGCTGGCTTCGACCGTCTTGACGGCGATTGCGTTGGCGGTGCCGTTGGTCGCCGTCGCGGCGCCCGCACATGCCGATCCCGACACCGACTTCTACAACGAGTTGCACATCTACGGCATCTACGGCGAGAAGGACTACAACGCGTGGATCGGCAAGATCGCGTGCAAGCGGCTGTGGAACAATCTCGATCACGATGCCAACGCGTCGGCCCAGTTCGTCAAACGGCAGCTGGACAAGGACACCACGACGGAGCAGACCTATCAGTTCCTCGGCGCCGCCTACCGGACTTACTGTCCCGAGAAACTGTCGATTCTGACGCAGACGGCGCAACCCGCGCCGGGCGCTGACACGCCGCTCGCGCCGACGGGACCACCGTTGGCGGCAGAGCAATAGTTGAAGGGAGAAGCGATGTGGGGTAAGGCGAGCATCGTGACGGCCGCGGTGAGCATGGTCGCGATGACGATTCCGGCCGTCGCGTCGGCGGATGCGTCAGACGACTATCCGATCCCGAACCGGATTCTCAAGACCACCTGCACGGTCGACCAGTACATGGCGGCGACGCGCGACACCGACCCGATCTACTACCAGCGCTACATGATCGACTACCACAACAGGCCTGTCGACGTTCAGGACGCTGCGCGGGACCGCATCTACTGGTTCTTCTCGCTGGACTATGCGGGACGACGCCAGTACTCCGAGGACACCGCGACCAACGTCTACTACGAGCAGATGGCAACCCACTGGGGTAACTGGGCGAAGCTGTTCTTCAACAACAAGGGCGTCGCCGCACACGGCACCGATGTCTGCATGAACTACCCGCCGAACGATCCGACGGTCTGGGACTGGACATGACCTGCAGAAGGACCAGCGTGGCTACCCTCGCGGTCGCCTGCGGGCTCGCTGCCGGCGTCATCAGCTTCGGCGCGGCTCCCGCAGGCGCCGACCCGCCGCCCCCGCCCAACCCGCCGGAGGCTGCGGTGGGCGACCCCGTGCCGTCCTGGGCGCCGCGGAAGCCGGCCGAGTTCTGGAACGGACACCCCGTGGTGTGGACTGCGGGTTGGGGCGGACGATGGGGTGTGTGGATCAACGGCGGCTTCATCACGCTGTCGTCGAACCCAGTCACCAACGGCGGTTAACGGCCTACTGCGCAGGCTTGTCCCAATGGTCGACGTTCACCGCCAGATGTCACCGCTGGCCGCGCGGCCGGTCAAAACGGGGCGTAATAAAGCGGGCCGAAGCCGAAGGCGAACGCCCCACCCTGACAGTTCAGCGGTTGACCATTGGGTGACTGCGCCGAAGCGGGCACATTCGGGTCGCACGGCGCCTGGACGCTGCGCACACCGATCAGGGGAGCCATCGGAACCCACTTGTTCGACGCGGCGCAGCCGAAGGTGCTGCCCTTCGCATCCAACCCGAACGGATACCTGGACGAGAAGGAGCAATGGTCCGTCGCCACGATGTTCCGGTCCACGTAAGGGACGCAGTCCACGCCGTCGCACGCTCCGCGGTCGGCAGAAGCCGTGCCTGCGGCCATCATCGGCGCGGCGGTGATACCGCAGGCCAGTGCGAGTACTGCCATCAGCTTCATGTTCGTCCCCTCCACTTTGGACCGGCCCTTCGACGGTTAGCGTACCGGGGCGTTGGCCCGGCTTAAGGTCTTCTTGTGCCTTTGCGTCACGTTGACCCAACCAGACAACCCTCGGCCGTCACCCGCGTGCTGAACAGATCGTCGCGTTCACGGTTCGGGGATTTCCTGGCCAGACACGTGGCGCCGAAGCTCGACCCCTGGCTCGGACGGATCAGCAGCGGGCGCGTGAGCTTGGGAATGTTCAATGTTCCTTCCGCGACGTTGAAGACGATCGGAGCGAGGAGCGGTCAGCTCCGCGCGACGCAGGTCGCCTACTTCCACGACGGGCGCGATGTGGTCGTCATGGCCTCGAACTACGGGGACGGCAAGCACCCGCAGTGGTACTACAACCTGATCGCGCATCCCGACTGTGAACTCGGCGACGAGGCATTCCGCGCCGAAGAGGTCACTGATCCGGACTCCTACGCCCGGCTGTTCGCGCTCGCCGAGCGGTACTTCGCTCTCTTTGCCGACTACCGAACCAAGACCGCGCGAGTGGGACGGAAGATCCCGGTGTTCCGGCTCACGCCGCGCGCCGCTTGAGACGCCGGACGACGCGCAGCTGCCTGCCGTCACGTCCCGGCGCGAACAGGGGAACGACGACGGCCGCGACGCCGACGATGGCGGCCATCACGACGTAGGACGAGTTGACGGCGTCGACGAACGCGGTCTTGCTCGCCTCGGCCAGCTGATTGCCCTGCGGGCCGAGCCGGTCGGCAACCGCAAGGGCCTGCGCAAGTGAATCCGAAGCCGGCCCGCGCACGGCTGCCGGGAAAGGTGTCAGCGCGGGGCCGATGGCGTGGCTGTAGCTGCTGGCAAGTATCGACCCGGCTATGGCAATGCCCAATGCGCCGCCCACTTCGCGGGTGGCGTCGTTGACTGCCGACGCAACGCCCTGCTTGGCGTCGGGCGCGGCTGTCATGATCGCCGATGTCGTTGGCGCGGTGCACAATCCGAAGCCCGAGCTGATGATCAACAGCGGCCACAGCACATCCAGGTAGGTCGAGTCGGATGTCAGCGTGCACATGCAGATGAAGCCGACCGACACCAGGACCATGCTCACGAACACCACGGCGCGCAAGCCGACCTTGGGCAGATACCAGGACGACAGCGACGAGAACGTCAGGAGCGGCACCGCCAGCGGAGCAAGCGCGATCGCCGTCGCCAACGGCGTGTAGCCCATCACCTGTTGGACGAACTGCGTGACGAGATAGAAGAGGGCGAACGTGCCGAGGAAGACCATGGTGATCGTCGCCGATCCGGTACCGAACTCAGGATCGCGGAACAGGCGCACATCGAGCAGCGGGTGCTGACGGCGGACCTCGATCAGGCCGAACACCAAGGCGAGCGCCACGCCCGCGGCGAGGCAGCCGTACACCCGCGGATCCGTCCATCCGTGTTCCGGCGCCTGCAGGATGCCGAACACGAACACGGCGACCGCCGCGCCGATCGTCACCGCGCCGGGCACATCGAGCGGTGGCGCGTCACCCTCACGCGACTCGGCGATGGTCAGCGCGAGCACGAAGAGCGCAAGCCCCGCCCCGGCGAACGTCCAAAAGATCGACTGCCATTCCCAGACCCGCAGCAATACGCCGGTACCGAGCAGGCCGAAGATTCCGCCGGACCCGGCCACACCCGCCCACACGCCGACCGCCTTGGTGCGGGCCTCCGGTGGATAGGCCACCGTCAGCAGCGACAGCGTCGCAGGCATGACGAACGCCGCACCGGCGCCGGCGAGCGCCCTGGCAATGATGATCTGCACCGGGCTGCCGAGGACCAGCGGCGCGAAGGAGGCACCCGCAAAGATGGCGAGGCCGACCAGCAGCGCGGTCCGGCGGCCATAGCGGTCCCCGATCGCACCGGCGGGCAGCAAAAGGCACGCCAACATAAGCGTGTAGCTGTCGACGATCCAGGTGAGCTGCGTCTGCGTCGCCCCGGTTGCCACCGCGATGTCGCCAAGGGCGGTGTTGAGGGCCACCATCGACGCGACGACCATGGCCACGCCTGCGCAGGCGACGAATAGGGTCCACCCACGCCGCACTTTCGAGCCCCTGGCGAAGGTGGCGACGGGGCGGGGACCCGACCGGATGGCGGACTCGGTCATCGACCTTCTCCCTTGGTCGGCGCACATGCGGGCAAGTCAAAACGAGACTAACAGTCTCGTTTCCTGGAAGCGGTCTGCCTAAACATCGCGGGATCAGTCGCCTAACGTCCTCGGCTCGTCGCGCGACATATCAACATGAGGATCAAGTGCGCAGGCCGGGTCAACCGCATCATCGGTGCGGTCGTGGCGGCGGCCGGAGCAGTACCCCTATTCCTGATCGTCGTGCCCGTTGCCGGCGCCGCGCCGTGCCCCGATGTCGAAATCGCCTTCGCCCGCGGCACCACCGAGCCACCCGGCGTCGGTGGCGTCGGACAGGCGTTCGTCGACTCGCTCAGCTCACAGCTGGGTGGCCGCTCGGTCGGCGTGTACGCGGTCAACTACCCGGCCAGCAACGATTTCGGCACGAGCACGCCCGCAGGTAGCCAGGATATGAGCGCACACGTGCAGGCGATGGCAGTCGACTGCCCGAACACTCGGATGGTGCTCGGCGGATATTCGCAGGGCGCGGCGGTGGTCGATCTGGCCACCACCTCCATGCCGCCCGACGTCGCCGACAACGTTGCGGCCGCCGCCGAGTTCGGCGCTGCGAGGAGCACCTTCGCGGATAGCCTGTCCGCGGGTCCGCTGCCCTCGGTCGGCCCGCTCTACAGGGCCAAGACGATCGAGATGTGCGTGCCAAACGATCCGATCTGCTTCCAGGGCGGCTGGGACATGCGGGCTCACGGCGCCTATGTTCAGACGGGGATGGTCAACGACGCGGCTGCCTTCGCCGCAAGCCGGATATAGACGACGCGGAGTTTGGGTATTCCCGGCGCATCGATCCGGGGAGGGCAGATGAAAGTCAGCAGTCTGATGGGCGTCGCGGTGGCGGCCACGTGGGCCACACTTGCGGGCGCGCCAGTTCCGGCCGCGTCGGCCCAGCCGTGTCCGGACGTCGAGGTGATCTTCGCCCGTGGCACGGCGGAGCCGCCGGGCGTCGGCGGTGTTGGCCAGGCTTTCGTCGACGCGGTGCGGACGGACGCGGGCGACAGGTCCGTCGGCGTCTACCCGGTCAACTACCCGGCGAGCAGCGATTTCGGCGACCCCGTGGCGTTTGCGGCAACGGTCGTCGAGGGGATCAGGGACGCGAGCGGTCACATCGAGTCGATGGCCGCCAGCTGCCCGAACACCCGCATGGTGCTCGGCGGCTACTCCCAGGGTGCCGCCGTGGCCGGCTTCGTCACCTCGGCCGAAGTGCCATCGGGGGTCCCCGCAGCGCTTGTGCCGACGCCCCTGACTCCGGCGGTCGCCGACCATGTCGCCGCGGTCGCGCTCTTCGGTAAGCCGTCGGAGGCATGGACGAGCCAGTACGGCGCGCCGCCGATTACGATCGGGCCGGCCTTCGCGGGCAAAACGATCCAGCTGTGCGCACAAGGCGACACGATCTGCGACGGCACCCCCGGTGGCGGCCCGAGCTTCGCGCACGCCCTCTATCCGGTGAACGGAATGGTCGGCGAGGCAGCCACCTTCGTGGCGGGTCGGCTCTAGCTCACGGCAGGCCGCTGGCGCTCGCGCGCGCGGCCACCGCCGCAGCGAGAAAGCACCCGAGCCATGTGTAGCCGACGGGCCCGTCCAGTCCATTCTTTGCCAGCAGGACGAGCGCTACGCCGGCGACGCAGATCAACACACCAGCAGCGGTCGACCGGATGCCGGTGGCCCGAATGGCGTTGTCCCACCACGTAAGCCGCCGATGCTCGAGCGGCGAGAGCAGGAAGAACATCGCTGCCATCACGATTGCGAACACCACCGCCCGCAGCGCGAGCAGCCACCAAAATCCTTGTGCGTCAACGCTATATGCATCGAGTCCCATCGCATGCAGCGAGATAGTGCAGATCGCGATCGCCGGGATGTGCCAGAGGTAGAGCGTCATCGCTCCCCCGTTGCCCACCACGACGGCCTGCCACACCCGAGGCCGTTGCGCCCATCGCCGCACGGGGTCCGCGACGGCCACGAATGCGCAGGACACCCACGTGCAGTGCAGGGCGAGCAACAGCGTCGGCGGGGACACGTTCGACATGTGTTCCGTTCCGGTGACGACCAGTGAGACCTCGTATGGGCCGGAGATGGCCAGCAGTACCTGCGCGCCGAGCGCTGACGCGGCCACCGTCAGTGCGGCGACGACACCAATCAGCCGACGCGCGTAGGCGACGCCGATCACCACGGGGATCAGCCAGACGATCACGAAGTTGACGCCGCCGGACACCGGCACGCCGGTCGCGATGCGCACACCGTCGATCAGGGCGGCCGACGCGAGGAGCGCTCCGATGACGACGGCGACCGCGCGTCCTGTACGCATCCGCGTGAGCGCCGGAACGAAGGCAAGTGTCACGAGATAGACCCCGAGGAACCACAGCAGAGCGACGCACTCCCTGCCGAGGCCTGCCGCTGAGTCCGCGCCGAGGTTCATGGCCGCCGCCAGAAGAGCGACGGTCCAGAAGGCGAGATACCAGAAGACTGGCCGACACAGCCGCTGCGCCCTGGCGACCAACCAGGTGCCCCACTGCGTCCCTTCCCGCCAGCCGTAGGCGCCCGCGGCACCGCCCGCGAGGAAAAACAGTGGCATCACCTGTACGACCCACGTGATCGGGGCGAGGGCGGGCATTTCGCCGAGCAGGTTGCCGATGCGCAAGCCGCCCGAATCGATCGTGGCCAGCAGCAGTGCGCAGTGGCCGAACATCACGACGACCAGTGCGGCAAGGCGAGCGACGTCGACGGCGCGGTCCCGGTCGGGCTTGGTGGCTTCGGCTATCGTGCCGGCATCGGGGACGGACGAGGTGAGCGGCATGAAACCAGGATGCCGGGTGGCGGCCGCACGCGGTTGAGTAGGACTACGTGTCGCCCTCGCAGAGCCCGTCGATCGTGCCGAAAGCCCGGCCACTCGCAAATGCGAAGCTCCCCATACAGCGACGGCGGTAAAAGTAAGCTGCCTCCGTGGGCAGGGGATGGTTAGCCGATGGACGGGGCCGCTTGTTGGTCGTCGTGGCCTCGGTCGCCGTCTCCGCCGTCATGATTTACGACCAGGGCACAGACACCAAAACTCCAGCAGCTGTCCCGGCGCCTCCGCCGTCCCAGGCGCCTGTGCCGTCCAGCGCGCCACCCGCCGAAGCCCCGGCTGCGCCGGAATTGATCGCGGCGAGTGCGCCCGTCGCCAATCAGGCAGCATCGTTCGCGCTGCCTGTCGGCCGCGCCCCTGAGCAAGGGTTGCAGATCCACACGATATGGGTGGCGCGCGCGATCAGCGTGATGTTTCCCGAGATCACCACCATCGGCGGGGCCCGGCAGGATCCGTTGCGTTGGCATCCCAACGGGTTGGCGATCGACGTGATGATTCCGAACCACCACTCCGAGGAGGGCATCGAGCTCGGCAACCAGATCGCCGGCCTCGCGCTGGCGAATGCCAAGCGCTGGGGCGTTATTCATGTGATCTGGAGGCAGGGCTTCTACCCAGGCATCGGTGCTCCGAGCTGGACGGCGGATTACGGCAACGAGACCGCCAACCACTACGACCACGTGCATATCGCTACCGACGGCGGCGGATACCCGACCGGTCGGGAAACCTACTACATCAACTCAATGAGCCCGGCCCCGCCGAAGTGACAGTTCGGCCCGCCACCCCTGAGGGAGGCGGGCCGACTGATTGGGTGGCGGTGTCAGGGCTGGGCAAGCACCGGGGCCCTGTGGTCGAAGATTGGCGGCCGCACGGTGCCGGCGTTCTTCTTCGGCGCAGTGGTGATGACGATCTTTCCGCCGCGGCAGCTGACGATCTTCCCGTCGACGAAAACGTCCTGGCCGTCATCGATCGGCACGGGATAACCGTCGGCATCGGTGTAGGTGCACCCGCCACCGCCGGGGGTCGGATCGTTGTCGACGGCGTGGGCGGTCGCCGGGGCGAGGGCGAGAAAGGCCATGGCGCCGAGGAGCGTTGCGGCGTACTTGAAGCGGGGCAGCTTGCGGGCGGTTGAAGCGGTCATCGTGTGTTCCTCTCAAGTGGGGTGGTGTCGAGTTGTTGAGAGGAAATACTCCGGATTCAACGGTGCTTCGGTAATCGCCCACAAGCCAGATTCCACTGCGAAGAAGGGAAGATTTTCCTACCTGCGTGGTAAGGGCTCGAGAGAATCGAGGCGAGGGCTACTCGTGTTCGACCGCCGGGTGCCGACAGAACGATCGCGTGCAGAGAGTTCGCCCACTGACGGGCTTACCCAGAAACTTGCTGCACGTCGGTTCACCAGGGGGACGAGTCCGACAGCGCAGACATAATCCGAGCTCTTGTGGTGTGCCCCCGTCGGGTTCGGCGATGAATTGCCACAGCTGGTTGTCGATGCCTTCGGGTTTTCTGGGGAACACGATGACCCCGGCACCGTCTTCCACACTCCCGCCGTGAACGTCTAACACCGGATCGTCGAAGATGCGCAGGATCGGGCTTAGGAAGAAGTTCTTCTGCGAGTGGTCGCGGAAGGTGAACAGCTGTCGGGCGTCTCCCAGTTGCTTGGCCTCCTGCGTCAGCGGCAGCGCCTCTCCGTGTAGGTCGACGACTTGCAGGACCTTGCGGGAATGCTGGTTGACTATCCGAAAGGGCGTGCTGTTCGGCACCGGTTCGAACAACCACAATTGGCTGGCGCGGCCATCGATCTCGTGGTTCTGAATGATGCGGGCTCCGCCGTCTATTGACGCTCCTGATACGTCGAGGGATTTCCCCGAGTGACGCGCTTTGATGCGTCCGATACTCCACATTGCCGGCAATTTTCATCTCCCGATCGATCGAATGAAGCCCGTCCCACTAGCCGCCTATCAGCAGCCATGCATCCAATCGTGGGACTGGATTTATCGTCACCCAGTGGTCACGCCAAGCACAGAGGCCTCAACCGAAGCGTCGACCGAAGTCTTTTATCACTTGGCTGGCGCCACGTCTGCGCGGTCTTCAGTGACGGCACCCAGCCTTCAAAAGGCCTGTCGGGCGGCCGGTAACCCACGGAAACCATCGGCGAATGGTCTTCGCCGATGGCGCTGTCTGCGGGGCGCTGATCTGTCGCAGGTTTGCGCGTGTAGGGCGTGTCGTCAACGACTGCCTCGGGTCAGATCGGTGAAATCGCCACGAGCGATGTGACCGCAGGTTTTGATCAGTGGCAACACCGCTGCGACGACCGGAGTTACGGATGACCCAAACGCTTCCCCTGACGTGGGGAGACGAAGCGATCCTTCATCTCGAGTCGGCCTCCGATCCATGGAACATCCAGGTGGAGATCGGGGACCCGCAGCGGATCGATCCTGCGCAACTCGAGGCGGCTGTCCACACCGCGTGCATGGCTCACCCCATTGCGCGCTCACGCCTGGTGCTCGCGGAGGCCCGCGACATGTTCGACTACTGGGAAGTTGTCGACGACCTGGTCCCCATGCCGATCCCCGTTGTCGACTGCCCCGATGACACAACTCTGGTCCGCCTGCGCACCGACTTCTATTCACCTCCGTTCCCGGCGCACGAAGCGCCGCAGTTTCGTGTCCAAGTCGCCCGCCGACCGCACGGCGACCTGGTCCAAATCAACGCGGCTCATCCCGCACTGGACGGCATCGGCATTCTGCGGCTGCTCCGGTCGATCACCGATGCATACCGGGGGAAGCCCGAACCCCCGTCGCCGGTATCCCTCGAAGAGGCCAGAGATCTCAAGAGGCAGTTGCGCCCCAAGAGTTTTCGTGAGTTGGCGGGGCGCGCCCTAGAAGGTGGACGCAAGCTGAAAGACGCCGCAATACCGCCAGCACGGGTAGCGCCGGACTCCACAGACAACCGGACGGGATCTGGTTTCGCTCACCGCACAATCGAGGCCGAGCAGTTCGCTGAGCTGAACGCCCGGAGGCCGGAGGGCACGACGGTCAACGACATGCTGATCGGCGCGGTTGGCATCGCGATCGAAAAATGGAACCGACAACACAACGACGATGCGAACAAAATCATGTCGTTCATGCCCGTCAACCTCAGGCCCCCCGCATGGTCGACCGACGTCGTCAGCAACATGTTCTCCTACGTCAGCGTGTCGACGATGCGCCGAAATCGAACCGATCTTGCATCCGCAGCCAAAGCCGTTGCCAAGCAAACGGCCCCGATCCGGCGCGCAGCTCGGGCGGGCGGCACGCAAGACCTGCTGCGGTTGATCTCCCCCCTCCCGCTCGGCGTCAAGAGGCGTATGCCGAACCTGCTCAGGCTCACCGGGAACAGATTCGTCGATACCGCCGTGGTGTCCAATCTCGGCAGGCCGAAAGAGCTGGCGTCGTTCTTTGGCGACCAGCCCGGCGAGTTCTACTTCACGCCACCGTATTGGAGCGCTGCAGCGGTGTCGGTTGGAGTGATAACCGTTGGGGGCACCATGCATCTCGGCCTGCGACACCGCCTCAGCACACTAGACTTAGCCGCGGGAAATCGACTGGCGGACCTGCTCGTCGCCACGCTCACTGAGCACTAGCGGATCGAACCGCGCGACTCACTGACGCTCACACGTTGTAAGGATTCGACTGCGGTTATGAGTCGCTGAATACCTGGCTCATCGCCCATGCCCGTCGCGCGGAGCGCAGCGGAGTCGCGCACGTCTACGCGTGGACCCTTATCGGCGAACAGAAAGTCCGCGCCTGTTGCGCCATCTGGCCCACCGAGGCAGTACGCAACGACGACGGCCTCTCGGGATCGATGGCTGACGGCTATTCCCGCATACCCGGATACGTGATCGCCCGCCTGGCGATCGAGAAGTCGCCGCGGGGTCGCGGATCTGGCGAGCGGTGCTTCTCGACGCGCTAGGCAAAGCCGCGATGATGCAGCGTGAACTGCTCGACACCGCACGGTGGGAGACCAAACATCAACTGTCCCAAGCCATCTTCGAGTGGGATCGAAGCGTGGTACAACCCGCGGCGACGCCATTCCAGCGTTGGGGACCTGTCACCGGTGGCCTACGAACACCACACCGACGACGGCGCCGAATCGGCGGCCTAATCCGGCGCCCGCGGCCCCCACCACGGCTGCAGGGGCGGCAGATCGGCCAAACCCGGATTCGGCGGCTCGGGGCTGTCCCCGTCGTCGCTGTCCCAGCGGCGGCCGTACTGGTCTGGGATCGCCCCCCACCCCCAATACGGCAACGGTGAGCGCGGAACGAGCCCTAGCTCCGATTCCGGGTCGATCCGTACGGGCCCCACCGTGCACAGATGGGTCCAACAATCGCCGAAGTCGAATTCATAGACGAACTGCTCACCCAAGGACAACGTCGACAATTTGGTCGCGGCACCGTCGATAAAGCCCACGTCGAAGTCATCGAACTCGGCCTGTCCGATCAGCCGGCCATCGGCCAACTCGAACTTGTACAGATGCGAACGGTCCCACCGGGCGAACGCGGTATCGATGGCGTCAGCAAGCTGACTGAACTTGTGGGAACGGGCGGCGGCGAAGATCCGACCCGGCCGAGGCCAGAAATCCTGACCATGACCGCTGATCAGATCCACCCGAATCGACAACCACGTCCGCGCCACGACTAACCATCCTGCCAGCCACTACGCAATACTCAACTGCCACAAACGAACCGTCCGCAGAACCGGTCAGGCTCCCACTACCACTTCGTTCAAGTCAGGAATCGCGAGCGTCGTCTGGTCATGAAGGTGTCCACAGCGGCAAAAGCGCTCAACGATCGCCGGCGAGGGTAAACCTCCGCCGACCAGCCCAGTGGGCGCCCGACGGCACGTGCAGCCGGCTGTCAGCTAATCTCAGATAGTTTCTGGAGGATCCGAGGTCACTGTGCGCCGATTACTGCTGATGTTCGCCGCTGTTGTCGTTATCGGTCCGTTCTTTCAACCCGGTTCCGCGCACGCACTGGGCATTGGACCGATCCAGCTGCCCGACTTCGATGCGCCGGTATCCGTCGATCAACCCGGAACGCGGATCAAGCCCTCGTGGCTCCCCGCCAAGCTGGGCGAGAACGCAACAGTGATCCTGGTGCCGGGCACCACTGACTACGATGGTGCCGATCAGCTCAAGCGGAGTCGCGATATCGGGTTCTATGACTCCGCGGACCCCGACGATCCTGTCTACTACAACCCGACATTCATCGTCATTGGCGCCGACGCAGGCTACGACAATTATCCCGCGGCCTTCGGATTCTCCGTGGCGGGCGTGCCGGTCAATCTTGCGGGACAGGGAACGTTCAACGAATCTGTCGACATCGGAACAGATGACGCCGTGAGGGCGGCGACCGACGCTTACCGGGCGAACCCCAACCAGGCACTGATTCTCAACGGGTACTCGCAGAGTGCTCCAGTTGCGATGAATGCTGCTTTCCTCATTCACCGCAACGGCCTCATCACTGATGACAAGATCACTGTCGTCATCGGCGCCGACTCTCGCTTCCCGAACACCGGCGTGGAGAACGTCGTCCCAAGTTTTCTGCCGGGCATGTACACCAACGGCGACCGCGACCCCGCCGATACCGGTGGCATTCAGGTGATCTCCTACTGCGTGCGGGGCGACGCGACCTGCGGGGTGGGCAATCCGATCGCACACCCGGTGTCCACGATCTTCTACCTCGTGCCGGGGTTCTATGTGCACGCGTTCCTCAACGATGACATCAACGACTACGAGGAAACGGCCGAGTGGACGGTCGAGAACACCACCTACGTCGTCTTGGATGGCGGCAACCCCTGGGGCATGATGCTGCGCGATCTGGGCTTGCCGGTGCCCACCGAGTTCGACACTGCATTAAGCAGACTGGTACCGGTCCCCATGCCCGGGGAGCAGGCCATCGCTGCGGGTAGGCCCGTCCCGACCCCGCGAGAACTGCAGGAGCGAGTCTCTCAGCGCCTGGGTTGGAAGGTTCCGGTCACCGATCCCGACGTCGTGGACGAGCAAGACGATCAGTCAACCGCCCAGTTCTCAGGGGCCGTACCGAATCGCATCGCGTCGCGGACCGCGATGATTAAACAGCAATCCACCGGTCTCGCTTCTGACGAACCTCAGTACTCAGACGAGGCCGAGAAGGGACTGCAATCCCTGACGACCGCGGACAAGACCGCTGGAATCAGTGGTGACGACACCGACACCGCACCAACGTCGGACGGCGAATCTGCAAAAGACTTAGATACGACGACATCCGCGATCGCTACCACGAACGACAGGACTTCGTCGTGGCGGAAACATCGCGAGGCAGCGACGGTCAATCAACGCGTCGAGCCCACACATCGCGTGAGTCTTGGTCATCGGCCCCAGGTGCGGCGATTCCGGGCCGTTGATGACACTGAATCAAATGCCGCTGGCGCGACGGGCTGACAGGATTTGAACCCTGCGACCACTTGAATCGCAATCGGACGAGGCTGAAATTGCTTGTCGCGCATTGCCTCTCAACCCAATCTGACTAGCGTAATCAATCCCCAGATGGTCTGGGTTTCAACTGGATTCCGACCGCAGGAAAGCGAGTCCGAAACGTTCAGCGGTGTCGTCGTCGGCGAACCCGGTCGGAGGCGTGCTGCGTCGATCACCGGAACGGTCACGATTCCGACCGACGGCGCCGAGGGCATGATCGTGTCGCCGGGCGGCTGGTTTGGCGGAAATAGCTTGTACCTACTGAAGGCCGGTATTCGCCTATGCCGCATCGCATTACCCGAACACAGATTCAAAGTGGAAGCCCGGCCGCACTGCCGCCCGGGACGCACGACATCCGGGTGGGTTACGCCTACGACGGCGGAGCCCGTCGCCCGTGCCGACTCCCAGCGCGATGCCGTCTGCCTCAGGGCCATCCCGCCGTCGGCGCCGGCGCGTCGGCGATCAGGACCTTGGCCGTGCGCGACGCGATCATCTCTTCGAACTTGTCAGGGCCCTTGAAGTCGTTGCACATCATGAAGAGGGTTCGACCGTCGGGGCCACCGAGGCCGGTCGCGAAACAGGCGATGTCGAGTTCAATCTCGTCGAGCACCTCGCCGCCCTCGCGTACGCGCACCACGCCAATGTCGGGTTGGGCGGGCGACGTCCAGATCGCGCCGTCGGCATCCATGCAAATCCCGTCGGGACCGAAACCGTCGGCCCACACGCGGCGCTTCGTCAGACGGCCATCGCCGTCGATGTCGAACGCGAGCAACGTGCCGGTGAAGGACTCCGACACGATCAGCGTCCGGTTATCGGGGGTGATGACCATGCCGTTCGGAAACGCGATCGCGTCGGCCACCTGCGTCGCCACGCCGTCGGGCGTGATCAACGCAATGACACCCACCGCCGACTCGGCCCGGTTCTGCACACGTTGGCCCATCTCGGCGAAGTCGAAGCCGATGCTGTTGACGTAGATGTTGCCGCGCCCGTCGACGGTCATCTCGCTCCAAATGCAGGACGTGATATGGGTCAGGTCTACGTGACGCACGCGCGATCCGTCAGAGTCGAAGCGCATGAGCTCGAACCCGGTCTCAAGCATCCGACCGTCGGGCAACCAGCCAATCGATTGACCCATGCCCGCCACGCCGCGTGCGACCACTTCGGCGTTGCCCTCGAGATCCGTCGCGATGATCTCGTCGGTCCCCCAATGCGGAAACCACAGCCGGTCCTCGTGCCACCGTGGCGACTCGACCATCGCGAGACCGTCCAACAAGACACGGGGCTCAGGCGCTCTTCGGGTCACGACGGAGGTGTACCCCGATGCGGCGCGGCTATTCCCGCGCCGCGGGGTGCCGGGAAGCCGGCGGAGGCGCATATCGTAATTCCAGGGAGTACCGGCCGAAGACGCCCGGATCGCTAGTCCGATGGCGACAAGTCTTCGTAAGGAACGTATTTGAGCGGTGCACCAACGTCACCGGGCGACCACCACGGCCGACGCCTGAATCGGTGACTGGGACAGGATGTTTCGTCCAAGCCCAGGCTCAACACCCCGAATCATCACATCGGCAATTACACCAGGTCGGCTCTCGTATCAGACTCAATCCAACGAGTTACTCGCACTACCGGTGAGCTCGTAATGCAGCGTCGGGGTGCGCATGATCTTGTGCGCCAGGCGCACCAGATGGCGTTGTAGTACTGGGTACTTCCGGTCGATCAGCCGCCCGGCCGCCTCGGACTCCTCACCGGACAGCAGCCGGGCACGCGCCGTCATGGCGGGGCCGCCGGTTGGTTTGCCCGACCATGTGCAGGGCCGGATCTGCACCTCGGGGAAGTTGCGCAGCCGCTTGTTCTTCGAGGCTTTGCCGGGAGTGCGGAAATACGCGTGATCACCCTGTACCGCAATGTTGACCGGAGTGTCTACCCAGCTGCCGTCGCGTTTCCGGGTCTGCAGCAGAACCACCTTCTCACCGTCGAACCGCTGTAGGTTCAGCGGAATATGCTCGGTCATTGACTGCCCCTTTCCTGCAGGCCATGGCCGAACCGGTGCCCGGCCGACGTGGTCACCGCGAGGACCATGACGCGTCCCTGCGCAACAAGCCCAGGGTTGAGCGATGAATCATGTTGAGCCACCGGTACAGCCCGGTGCGAAGGCATCGCCACGAGCCATGGCCCGGACTGAAGGTCTGACGAACGTGTTCTCGAAAAGCGTCGTCAAGGCCGCGCGGCCGGATTGCCATCGGGCACCGCCTCGATGCGCGCAAAGACGATTGGTCGCCGGACCACGATTCGTCACGGCCATGAGAACTCTCCACTGACTCGCGCTGTAGGGAATACCCGTTTCGTGAGCGGATACGCGCGACTTTCGGAAGTTCGATGCGACGTTGCACGCACGCAACCGGATACCCCGCGGCGCGCGGCTGGGGCGTCACTGTTCCAGGTGGCTGAGAATCGCGAGGCAGCAGCCTGATGAAACTTGACACTATAGACACTAGTCTCTAGTATCAAATCATGGATGCTGCGGTCATCCGAGCCGCGATGGCCGAATCTGCGGAGACCGGAACGCCGATCGCCGAGTTGTCGCTGCACCGGATCGCCCGGCGCGCGGGCGTCTCGCGTTCGACCATCTACCGCCGGATCGGACACCGCCAAGCGCTCGATGAGGCTGTCCGCCAAGCCGGCCATGATCCCGGGGCCCGGGTCGCGGTGCGAGACCGGGCAATTGCGGCCGCCGCCGAGGTGATCATCGCCGACGGGGTCGCTGCGCTCACCATCGAAGGCGTTGCACAGCGGGTGGGATGTGCCGCGAGTTCCGTGCACATCGCGTTCGGCGGCCGTGAGGGCTTGCTGGCCGCCGTCTTCGAACAGCATGCCCCGCTGCCGGCGGTCGAGAGACTGCTGTCGCAGCACCCGGAGTGGTTCATAGACTTCGAAACGGGTGTCCGCGCAATTTACACCGTTGTGTTCGACACCGTTGTCGATGACACAGCTGTGTTGGAGGCGCTTTTCGCTGAGACCCTGGGAAAGCCGAATGGCATGGGCATGCAACTGTTTCGCGATCAGATCCTGCCCCGGATCACGGCCACCGTCGGTGCCTGGCTGGGCCGGCAGATCGACGCGGGTCATTGCGCCGACGTGCCGCTGGCTCTGCTGATTCCGCTCCTGATCTCCCCGATCAGCGTCCACTTGTTGGCACGTCATCGCCTGGCAGCGGCGGGCGCGTCGGTCCCCGATCGAGACACCGTTATCGACGTCATGACCGCTGCCTTCTGCGGCGCGGTCGGTCTGTCATCCCTCACCGAAGGAGGCGCATCATGAAGGCTGTCATGATCACCGGCGCGTCGACCGGTATCGGACGCGCCTGTGCACTCACGTTGGATCGCAAAGGGTTTCAGGTGTTCGCCGGTGTCCGCAAGGAAGCCGACGGGGATGCGTTACGAGCCGCGGCGTCCGCCGCTCTGACGCCAGTGAGTCTCGACGTAACCGATGCGCCGGCGATCGCTGCGATGACCGAACTGGTCACGGCTGCCGTTGGAGATGCAGGCTTGGCCGGGCTGGTCAACAATGCCGGGACCACCCTGCCGTGCCCGGTGGAATACCTTCCGCTTGACGGATTTCGTCACCAGATCGAGGTCAACCTCGTGGGTCCTCTCGCAGTCACCAAGGCACTGCTGCCGTTGTTGTGTCAAGGCCACGGCCGGGTCGTCAATGTCACGTCGGGGGCCGGCAAGGCCGGAGTTCCGCTGATGGCGCCCTATGTAGCGGCCAAGCACGGACTGGAGGGGCTCAGTGACGTACTGAGACTCGAATTCGCTCCGCTCGGCGTGCACGTCGCGGTCATCGAACCCGGCTACGTGTCAACCGACATGGGCGGCAAGCTCGAACGAGACACTCAAGGCACCCTCCGCATGCTGCCCGAGGAGGGACGGTCCCGGTACGGACCGCAGCTGGCCGCGTTGGCCGAGTCGATCAGCACACACGCCTCACACGGCTCGAATCCAGACGTCGTCGCCGATTCCGTCGTGCACGCCCTGACCAGCAAGAGACCACGCACCCGCTACCCCGCGGGAGCTGGCGCCAAACCAATGCTTTTCATGCGCCGCGTGCTGCCCGATCGGTGGTTCGACCGGATGATCCTGCACGCTAGCGGACTGGACAAGGTCTAAATCGAACTCTCCCGATTCGACCTGGCCCCTCTCAAAATTCCGCCCGGTGTCGGTTCGAGTCCGACGAGGCACCGCCCCGGCCGACGCCCTAGGAAGTCCCCCACCCTCGTCCGTCGCCTTCCGTGTGAGGTGAGCCCGTCGTAGTGGTCCAGTCGTTATGGGACTTTGTTGCCCGGTGTTCGGGCAAGGAAGAATCAGAAACGATATGGCATCGAACAAGCGCCGGCGGCATACGCCGGATCAGATCATCCGCAAGCTCGCCGAAGGCAACAAACTCCTCGGCGCCGGCCAGGAACTCAGCGAGGTGTGTCGACACCTGGAGATCGCTGAGTCGACGTGGCATCGCTGGATTGCCCAGTACGGCGGCATGAAGGCCAACGAGGCCAAACGGCTCAAAGAACTCGAGGCCGAGAACACCCGGTTGAAGAAACTGGTCGCCAACCAGGCTCTCGACATCGACATGCTCAAGGAGATCTCGGCGGGAAACTTCTGACCCCGAATCGCAAGCGCTGCGCCGTCAAGGTGCTGCGCGACCGATTCGGGGTGTCTGAACGCCGAGCCTGCACGGTCGTGGGCCTGCACCGTTCCACGATGCGATTGACGCCGCCACCAATCACTGCTGAGGAGGCCGAGTTGCGTGCCTGGCTGCGCCGGTTCTCCACTGACCGGCCTCGCTGGGGATGGCGACGGGCAGCCAAGATGGCCCGCCGAGCCGGCTGGCAGGTCAACAACAAGCGCATCCGGCGTTTGTGGCGGGAGGAGGGCCTGCGGGTCCCGCAGCGGCGCAAGAAGAAGCGTTTGACCGGTATCGGTGTAGCCGTTGGCGCGATGTCACCGATTTGTCCGAACGTGATCTGGGCGATGGACTTCCAGTTCGATACGACCGCCGATGGCCGCACCTTGAAGATGTTGAACGTGATCGACGAGTTCACCCGCGAAGCACTCGCGATCGAAGTCGATCGTGGCATCGACGCCGACGGCGTCGTCGATGTGTTGGATCGCCTGGTCCTGCAACACGGGGCGCCGCACTACGTGCGCTTCGACAACGGTCCGGAGTTCGTGGCGCACGCCGTGCATGATTGGTGCCGATTCAACAGCGCCGGTTCACTTTTCATCGATCCCGGCTCGCCGTGGCAGAACGCCTGGATCGAATCGTTCAACGGCAGGCTACGCGACGAACTGCTCAACTCATGGCGCTTCGACTCGTTACTGGAAGCCCGCGTAATCATCGAAGACTGGCGCTGCGACTACAACGCCAACAGACCCCACTCCGCCCACGGCGAACTCACCCCAGCCGAGTTCGCTCTACAGTGGACCACCACCCACCAACCCCAAGCCGCATAGCGACTGGACCACCAAACGGGTCCCCCTCAGCGAGCCGAGCGAATCGGACCAGTCGAGCGCATAGGTTATCGCTCACGTTTGCAACAGCGCCTCATACACCGCTCATCGGTCGTTCGGAGAACAATGCAGGATGGTCTGCGCTTTCTTGCGGAGTTCGGTTCAGGTCAGCAACAGTTCCGGAACGTTCTGCTGTGGACAGGTCATCGCCCACGCTCTGGTGGTCAACTCGGGTACTGGTGTACCCGATCGCAGAGCCGCTAGCATCGCATCTGGATCGAACGACGGGCCGAATGGATCGCGGCTGAATTCTTCCCCGCGCATGTATTGCGTAGCTTCGTCCGGTGCCACGTTGTCGATCTGTAGTTCCACCATGTTGCCGTCGGGACCGCGATAGTAGATCGATGTCGTGCAGCCATGTTGCACCGGCACGTGTGGTTGAATACCCGCTTCCTTCAAGCCTTCGTACTTGGTGAGAAGACTCTCCAGGCTGGGGAAGGTGTACGCCGAATGCGCCAGCCCCACTGTCATCGAGGTGCGCGGAGCGGGTTGAGGCAATTGTGCGATCGCGAGGCGGTGATGCTCCTCGTCGAAAGTCATAAACGACAAGAACTCGTTTTCGAACACCACATGAGCGTCGAGAACTTCTAGTGTCGCGTGTTTGAAGTGACTTTACGGTTAGCTTTGGTGAGGATTTCGTCGGCGGTCTTGGTCCACACGAACGGTTGGCAGCGGTCGTTCCAGGCGTCGATGAAGGTTTCGATGGCGGCGATGAGGTCCTTGACCGAGGTGAACGTGCCGCGCCGGATCGCTTGGCGGGTGATGATTCCGAAGAACACTTCGACCAGGTTCAGCCACGATCCGGAGGTCGGGGTGAAATGCATCCGCACTCGCGGGTGCTTGGCCAGCCAGGCTTGAACGGCCGGGTGTTTGTGGGTGGCGTAATTGTCGGCCACCACGTGCAGCGGCACCCGCGGATATGCCTTGGCGACCTGTTTGAGAAACGCCAGGAACTCGGCGTGGGTGTGGCGCGGGTGGCAGGCGTCGGTGACCTTCCCGGTCGCCACCTCCAGGGCCGCGAACAAGGTGGTGGTGCCGTGGCGCACGTAGTCGTGGGTGGCTTTCTCGGGCAGCCCGGGGCGGATCGGTAGGATCGGCGCGGTCCGGTCCAGCGCCTGGATCTGCGATTTTTCGTCGATACAGACCACCACCGCCTTGTCGGGGGGGTTCAAATACAACCCGACCACATCACGAACCTTGGCGTCCAACTCGGGGTCGGTGGAGAACTTGAACGTCTCGCGCCGCCACGGCTGCAGATTCCATTCCCGCCAGATCCGGGCCACCGACGCGAACGAAATACCCAAATGCTTGCCCAGCAGCCGAGCCGACCAGTGCGTGACCCCCAACGCCTCGGGCGGCGCCTGAACGGTCGCGACGACCACCGCGACATCGTCGATCACCGGCGGACGACCAGAGCGGTCCAGATCACCCAGCGCCGATATCCCGCCCGCCTCATACCGGTTGCGCCACTGAATCACCGTCGGACGCGAAACCCCCACCCGGCGAGCGATTTCCGCGTTCGGCACCCCCTGGGCGGCCAGCAGCACGATCCGCGCCCGCTGCGCCAACCCCGCCTCCACCGTCGAGGAACGCACCAGCGAACTCAGCCTCGACTCATCACCGGACCGAAGAACAAGGGCAGCAGCAACAGACACACATCATTGTCCCAAAGTCACACCGTAAAGTCACTTCCAACACGCGACACTAGATACCAGTCTCTCAGAGCGGTCAATTGACCGGTCTGAAGAACGATATGTGCAAGTTTCTTGTCGGCCATGCCATCTCCTCGCAACGTCCTGTCTGGTCGATTTTTGCACGCGGTCACTTGCTTAGCAGGCAAATCCTTGTGATTTGCCCCGGCGAGACGATCTGAATCGCTCCACCAGGTCGGCGTTGGACTGTCGCGCGCCTATCCTGCCCCACCCGGCTAAGCGGGCCCCAGCGTTGGCGCAACGCGCCTCGGTCTCAGGTGGCGGTGGCCTCGATCGCGGCCATAATCGTGGCTCGTTCGTCGGGTTCCGAACCGGCGTACGGGTTATCGATAACGTAGAGCCAACCTCCATCAGGCTGACGCCGCGCTACTTCGGCCGTCACCGAAGAAATCTGTTCTCCGCCAACCTCAAACGTCCATTCGTTGCTCAGCACAGCAAGGTCCCCGGCTGCGATTGCAAACCGACTGCGGAGCGTTATGTGCCCGTTCATCGCGAGAATCCCCGACCACTCCTCGCGGATGGCGGGCAACCCGGTGACAATGGACCCGTCTACGAGCACCATGCTGGCGTCCTCGGCGTATAGCGCCATCAGGCCGTCAATGTCCTGGTTGTTTATCCCTGCTTCGACAGCCGGGTGAATGGCCGTGAGCTCGGTGCCTGGTTTCATCAGCATCCCCATTCGACTTCCAGCTTCCGAAGACGGAGCCTACCGAACTCCACGATTCTGCTGGCGCGGATCGCGATTGTTGAACGGGCGTCGTCTGGCAGGCCCGAGACCGCAGGAACACACCCGACCGGGCTAACACCGGGGCGGGTGGTGGTGTGATCACCCCTCAGGATGACGGCACCTGATACAACCCTCATCTGGGTAGCACCATTCGCGACACTCATAACACCACGCACGGTGTTCGCCCACGGTGCGGTGTTCCCCACACGCACGCGGCCGGTGTCCCACGAAGTAGTGCTTTGTGTTGTACTGCGGGCCGGTCATCGTGGAGTTGATTCCGCTTATTCGTTATCCATTTTCTTCAAGAAATCATTCAGATCGGCAGTATCGAATTTGATGAGCTTTTTTCCCGACTCTATATGCGACGATCTTCCCTTCAGCCATGTATTTGCGAACTGTGTTCACCGACAAACCTAAATACGTAGCGGCTTGAGAAGTTGACAGCAATTGTGAAGTTTGTTTTACCGCTGACCTGGGCGTTTTTTTAAATTTCGGCAACATGGCGGGACATAATGACGCTTTCGGGTGGGTGTGTGCTATTCCTGCCCTCAATTTAGCGCAATTGGCATCTGAATGCCACATATGCTGGTAATGGCGTCACTGGTGATATGCCATTGGCCCGCTGGTAATGGCGTCACTGCCCGCTGGGCTACGGATGCCGGGTGCCGGTGCTGCCAACGGGTGGAGGTGTGTGTGCCGGTGCCAGCAACCCGACGCCAGGGCTGTGGTGGGCAGGGCCATCACACGCTGATCACACGGGCCTCTGCCGTAGTGCGCAGATATGTGGGTTGACCTGCAACGATAGTTGTCGGGCTGACAGGATTTGAACCTGCGACCCCTACACCCCCAGTGTAGTGCGCTACCAAACTGCGCCACAGCCCGCCGCCGCCCGGCATCGCCGGCAGCAGGTCGAAACTCTACCGCAGACGGCCGCGCCCACCCTAAATGGTCAGCAGCCGGTACAGCCCGATCAGGCCGACCACGACGATGAACGCACGCAGCGCGTTCGGGGACAACCGGCGCCCATAGTGCGCACCGAGGAATCCGCCCACCAACGAGCCCAACGCGATCAAACCCGCTGCCGGCCAGCTGATCCGGTCGAACGCGACCAGCGTGTAGGCCACCGCCGCGACGACGTTCACGATCAGCGACAGCAGGTTCTTCGCGGCGTTCATCCGCTGCATGTCCTCGGGTAGCAAGGCGCCCATCGCACCCATCAGCAGGATCCCCTGTGCGGCGGTGAAGTAGCCGCCGTAGATCCCGATCGCGAAGGTGGCCAGCACCAACGCCGCCATCCGCCTGGGTGAAATGTGCGAGGCCGAACGGCCCTCTTCTTCGGCACGTCGACGCGCCCAGTCCTGGATTCGTGGCCCGATCACCACCAGAATCAGCGCCCCGACCAACAGCACCGGGACGACCTGGGTGAACACCTTCTCGGGCAGGTGCAGCAGCAGCCATGCACCGACTCCGGCGCCGACGAACGACGCCGGCATCTGCCAGCGCAGCCGGTTCCACTGGCCGCGCAACTCCCGCCGGTATCCCCACGTCCCCGAAAAACTGCCTGCTACCAATCCGATCGCGTTCGACATCGTCGATGTCACCGGCGGGTAGCCGAGCGCGACCAGCGTGGGAAACGTCACCAGCGTGCCCGACCCGACGATGGCGTTGATCGCGCCCGCCCCGACGCCCGCCAACGCGATCAGGATCATGTCGACGACGGGCACCAGGTCAACCTATCGAGACTTCGCTCCGCGCTTCTCGCGCACCCGCACGTTGATGCGGATCGGGCTGCCCTCGAAACCGAACGTCTCCCGCAGTCGCCGCTCAACGAAGCGGCGATACCCGGCCTCGAGGAAGCCGGTGGTGAACAACACGAATGTCGGCGGCCGCGTGCTGGCCTGGGTGGCGAACAGGATTCGCGGTTGCTTTCCGCCGCGCACCGGCGGAGGTGTGGCCGACACCACTTCCTTGAGGAACGTGTTGAGCCTGCCGGTCGGAATCCGGGTGTCCCAGGAGTCCAATGCCGCCTCCAGCGCGGGCACCAGCTTCTGCACTGCCCGCCCGGTCTTGGCGGAGATGTTGACCCGCGACGCCCACTGCACCTGCGCCAGATCACGTTCGATCTCGCGTCCAAGGTCGTAACGACGGTCCTCATCGACCAGGTCCCACTTGTTGAACGCCAACACCAGCGCCCGGCCCGCTTCGATCACCATCGACAACACCCGCTGGTCCTGCTCCGTCAGCGGCTGTGACGCGTCGATCAGCACGATGACGACCTCGGCGGCATCGATCGCGCCGTGGGTGCGGACGGATGCGTAGAACTCATGCCCACTGGCCTGGCCGACTTTCCTGCGCAGCCCCGCTGTGTCGACGAAACGCCAAGTACTGCCGCCTAATTCGATCAGCGAGTCGACCGGGTCGACCGTCGTGCCCGCCTCGTCGTGCACCACCGCACGCTCGTCGCCCGCCAGCTTGTTCAGCAGGGAACTCTTGCCGACGTTCGGCTTGCCCACCAGCGCCACCCGCCGTGGTCCGCCACCGCGAGCGCCTGCCTCCGACACCGCGGGCAACGACTCGACGACACGGTCCAGCAGATCGGCGACCCCGCGACCGTGCATGGCGCTGATGGGGTGCGGCTCCCCCAACCCGAGCGACCAGAGCGCTGCGGCGTCGGCCTCGCCGCGCTCGGTGTCTACTTTGTTGGCCGCCAAGAACACCGGCTTGCCTGACCTGCGCAGGATCCGCGCCGCTGCTTCGTCACCCGCCGTTGCGCCCACCACGGCGTCGACGACAAGGATGATCGCGTCGGCGGTGCGCATGGCCACCGACGCCTGCTCGGCGACAAGCTGCTGCAGACCCTTCGCATCGGGTTCCCAGCCGCCGGTGTCCTGGATCATGAATCGGCGCCCGACCCAGTTCGCGTCGTAGGAAACGCGGTCCCGGGTGACACCCGGAACGTCCTGCACCACCGCCTCGCGGCGCCCGAGGACACGATTGACGAGCGTGGACTTACCGACGTTCGGACGCCCGACCACGGCGAGTACCGGAGGCGGTCCAGAGGCGTCTGCAGCACCATCGATATCCGCGTCCGCTTCGGAATCGGCTAGCTCCCAATCACTTTCGTCGACCCAGGTGCCGTCGATATCTGTCATCGCGGTGCACCCGCATGCTGCTTCACGAGCTCAGCCAGGTGAGCGATCACCTGGTGCTCCGACATGTCGCTCGTATCGACCACGACCGCATCGTCGGCTGCGCGCAGCGGAGACACCGTCCGCGTCGAATCGAGGTGGTCGCGGCGCTTGACGTCGGCCAGCACTGCCTCGTAGTCATCCTTGAGGCCGTTGAAGATGTTCTGCTCGTTGCGCCGTCGCGCCCGTTCCTCCGCCGACGCCGTGAGGAAGATCTTGACGTCGGCATTCGGAAGGACGACGGTTCCGATGTCGCGTCCCTCCACGACGACGCTGCCGGGACCCGCGGCCAGCTCTCGTTGCAGGCCAACCAGGCGAGTCCGCACGGCGGGCACCGCCGATACCACCGAAACCGCTTGCGTCACCGCGTCACCGCGGATCTCTGCCGAAACATCCTCTGCGTCAAGGTATGCGTAGTCTTCGTCAGGGTCGTAGCCGACCGACAGCGGTACGTCGGCGGCTGCCGACTCGATGGCGAGGGTGTCGCCGAGATCTGCGCCGGTCCGCAGCACCGCCAGTGTCACGATGCGGTACATCGCACCGGTGTCCAGGTAGCGCGCCTTCAGGGTGCGCGCCAAACCTCTTGACACCGATGACTTTCCGGTCCCCGCCGGGCCGTCTATCGCGATTACCACCGCCTCGCTCACAGGCCCACCGCTTTGTACAGCGCGCCGACCTCGTTGCGGCCCAGAACACGGATGCTGCCGGGGCGCTGGTCTCCCAGCGACACCGCGCCGATCTCGGTACGCACCAGTTCCTGAACCGGGAAGCCGACCGCTGCGAGCATCCGTCGGACAATCCGCTTGCGGCCTTCGTGCAGGGTCACGCGCACCATCGTCTTGCCCGGCACGGCGTCCACGACCGCGAAATCGTCGACGCGCGCGGGCCCGTCGTCCAACTCGATCCCGTCGCGGAGCTTGCGGCCGAGGCCGCGCGGTACCGTACCCGCGACCGTCGCCAGATACGTCTTGGGCACCTCGAAGGACGGATGCATCAGCCGGTGCGCCAACTCGCCGTCGTTGGTGAGCAGCATCAAACCTTCGGTGTCGGCATCGAGACGTCCGACGTGAAAAAGCTTCTTGTTGCCGCGCACTCGGTGTTCGACCAGATCACCGACGCACGGCCTGCCGCGATCGTCGGACATGGTCGAGTGCATGCCGCGGGGCTTGTTCAACGCGAGATGCACCAGGGTGTCGTCGAGCATCACCCGCGCCCCGTCGACCCGGATCACCGACGCGTCGGGATCCACCCGGATGCCGAGTTCAGTCACCACTCGGCCGTCGACCTCGACGCGTCCGTCGACGATCATCTTCTCGGCGACGCGTCGCGAGGCTATTCCCGCCTGCGACAACACTTTCTGCAGCCGCACGCCTTCGCGCAGGCGAGGAGCAAAAGAGTCCTCCGAATCGGTCATCTCAGTCTTTGTCCACGTCGATGAACATCGGTTGCTCATCGCTCGCCGGCGGCGTGCTGAGCTTCACGAAACGCGGTTCGTCACCGAGTGTTTCGCTGAGATCGTCGATGACGTCGACATCGGGCAGCAGCGGAGCGATGTCGGGAAGATCGGCCAACGACGACAACCCGAGCCGTTCCAGAAACAACTCCGTCGTAGCGAAGGTGGTTGCGCCGGTGTCGGAGTCGGTCCCCGCCTCGGTGATCAGGCCGCGGGCCAACAGTGTCCGCACCACGGCATCCACATTGACCCCGCGCACCGCGCTGACCCTGGCGCGTGTCACCGGCTGGCGGTAGGCCACCACGGCCAGTGTCTCCAGGGCCGCGCGGGTGAGCTTCGTTCGCGCGCCATCGAGCAGCAGCCGCTCGACGTAGGGCGCGTACTGAGCCCTGGTGTACATGCGCCAGCCGCCGCCCGCCTCACGCAGATCGATGCCGCTCTCACGGGAGGCAAGCTCCTCGGCCATCAACTGCAGCTTGGCCGAAACCCGGTAGGCGGGCTGTTCGATCGCGGCGGCGAGCGCGTCGACGGTCACCGGCGTGTCCACCACCAGCAGCAGCGCCTCGAGCACAGCACCGAGTTCGTCATCCTCCAGCTGGAGCGGCTCGGCGACGTCGATGCCCAGGTCGAGATCCGGAATGTCTCCGTTGATCCCGTCGGGGGTGCCGCCATTGACGGGCTCGCGCATGTCGCCGTTGCCCGGCTCGGACCGCTCATCGCCGTTCACCGCCGCGGGGCGGTCGTCGTCGATCCGTTCGGAGAATTCGTCAGTCATCGTTTGGCTCTTCCACCGGCTCAGTGGCTGGGATCTCGTCGCTGGACCGCCGATCTCCGGTCCACGAAATCTGCAGCACACCAAGCGGTTCTGATTGGTCAAATGCTATCGCCCGCGCTCGATACAGTTCGAGCAGCGCCAGGAACCGTCCGACGATCAAGATCGGCTCCCGACAGTCGGCGACCAGGTCGGAGAACGTGGCCCACTGCCCCGGTCCGCGGCGTTGCAGCTCGGCCAGCAGCTGTTCGGCCTGTTCGGGCACCGACACCATCAGCTCGTGCAGATGCTCGGTGGCCACGGTCGGTATCGGCCGTGGGGTGAACGCGCTCGCCGCGATCTCGGCGAACAACTGCGCGTCGACGCCGAGCATCACCTCGGGCAACAGGTCGGAGTAGCGGTCGTCCAGCGACACCGCGCGCGGATAGCTGCGCAGCGCGGCAGCCTCGAGTTCGGCGAACATCTCGGCGACGTGCTTGAACGCCCGGTACTGCAGCAGCCGCGCGAACAGCAGGTCGCGCACCTCGAGCAGGGCCAGGTCTTCCTCGTCATGGATCTCGCCTGCCGGCAGCAGGCGCGCGGCCTTGAGGTCGAGCAGCGTCGCCGCGATCACCAGGAACGCGGTGGTCTCATCGAGCTCGAGTTGAGGACCGATCGCCTTGGTGTAGGCGATGAAGTCATCGGTCACCTGGTGCAAAGCCACTTCGGTCACGTCAACTCGGTGCGCGAAGATCAGCTGCAGCAACAGGTCGAACGGACCCTCGAAATTGCTCAGCCGAACTTGGAAGCCTGTCTGCTGCGACTCCGCCGGCTGTGTCTCCGTGTTCACGAACCGAACCGGTCGATGACCTCGCGGGCCAACGACCGATATGCCTGGGCGCCACCGGATTTCGGCGCCCATGTCGTGATGGGCTCTCCCGCGACGCTGGTTTCGGGGAAGCGCACCGTGCGGGTGATCACGGTGTCGAACACCAGATCGCCGAACCTTTCCACGACGCGGGCCATGACCTCGCGGGCGTTGACGGTGCGCGGGTCATAACGAGTAACCAGGATGCCACTGATGCCGAGCTTGGGGTTCAGCCGGTCGTGCACCTTGTCGACGGTGTCGGTCAACAATGCCAGCCCGCGCAGCGAGAAGTACTCGCATTCGGTCGGGATGATCACGCCGTCCGAGCAGGCCAGGCCGTTCACGGTGAGCAGGCCCAGCGACGGCTGGCAATCGATCAGCACATAGTCGTACCGGTCCAGCACCGGGTGAAGGGAACGGGCCAGCGACTGCTCCCTGCCGACCTCGTTGACCAGCTGGATCTCCGCGGCCGAGAGGTCGATATTGCTGGGCACGAGGTCCATGTTCTTGACCCGCGTGTGAATCAGGACGTCCTCGATGGACACCTGCGGCTCGACGAGCAGGTTGTGGATGGTGTGCTCGAGCTCGTAGTGCGGCACACCGAGGCCGGCTGACAGCGCACCCTGCGGGTCGAGGTCAACCAACAACACGCGACGGCCGTAGCTGGCCAGGCTAGCGCCGAGGTTGATCGTCGAGGTGGTCTTGCCGACGCCGCCCTTCTGGTTGCACATCGCGATGACTTTCGCGGGCCCGTGCACGCTCTTGGGGTTGGGCTCGGGAATCGTACGCGGCAGACGACCGGTCAGTCCGGGCTGCGGGGGCGGTTCGGTGCCGCCGCCACCGTCGAGACTCATGCCTCGGCTCCCGCTCGCTCCGGTCCTCGCTGCGCTGCGATCCTCACTCGCGCTCGCCTTCGGGGACTCATGCCTCGGCTCCCGCTCGCTCCGGTCCTCGCTGCGCTGCGATCCTCACTCGCGCTCGCCTTCGGGGACTCAGCCTCGGCTCCCGCTCGCTCCGGTCCTCGCTGCGCTGCGATCCTCACTCGCGCTCGCCTTCGGGGACTCACGCCTCGGCTCCGCCGGTCAGACAACGCAGGGCCATGGCGAACATCCGGGCAAGTTTAACGGGCACGCGGGCCCTGGATGGGCAGACCCGCGGGCAACGAACGCCCCTTTCGCCTCGGCCATCGCCCTGGGCTGCACACATGAGCCTGAAGCGGCGCCCGACCTGGTGCTGGAGTCGGACTATCTCGGCGACTGATCCGCTACCGCGCTCGTGGATGGGCCCCGGCCCAGACCTCGCGTAGCGCGTGCACGGTGACAAGCGTGTAGATCTGCGTGGTGGTCACCGACGCGTGGCCGAGGAGTTCCTGTACCACACGGACATCGGCGCCGCCGTCGAGCAGATGGGTGGCGAAGGAGTGCCGCAGGGTGTGCGGGGACACCGCCGCGGTGATGCCCGCCCGTTCGGCGGCGTCCTGCAGCACCTGCCATGCGCTCTGTCGCGATAGCCGTCCCCCTCGCGCGTTGAGGAAGATCGCGGGCGTGCCCTTGCCGCGTCGCGCCAGGTCGGGACGGCCGCGGACCAGGTAGACGTCCAGTGCGGTGACGGCGGGACGACCGATCGGTACCAGTCGTTGCTTTCCGCCCTTGCCCCGCAACAGCACCGAACGGGCATGGGTGTCGATGTCGTCGATGTCGAGACCAACCGCCTCGGAGATCCGCGCGCCGGTGGAGTACAGCAGCTCGAGGAGTGCCCGGTTCCGCAGCGTCAGCGGGCCGTCCGCCTCGCTGTCGCCGCCTGCCCCCTCCAGAAGGGCCAGCACCTCGTCGATGGTCAGGCTCTTGGGCAGCCGCCTGCTCGGCGTCGGCGGCTTGACCTCCCGGGCGACATCGAGTTCAGTGACCCCTTCAGCGGCGGCGAACCGGTGCAATCCGCGAACCGCGATCAGTGCACGCGCCGCAGAAACGGCTGACAGCGGTGCGGTCCCTGTGTCCGCGTCACCACGGCGCAGGGCGGCCAGAAAGTCGCTTACGTCTGCCTCGGTGACCTTGCTCAGGTCGTCGATGCCGCGTCCGCTGAGGTGCTCGGCATATCGCCGCAGGTCCCGACGGTACGAGCTCAGGGTGTTGGCGGCGACGCCACGCTCAATCGTCAGGTGGTCCAGGTAACCCTGAAGCTGGTCGTCGAGGACTGGGCGAAAGGTCGTCATGACTGTGCCTTCCGACGGCTGAACGTCGACGGCCTGTCGACCCATGCGGCGTCGACTACCCGCAGCGAGTCGAGATCGTCACGCGCCGCATGGACAGCGAGAATCCCGCTCACCGCGATGGTGTTGACGAGCTCGCCACTCATCGTCATGCGCACCGCGTCGTCGAGCGAGAACCACTTCACCACCAGATCTGCCTCTTCGTCGTGGGCATCCGGTCGGCCGACATCGGACAGGTCGGTGGCGAGGTACACCCGTACGCTCTCGTCGCTGAAGCCCGGCGAGCTGACGAGATCGACAAGGACACGCCACTTCTGGGCCGATAGCCCGGCCTCTTCCTTGAGTTCGCGTGCCGCTGTGATGTGTGGCGGCTCGCCGCCCATGTCGAGCAGTCCCGCCGGTAGCTCCCACAGGCGCCTGCCGATCGGGTGGCGGTACTGATAGACCATCACGATGTTGGCGTCGTCGTCCATCGCGACGACGGCGACGGCGCCGTAGTGTTCGACGACCTCGCGTCGTGCAATGTTGCCACCCGGCATCCGCACTTCGTCGGCGCGTAAAGCGAATATTTTTCCGACGTAAAGGGTTTCGGAGTCGACGATCTCGAAATCGTGTTCAGCCACGGACTTCGGACTTCTCCCGGGAGTCATCTTGGAGCATCTGCCCCATCTCGTCCGGGTGCTGGGCTCCGTTGGCCCGCTGTTCGGGGATCTCCACCGGCAGCCGCTCTGCGGCCTTGTAGTCCAGTGCCGCACCAATGAAGGCCACGAACAGTGGGTGCGGTCGGGTGGGACGGCTCTTCAACTCCGGGTGCGCCTGCGTCCCCACCAGGAACGGATGTACGTCAGCGGCATACTCGACGAACTCGACCAGGTGGCCGTCCGGTGACGTGCCGGAGTACCGCAGCCCGCCCTCGGCGATGCGATCACGGTAGGCGTTGTTGACCTCGTAGCGGTGCCGGTGTCGCTCGGACACCTCGGTGGTGCCATAGGCCTTGGCCACAATGGAATCCGGCTCCAGCACTGCGGGATAGGCGCCTAGGCGCATGGTGCCGCCGAGGTCGGCCTCCCCCGCGACGGCGTTCCGTTGATCGGCCATCGTGGAGATCACGGGGTCGGGAGTGCTGGGATCGAACTCCGCGGAGTTCGCCTCGGTGATCCCGACCGCTCGCGCCGCCTCGATAACGATGCACTGCAGGCCAAGGCAAAGACCCAGCACCGGCAGACCGCGTTTGCGTGCGTAGTGGATCGCGCCGATCTTGCCTTCGATCCCCCGAATGCCGAAGCCGCCGGGGATCAGCACGGCATGCACATCGTCGAGTACCGCCGCTGCCCCGCCGTCGGTTTCGCAGTCGTCGGAGGCCACCCACCGCATCTCCACCTTGGCGCGGTGTCTGAAGCCGCCCGCACGCAGGGCTTCAGCGACCGACAGATAGGCGTCGGAGAGGTCGATGTACTTGCCCACCAAGGCGATTCGCACCGTCTCCTGTGGCTCATGCACCCGCTGCAACAGGTCGTTCCACTGCGTCCAGTCGACGTCGCGGAACGGCAGACTCAGCCTGCGCACCACGTAGGCGTCGAGCTCCTCGCGGTGCAGCACCCTGGGGATGTCGTAGATCGACGGCGCATCGGGGGTCGAGATGACGCCGTCGATGTCGACGTCGCACATCAGGGCGATCTTGTTCTTCAGCGGTTCGGGCACGTCGCGGTCGCAGCGCAGGATCAACGCATCGGGGGTGATACCGATGCTGCGCAGAGCCGCGACCGAATGCTGAGTCGGCTTGGTCTTCAGCTCACCCGACGGCGCCATAAAGGGCACCAGCGAGCAGTGCAGGAAGAAGGAGTTCTCGCGGCCCACCTCGTGGCGCACCTGTCGCGCGGCCTCGAGGAACGGAAGTGACTCGATATCGCCCACGGTGCCGCCGATCTCGGTGATCACCACGTCCGGCCGGTTACCGTCGGCATCGGGTACGGCCATCGCCAGAATGCGGCTTTTGATCTCGTCGGTGATGTGCGGGATGACCTGAACGGTGTCACCGAGGTACTCTCCGCGGCGTTCCTTGGCGATAACGGTCGAATACACTTGGCCGGTAGTCACATTCGCCGACCCGGACAGGTTCCGGTCTAGGAACCGCTCGTAGTGCCCGACATCGAGGTCGGTCTCGGCGCCATCCTCGGTGACGAACACCTCGCCATGCTGGAACGGGTTCATCGTGCCGGGATCGACGTTGAGGTACGGGTCGAGCTTCTGCATGGTGACCTGCAGGCCGCGGGCGGTCAGCAACTGCCCGAGGCTGGACGCGGTGAGACCCTTACCTAGCGAAGAAACCACGCCGCCACTGACGAAGAGGTGCTTGGTGGCGGTTTGTGGGTGCTTGCGTAACGCTGGCAAGAGCAACCTCCGTGACGACGGGCAGGGCTTATTTTCCAGGCATGTGCCTCACTTTGGGGCCTGCCGACCCACGGAACTCCACATTAACACCGACCCCGACAAGCCGTCGCTGACGCGCCGTGCACAGGCGACGAGCAAGACAGCTACCGCGGACTATTGCGGGACTGTCACCGCCGTTGCGCCCTGGCCGACGCCGTACTGGCCGGGGCGCCCGCCGCTGATCAGGTCCTGCAGGGCCAGCACCGTGGTGATCCGCCCGGATGCGGCGTCGATGTCGTCGACTGTGCTGACCGACGACGTCAGCGCCGCGTCGGACCTGGTGACGGCCACCGCGGCGGTCCCCGAGGCGGTGCCGTCGCGGCCCGCGATCACGGTGCCAGACCCGTGCGGGGCCAGGCCGGCGGCGAGGCGGGCGACCGTGGCGCCCTTGTTCCCGGCGTCGTCGCCGAGGCCGCCGCCGGTGACGATGAGTGCGCTGTTGGCCGCGCCGACGCGTTCGGCGCCGTAGGTGATGAACCCGGTGTCCCGCAGTGCGGTCAGCACGGTGTCCCGCTGCTGGTCATCGACGGCGGGCACCTTGGGATCCTTGTTGACCAGCAACGCGATGCCCAGTAGGTCGCCGGCCTGCGACCCCTGGTCAACTGACTTGGTGCTCAGCTGCGCCCCCGCCGGCACGATCGGCGAGTTCACCACCGAGAGAAGCTTCTCCGCGGAGTTGGCGTCGACGAACTCCTCGGTCAGCGACACCGTCCCGGTCACCGTTCCGCCGGCCTGCTCGAGCATCCGCGACAGGCCCTCGACGTCGTCATCCGCTGCATCGGGAGTGCGGAAAATCACGACGGACTTCCCCGCCATCGCGTCGTGAAGGATCCGCGGCGACATCTGTGTGTCGAATTCACTTGCGGCGCTCAACTTCTCGTTGAGTGCGTTTTGTCTGGTCGGTGAGCCCGTTGATCTGGTTCTGAAGCTCCTGCTTGTCGTCGCGCAGGCCGGACAGCACCGTGTTGGACAGCAGCCCGGATCCCAGTGCAACACCGATGGCTAGGGCGAGAAAAACTGCGGCCAGTGAAATCGCGTGTGTACGTAGAGATATCACTCGACGACTCCTAGGTGATCCAGCTCTGAACCCACAGCGAGAACCGGTTCCAGTAGTCGGCGACCCAGTCGATCATCGCGCCGTCTGCGCGCGATACCCAGAGCGCGACGATAACGGCGATCAGCATCGCCAGCACCAGCAGGGCGATCGCTCCGCCGGAGACCCGACTGCGGTACAGGGTCGCAACGGCCTTGGCGTCCACCAACTTCTCGCCCACCTTCAGCCGCGTCAGGAAGGTCGACGGGTTGCTCTGCTGGCGGGACCGGTCGAAGAACTCCTCGATGCTCGCGGTGTGGCCGGCGGTGACGATAAGCGAGGCGCCGTGATGGTCGGCCAGCAGCAGCGCAAGGTCGGCCGCCGAGCCTGCAGCCGGGAAGGTCATCGCCCCGACGCCGAGGTCCTGTATGCGCTCGAGCCCGGCCGCGTGTCCGTCGGCATCGGCGGGCAGCACGACCTGTGCACCGCTGCGTAGCACCTCGGCGCTGATGCGTTCCGGGTCGCCCACGATCAGCTGCGGGCGGTAACCGCCCTTGCGCAGCACGTCTGCTCCGGTGCCGACACCGATGAGCACCGGCTGGTACTCCTTGATGAACGGTTTGAGGGCCTTCAGGTCGTTGGCCGCATTGGGCTCCTCGGCCACGATCACGACGTGGCGGCGATGCAGATCGACGTCGATATCGGGGATGCCGATGCCGTCGATGAGCAGCGGGCTCTCGCTGCGGATGAACTCGATGGTGTTGCCTGCGAACGCCTCGAGGTGAGCGACCAGGCCGCTCTTGGCCGCATGCATCAGCTCATGGATTTCGTGATCGGTCCGCTCGGTGCCGTGCGCGAGTCTGCGGTCGCCTGCGTATACAGCGCCCTCGTACAGCCGGACCCTGGCACCGTCCTTGACGCGCTTGAAGACCTCGGGGCCCGTTTCGTCGATCAGCGTGACGCCGTTGTTGACCAGAACCTCGGGCCCGAGGTTGGGGTAACGCCCCGAGATCGAGGGCGATGCGTTGACCACGGCGGCGATGTCGGCTTCCACGAGTGCATCAGCGGTGATGCGGTCGAGATCCAGCGCGTCGATCACCACGATGTCGCCAGGGCCCACGCGCCGTAAAAGCCGATCGATGTCGCGGTCCACACGAGCGGTACCGGTAATACCCGGGCGCGGGGTGGCAGCACGGGATAGCAGCGCAGACATCTTCATATGGGCGATTCTGTCCGCGAACCGTTAGGTAGAGGTGGAGGCGCGCCGTAACACCAGCCTCAGAAGTCCCTTTTATCACACAGGTCACAGCGCTAAGAGACCTGCGACCGGTCCGATTGCGCGGCACTGAGCAGCTCCCGGGCGTGCGCCTTACCGCTGTCGGAGTCGCCGAGTCCGGCGAGCATCCGGGCGAGCTCGGCGACCCGGTCCTCGTCATCGAGTCGACGGACACCGCTGGCGTTGTTGCGACCCGTGCTGTCGACGACGAGATGGATATCCGCGTATGCGGCGACTTGGGGCAGATGCGTGACGACTATTACCTGGTGGGTGCGCGCCAGCCGCGCCAGGCGGCGCCCGATCTGCACCGCCGCGCGACCGCCGACACCGGCGTCGACCTCGTCGAACACCATCGTGGTGCCTTCGACCGACGCGGCGAGGACGACCTCGAGCGCGAGCATGACCCGGGAGAGTTCACCGCCGGACGCACTCTTGTTCAGGGGCAGCACGTCGGTCCCCCGATGCGCCGAGAACCCGAACTCGACGGCGTCGGCGCCGTCGTGTCCCGCGTGCACCGTGGCACCCGAAGGCAAGGTGATCGGCGCGGAGTCCTCACCCCGAGGGGCCAGCGGCGGTACGGCGACGGTGAATTCGGCGTCGGCCATCGCTAGCCCGGACAGTTCGGCGGTCACCGCCTTGGCAAGGCCCTTCGCCGCCTTGGTGCGCGCCTTGCTCAGATCGGCTGCGGCGGAGACGAGTTCGCTCTCCAGCTCCGCCACCTTGCGCACCAGACCGGCAAGGGTCTCCTCGGAGACATCCAGCTGTGCGAGCCGCTTCCGCGACTCCCGAGCCCACGCCAGGACCCCGTCGATGTCGGCGGCGTACTTCCGGGTCAACGCGCGCAGCTCGGCCTGCCGCGCCAGCTTGATTTCCAAAGTACTTGCATCGCTTGGTAATTCGGTGAGATAGTCGCCGAGTTCGGTGGACACGTCACCGACGACAGCCAACGCCTCCTTTAGCCGCACCCCTAACGCCCGCAGGGCATTGTCGTCGGTGCCCTCCAACGCCGACTTGGCCTGCCCCAGCTCGTGGACCGCTGATGCGGCATCGGCGCCGGCGGCTTCGTCGAGCGCCCCGGACAACGCGAGTCGAGCGACCTGTGCGGCCTCCCTCAGCGCATCGAGCTCCGACAACCGCCTGATGCCTTCGACCAGTGCGTCGTCCTCCCCAGGCTGTGGGTCGACCGCATCGATCTCGCCGAGGCCGAACTTCAGCCGATCGGCCTCCTGCGCCATTTCCCTTGCCCGCTGGGTTCTTTCGGCTAGGTCTCGACGCGCTGTCTGCCAAGCCTCACGCACCGTGCGATAGCGCTCCAACAGCACACCAACATCGGCGAAGCGGTCCAACGCGGCGCGTTGCTCGTCACCGCGCATCAGTCGCAGCTGGTCGTTCTGGCCGTGCAGGGTTAGCACTTCA
Organism: uncultured Actinomycetota bacterium; assembly: GCA_963715215.1. Lineage (GTDB taxonomy): Bacteria > Actinomycetota > Actinomycetes > Mycobacteriales > Mycobacteriaceae > Mycobacterium. The sequence continues at coordinate 195,886 of CAVQRJ010000004.1, forward strand.
GTGGTAAAGGTGCTGAGTGACTTCGCGGGCACACTGCGGCCACCAAGATATGCCCGCGACGGGCCGGTGCGGCTTACCGAACGCGCCGCGATGACGCTCCCATCCTCGTCACGATCGGCGCCGGACGCGTCGAGAAGCTCGTCGACCTGAACGGCCACCCCGTCGCCGAGTTCGGCGGTGCTGAAACGGCCTTCGACAACAGCGCGGTCGGCACCCGATCGAATTCGGGTGACGTCGGCCCGTGCACCGCCGAGCAGATGCAGCCCGGTCACCACCATCGTTTTACCGGTGCCGGTCTCGCCGGTGAGCACGGTCAGTCCGCGGTCGAACTCGGCGGTCGCCGTGCTGATTGCTCCCAGCGACTCGATGCGGATTTCGGAGAGCACTACTGTCCGCGCCAGCCCGTGACCGGCAGCCGGAACTTACGCACCAGGCGGTCGGTGAACGGGGCGCTGTCCAGGCGCACCCACTTCAGTGGCGTGCCGCAACGCGTCACCTCGAGCCGACCGCCTGCAGGCACGACCATCTCGCGGCGGCCGTCGCAGAACACGGGCGCATCATGGCCTGTCGCCTCGATCTCGATGGCGATCGCAGCGTCCGGACCGGTCACCATCGGTCGGGCGAACAACGCGTGAGCGTTGTTGGGCACCACCAGAATTGCTTCCAGATCCGGCCAAACGACCGGACCGCCTGCGGAGAACGCCCACGCCGTTGATCCGGTCGGTGTCGCGACAAGGACACCGTCGCACCCGAACGCGGATACCGGTCGTCCGTCGACTTCGAGAACAGCGCCCAGCACGCCAAGACGCGGACCTTTCTCCAGGCTGGCTTCGTTGAGCGCCCAACCGCGGTTGAGGATGCGGCCCCCGACGCGCACCACGACGTCGAGGGTCATGCGCTCCTCGACGCGATAGTCGCGGTCGACGACGTGTTCGAGCACTCTGTCGATGGAGTCCGCCTCGGCTTCGGCGAGAAAACCGATGCGGCCGAGATTGACTCCCAGTACCGGGATTTCGACGTTGCGGGCGAGTTCGGCGGCACGAAGGAAGGTTCCGTCTCCACCGAGGACAAGGACGAGCTCGCATCCCTCTGCCGCGCGTTCGTCGGCGTCGACGACCTCGATATCGACGCCGAGTTCCCGCATATCGTCTGGTGCCAGGTGCACCGAGCCGCGGTCCACTGCTTCAGCGGTCAGCACCCGCAAGCCAATACCGTTGTCGCCGAGCACCTTTTCTACCCTGCGGGCGGTTTCGGTGACCTCGTCGCGGCCGGTGTGAACCACCAGCATGATCGTGCGTTCCGCCATCACTGCGGCCCTTCGTCTACGGCGCGTTCCACTGCCTGCTCGAGTTCGTCGCCCATCAGCGGATGCGCGGGCTTGGCCCGCAGGTGCAGGAAGTATTCGACGTTTCCCGAAGGACCGGGCAATGGGCTGGCCGTGACACCGACGGTCTGCCAACTCAGTTCGGCCGCCCGCCGCGCCACCGCGAGCAATGCCCCTGCGCGCAGCTGCGGATCCGACACCACTCCGCCTGCGCCGACCAAATCCTTGCCGACCTCGAACTGTGGTTTCACCATGGGAACGATATCGGCGTCCGCCGCCGCGCACGAAACCAGCGCGGGCAGCACCGTCGCGAGCGAGATGAAGGACAAGTCGGCCACCACCCGCTCGACGGGACCACCGATCGCTTCCGGCGTCAATTCGCGCACGTTGGTGCGTTCCAACACCGTCACCCGCTCATCTGACCGCAGCGTCCATGCCAGCTGCCCGTACCCGACGTCCACGGCGACCACCTCGCGGGCCCCGCGATCCAGCAACACTTCGGTGAAACCGCCGGTCGATGCGCCCGCGTCCAGACAGCGCGCCTCGACGACCGAGATACCGAAGGCATCCAGCGCACCGATGAGCTTGTGCGCGCCGCGCGAGACCCACGAGCGTTCCTCGGACGTGTCGACGGTGAGCGACGCGTCCACCGCGATCGCCGTCGCGGGCTTAGCGGCAGGCATCCCGTTGATACTGACCCGACCTGCCCCGATCAGTTCGGCGGCCTGCCGCCGCGAGCGCGCCAGCCCGCGCCGGACCAGCTCGGCGTCAACACGAGCGCGCCGCGTCACGTGCCCTACCCCTCCGCGGTTTCCGCTGAAGCCGGTCCCTTCTCGACAGACTCCAGCGCCTGAACGAGGAGGTCGTGCGCCTCCTCCAACCGCGCCGCGACGCTGTCGATGTCGACCTCGGCGGAACCGGGTCCCTCGAGGTCGGGCAGCTCGGCCAGCAACTCCGCGATCCGGGCGCGGATCTCGTCAGGTTCGGTACTCATGTCGGTGTTCACGCTAGTCGATCGAGGAGTCCGTCGACGTCCCCAGTGACCACCGTTCCAGTGCCTTGCGTGCTACGTCGTCGCCGGCGACGATCGCGAACGGCCGGCCGTCGAGGCCCGCGTTCCACACGGCGTTGGCGGTGGCACGTACCACGGTGAGGGGGTCGCGAGGTTCGCTGCCCTCGTGGTGGACCGTGACGGCCGACGAGCCGATCTCGATGCGCCACGCCGGGTGCGGCCCGACACGCAGCGTGTCGGCGCGGCTGTCCAGCGACCGCAGATCGGCGGCGATGTAGTTGGGCCGCTCTCCGACCCCGGCGCGCACGGTCTCCTCGGCCGTGCTGACACCGCTGAGCACCAGAAGGCTGGGGAGGCCGGCGGCATTGGCGCCCGCGATGTCGGTGTCCAGCCGGTCGCCCACGACAAGTGGGGAGCGAAAGCTACCGCGGGACAACGCATCTCTCAGCAGTGTGGGTTGCGGCTTGCCCGCGACCTTGGGCTCATGATCGGTCGCCGTCTTCAGGGCTGCGACCATGGAGCCGTTTCCGGGTAGCAGGCCCCGTTCGGAGGGCAGCGTCTTGTCGACGTTGGCCGCTACCCACAGCGCGCCGCCCCTGATGGCGAGCGCGGCCTCGGCCAAGTCGGGCCACGCCGTCTCGGGCGAGTGTCCCTGCACGACGGCGACGGGGTGATCCGACCACAACCGGACGGGCTTGAGCCCGACGTTTCTGATCTCCCCTGCGAGGGATTCCGTGCCGACGACGAGGACCGGGGCGCCGGCATGCAGGCGTTCCGCCAGGAGACGGGCGGCGCTCTGTGCACTGGTGACGACGTCGTCGGCCTCTGCGCTGAACCCCATGGCACGCAGGTGCTGGGCAACCTCATCGGGTGCGCGCGAGGCGTTGTTGGTGACGTACAGGGTGCGAGCGGTCACCGCAGCGAGCGTGTCGACCGCGCCCGGCGTGGGTTCGTGACCCCGGAACACGGTGCCGTCGAGGTCGAGAAGCAAGCAATCGTGTTCCTGCGCAAGGGTTGTCACGTCAGGTAATCTCCGTGATCCGCTCTTCGGCATCGGTCACGCCCTCGACGTCGGCGGACGCGGTGTTGATGAACCACTGCACGGCTTCTTCCTCCCTACCGAGTCCGAGCAGCGTTTCCGCGTAGGCGTAGAACAGTCGCGCGACAGTCTGCCCGGTTCGCGTCGGATCCAGTTGCGGCGTCGACAGAATCGCAAGCGCCTGATCCATCTGTCCGAGGTCGGATCGCGCCCCAGCCACCACGATGCGCAGTTCGTCCGCGTCGTCACCGGTCAGCTTGGCAGCCTCAGGACTGCGGGCCAGCTCGATCGCCCGCTCGGGACGGCCGATGCCGCGCTCGCAATCGGCGATCAGTGGCAAAAGTGGGGACTTGCTACCCAGCCGGCGGGCGGCACGAAGCTCTGCGAGCGCTTGCGCCCAGTCACCACACCGGTAGGCGGCTATGCCGACGGCTTCGCGGACTGCGGCGATGCGGCCCGACCGATCCCTGGCGGCGCGGGCATGTTCCAGTGCGGCCTCGGGATCGTCGTCGAGAAGCTCACCGGCCGCCACTAGATGCCGGGCGACGAAGTCAGCGGTATTGCGGTCCAGCGTCGTGAGTTCCCGACGGATCTCCGGCGAGAGCTGTCTCGCTTCGATGTCCGACGACAGCGCCGGACCGTTTCGCTCAGGTGAGGCGTCAGGATTGGGCTGAGCGGCGCGGGCGCGATTTGGCCCCGAGCGCCTTGGCGCCTGGTGACGGTTTCCGCGTGACTGCGGACCGCGTGGGCCACCTCCGGTTCCGCCGCGAGACTGACGACGTTCGCCACCTGCTCTGTTGTCGGCCACTGAATCCTCTCGCTACGATCGTGCCAGGATACGGGCCGTTGCCCGCGTGCTTTGAAGGCCCACCATCCGGGCGAGCGCCCCTCGTTGCGAGTTTGCTGTCAGCGACCCAGAAATGCCGTTGCCCCCCAACAGAATTGGGGGGCAACGGACTTCAATGTGTGTTCGGCGGTGTCCTACTTTTCCACCCGGGTTGGGTAGTATCATCGGCGCTGGCAGGCTTAGCTTCCGGGTTCGGGATGGGTCCGGGCGTTTCCCTGTCGCTATTTCCGCCGTAACTTTGTTGTGTTGTGTTAACACCAAAATGTTGTTGTGTTATTGGTGGTGGGGTGCAGTCTTTTTGTTTGTCTGCTTGTGGGTGTGGTTGCGGGTTTTGGTTGTGGGTAAGTTTTCGGCCGGTTAGTGCCAGTTCCCTGGGCTCATTGCTGAGTGTGTAGGTCTGGTCTATTGATCCCGTGGTCTGCGGGGGGCCTTATCCTTCTTAAAAGGTGAGAAGCCTGGTCTTGGAGGGGGTTTCCCGCTTAGATGCTTTCAGCGGTTATCCTGTCCGAACGTGGCGATCCAGCGGTGCCCCTGGTGGGACAACTGGTAGACCAGAGGTTCGTCCGTCCCGGTCCTCTCGTACTAGGGACAGGTTTCCTCAAGCTTCTGACGCGCGCGGCGGATAGAGACCGAACTGTCTCACGACGTTCTAAACCCAGCTCGCGTGCCGCTTTAATGGGCGAACAGCCCAACCCTTGGGACCTGCTCCAGCCCCAGGATGCGACGAGCCGACATCGAGGTGCCAAACCATCCCGTCGATATGGACTCTTGGGGAAGATCAGCCTGTTATCCCCGGGGTACCTTTTATCCGTTGAGCGACACCCCTTCCACTCGGGGGTGCCGGATCACTAGTCCCGACTTTCGTCCCTGCTTGACGTGTTTGTCTCGCAGTCAAGCTCCCTTGTGCACTTACACTCAACACCTGATTGCCGTCCAGGTTGAGGGAACCTTTGGGCGCCTCCGTTACTTTTTGGGAGGCAACCGCCCCAGTTAAACTACCCACCAGGCACTGTTCCTGAACCGGGTAGACGGTTCGAGGTTAGAGGCCCAATACGGTCAGAGTGGTATTTCAACAATGACTCCACGATCACTGGCGTGATCGCTTCGCAGTCTCCCACCTATCCTACACAAACCGTATCGAGCACCAATACCAAGTTGTAGTGAAGGTCCCGGGGTCTTTTCGTCCTGCCGCGCGTAACGAGCATCTTTACTCGTAGTGCAATTTCGCCGAGTCTATGGTTGAGACAGCTGAGAAGTCGTTACGCCATTCGTGCAGGTCGGAACTTACCCGACAAGGAATTTCGCTACCTTAGGATGGTTATAGTTACCACCGCCGTTTACTGGGGCTTAAATTCTCCGCTTCACCCTTGCGGGTTGACGGGTCCTCTTAACCTTCCAGCACCGGGCAGGCGTCAGTCCGTATACCTCGTCTTGCGACTTCGCACGGACCTGTGTTTTTAGTAAACAGTCGCTTCTCACTGGTTTGTGCCACCCACCACCGCTGCCGGCCGCGAAGGCCGTGACGGTGGGGGGTCCCCCTTCTCCCGAAGTTACGGGGGCATTTTGCCGAGTTCCTTAACCATAGTTCACTCGTACGCCTGGGTATTCTCTACCTGACCACCTGTGTCGGTTTGGGGTACGGGCCGTGTGTGTACTCGCTAGAGGCTTTTCTTGGCAGCATAGGATCACCGAATTCGCCTCACTCGGCTATGCATCACCTCTCACACCTATGACATCCGGATTTGCCTAGATGTCGTGCTACAGGTTTGCCCCAGTATTACCACTGACTGGTACGGCTACCTTCCTGCGTCACCCCATCGCTTGACTACTACCCATCCGGGTCCCACGCAGCCGGTGGTCCTCGCCCCCCCGAAAGGGATTGATGGACCACCCTTTGGGTGGTTAGCAGAACGGATTCGTCAGGGACGCCCACACACGGGTACGGGAATATCAACCCGTTGTCCATCGACTACGCCTGTCGGCCTCGCCTTAGGTCCCGACTCACCCTGGGCGGACTGGCCTGGCCCAGGAACCCTTGGTCTTTCGGCGGGCAAGGTTCTCACTTGCCTTATCGCTACTCATGCCTGCATTCTCACTCCCACACCCTCCACCACCAGCTCACGCTGTGGCTTCACCGGATGCAGGACGCTCCCCTACCCAGCCTTGCGGCTGCCGCGGCTTCGGCGGTGTGCTTGAGCCCCGCTACATTATCGGCGCACAATCACTTGACCAGTGAGCTATTACGCACTCTTTCAAGGGTGGCTGCTTCTAAGCCAACCTCCTGGTTGTCTTTGCGACTGCACATCCTTTTCCACTTAGCACACGCTTAGGGGCCTTAGCCGGCGATCTGGGCTGTTTCCCTCTCGACGCACGGAGCTTATCCCCCGCCGTCTCACTGCCACGCTGTTGACTTGCTGGCATTCGGAGTTTGGCTGACGTCAGTAACCTAGTAGGGCCCCTCGGCCATCCAGTAGCTCTACCTCCAACAAGAAACACGCAACGCTGCACCTAAATGCATTTCGGGGAGAACCAGCTATCACGGAGTTTGATTGGCCTTTCACCCCTACCCACAGCTCATCCCCTCAGTCTTCAACCTAAGTGGGTTCGGGCCTCCACGACGTCTTACCGTCGCTTCACCCTGGCCATGGGTAGATCACTCCGCTTCGGGTCCAGAACACACCACTACACCCCCGCAACGGGGGATACGCCCTATTCAGACTCGCTTTCGCTGCGGCTACCCCTCCCGGGTTAACCTCGCGACATGTCCCTGACTCGCAGGCTCATTCTTCAAAAGGCACGCCATCACCCCACCCCGAAGGGAAGGCTTTGACGGATTGTAGGCACACGGTTTCAGGTACTCTTTCACTCCCCTCCCGGGGTACTTTTCACCATTCCCTCACGGTACTAATCCGCTATCGGTCACTGAGAAGTATTCAGGCTTACCGGGTGGTCCCGGCAGATTCACAGCAGATTCCACGGGCCCGCTGCTACTCGGGGACAGTCCCACGAAAGCCGTGATGTTTTCGGTTACGGGGCTCTCACCCACTACGGCAGACCATCCCAGGCCACTTCACCTAACACCACGGTTTATCACTTTCGCTCCCATCGGCGGATGAGAGAAGAAACGCCCCACAACACCGCACACACAACCCCCGCCGGGTATCACATGCATCCGGTTTAGCCATCCTCCGCTTTCGCTCGCCACTACTCACGGAATCACTCAATTGTTTTCTCTTCCTACGGGTACTGAGATGTTTCACTTCCCCGCGTTACCCCCAACTGGCTATATATTCACCAGCAGGTGACACGACATCACTCGCGCCGGGTTTCCCCATTCGGACATCCTCGGATCCACGCTCGGTTGACAGCTCCCCGAGGCATAACGCAGCCTCCCACGTCCTTCATCGGCTCTCAATGCCAAGGCATCCACCATGCGCCCTTACACACTTACAACACAAAAAACCAAAAAATGAGTTTCGAGATTCCTCCATACAAATTTCTCTATACAAAGAAACTCTGAAATTGCACATCAACACACAAGCCCAAAGCCTGCGTGTTCGATGCTCGCAACCACTATCCACAAATCAAACACCACACCCCACCACCAACGATGAAGCGACAACCACCCACTCCCCACGGGGAGCCGACCCAAACCACAGGTCACAACACCTCCGGTTTCCCACACTCGGGACGAAGAGGCGACGGGCTTGTTGTCTCAAAGCCCAATAGTGTGTCTGGCGATCCATCGCCGGCCTCCGATCACTCGAAACCCGTACCGGCTCAACGTTTGTCATTTGCACCAGAACCACACCCACTACAGGTGTGGCCCATCGTCACGATTCGCCCAGATCACCGAACCCCCACAGGAATGTGGGCGGGCCTGAGTCTCGTGGTGCTCCTTAGAAAGGAGGTGATCCAGCCGCACCTTCCGGTACGGCTACCTTGTTACGACTTCGTCCCAATCGCCGATCCCACCTTCGACGGCTCCCTCCCACGAGGGGTTAGGCCACCGGCTTCGGGTGTTACCGACTTTCATGACGTGACGGGCGGTGTGTACAAGGCCCGGGAACGTATTCACCGCAGCGTTGCTGATCTGCGATTACTAGCGACTCCGACTTCACGGGGTCGAGTTGCAGACCCCGATCCGAACTGAGACCGGCTTTACCAAGGATTCGCTCCACCTCACGGCATCGCAGCCCTTTGTACCGGCCATTGTAGCATGTGTGAAGCCCTGGACATAAGGGGCATGATGACTTGACGTCATCCCCACCTTCCTCCGAGTTGACCCCGGCAGTCTCTCACGAGTCCCCACCATTACGTGCTGGCAACATGAGACAAGGGTTGCGCTCGTTGCGGGACTTAACCCAACATCTCACGACACGAGCTGACGACAGCCATGCACCACCTGCACACAGGCCACAAGGGAAACCACATCTCTGTGATCGTCCTGTGCATGTCAAACCCAGGTAAGGTTCTTCGCGTTGCATCGAATTAATCCACATGCTCCGCCGCTTGTGCGGGCCCCCGTCAATTTCTTTGAGTTTTAGCCTTGCGGCCGTACTCCCCAGGCGGGGTACTTAATGCGTTAGCTACGGCACGGATCCCAAGGAAGGAAACCCACACCTAGTACCCACCGTTTACGGCGTGGACTACCAGGGTATCTAATCCTGTTCGCTCCCCACGCTTTCGCTCCTCAGCGTCAGTTACTGCCCAGAGACCCGCCTTCGCCACCGGTGTTCCTCCTGATATCTGCGCATTCCACCGCTACACCAGGAATTCCAGTCTCCCCTGCAGTACTCCAGTCTGCCCGTATCGCCCGCACGCCCACAATTGAGTTGTGAGTTTTCACGGACAACGCGACAAACCACCTACGAGCTCTTTACGCCCAGTAATTCCGGACAACGCTCGCACCCTACGTATTACCGCGGCTGCTGGCACGTAGTTGGCCGGTGCTTCTTCTGTACATACCGTCACTCACGCTTCGTCTGTACTGAAAGAGGTTTACAACCCGAAGGCCGTCATCCCTCACGCGGCGTCGCTGCATCAGGCTTGCGCCCATTGTGCAATATTCCCCACTGCTGCCTCCCGTAGGAGTCTGGGCCGTATCTCAGTCCCAGTGTGGCCGGACACCCTCTCAGGCCGGCTACCCGTCGTCGCCTTGGTAGGCCATCACCCCACCAACAAGCTGATAGGCCGCGGGCCCATCCCACACCGCAAAAGCTTTCCCCCACCAGGCCATGCGACCAGCAAGGAATATTCGGTATTAGACCCAGTTTCCCAGGCTTATCCCAAAGTGCAGGGCAGATCACCCACGTGTTACTCACCCGTTCGCCACTCGTGTACCCCCGAAAGGGCCTTACCGTTCGACTTGCATGTGTTAAGCACGCCGCCAGCGTTCGTCCTGAGCCAGAATCAAACTCTCCAAACAAAAACCAAACGTCCAGAAAAATGATCCAAACAACCAGTCAAAACTGGCAAAAAACCACCACACCCCCCAAACGGGAAAAGAAGGGCGCAGCAAAAACAAAAAACAACAAACAAAAACCACCAAACACACTATTGAGTTCTCAAACAACACACCCGTTCCGCCCGTGCGACCAACCCGCGGCAAGAGCCGCGTGCTCGTAATGCGGACGTTCGGGAACCCACCGAAGTGAGCTTCCCTCTGGGACGCCGTCGCGCTCAGCGGCTGGACCGCGTCGCGACGACTTCAACAAGTTACGTGAGGGAAAAGTCGGAGTCAAACGGGCTGATAGGCGGTTTGTCTCAACGATTCCGCCGGTCGTGCGCACTACCCACACGACGCTCCTCGCGTGCGCAGTCGTGCGCAGCTCCGACGGATCATTCAACGCGAACCACGCCCGCAATATTCCGCTTACCACGACGAAGCACCAACCACCGGTCGTGCAGGAAGTCTGACGGCTGTGGCGTCCAGTCATCGCTCTCGATGCGGACGTTGTTGACGTAGGCGCCGCCCTCGGCGACCGTCCGCCGCGCGGCACCCTTGCTGTCGACCAACCCGCTGACCACGAGCAGGTCGGTAATTGCGTTCGGGCCGCCTGGCTTCAGCTCAGCAACGTGGCTGTTGCTCGCCTCGCGCAATGCGGCCCCCAGGGTCGGCTCGTCGAGCTGGGTCAGTTCGCCCCGACCGAACAAGGCCTGGCTAGCGTGTTCGACCGCCGCGCACTGCGCTTCACCGTGCACCAACGTGGTGAGTTCCTGCGCGAGCCTGCGCTGGGCCGCCCGCTCATGCGGACGTTCGGAGGTCGCCTTCTCGAGTTCGGCCAGCTCGTCGCGGGACAGGAACGTGAACCACTTCAAGTACGGGATGGCGTCGGCGTCGGCCGTATTCACGAAGTACTGGTACCAGGCGTACGGGCTGGTCATTTCCGGGTCCAGCCATAGATTGCCGCCGCCTGTCGACTTGCCGAACTTGTTGCCTTCCGAGTCGGTCACCAAGGGTGTCGTCAGCGCGTGAACGGTCGCGCCTTCTTTCTGACGCACCAGCCGGACGCCGGCGATGATGTTGCCCCACTGGTCGGAGCCACCGATCTGCAGCGTGCAGCCATAGCGCCGATGAAGCTCGACGTAATCGTTGGCCTGCAACAGCATGTAGCTGAACTCGGTATAGGAGATGCCCTCCCCCTCCAGGCGGCGCCGCACCGTGTCGCGGTCGAGCATCACGTTGACCGAGAAGTGCTTTCCGATGTCGCGGAGGAACTCGATCGCCGCCAGCTCGCTCGTCCAGGTCAGGTTGTTCTCGACGACGGCTGCCGATGGCGAATCGTCGAAGTCGACGAAGCGCTCGAGCTGACCGCGGATCCGGTCGGTCCACTCGGCGACGGTGGACGCAGTGTTGAGGGTGCGTTCCCCGGTGTCGCGCGGGTCGCCAATCATCCCCGTCGCGCCGCCGGCGAGCACGATCGGCCGATGTCCGGCCTGCTGAAAACGCCGCAGCGTCAGCAGCGGGATGAGATGGCCGGCATGCAGGCTCGGCGCCGTCGGATCGAACCCCGAATAGACGGTGACAGGTCCGGCCGTCAGCTGGTCCCCCAGCGCATCTCGGTCCGTGGACTGCGCAATCAGCCCTCGCCACTCCAACTCGTCGAGGATGTTCGACGTTCCCATGGTCTCGATCTTCCCGTACTAGTCGCTTTCACCGGGCGCCGGTGCCCGCGGACTGCGGCGGTACAGCGACACTTCCTGGCGCCCCGCCAGCCAGAACCGCCACGCCCGGTCGGCCGCCTGACTCACACCGACCCGGGGCCCGTCGGCTGCGGAGCGCTCTTCGGCCATCATGAGTTGGACGGGACTGTGCGGATCGAAGAGGTCAATCCCGTTGTCGTCCATGGTGATTCCCAGCGCCGAGCACAGATTGCCCGGACCGCGCGCCAGCGCCGCCGGGCGAACCGAGTCGCCGCGTCGCTGACCGGCGACATCGAGTCCGGATTCGACCGCCGCTGCCCTCAGCAGTACCGCGCCCGCAACGCCGTCGTAGCCGCAGACCACGTTTGCGCAGACGTGGATGCCGTGGCTGCGGTAGGTGTACAGCCGACCCGCCGGTCCGAACATGACGGCGTTTCGTCCGCGACGTCCGCGGAAGCTATGTGACGCGGCATCTGGCCACGGGCCGTCGGGCGGGCCGCCGTATGCCTCGACCTCGACAACCATCGCGCTCACACCGCGGCCAGACAGCGCTGCACCCAGGAGCCGACGAGCAGCCTTCACCGGGTCCGCTGGCAGCGGCTTCACGCTCACCGGGGCGATTCTGCCTGCGCCTCTTGACACGCCCAACTGCGGGGCGCACTATTCAACGCATGATGAGTTCATCAAGTGATGAATTATTGAGTCGAGGCGTCGAGCCCGTCATCGCGATCGATCATCTGCGGGTTGTCCGCGGTAAGCGCCCAGCGATCCACGATCTGTCCGTGCAGATCGCCCGCGGCACCATCACCGGCCTGCTGGGGCCTTCCGGCTGCGGCAAGACAACGCTGATGCGCAGCATCGTCGGCACGCAAATCATCACCGGTGGCACCGTCACCGTCCTCGGCCACCCCGCCGGCGCCGCTTCCCTGCGCAGCCGCGTCGGCTACATGCCGCAGGATCCCACCATTTATGACGATCTGCGCATCGTGGACAACGTGCGCTACTTCGGCTCGCTCTACGGCATGGACGTCAAATCCGCCGACGAGGCCGTGTCCGTGGTCGGTCTTGACGACCACCGAACGGCGTTGTGCGGCAATTTGTCCGGTGGCCAACGGACCCGTGTGTCGCTGGCCTGCGCGCTGGTGGCCGCTCCTGACCTGCTGGTGCTCGACGAACCCACCGTCGGCCTGGACCCGGTACTGCGCGTCGATCTTTGGCAGCAATTCCATCAATTGGCCGAGCGCGGAACGACTTTGATCGTTTCGAGTCACGTCATGGACGAAGCCGACCACTGCGGCGATCTACTACTCATGCGCGAGGGCCACCTCCTCGCCCACACCACACCGCGGAAGCTACGAGAGGACACGGGATGTCAATCACTGGAGGAAGCGTTTCTGTCCGTCATCCGGCACAGCACCGCAGCCGAAGCAAGCTGAGCCCGCAGAGCTATTTCGCGACCACCGGGCGGATCCTGCGCCAACTGGCGGCAGATCACCGCAGTGTGGCGATGATCCTCGTAGTACCGAGCCTCATCATCACGCTGATGTACTTCATGTTCCAGGATGCACCCCATCCTCCCGGTGCTTGGTCGCCGTTCAACAACGCCTGCCTGATCATGCTCGGCGTGTTCCCACTCATCGTCATGTTCCTGATCACGTCGATAACCATGCAGCGGGAACGTGTTTCGGGAACATTGGAGCGGATCTTGACCACGCCGCTGCGGCGGCTCGATCTCTTGGCCGCCTACGGCACCGCATTCTCCATCGCGGCTGCCGCGCAAGCCACCCTCGCCTGCATCGTGTCGTTCTGGTTCCTCGGACTCGACACGAAGGGCAGCCCGATCCTGGTCTTCATCATCGCGATCATCAACGCGGTCCTCGGCGTCGGCCTCGGCCTACTGTGCAGCGCGTTCGCCCGAACAGAGTTCCAGGCCGTTCAGTTCATGCCCGTGGTCATCGCGCCGCAGCTGCTGCTGTGCGGCATCATCGTGCCTCGCGAGGTGATGCCCGATTGGCTGCAATGGATCAGCAATGTGCTGCCCGCCAGCTACGCTCTCGAGGCGCTGCGACAGGTCGGCGCATATCCGGACCTTACGGCGATCGCATTGCGGGACATCGTCGTGGTGATCGGCTTCGCGGTGATCGCCCTGTGCCTCGCCGCCGCGACGCTACGCCGAAGGACACCGTAACAGCCTTGACGACCCACACGGAGCGTAAACGTCCCGGGCGACCGCCCGGGACGTCAGACACTCGCGAACGCATCCTTAACAGCGCCCGAGAGCTTTTCGCCCGCAACGGGATCGACAAGACATCGATCCGTGCGATCGCGGCAGATGCCGGCGTTGATCCCGCGCTGGTGCACCACTACTTCGGCACCAAGACTCAATTGTTCGCCGCCGCCATCCACATCCCGATCGACCCGATGGCCGTCATCGGTCCACTGAAGGAAGTTCCTGTCGAGCAGATCGGGTACGTCCTGCCGTCGATCCTGTTGCCGCTGTGGGATTCCGAGATGGGCAAGGGCTTCATCGCGACGCTGCGCTCGATCCTGGCGGGCAACGACGTCTCGCTCGTCCGGTCGTTCCTCCAGGAGGTCATCGCGGCCGAGATCGGCCCGCGGGTCGACAATCCACCCGGCAGTGGACGGATTCGCATCCAGTTCGTGGCGTCGCAGCTCGTCGGCGTGGTGATGGCGCGATACATCCTGGAGCTCGACCCGTTCCGGTGGCTGCCGGTCGACCAGATCGCCGATACGATCGCACCGAACTTGCAGCGTTACCTCACCGGTGATCTGCCCGGGCTCGCCTGAACCCCCGTCAGGATCGGGTACGGCTCAGCAGTCTCTCGTGCTCGGCGTCGTCGGTCACTGCCACCGCCTCGTCGACGAGCAGTACCGGGATGCCGTCCTCAATCCGGTACACGCGGCGCAGCCGCGGGTTGTAGAGCAGTTCGTCATCGCCGACCAGAAGCAGCGGTCCGCGGTCTTCCGGACAGACCAGGATGCTCAGTAGTTTTGGGTCGACCACGGCAACGATCAGCCGAGCGGCATGTTGATCGACGAGCCGCCCGGGCCGCCGATGATGGCACCACCCTGGTCGAAGGGGGCGGGCGCGCCGCCGATCGCGAAGCCTGGCTGAGCGCCCTGCTCCTGCTGTGCCGCCGCCTGCGCCTGGATCTTTCGCTGGTAAGCGATGGTCGCCTTCAGCGCTGCGACCAGCGGACCCTGATTCGGCCGCTTGTCCAGCGCCTCCTGGATCGCGACCTTGTTGGCGTTCGACGGCTTGAAGCCCAGGTTGCGCAGCACCAGAACCTCGTGGACAAGGTTGGAAAGCTGACCGCCGCCGGCGCCCATGTCGTAGTTCTGCTGGATGATCGCGAGCGCTTCATCACCGGTCATGGTGGGCGTCGCAGGCGTTTCGGTCTCCGTGGTGTCATCCCCAGGTGCCGACATCGCGGTCGGCGTGCCGAATCCGACGATGAGAGCGCCGGCGATCGCGCCACCAGCCAGGGCGCCGACCAGGCGACGCCAACCGTTCTGCGATGTCATCGATCCTCCAGTGCAATGGCTCCCGGGGCCAAGCGTGCTGCTCGCGTGCGCGCTGAGCCTAACAGTGTGTCGGACTACCAGCACGGCCTCAGTGTTCGGCACCGACGATCTCGGTACGTACCGCGGCCGTAAGTCGTTTGTACTTATTGGTATCCGTATCCAAGTACCAGGCGTTACGCGAGGGCTTGGGAATTCCCATTGCACGCAGCGGGCTGATCAGGGGCCGATACGACGCACTCAGCGCCATTTCGGGCACTACATGCACGATGTCGGGGGCCACACCGACCGGAAGATCCGACAGCGCTTCAGACAGGTCTCCCGCAGCGACGCTGCCGCCCGGTCGCAGCGCGACGGCAGTCACCGCGACCGTCTGACCACCGGTTTTGATCGCATATGTGACCGAAAGGTCGACCGCGTCGACCGTGCCGAGAACGTCGCTGACCGGCATGGCGTACACCGGTCCGCGCTCCGTGTGGATGACCACACCGCGGTTGTCCACCAGCCAGTAGTCGCCATCCTGATCGCGCCGGAACAAGTATTCGGTGGACACCCAGGTGTCGGCCGGGGAGAACACACCCCGCTTGACCGATGCCGTCGGGTCGATCGGTCCGCGCGGATGGGCCAGCATGACGCCCACTTCGTTGGCCTCGGCCCTCCGAACGAAACCGCGGTCGTCCTCGAGGATCAGGTCGTCGTCGGGGTCGTACGCCGCGAGTGCGACGTCGCCGCCGCCCGGCAGCGGCCTGCCCTTGCTGCCGATCTTCGCGCCGGAGACATTGGCCAAGACGGCCTGTCCGTCAGTGGTGGCGAAGAATTCGACGACGTGTGCGGGCGCAAAGACCTCGAGCACGCGTTTCCATAGTCCGGTCGGCATGCCCGAGCCGATGAACAGCCGCACCGGGTGATTTCCCGTCAGAGCGAACGACGGATCGTCGATCACTTCGCGGAGCATCGCCCATGTGTAGGACACGACTGTCACGCCGTACTGACGGATCTCCTGCACAAACCGGTCGGGGCGCAGGTCCCGCGACAGCGCGATCCGGGCGCCACCGACCACCGCGCCACCGAGGCTGACCAACAGTCCGGACTGGTGATGGAGCGGGGTCAGGCAGTACACGGTGTCACCGCGGCCGAGGTTGGCCGCCGATGCGGTGCCGAACGCGGACAGCGCCCAGCGGAAGTTGGTGATCTGGCGCGGCAGCAATTGGCCACCCACAGTGCTGAACGCGACGAACGCCAAGTCGCGCGCCAGCCCCGGGTTGGGCCGGTACCAGCCGGGCAGGTCCACCTCGTCGGGGTCGATCTGCTCCATATCAACGACATCCGTGACGTCGTCAGCGTCCACCAGGTGTAGGTCACGCGTCTCCCCGCCACCGAGCACGAGCACTCGGGTCGACAGTCCGCGGGCCGAATCGAGGTTGCTCGGGTCGGCGATGATGTCGGACACCGTGCCGAGACGCACAACGGTTGCCAGGTCGGCGTCGGGCGGCATCAGCACGGCCACCGCCCCCAGACGCGACAGCGCCGCGATAGCGACGAGAGCGCTCGGCCGCGTCTCCATCAGGACCCCGACGTGGGCGCCCTGCCGCACCCCGACGTGGATCAGGCCGCGCACCACGTTGTTGACGCGGCGATCGACCGCTTCGTACGTGTGGACACGACCGTCGAACAGAAGGGCCTCGCCGTTCGGCACGTCCCGCGCCTGCTCGGACATGATGCGGCCGAGCGAGATTCGGGTGTGGTCGTTGATCTGGCCGAGCCGGGCCAGGCGTGGCAGCGTGCGGACCGTTTCGACGGCGAGCGCACGCGCCGACTTGTTGGCGGCGACGACCGCGTCTGCGGCCGATCGAGCGACGCTGAACGCCATCTCACCGGCGGCGGTGGCGCCGTGCGCCACCCGGGACGCGAACGGGACACCTTTTTCGGAGTGCTCCGCCGCCTGCAACGCCATCGGCACGACGCCTTCCGGCAAGTCCGCGTCGCCGTCGACCGATTTGACCCATTGCGCCACCGTCGGCCATGTCTGGGTCGCCGCCTTGGATCCGACGACGAGGCCGAAATGTCCTGCGCGGATGAGGTATTCGTACACATCGGCCTGGGGTGCGGCGCGCTTGATGCCGCGCACCGACGCTGGCTGACCGATGTCGTCGACCTCACCGACGACCGCCAACACCGGGCACTTGATGTCGCTGAGCGTCACCAGGTCGCCATGAATCGAGAAGCCGCCGGTCATCATGCGGTTGTGGGCGATGAACTGCTTGAGCAGTTCCGAAATCGCGGGACCCGACCAGGCGATCCAGCCTTCGGACGCCAGGAACCGCCGCTGTTGCTCGCGGGGCAGCAGCGCCTCCCGGTCATGCAGCTGCCGCAGGAAATCCAGACGCGACTGCGCGGTCTTGATCGGGTCGAGCATCTGGAAGCCGGTGCGCGCCAGCCAACTGGGGATGTCGATCCGGCTGAACACATGATCGGCCATGAACTCCGCGGCACCGGCGGCGAAATCGGCGGGCAGGTTCATCGGTAGCGCGGCCAGCGTGTCGACCGGCGAGCCGAAGGCGACGATGCTGGCGATGTCCTTCGACCGTCGGAAGGCGGCGGTCTGGTAGCAGAACATGCCGCCCTGTGAATATCCGGCCAGGTGCACGTCACGGCCGGCGGTCTCCTTGACGGTGTCGATGGCTTCGCTGAGCGCGACGACGTGGTCGGCGAGGTTGCGTTGCATGCCGCCCTCGACCTTGTCGGGCTCGCCGAAATCGATGACCCACGGATCGATGCCGGCGCTGTGCAGGATCCCGACGGCGCCGTCGGCGCGGGTGACGTCCCACATGTCGGCCGACATCATCATCGGATGCACCATCAGCACCGGCGGTCCCGGCGGTTTCGCACCGGCCCGGGTGTCGGGCGGGAAGTACCGCCGCAGCCGGTACATCGGCACGCTTTCTACGATCTGGAACGACGACGGCACCGTGCCCGTCTCCAGGCCCCCGTACCGCAGCACTTCCAGGCCGTTTTGCGCGGTGGCCACCAGCCTGCCCACTGGCCTGGTTATTGCCGAAAGGTGCACCACCGGCGGTTCCCCTTTCGTCACACCTGTCCCTCGATTGCCGAGGTCATCATGGCACAGCGTGCCCCTATCATCGGCGGCTGATGGCCAACTTGATCAACGTCGAACGTGCGACGCTCGGCTACGGCACTCGCACGCTGCTGGATGCCGTCAGCCTCGGCGTCGACGAAGGCGACGCAATCGGTGTCGTCGGGCGCAATGGAGATGGCAAGTCCACGCTGCTCGAGGTGCTGACCGGTGTTCGCGAACCCGATTCGGGTCGGGTTACCCATACCTCGGGCTTGTCGGTGGGTTATCTGCGCCAAACCGATGAGTTCGCCGCAGGGTGCACTGTCCGCGAGGTCATCTGGGGCGGGCGGAGCGAAGGGACGTCAGAGGTCGGCGGCAGGCCGGACCACATCTGGGCGGCCGAGCCCGACACACGTGCGGTCGTGGAGCAGTTGCTCGCCGCCGTGGACCTCGACGCGGATGTCGCCGACCTCAGCGGCGGTGAACGGCGCCGGGTGGCGCTGGCCGCGGTGCTGATCGCCGGGCATGACGTGCTGGTGCTCGATGAGCCCACCAACCACCTCGACGTCGAGGTGATCGGCTGGCTGGCGCAGCACCTGTCTGGACGACGATCGCAGGCGCTCGTGGTGGTCAGCCACGACCGCTGGTTCCTCGACGCGGTCACCGCCACGACATGGGAGGTGCACAACGGCGCCGTCGACGCCTACGACGGCGGCTACGCCGCCTATGTGCTCGCCCGCGCCGAGCGGATGCGACTGGCCGCAGGGACCGAGGCTCGGCGCAGGAACCTGATGCGGAAGGAGCTGGCGTGGCTGCGCCGCGGCCCGCCCGCACGTACCTCGAAGCCGAAATTCCGGATTCAGGCCGCCAACGAACTGATCGCCAACGAGCCACCACCACGCGACTCGCTTGTGCTGCAACGCTTCGCGACCACGCGTCTGGGCAAGGACGTATTCGACCTGCACCGGCTGCGCCTTGATGTCGGCCATCGTGTCATCCTCGACAAGATTGACTGGTCCATCGGGCCCGGCGCGCGGATCGGCCTCGTCGGTGTCAACGGCAGCGGCAAGACGTCGGTGCTGCGGTTGCTCGTTGGTGAGTTGCAGCCGGCGGCCGGCACGATCAAGCGAGGCACCACTCTGCAGATCGGTTATCTGAGCCAGACGCTGACCGAGCTGACCGGCGCGGACCGGGTGATCGACGCCGTCGAAAACCGCCGCCGCATCAGCCAATTGGCGGGTGGACGCGAGATCAGCGCCGACACGCTGCTCAAGGATTTCGGTTTTATCGGCGACAAGCTGACCGCCCGAATCGGCGAGTTGTCGGGCGGCGAGCGGCGCCGGTTGCAGTTCCTCGGCATCCTGCTCGACGAACCGAATGTGCTGCTGCTCGACGAGCCCACGAACGACCTCGACATCGACACGCTGACGGTGATCGAGGACTACCTCGACGACTGGCCGGGCACGTTGATCGTCGTCACCCACGACCGGTACTTTCTCGAACGCGTCACCGACGTCACATATGCGCTCACCGGTGGCGGGCGCTGCGACCTGCTGCCCGGTGGCATCGAACAGTATCTCGCCGAGCGCGCGGCGAGTGAGCCCGCAGCGAGTCGGCCGGAACCTCAGCGCACAGAATCGGCGTCGGCGCGAGAACGACGCGCGGGCAAGGAGATGGCTCGCATCGAGGGTCAGCTCGCCAAGTTGGACGAGCGGATCACGGCCATGCACGACGCGATGGCAGAAGCCGCGGCCGATCACGTCCGGCTTGGCGAGCTCAACACCGAACTCAACGAACTGCTCGCCCGCAAGGAGTCGCTCGAAGCGGCGTGGCTTAGCGCCGCTGACGAGTAGATCACTGCTTACGATGTGGCGGTGCACTACGTGCTGCGGCCAATCGCTTTGTGGTGGCGCTATTGGCCGCAGCTAGCCGCGCTGTACCTAGTTGCTAGCGGTGCAGTCGTGCCCGCAGTGCGTCGGCGGTGTCGCGTACGACACCGAGTTGCTTGGCGACTTGCACCGGGGCGGTGCCGCCGCGGGCATCGCGCGAGTTGACCGAACCGTCGACGGTGAGCACCTCGCGCACATCGGGCGTCAGCTCGGGATGGATGTCCGCGAGCTCTGCGTCCTCGAGTTCCTCCAGCCCGACTCCCCTGGACTCGGCGGCGCGCACCGCTGCTCCCGCCGCCTCATGCGCCACCCGGAACGGAACACCTCGGCCGACCAGCCACTCGGCGAGGTCTGTCGCCAGGGTGTAGCCCAGCGGCGCCAACTCGGCCATCCGGTCGACGTCGAAGCGCAGTGTTGCGACAAGCCCGGCCATCGCGGGCAGCAGAAGCTCCAGCTGCGCCACCGAGTCGAACACCGGTTCCTTATCCTCCTGCAGATCGCGGTTGTAGGCCAGCGGCTGCGCCTTCAGCGTCGCCAGCAGGCCCGTGAGGTTGCCGATCAGCCGACCCGACTTGCCGCGCGCCAGCTCGGCGATATCGGGGTTCTTCTTCTGTGGCATGATCGAGCTCCCCGTCGACCACGAGTCGTGCAACGCCACATAGCCGAATTCCGTTGTACTCCAGAGGATTATGTCCTCTGACAAGCGAGACAGGTCGACGGCGATCATCGCGAACACGAATGCGGCCTCCGCGGCGAAGTCACGGGCGGCGGTGGCATCGATCGAATTGTCCGCGGCCGCAGTGAACCCGAGTTCCTCGGCGATGGCATCCGGGTCCAGACTCAGCGACGAGCCGGCCAGCGCTCCGGCGCCGTACGGAGATACCGCGGCACGCTCGTCGGAGTCGATCAGGCGGTCGACATCGCGCAGCAGCGGGTGTGCATGCGCCAGCAGGTGGTGAGCGAGCAGGATCGGTTGGGCCGACTGCAGATGGGTTTTGCCGGGCATGATCGCCGTGGGGTGTGCGGCGGCCTGCGTCGCGAGCGCGGACACCACCCCCAGCACACCATCGGCGATACGGCGAACCGCATCGCGCAGCCACAGCCGAAATAGCGTGGCCACCTGATCGTTTCGGGACCGGCCGGCCCGCAACCGTCCGCCGAGGTCATCGCCGACCCGGTCGATCAGCCCGCGTTCCAGTGCGCCGTGCACATCCTCATCGGTGATGATCGGCAGGAAGCTGCCGTCGGCCACATCTTCACCGAGGCTGTCCAGACCCGCCAGCAGACCGTCCCGCTGCTCCTCGGTCAGCAGCCCCGCCCGGAACAGCACCCGGGCGTGCGCCTTCGATGCCCGGATGTCATACGGCGCAAGTACCCAGTCGAAATGCGTGGACCTACTCAGTGCGGCAAGCGCATCCGACGGGCCGTCGGCGAACCGACCGCCCCAGAGCGACCCCGTGTTAGTGCTCACGACGGTCCGCTCGATACTGCGCGAGCGACCGCTTTTGCACGCAAATTGCGGCGTGTCGCCGTGCAAACACGCTCGCTCGCGGTGCGTGGTGACCGCGTCACTTGGCCAGGTCCCTTCGTGCGGCGATCTTGGAGGACAGTCCGTGCACGTGTACGAAACCCTTTGCCGCGGACTGATCGAAGGTGTCACCCTCGTCGTAGGTGGCCAGGTTGAAGTCGTAGAGCGATTCGTCGCTGCGCCGCCCGTTGACAGCGATGTGTCCGCCGTGCAGCACCATCCGAATCTCGCCGGACACGTGCTGCTGGGTGTCGTCGACGAAGGCTTCCAGCGCCCGCTTCAACGGCGAGTACCACAGGCCGTCGTAAACCAGCTCGCCCCAACGCTGATCGGTCTGCCGCTTGAAGCGGCCCAGTTCCCGCTCGAGCGTGACGTGTTCGAGTTCGGTGTGTGCGGTGACCAACACCATCGCACCTGGGGCCTCATAGATCTCGCGGCTCTTGATGCCGACCAACCGGTCTTCGACGACATCCAGCCGGCCGACTCCCTGCTCGCCTGCGCGACGGTTGAGCTCCTCGATGGCCTCCAGCACGGTCACCCGCCTGCCGTCGATCGAAACCGGCACGCCCTTCTCGAATCCGACGATCACCTCATCCGGTGAGCTCCAGTTGACGGTCGGGTCCTCGGTGTAGTCGTAGACGTCCTTGGTCGGCGCGTTCCACAGATGCTCGAGGAACCCGGTCTCCACCGCCCGGCCCCACACGTTCTGGTCGACGGAGAATGGCGAACGCTTCGTGACGTTGATCGGGATGGCGTTCTCCTCGGCGAACGCGATTGCCTTCTCCCGGGTCCAGGCGTAGTCGCGGACCGGCGCGAGCACTTCGAGATCCGGTGCCAGCGAACCGAACCCGACCTCGAACCGGACCTGGTCGTTGCCCTTGCCGGTGCAACCGTGCGCGACGATGCCGCCTTCGTATCGACGCGCGGCCAACACCAGGTGCTTGACGATCAGCGGTCGGCTCAGCGCCGATACCAGTGGATAGCGGTCCATGTAGAGCGCGTTGGACTTGATGGCGGGCAGACAGTATTCGTCGGCGAACTCATCGCGCGCGTCGATGACGACCGCCTCGACGGCACCGCAGTCCAGCGCGCGTTGCCGCACCACCTCCATGTCCTCGCCGCCCTGGCCGAGGTCGATCGCGACCGCGACGACCTCGCGGCCGGTCTCCTTGCCGATCCAACTGATCGCCACTGAGGTGTCCAGACCGCCTGAATACGCCAGGATGACGCGCTCGGACATATAACCAATCTCCTTTTTTGACAGGCCTATTGAAGGTTCTCGATGTTGGCGGCCAGTTCAGCCCCGGTCATCGGCTCGCGGGCCACCACGAAGAGGGTGTCGTCGCCGGCTATCGTGCCGACGACATACGGGAGGGCGGCGCGGTCGATCGCGCTGGCCAGATACTGGGCCGCACCCGGAGGGGTGCGCAGCACGGCGAGGTTGCCGCTGGCGTCGGTGGACGTCAGCAGGTCGCCGAGGAGCCGCGACAACCGCTCGGTGCCACCGGAGACGCCACGCACCGGGCTGCCGTCCTCGGGAACGACGTACACGCCGACGCCGCCGTCGGCCGCGCGCAGCTTGACCGCGCCCAACTCCTCGAGGTCGCGCGACAGCGTCGCCTGGGTCACCTCGATGCCCTCGGCTGCCAGCATCGCGGCCAGTTCTGTTTGGCTGCGAACCGGGTTCGACGACAGGATCGCGACGATGCGCGCCTGCCTGCCTGCCCTGGTCGTGCTGATCTCCGGAGCCGCTCGGCCGGCGACATCAGGCTCAGCCGCCTTGCCCGCGGTCACGATCGCTCCAGCAGCCACGCCAGCAGCGCCTTTTGCGCGTGCAGCCGATTCTCCGCCTCGTCCCACACCGCGCTGTGCGGGCCGTCGATGACCTCGTCGGTGATCTCGTAGCCGCGGTGCGCCGGAAGGCAATGCAGGACAACCGCTTCGGAATCGGCCAGGCTCAGCAGCTCGCCGTTGATCTGAAACGGCTTGAACGGCGCGATCCGATCCAGCCCGTCGTTCTCCTGCCCCATCGAGGTCCAGGTGTCGGTGACCAACACATCGGCTCCCGCCGCGGCATCGGCTGCATCGCTGCTGATCCTCACCGAGGCGCCGGTCGACTGCCCCCGCTTCTCGGCGGCCGCCACGAACTCCTTGTTCGGTTCGAATCCGGGCGGCGCGGCGATCGTGACGTCGATGCCCGCCGTCACTCCGCCGACCATCAGCGAGTGCGCCATGTTGTTGGCTCCGTCACCGAAATACGACAGCCGCAGGCCCTTCAGCTCGCCCTTGCGCTCGGCGAGCGTCTGCAGATCGGCCAGCACCTGGCACGGATGGAACTCATCGGACAGCGCGTTGACTATCGGCACGGTTGCACCGGATGCCATCGACGTCAGCCGCTCCTGGCCGAAGGTGCGCCACACGATCGCCTCAACATAGCGGGACAACACTTTTCCGGTGTCTTCGAGCGTCTCGTCGCGCCCGAGCTGTGTGCTGCGTCCGTCGACGACGACGGCGTGGCCGCCCAGCTGCGCGATGCCCATCTCGAACGAGAACCGGGTGCGGGTGGAGTTCTTGTCGAAGATGACCGCGACGCCGCGTGGGCCTTCGAGCGGCCTGCGCGAGAACGGCTCCTTCTTCAGGTCGGCGGCCAGTGCCAGCACGTCGGCCTGCTCTTCGGGCGACAGGTCGTCGTCACGCAGGAAATGCCGGGGCATCACGACACCGCCTTGTCCAGCACGCCGGGCAGCGCTGCGAGGAACTCGGCGATCTGCGCCTCGGTGATCACCAGCGGCGGCGCCAGCCGGATCAGATCGGGCGCAGCGGCATTCACCAGGAATCCGGCGTCGCGGGCGGCGGCCTCGACGGTCTTTCCTTCTGGTGCGCTGAGCGAAATGCCCCGCAGTAGACCGCGGCCGCGAACGTGATCGACGAGCGGATGACGCAGCGACTCGATGCCGTGGTGCAGCGTCTTGCCCAGCACATCGGCGCGGGATATCAGGTCCTCGTCGGCCAGCACACGCAACACCGCCAACGCCGCGGCGGCGCACACCGGATTACCGCCGAACGTGCTGCCGTGCAGCCCGGGTGTCAACAGGTCACCGACCGGTCCGACGGCGATGCAGGCGCCGATCGGCAGCCCGCCGCCGAGTCCCTTGGCAAGGGTGACGATGTCGGGCGTGATGCCGTCGTGCTGATGGGCGAAAAACGTTCCGGTGCGGCCCATCCCGGTCTGCACCTCGTCGACGACCAGCAGCGCGCCGCGCGTCGTCGAGAGCTCGCGGGCGGCGACCAGGTAGCCGTCGGGTGGGACGATCACCCCGGCTTCCCCCATGATCGGTTCGAGGAAGACGGCGGCTGTCTCATCGTCGATGGCTTCTGCCAGTGCGGCGACATCGCCGTAGGGCACATGCACCACGTTGCCTGGCAGTGGTGCGAAGGGTTCCTGCTTGGCGGGCTGTCCGGTCAAGGCCAGCGATCCCATCGTGCGACCGTGGAATGCACCCTGCGCGGCAACGAGTTTCGTGCGGCCAGTCAGCCGGGTGATCTTGAAGGCGACCTCGTTCGCCTCGGTGCCGGAGTTGCAGAAGAACACCCGGGCCTCGGCGCCGAGCAGCCCGACCAACGCCTCGGCCAGCGCGATGCCAGGTTCGGTCGCGTAGAAGTTCGACGTGTGTCCGAGCGTGTTCATCTGGGTGGTGACTGCTTCGATGACAGCGGGATGACGATGTCCCAGAACATTCACCGCGATACCGCCGAGCAGGTCGATGTAGGACTTGCCGTCCACGTCGGTGACGACGGCGCCGTCCCCACTGGCCAACGCGACAGCGGGGGTGCCGTAGTTGTTCATCATCACGCTTTCCCAGCGCTGTTTGAGAGTCATGCTGCGACCACCTTGGTGCCTGTCCCCTCGTCGGTGAAAAGCTCGACCAACACGCAATGCTCGACGCGGCCGTCGATGACGTGGGCGCTGGGCACTCCGCCCCCGACGGCGCGCATGCAGGCCTCGATCTTGGGCACCATGCCCGCCTCCAGCTTCGGCAGCAGTTGCGTCAATGCGGCTACGCCGATCTCGCTGACCAGCGATTCGCGGTCGGGCCAGTCGGTGTAGAGGCCCTCGACGTCGGTGAGCATCAACAGCTTCTCGGCGCCCAGCGCCTCCGCCAGCGCCGCAGCGGCGGTGTCCGCGTTGATGTTGTGCACGATCCCGTCCGCATCGGGTGCGATGGTAGACACCACCGGAATGCGGCCAGCGGCGATCAGATCGAGCACCGCCTCGGTATTGACCCGCTCCACGTCCCCGACAAGGCCGATATCGGTAGCCACGCCGTCTACGGTGACGCTGCGCCGCACCGAGGTGAACAGATGAGCGTCCTCGCCCGTGATGCCGACCGCATAGGGGCCGTGCATGTTGATCAGGTTCACCAGCTCACGGCCCACCTGGCCGAACAAGACCATGCGCGCCACATCGAGCACCTCCGGTGTGGTGACGCGGAAGCCACCCTTGAAATCGCCCGCGATGCCGAGTCGTTTCAGCATGGCGCTGATTTGCGGGCCGCCACCGTGTACGACGACGGGATGGATGCCGCAATTGCGCAGGAAGACCATGTCCGCCGCGAAGGCGCTCCGCAGCGCGTCATCGGTCATCGCGTTCCCGCCGTACTTGACCACCACGATCTTGTCGTGCAGCTGTTTGAGCCACGGCAGCGCAGCGGCGAGCACCTCGGCCTTGGTCTGGGTGGACGCCGGAGCCGCCCCGCCGGCGACATCGGATGTGGTCATGAGCTGTATGCCGAGTTCTCTTCGACGTATGCGTGTGACAGGTCGGTGGTCCGGATCGCGGCGCTGTCACCGCCGACGCCGAGGTCGATCGCTACCTCGATGTCGTCACCGGACAGGTCGACGTCCCGTGCGCCAGCCGCGCCGACACCGTCGACGCAGACCGGAGATCCGTTGAAGGACACGCTGATCCGCTCGGGATCGAGCCGCACGGGCGCCATACCCACCGCCGCCAGCACGCGTCCCCAGTTCGGGTCGGAGCCGAACAAGGCGGTCTTGACGAGACTGTCGCGCGCGACAACACGCGCTGCGGTGAGGGCATCGACCTCACTGGCCGCACCGGTGACCGTCACGACCACCCGCTTCGTGACGCCTTCCGCGTCTGCCTGCAACTGTGTGCACAGGTCGTCGCAGACGCGCAGCAAGGCCTCGTCGAGGTCGGCCTGGCTCGGCGTGATTGCGCTTGCCCCCGAGGCCAATACCAGGATGGTGTCGTTCGTTGAGCAGCTTCCGTCGACGTCCAACCGGTCGAACGTCAACGCGCTGGCCCGTCGCAGCGCGTGATCCAGCGCGGCCGCGTCGGCGACCGCGTCGGTGGTGATCACGCACAGCATCGTCGCCAGCGACGGGGCCAGCATGCCCGCACCCTTGGCCATCCCGCCGACCGTCCAGTTGTCGGAGTGGTGCAGCGCAACCTGTTTGGGCACCTTGTCGGTGGTCATGATGGCCCTGGCGGCCTCCTCGCCGCCGGTCAAGCCGCCCGCCATCTCGTGCACGATCTCGGTGACACCCGACAGCATCTTGTCCATGGGCAACCGGTCGCCGATCAAACCCGTTGAACAAACCGCGATTTCGACGGCACCGGTGTCAGTGCCCCAGTCCGACAGGGCGGCAGCGACGGCCTCGGCGGTGGCGTGGCTGTCCTGGAACCCGGCGGGACCCGTGCAGGCGTTCGCCCCACCGGAGTTGAGGATCACCGCGCGCAACCGCCCGGTGGTCAGCACCTGTTGAGTCCACAGCACCGGTGCGGCCTTGACCTGGTTGCGGGTGAACACGCCCGCGGCGCCGTAGTCGGGTCCCTCGTTGAACACGAGCGCCAGGTCCAGCGCGCCGGAGGCCTTGATGCCCGCGGCGATACCGGTGGCGCGGAAGCCTTCGGGGGCAGTCACACCCTGGGTGCGCACCAGTCTCGTGGTGCCGGCCGCGGTTTCCGGAGCCGCCTGGCCGGCGACATCAGATCCCGTCATGGCGCCACCCCCACGATCGAAAGTCCTTCGGTCTCGGGCCAGCCGAGGGCGAGGTTCATCGACTGCACGGCCGCGCCGCCGGTGCCCTTGACCAGGTTGTCGATCGCGGCGATCGCGATGAACATTCCGGCGTCCTCGTCGAGGGCAACCGCGAGATGCACGGCGTTGCTGCCGATCACCGCACCGGTCTTGGGCAGTTGGCCGTCCGGCAGCAGATGCACGAAGGGCTCCGCGTCATACGCCTTCTCGTACGCCGCACGCAGTTGCGACAACGGCGCAGCCGTGCGGGCCGTGCATGTCGCGAGGATGCCGCGAGACGTCGGAATGAGCACCGGCGTGAACGAAACCGTCACGTCCTTGTCGGTGACGGCGCGCAACCCCTGGACGATCTCGGGGGTGTGCCGGTGTTTACCGCCGATGTTGTACGCCCGCGCAGAGCCGATGACCTCGGCGCCGAGGAGGTCCGGCTTCGCCGCGCGCCCTGCGCCGGATGTGCCGCTGACGGCGACGACGGTGACGGCCGGCTCCACGAGATCCTCGGCGATCGCGGGCAACAACGCCAACAGCGCCGCCGTCGGATAGCAGCCGGGAACCGCGATTCGGGTGGCACCGCGGAGCCGCTCCCGCGCGCCGGGCAGTTCGGGCAGCCCGTAGGGCCAGCTTCCGGCGTGGGCCGACCCGTAGAACCTCTCCCACGCCGCCGCGTCGGTGAGTCGAAAATCGGCGCCGCAGTCGACAATCACGGTGTCGGCGCTCAACTGTTCGGCCAGCGCCGCGGAGTGACCGTGCGGCAGCCCCAGGAACACCACATCGTGTCCGGCAAGGACCTCGACGTCGGTCGCCTCCAGGACGCGACCGCCGAGCGGCAGCAGGTGTGGATGGTGTTCGGCCAGGGTGGTGCCTACGCTCGCGGCCGCCGTGAGGGCCCCGATCGTCAGCCTGCCGTCGACGTAAGCGGGGTGGTTGAGGAGCAACCGCAGGATCTCGCCACCGGCATATCCGCTGGCACCGGCTACGGCGACAGAAGTCATGCAGTGATTCTGCATGCTTATACAGCGTGTTGCAAACCAATTAAGCACAGGTTTCAGACAGAATGGGGGTCGACCCTGCTCATCCACCCGGGGGGACAACATGCCCGCCTCACCGTCGCACCCGGTGACCGACCGGGTCGCAGTCATCGGCGGCGGCATCCTCGGGGTGGCCATCGCCCGCGAGATCCTCAGGCGACGCCCCGATGCGGCCGTGACGCTGTTCGAGAAGGAGGACCGCCTCGCGTCGCACCAAACCGGACGCAACAGCGGCGTCGTGCACGCGGGCCTCTACTACGAGCCCGGCTCGAACAAGGCGGTGCTCTGCCGCCACGGTGTCGGCCTCCTCGAGGAATTCTGCGAACAGCGCGGCATCCGTCGGATCGCCTGCGGCAAGGTCCTCGTCGCCCTCGACGACGAGGAGCGGGCCCGGCTCGACAACATCGAGAAACGGGCACTGGCAAACGGAGTTCCCGGTGTCCGGATCATCGGCGCCGACGAACTGCGCGAGTTGGAGCCGCACGTGCACGGCATCGCCGCTTTGCACTCACCGGCCACGTCGATCGTGAACTTCGCCGAGGTGACGCGGGCCCTCGCCGCCGACGCGGCCGCCGACGGTGCGAAAATACTTCTCGGCCACGAGGTAATCGGCCTGCGGGCGTCGAGCACCGAGGTAGTCGTAACCGCCCGCAGCGCAAGCGGTTCCATCGAGTCGGTGTTCGATCGGATCGTCGTGTGCGGCGGTCTGCAGAGCGACCGGCTTGCCGAGCTGGCCGGCGACGGTCCCGATCCGGTGATCATGCCGTTCCGCGGCGAGTACTACGCGCTCAAACCCGAACGCCGCAACCTCGTCAACGGGCTCGTCTACCCGGTGCCCGATCCGCGCTACCCGTTTCTCGGCGTGCACGTCACCCCACGCGTCGACGGTGAGGTTCTGATCGGCCCCAACGCCGTTCTCGCCCTGGCCCGCGAGGGCTACACATGGGGCAAGGTCTCGATTCCCGACGTGATGGAAGTGGCACGCACACCGGCGTTTTGGCGCTTCGCCCGCCGGCACTGGCGGACGGGCGTCAAGGAGATGCAGGGCTCGTTGAGCAAGCGGCGGTTCATCGCCGCAGCCCGCGCATACGTGCCCGAGCTGGGCGACGACGACGTCGTCCCAGGGGTGGCGGGGATCCGAGCGCAGGCATTGGAATCCGACGGCGGGCTCGTGGACGACTTCCGGATCAGTATCCGCGAGCGCGTCGTGCTGCTTCGCAACGCGCCCTCGCCGGCGGCCACGTCATCGCTTGCCATCGCCGAGCACATCGTGACGACAATCGAAAACAGCAGGTGATTCGATGACCCAGCCTCTGTCTCATGGTCTTTGGGGTGTCCTCGCGACTCCATTCGACGACAGCCTCAACGTCGACCTGGACTCATTACGCAACGAGGTGGCCACTTTCGACGCCGATGGTTGCGCCGGCCTGGTGGCGCTCGGGGTCTTCGGCGAGGCGGCGTCATTGGACGCCGACGAGGCCGACGGGGTCGCGCACACCGTCGCGTCAGCGACCGACCTGCCGTTCGTGCTCGGCCTGTCCGAACGCGACCCCGACGCGGTCGTGGCACAGGCGCGTCGTCTGGTCGAGGCGGTTCCGCGCCCGCCGGTCGCGTTGATGGCGCAGATCGGCGATGCTGACCCGACCGTTGCCGCCGCATCGCTTCGACGCCTTTACCAAGCAACGGACGTCGGCATTCTCATTCAGGACTATCCCGTCGTCTCGGGAGTCAGCGTCACCGATGAGCAGGTCGTCGAGATCGTGTCGGCCTGTCCCTTCGCGGTCGGCGTGAAGTCGGAGGCGCCGCCGACGTCGGTCGCGGTGGCGCACCTGGCTTCCAGGCTCGACATCCCGGTGTTCGGCGGCCTCGGCGGCGTCGGCCTGCTCGATGAACTCGCCGCGGGGTCGGCTGGTGCGATGACAGGCTTCAGCCATCCGGCGGCGCTGGCCGCCGTGCTGCGCGCTTACCGGGACGGCGGCTTCGACGCCGCTCGCGACGCGTGGGCGCCGTGGCTTCCGCTCGCCAACTTCGAGGGACAACTACGGGTGGGCCTGTCGATCCGCAAGGAACTTCTGCGACGGCGCGGCGTGATCGCCTCCGGGCAGGTGCGCCGGCCCGCGATGCCGCTGCCGGAGCCGCTGATTCCATTGTTGGAGAAGCACTTCGCGACCCTGCCCGCCGCCACCGCGACCCGCTGAAGGAGCCCACCATGGATCTCGGCATCACCGGACGTACCGCGCTCGTGCTCGGCGCCAGCGGCGGTCTCGGCAGCGCCATCGCGGTTCGGCTCGCGGAAGAGGGCGCCAATGTCGCGGCAGCGGGACGCTCCGCGGACAAACTCACAGACACCGTGAAGAGAATCCAGGCCGCGGGTGTCAAGGCGCTCCCGCTCACCTGGGATCTGGGCGACCTGGATTCCGTCGACACCCACGTCTCGGAGATCGAGAACACCCTCGGCCCGGTCGACATTCTGGTGAACAACACCGGCGGCCCGCCACCGACGCCCGCCGCGGGCCAGGACGCCGCCACCTGGCGCACGAGTTTCGAGCAGATGATCCTCTCGGTCATCGTGATCACCGACCGGGTGCTACCCGGCATGCGTGAGCGGGGCTGGGGCCGCATCCTCACGTCGACGTCGGGCGGGGCGCTGAGTCCGATTCCCAACCTCGCGATATCGAACACCCTGCGCGCCAGCCTGCACACCTGGTCCAAGACGCTCTCCGATGAGGTGGGCCGCGACGGAGTGACGTCCAACATCATCGTGCCGGGCCGAATCCAGACCGCCAGAACACGATTCCTCGACGAGCGCAAGGCGGACCGAGAAGGTACGAGCGCAGACGATGCGGTGGCCGCCAGTGCGGCGACGATGGCGATCGGCCGCTACGGCCGACCCGAGGAGTACGCCGACGTCGCGGCGTTCCTGTGCAGCGAGCGCGCGTCGTATGTGACCGGCTCCGTGATCCGCGTCGACGGTGGACAACTCAAGAGCGTGGTCTGAGAGAAGCGCCGTGCGCGTCCGAACTGTGCGACTGGTTGGCGGTCTGGCCGCCTGCGTGGTCCTGCCGGACGGCAGGCTCGCCCGTGTCGACCGCATCCTCGACGGTGCGCCGGGCGATCTGCTCGCGCTTCTGGAGGCCGGGGCGCTCGATGCGGTCGCCGAGGCGGTCGCCGGCGGCGTCGACGCCGACGCATGCGTCGATCCCGCCTCACCGGTCGCCGCCCCGTGGACGAGGCCGCACAAGGTCCTCGGCATCGGGCTGAATTACGGCGCGCATGCAGCCGACCTCGGCGAGCAGGCGCCGCGGGCGTCGCCCGCATCGTTCATCAAAGGCGATCACACGATCGTCGGAGCGGGCGAGCCGATCGTGGTGCCGCCGGGGATAGGGCGCGTCACCGCGGAAGCGGAGCTGGGCCTCGTGATCGGACGGACCTGTCACCACGTCGGAATCGACGATGCGTTGTGCTACGTGGCCGGTGTGGTGCCGGTCCTCGACCAGACCGCAGAGGCGATCCTGCTGGAGAACCCGCGCTACCTCACCCGGGTCAAGAACTACCCCACGTTCTTCTCGTTCGGACCCGATCTGATCACGCTCGACGAGGTGCTCTCGGGTGGTCCGCTGTCGGAACTTCGGGTCGCTACCGTGCACAACGGCGCGGTGCAGCGCGAGGACACGGTCGCAGGGATGACCTTCTCGCCCGCCGAACTGCTCAGCTTCCACAGCCAGGTGATGCCGTTCTACCCCGGCGACATCCTGTCGACGGGAACCCCCGGGGCGGTGCCGATCGTGCCGGGTGATGTCGTGCAGTGCGAACTCGGCGACGGGTTGGCGTCGCTCACGAATCCGGTTCGCTAGCAACGGATTCAGCGTCGCTGTTCGGCCCCGAGCCGCTGCGCGGCCATCGCCACCGCGGCGTCGCGTGCCGCGCTGGCCTCGTCTTCGGTCAACGTGCGGTCCGCGGCACGGAAACGCAATGCAAAGGCCAGCGACTTGCGGCCGTCACCGATCTGCGGTCCCGTGTAGACGTCGAACAGCCGGACGTCTTCGAGCAGCTCTCCCGCGCCGTCGCGGACCGCATCGAGGACGCTTTGCGCGGCGACCTCGTCGTCGACGATCAATGCGACGTCCTGGAACACCGCGGGGAAAGGCGACACCGCTGGCGCGGGCAGTGTCTCGGTGATCGGGATGGCGTCCAGGTTCACCTCGACAGCGCATGTCCCTTTCGGCAGCCCGGACCGCTCGACGACCGCCGGATGCAGTTGGCCTGCGTGTCCGACGACGGTGTCCCCGACTAGCACTTCGGCGCATCGGCCGGGATGCCACGGCAGATACTGCGCCGTGCGCAGCGTCAGCTCGACTCCCGCCGCGCGGCCGATGATGCGGACGGCCTCGAACGCGTCGCTGGCATGCACGGGACGGCCGGGCCCCCAGGGGCCCGCGGGCTCGCGCAGGCCTGCCAACACCACCCCGACGTGCTGCGGCTGGTTGGGCAGCGAAGCATCCAGCATCGCGATCTCCTCGTCGCTCGGCCGGCGAACGGTCGGAATCAGCTCCACGGCAAGGGTTTCCGAGGTGGGCTTGACCACCTGCTCGATCGAGAACAGGGCGGCGTCGACGGCTCCGCGGGACACGTTGCGGGCCAACGATTCCAACAGGCCGGGCAGCAACGTGGTGGCCAGTTCGGGGCGATCGGCCTCCAGCGGGTTGAGCACGTGCGTGCTGATGCGACGGGGGTCATCGGGTGCCAAAGCCCACTGGTCGAACACTCCCAAAGGCAGGAACGGGGTCGGCAGGATCTCGACATATCCGTTGAGCGCCAACGACTTCCCGATGGCACGGCGACGCTTCTGCACAGGGGTAAGCCCACGCCCGGCCGGTGCCTGCGGCAACACCGATGGGATGATCTCCAGGCCCTCCAGCCGCAGCACCTCCTCGACGAGGTCCGCCGGCTGCTTGAGATCAGGCCGCCAACTCGGCGGTGTCGCGGTCACCCGATCGCCGTCGACGGTGACCCGTGCGCCGATCTGCGTGAGCCTGCGTTGAGTGGTGCCCTCCGCGTAGTCCACACCCGCAACGCGGTCCGGCAGATCGTCGGCCATGCTGACCGGAGCGGGACACCAGTTCTCGCGCGGCGGATCACCTCGCCAATCGGTCAACGTGGGTTCGACTGTGCCGCTGGCTATTTCAGCAAGTAGTGCGGCGCACCGGTCGAGCGCGGCGACGGAAACCGCAGGATCGACGGCGCGTTCGTAGCGGCGGCCCGCCTCGCTGTAGAGGTGCAGCCTCCGCTGCGTACGAGACACCGCGGCCGGGTCCCACACCGCGGCCTCGAGCAGCACGTCGGTCGTGCTGTCGCGCACCTCGGTGGTGCCCGCGCCCATCACGCCGCCGATGGCCGCTGTTGCGACGTCGTCGACGATGAGCACGTCGCCCGGATCCAGTTTGCGTTCGATGTCGTCGAGGGTGACCACCGTCTCCCCCGGTTCGGCGAACCGGACCCGGAAGCCGCCCGTGATCAGGCTGCTATCGTGTGCGTGCATCGGATGACCGAGTTCGAGCATCACGTAGTTCGTCACGTCGACGGCGGGCGAGATCGCGCGGATTCCGCTCAGCAGGAGCCGCCTCTGCAGCCACCACGGCGACACCGCCCCCGGGTCGATACCGGTCACCGGCCGCAACCCGAATCGCAGGACGCCGGTGCCCGGCTCGATCGTCACCGGCAACGCCTCGCCATCGGCGGGCAGCGGAGCGACATCGGCGGGATCCACATAGTCGAGGTCGTAGGCGTTCGCGATCTCGCGGGCCATGCCGCGCACCGAAAGGCAGTAGCCACGATCAGGGGTGATGGCGAGGTGGAAAACGGCGTCGTCGAGGCCGAGCAGGTCGGCGGCCGGTGTGCCCGGCGAGGCGGTACCCGGCGGCAATACCAGGATTCCGGAGTGGTCGGTGCCGAGGTTCAGCTCCGCTGTCGAGCAGATCATCCCGTCAGAGGTACGGCCGTAGGTCTTCCGGGCGGTGATGGTGAAGTCGCCCGGAAGCGTGGTCCCGGGCAGCGCCACCACGACCAGGTCTCCGACGGCGAAGTTGGTTGCCCCGCAGACGATGTCGCGCGGCTTGTCCTCACCGACGTCGGCCTTGACGGCGCGGATCGGCTTCTTGAACTCGGTGAGCTCCTCGATCTCGAGCACGCGAGCCACGATCAGCGGACCGCTGACCGGGCCGACGGGGATGATCTCCTCGACCTCGTGGCCGATGCGGATCAGCGTCTGCTCGAGATCCTCGACCGGAACGTCCCAGCCTGGTGCGCCGGCCTGGACGACGTCCCGCAGCCAGCTGTACGGAAGGCGCATCAGGCGCCAACCCCGAACGGCAGCGAGAACCGGACGTCGCCCTCGACCATGTCGCGCATATCTGGGATGCCGTTGCGGAACTGCAGAGTTCGCTCCAGCCCCATCCCGAACGCGAAGCCGGAGTAGACCTCCGGGTCAATGCCGCAGGCTCGCAGCACATTCGGGTTCACCATCCCGCAGCCGCCCCATTCAACGAACCCGGGTCCACCCTTCTTGTTCTCGAACCACACGTCGACCTCGGCGGACGGCTCTGTGAACGGGAAGAAGTGCGGCCGGAACCGGGTGCGGCCCTGCGGCCCGAACTCCGAGCGGGCGAAGGCGTCGAGCGTGCCGCGCAGGTGGGCCATCGTCAGGCCTTTGTCCACCGCAAGGCCCTCCACCTGATGGAAGACCGGGGTGTGGGTGGCGTCCAGCTCGTCGGTGCGGAAGGTGCGGCCGATCGAGATGATGTAGACCGGCAGCTTGCGTTCGAGCAGTGCGCGGATCTGCACGGGCGAGGTGTGGGTGCGAAGCACCTGCCGTGATCCGTCCGGCGCGATGTAGAAGGTGTCCTGCTCGCTGCGGGCCGGATGGTCGGGCGGGAAGTTGAGCGCGTCGAAGTTGAACTGCTCGGTCTCGACCTCCGGCCCCTCGGCCAGCTCCCAACCCATCGCGACGAAGGTATCGGCGATGTGATCGGCGAGGATCGTGATCGGGTGGCGGGCGCCGATCGGCTGACGTGTCGACGGCAACGTCACATCGATGCGCTCGGCCACCAGTACCGCGGCGTCGCGCTCGGCCCGCAGCACCTCCAGGCGCTCGTCGTAGCTGCGTTGCGCCTCGGCACGAACGACGTTGACCCGCTTGCCTGCGTCGGCTCGATCAGCCTTCGGCAGCGTTCCCAGCGCCTGTCGTGCCAATGCGAGCGGTGAGCGGTCGCCCAGATGCTCGGTCTTGGCGTGCGCCAGGGCGTCGAGGTCGCCGGCAAGGTCGAAGGCGTGTTTGGCCGCATTGACCGCCTTGGTCAGCGCTTCCTCCGACAGGTCGCCGGGCTGCTCAGCC
Organism: uncultured Actinomycetota bacterium; assembly: GCA_963715215.1. Classification (GTDB taxonomy): domain Bacteria; phylum Actinomycetota; class Actinomycetes; order Mycobacteriales; family Mycobacteriaceae; genus Mycobacterium. Next base: position 231,770 of record CAVQRJ010000004.1, read on the forward strand.
ACCCGGCGATCATAGGTGATCGGCAGATGAGAGCGGCATCACGCGACGCCAGGCATGAGTGCGCACTCGGCGCCGACGGTCGGGGGCGCCGTCCGGCGAGCCAGCCGCCGTCCCACCGCGACCTCACCGAGCAGAGCACCGATAAGGCCGGCCCCGCTCGCCACGCACGACGTCCACCCGCTGTCGGCCATCATCAGGTATCCGAACGACGAAGCGATCACGAGCAGCAGACCCCGCACCGGCGTCCACCCCGCGGCGCGCCCGAACCGCATCGACACCAGCATCCCGAGAAGCAGCGCCACCGCGTGACCGACATCGGTGAAGTCCCTGCTGAGAGTCGACCACAGCCGCCGCGACCGCGATCCACCAGCCGGTCCAAGCGGGCCGCCAGCGCCAGGGCATCGCCGCGGCGAGTGCCCCGAGCACGGCGGACGCGCCGTAGCTCATCCCGACGTCCGTGGCCCGGGATACGTCGGTCGACAGCCAACCGAGCTCGACCGCCGCCGTGAGCCCGACCGCGACCAACAGCGTGGCGCCGATGTGGCCGACCGCGAACGCAACGACCAGCCGACCGCTGCGCCAGAGCAGTTCGGCGAGCGCCAGCAGGCACACCAGGCCGGGCAGCCAGACGTAGATCGGCCCCGCGTCGATGACGAACGCGCTGACGAACAATGTGCCCAGACGGCCGTGGCTGAGGTTGTGCAGGTTCGTGCTCGCATGGCTGATGACTCGGTTCTGAACCCGCGGCCCGAGCGCAACCAGGACGGTCGTCACACCGGTCAGAATCACCGCGTAGGCGACGGTGACCCGAATCCGGGCCAGCGCCCGCAGCAAGCCGAACAACATCTCACCGACCACTATGAGTCGGCGATATCTCCGGTCTCCTCGTCCTCACCTGGCAACTCTCTGCGAGTTTTCACGCGGTACATGGCCAGATCCGCGGGCACTCCGTCCTGCTTCGGTGAGAAGACTTGCTTGCGTATCCGTTTCGCGGACAGGCCAAGAGCCTCGAACTCCTCGACGGGGATCCGCTCCATCGTCGCCTGCGACACGACCAGGCCGCCACGGACGGCGCGTTCCATCACCCGGGCCGCGATGTTGACATCGACGCCAAGCCAGTCCGACCCGATGCGTTGCGGCCTGCCGGTGTGCACGCCGGCCCGCATTCGCGGCGTATAGCCTTCCACCTCAACATCTTTCACAGCATCAAGGCTGGTGCGTACCGCGCGAACCGCGGTGGCGGGGTCGGCGAACACCGCCATGATTCCGTCGCCCATCCTCTTGACGATGTGGCCACCCGCCTCCAGCAGCGGGGGCTCGACGACCTGAGCCACCCGGCGCAACAGTTTGAGAGTGGCGTCGTCACCGGCCTTCAACGCCCACGCCGAAAACCCGACCAAATCCGTGAAGACGAGCGTCACCTCGCGATTCGCGGGCTTACCTGACACCCGTTCTGTCAGCGCCTGCCATACCTGCAGGCCGGCGAGGCTCACCTCGCGGGATGCGGCATCGCGCTCAAGCAGCCGATCCGCAGCGCGGGCGGCTGCGCTCGGACCACCAACACCAGCCGTGGACAACGGATCTCCGAAGTCAGGGTCGCCGGGCAGCGAGCGGCGGGCCCGCCGGATGAACGCGACCACCCCGGGATTGTGGTTGGTGCTGCGCAGCCAGTCTCGTGGTCCGGATGACGTGCCGGACCGTTCATCTAACGATTCGACATCCACCGCGCAAGATTAGATGCCGGTTCTCTCGGCGAGCAACATGCCTGCGACGCGCCCCGAAATGATGGACAACGTGCGTTGTCAATCGTATCTTGAGTTCGTGACGGTCAGCTCGACGACGAGGCGAACCAACCGGGCCGATCCCCTTGGGCCGGACTCTTTGACCTGGAAATACTTCGGCGACCTCCGCACCGGAATGATGGGTGTCTGGATCGGAGCGCTGCAGAACATGTACCCCGAACTGGGTGCCGGTGTCCAGGAGCATTCGATCCTGCTGCGCGAGCCGCTGCAGCGTGTCGCCCGGTCCGTGTACCCGATCATGGGGGTCGTCTACGACGGGGATCGAGCGGCCCAGACCGGTCAGCAGATCAAGGGCTTCCACACCACGATCAAGGGTGTCGACCCGGCGGGACGGCGGTATCACGCGCTGAACCCCGAGACCTTCTACTGGGCGCACGCCACATTCTTCATGCTGGTGATCAAGGTGGCCGAGTACTTCTGCGGCGGCCTGACCGAATCGGAGAAGCGTCAACTCTTCGACGAACACGTGCAGTGGTACGCGCAGTACGGGATGAGCATGCGACCCGTGCCCAAAACGTGGGAGGAGTTCTGCGAGTACTGGGACCGGGTGTGCAGCGAGGAACTCGAGATCAACCGCGCCACGCTGGACATCTTCTCTATCCGGATCCCCAAACCGTGGTTCGTGCTGATGCCGACTCCGATCTGGGATCAGATCTTCAGGCCGATGGTGGCCGGCCAGCGCTGGATCGCCGCGGGCCTCTTCGACCCGGTGGTGCGCGAGAAGGCGGGCATGCGGTGGACCCCGGGCGACGAGGTTCTGCTGCGACTGTTCGGCAAGTTGGTCGAGATGGCTTTCGTCGTTGTGCCCGACGAGATTCGGCTGCACCCGCGTGCACTTGCCGCCTACCGCCGCGCATCGGGCCGCATTCCCGATGACGCTCCTCTTGTGGAGGCGCCCGCGTTCATGGCTCCGCCGCGCGATCGCAGAGACATGCCCACGCACTACATTCCGCGCCGCAAGAGCCTGCTTGACCGCGCCGGCTCACTGGTGCACACGACATTCTCGCTCGCCGGCCTACGCCCGGCGCGAGCCCGGAGCACGGCAGCCTAGGCTGGCGGCGTGCTCGAATGGTCTGATGTCGACATCGCCGTGCGCGATGCCGTGCGCGAGTTCATAGACAAAGAGGTCCGCCCACACGTCGATGCGCTGGAGAGCGGCGAGATGGAGCCCTACCCCATCATCCGCAAGCTTTTTGCCACGTTCGGCATCGACGCGCTCGCCAAGGACTCGCTGGAGAAGCGGCTGGCCCGGATGCGAGAGGGAGCCGAGAAGTCCGATGGTGCCTCGTCGGGCGGAATGTTCGGCGGCGAGGGTGGATCTGCCGGCATGGGCTTCGTTGTCGTCAGCGAAATGTGCCGCGTCTGCATGGGCGTCGTGACCGGCATGGGCGTCAGTCTCGGCTTGACGGTGCCCACCATCGCAGGCCGAGGCACGCTTGCACAGCAAGAGCGTTGGCTGCCCGGTCTGGTCACCTACGAGAAGGTCGGCGCGTGGGCGATCACCGAACCCGACTCGGGCTCGGATGCATTCGGAGGCATGAAGTCCTACGTCGTGCGCGACGGTGACGACTACATCCTCAACGGGCAGAAGACGTTCATCACCAACGGGCCCGACGCCGATGTGGTCGTGGTGTACGCCAAGCTGGACGAGGGCGACGGCGCCGACAAGCGCGGCCGCAAGGTGTTGACCTTCGTGCTGGACCGCGGCATGGAGGGATTCGTCCAGTCAAGGCCTTTCCGCAAGATGGGTATTCACAGCTCACGCACCGGCGAGTTGTTCTTCAACAACGTCCGACTCGGCCGCGACCGGCTACTCGGTGAGAGCGAAGACAACTCGGCCGGCGACGGACGCGACAGCGCCCGGTCGAACTTCTCCACCGAGCGCATCGGCGTGGCCGCCATGGCGCTCGGTGTCATCGAGGAATGCCTGAAGCTGTGCGTGGACTACGCGAAGAACCGTAAGCTGTGGGGCCAGGAAATCGCCCAGTTCCAGCTGATCCAGCTCAAGCTGGCAAGCATGGAACTGGCCCGAATCAACGTGCGCAACATGCTGTTCCGTATCATCGAGGCGGCGCAGACCGGAACCCAGATCTCGCTCGCCGAGGCATCCGCGATCAAGTGGTACTGCTCGCAGGCGGCGACGGATGTCGCGATGGATGCCGTGCAGCTGTTCGGTGGAAACGGATACATGACCGAGTACCGCGTCGAGCAGCTGGCCCGCGACGCCAAATCGCTGATGATCTATGCCGGAAGCAACGAGGTGCAGATCACCCACGTCGCGCGGGGTCTGCTCAGCGGCTAGGAACTGTGCGCCCGTGCGCTCTGGTACAGGCAGATCGCGGCGGCTGCAGCCACATTGAGGCTTTCGGCTCCGCCCGACATCGGAATCCGAATGCGATCTGCTGCCATGTCTGCCAATTCAGGGCGCAGGCCATGGGATTCGGGCCCGAACAGCCATGCCGTCGGCCCGGACAGATCGGCGTCATCGAGGCTCGTGTCGCCGTCGACGGTGGTGGCCAGCACGCGCAGCCCCGCATCGGAGAGCACGGAAACCGCTGCGCCGGCGTCGGTTTCGGAAACCACCGGAATCGCGAAGATGCTGCCTGCCGAGGCGCGTAGGCACTTGCCGTTGTAGGGGTCGACACTGTGGCCGGCCAACACGACCGCGTCCGCGCCCAACGCGTCGGCGATCCGGATCAGCGTGCCCGCATTGCCGGGCTCCGAGATCTCGGCGGCGACGGCGATAAGGCGTGGTCCGTCGGCCAGCACGTCGGCCAGGTTCGTCGACGGCATTGCACACACCGCAACCAGCCCGACCGGTGTCACGGTGTCCGACAACGCCTTTGCGGCACGGTCGGTGACGACGTGCACGACCGCACCGTCCAGCATCGACCCGAACCGGGTCAATGCGGCTTCAGTGACGAAGACCTCGATGACAAGGTCGCGCCGCAACGCGGCCACGACGAGGTTGGGGCCCTCGGCGAGGAAGCGTGCGGCTCGGCGTCGTCCAATGTGACGGTGCAGCTTGATCGCTGCCGCCACCCGGTCAGAGCGCTCGGTGAGCGTCAGGCAGCCTCGCCGGAGTCTGATGTGGCCGGCCGAGCAGCTCCGGCAGGTGCGTTGACGTCCTCGGGCAGCGCGCCCTTGGCGACGTCCACCAGCGCGGTGAACGCGGCCGGGTCGCTGACCGCGATCTCGGCGAGGTTCTTGCGGTCCACCTCGACACCGGCGGCCTTCAGGCCCTGGATGAGGCGGTTGTACGTGATGTCGTTGGCGCGGGCCGCAGCGTTGATACGGGAGATCCACAGCTTGCGGAACTCGCCCTTGCGGGCGCGGCGGTCCCGGTACGCATAGTTGAGCGAATGCAGCTGCTGCTCTTTGGCTTTGCGATACAGCCGGGACCGCTGGCCGCGGTAACCCTTCGAGGCCTTGAGTATTGTCCGCCGCTTCTTCTGAGCGTTGACTGCGCGCTTGACGCGTGCCATGGGGGTGTTCCTATTCTCGTTCGGTCTAAAAGGTCAGGGGGCCGCAGAAACTAGCCGTTGAGCAGCTTCTTGACGCGCCTCGTGTCTTTGGCCGACACCTCGGTGCGTCCCTCGAGGCGACGGGTGCGCTTGCTCGACTTGTACTCGAGCAAGTGCCTACGGTTGGCCTTCTCGCGCAGGATCTTTCCGGTGCCGGTTCGCCGGAACCGCTTGGAAGCACCGCTGTGGGTCTTCGCCTTGGGCATGTGTCCTCAGTTCTGTGTTGGTTCGGTCGGTGCCGCTGCGGGCTGGGCCGGCTCTGCGCTCGCGCGCTGGGCGGCCGGAGCATCGGCGTCGTGCGCCGCCTTCGCGCGAGTCTTCGCGCCGCGGTGCGGGGCCAGCACCATCGTCATGTTGCGTCCGTCCTGCTTGGCTGACGTCTCGATGAAGCCGTAGTCGGCGACGTCAGCGCCCAAGCGCTGCAACAGCCGGTAGCCCAACTCGGGCCGTGACTGTTCGCGCCCGCGGAACATGATCGTCACTTTGACCTTGGAGCCGGCCTCCAAGAAGCGGATTACGTGACCCTTCTTGGTCTGGTAGTCGTGGGGGTCGATCTTCGGTCGCAGCTTCTGTTCCTTGACGACGGTCTGCTGCTGGTTCTTGCGAGACTCGCGCGCCTTCTGGGCCGCCTCGTACTTGTACTTGCCGTAGTCCATGATCTTGCAAACCGGCGGTTTTGCGTCTGGAGCTACTTCGACGAGGTCGAGATCGGCATCCACGGCTACGCGGAGGGCGTCTTCGATGCGCACGATGCCTACCTGCTCGCCACCCGGTCCGATCAGGCGGACTTCAGGTACTCGAATGCGCTCGTTGACGCGGGTCTCAGTGCTGATGGGGCCTCCTATGTTGTCCTGTTCGAGGAGCCCACGCCATCAGCACAAAGGCCCTGCTCACAGCAGGGCCCGAAGCCGACCAGGACAGCCACTACAGTGGCTGTGACCGGACCGCTGAGCCGGTGTGGTCAACGGTGGGAGCGGGACTCCACTTGCTGTCCCTGGCGTATGCCGGGACGGTCGCGCATGCCAGTCTAGCAGCCTTGACGTCCTCCCCTAGCCCCGCGTCCAAGCCCGAGGTTTCTCGCCGAAGGAGATCCGATGACCGAGGTTCCCGCATCGCCTCAATCGACGGCTCAGCCGTCGGTCCGCGAGCTCGCCGAAATTCCAGCGGTCGAAGTCATCACCCGGGCGGCGGTGATGTTGATGAGCGCCGCGGCGGAGAAACTCGGTCTCTCGGCCAAGAACCCGGACGACAGTCCGCATCGTGATCTCGACGAGGCCCGCAGGCTGATCACCGCCCTCTCCGGATTGGTGACGGCGTCGGCGGAATACCTGGGCCCGCACGCCGGACCGGTCCGTGACGGGCTGAAGAGCCTGCAGTTGGCGTTCCGCGAATCCAGCGCCGTTCCGGACGAACCCGGACAGGGTCCCGGCGAGAAACACACAGGCCCGGTCTGGTAGCTCCTGCTCTACCGCTCCTCGCGTGCGCGTCACAACCATTTCCCTGAATTAGCGAATATCCTCCCGGCGTATGACCCTCACGAGTCCACCGCGGGTGCGAGCCAAGTCCCGATACTCCTGGGTGCCCGCGGCCGCGGGGTGGGCCGTCGGCGTCATCGCCACCCTGTCGCTGATCGGGAGCGTCTCGCCACTGGTGCGCGGGGCCATCAGGATTCCGCGGGAGTTCGTCAACGACTACATCTTCAACTTCCCCGACACCAGCTTCGCGTGGGCGTTCGTGCTGGCTCTGCTGGCCGCGGCGTTGGCGGCCCGCAAACGGCTCGCCTGGTTGATCCTGGTCCTCTACATGGTCGCCTCGATCGGGTGGAACGTCGGCGACATCCTCACCGGCGACGAAACCTGGATGCAGGAAAGCGGCGAGATGATCGGGCTCGCCGTCCATCTCGCCGCCGTCGCATTCCTGATGCTGGCCCGCAAGGAGTTCTGGGCGAAGGTGCGCCGCGGTGCGTTGGTCAAGGCGTCGGTGGCGCTCGTCGCAGGCATGGCCGTCGGAATCCTGGTCGGCTGGGGCCTGCTCGAGCTCTTCCCCGGCACGCTGGAACGCGACTACCGACTGGCCTATGCGGTCAACCGAGTCGCGGCGTTCGCCGGTGTCGGATCCAACGCATTCGAGGGCCAGCACCCGCATCTCTTCGTCAACGCCCTGCTCGGTCTGTTCGGCGCGCTCGCGCTGATGTTCGCCGCGATCGTGCTGTTCCGGTCGCAGCGGTCCGAGAACGCGCTGACCGGTGAGGACGAATCGGCGATCCGCGGACTGTTGGAGCTGTACGGGAAGAACGATTCCCTTGGCTACTTCGCCGCCAGGCGGGACAAGGCGGCCGTCTTCGCGCCCAACGGGCGTGCCGCCATCACCTACCGCGTCGAGATCGGTGTGTGCCTGGCCAGCGGCGACCCGGTCGGCGACCCGAAGTCGTGGCCGCAGGCGATCGAGGCGTGGCTGCGGCTGTGCCAGGAGTACGCCTGGGCCCCTGGCGTGATGGGCGCCAGTGCCGCTGGCGCGGAGGCGTTTCGCGAAGCCGGACTCAACGCGCTTCAACTCGGCGACGAGGCGATCCTGCATCCCGACAGCTTCCGACTGTCGGGCCCCGACATGCGCGCAGTACGTCAGGCGGTGACGCGGGCGCGCCGCGCCGGGCTGACGGTGCGGATGCGGCGGCACCGCGATATCTCCCCCGACGAGATGGCCGAGGTCATCAGGCGGGCCGACGCCTGGCGCGACACCGAAAGCGAGCGCGGCTTCTCGATGGCCCTTGGCCGACTCGGCGATCCGGCGGACGGCGACTGCCTGCTCGTCGAAGCGTTGCAAGGCCAGGAGAACGTCGTCGCGATGCTGTCGCTGGTTCCGTGGGGCACCAACGGGGTGTCGCTCGATTTGATGCGCCGCTCGCCGCAATCGCCTAACGGCACCATCGAGTTCATGGTGACCGAGCTGCTGCAGCAGTCGGAAGGCATTGGGGTCAGCCGTGTTTCGCTGAACTTCGCGATGTTCCGATCGGCGTTCGAACAGGGCGCACAACTCGGCGCAGGCCCCGTCGCAAGGTTGTGGCGTGGGCTGCTGGTGTTCTTCTCCCGCTGGTGGCAGCTGGAGACGCTGTACCGGTCCAACATGAAATACAAGCCCCAATGGGTGCCGCGGTACGCCTGCTACGAAGACGCCCGGCTGGTCCCGCGGGTCGGCGTGGCGTCGGTGATCGCCGAAGGCTTCCTCGTGCTTCCGTTCTCCCGGCGAAACGAACAGCACACCGGACAACACATCGCGGCGCCGGAGAATCTGGTCGCGACGGGTCTGCTGCACCACGACGGCACCGCGCCGGATCTGGCCGAGCTTGAGGCCGACCTCCCCGACAACGGGGATGCGCCGCGACTGCCCGAGCAGGTGCGCGTCCGGATGGCCAAACTCAAGGAACTACAAGCCAGCGGCGTTGACGCCTATCCCGTCGGACAGCCACCAAGCCATACCGTCGCGCAGGCGCTCGACACCGCCGACGGCGCGGGCGTGACTGTTGCTGGCCGCGTGCTTCGAGTCCGCGACTACGGCGGGGTGCTGTTCGCACAGCTACGTGACTGGTCGGAGGAAGTTCAACTGCTGCTTGACAATTCGCAGTTGGAATCCGGCAGCACCGCGGGCTTCACCGGTTCCATCGACCTCGGCGACCTCATCGAGGTGACCGGCACGATGGGCAAGAGCCGGCTGGGCACCCAATCGCTGATCGTCCGCAGCTGGCGGCTGATCGGCAAGTGCCTGCGCCCACTGCCCGACAAGTGGAAGGGGCTCACCGATCAGGAGGCGCGCGTGCGCGCCCGCTATGTCGACCTGGCCATCAACACCGAGGCACGCGATCTCATCCGCGGCCGCAGCGGCGTTCTGCACGCAATTCGCGAAACACTGGTCGGCAAGGGCTTTTTGGAGGTCGAGACTCCGATACTGCAGCAGATCCACGGCGGCGCCAACGCCCGGCCGTTCGTCACCCACATCAACGCCTACGATCTCGACCTCTACCTGCGGATCGCCCCGGAGCTGTATCTCAAGCGGTTGTGTGTGGGCGGCGTCGAGCGGGTCTTCGAGCTGGGGCGGGCGTTTCGCAACGAGGGGGTGGACTTCAGCCACAACCCGGAATTCACGCTGCTGGAGGCCTACCAGGCGCACGCCGACTACCACGTCTGGATCGACGGCTGTCGTGAGCTGATCCAGAACGCGGCGCTGGCCGCCAACGGCGAGCACGTTTTCCTGCGGCCCCGTGACGACGGCACTCTGGAGAAGGTCGACATCTCCGGGCAGTGGACGGTCAAGACCGTGCACGGCGCGGTGGCAGAGGCGCTCGGTGAAGAGATCGGGCCGGAAACGGACCTCGCAACGTTGCGCAGGCTGTGCGACGCCGCCGACATCCCCTACCTCACCCACTGGGACGCGGGGGCGGTCGTATTGGAGCTGTACGAGCGGCTGGTCGAGGACCGCACCGAGGAGCCCACCTTCTACAAGGACTTCCCGACGTCGGTGTCGCCGCTGACCCGCCCGCACCGCAGCACCCCCGGGATTGCCGAACGCTGGGACCTCGTGGCCTGGGGTGTCGAGCTGGGCACCGCCTACAGCGAGCTCACCGACCCGGTCGAACAGCGCAGGCGGCTGCAGGAACAGTCGCTACTCGCCGCCGGCGGCGACCCGGAGGCGATGGAACTCGACGAGGACTTCCTGCAGGCCATGGAGTATGCGATGCCCCCGACCGGCGGGCTGGGCATGGGCGTGGACCGGGTGGTCATGTTGATCACGGGCCGCAGCATCCGCGAGACGCTGCCGTTCCCGCTGGCCAAACCTCGCTAGTAGCTGACTCACAGCCGCCCACAAGGTAAGCGCGCCACCATGTTGCCGTGACGTTACCCGACTCGTTGCGCCACCACCTTTCCCTCATGCACGGGTGGCTACCGGTCACCGTGCAGATCATCGCCGCCGTGGCACTGATCGCGGCGGTCAGTCGACGCAGCGGACGCTGGCAGGTGCGCTGGCTGCCGTGGGCCCTGATCATCGGCGGCGGTGTTTCGGCGTCGGCCTATTGGTACGTCGCATCGCAGGGACTGTCCGACAACCCGGCGCCGAACGCGCTGTGGATCTGGACCGGGCTCACCGGTTTCGCCGCGGCCGTGCTGGTGGCCGGTTGGCGGCGTGCGCGATGGTGGCGGCGTGGCGTTTCGATGGCGGCACTGCCGCTGAGCCTTCTGTGTGCCGCACTCGCACTAAACGAGTGGGTCGGCTACTTCCCCACCGTGCAGACCGCCTGGAACCAGCTGACGGCGGGACCGCTGCCGGACCAGACCGACGAGGTCACCGTCACCGCGATGCAACAGGAGCGCAAGATCCCGTCGCACGGCACCGTCGTGCCCATCGACATCAGCGATACGGCCTCCGGTTTCCGCCACCGCGGCGAGCTGGCCTACCTGCCACCGGCCTGGTACGCCACCAACCCGCCGCCGAGACTGCCAACGGTGATGATGATCGGCGGCGAGTTCAACACACCCGCCGACTGGTTGCGCACCGGCCAGGCGATCACGACAATCGACCAATTCGCCGCCGCGCACCACGGCAACGCGCCGGTCCTCGTATTCGTCGACCCCGGCGGTTCGTTCAACAATGACACAGAGTGCGTCAACGGCAGCCGAGGCAACAGCGCCGATCATCTCACCAAAGAAGTTGTGCCCTACATGGTCTCGCACTTCGGCGTGAGCCCGGCCCGAACGAACTGGGGCATCGCCGGCTGGTCGATGGGCGGCACATGCGCGGTCGACCTTGCGGTGATGCATCCTGACATGTTCACCGCATTCGAGGACATCGCCGGGGATATCGGGCCCAATTCGGGCAACAAAAACCAAACCATCGCGCGGCTGTTCGGCGGAAACGCCAACGCGTGGGCAGCGTTCGACCCGACGACCGTCATCACCAAGCACGGCCACTACACCGGACTGTCCGGGTGGTTCGACGTCAACGGCTCCACGGCGACGATTCAGCGTGCAAAGAACGACCAGGCCGCCGCCGCGAACTCGTTGTGCGCATTGGGCGCCGCGAATGGCATCAGCTGCGCGGTGGTCAACCAGCCGGGTAAGCACGACTGGCCGTTCGCCTCGCACGCGTTCGCGGCTGCGCTGCCATGGCTGGCCGCCCAGATCGGCACGCCGGACGTGCCGCCGACCCCACTGCCACCCGCCGCGACGAGCCCATCGATTGAACAGACCGCCGCGAGGTGACCATCATCAGATATGGGCAGCAGGCTTCGGCGGTGGATGTTCGGACGGCATTCCAATCCGTGGAGCGCATGGACGCGCTTGGCCAGCGCGCCGCTGGTCCTGGTGCCAGTGTGGACTCGACGTCCACGTGATGCCGTCGCTGTCGCCACGTGGCTTGCCGTCAACCCGGTGATCTTCCCAAAGCCCGCACACGACCGCGCCTGGGCCGCCCGAGCGATCCTGGGTGAGGAGTTGTGGGCCACCAACCGGCCGAGAGATGCCGCGGCGATGGTCACCGGCTTGACCTCGCTGGCGGCGGTCGCGGCGATCATCGCCAGTGTGCGGCGTCGGCCCGTTGCCGCCGGTGTCGCCTGCTCCGCGCAGATGGCACTGACGCTGGTCTACTGGGAGTTGATGGCCCGCTACTGGGACCGCTACCGCATCTCTGCGACAGCGAGCGCGTCTTCGACTGGGTCGTGAAACCCCGTCGGGGCGTGTAGCTGCCACTCGCCGGGCACGCCCTTGAGGACGTGGGTACCACAATCTTCGAACGTGATCCCGGAGCCGTAGACGAGATCTTTAACGGTGTTGGAGACGAGCACTTCCTTTGCGCGCGCCTTTGCCGCTATCCGTGCCGCGATATGGACTGCGATTCCACCGATGTCGTCACCACGGCGCACACATTCTCCGGTGTGCAGGCCGCCGCGGATGTCAAGATTGATCGGCGCCATGCGCTCGACGATCGCCGTCGCGCATAGGACCGCTCGGGTGGGACCGTCGAATGTCGCGAGCAGCCCATCGCCAGTGTGCTTCACGAATCGACCTTGGAATGAACTGATTTCGGCGCACGCAACCTCATCGTGTCGCTGAAGCAGTTCCCGCCATCGTTCATCGCCGAGTTCTGCTGCTCGTCGCGTGGAGTCGACGATGTCGGTGAACAACACGGTCGCCAACACCCTGTCGGGTGGGTGTTCGTGCCTCTGCCCGGTCAGGAACTCCTCCATCTCACCGGTGACCGCCTTGTAGTCACCGACGTGCGGAACATGGTCGACACCCTCGAGTTCGACGAGTCGCGCGCCTGGAATTGTGGCGGCGAGTTCGCGCCCCATTTCGATCGGGATTGCATCGTGCTTGCGGTGTAACACCAGCGTCGGAACACCAACGCTTTTCGCTATGTGCCGCAAATCTGGCTGCCGGGTCACGGCTTGCCAGGTGAGAAGGGCCATTTTCGGACTCATGGCGGCGCGCTCGAGAGCGCCGATCCGCTTTCTGGCCATTGCGTCGTCACGCAGACTCGGCGCGGCCCAGTCGATAGTTTGTCCCTCACCCCAATGGTCGATCGTCCTGCGAAGTCGCATTATGGTCTCGCCAACTTTGGCCTGCACGGCCAGATCGGTTGACCCTAAGCCTGTCCCATACAGGATCAATGCGCGGACTCGTTCGGGGTATGTGGCGGCGAACAGCAGGCTGATCTGCCCGCCCTCCGAGAAACCGAACAAGGCCGCCCGTCTACTCTCAGCGGCGTCCATCACGGCGCGCAAGTCGTCGACGCGATTCTCGACGGTGGGCACGCCGTCGACGGGATCCGATAAACCCGTGCCGCGCTTGTCGTACAGAATCACCCGCGCAAACGACACAAGCTCCCCGATGAATGTCCGCCACTGGGGATCGTCCCACTGCATGTCGATATGTGAGAACCAGCCCGGCACCATAACCAGATCCATCGGTCCCCCGCCGACGACCTGGTAGGCGACGTCACCTGCAGGACCCTTCGCGTAGTGGGTCTGCGGCTGCTCGACCATGGGCGAAGTGTCCCACCAGTCGAAACGCGCGACGGCGATTCCGACAAAGCCGGTAGCGTTGGGCCATGTCCGACGATCAGACCGCTGACTCGAACCCCGCGCCCGAGTCGCAGGAGGAGACCTCCGAAGCGCTTGAGCCTCAACCGCCGACCCCGCCACCCGCAGAGGCTGCCGACACCGGTTACACGCCTGGCGGCGTGCCAACATTCGAGTCGGTGCGGGAGAAGATCGAGACGCGGTACGGCACCGCCATCGGGGCTAGCGAGCTCGCGGCAGAGACCCCGGAAGGGCGTTCTGTCGACGAGCAGTACGAAGAGCGCCAGCGGGCGGCCGCCGAACGGCTGGAGCAGATTCGCAAGTCGATGCACTCCGAAGAAGGCGAGTCTCAGTAGTCGGAGCGTGCGTCGCCACTTGTCGGGCGCCGCGGGTACGGTTCGCAGGCGATGCGGTCTTTTACGGGTGCCGAGCGGCGGGCGCGGTTGGCGCGGCGGCACTTTCTGGGTGAGCCGGCCGGCTCGATCGACGACGCTGTCGCAGATCTCGTCGGGCTGCACGCCACCGACCCCGCCACGCCCTACCTGTCGCTGTGGGCTCGGCGGCCGGGCTTCATGGTCGCTGACCTCGATACCGCGCTCTACCAGCGGCGCACCCTCGTCAAGCATCTCGCGATGCGCCGCACGCTGTGGGTGGTCGGCGTTGACGACCTGCCGTCGATCCAGGCCGCGGCCAGCGACCGGGTGGCCGACAACGAGCGTCGAAGGCTGGTCGCCGACGTGCAGAAGGCAGGCGTGGCCACCGATGGTGACAGATGGCTTGATCGCGCATGTGACGCTGTCGTCGGCCATCTCGCCGAACACGGCCCCACCAGCGGCAGGCAGTTGCGCGCGGCCCTCCCCGAACTGGCGGGAACCTACGACCCCGCGCCCGGGAAGCGTTGGGGCGGAGACACTCCCCTGTCCCCACGGGTCCTTACCGTGCTTTCCGTACGCGGCGAGATCGTCCGCGGTCCGAACGAGGGGACCTGGACGACGTCGCGGCCGCAATGGGCCGCGACGAGGAAGTGGCTCAGCGAGTCGCCCGGTGTCGCGTCGCCGGAAGCCGCTCGCGCTGAACTGGTTCGGACATGGTTGCGCACCTTCGGACCCGCAACCGTTTCCGACGTCAAGTGGTGGTTCGGCAACACATTGACCTGGGCGCGACATGCATTGCGCGACGTCGACGCCGTCGAGGTCGACCTGGACGGGACACCCGGCTTCGCGCTGCCCGACGATCTCGATGAGGAGTCCGAACCCGAGCCGTGGGGTGCCCTGCTGCCGGGTTTGGACGTCACCGCCATGGGGTGGTACGACCGCGACTGGTATCTGGGCGGCCATCGCAGCCAGGTCTTCGACCGCAACGGTAATGCGGGACCGACGACCTGGTGGAACGGCCGCGTGGTCGGTGGCTGGACTCAGGACGGCGACGGACGGGTCGAGTTGCGACTGCTGGACGCGGTCGGACGCGACGCCCGCGAAGCACTGACCCGAAAGGCAAACGACCTGACCGACTGGCTGGACGGGGTGCGGATCAGCCCGCGTTTCCCGTCGCCGGTGTCACGCTCCAGCGGGTGACGGCCGGCTGGGCGCACCGCGTGCGACCACGACGGGCATCGACGTCGCCGTGTTCGTGCGAAGGATCGTGTGCACAACGTCGACGAGATCCTCGACCGGCATCAGTTGGCCTGGCATGCACCCACGCGAAATCCACTGCGGGTAGAACTCCCCAGCGAGCTCTCGGTCCCAGCCCGCGTTGAAACCCGTCGCCGAATCACCTTCACCGCCAGCGCATTCCCCGACAATCAGGTTCGTGAACCCGATACCGGGATGCTCTGCACGCCAGGCCTCGATGAGCCTCTCGAGCGCGGCCTTGCTGACGCCGTACGCGGCGAGTCCCGGCCACGGCGGACCGAATGTGCCCGCATCCGAGGATAGGTAGACCACCTTGCCCGCCGACTCCGTCAGGTACGGCATGGCCGCGGCCGTCGCAACGGCGGCGCCGGTGACATTGGTGGCGAATACACGAGCCCAGGTGTCGGCATCCGTGTCGACGAGGCGCATCACCGAGCCGATGGCCGGTGTGTAGACAAGGTTGTCGATACCGCCGAGCGCTTCCGCCGCGGCGCCGATCGCCGACCGCACCGAGGCCTCGTCGGTGACGTCGCATTCGACCGCGATCGCATCCTGCCCGGCCTCCTTGGCGGCGTTCTCGATGCGGTCACGACGTCGAGCCAGCAGCGCCACCTGATCGCCGCGCTCCGCCAGCCCGACACCTATGCAGCGCCCGAGCCCGCTCGATGCGCCGATCACTACCGTTTTCGCCATGGTCTCCTCGCCGGATCGCTGCCGGTAATGGCATTCTCGGACGGGGAGAATATAACTTACGCGCTGACCTTGCGACGACGCCGTGTCGCCGGCTTGGCGGGCACGGCGTCGAGCACCTCGGAGAGAAACTTGCCGGTGTAGCTCTCCGGCACCGCTGCGACGTCCTCCGGTGAACCCTCCGATACCACGGTGCCGCCCGCCGAGCCGCCCTCCGGGCCCCAGGTCGATGATCCAGTCGGACGTCTTGATCACGTCCAGGTTGTGTTCGATGACGATGACCGTGTTGCCCTTGTCGACGAGGCCGTTCAGCACCGTGAGCAGCTTGCGGATGTCCTCGAAGTGCAGGCCGGTGGTCGGCTCGTCGAGGATGTAGACGGTCCGGCCCGTCGAGCGCTTCTGCAGTTCGGCGGACAGCTTCACGCGCTGCGCCTCACCGCCGGACAGCGTCGGCGCGGGCTGGCCGAGCCGCACGTAGCCCAGCCCGACGTCGACCAACGTCTGCAGGTACCGGTGGATCGAGCTGATCGGCGCGAAGAACTCCGCCGCGTCCTCGATCGACATGTCCAGCACCTCGGAGATGGTCTTGCCCTTGTAGTGCACCTCGAGGGTTTCCCGGTTGTACCTGGCGCCGTGGCACACCTCGCAGGGCACATACACGTCGGGAAGGAAGTTCATCTCGATCTTGATCGTGCCGTCGCCGGAGCACGCTTCGCAGCGGCCGCCCTTGACGTTGAAGGAGAACCGGCCCGGTTGGTAGCCGCGCACCTTCGCTTCGGTGGTGGCCGCGAACAGCGAGCGGATCTTGTCGAACACGCCGGTGTAGGTCGCCGGGTTGGACCGCGGCGTGCGGCCGATCGGCGACTGGTCCACCCGCACCAGCTTGTCGACGTGGTCGAGGCCGTTGACGCGGGTGTGCCTACCGGGGACGTGGCGGGCGCCGTTGAGCTTGTTGGCCAGCACCGACGCGAGAATGTCGTTGACGAGCGTGGACTTCCCGGAGCCCGACACACCCGTGACCGAGGTCAGCACGCCGAGCGGGAACGAGACGTCGATCTCGTGCAGGTTGTGCTCCCTTGCGCCGACCACCGTGAGCTGGCGCTTGCGGTCGATCGGCCGCCGGATCGCCGGCACCTCGATGCTCTCCCGGCCGGAAAGATATGCGCCGGTGAGGGATTCGCGGTTATGCAGCAGCTCGGCGTAGGGGCCGCTGTGCACGATCCGGCCGCCGTGCTCCCCCGCCAACGGGCCGATGTCGACAACCCAGTCCGCATGCGCGATGGTGTCGAGGTCGTGCTCGACGACGATGAGCGTGTTGCCGAGGTTCTTCAGCCGCAACAGTGTTTCGATCAGCCGCCGGTTGTCCCGCTGATGCAGGCCGATGGACGGTTCGTCGAGCACGTACAACACGCCGACCAACCCGGAGCCGATCTGGGTGGCGAGCCGGATGCGTTGCGCCTCACCGCCGGACAGTGTCGCGGCGGCGCGGGACAGCGACAGGTATTCCAGCCCGACGTCGAGCAGGAAGCCGAGTCGCGACTGGATCTCCTTGAGCACCTGCCCGGCGATGGCCTGTTCGCGCGACCCCAGCGTCAGCGAGTTCAAGAAGTCCGACGCATCCGCGATCGAGAGTTCGGCCACCTCCGCGATGGACTTCTTGCCGTGCTTACCCGCCGACAGCGTGACGGCCAGGATCTCCGGCTTGAGCCGGGTGCCGTCGCACTCCGGGCACGGCACGTCGCGCATGAAGCCCTCGTAGCGCTCCTTCATCTGCTCGGAGTCGGTCTGCTCCATGCGCCGCTGCAGGAAGGCCATCACGCCCTCGAAATCGGCGTAGTACGAACGGGTCCGGCCGTAGCGGTTCTTGTACCGCACGTGCACCTGCTCGTCGCAGCCCTCGAGGATCGCCTTGCGCGCCCTGGCGGGCAGCTTCTTCCACGGTGTGTCGACGTCGAAGCCGAGTTGATCGCCCAAGCCGGACAGCATGCGGGTGAAGTAGTCGGCCGTCTGGCCCATCGACCACGGCGCGACCGCCCCTTCGGCCAGCGTGAGCTCGGGATCCGGGACGACGAGGTCGGGATCGACCTCCTTGCGGATGCCGAGGCCGGTGCACTCCGGGCAGGCGCCGTACGGCGAGTTGAACGAGAACGACCGCGGTTCCAGGTCGTCCACGGCGAGCGGGTGCCCGTTCGGGCAGGCCAATTTCTCGGAGAACCGCTGCTCCCGGTGCGGGTGATCGTCCTCGCGGTCGACGAATTCGAGCACGACGATGCCGTCGGCCAGATTCAGCGCGGTCTCCACCGAGTCGGTCAACCGCTGCTTGGCCGTCGCCTTGACGGTCAAGCGGTCGACGACGACCTCGATGTCGTGCTTCTCCTGTTTCTTCAGCGTCGGCGGATCGGTGAGCGGATACACCACGCTATCCACCCGAACCCTGCTGTAGCCCTGCGAATTCAGCTTGTCGAACAGGTCGACGAATTCGCCTTTGCGGGTCCGCACCACAGGGGCGAGCACCTGGAATCGCAGGCCTTCGTCCATCGCGAGCACCTGGTCGACGATCTGCTGCGGGGTCTGGCGCGCGATGCGTTCACCGCATACCGGGCAGTGCGGCGTGCCGGCGCGGGCATACAGGAGCCGCAGATAGTCGTAGACCTCGGTGATGGTGCCGACCGTCGACCGCGGGTTACGGTTGGTGGACTTCTGGTCGATCGACACCGCGGGCGACAGGCCCTCGATGAAGTCGACGTCGGGTTTGTCCATCTGGCCGAGGAACTGCCTGGCGTAGGCCGACAGCGACTCGACGTAGCGCCGTTGGCCCTCGGCGAAGATCGTGTCGAAGGCCAGCGACGACTTGCCCGAACCGGACAGGCCGGTGAAAACGATCAGCGCATCGCGGGGTAGGTCGAGGTCGATGCTTCGCAGGTTGTGCTCCCGCGCACCCTTCACGATCAGGCGCTCAGCCACACCCATCCTCTTTCAACAGATGAAATCCTCCCGAAGACATAGTTCATGCCCATGCTATGTGCCCCCTCCGACAAGCCCCAGCCAAGGCCGATACCGTGAGCACCATGACTGTCGTCGACGATAACTACACCGGCCATGTTGAGCCTCGGACCGCGGCTCGCCGCAGCCTTCCCGGAGCCTCGATCGTCAAGGTTTCGGTGGGCCAGATGGACAACAACGCCTACCTGATCACGTGTTCCCAGACCGGTGAAGCGCTACTCATCGACGCCGCCAACGATGCCGAAATCCTGCTCGAGCTGATCGAGCGGTTCGCCCCGAAGCTGTCGCTGATCGTCACCAGCCACCAGCACTGGGACCACATTCAGGCTCTGGGAAAGGTGGCCAAGGCCACCGGGGCCCCTACGGCTGCCCATCAGCTCGATGCCGACCCGCTTCCGGTGAAGCCGGACCGAATCCTGGCCAATGGGGACACGATCAAGATCGGCGACCTGACGTTCGACGTCATTCACCTGCAGGGCCACACCCCCGGATCGGTTGCCCTGGCCCTGGACGGCGCGGACGAGGCCACCCACCTGTTCACCGGTGACTGCCTGTTCCCCGGCGGTCTTGGACGGACAACAAAACCACAGGAATTCGACTCGCTCTATCACGACGTCACCAGCCGGGTGTTCGACGTCTACGGCGACTCGACGATCGTCTATCCCGGCCACGGTGACGACACCACCCTCGGCGCTGAGCGTCCTCAGCTCGATGAGTGGAAGGCGCGTCGCTGGTAGCCAGACAGGCCGTGCCGCGAATGCTCGCCGAGCGGTGCCTGGCTGATTCCTGCTAACGACAACCGCGATTCCGATATGTTTCTCCGCAGTACCGGTATCAATTGGATTGCAGGCGACCACGATGCTGTGTTGTCTAGTGCTGATCGTGGTTGTCGGCTGTCTGCGGTGGTTGTGGTTTGCGCTTCCGGGCACAGGACACCCGCAAGAGCCCGGGTTTGCGCCGCCCGCACGCCGCGCCGCCCCCGGTGACACGCCCGCGTCATCGCCGCCGGTGACTGCGACGCGCCGCCCGCGGTCGATTCGCCGTCCAATCCTGCACGGTGTCGCCGTTGGAGTCGCGGCTTACGCCGTCTTTGTCCCGATGCTCGGGGCGGTAGGCATCGCTCAAACGCTCGTGCCCGGGTTCGCGATGTGGGTCGCTCGCGACCTCGCGCTTGGCGCCCTTGCAATGGCTGCGGTGATGCTGGCCAAAGCCGGCCCGATGCCGCCGCGCGACCGCGAAACGGCGGGCTGGGCATTGCTCGGGGCTGGCGCAGCGTGGGGGCCGGTCGGCCTCATCGACATGCACGTTCTGGGCATGTTCGAGATCGCGCAGGGCGCGAGGGGCTGGGATGTCGTTTTCCACGGGCTGGGTTCGTTGGTGGCGGTCGGCGGCGGTCTGGCTGTGTGGGCCGCCAAGCGCTCGCCCCGTAGCCGGCCGCTGGCGGAAGCGGGCTGGACATGACCCACATCCCAATGATCCCTGCACGCTCCCGCCCATTCGGTCCCGCGACCAGGGCGCTGCTGCGGCGCACTTATTCCTACCTGGCGGTGATCGCCGTGGTGGGCATGCTGCCGGTCCTGTTGGGCATGTCGCCCGCATGGAAGGCGCTCGGGCTGGGGCTGGTCCTGCCCGGAGGCGGGTTCCTCTACACCGGCGACTACCTGCTCGCCGCGATCGCGCTCGCGGGGTTCCCCGCGGCGCTGGGGTTGTGGTGGCTGGTGGGCAACGTGCTCGTGCCGCCCACGTACTGGGTCGCGACCGCCCTACTGGCCGCCAGCCGCGCGGACGGCCCAGTCCAGACCTGGGCGCAGATCGCGGTCCCGGTCATATTGGGTGCGCTCGTGGTGGGCCGCATGACGTATTACTGGGTTCGCAACAGGGTCGCGAATTCGCGGGGCGCCCGCTACAACGCCGCACTGGCGACGGTTGCGCCAGTCGTCTCGATTCCGCCGCCCGCCGCGAGCGCGGTCCGCGAGGCGGACCCCGATGAGTTGCCGTCGCTGCGCTACGTGCTCGACCTGGCGTTGCAACCGAGCGATCGCTTCGATGGGTTCTTCTATCTCAAATTCGACCAGTTTCGCGAAGGCGCGCTGCGTTACCAGATAAACCATCTCGCGTACGCGACCGCGCTGTACCAGTACACCCACACGCCCGCCTTCAGCGGTTACCTGGCCGAGGCGCAGCGCAATGCCATCCAGAAGGCGCTCGACAGGCGCGT
This sequence comes from uncultured Actinomycetota bacterium, assembly GCA_963715215.1. GTDB lineage: Bacteria > Actinomycetota > Actinomycetes > Mycobacteriales > Mycobacteriaceae > Mycobacterium. Next base: position 252,706 of record CAVQRJ010000004.1, read on the forward strand.
CTGGAAGTACTGGTCGCTCGAGAACCTATGGGGCAATCTGCGCTGGAACCCCGACCCGATCATCGACGACAACGTGATGTACTCGGCCTACCTGGGGCTGATGCTGGGGTTCTACGAGACCATGAACCAGGATGCCCGCTATCGCCAGCCGGGCGCCCTGACGCTGCGCTGGAACGAGGGCACCGAGTTCGTCCATGACGCCAACACGATCACCACCGCGGTACTCGACAACCTCAACCGCTCACGCGCGGGTCTCTACCCGTGTGAGCCGAACTGGATTTACCCGTTCTGCAACACATTCGCCTTCAACCACCTGCTCTTGGATGACCGGCTGAGCGGAACCGACAACGCCGGTTCCGTCATCGAGCGAGCGCGTTGCGCCTACGACGCGGGCGATTGGTGCGAGCCCGACGGACGACTCGCCGGACTGCGCTCCGAGCATCTGGGGACCCGAGGCCCGGGGGCCGGCAACATGGCCGATGCGATGAACGCCTACTGGCTCAACCCGATCATGCCCGATCTCGCCCAGCGGACGTGGTGGCTCGTGCGCCGCTATCACCTCGGACCGCAGGACGACCCGGCCAACTTCCCGCATTCGTCCTGGGACCGCGTCGACCCGGGCAACTACATGCCCGTCGATGGCTTCGCGCGCGCAGCGCTCACCGCTTGCGCCGTCGAATTCGGCGACGACGAGCTCGCCGAGGCACTAGACGGGTCATTCGACAAGTACCTCGTCGAGCAGGACGGCGCGCGCCGCTACAAGCGCATCTCGGTGTGGTCGAACATGTGGCTCGTGCTGGCGCGCTTCGGTCGCGCCGACGCGGTACGCGGCCTTATCCGAGATGGGATACCCGAGGAGTGGAAGACCGGGCCCCGTCTCTGCGCGGCCGCCTACCCCGACGTCATGGTCACATATGCCGTCACCGACGGCCACGCTCTGAACCTCGTCGTGCAACCCGGCAACGGCGCCGTGCGCACCAGACTCGCATTCGATCGCCTGCGACCGGGCCAGACCTATCGCATCGACGGCGCGCTAACCGACACGATCACCGCAGAGCCCAACGGCCACGCACTCCTCGACATCGACATCGACCGGCGCCTCGAACTGCGGCTGCACCGTTGCGAGTGAGGTTTCGATGAGCTGCTCGGTGACGCGTCCACACCTGGCCGAGTGGAATGAGCGCGGTTGGTGATGGCAGAGAGGCCGGTCGCCGTCGTAACCGGGGCAAGCCGCGGCGCCGGCCTCGGCATCGCGCACGCGCTCGGTAGCCACGGGTCCACCGTCTATGTCACCGGCCGGACCGAGAAACCCGGCCAGTCGCCGCTGTCGGGCACGATTCACGAGACGGCGGAGCTGGTGACCGCGGCAGGCGGCGAGGGCATCGCCGTGGCTGTCGACCATGCCGACGACGAGCAGACCCGAGCGCTCTTCGAGCGGGTGCAGCACGAGCAGGGCAAGCTCGACATACTGGTCAACAACGCCGCGATCATCCGCGACGAAATGATGGGCAGGACCCGGTTCTGGGAGGAGCCCATCGACGTCATCGACATCCTCGATGTCGGACTCCGCAGCGCGTACGTCGCCACCGTCTACGCCGCCCCCTTGATGCTCCCGCAGCGCCGCGGACTGGTCGTGTTCACCTCCGCTCCGGGCGCCGCCCACTACGTGTTCGGCCCGTCGTACGGCGTGCACAAGGCGGGGATGGACAAAATGGCCGCCGACATGGCGGTGGACTTCAAGGAGTTCGGCGTCGCGTCGGTGTCGATCTGGATGGGAATCCTGCTGACCGAGCGGTTCAAGAACATCGTCGCAGGTGCCCCGGAAAAGTTCGGCCGCATGGTCGATATTGCCGAGACTCCCGAGCTGACGGGGCATCTCATCTGGGCCCTCTTCAACGACGTCAACGTCATGGACAAGAGCGGCCAGACGTGGATCGGCGCTGAACTGGCTCGCGAGTACAACATTCAGGATGACGGCGGCCGCATGCCGCCGTCCTACCGTGACCTTTACGGAATTCACCCGATCAGGCAGTTCAGCCGAATCTTGAGGTGACAATGTTCGCGTGGACGACACGCGGTGCAGGTCGTGTGGCGTGGAAGTGGCCGCGACAGCCAAGTTCTGTAGCGAGTGCGGATCGCCGCTGACTCAGGCCCGCCAAGCGGCGGAGTACAAGCAGGTGACGGTGCTTTTCGCCGATGTCGTTCACTCGATGGACATCGCCAAAGACGTCGGCGCAGAACGGCTGCGCGAGATCATGTCCGACCTCGTGGACGGTGCAAGCGCGGTGGTGCAGCGCTACGGCGGCACGGTCGACAAGTTCACCGGTGACGGCATCATGGCGGTCTTCGGCGCGCCGGTGTCCCTGGAAGACCACGCGACTCGCGCATGTTTGGCGGCGTTGGACATTCAGCAACAGGTCGACAGTGTGCAATTGCGCATCGGACTGAACTCCGGTCAGGTGATCGCCGGTGAAATCGGTTCTGGCGCTGTAGGTTACACCGCGATCGGAGAGCATGTCGGAATGGCGCAGCGGATGGAATCGGTGGCGCCGGCGGGTGGCGTGATGCTCAGCGCATCCACTGCGCGGCTCGTGGAAGGCGCTGCGACGCTTGGCGAACGGGAACTCGTTGTTATCAAAGGCGAAGACCACCCCGTCCCCGCTCACCGCCTGCTGGCCGTGCGATCGGGCCACGCTGCCGGACGCGCCGAGTCGAATCTGGTCGGGAGGCAGTGGGAGATGTCGGCTATCACCGGTCTGTTGGACAGAGCGATCGGTGGATGCGGCGCGGTGGTCGGATTGGCGGGACCGGCCGGCATCGGCAAGAGCAGACTCACCCGGGAACTCGCGGCGGTTGCTCGCGAACGCGGCGTGCAAGTCGTCAACGCTTTTTGCGAATCGCACACCAGCCAGGTGCCCTTTCATGTCGTCGCACGGTTGTTGCGCTCAGCCAGTGGCGTCGACGGCCTCGACGCGTCTTCCGCGAGGGCGCTGATCGAGTCTCAGGCGTTCGCGGATGCCGATCCCGATGACGTCGCCCTGTTCGAGGATCTGCTCGGAATCGCCGATCCGAAGCTCGAGCCACCGCGGATTGATCCCGATGCTCGTCGGCGGCGGTTGACCGCACTGGTGAACTCGGCGACCCTGGCCAGCCCGACCCCTGCTCTCTACATCATCGAAGACGTCCATTGGATCGACGAGTCCAGCGAGTCCATGCTCGCCGACTTTCTCAGCGTGGTTCCTCAGACGCCCCTGCTCATACTGATCACGTACCGGCCCGAATATCGTGGCGCGTTGACACAGGTGCCCGGCGCGCAAACCATCGCGCTTGGACCGTTGCGATCCAGAGACCACCGCATTGGTCTCGGAACTGCTTGGGGCGGATCCCTCCATCAGTGAGCTTGGGCGGACAATCGCCGAAAGAGCAGCCGGCACACCGTTTTTTGTTGAGGAGATCGTTCGCGAACTCGCCGAACGTGGTGTCCTGCAGGGGGAATCCGGCGCGTATACGTCGACGGCGGAAGCGGCCGACGTCAGCGTGCCTGCAACGCTACAGGCGGCAATCGCCTCCCGAATCGATCGGCTCGCCCCGCAAGCGAAACGGACCCTCAGCGCAGCCGCGGTGGTGGCACCCGCTTCGGCGCAGACCTGTTGTCGGCCTTGGACATCGAGCCCGAGGTCGCCGACCTGTTGGCGGCTCAGCTCATCGATCAGGTCTCGTTCACACAGAACCCGGAGTACGTCTTCCACCATCCGCTGATTCGCATGGTCGGCTACGAGTCTTTGCTCAAATCCGATCGCGCCGACTTGCACAGGCGAGTTGCCTCCGCGATCGAACATCGCAGCGCGGGCGCCCTGGACGAGAACGCGGCACTGATCGCTGAACACGCCGAGGCCGCAGGTGATCTGCACGCGGCATTCGGCTGGCATATGCGTGCCGGAGCCCGGTCCAACAATCGTGACACCGCCGCCGCACGGCTCAGTTGGGAGCGCGCCTGCCTCGTCGGCGATGCGCTGCCCGAGGCCGACCGCAACAGGACGGCGATGCGCATCGCACCGCGAACCCTTCTGTGCGGAACCGACTGGCGAGCCCACGCCGATGAATCTGGCGTTCGCTTTGAGGAGCTTCGCGAACTGAGCGCTCTTGCCGGCGACCAGACCTCACTCGCAATTGGGATGACGAGCCGCGTGGGGTGGCATGCGCAGTGCGGTCAGGTACGGGAATCGCAGCGGCTGGCGTCCGAGTTGCTGGCGCTGCTCGATTCAATCGGCGACGCATCGCTGACCGCCCAGGCCGCTTCGGCCCAATCGGGATCAAGTTGGCGGCCGGCGAGATGGACGAGGTGATGCGGTGGTCGCAAGCCACGATCGACTGGACGAAAGGTGACCCGACTAAGGGCAACCTCGTCGTGGGTTCGCCGTTGGCTGTGGCAATGGCGGGGCGCGGACTCGCCCGAAACTGGTTCGGACATGCCGGGCGGCACGAGGATCTGAACGACGCCGTTGCCTTCGCTGAGCAGACCAGGGAGCCGTTGATACTCGCCATGGTCATGTCATGGAAATACGGGATGGGGTTATGGAACCGGGTGTTCCGCGCCGACGACGCCGTGGCCCGTGCGTTTGAAAGCGCGCTGCAAACCGTCGAGGCGTTGGGCGATGACTACGCCGTTGTCATGATGCAAAATCTGCTGGCCGGCGCGCTGTTGATTCGGCGTGCGGAGGGAGATCGGGACCGCGGACGAGAGCTGTTGGTACAAACCCGAAACGTTGCGATTCAGCAGCAGTACCTTGGTTCGGAACTCCCGCTCCTCGATGTCTACGTCGCGTTAGAACAGGCTCGGGACGGCGACTCCGACGGCGCCATCGCCGAACTCCGGAAGTCCGTAGCCGACATGACCGCGCGCGGCCAGGTTCGCTATTACATCCCGGCCGTTGGGGCATTCGTCGAGACGTTGCTCGACCGCGGCACCGATACCGACCTCGCCGAGGCCGAGAACGTGGTCGCCAGGTTGGCATCAGCATCAGCCGAGGGTTCGGTCATCCGTGACATCTGGCTGCTGCGGGCGCGCGCTGCTGGCGCGGGCCACCGGCGACAACGCCGCTTACGCCGACCTTCGCGACCGCTATCGCGAGATGGCGACCGCTCTCGGCTTCGAGGGCCACATGGACTGGGCCGAGGCGATGCCCTGACCTCGTGGGGGCCCCGATCACGCCGTCCAGGCGACCGGTAACCGCTTGACACCGTGGATGAACCCCGAGTAGAGGATCGCGGGCTCCTCGACCGCGACGATGTCGGGTATCTGGCGGTGCAGTTCCTCGAACAGCACCCGGATTTCGCGGCGGGCCAGATTTGCGCCAAGACAGAAGTGGGCACCGCCGCCGCCGTAGCCGACGTGCGGGTTGGGATCCCGGGTCACGTCGAATAACCACGGATTGACGAACTTGGCCTCGTCGCGGTTGCCCGAGTTGTACCACAGGGAAACCTTGTCGCCGGCTTTCATCTCGATGCCGTGCATCTCGATGTCCTGAGTCAGATTGCGCCGCATGAAGATAACCGGGGTTGCCCACCGTACGATCTCCTCGACGGCGGTGCCGGCCACCCCGTCGAAATCCGACCACCACTTGTCGCGTTCCTCGGGGTAGCGGGTAAGTGCCACCATGCCGTGGCTGATGGCGTTGCGAGTGGTTTCGTTTCCCGCAGCCGACAACAGGATGAAGAACGACGCAATCTCGACCGACGTCAGGCGCTCTCCGTCGACCTCGGCCTGCACCAGGCTGGTGGTCAGGTCGTCGCGGGGATTCGTTCGCCGTTCCTCGGCGAGGCGCATGGCGTAGTCGGCGAATTCGTTCAACACCGCGAGGAACTCGGCGAACTCGCCGGTTGACACTTCCTCATCGCCGAAGCCCAACATCACCGTGGTCCAGTGAAAGACCCTCGCCTCGTCTTCCTCCGGGATGCCCATCATGTCGCAGATGACCTGTAGCGGCAGCAAGCCGGACGCTTCGGCGACGAAGTCGGCTTTCCCGTCACGATGATTGCCAAGCATATTGGTCACGATCGTGCGCGCCCTGTCCCGCACGCTCTCCTCGATGCGGGCCACCACCTTTGGTGTGAACGCGCGGTTGACGATTTTGCGGAGCCGAGTGTGCCGTGGGTCGTCCAGGTTGATCATCGATCCCAAAAACTCCGCCATCTCGGGCGCCACGTCGTTGAGCGACGTGCTCGTCGGAATGGAACTGAAGATCTCGGGGTGGCGGCTGGCATAGTGGATGTCGTCGAACCTGGTGAGCGCCCAGTGGCCGGCGCCCGCAGGAAAACCCGGGAACTCCACTACTTCGAAGAAGGTGATCGGCGACTCGCGTCGCAACGTCGCGAACGCCCCGTCGCGCAGGTCGTCGTCGCGCTCCCAGAACTCGAGCGATGCCAGATCGATGTCGGTGAGGGGTACGTCCGGCGGTGGAATGCCGTTCTCGCGGCGCGCGATCGCTTTCGGATGCATTGTTGACGTCACAATTGATCCTCCCGTCCGTTGAAGTGTCCCAGCCCGGACCGGGGATGATCCGGATTTGAGCGAGCCAGCTGACGATCGGCTGTCCGGGCAACGCTAGATTGCCTGTGAAGCAGAAAGGGGCAGACATGAACACCGATCAGTTCAAGAAGGCCAAGAGCGGCGCGGGCTTCATTGCAGCGCTGGACCAGAGCGGCGGCAGCACCCCGAAGGCGCTCAAACTCTACGGAATCCCCGAAGACTCTTACTCGGGCGACGAGAAGATGTTCGACCTCGTCCATGAGATGCGCACCCGCATCATCACCAGCCCCGCCTTCGACGGCGACCGGATCATGGGCGCGATCCTGTTCGAGCAGACGATGGACCGCGAGATCGACGGGCGCCCGACCGCCGAATTTCTCTGGAACGTCAAGAACATCGTGCCGTTCCTCAAGATCGATAAGGGGCTGGCCAACGAGCAGGACGGCGCCCAGACGATGAAGCCGATGCCGGGCCTGGACGATCTGCTTGATCGCGCGGTGGCCAACGGAGTCTTCGGCACCAAGGAGCGGTCGGTCATCAAGCTGCCGGGCGCAGGCCTGGACGCGGTCGTTGCGCAGCAATTCGAGGTCGCTCGGCAGGTCATCGGCAAGGGCCTGGTGCCGATCATCGAGCCGGAGGTCGACATCCACAGTCCGAAGAAGGCCGAGGCCGAGGACCAGCTGAAGGCGGGTCTGCTCGACGGACTGAACCAGCTCGGCGACGACCAGAGCGTCATGTTGAAGCTGACGCTGCCGGACACCGACAATCTCTATCAGGAACTCGTCGACCATCCCAAGGTGGTTCGCGTTGTCGCGCTCTCCGGCGGTTACAGCCGCGACGAGGCGTGCGAGAAGCTCGCCCGCAACAACGGCGTCATCGCCAGCTTCTCCCGCGCCCTGACCGAGGGGTTGACCGCACAGCAGAGCGACGAAGAATTCACCGCCACGCTTGATGCGGCGATCGCCGAGATTGCCAAGGCATCAGCGACCTAACTTCCTGCGCCAGGCGGATTATCCGACGATCGGGAACCGCCGGCCGCGCGCCAGGCGGCCGAGTGCGGTCTGCATGACGGCGCGCACGTGCGCGTCGACCCGGTCGACGTCAGGCGGGTGGCCGAATTCCCCGACGTCGACCCGCGGCAGCACCTCACCGACGATCTTGGTGGGCAGCGGGATGTTCACCGGCAACAGGATGCTGAGCCCGAACGGGAATCCAAAGGTGATTGGAAGGATGTCGGTCCGCCCCAGTTTGCGCTCCAACTTGGTGAGCCGGAGGGCATGCGACAGCCACCGACCGCGGCTCAGGTAGAGCTGGCTCTCCTGAGCGCCGATGTACACGGTGGGAATGATGGGCACGCCGGCCTCGATGGCCGCCGTCACGTAGCCGGTCCGGCCGCCAAATCCGATCACACCCTCGTGCTTCGTCGGCCGGTACACCTCGTAGTCACCGCCGGGGAACACCAGGACCGCGGCGTCGGACGCCAGTGCTTCGGCCGCGTTGTCGCGGGTGGCGCGAATGATTCCCAGCGAATGCAGCAGGCCGCTCGCCGGTCCGGCGAACACCAGATCGTGGGCGAGGGCGTAGAGCGGGCGATCGTAGCCGAACGTGTCGTAGTAGTGGACCGCGAACACCGACCAGTCCGGCGTCAGCATGCCACCGCTATGGTTCGCCACGACGAGGCAGCCGCCCGGTGCCGCGATGTTCTCCAGACCGCGGAGTTCGGAGCGGAAATACCGTTTGACGATGGGCCGCATCACGTCGACCACGTGTTTCGTCAACTCCGGGTCCCACTTCGAGATAACCGGAGGGTCCTGCTGTGCAACGGTCATGTCGGGAGGTTAAGACTGCCGACCCGATAGTCGTAGAGCCGTTGTTCCCTAATCAGGCGCCCAAACGCCCTATTCGCGCAGGCGCGAAGCTAGGGCGTGGTGTGAACGATCAGCACGTCGGTCTTCGAGCGCCGTGCGACGTTGGCGGGCACCGAGCCGAGCAGCCGGCCGGCGATGGTGCTCAAGCCGACATTGCCGACTACGAGTAGGTCGGCGTTGACTTCCTCGGCGAGATCGACGAGGGCATCAACCGGCGCGCCGACGGCTGCCTTCTCTTCGACGTTTTCTGCCCCCGCGGCCTTGGCGCGGTCCGCGGCCTCCCGCAGGATCGCATAGATCGGGGCGTTGCCGGACATCTTGTAGCCCTCGTCCTTCAGGACGTCGGCGGCCCGCTGATCCTCGCCCTGCGGAAAATACGCGGTCGCCACGATCACCTTCGCGCCCGACCTCGCGGCGATCTGACCGGCCTTGTCCACCGCACGCAGCGACGAATCCGAGCCGTCCGTGCCGACCAGCACGGTCTGATAGCCGCTCATCCATACCCTCCCAGAGTCGTTTGCACCGCCAACGAACGACCCTAACCCGTTGTCGGGCAAAGTTGGGAGTGAATCGTCGGCGTAACGGCGTTGTCCTGGGATTTCGCACTTTCGACGCCGCGAACGTCACGTCGGCGCGGATACGTGACAGCGGCTACACAATGGGTAATCCGATGCGTATGGCAGCTCCCGGCGCCGCAGAGTTCGTGCCGGATACCGACGACCTGACCGTCTTGTCCGACGCTTCTCAGTCGTGCCAGGGCTGCGACCTCTACCGCAACGCCACACAAGCGGTGTTCGGAGCCGGCTCGCCGCAGGCCCGGGTCGTGCTGGTGGGTGAACAGCCCGGTGACCAGGAGGACAAGGCGGGCCAGCCATTCGTCGGTCCGGCAGGTCGGCTGCTCGACAAGGCGCTCGACGTCGCGGGTATCGATCGCGACCGCGTCTATGTGACCAACGCGGTCAAACACTTCAAGTTCGAGGAACGCGGCAAGCGCCGCATCCACAAGACGCCGAGCCGGACCGAGGTGGTGGCTTGTCAGCCGTGGCTGCTGACCGAAATCAACTCAATACAGCCCGACGTCGTCGTGCTGCTGGGCGCAACTGCAGCAAAATCACTGATGGGCAGCAGCTTTCGATTGACCGACCATCGGGGTGAGCTGCTACGACTTCCCGGGGGTTCCGGAAAGGTCGACCTCGACGTCGATCCCCAAATGGTCGCAACCGTGCATCCGTCGGCCATTCTGCGTGGGCGTCCGCGAGGACCGCGATAAAGCATTCGACGCGCTTGTCGCCGACCTGCGCGTCGTCGCCGACTACATCTGACAACTGGAGCGAGTGACGGGATTCGAACCCGTGTACACGGCTTTGCAGGCCGCTGCCTATCCACTCAGCCACACCCGCATCGCGATACGAGTCTGCCGGTGCGGTCCTGGACAGACGAGCATTTGGCTCGTGGTGATCGCTAAGCCGATCGAGCCACAGCGAGCGTGGTTTTGTGATCTCGGACTGATGCGTGCAGTTCCACCGGGATGCAGACGGTTACCTCGGTCCCGGGCGATGTGGCTCTGACATCGAAAAGCCCTTCGGCCGCCAGAACCTTCGTTCGGGTCGAGGCCATTCCGATGTGTCCGTCCTCGAGGCTCGTGGTGAGTTTCGCCTCGGAGATCCCCACGCCATCGTCGGCGATCCGCATTGTCGCCCGTCCATCACTATGCTCTAGTTCTACCCAAATATTCTGGGCGCGTGCGTGTTTGATGACATTGGTCAATGCCTCCCGAGCCGCACCATAGAGCACATGGTCCGCATCGGTGTGCACACCGTCGGGCCATGTGTGTGCGTCGACCTCGACGGCCAGGCCATTGCGCGCGCGGATGCTGTTCGCCAGCGTTTCGATGGCCGCCTTCAGGCCCGATCGGGCAAGAACTTCCGGGTGCAGTTCGCGAACCACGTCGCGCAGCAGTCCCGAGCACTCCACGAGCGCCACGTCCACCCGATCCGCTGCGTCACCGTCGCCGTCCCGTACGTATTCCATGTCCTGACGGGCGACGAGCACGTATTGCAGCGCGCCGTCGTGCAGGCGTTCGGAAATCGCCTGTCGCTCACGGTTTTCGAGTTCGAGAAGGTCCTGCAACAGTTGAGTTCGCTGATCTGCCAGTTCTGCGATCACGTTGACCCGGTCCCGCTGAAGGATCGACACGGCGACCGAGGCGCCTGCCACGGCGGCGAGCACCAACGTGGTGAGCAGAATCGACGGCCACGGCTGGTTGAACGCCGCCCTGGTGATCGCAGCTGTCGCGAAGAACGCGGCGACTGTCGGGATCGCCATCACTCCGCTGACGGTGGGGTCCAGCTGCGCGGCCGCTATCAATGGAATGAGGAACAGGCCGATCTGCAACACAGTCGAAGTCCAGTCTTCTGGCGACGTCGTGCCCATCAATACAGAGAGCCCGGTTAAAACAGCCGGCACCGACAGCACTGCGACGTCCGCGGCCAGCACAAGCAGTGTCACGCGGGTTCGACCCGCGGTCGCCCTTGGCCCGATCCGTAGCGCCCACACGCTCCAGCAACCGACGATCACGACATAGACGGCCAAGGTAGCCACACAGGTCCACAAGTACCGATTCCGCGGCTCACCGATCAAAGTGCCGGCTGCGAACACGAGGATGACGACGCGCAGCGCGAATTGCAGGAGGGCGCCGAGGCGAAGTTGTCGATCGTGATCGTTCACCTGCGGCTCCCATCGCATCTGCGCTGGCAGCAGCATAGTCCGCGGGATCATCCAGCGGATGACGGCAATCCGTCAGCTAGACGAGGATCCGGACTAGCGGTGCTGCCCGTAACGCGGGCCGAACGCGTTGGCCGGAAAAACCCCGGCGGCACGGACGCAGTCCCGGATGATCTCCCCTAGCGAAACGAGTTTCTGCACATCGTCGTCGGGCACCGTCCGCCACGGCGGGAACGCCAATTCGTCGGTCAGATCCTCGATCTCGGTGCGCCGACGGTTCCCCGTCGAAGTCAGCTGGCCGTCGTCGTCGAGCAGGTTCCTGGAGCGCAACGTATCGACCGCGGCGTCCCACTGCTCCCGACTCCACCCACGCAGCTTTCGCCCGAATTCGGGATCGAAGCCGGTGCCCGTCGCCACGTGCGTGATGAGCGCCTCGATGCCGCTCAGCCCGTGCGCGACCAGCGCGGCGATGTGACCGTCGCCCCGGTATTCGCGGAGCAGAGTGATCGCGTGCCACAACTGCGCGTGCGGTGTCTGCGGCCAATCCAGTTCGGCGTGACCGGCATACAGCGGCCGCCCGTCGGCATTCGGGATCGCCTCGGCCGTGCGGCGCACGATTGCCATGGAGTGCGCGAACTCCGGTGATCGGACCCGCTCCTCCCCCAGGATCTTCGGAATCACCGCATCGACGACCTCGTACCGAACGCGGGTCACCTCCGCCGGCGAGGTGATCCCCCATGCCGCCGGGATCGCCTTGGCGATCAGCTCAGGATTGAAGTTATAGAACGTCGCGGCAACGACTTTCGCGGTGACGGCACCCATCGGCGCCGAGCGGCTCGCGAAGTACTGCATTCGCTGGTGCGTTAGCCCGAGCTCTCCGAATCTCTCGTTGGCCTCGGGCGCGAAGTAGATCGTGGAGTGCAACCTGTCGAGGGAGCGGCTCAGCTGCCCGGCGGAGAAGGCATCCATCAGACCGACACTAACGTCTGCGCGATGCGCGATACGAGGCCGCCAACCCTGCCGCGGCCAGCACGGCGAACACGGTGAACAACCACCGTGCCGCGGCCGCGTCGCCGCCGTCCGTGATGTTGACGACCACGCCCGCCAGTCCGGCACCGAACGCGCCAGAGATCAGCTGGACGGTGTTGATTGCGGCAGCCGCGGTTCCGGCTTCCACCGGGTCGTCGACCGCACCCATGATCCAAGCCGAGAGATGGGGCCACGCGATGCCGACGCCTGAGCCGGCGATGAACAGCCCGATGGCCCACGCCGTGATCAGCGGCCATGACAGGTCGTCCTCGAGGACCAACGCACCCAATGCCAGCCCGACCGCCACGACCACGGGGGCTGCGGCGACCAGACGGATGATCGTGCGCGCCCGGCTGACCGATGCGCTCGCGATCTCCGAGAGCGTCCAGCCGACCGCCAACACCGCACCAAAGAATCCTGCCGCCGCAGGCACCATTCCTGCGAGGTGCTGGGCGAACAGCGGCACGTACATGTCGACCATCGTCGCCGCCATCAACAGCCCGATCGTGACATACATCCACTTCAGCGGACCGGGCGTGAATGCCGCCCGCGGCAGCACGGTCGCCCGGGCCCGCCGGTCGACGACGAGGAAGAGCCCGACCACTGCCGCACCGGCGGCGAGCAGGCCGAACGTGGCAGCGGCGGCTCGCTGCACTCCCGCAACGCTGATCGCCAGCGCGGCGGCGCCGAGCAGCAGCAGCGACCACACCGGAATTCGCGGATTCGCCCCCGGGTGCTGGTCGCCCAGCTTGTCGGGCGGGCAATGCGCCCGGCACAAGGGCCGCCATGGCGACCGTCATGATCGCCAACGACCCGAAAGCCCAACGCCAGATACCGAATTGGGCGAATATCCCGCCCATGGCGGGGCCGACGATCACGCTCACGCCCCACATCGCCGACACCAACGCCGACGCCCTCGTCCACAACCAACTCGGCAGCGCGGCGTTGATCACGGCATAGCCGAGGCCGGCGAGCATGCCGCCGGCCGCGCCTTGGACAGTGCGGGCGACCAGCAGCAGCTCCATATTCGGTGCGAGGGCACATCCCAACGTGCCCACCCCGAAGATGGCCAGCGTCAGTAGATAGGAGGCCCGCGGGCCGAACCTGACGAGTAGCGGGTTGACCGCGGCCGCCGCGACCACGGAGCCGACGAGGTACACCGCGATCACCCATGCGTAGAACTTCTGGCCGCCGATGTCGGCGACGGTGCTGGGCAACAGGCTGATCGTCAGGAACTCGTTGGTCGCATAGAGGCCGACACCACCGGCCAACAGGGTTGCGGTGCCGAGTCGCTCACGGCCCAGCAGCTCGCGCCAGCTGCCCGGCTTGATCGTCGCGGTCTCAGTCACGTCAGTCACCGTATGACCTCAACAGCAGTTGAGATCAAGCTATTTCAGGCCGGCCGCATCCATGCCGCGAAGCTCGCGCTTCAGATCGGCGATTTCGTCCCGGATTCGGGCCGCCAGCTCGAACTGAAGATCGCGCGCGGCCGCCATCATCTGCGCGGTCAGGTCCTTGATGAGATCGGCGAGCTCGGCCCTCGGCATGTTCGAGGTGTCGCGCCCCTCGATGATCCCGGCGCTGACGGCCCTGCCCGGCTCACCCTGGGCGCGACGGCCACGCGAGGCGTTGCGTCCGGAGCCGCCGACCCCGACGTCGGTGTCGTCGGCCTCGCGGTAGACCTGGTCGAGAATGTCGGCGATCTTCTTCCGCAACGGCTGCGGATTGATGCCGTTCTCCTCGTTGTAGGCGATCTGCTTGGCTCGTCTACGTTCGGTCTCGTCGATGGCCTGTTTCATCGAGTCCGTCATGGTGTCGGCGTACATATGCACCTCGCCGGACACGTTGCGGGCCGCGCGGCCGATGGTCTGGATCAGGCTGCGGGGCGATCGCAGGAAGCCCTCCTTGTCGGCGTCGAGGATCGCCACCAACGAGACCTCGGGCAGATCGAGGCCTTCGCGGAGCAGGTTGATGCCCACGAGGACGTCGTACTCGCCGAGCCGCAGCTGACGAAGCAACTCCACCCGGCGCAGCGTGTCGACCTCGGAGTGCAGGTATCTGGTCCGAATCCCCATTTCCAACAGGTAGTCGGTGAGGTCTTCGGCCATCTTCTTGGTGAGCGTGGTGACCAGCACCCGCTCGTCGGCCTCCACGCGTTTGCGGATCTCGCCGATCAGGTCGTCGATCTGACCCTTGGTCGGCTTGACCACGACCTGCGGGTCGACGAGGCCGGTCGGCCGAATGACCTGTTCGACGAACTCCCCGCCGGTCTGGCTGAGCTCGTACGGCCCCGGCGTGGCCGAGAGATACACCGTCTGCCCGATCCGGTCGGCGAACTCTTCCCAGGTCAGCGGCCGGTTGTCGATCGCCGACGGGAGGCGGAACCCGTAGTCGACAAGGTTGCGTTTACGGGAGATATCGCCTTCGTACATACCGCCGATTTGTGGCACGGTCACGTGCGACTCGTCGATGACGAGCAGGAAATCCTCGGGGAAGTAGTCCAGGAGGGTGGCGGGCGCCGAGCCGGCCGGTCGCGCATCGATGTGCCGCGAATAGTTCTCGATACCCGAGCAGAAACCGACCTGGCGCATCATCTCGACGTCGTAGTTGGTCCGCATCCGCAGCCGTTGCGCCTCCAGCAGCTTGCCCTGCTTCTCCAACTCGGCCAGCCGCTCCTCGAGCTCCTGCTCGATCGTGGAGATCGCATGCGCCATTCGCTCCGGCCCCGCGACGTAGTGGGTCGCCGGGAAAATCCGCAGCGAGTCGACCCTGCGGATCACGTCCCCGGTCAGTGGGTGCAGGTAGTACAGCGCCTCCACCTCGTCGCCGAAGAACTCGATGCGCACCGCGAGCTCTTCGTACGAGGGGATGATCTCGACGGTGTCGCCGCGCACCCGGAATGAGCCTCGCGTGAACGCCATGTCGTTGCGGGTGTACTGAACGTCGACCAGCAGCCGGAGCAGCGCATCGCGGGGAATCTCCTCCCCGACCTTTACCTCCACCGACCGGTCCATATACGACTGCGGGGTGCCGAGGCCGTAGATGCACGACACCGAGGCGACCACCACCACGTCGCGCCGTGACAGCAGGCTCGACGTCGCCGAGTGCCGGAGCCGCTCGACATCGTCGTTGATCGAGCTGTCCTTCTCGATGTAGGTGTCGGTCTGCGCGATGTACGCCTCGGGCTGGTAGTAGTCGTAGTACGAGACAAAGTATTCAACGGCGTTGTGCGGCAACATCTCCCGCAACTCGTTGGCCAGCTGTGCGGCCAACGTCTTGTTCGGCGCCATCACCAGCGTCGGCCGCTGCAACCGCTCGACGAGCCATGCGGTGGTCGCCGACTTGCCGGTGCCGGTGGCGCCGAGCAGCACCACATCCCGCTCGCCCGCCGTGATGCGGCGCTCGAGCTCGTCGATGGCGGCAGGCTGATCACCTGCGGGTTCGTATTCGCTGACGACCTCGAACCGGCCGCCCGCCCGCACCATCGCCTCGACAGGGCGGTACTCGGAGTGCGCCAGCACGGGATGTTCGGTAGCGAAAGCCATGTTCACAGGGTAGAACCACGCACCGACAGGTGCTGTTCCCCGAGCCTATGCTTGCCGTATCCACGCTCCGAAACACGAGAAATTCGACCTGAACGCGCGCACCAACACTGATCCGAAAGGGATCGTGCGGGCGGTAGACGAGTACACGGTCAAGCCCTGGGGGCTATACATGGCCCGCCCCACGCCGGGTCGTGCCCAGTTCCACTACCTGGAGTCGTGGTTGCTGCCGTCGCTGCGGCTGCGCGCCTCCATCTTCCACTTCAACCCCGGCTACGAACTCGACCAGGACTACTACCTCGACGTCGGCCGCTACACACCCGGCCAGACCGTTTGGCACTCCGAGGACCACTATCTCGACCTTGTGGTGCGGACCGGCAAGAGCGTGGAACTGGCCGACGTCGACGAGCTGCTGACCGCTGTCCGGCACCGGCTGTTGACCCCGGAGACGGGGGAAGAGGCCATCCGCGCCGCCCTCGAGGCCGTCCAAGGCCTGTCCCGCAACGACTACGACCTCCACCGGTGGCTTTCTGGCGAGGGCTTGGATCTCACCTGGCGTGGAACTTAGGGAGCGGCATGCCGTATGCGCTTGCCATGACGCTCACTGACTAGTGCAAGAACATCCGGTAACCGGTGGAGAAGTCGGAAATGATCGGCCGCAGCTTTAGGCGCCGCTCTTCATGCGCCTGTCCGGGTGTGCTTCTTGCCAGCCGGCGATTGCCGCATCCCACTCATCGCCGTCAAGCGACGTAAGCGAAGCCGGGAATAGCCCGTCCTCCTCCTTGGCAATGTGCTCGCGGAGGTCGAAGACGGCCTTGCGAATCCGTTCGAGATCCTCCGGATCCGACGGGTCAACCGCTTCGAGTAGCTCCTCCAGCTCGCGGTGTTCGCGTACGAGTGGGGCGATGTGCTCGGCGAACAACTCGTCCCTTGCCATCACAGCGAACAATCCGTTCTCTTCACCCCGCCAATGGGATCGCAGCTCATCGGCCATGGCTGCCAACAGCTGCCGGCCAAGGGTGTCTTCGCCCCGGTCCAATGCGCGCACTGCGGAGTCGCCGTGGCTCATCACTCGCTCGTGCTCGGCGATGTAATCACGTAGCAGCGGCATATCGCGGCATCCGCAGTATTGGCACATCGCAACCTCCTGACAGTGGTAGTGGTACCCGCATCGCGATCACCGAACGCCTCGACTGTGAACCTGTGATCCCCGCCACAGCACAGTTTTTACAATGAATTATTGTATAAACTGTGGAGTATGACAAACGCGCGCACACAGAGCCAGTCGTGAGCGGACGACGTCAGGCCGTGTTGGGGGTGCTGCGGACGTCGAGCACAGCACTGAGCATCAGCGAGATCGCCGAAGAGTTGGCCATCCACCCCAATACCGCGCGGTTTCACCTGGAGGCCCTGGTCGCAGACGGACAAGTCGAGGCCGTGGAGACAGAGCGCACCAAAACCGGCCGTCCCCCGTTGATGTTCCGCGTTGTCCCCGGCATGGACCCGACCGGACCTCGCGATTATCGGATGCTGGCCGGCATTCTCGCGGACACACTCGCCGGTCAACCCAATGCCGCGCGTCAGGCCATTGGGGCCGGACGCGCCTGGGCCCTCCACTCCGCCGAGCCAGCCAGCACGCGCAGTCGTCGACAAGCCGTCGATCGGCTCACCAATCTACTCACCGATCTCGGATTCGCTCCCGAAAAGCGCTCCAGCACAAAGGGAGCCGGTGAGATCGGGCTGCGCAACTGCCCATTTCTGGAGCTCGCCGAGACTCGCCGCGACGTCGTTTGTCCGGTGCATCTCGGGCTCATGCAAGGTGCCCTGAGCAGCTGGGGCGCCCCGATCACCGTCGACGCGCTGACCCCTTTTGCTGAACCGGACCTGTGCGTTGCACATCTCGCGCCGGCGGAGAAGGCATAGTGCGCACCGCCGATGCCGTCGCCGTCTTCGTAGACCACAGAGAGGAAGACACGTGAAATTGATCTCCCAGCAAGCGCTGGTCAACGATTACCGGTTCCGCCAGAACGACGACGTCGCCGAGGCACCCGAAGACGAACTCAACACCATCGCGTGGGGCTTCCTTGGGTCCGAGTTCACTGAACTGACCTACGCCAACTGGCCGATCGACCGGCGCGTCGACGCCTACCTGACACACCTCGGCAGGGCTGGTCTGGTCAACAATGGCGACGCTCATCAGGCCATCGTGCAGCGGGTCATGGCCAACCTCGGTGCCGCAATGCGAGGCGTACAGCATGTTTGAAACAGCGGCTCCCAATGCGCTTCGAAACGATCTGGCCAGCCGCGCGGACGTGGAAGCGTTATTGCGCCGGTTCTACAGCGAGGCGTTCCGCGACGAGCTTCTCGCAGAGCCGTTCGCCGAACTGCGGTCGCACGGCTTGGAACGGCACCTTTCCGTCATGTGTGACTTCTGGGAGACCGTGTTGTTCCGAGCCGGACTGTACCGGCGCAACGCGCTGCACGCACACCGGCGCGTCCATCACCTCACGCCCTTGTCTGCGCAGCACTTCCAGCGTTGGCTCACCCTGTGGACGACAACCATCGATCAGCTGTATCAAGGCCCGGTCGCCGAACACGCCAAGATACAAGCCGCGAGGGTCGGCACCGCCCTGCACAACCGCCTAGCAAGCGCCCACGTCCCGCCGTCCAGCCAGAGCGGAGAGCTGAGCTGCCCAGCCGGCAACGGCTTGGACCTCACTTGGCGCGGGGCGTAGGGTCGCTCCCATGAGCCTCACCGAGCGCGGATGGATAACTGCCGCCGCCCTGGCGACCCTCATCGTCGGCTCCCAGTTAATTCCTGCGTCTGCGCTGGCCGACCCCGAGGGCCCGGCGCAGCCGGATCCCGTCGCAGAGGGCGACCAGGGAGTGCTGCACAACGTGGTATACCGCGCCCGTGTCGACGGCGTCTCGCGAGGGGCGGCGATCTCGTACGCAGCAGAGGGCGATCAGACCCAGATGGCCAATCCGACCATGCTCCCCGGCCGTATCTTCGAGGCGAACACCGTGTTGCCCGCGTCCGGCACCGCGAATATGCGGATCTCCATCGAATGGCCGTACTCCGCGAACCTCATCTGCGAAATCCTGGTGGACGATGCGCTCGTCTCGAAGGCTGAGGACTTCATCGCACCGCGCGTCCTGCCGGTGAAGGACGATCCCGACTACGGTGCGCTGACCTGCCAAGCGCCAGTGAGTGGCGTGCCGACCCCGATCGGCACCGAGGGAGAGATCCCACCTGCGGATCCCGCAGCACCGGTCGAGCCTGCGCCGCCGAACGGACCGGCCACCCAACCCGCCTAACGGGTACTAGCCCTCTGATAGCCGATCATCATCGGCGCGGCACCGGCCTCGTCTCCTGCCCTCAGATCAAGGCGCCCAGCCAGTCCCGTCGGCCCACGCCCTCGCCCGCTGATAGGCGTCGAGGAACCACGGCTCCTTCGCCTCGGCGTAGTCCCGGCATCCGAGCGCCTTCTGTTTGGCCGCCGTGTACTCCTCACGAACGCCGGGGTTGGCCTTCAGCCAGTCCACGAACAGAAGCGCGAACCGCTGGTTCGGCCAACCGTCAACCCGCACATGGACATTCGCGGGGCGCCCGGGATCAGCCGCTCCGTGAATACGCTTGCGCCACAACGACGGATCGCCGTCGTGCGGGACGTCAGTCATGATGCCTTCGATGCGTGGGTAACCGACGTCGGTCAGTGCGTCGACGAGTTCATCTGCGACATCCAAGGATTCGACGGTCAGCTGAACGTCGATGACGTCCTTGGCGTCTATGCCGGGAACCGCTGTTGAACCGATGTGATCGACCCGCAACGCCTTTGCGCCGCATGCCATCCTGAGTCGGTTGATGATTCGGTGGGCATCGTCGGGCCATGTCTGGTCGTATGGCACCAGTTCCGGCGGGATGCGAACGGTCTTGCGGGTGCGGATGTTGTGCGCGAGCGGCAGCACTCGCTGATACCAGACGTCCCGTGCGCGCTCCACCAGCGCGCCCTGCGAGCCCGAGTTGTCAAGCAGCACATCGGCAATCGCGCGGCGCTGTTCCTCGGGCGCCTGAGCGGCGATCCGTGCGCGGGCGTCGGCCTCGTCCATCCCGCGCTTGATCAGCCGTTCAACCCTGGTCTCTTCGTCCGCGTGAACGACCACGACGAGCGGGAACATCGGCGCCATCCCCGTCTCGACGAGCAATGGGATGTCCTCGACGACCACCGCGTCGTCGGACACCGCAGCGATGATCTCCTCGCGCCGCCTGCCCACCAGCGGGTGGACGATGCTGTTCAGCTTGGCGCGCTGCTCGTCGCCGACGAAAGCCTTGGCCGCCAGGGCGGGCCGATTCAGTGCGCCGTCGGGCAGCAGGATGTCGTCACCGAATGCGTCGACCAGCGCGGCAAGCCCTTCGGTGCCCGGTTCGACGACTTCCCTGGCGATCACGTCGCCGTCCACGATGATTCCGCCGCACTCGTTGAACGCGGCGGACACCGTCGACTTGCCGGCGCCGATTCCGCCGGTCAGACCGATGCGCAGCATCCGGTCAGGCGCCGATTAGGCGCTGCCCGCAAGCTTCTCTCGCAGCGCCGCCAGCTGCGCATCGCTGGCCAGCGACCCGCCTGCCGACTGCTCCTCGGCCCGCGGCGCGCCATTGGCCGACGGCTTCGCCGCCTCGGCGGCCTCGGCCGCGGCGAACTTCTCCATCTGAGCGGTGTGCATCTTGTGCCTGCGCTCGGCCTCCGCGTAGCGGGCCTCCCACTCGTCACGCTGCTTCTCGAAGCCCTCGAGCCATTCGTTGGTCTCGGAGTCGAAGCCCTCGGGGAAGATGTAGTTGCCCTGCTCGTCGTAGCTGTCGGCCATGCCGTACTTGGAGGGGTCGAACTCCTCGGTGTAGTCCTCGTTGGCCTGCTTGAGGCTCAGCGAGATGCGGCGACGCTCCAGGTCGATGTCGATGACCTTGACCATGGCGTCGTCGCCGACGGCGACCACCTGGTCGGGCACCTCGACGTGACGCTCAGCCAGCTCGGAGATGTGCACGAGACCCTCGATGCCCTCCTCGACGCGGACGAACGCACCGAACGGCACCAGCTTGGTGACCTTACCGGGCACGATCTGACCGATCGCGTGGGTGCGGGCGAAGTGACGCCACGGGTCTTCCTGGGTTGCCTTGAGCGACAACGACACCCGCTCGCGGTCCATGTCGACGTCGAGCACCTCGACGGTGACCTCGTCGCCGACCTGGACAACCTCGGAGGGGTGGTCGATGTGCTTCCAGGACAGCTCGGAGACGTGCACCAGGCCGTCGACACCGCCGAGATCGACGAACGCGCCGAAGTTGACGATCGACGACACCACACCCTTGCGGATGGCGCCCTTCTGCAGCTGGTTGAGGAACTCGCTGCGCACCTCGGACTGGGTCTGCTCCAGCCAAGCGCGGCGGCTCAGCACCACGTTGTTGCGGTTCTTGTCCAGCTCGATGATCTTGGCCTCGATCTCCTTGCCGATGTACGGCTGCAGATCGCGGACACGGCGCATCTCCACCAGCGATGCGGGCAGGAAGCCGCGCAGGCCGATGTCGAGGATCAGGCCGCCTTTGACGACCTCGATGACGGTGCCCTTGACGGCCTCGTCCTTTTCCTTGAGCTCTTCGATGGTGCCCCATGCGCGCTCGTACTGCGCACGCTTCTTGGACAGGATCAGGCGGCCTTCTTTGTCCTCCTTGGTGAGGACAAGGGCTTCGACCTCATCGCCGACGGACACAACCTCAGAGGGGTCGACGTCGTGCTTGATGGAGAGCTCTCGGGAGGGGATGACGCCTTCGGTCTTGTAACCGATGTCGAGCAGGACCTCGTCACGGTCAACCTTGACGATGGTTCCCTCGACGATGTCGCCATCGTTGAAGTATTTGATGGTTTTGTCGATGGCGGCGAGAAAGTCCTCGCTCGAGCCGATGTCGTTGACGGCTACTTGCGGCGAGGTGACGGAGGGACTTGGCATTTGGTGGGTTGCTCCGGACAGGTTGGGTCGTAGGGACAATTGTTATTGGCTTCGGCGCGGACGCCGACATAGTGCTCTGCACCCGCAGCAGAGATCGCAAACCCACAGACGGGTACCTGTCGAGGTTACTCGACTGTGTCCACGCTGGACAAACCCGGTCTCCTGGCCAGGACGATCACGATCAACGCGGTTCATACGATCTTGGTCTCGTGTTTACCCCAGTAGCGGTCGCGAAGCACACGCTTGTACAGCTTTCCAGTCGGCAGGCGAGGCAACTCGGCTTCGAACTCGACCGATCGCGGCACCTTCTGCCTGGACAGGTGCTCGGCGCAGAAGGCGAGCAGTTCGTCGGCGAGCTCTGGTGACGGGTCGAACTCGGGCATCGGCTGGACGACCGCTTTGACCTCTTCACCGAGATCCTCGTTCGGCACCCCGAACACCGCCGCATCCGCGACTTTCGGGTGCGTGATCAGCAGGTTCTCGGTCTCCTGAGGGTAGATGTTCACCCCGCCCGAGATGATCATGAACGTCGCGCGATCGGTGAGGTACAGGAATCCGTCGTCGTCGACGTAGCCGACGTCGCCAACGGTCGTCATCGTGCCGTCGGGCGACCTGGACTCCGCGGTCTTCGCCGGATCGTTGAAGTAGGAGAACTCACTCATGGTCTTGAACCACAGCGTGCCCGGTTCGCCCCTGGGAACCGGTCGCATGTCCTCGTCGAGCACCGATATGTCTCCCGAGACCACCTTGCCCACCGTGCCGCGGTGGCTCAGCCACTCATGGCTGTCGCAGACGGCCCATCCCAGCAGTTCCGTGGCGCTGTAATACTCCAGCAGCACCGGCCCCCACCACTCGATCATCTGCTCCTTGACCTGCGGTGGACACGGTGCGGAGGCATGGATCGCGACCTCCAGCGACGAGACGTCGTACTTCTCACGCACTTCCGCGGGCAGCTTGAGCATGCGGGAGAACATCGTCGGCACCAACTGGCTATGAGTGGGCCGGTACTTCTCGACCAGCTTCAAGTACTGCTCGGGATCGAAGTGCTCCATGATCACGGCCGTGCCGCCCATGCGAATGGTCAGGTTCACCCCACCCTGAGGCGCAGAGTGATACAGCGGCGCAGGCGAGAGGTACGTCATGCCTTCGCGGAAGCGCCAAACGTTTCTGATGAAGTCGTAGGCGGGGATCACGGTCGCGGGCGGCTGCTCTGGCACCGGTCGGAGTATGCCCTTCGGCCTGCCGGTCGTGCCCGACGAATACAGCATAGCCATCCCCAGCGATTCGTCGGCGACAGGCGTTGCAGCACAACCGCTTACGGCTTCGTCGAGGTTGAGGATGGCAGCCCCATCACCAGGACCGTCGGCGACCAACGCGACCTTCACACCCGGACAACGCGCGAGCACTTCCATGGCGATCGCGCGCTTCTCCTCGGAGAAGATCAGCACCTGCGATTGGCTGTTGTCGACGATGTAGGCGACTTCGTCCGCGGTCAGGAAGGAGTTGATGCAGGTGTAGTAGAGGCCGGAACGTTCGCCCGCCGCGCAGCATTCGAGGTAGCGCGCGTTGTTCTCCATGAAGATCGCATAGTGGTCGAGCCTGGTGAGTCCGACACTGCGCAGGAAATGGGCCAGACGGTTCGACCGCGCTTCGAGCTCCGCGTACGTCACCGCTTCGCCGGTGCCTGCCATGATGAACGCGGCCTGATTCGCCTTACTACAGGCATGCTTCCCCGGGAACATGCCCGCAAAGCTAACGGCGCGAACGGCGCCCGGTTTCGGATTCGACAAAAGTACGTCGGGCATACCCGATTTCGTCGACGGCCACGGCTACCCTGCTCTGGTGTCCTACGCCGGTCCGCCTCAGCAGCCGCTTGCCTATGGTCCGCCGCATCCCCCGATCCAGAAGAAGGTGCGCAAAGTCGGGGCGCCGCTGGGTGTGCTGATCCTGCTGGGCACGATC
The DNA here is from genome assembly GCA_963715215.1 of uncultured Actinomycetota bacterium. Taxonomy (GTDB): domain Bacteria; phylum Actinomycetota; class Actinomycetes; order Mycobacteriales; family Mycobacteriaceae; genus Mycobacterium. Next base: position 276,363 of record CAVQRJ010000004.1, read on the forward strand.
GCCGGGCTCATCGTGATCGCGCTGACCGCGTTCAATCCGGTCGGGACATCGATCGGGTTCGTGCTGTCGACCGCGGCCATGACGGTCGTCGTGCTGGCCTACCTGTGGTTGGACCGGTGGGAGCCGGAACCGCGCCGCCTGCTGATTCTGGCCTTCCTGTGGGGGGCGTCGGTCGCCGTCATCATCGCGTCGATCCTCCAGCTCGTCACCGAGGCCGCAATCAACCCGGGTGGGTCGGACTCGGTAAGCCCCGTCACCGTCGTTCTCGCCGCGCCGCTGACGGAAGAGGCGGCCAAGGGGCTGTTCCTTCTCTTGATGATGACCGGCACGCGCAGAAACGAGCTCAACTCGCTGACGGATTGCCTCATATACGCCGGCCTGGTGGGCGCTGGGTTCGCCTGGCTGGAAGACATCCTCTATATCGGCGGCGGCGAAACGGTCGGCGAATCCCTGTTGACCGCGGCCATGCGGCTGATCATGGCGCCGTTCGCCCATTCGCTTTTCACCACGATGTTCGGCCTCGGCGTGTACTTCGCGCTGCAGCACCGAAACGCCCTCGCCAAAGTGGGCTACATACTGCTCGGCTACATCGGTGCGGTCGTCATGCACGGCCTGTGGAACGGCTCGTCGCTGCTGGGCATCGAGGCGTACTTCCTGGTGTACCTGCTGTGGATGGTGCCGATCTTCGGGCTGGTGGTCTGGCTTGGCGTCGCCAGCCGTCGCAAGGAGCAGCGGATCACGGCAGAGAAGCTGCCCGGAATGGTCGCTGCCGGACTGGTATCACCCAACGAGGCGACTTGGCTGGGCTCCCTCCGCCACCGCAAGGCGGCCATCGGCCAGGCGACCCGAACGGGCGGACGGGCCGCGGGCAAGTCCGTCAAGACCTTCGCCAACCAGGTGGTGGAGTTGGCGTTCATCCGCGACCGCATCGACCGGGGCTTCGGCGACGAACGCGTGAACGAGATGCTGACCGAGGGAACGTACGCGGTGTACGGCGCCCGGGCCGCCGCGCCCGCGCTACGGGAGTTGGCCGGATACCGGTCGACCAATTGAGGTAACTTGCAATGGGTTACCACCGTTTGCGGGCTTGCCGCTAAGCTAATATCGGTCAAACCGCGGCAGCGGTTTTCTCGGGCGGTTGGCGGGGATCATGGTGCTCTTAAAAGCGCGCTACGCAGTCGGTGTCTGCATACTTTCGGCCGGCCTCTTTATGTGTGTGGGCGGTGGCTCTATCGCCTCAGCCGAACCCCACGGGAGCGACTCCACATCGGATACCGCTTCGGATGCAGGCCACGGCAACGATGCGAACGGTGATAACGGCGTATCGAGCGCGGTCGATAGTGCACCCCAAAGCCCGACCAGCGCTACGACTGTCGCGCAAACGACCGAAGGCCCGCGTCCATCGACGATCCCCTCGGTCAGGAGCCGGTTCGGGTCTGGCCGAACACCGGGCGAGGGGGCTTCCGAACGCGCGAAGCGCCGGAAGGTACCTTCTTCGGCGGACCCCACCGACGGGAAGGTGGCCGGGCCGGTCGCCGTTCCTGTCGTCACCCCGTCGGATGTGGCCGCGTCGGTTGCGAATTTGGCCCCGCCCGCTAGCAAGTTGATTACCGCAATTCCCAGTCTTGTTGCGCCGGGTACTGGCGCCGTGGCGTCCATTCCTAGTCTGATTGCGCCTGTTGCGGAGGCGGTCGCCTCAGTTCCCGGTCTGCCGCAGCCGGTCAGGTATGTAGTCATCGCGGCTCCTGATCTGGTGGCGCCCATCACGGACCTGATCGCGATGGTTCCCACACTGATCGCGTCAGGCTCTGTCGCCGCGCTCGCGCTGGCCAAGGACGTGATGGTCGCCGCTGCGGTCCCGCTCACGCAGCTGCAGTCGCGTCTCCTGTCCTATTACACCCCCCCGGTCGCGAGGGCAGTGCCGAACGGATCTCCCGGCCTCCTAGCTGGACCGACGCCGGCGGTGAACTCGGGTCATGCGCTGCTGCAACAGTCGCCAGCGGTCGTACCTGCCGCTCCGCGCGTAGGGCCCAGCGGCGCCGGAGCTGGGATCGCAGCTCTGATGGGGTACGCGACGCCGTTGGCCGGATATTCACCACAGCTCGCCGCAGCGCCGGCTGACGCGAGCCCGACGGATTGGCCGGGGCGAGTGGCGCGGATCGCGAGCGACGTCATTATCGTGGCTTCCCTATGGGCGCTTGCTCTTGCAGCACTCCCAGGCGTCGGTGGACTGGCACTCTCGACTTCAGCCGGGGTGCGGCTCGGGTACCGCCAGGCCAAAGCCGGGACCGGGTTGCAGATGGGAAACCTCGCTCGCTTCGCCCGTCCGGGACCATTCGGTATCGTCCGTTCGGGGTCTGTGGTTGAGATTCGTGGAAGAGCATTGAACGCTCACCGGCGTATCGATCGCGCTGCCTAGGTACAGCAGCACACGTCGTTAATGCGCTGCCGAATCCCAGCTGCGGCCGTACCCGACCGAAACCTCCAACGGGACGTCCAGCGGATAGGCACTGCCCATCTTGTCGCGCACCAGTTTCTCAACCTGATCGCGTTCGCCCTTCGCGACCTCGAACAACAATTCGTCGTGCACCTGCAGCAGCATCCGTGACTTCAGCCCGGCGTCCTTGAGCGCCTTGTCGACCTCGATCATCGCCACTTTGATGATGTCGGCCGCGCTGCCCTGAATGGGAGCGTTCAAGGCCGCGCGTTCGGCCGCCTCCCTAACGTTGCGGTTGCTGCTGTCCAACTCCGGCAGGTAACGGCGCCTGCCGAACACCGTCGACGTGTAACCGTCCTTGCGCGCCTGGTCGACGACGTCGCGCAGGTAGTCGCGCACGCCGCCGAACCGATCGAAGTACTGCTCCATCTGCACCTTGGCCTCTTCGGTGGAGATTTTCAGTTGAGCGGCAAGGCCGTACGCACTCAACCCGTAGGCCAGCCCGTAGCTCATCGCCTTGACGCGACGCCGAAGCTCGGCGGTGACCTCGTCGATCGGTACGGAGAACGCCCGCGACGCGACGAACGAATGCAGGTCCTCGCCGGTGCGGAACGCTTCGATGAGGCCCTCGTCCTGAGACAGGTGCGCCATGATCCGCATCTCGATCTGGCTGTAGTCGACCGTCATCAGCTCGTCGAAACCCGCGCCGACGACGAACCCGTCGCGGATCCGGCGACCGGCGTCGGTGCGGATCGGGATGTTCTGCAGGTTGGGCTCCGTCGACGACAACCGACCCGTCGCGGCGATGGTCTGGTTGAACGTGGTGTGGATCCGGCCGTCGGAGGCGAGCGAGTTCAGCAGCCCGTCGACGGTGACCTTGAGCCGGGTGACGTCGCGGTGCGTCAGCAGATGCTGAAGGAACGGGTGACCCGTCTTGTCGAACAGCGACTGCAGCGCGTCCGCGTCGGTGGTGTAGCCGGTCTTGGTGCGCTTGGTTTTCGGCATCTCCAACTCGTCGAACAGCACCACCTGCAACTGCTTGGGCGAACCCAGGTTGATCTGCTTGCCGATCACTCCGTAGGCGGCCTGCGCAGCGTCGCGGATCTGGTCGGCGAACTCGCTCTGCAGCTCTGACAGGTGGCCGAGGTCCACGGCGATGCCCGCGGTCTCCATCTCCGCCAGCACCCTTTGGACCGGCAGCTCCATGTCGCCGAGCAGCGAGGAGGACTCGATGCGGGCCAACTCATCGTCGAGCGCGTCGGCGAGATCCATCACCGCGCTGGCCCTCAGGATCGACGTCTGGACCGCCTGCTCATCGACACCGTCGCTGTCGTCGAGCAGCGAAAGTTGTTGCTGCTCAGGGTTGTCCGCGCGGAGTTCGCGTTTCAGGTATCGCAACGACAGGTCGTCGAGCGCGAAGCTGCGCTGACCGGGCCGAACCAGATATGCGGCCAGCGCGGTATCCGACGTGACACCGCGCAGCGTCCAGCCGCGGCCTTCCAGATCATGCATGGCGAGCTTGGCTTCGTGCAGCGCCTTCGGCACCCCGGGGTCGGCAAGCCACGACGCGAGCGCGGCCTCGTCGTCGGCATGCAGTTCGGCGGTGTCGAGGTAACGACCGTCTCCGTCACCCGCCACGATCGCCAACGCTGTCGCATCCGCGTCGAAGGCGAGGTGTGTGCCGACGACTGCCATACCGAAGCGGCTACCGGTGCTGTGCTCGGTCAACCACGCCGTCAATTCGCCTGCCTCCAGCGCACCGCCGCGCACGTCGAAGCCCTGATCGACCTCGGGATCCGCTGAGGCCAGCGTCTCGAACAACCGCTCGCGCAGCACGCGAAACTCGAGGTCGTCGAACAGCCGGTGGATCTGATCCCGATCCCACGGCTGCATGCGCAGCGTGTCGGGTGTCTGCGCCAGAGGCACATCCTTGACCAGATCGGTGAGCTCTCGGTTGAGCACGACGTGCGACAGATTGGCGCGCAACGCGTCGCCCACCTTGCCCGTCACGGTGTCCACCTGGTCGACGAGTGCCTGCAGCGAGCCGTATTCGGCGATCCACTTCGTCGCGGTCTTCTCCCCCACGCCGGGAATGCCGGGCAGGTTGTCACTCGGATCACCGCGCAGCGCCGCGAAGTCGGGATACTGCTGTGGGGTGAGCCCGTATTTCTCGACCACCGCCTCGGGTGTGAACCGGGTCAGCTCGCTGACACCCTTGCGCGGATACAGCACCGTCACGTCGTCGCTCACGAGTTGCAGCGAGTCACGGTCGCCGGTGACCACCAGCACCCGGTAGCCCGCGTCCTCCGCCTGCGTCGCCAGCGTGGCGATCACGTCGTCGGCTTCGAAGCCGGCTTCCGCCAGCACCGTGATGCCCAACGCGCCGAGCACCTCTTTGGTGATGTCGATCTGACCGCGGAACTCGTCGGGTGTCGACGACCGCCCCGCCTTGTACTCCGGGTATTTCTCCAACCGGAACGTCTGGCGCGACACGTCGAACGCGGCGGCGATGTGGCTGGGCTTCTCGTCGCGCAGCAGGTTGATCAGCATTGCGGTGAACCCGTACACCGCGTTGGTGGTCAGTCCGCCCTGGGTCTTGAAGTTCTCGGCCGGCAGTGCATAGAACGCCCGGAACGCCAGCGAATTGCCGTCCAGCAGCATCAATATCGGCTTTTCGGTCGCCTTCTCGGCCGTTGCGCTTGCGGTCACGGCCCTACTCTATGCACGTGCGCTGACACGCAGTAGTCGACGAGCCCGATCGATCAGAACACGCGCGGCGGGGCTGATCGGACCCGCTGAGCGCCATGCCAGCACCAGCCGCCCCCGCAGTTCCGGGACGAACGTCAACGCGTGCAGGTCGGCGCGACCACGCGGCACCGAAGCGGGCACGATGGCGACCCCGAGGCCGCGCCCGGCGAGGTCGGCCAACGCGAGTGGGGTGCTGGCCTCGAACGCGATCCGCGGTGAGACACCCGCCTGCGCGCAGGCGCGGTCGAACTGATGCCGGATGCCCGCCCCGACCGGGAGCGCGATCAGCGTCCTGTCGCGTAGGTCGGTTAGCCGGATCTTCTTCCGCTTCGCGAGTGGATCGGTCTGGCACACCGCCGCTTGGATCGCCTCGTCGGTGACGACCTCGATGTCGAGCCCGTCGGGAACCTCGTCGGGGCCGACCGAGGCGATCACGACATCGAGGCTTCCAATCCGGGCATTCTCGATCAGGTTGTCGGAAGTGTCTGTGCCGAGGGTGATCTCGACGTTGGGGTGTTCGGCGTGAAAGTCGGCCAGCAGTCGCGGCATGTCGACGTTATGCGATGTCACCGTTCCTATGGTGACGGTGCCCCGCACCAACTGGGTGACCTCATCGGCGGCGACGTGCATGGTGCGGACGGCCGCGAGCGCGGCCCTCGCGTAGGGCAGCACCGCTTCGCCCGCCGCGGTCAGCCGCACCGCGCGACGCGACCGATCCACCAGGGTCTGACCCAGTTCGCGTTCCAGACGTTGGATCTGCGCGCTGACCGCGGGCTGAGCGACGTGGATGCGTTCGGCTGCCCTGGTGAAGTTGGCCTCCTCGGCGACGGCGACCAGATACTCGAGCTGTCGAAGTTCCATAAGCAATTATTATAGTTTGAGTACAGAATCGGTATTGGACTTATGGCAGGCGGGCGCCCAGGCTGGAGGCATGACTGAAGACGTTCTCATTGCCGGGGCGGGCATCGGCGGCCTGACCGCCGCGCTCGCGCTCCAGGCCCGGGGCATCGACGTGACGGTCATCGAACGCACGGACCTACGGCCGCTTGGCGTTGGCATCAACCTCTTACCGCACGCCGTGCGCGAGCTCTACGAGCTGGGGCTCGGCGACGAGCTGTCCCGGATCGGCGTGGCGCCCGCGGCCATCGCGTACTACGACACTGACGGCGCGCTTCTGTTCCGTGAGCCACGTGGCATCGACGGGGGCTACGGGTATCCGCAGTATTCGGTGCACCGCGGCCGGCTGCAGATGCTGTTGCTCTCCGCACTGCGGGATCGCCTGGGCGCCAAGGCTGTTCATGACAACTGCGAGCTGGTCGAATTCGACGAGTCGGATGCGGGTGTCCGGGTCGAAACGTCAGCCGGTGATTTCATGGCCGGCATGTTGGTCGGAGCCGACGGCATCCACTCGACGATCCGCCGCCGGCTGCACCCCGGGCCGGACCCGCTGCTCTGGTCGGGACTGCGGATGTTCCGCGGCGCGGTCGACGGCGATCCCTTCCTGGACGGCCGCACCATGTCAATCGTCAAGGGCGCCAACGGTGTCGACCTCGTCGTGTACCCGATCGGCGAAGATCAGATCAACTGGGTGGTCATGCTGCCCGAGGCACCGCCGGGCCCGCTGCCCGGCGACGCCAAATGGAACCATCCCGGCGAGCGATCCGAGGTGCTGCGCCACCTCGAGCACTGGCACCTCGACTGGCTGGATGCCGCCGATCTGGTGCGCCGTACCGAGCCGGTGCTGGAATACCCGATGGTCGACCGCGACGCGCTTCCCTGGTGGGGGCGCGGGCGCGTGACACTGCTCGGCGACGCGGCACACCCGATGTATCCCGTTGGCGCCAATGGCGGTTCGCAGGCCATCGTCGATGCGGCCGTGCTCGCCGAGGAGCTTTCGCGCGACCCTGCGAACGGCTTGCGTCGCTACGAGGACCGGCGCCGTCCTGAGACGGCGAAGGTCGTCGAGGCCAACCGCGAGATGCACCGCACCGGGGCAACTCGGCGCCCCGCCGACCTGGCCCTCGTCACCACCAAGTACCGAACCGACACCAATATCGACAGGAGTCACGCATGACCACCTACGTCCTCATCCCCGGCGCCTGCCACGGCGCATGGTGCTTCGACGATCTCGCCGCCGGCCTGCGCGATGAAGGCCACCGGGTGCTGAGCTACACGCTCACCGGAGTTGCCGAACGCGCGCACCTGGCGCACGGCGGCGTCAACCTGGAAACACACATCACCGACGTGCTGGCTGCGTTGGAAGCCGAGCCCGATGCCGAAGATCTGGTGCTGGTCGGACACAGCTATGGCGGCATGGTGATCACAGGGGTCGCCGATCGCATTCCCGAGAAGGTGGACGCGCTGGTGTACCTCGACGCAGTCGTCCCCAACAACGGCGAGTCGTGCTGGCACCTCGTCAACGACGAGCAGCGGCAGTGGTATCTCGATGTCGACGACACCGGCTACGGTGTGCCGCCGATGTCGTTCTTCGACCCGCGCGCGACGGCCCATCCCCTCGCGTCGTTCCTCCAGCGGATCACGCTGACCGCAGACCTGAGCAGGTTCCGGCGTCGCGACTTCGTCTATGCGCTGAAGTGGCCGGGAGATTCGCCGCTGCGGCCGTCGTACGACCGGGTCAAGGACGACCCGAACTGGAACGTCCATGAACTCGACGCTGCGCACAACCTGATGCGAGACAACCCCGACGACCTGTTGCGCATCCTGATCGACGTCGGCCGTCGCTAGATCTGTCGCGCTCCCGGTTCGCCCGCGTCCGGCTGAATCCGCGCCGTGTGCATCTGCGCGGCGAAACTGGAACACGTTTCAGTTTCGCGGCCGGAGTCGGTACGCTGACCGCGTGTCAGCTTCTACCCAACCCGCGATCGACGGCTGGTTCGCCAGCGACGGCTCCGGCCAGCCCTATCTGATCGGCGGCAAGTGCCATCAATGCGGCACCTACGTCTTCCCGCCGCGCGCGAACAACTGCCCCAACCCGGCCTGTGACGGCGACGATCTGGCCCAGGTGCCGCTGTCGCGTCGGGGCACGCTGTGGAGCTACACCGAGAACAGATACGCGCCGCCGCCTCCGTATCCCTCGCCGGATCCCTTCGAGCCCTTCGCGGTTGCCGCGGTACAGCTCGCCGACGAAGGGCTGATCGTGTTGGGCAAGGTCGTCGACGGCACCCTCGCCGAGGATCTCGAGGTCGGCATGGAGATGGAGTTGACCACCATGCCGCTGTTCACCGACGACGACGGGGTCGAGCGCGTCGTCCACGCATGGAGGATCGCATGAGCACCGGAGCCGCACCGGCGGCGACATCCAGCACCGGAGCCGCACCGGCGGCGACATCCAGCACCGGAGCCGCACCGGCGGCGACATCCAGCCCCGAACCGGTCTACATCCTCGGTGCGGGCATGCACCCGTGGGGGAAGTGGGGACGCGACTTCACCGAGTACGGCGTCGTCGCCGCGCGCGCGGCGCTCGCCGAGGCCGGGCTTGACTGGCGCCAGATCCAACTCGTTGCAGGCGCCGACACGATCCGCAACGGGTACCCGGGTTTCGTCGCGGGCGCGACGTTCGCCCAGAAGCTCGGCTGGAACGGCGTTCCCGTCACCTCGAGCTACGCGGCGTGCGCAAGCGGCTCGCAGGCCTTGCAGAGCGCGCGGGCTCAGATCCTGGCGGGATTCTGTGACGTCGCTCTGGTAATCGGTGCGGACACCACGCCCAAGGGCTTCTTCGCTCCGGTCGGTGGGGAACGCAAGAACGACCCGGACTGGCAGCGCTTCCACCTGATCGGCGCGACGAACACGGTGTACTTCGCGCTGCTCGCGCGCCGCCGGATGGACCTCTACGGCGCCACCCTCGAGGATTTCGCTCAGGTGAAGGTCAAGAACGCACGGCACGGCCTGGACAACCCGAATGCCCGGTACCGGAAAGAGAGCTCGGTCGAGGATGTGCTTGCCAGCCCGGTGGTGTCGGATCCGCTTCGGCTGCTTGATATTTGCGCGACGTCCGACGGCGCGGCGGCTTTGATCGTGGCGAGCAAGGAGTTCGCAGAAAAGCATCTCGGCTCCGTCGACGGTGTGCCGTCGGTGCGAGCCGTCAGCCTTCAAACACCGCAGTACCCCCAGCATCTCCCCGAATTGCCTGACATCGCAACCGATTCCACCGCAGCAGTAGCGGCGCCCGAGCGAGTGTTCAAGGACCAGATCCTCGACGCCGCATATGCCGAGGCGGGCATCGGCCCCGAGGACCTCAGCCTTGCCGAGGTGTACGACCTCTCGACCGCGTTGGAGCTCGACTGGTATGAGCACCTCGGGCTGTGCGCCAAGGGCGAAGCCGAGGGGCTGCTGCGCAGCGGTGCGACGACCATCGGCGGGAAGATCCCGGTGAATGCGTCCGGCGGGCTCGCGTGCTTCGGCGAGGCGATCCCCGCCCAGGCCATCGCGCAGGTTTGCGAACTCACCTGGCAGCTGAAGGGCCAGGCCACCGGCCGCCAGGTGGAGGGCGCCACGGTCGGCGTCACGGCCAACCAGGGCCTTTTCGGTCACGGCTCCTCGGTGATCGTCGCCCGCTAGCGCTCCGGTTCCCCTCCCCTTTCCTCCCCTCCCCTTTCCCCGCGAGCGTGCGTGTCTGCAGCCGACCCGCCGCCGTTTTACGCGAGTCTGCGCACGCTCGGCGCAGTCCACGGGGGTGAGTCGCCGGGTTGGGTCATGCAAGCACGTGTCGATGTACCGGGAGCCAAATCTCCCGGAGCCACTTCAGATCCGGGTTCGGGCATCATTCAGCGCCGCCTCGATCTCGGCCCACGTCTGCCGCACGATCTCGGCCACCGGCAACAGTTCCGCGATGCGCGACGAAACCTGACCGGTGTTGGCGACGCTGGCCTCCATATCGCCGTCGAAATACAGATCGGTCACCTTCCCCAGCAACTCAACCTCGGGATCGTGGGCCGCCACCCGTGCCGCCAAACCGGTGCGAAGCACCCGCATCGTCGGATTGCCGGGAATGTCGAGAAGCACTGTGCCCGAATCGTTCGCAGCGACGATCGCGTCCTTGAAGTTCGCGTGCACCAACGACTCCCGACTGGCCAGCATCCGCGTGCCCATCTGAACGCCCTCGGCGCCAAGCACGACCGCCGCCGCCGTCGACCGCGCGTCGCACATACCGCCCGCGGCGATGATCGGCAGGTCGATCTGTTCGCCCACGAGCGGCAGCAGGACCATCGTCGACGCGCCGAGCGCCGATTTGAAGCCGCCGCCCTCGACCCCCTCCACCACCAATGCGTCGACGCCGGCATCGGCGGCCTTCGTCGCCGCCCGAAGCGACCCGACCACGTGCACGACGGTCATGCCTACGTCATGCAGCCTGCCGGTGAACAACGCAGGATCTCCGGCAGATGTGAAGACGTGGCGTATCCCGGCTTCTGCGAGAATCTCAACGATCGACGGGTCCTTCTTCCAGCCCTGGATCATCAGGTTCGCGGCGACGGGCTTGTCGGTCAGTGTGCGGACGCGGAGTAGATCCGCTTGTCCCTTGGGCGTCAGCGTCTCGATCATCCCGAGGCCGCCAGCCTGCGAAACTGCGGCGGCGAGTTCCGCTCGGGCGATGTACGTCATGGGCGCCTGAACGATGGGATATTCGACGCCGAGCAGAGACTGGATGCGGTTGGCCACGCGTCATTCTTAGCGGGTGCGTCACGCGCTAGCCTCGGGTTGTGCCGATTCCCGATGACTGGGCACCGGAGGCGTGCACGCTCCCCACTGCGGAGCGCCCACTGCGGGTAGCTGAATTCGACGAGTTGTTCGCCGAGGTGCTGCGGTTCGCGCGTGCCGCGCCGACGCGACTCGACCTGGTGCTATCGGGCGGCGCCGAATCGACGGCGCGCGGTCTTGCCGACCGGGAAGGCCGGTGTTGCGCCATCATCACGTTCGACTTCGAGTCTTGCGACGGCAATGTGGTGATGCGGATCGGCGTACCCCCGCCACATGTCGAAGTGCTGGACGCGCTCGAGGCGCGATTGGCCCACTGAATCACCGCGAGCGTGCGCAAACTCCCGGTTCTTGACGGCGTGTCGCGTGCAGGCACGCACGGTCGCGCAAGGATGGGGGGCCCGGGGGGGTTAGGCCACGCCCAGGTAGGCGGCGCGAATGCTGTCGTCCTCCAGCAACTCTCGAGCCTTGCCCTCGCGGGTGATCTCACCCGTTTCCAAAATGTAGGCACGGTCGGATCGGGTGAGCGCCTGCTGCGCGTTCTGCTCGACCAGCAGTACTGTCGTGCCCTGCGCGTTGATGTCGGCGATGATCTTGAAGATCTGAGAGATCACCATGGGCGCGAGCCCCATTGACGGCTCGTCGAGCAGCAACACCCGCGGGCGGGCCATCAACGCACGGCCGATCGCCAGCATCTGCTGCTCACCACCGGACAACGTGCCGCCGACCTGGTTCTTCCGTTCAGCGAGCCGCGGGAAGGTCTCGAGCACCCAGTCAAGGTGCCCCTTGTGCTCGACCTTCGACGCGAATTTGCGTCCGTAACAACCCATTTCGAGGTTCTCGACGACGCTCATGCCGGGAAACACTCCGCGTCCCTCCGGCGCCTGGATCAGACCCTCGGTCACCCGCTTGTGTGCCTTCACCCGAGAGATGTCGTTGCCCTCGAACCACACCGACCCCGACGTCAGGGGCCGCAACCCGGATATCGCACGCATGATGGTGGTCTTGCCCGCGCCGTTGGAACCGAGCAGGGTGACCAGCTCGCCCTGCCGCACCACCAGCGAAACCCCGTGCAGGGCCCGGATGCGGCCATAGTGCACGACGACATCTCGCACCTCGAGAAGAACGGGCCGGTCTTCGGCGTCAGGAGAGTTCGTCATCGGGCACCCCCAGGTAGGCGGCAATGACCTTGGGGTCATCGCGGATCTCGGCAGGCAGCCCGTCGGCGATTTTTCGACCGAACTCCAAGACGACGATCCGGTCAGTCACCCCCATCACCAACCGCATGTCGTGTTCGATGAGCAGCACCGTGTAGCCGTCGTCGCGGATTTTGCGGATCAGGTCGATCAACGCGGCCTTCTCGCTCGGGTTGAACCCCGCTGCGGGTTCATCCAGGCACAGCAGCTTGGGTTCGGTTGCCAGCGCACGCGCGATCTCCAGGCGCCGCTGATCGCCGTAGGGCAGGTTCTTCGCCTTCTCCTCGCCGCGGTGCGCGATGCCGACGAAGTGCAGAAGTGCGGCCGACCGCTCGATCGCGGACTTCTCCTCCCTGCGGTGTCGCGGTGTGCGCACAAGAGCGCCGGGCACCGAAGTGTGATGCCGCGCATCGGTGCCCACGATGACGTTCTCGAGCGCAGTCATTTCGCCGAACAACCGGATGTTCTGGAACGTGCGGGCTATTCCCTTGCGGGTGATCTGGTGGCGCTTGATCCGGCCGAGCGGCGCCCCGTCGAAGATCACCGAACCGGAGGTGGGCCGGTAAACGCCGGTGATCGCATTGAAGCAGGTGGTCTTGCCCGCACCGTTGGGCCCGATCATGCCGAGGATCTCGCCGCGGCGGATGTTGAAGGTGACCGAATCCAATGCGGTCAACCCGCCGAACTTCACCGTCAAATCCTCTGTCTGCAGCAGAGTTTCACCTTCGGCGGCATGGATCTCACGATGGACCCCCGCCAGTTCCTCGACGGTTTCTTCCGCGCCCGGCAACGGTGTGGTCATGCCGCCGGCTCCTTTTCTGCGGGTGTCGCATGCAACAGATCGCGCGCGGCCTTGCCGTACGTCAGCAGCTGCTGGCGGGCCGGGAACAGCCCCTCCGGCCGGAAAATCATCAGCACCACCAGCGCGAGACCGAAGAACAGGTACTTGAGGTCACCGAGGTTGATGCCGAGGAACTCCACACCCAGCAGGCGGTTGGGCAGATACACGATGATGAATGCGCCGAAGATCACGCCGAGCTTGTTGCCCTGGCCGCCGAGCACCACGGCGCACAGGAACAGCATCGAGTTGATGATGTTGAAGGTCGGCGGCGCCACGTACTGCACCTGACCGGCGTACAGCGCCCCGGACAGTCCGCCGATCGCCGCGCCGATCACAAAAGCCCAGAGCTTGAACCGGAAGGTGTTGACGCCCATCACTTCTGCGGCGTCCTCGTCCTCACGGATGGCGATCCAGGCGCGGCCGACCCGGCTGCGCTCCAAGTTACCGACGAGCAGCAGGATGATCACGATGAGGATCAGGCCGAGCCAGAACCACCAGGTGCCGTAGTTGGCGTGGCCCGTCGAGTTCGCATTGGAAAAGAGGCCCTCCGGAAGCTTGTCGCTCTCCCCCAAGCGCGGGAACGCCACCTCGTTGAGGCCGCGCGGGCCGTTGGTGATGTCGGCCAGGTTGTCGGCCATCAGGCGGATGATCTCACCGAACCCAAGCGTGACGATCGCCAGATAGTCGCCGCGAAGCCGCAGTGTCGGGATACCGAGGATGAGGCCGGCCATCGCGGTGATCGCCATCGCCAGCGGCACGCAGGAGAGCCATGCCCATGGAGTGCTGAGGAATCCGTTGGGACTGACCCTGTTCCACGGGCTGTCGGGGCTGGTGAGCAGCGCGACGGTGTAGGCGCCGACGGCGTAGAAGCCGACGTAGCCGAGGTCGAGTAGGCCGGCCTGGCCGACCACGACGTTGAGTCCGATCGCGATGATCGCGACCATCGCGAACTGCGCCAGAGTGCCACCGAAGCTGATGCCGGGTGTGTCGAGGAACGGCGGCGTGTATATCGGCAACATGGCGATAACGCCGAACAGCAGCACACCGAAGATCCACTTCTGCGTTCGGGAGAGCCCGTCCCACCACTGCCGCAGTCCGTCGCCGGGCGCCAGCAGGCTCTTGGCCCGCTTCTCCTTGTCGCTTGAGGTCATGCGCGTGCCTTCCCGAGGCTCTCACCGAGTATCCCGGTCGGCCGGAACAGCAGCACCAGAACGAGAAGCACGAACGCGATGACGTCTCGCCACTGGGTGCCGAAGACGGCCTGCCCGTAGTTCTCCATGATGCCCAGCAGCAGGCCGCCGAGCAGCGCACCGCGCAGGTTGCCGATGCCGCCGAGCACCGCAGCAGAGAACGCCTTGATGCCCAACAGGAATCCGCCGGAGTAGATGATTCCCTGCGGGACCTTGAGCGTGTACAGCAGCGCGGCGGCGCCTGCCAGCAGGCCGCCGATCAGGAAGGTCGTCGTGATGATGCGCTCGCGCGAGACGCCCATCAGCGTTGCGGTGGCCGAATCCTGCGCGACGGCGCGAATGCCACGGCCGAACTTCGTCCTGTTGATCGCGATGTCGGTCAGCACCGCGAAGATCAACGCAGCCACGATGATAACCAGCGTCACGTTGGATACCGACGCGCCGAAGATCGTGAACTGTGTCTTCGGCTGGACGAGGATGATCGGCCGCTGTGCATTGCTGCCGCCATAACCGTTGAGCAGCTTGGGAAGGACGAAGTGCACGAACTCCTGCAGCACGAACGACATGCCGATCGCGGTGATCAGGAAGGTCAGCGACCGTGCGTTGCGTCTTCGGAGTGGTCGGTAGGCGATGAATTCCAGTCCGACCGCGGCCGAACCAGATACCAGCATCGCGAACAACATCGCGATCCCGAGGTACAACACCGTCAGCGCGATGCCCTTGTTGTACGCGTTGCCACTCGGAGTGAAGCCCAGGATTATGTCGAGCGCGAAGTAGGCGCCGAACATGCCGAGCATGAAGATCTCGGAGTGTGCGAAGTTGATCAGCCGTAGCACACCGAATACCAGCGTGTAGCCGACCGCCACCAGCGCATAGATGGCCCCCCAGGACAGGCCGTCGATCGTCAACTGCCAGAAGCCGCTTCGCAGATTCTCCAGATTGAAGTTGATGTTGGAGGCCAGGCAGGTGTACTGGTCGACGCATTCGGGGGGGAACAAGCTCATCCGGTGGCGGGCTCCTCGCGCTTGCTTATCTGAAGCGAAAGCGCGTCCGAGCCTTCAGGTCTCGGACGCGCTTCGCCGCAGGGTTACTGGACCTTGAAGATCCAGATCAAATTGGTGGTGAGCTCACCGGTCGGCGTCCACTGATAGTTGCGGGCCACGCCCTGCCCGTTGTAGTTCCTCACGAAGTCGAGCAACGCGGGGCGGGTGATGGCGCCCGAGTCGATGCCCTTGACCAGGATCGTGCCCAGGTCATAGCCCTCGGCGCTGTAGGTGCCGGCATCGGCGTTGAACTTCTTCTTGTACTCGTCGGCGAACGGCCCCGTGGCCGGGCCGCACGGGCAGGACAGAATCGCATCCTTGGCCGCTTCGCCTGCCTGGCTGACGAACTGCGGGTCCTTCGTGCCGTCTGCGCTGACGAAGGTGCCTTCGAAGCCGCCGTCCCTGAGTTGCTGGACGAGCGGTGCCGCCTCCGAGTAGTAGCCGCTGTAGAACACTGCGTCCGGGTTGACGCCCTTGACCTGGGTCACCGCGGCGGAGAAGTCCTTGTCGCCCTTCTTCACCGAAATATTGCATCCCGAATCGGCGACCGAGCCGAGCGTGTCGCGGACGGCAGTGGCCAGGCCGAGGCCGTAGTCGGTGCTGTCGTCGATCACGCAGACCTTCTTGTAGCTCAGCCCGTTCTTCATGTAGTTCGCGACCGACGGACCCTGGACGGCGTCGTTTGCCAGACCGCGGAAGAACGTCTTCCAGCCGTTCTCGCTGAGCGTCGGGTTCGTCGCCGATGCGGTCACGGCCACCAGGCCGGCCTGGTTGAAGACGCCGCCGGTGGCTTTCGTCTCGCCCGAGAACGCCGGGCCGACCAGGCCGATCGTGTACTGATCGTCGACGATCTGCGGCGCGATCGCGGTCGCCTTCTGCGGATCGCCCTCGGTGTCGAACGGCTTCAGCTGAACCTGGCAGCCCGGATTGGCGGCATTGTGCTTGTCGATAGCCAGCTGCACGCCGTTCTTGATATTGATGCCGAGTGCCGCGTCAGGGCCGTTGAGCGCGCCGGCCATGGCGATCGACACAGGCGGGCAGCTGGCCTTGCCGTCGCCTGCGGGATCGGCGGGCGCGGCGCCTTCCGTCGCCTTGACCTCTCCGCCCTGATCGTCGATCTGCACCTGCTCGGCGATCTTCAGGTTGCCTCCTGATGGCTCCTCTTCCGGTTTGGACTGCTGACAGGCAGCCATGCTGAGCACCACCAGTCCTGCGCTACCGAACGCAACTGCGCTCCGTGCCACGCGACCGCGCACGTTTCACCTCCGACTCGATGTTTCAATCGGCATCGACGATCCGGCTTTGAACGGCCAGGGCGCTGACGCTTCGGGGTTGAACATAGCCAACACATGGCCGTGGTGCGCGTTTTCCGGGTATTGCCAGCCCTACGGCGCGGCGTCCTCCGGCTCGTCGAGGGTCTCCAGCACAACCTCGGCAACCCGCCGCATGGTCGTCCGGCGGTCCATCGCTGCCCGCTGAATCCACTTGAACGCCTCGGGTTCGGTCATTTGATGCTTGGTCTGGAGCAAACCTTTCGCCCGTTCCACGAGCTTGCGGGTCTCCAGCCGGTCGGACAGCGTCGCGACTTCCTTTTCCAGGGCGGAAATCTCGCTGAACCGGCTGACCGCGAGTTCCATCGCGGGGATCAGGTCGCTGATGGAGAAGGGCTTGACGAGGTACGCCATGGCACCCGCGTCGCGGGCCCGCTCGACCAGCTCACGTTGGCTGAAGGCGGTGAGCACGACGATCGGCGCGATGCGCTTGCTGGCGATCTCGGATGCTGCGTCGATCCCGTCCCGACGCGGCATCTTGACGTCCATGATCACCAGGTCAGGCTTGAGGCTCTCGGCCAGTTCGACGGCTTCCTGCCCGTCACCGGCCTCGCCGACGACCTCATAGCCTTCCTCGCGAAGCATCTCGGCCAAGTCGAGCCGGATGAGGGCTTCGTCCTCCGCGACGAGAACGCGGTGCGGCTTGGCATCGTCAGTCGTTGACCCGGTCATGGGTGCCATTGTGGCGGTCATGGGCCAACTCAGCGACCTCGGGGGATCCTCTATGGTGGAAAGCCGACTCGTTGGCCAGCCCTCGTATCCCAACTGGCAGAGGAAACGGATTCAAAACCCGTACAGTGTGAGTTCGAATCTCACCGAGGGCACCAAGAAATACCAGATAGAAGCTATTTCAGGCTGGCCCGACCGGGCCGACGGTCACAATCGTCCGCAGATCGTCCGCAGTAGCTTCCGGTTAGACCGGCACGATGCCGGTTGTCGAGATTTTGAAGCCCCGGCCGTTGGCGGTGCAGGTCATCCCGGATTCCTCCGACACGTGAGTTGATGTCTTCGACGCTCGAAGGGCACAGGATCGAGAACGGCGAAACCGTTTGGCAGCATCTGAGTCACAGGATCGATGCGCTGCTGGACGGCCGAGAGGTCACGGTCAACAGGTATCAATTGCCCGACTGGCACGAAGAGAGCCCGAAACACGGCGGCAATCCGGCCGACCGTTTCACGTTGGGCCCGGACGACGTGCTGCGGTCCGCGTAATCGATATCTCGATCGGAAGGGAAACCATTCGGCGAATTCCGGCGCATTTCACCGTCGGCTCCCGTTAGGGTGCGCACAGGCACCTGACAGCCCGTCTTATCCGTCCGTGTATTTTCTTCTGGCCCGGACGCGGATAGGCTTGCTTGGACCCTCTTGAATCACCAGGAGTGCCCATGCCCGAACGAGTCGCACATATCCTCGCCGACTACGCGAATGAAGTACGCAAACTCGCCTACACCCTGCCCAGCGGCGTCGCCGAAACCGAGGCCCTTCGCCTCTCTAAACAAATGGCCAACGACGCCGACCTGTGGCTCAGCGGAAGTCCCGCCGCACGCAGCCACCTGCCGTCCGCCAGCCCGTCCCTCTGAAACACCTTGCTGCGCTGGGGCGACCCGGCCCTGGGATCTACGGGCGGTACCCGCTGCGGCAAAACCCCTCGGAGGGGTGAAAATTTTCCGAGAAATCGGGCCTAAATATGACGCGGGGCCAGGGACCCTAGTGTGGTCGGTGAGTAAGTGGGATTCCCGGCCAGCCGGATCGTCGGGTCGTGGCTTCGGCGTGGCCGGTGAGTAGGCCCCGTCCGCAGACCGTCCGCAGCAGTTTCACCAACACCCATTGCTAGCCAACACAACCAACGCTGTGACCTGCAGGTTCCCCAAACCGCCAACACAGCTTGATCTAACAAACGCCACATTAGGCGGATTCAAAACCCGTACAGTGTGAGTTCGAATCTCACCGAGGGCACCGAATCTGTAAACACGTTAGCGCAGGTAAGAGGCGTTTTCGTGTTTGCTACAGCGTCGCATCACTGCCTCGTGCCCACATTTTGCCCACAGTTTCAGATAACTTGTCGGCAACTGCAGTGAAGTCCGAGTCGAACAAATCGGCGTAAACGTCCAGCGTCATCGCGGCCGAGGCGTGCCCAAGCATCCGTTGCACCACTTTCGGATTCGCGCCCGACGCAATCGCCAGCGATGCCGCGGTGTGCCGCAACGCATGGGCCGTGACGCGCGGGAACGCCTTGTCAGCCTTCTGGCAGCGTTCGACCGCACCGGCCAGCCACGACTTATTGGTAGGCGGCGCGAGATACCCGCCGTCTCGCGCGGGCCAGATCAGTTCCTCGCGTTCCTTGCCTTCACATGTGGCCGCCAGCTCGTCGACCACGAACCCCGCCAACGCCACTGACCGGCTGCGTCCACTCTTGAGGGTGCCCTCATGGGTGCGACCCCCGACGGCTACCGCGTTCTCATGAAGGACGATTCGCCGCCGCAGGAAATCCACATCGCGTACCCGCAGCGCGGCCGCTTCGCCCCATCGCAGGCCCGCGGTCCCGAGCAGCAGCACTAGCGAACCGTAGCGCCCGGACTCCACAGCCAGCAGGCGAAGCTGCTCGGCCGTCAAGTACATGTTCGGCCGCCTGGACCTGCGCGGCAGCTTGACTCCTCGCGCCGGGTTCGCCGCTAGCATTCGATCGCGCACCGCGTCGTCGAGGATGCCCGCCAGCACCGAATAGATAGTAATGACCCGAGACGCGCTCAATTTCGCCGACAATTCGGCAAGCCACGCCTGCACCGCGGTGTGGCGAATATCGCCAACCTTCGCCGAGCGCCAGCGCGGCTCAACTGAACGCGCCACGCGTTCTCATAGGACCGATAGCCGCTCGGCTTCAGATGTCCCCGTTTACGTTCCAGCCACGCCGCGCCCAACTCCCCACCGTGACCCGGCCTAGCGAGGGCGCAACATACTCGCCGCGGGCCTTCTGACCTCAACAGAATTGGCGAACGCCTCGGCATCGCACTTCGTTGCGAACCCGCGCTTATCGGTCTGGCCGCGGTCGGGCGTGCGGTATCGTACGCGGTAAAGGGTTGCGCCGCTGGCGGTTTGGTACTTGCTAATTGTTGCCATCAGCCAAGGCTTTCTCGACGAGTTCCGCCCGCAATTCGCGTGCTACGCGGCCTCGCTTCTGCGCGTTCGCGTGCGGCCCGGCGCGGCGGTCACGTTCCTCACTAAATGTGCCTCCCCACAGTCGGAAGCACAGTTGCGCTAGCCGTGCCGGTTCTATGCCGAGCGCCTTAGCTTGTCGGTACTCGGTTAGCCCGTGACGCTGCAGTATGGCTGCGATGTCTTTAACGCCGGCCCTTCGAGCGCCGTGCAATGTTTGTTGAGTCGCGGCCCATATACGACGGTGTCGCAGGTGCGGCAGTGCCAGGAGGTGTGTCCGCCGCCGCCGTGACCGAGGCAGGCGCCGTGACCGACGAGGACTTGGTTCGGGCCGAGGGTGTGGCAGTTGGGGCATCGACCTGCATCAGGGGAGGGAAGTAGCCGCCACGATGCGAGCGACCAGACTGCCGTGGCGTACAACGTCGATAATGTTCCCAGCCGCGACTCGGTCGAAGTACGGCGCGGCATTGTGCCGTAGCTGGCTGAGCGGAACCTTTACGTTCGGAGCCGGTGGTTCCGCCGCGCCGATACGGTCGCCGTCACTAGGTGGCTCAGAGAAGGGCGACACCACGAACGCCACTAGCCTGCCGCGACGAACAATTTCGAGTGTCTCCCCCGCCGAAACCCGCTCCAAGTAACCGCATGCATAGCTCTTGAGCTGCCCAAGACAAATTCGCACCGCCATGCCGTCGAAAGTTAGCCAAAAATGGGCGCTCGCGCTCAAGAATGACTTAAATAAGACGCTGGATGCTGCTGCTTCCCTGTGGGACGATTCGTTCGTCCGCCGTATTGGCCGCGCACCTGGTACCGAACTACGCAAGTATCTCCTAGCAGAATGGACAGCGAGTTCGGGCTTCGGTCACCCATTTGCCGTTGGTGGTTCGGACGAGATCGCCGACTGTGGGAATGAACTTAGGCTGGCTAGTTTCCGTTGCAACAAAGGGGAGATGCAAAGGAGCACGACCATGCGAATCAAACTGACCTACATCGCACCGCTGTTGGCGGCGGGTGCGGCTGCTGTAGCGATCGCCGCTGCACCGACGACTGCTGCGGTAATTGGGCAGACCTGCTCGGGAAATATTTGCCAGTCGCCCGGCAATGTTCAGATCAACAACGCCCCTGCCCCCGTTCACTACCACCCTTACGGGGACATGCCGTTTCTGCTCGGCGGCCAAGGCGGACTTCTCGGCGGCTTGTTCTGACACCTGCCGTAACCACAGCAGTCGGGCCGCCACCCAAGCAGGATGACGGGCCGACGTAGGACAGCTTCACGCCGAGGCTGGCCTGCTAGTTGGTCGATTTCGTCGGCTGTCTCGATCAGCGCGGCGGCCAACTCTCGGGCCTGCGCGCTGGTGAGGCCGTCGTGGCCGAGATAGACGTGCGGCGGCTCGTGCACGCTTCGACGGAGTCGTCGTCGAGGTCGAGCCGCCATAACGGCAACTTCGCGACCGCGTCGAGGTGTGCGCGGACATCGTGCCCACACCGTGCCCACATTCTGCCCACAGTTACAGATAACTGCCGTGAACTACCGTGACGTGTTTTCGCTGCTAAAGCGGGTTCGTCGCGTCTGACTAGGCCCTGAAATAGAGTTCGAATCTCACCGAGGGCACCGTTCCCTGATTTGCTGATTACAGCAGGAAGCTCGTCGGCACCGGTGCCACCAGCGCCTTTTGCAAGTCCTTCGCCTGCCGATAGCCCGCGTAAGCGCCGAGGATTGCGAACCCGGCGATACCAGCGACGCCAGGCAACGCCGCCGCGAGCATGTCGCCGGTGGTCGCCGATCGGAGGTATGCGTCGTGGCCGACCCTGAAGGAGTTCGGAATCTTCGCCGGTGGCGAGAAGCCTTCGGCCGGTCCGATGCGTCGACTCGGAGCCGGCTGATTCGTCGTAGAGATCGGCACCCCTTCCGGTGCGGGCGGACGGACGACCGGGGCGGCAGGCGCGACGGACAACGGAATGGTCATCGGCAACGGCGGCGCGGCAGGTGGTGGCGCAGCAGGCGGTGGCGCAACTGGTGCCGACTCCACGTAGGAAGCCCCGAGAGCGACTGCAGGCGCCTCGGCCATCGGAACGTCATAAGCCGCTGGCATTACGGTCGGATTTGGTTGTGTTGCAGGCGATTCCGACCGGACGACGACGGTGCGCGCACTGGGCGCCGTCGAGACGGTGTTGACGCGGGCCGCCGAACCGGAGGGGCCGCTACCCTTCTTGGCGGCACCGCCGCCCAACACGTCTATGCCGAGTATGTCGACGCCCGCGCCGCCACCTATGCCCAACAGATCCGCATTGGCGGCGGCAGCACCCACGGACGCCGGTCCGACCACGAAGGCTCCACACGCCATCGCACACCCGATCACAGTTCGCATCAACGGATGATTCATTCTTCGTGGTTCCCGTCCGGACGTTCCCGATATCAGTCGGTACGGAATACCCACAGTCCGACGGCATCACACTTTGCCTAGAGAAGGATGCTTGTCGGCGCCGGGGCGAGCAGTGCCCTCTGAACGGCCTTCGCCTGGCGGTAGCCCGAGTAAGCGCCGACGAGGGTGAACCCCGCGATACCCGCGACGCCGGGCAGTGCCTCCAGGAGGAGGTCGCTTGTGGACGCGGGCCTGAGGTGCTCCGCGTACCCCGCCCGATAGGAGTCGGGAATCGGCACGATCCCCGAATTATTGGGCGCCAGGGGGTCTTTGGCCTGCGGCGCCGGTGACGGCGCAGGCGGGGCGGCGGGGGCTGGGCTGCCCTCGGGTTCTGGCGACACCGGTGGTGGCGCGGCCAACGGGACGACGACAGGCGCCTGGGGCGCCGCAGACGGTACGAGAGTCGGTGCCGCACCGCCGGCGCCAAGGGCTGTATGAGGTGTCCCCCGGATCACGATGCTGCGGGTGACCGGCGCCGACGACACGCGCGGCAGACTCCCCGGCCGGACCGCGGTATTCGTGCGAGGCACCCCGCCGCCACCTCCACCGCCGACGCTTCCGGTCACGCCAACGCTTCCGGTCACGCCAACGCTCTCGGGGGCGCTCACGCTCTCGGGGAGGCTGCCGACCTTCGCCTTCGGAGCTTCCGCGGCGGCTATTCCGGCTGTCGTCCGCGCCGACGGTGTGCTGACTTCTGCGCCAGGCCGCGGATGGTGCATATCGGATTTCTTGTCGTCATCACCGAAGAGGTCGAAGATGTCGGGGCCGATTCCGAAGAGGTCGGCGTGGGCGACAGCGGTGCCGACGATCCCCGGACCGGCAACCATCGTGCATGAGGCAAACGCACAACTGATTGCCGCGCTAAGTACCCACCGGTTCAAGCGTCGCCCCCCACGGTCCGAAAACGCCAGGCTTCGACTTTACAACGTCGCACCAAATTGTCGCATCCGTCACTAATTCGGGGCGCATGCCCCAGCCCCATGTGGCGGTCCCATGCCACCACCACTCGCTTGCGGTCGACTCGCTGAGCAAACTGCCACGCTTTCCGCGGACGTAGCGAAGTAGGCTTTTGCCATGACGCGCAAGGCGCGATCGGTCTGCATGCCCGAGCTGGCGATGGAAAGTGCTGTGCCAGCGCGGACCCAGCACTACGCCGAGAGCGTCGCCAGCCGTTTCCGGGTCCTGAAGATCGCGGCGATAATCGCCACAGCGATCAGCGTGGCGTTCGGCGCCTTTCAGTTGCTAATCGGCGGCCCTGCCTGGTGGTTGGGGCTGCTCAACCTGGCGTTCGCCGCGATCTTCTTGGCGGTTCCATTGCTGTACCGGTTCGGCGAGTTGATCGCACCACTGACGTTCTTCATGTTCGCCTACGCATCGGTAGGGTTCATCTGCTACACGATCGGGACAGGGTCGGGTCTCCAGTTCTACTTCCTGGTGTCGGCAACCCTTGTCGTGCTCGTGTTCGGGATCCAACGCATGGTGCTGGCGTCGACAATTGTGGCCTTCGGGGCCGCAGGCACCATCGCACTCGAACTCCTCGTCCCCAATGACAGGGGTATGGGCCCGCCCTGGGCCCTCACGGTTGGTTTCGTCAGCTCCGTCGTCGGGTCCGCGGTCATCGTGATGGCGACGGTATGGTACGCGTTGCGCGAAATCGACCGCGCCGAAAAGGCAATGGAGGCCGAGTATCAGCGATCCGAGTCGCTGCTGACCAACATCCTGCCCGCATCCATCGCGTCCCGGCTCAAGGATCCGACGCGCAATATCATCGCCGACAAATACGATGACGCCTCGATCATGTTCGCCGACATCGCCGGCTACACGAAATGGGCAAGCGATACGACGCCCACCGATCTGGTCCGATTCCTAGACACGCTCTACACCGATCTGGACGCCCTCGTCGACAAGCACGGGCTGGAGAAGGTCAAGACCAGCGGCGACTCATACATGGTGGTCAGCGGCGTGCCCGAACCCCGGCCTGACCACGTCCAGGCCATCGCCTGCCTGGCCCTCGACATGGCCGACGCGGTCGCGGACTTGAAAGATCCGCAGGGCCGCGACGTGCCGCTGCGCATCGGGCTGGCCTCAGGCCCCGTGGTGGCCGGCGTCGTCGGGGCACGCAAGTTCTTCTACGACGTCTGGGGCGACGCGGTCAACGTAGCTTCCCGCATGGAGTCGACCGACGTCGAAGGCCGAATCCAGGTGCCGCAGTCGGTATACGAGCGGTTGAAGGACGAATACGTGCTCGAGGAGCGCGGCCTTGTCGAAATCAAGGGGAAGGGCCCGATGCACACCTGGTATCTCGTCGGCAGGCGCAACGGCGACCAGCCGCAGGACGCCGAACTGGAGATCGTCAGCCGTTCGACTACCCACTGATCGATTCGACGGTCGGTGGTCTGCACTTAGACCTTGCGGTTCTCCGACTTGATCAGCCAGGCCAGCTTCTCCAGTTCAACGATGAGCTGATGCAGGATGTCGGCGGTGCTGGGATCTTCTGCGTCGACGTCGTCGTGCACCGCGCGGAGGGTGTCGACGGCCGCGTAGACGCGGGCGGTGATCAGGTCGACGACCTCGGCGGTGCCGTGCTCGTAGGCGGGGAACTGCGGCAGCGACGTGCCGGCCGTCACGGTGTCGGAGCGACCGTCGGGAACCACGTCCAGCGCGCGCATCCGCTCGGCGATGGTATCGCTGGCCTCGCGCGCGAAGTCGACGAGTTCGTCCAGCTGCAGATGCAGGTCGCGGAAGTTGGTTCCGACGACGTTCCAGTGAGCTTGCTTGCCCTGCAGTTGCAATTCGATGAGGTCCACGAGAACGCGCTGCAGATCCTCGCGGAGCTGGGTGGACGCTTGGAAGTTCTGGATCTCGGTTTCGGTTCGACGTGTACTCATGACTAATTCAACGTGCAATATTCTGGAACCAGTCCAAAATAGCCTGTGAGTGGCGTCACGCCCCCTGCTGGTCCTGTTGGGCTAGCAGGCGAGCATATCCGGCCCCCATGCCGAGCAGGACCAGCCCGACGACGATGAACACGGCGACCCTGAACATGCCGTCGAGCGTGCCGAGATCGAACAGGAACAGCTTGGCCATCGAACCGGCGACCAGCGCCAACCCACCGGCGATCGACAGCGACCGGTCATCGCGGGGCCTTCGCGCGGCGTAGACGAACAGGGCGGCGGCCATCGCGATCCAGCAGATGGTCGCGGCCATGTGGCCTGCGAAGAATCCGCCGCTCTCGCCGCCGGCCAAGACTCCGGCTGTGACGGTGAAGGTGGTCACCGCGTAGACGACCACCACGGCAAGAACGGCGAGGAGGACACGCATCGCATCGGTGTCCAGCACGCCGCGCCCGGTCCACGACCAGATGATCGCACCGACGACCGCGACCAGCAGCATGCTGGATACCAGGATGGCGACCGCATCCGGCGTCGACAGAAGCGTGGCCCAGATGAGCGAGGTGGGCGGCGCGTAGCTGAGGTAGAGAAGGCCGCCGATGACGCCGAAGCCGACGGCCACGAAGCGTGCGACATCGTCTCGGCGCCCCGCGACGGCGATCACCACGGCCATCGCCAACAGGACCGGCGTGGCGACCTCACCCCGGAAGGCGACCGTAACGGCGATCAAGGCGGATACGGCTGAGGTCGCCGACCAGATCTGCCTGACGATCTTCGAGACGCCGGGCAGACGGTCGCCGACGAGTGCGATCGCAAGCAGTGCCGCCGCCAGTCCGGCGGCCATCAGGGCGGCTACCGTCGGCGCGAGCGCCACCGAGGCGCACAGCACGGGGAATACGCCCGCGATCGTCAGCAGCGCCATCGCGACCCGGTTTCCGGTGAACTGCAGCAGCAGCAGTGCGCCGACGACGGCGAGTACGGCGGCGATTGCGCAGCCACCGGCCAGCCAGGCGTCGTTGCGGTCGCCAACGTTGGCCGCTCCCAACGCGATCAGGAGCGGAAACGTCGGTGCCGCGATGCGGGCGGCATGCAGCCAGATCCAATCCTTACCGAGTTGCACGGGCAGCGACGCGGCCGCGATGGCAAGCATGAACGCAACCAACAACATCGTGATGCCGTCGGTGACGATAGGCGCGAGCACGATCAGTGGCAGCAGCACCAGCAGGCCGAGGTGCTGCGAATCCCAGCGTCGCGCCAGGGTAAGGCCGCCGCCGCCGATCACGGCGGCGAGCACCAAACCGACAGGGGCGGACACCCAGTCGTAGATCGTGGTTACCGCGATGAGATCCATGTACGCCGCGGCGACACCCGTCGCGGCGAGAGCGATGGCGCCGACCCGTCCGTCCGCGCGGGCATTCAACCTGGCGGCCACGCCGACGAGCGCACCGGCAAGCACCGCGCCCGCACCGACGCGGATTTCGGGGCGAAGGATCCCGGCCTGGGCGGCGAGCACCAGCAGCAGCACGACGCCGATGAGTGTGACCGCTACGCCTGCGACGGCGAGGACCTTGCCGATCCAGCTTGCGTCGCGCGGCGGCCTTGGCGCTGGGGGCGGTGCTTGGCGGGGCGGGGGCGGCGGCGCATACATCGCGGCGGGTGGGATGTACGGCTGTGGAACGAGCATCGGAGGCGGCACCGGTTGCGGCGCGGGATATGGCGCGGAGGGCCGCTCGGCCAGCAGGCGATCCAGTTCGGTCAGGTCGGCCGAAAGCTTCGCGAACTGCTCGGACATTGCGGCGAAATTCGCCGAGAGCCGGGAAACGACGGCGTGATGCGGTGCGGTCATCGCGTCATGGTCGCAACCTCGGAGTGCCGAACGGATGAGTAGGACTACCCAAATCCGCCGCTCGATCGGGCTATTCGTCGAGGCCGTGTTCGATGGCGTAACGCGCCAACTCGACGCGGTTGGCAACCTGTAGCTTGCGGAACGTCGCCTGCACGTGGTTCTCCACCGTGCGATGGCTCAGCGAAAGGCGGGCGGCGATCTGCTTGGCGGTCAAGCCCTTGGCGACATGACGAAGGATCTCGGTTTCGCGTTCCGTCAGGCTTGGCGCCGAGCCGGAGTCGGGTCCCCGCGCGATTCGTCTGTACTCCCCCAACACCAGCCCGGCCAGCCCCGGTGTGAAAACGGCGCGACCCTCGGCCGTCGCCCGCACGGCGTCACCGAGTTCGGTCTTCGACGCACTCTTGACCAAATAGCCGGTGGCACCTGCCTTTACGGCCTCCAACACGTCGTCGCGCTCGTCCGATGCGGAGAGCACGAGGATCTTCGACGACGGCGAGACGGTCAGCACCTCGGCGGTCGCCTGTGCCCCGTCACCGTCGGGCAGCCGCATGTCCATCACTACGACGTTCGGCTGCACGACCGTGGCCCTCCTGCGGGCAGACGCCACACCGTCCGCGGTGGCGACCACATTGAAGCCGTCCTCGGCGAGGTCGCGCGCGACCGCATCACGCCAGATCGGATGGTCGTCGACCACCATCACCGTCGGGGTATCGTCAGTTCCCATTCCGTCCCGCATCCCGGCCCCGTGTTCAGCTTCGCGCTGCCACCCAGCCAATTCATCCGCCCCACAATTGATTTGGCAATTCCAAGCCGGCCCTCACTGATGGCCTCCTCGAGCCGGCCGTCCGCTATCCCGACGCCATCGTCGCGGATGCTGACGGTGACCGTTTCGCCGAGATCCTCCAGTAGCACGTAGACCCTGGCGTCGGACCCCGCGTGCGTGGCCGCGTTGTCGAGCGCATTACCCGCCGCTGCGGATAACTCCTCGGCGACGGTCGCGTCCAGCAACACCGGTTCGGCGGGCACACTGACCGAAACCCGGTCTGACGCGCGTTGCCGCAGAAGGGCGCCCACGTCGGTCATCTCATCGACTCGCGCTTCGGTGTCAGCGGAGCTGACAAGCCGTCGCAACGCGCGCTCCTGCTGACCCGCCAGTTCGGCCAGTTCCGCTGTCTCACCGCCGATCTCGCGGCCGCGGCGGGAAACCAGCGCAAGCACCTGGATGGCGCCGTCGTGCACCTGCCGGGACAGCCGTTCCCGCTCCTCGGTCCCCGCCGCGAGCCGTGCGGCGCGCTCCAGGTCGGCGTGGGCGCGGCGCGCGGTCTGTGCAGCCATGCCGACGCCAAGCCCCACCGCGAGCTCGATCACCACCGTGGCGTTGCGCCCGAGGTCGTAGTTCAACACGCCCTTCGCCAGGGTGCTTGCCGCGACGATCACCACGCCGCTGAGCATTCCGTAGATCGGGCCGAGCAGGATGGCCGCCGAGATCGTCGCGTTCGTCGCCCACAGCGTGGTGGGCCAGGACTGGTTGTTCAGCGCCCACTGCTCGGACGCGACGAATTCGGTGGACAGCATCAGCGCGACGACGATGACGAGTTCGGCCAGCACCCAGGCCAGGCGACGGCCGAACCCTTTCAGGTAGGCAATCGCACAGGCGATACTCCAGGCGATCAGGGCTGCGAACAGCAGCCATCCGACCGCGGGCCGGTCGAGGTCACCGTTGACCGCGATCTGGAAGCCGAGCGCGTAAATGCAACTGAGCAACCGGAATACCTGCGCGGCCCGCCACAGCGGGGTGACCGGATCCGGTGCGCTTGCCGGCACAGACCTAGAGCACCTTGGACAGAAACGCCTTCGTGCGTTCGTTACGCGGGTTGGCCAGTACTTCACGTGGGGGTCCACTTTCCACGACCACACCGCCGTCCATGAACACCAGCTGATTGGCGACCTCGCGGGCGAAGCCCATCTCGTGGGTAACCACCACCATCGTCATGCCCTCGGAGGCAAGCTTTTTCATCACCTCGAGCACCTCGCCGACCAGCTCGGGGTCAAGCGCCGAGGTGGGTTCGTCGAAGAGCATGAGTTTGGGGCTCATCGCTAATGCGCGGGCGATCGCCACCCGCTGCTGCTGGCCTCCTGACAGTTGCGCAGGGTAGGCAGTGGCCTTCTCCGATAGTCCCACCTGCTCGAGCAGATCCTTGCCCCGCGCCACGGCGGCATCCTTCTTGACGCCCTTGACGTGGATCGGGGCCTCGGTGATGTTCTCCAGGGCCGTGCGATGGGGAAACAGGTTGAAGTGCTGAAACACCATGCCGATATCGCGTCGCTGCTTGGCGGCGTCACGGGGTGACATCTCATGCAGCTTGTTGCCTTTGTCGCGATAGCCGATCAAGTCGCCGTCGACGTACAGCCGTCCGGCATTGACGGTCTCCAGATGGTTGATGCAGCGCAGAAACGTCGACTTGCCCGAGCCGGACGGGCCGACCATCACCAGCACCTGGCCCTTTTCGACATCAAGCGTGATGCCCTTCAGGACCTCCAGCGCGCCGAAACTCTTGCAGACCTGCTCGGCTTTCACCATCGGGGTCATGCGCCCTCACCTCCTCCGCCGGGCGCTGCGGTTCCCTGCGCCTTGGCCAGCGCCTCGAGCTGCTTGTTGGTCAGCTTGCGCGATGCTCCGCGGGAGTAGTACCGCTCCAGGTAGTACTGGCCGACCATCAGAACGCTGGTGACCACCAGGTACCAGAACGCCGCCACCAGCAGGAGGGGGACCGGCTCGAACTCGCGGGCCGCGATCTCGCGCGAGGTGATGCCGTACAGGTCAAGGGTGAACGGCACTGCGGTGACCAGCGACGTGGTCTTCAGCATGCTGATGACTTCGTTGCCGGTCGGCGGGATGATCACCCGCATCGCCTGCGGGAGCACGGTGCGGCGCATCGCCATCCCCCACGACATGCCCAGTGCCGTGGACGCCTCGAGCTGGCCTTCCGGCACGGAACTGATTCCCGCGCGGATGATTTCGGCCATGTAGGCGGCCTCGTTGAGCGCCAGCCCGAGGATCGCCAGCAGAAACGGGATGGATAGCGACTGCAGGTTGAGCTGGAAGAACGTCGGCCCGAACGGCACACCGAGCTTGATGTTCGCGTAGATCGTCGGGATCAGCCCCCAGAACACCAGCTGTACGTATATCGGGGTGCCGCGGAAGATCCACAGGTAAACCCACGACACCGACTTGAAGACCGGATTGGCCGACAGCCGCATCACGGCCAACAGCACGCCGAGCGCGATCGCCAGCACCATCGAGTAGATAGTGAGCTGCAGCGTGTTTAACAATCCGATCTGCAGCACCCGCTCGTTGAAGACGTACTTCGCGAAGATGTGCCATCTGTAGGCATCGTTGGTGGCGGCGCCCCAGAGGAACAGCGCCACCCCGATGATGATGACGACCGCCGCCACCCACCGCCACGGATGACGCAGCGGAACGGCATCGATCGCGGCTGGGGAGGTGGCTGGCGGCGTGTCGACATCAGTCATGGTGGGCCCTATCTCTTGCTCTTTGCGCAAGCGCTCATCGGCGGAACCTAGTTGATCGCGCCGTTGATCACCGGCTTGTCGATCATCACTTTCTCGACGCCCCAGTTGGTCGCGATCTCCTTGTACTTGCCGCTTTCGATGAGATGCTCCAGTGCCTGCTTCAGCGACTGAGCCAGGGGCGAGTCCTTCTTCACCGGCCAGCCGTACGGCGCGGCATCGGTGATCTCACCGGCCTGCGTCAGCTTGCCGTTGCTCTGCTTGATGGCGTACAGAGTCACCGGGGAGTCCGCCGACATAGCGTCGGCCTGACCGAGCACCACGGCGTTGGTGGCCGCGTCCTGGCCGTCGAACGAAATGATCTGAATCGCAGGCTTGCCCGCGTCGGTGCACGCCTTGCTCTTGGCGGGCAGCTCCTCGGTCTCCTCGGTCGTGGTGGCCTGCACGGCCACCTTCTTGCCGCAGGCGTTGTTCGGGTCGATCGGGTTATCTGGACGCTGCGCCCACAAGATTCCCGCCGAGCCGTACGTGACGAAATCGACGGTGGCCTCGCGTTCCTTGGTGTCGGTGAACGACGACATCCCGACGTTGAAGGTGCCACCCTGAATCGACGGGATGATCTTCGCGAAGTCCGCCTCGCGGTATTCCGCCGTCAGGCCGAGCGTCGCGGCGACCGCGTTCATCAGATCGACGTCGAAGCCGACGATCTTGCCGCTCGGATCCTTGAACTCGTTGGGCGTGTAGGGGATGTTCACGCCGACGATCAGTTTCCCGGACGACTTGATGTCCTCGGGCACGGTGTTCGCGATCGCGTCGACTTTCTCCGCGGCCGCCCCCGAGGCCGCGCTCGTCGACTCGCTCGACCCGGAATCGCTGCCGGCCGAGCAGCCCGAAACGGCGAGAGTGCTGGCCACCGCAAAGACCGCTGCGATGCGCCACATATTCCCCCGACGGATTTCCCATCCACCTGACACGGTTGCCTCTACTTTCTGCATTGGGCAGTTGACGTACGGAACGTTAGTGGCGACGACGTCGTTGCGCCGCGCTTCCGCCTATTGTGCTGTCGGACTCAATTTCCCGCGTGTCGCCTGCAAAAGTCGGATGTGCCCGGTTGGCGCTGTGAAACACTTCGATCATGACTACCGAAGCTCCCCCAGCTCTGTTGCCACACCTCTGGAAGTCGGAGTTGATCTCCGGCGTATTGGCGGTGCTCCTCGGCATCGCCGTGTTTGCGTGGCCGGGGATCTCGATCCTGGTCGCCGGCATCTTTTTCGGCGCGTATCTGCTGGTGACCGGCATCGCGCAGGTCGTCATGGCGTTCAGCCTGCATGTGTCCGCGGGTGGCCGGGTTCTGCTGTTCGTCAGCGGCGCCGCGGCGCTGATCCTCGCCGTGCTCGCGTTTCGCCACTTCGGCGAGGGCTACGCGATTTTGCTGCTGGCGATCTGGATCGGCGTCGGCTTCGTCTTCCGCGGTGTGGCCACCACGGTGGCCGCCATCAGCGATCCCACCCTGCCCGGCCGAGGCTGGAACATCTTCGTCGGCGTGATCAGCCTCATCGCAGGCGTTGTGGTGATCGCCTCGCCGTTTGAGTCGATCGTCACCCTGGCTAAGGTGATCGGGGTCTGGCTGATCGTCATCGGCGTCTTCGAAGTGGTGACAGCGTTCGGCATCCGCAAGGCCGCCAAATCGCTCACCACGCCTGTTGCGGCCCGCGCTGCCGAGCCGTCGGCACCTGCCGAGCCGTCGACCCAATGACCGAGCCGCAGCCGCCGCAATATCCTCAATACCCGCAGTACCCGCCGCCACAAGGCCCCGGCGGAGCCTATCCGGGCGGCTATCCGCCACCGCCGCCCCAGCCCTATTCGGGATACACCCCGCCGCCCGTCGGACCGAGGAACGGGTTGGGCATCGCCTCGCTGGTGGTTGCGATCATCGCGCTCATCTCCGTCGTCGGCGGTGTCGTGCTCGGCGTCGTCGCGGTCATCCTCGGGTTCCTCGGCTGGCAGCGCGCCAAGCGCGGAGAAGCGACCAACGGCGGCATCGCGATCGCGGGCATCGTGCTCGGAGTTCTCAGCATCATCGAGGCGGTCGTCGTCATCGCGCTGTCCCTGTGGGTCTTCAACGAAGTGGGCGGCACCGACTACATGGAATGCCTGTCCAAGGCGGGATCCGACCAGGAAGCCGTTCAGCGCTGCGCGGACCAGTTTCAGGAACGGGTCGAGGATCAGTTCAGCGTCACGATCACGACGCCTGCAGCACCGACGCCGTAGTCAGATGTCGTCGCCTCGGCATGAATTCGAGGGACAACAACACGATGAGCAACGGCAGCACCTGCGTGAGCGTGACCATCACATACCGTCGCTGGCCGAGCGCGTGGAACTTCCGCAGATAGCGGTACAGGGATTCCAGCGCGATCAGCGGGTCGCCGAGGTGCACCGCGGTGAAAACGAGGCTGCGCGGCAGGTTGCGGTTCGTGTCGGTGAAGATCTCCGGGAACGCAGCGAATGCCAGCGACAACCGTTGTGCCCCTTGCTCTCTGGCGTGCGCGATCATGTCGACGGACAACCGCTCGTCGGTACCGTTGGGTGCACCGCGGCGTCGCCACGGCACGTCGAGCGTCACCTCGGTGCCGTCGCCGGCGGTCGCGTAGCGGTGAAAGCCCTGCACGCGGCCGTCCTTGTCGCGCGCGATGATCAGCGCGATACCCGGATACCTGCCCTCCAGCGTGCCGTCGAGGGACATGGAGAACCCGCGTTCCGTGCGGCAGCCGCTCGGTGACGCGAGTATCACCTGGGTCAATTCGGCGCGCAGAGCGTCGTTGAGACCTTGTTCGTCTACGACTTCGGTGGTGACCCCGAAGTTCTTGGTGCGCTGCACGGCCTGGCGGAGATTGCGATACTTCCGGCCCACCATCTCGAACGACGCGACATCGATGACGACATCGCGACCGATGGGAACGGCGGTCAGCTTCCTGCCGAACACCGCCACATCCGTCCACAACTGCGTCCGATGCTCGCTGCAGCCAAGGACGACGATGCGCCAGCCCCGGATGTGGCACATCGCCGCGAAATCGGCCACCAGCGCGGGGAATCGGGCGTCGTCACCGATCGGGTCACCGCTGATCACCGCAAAACCCCACCGGGTTCGATAGGCGATCGCCGCGGTGCCGTCGGCGCTGAAGTGGTAGCACTTCGACACCTGCATCGCGAACGGCGCCAGCGGGTCACCCTTCGTCGCGTTCACCAATGCGAACACACGCGGCAGATCGGCCGGATTCGGGCGCGCCGACGTCGGCAACATCAACACCGCCGCGGAGGCTACCAACAGCAGGTTGCCGGGCAAATCAAAGGAAAGGAAGACCGCCGCAATGCCGACAATGCACACCACCATCGCCACGGTGGCATGGCCCGCGGTGACCGGCCTGCCGAGGAAGATGCCGCGCGCGATCAACACGACGGCCGTCAGGATGGTCATCGACCAGGCGAAATCCTTGTGCAAGAGGAGGAGCCAGCCGCTCAGGCTCAGTACCGCCAGCGCGCTGATCCAGCGAGCGGCGGGCGAGTCGACGTGAACGACGACACGCTCGCGGGCCCCCAGCCCCGTTGCCACCTTCATCGCGATGCCCCCGGGAAATACTTGATGATTCCTTCCTGCACCACGGTAGCCACCGTTTGCCCGGATTGATCGAAGAAATGCCCGGTTCCCAGGCCTCTTGAGTCGGCTGCCACCGGTGAGGACGTCGAGTACAGAACCCAATCGTCGAAGCGGATCGGGCGGTGGAACCACACCGAATGGTTGACCGTCGCAGCGAAGATGCGGTCGTAACCCCACGACAAGCCGTGGGTGGTGATGATCGAATCGAGCACCGTAGTGTCCGAGGAGTACACCAGCGCCGCGCTGTGCAGCACTTGGTCGTCCGGCATCGGCCCGTCGGCCTTCAGCCACACGCGGTTGTGATCGAGTCGGTCGCCTTTGTCACGCATCACCCAAGCGGGGTCGTTGGTGTATCGCCACTCGATCGGCCGCAGTGCTTGGACGAACTGCGGCACCGTTTCTTCGTATCCGGTCAGCAGATCGTCAATCTTGGGAAGCGACAACGGGTCTGGCACTACTGGCGGTTCGATGCCGTGCTCGAGTCCACGTCCTCCGTCGACGAACGAGACCATCGCCGTGGTCAGCAGTTCACCGTCCTGCACGATGTCGATACGACGGTTGGCGAAGCGACGTTCGTTGCGCAGACGCACGACGCGAAACTCGAGGTCCTTGGTGGGATCGCCGCCCGCGATGAAGTGCGCCGAGATCGCACCTGGCGGAAGGTCACGGGTGAGGGAGCGGCTCGCCGCAACGAAGGCCTGCGCCAACATCTGACCGCCGAATGTGCGGGGCGGGTTCTTGCTCGGGTGGACCCCGACGAACGTGTCATCGTCGATGCGGCTGAGGTCGAGTACCGCGAGCAACTCCTGAAAGTCTGGGTTCATGCTCTTCGCCCGAGAGGCTCATCGCTGTTCATAATTCGCCCGAGAGGCTCATCGCCCAGCGCGGCTAAACGTCATCCTCCCCGATTCGGTGTACCTGAATCAGGTTTGTCGAGCCTACTGTGCCCGGTGGAGCACCAGCGATGATGACCACCAGGTCGCCACGTTTGTAGCGACCGAGCTCGAGCAGGGATTTGTCGACCTGGCGGATCATTCCGTCGGTGGTCTCAATGTGCGGCACGATGAACGTCTCGGTGCCCCAACTCAACGCCAGCTGGCTGCGCACCTCGGGCAGTGATGTGAACGCCAAAAGCGGGAGCGGAGTGTGCAGCCGGGCCAGCCTGCGGACCGTGTCGCCCGACTGCGTGTAGGCCACCAGCGCCTTAGCGTCCAACCGCTCGCCGATGTCGCGCGCGGCGTACGAGATCACGCCGCGCTTGGTCCTCGGCACATGGGTCAGCGGTGGCACCACCACCGAGTTGTCTTCTACCGCCGTGATGATGCGGGCCATGGTCCTGACGGCCTCGAGCGGATACTTGCCGACCGACGTCTCGCCGGACAGCATCACGGCGTCCGCGCCATCGAGCACCGCGTTGGCGACGTCGGATGCCTCCGCACGGGTAGGCCGGGAGTGCTCGATCATCGACTCCAGCATCTGCGTGGCGACGATTACGGGTTTCGCGTTCTCCCTTGCCATTTGGATGGCGCGCTTCTGTACGAGCGGCACCTCTTCCAATGGCAGTTCGACCCCGAGGTCACCGCGGGCCACCATGATCGCATCGAAAGCCAGCACAATGGCTTCGAGGTTGTCGACGGCCTCGGGCTTCTCCAGCTTGGCGATCACCGGTACCCGGCGGCCGACGCGGTCCATCACCTCGTGCACCAGCTCGGCGTCGGCGGGTGATCGCACGAACGACAGCGCGACGAGGTCCACCCCGAGCCGAAGTGCGAACTCGAGGTCTTCGATGTCCTTCTCCGACATTGCGGGCACCGACACGTTCATGCCAGGGAGAGAGAGCCCTTTGTTGTTGCTGACCGGGCCGCCCTCGGTCACCGTGCACACCACGTCGTTGCCGTCGACGTGCTCGACGACGAGACCGACGTTGCCGTCGTCCACCAGAAGGCGGTCGCCCGCTGATGCGTCCTTGGCGAGCTGCTTGTAAGTGGTCGACACCCGATCGTGGGTGCCCTCGCAGTCATCGACTGTGATGCGGACGGTTTCACCGTTCGCCCAGTAGGTCGGTCCACCGGCGAACCGTCCGAGGCGGATCTTGGGGCCCTGCAGATCGGCCAGGATGCCGACCGCGCGACCGGTCACGTCCGACGCGGCGCGCACCCGTTTGTAATGGGCCTCGTGATCGGCGTACTCGCCGTGGCTGCAGTTGAGTCGAGCGACATCCATTCCGGCATCGACCAGCGCCCTGACAACGTGGTCTTCACTGGTCGCAGGGCCGAGAGTGCAGACGATCTTTCCGCGTCTAGTCACGAATTATCAGCATAGTCCCCATCGGTGTCCGTCACACGACGGCAAGAGGGGAAGCGCCGGCCCGACCGGGCGTGGCCAAGAAGATCTGCGCCATGTGCGGCATGCAGCCCAGCGCCGTGGCGCCGAGATCTGCACCCTCGGGGTCGACGGGCAACTCACGCCAGCCGAGGACCTCCAAACCTTCCTCGACTGCGATCGCCTCGATCTGCTCTCGCGCCGCCGCCCGCTCGGCCGAATCCTGCGGCAGAAAACAGATTCCGGCCGCGAACGCGTTGCAGCCGTCTGCGGTCGGTGAAGGGAGGTCGTCAGCGCAGCTCGGCGGCTACCCGTCGAGAACCGTCGGGATCAGCGGGAACCCGGGCACGTTACGCACCACCGTCCATGTGATGGCGAGCACGGCGATGACGGCGATCGCAGTCATATTGAAGATCGGCCGTCCGGTTCGCCAGCGCACCACGACCCACGCCACCAGCGCGGGCACGCCGACGAGCAGGAAGATGTTGTCCACGGCGGCCGCGGCCACATCGCCATGCAGCAGGTCGTGGGTCATCCGGAGCCCGCCGCACGCGGGGCAGTTCCATCCTGTCAGCAGCTTGAACGGGCATGCCGGAAAGACGAAGTCGGGGCTGTGCGGATCGGCAAGACCCACGTAGGCCAGGCCGGCACCGAGCAGCGCGCCTGTCCCGAGTGCGCCGTACAGCCGGGCCGCCCGGCTGCTGATGGGTGTGCTAGGTGCCCTCACGAAGGGGACGTCCCTCCGAATCGCGAACTTTGTCGGTGAAGATGAGAACGGCGTCGATGATGCCCCAGACCACAGCCCCTACCCCGCAGGTGACAATGCCGACGACCAGTTGCGCGATGCCAAGGCCGGTCTCACCGAGGTAGATGCGCCCGATACCGACGAGACCGAAGAGCCCGATCAACTGCAGAAGTCCGGCGACGGTCTTGGACTTGTCCGACAGCGGCTCACCGGTCAGCGGATGGCGGCCGTACGGCGCCGACGGATCCATGTACGCCTGCGGGTACTGCCCGTACTGACTCGGCGGTGGAAATCCGGGCGGCTGTGGGGCATAGCCAGGAGGTGGCGGCTGATACTGCGGTTGATAAGGGGGCGGAGGTCCCTCGGTGCCACCGAACTGCGGCTCTGTCATGACATCAAGCATGCCAGAAACCCGTTGCTAGACGGGTTGGCCTGCCACCAGCCGAAGGGTGTCCACCAGCCCGTTCACAGGAACCGACGGGTCGATCGATCGCATGAGGCCAAGCCCGATACCCAGCGCGAGCATGGCCGTGACGGCTTCGTGGCTGGGCATCTTCAGGTCGAGATCATCGGCGGATTCGATACCGCCGGCGAGCATTTCGATGATGTTGTACATGCGCCGGGCGAGCTCGGTGCGCAGCGCTTCGTTCGGCCGTGCGTGCAACGCGAACTCCGCCTCCAGCGGCGTCCACCCGGGATCGCCGATGACGCGTTCGGCCCAATCTCTGAGCGCCTCGAACCTGTCCGGCTGTGAAATCAGCGCGAGAACCTCGGCGAAACGTTCGGCCCGGATCTCGTCGAGCACCGCAGCGCAGAGTTCGTCCTTGTTGCGGAAGTTCGAGTAGACGGCTCCCTTGGAGTAGCCGGCGGCGTCGGCGACCTTCTCCAGCGACGTCGGATGGTAGCCGTCGGTGAAGAACATCCGTTTGGCGGTCGCGACCAGTTGCGATCTGGTTTGCGCCTGACTCTCGGCGCGGGTCATGCGGGCCATGGCGTCAGTCTAGACCTTTGACATACCGTTGGACTCTAGATACCGTCAGTTTCCGAACAGGCAAGGAGTCGATATGGCCTACCCGAGGATCAGCGTCGACGGGGCGGTTGTGGTGGTTACCGGCGGTGCGCGCGGAATCGGAAAGGCGACGGCGGACCTCTTCGCCGCCAGTGGCGCGACGGTCTGCGTCGGCGATCTCGACGGCGGTGAGTACCCAATCGACGTGACATCACGGGACTCGTTCGCCGAGTTCACGTCCGCCGTCATCGACCGGCACGGCCGCATCGATGTCCTCGTCAACAACGCGGGCGTGATGCCGGTGGGCGACTTCCTGTCCGAGGACGACGCGGTCAGCAGGACAACATTCGAGGTGAATGTCTGGGGTCTTATCTACGGCATGCGACTTGTGTTGCCGCACATGATCGGACGCGGACGCGGCCATATCGTGAACGTCGCCTCAATGGCGGGAAAACTCGTCGTTCCCGGCATGGCGGTTTACAACGCCAGCAAGTTCGCCGCAGTGGGATTGTCCACCGCGGTCCGTGAGGAGTACCGGGATTCGGGGGTCAGCGTGACGGCAGTACTGCCCAGTGCGGTGCGGACGCGCCTCGCATCGGGCATACCTCTCGGACGCGGTCTGCCCACGGTGGAACCGGAAGCCGTCGCGCGGGCGATCGTCGACAGCGTCGCCAGTAGGCGCGCAGAGATCACCGTGCCCCGCTACCTGGCGGCCTGGGAACTGCTCAACGCCGCCACACCCAACGCAGTGATGAGTCTGGCTCGCAGGGTGATCCGGGACCGGCGGGCGTTGACTTCGGTCGAGCACGACGTGCGCGGCGCCTACGAGAGGGCGATCGAAGCCCAGGCGGAGGGGCGACGATGACCAGGGACCCTCGGATCATCATCGTCGGCGCGGGTGTTGCTGGGATCGCGACCGCGGTGACATTGCAGCGCAAGGGA
The DNA here is from genome assembly GCA_963715215.1 of uncultured Actinomycetota bacterium. Classification (GTDB taxonomy): domain Bacteria; phylum Actinomycetota; class Actinomycetes; order Mycobacteriales; family Mycobacteriaceae; genus Mycobacterium. Next base: position 315,375 of record CAVQRJ010000004.1, read on the forward strand.
TTTCACGACTTCACGATCCTCGAGAAGGGCGCAGACGTCGGTGGCGTCTGGCATTGGAACCACTACCCGGGCCTGACGTGTGACGTGCCGTCTCAGCTCTACCAGTTCTCGTTCGCGCCAAAGCCGGACTGGACTGGCATTTTCGCGCCGGGCGATGAGATCCAGCGCTATCTCCGCGGGGTCGTCGAACGCTTCCGTCTCGAGGACCGACTGCGCCTGAATTCTGAGGTCACCTCGACGGTCTTCACCGGCACCAAGTGGCGGGTTGCCACCGCGGACGGCGCAGAACTGGAAGCCGACTTCGTCATCGCCGCAACCGGCGTCCTGCATCACGCCTTCATACCCGACATTCCTGGACTCGACTCATTCGACGGCGACGTCGTGCACACCGCTCGGTGGGATGACCGCATCGAAACGAGTGGCCGCAGTATCGCCGTCATCGGAAACGGTTCGACCGGCGTGCAGATCGTGTCGGCACTGCAACGCGACGCCACGCACATCACCCACTTCGTGCGGACCCCGCAGTGGGTGATGTGGGCGCCGACCCGGCTAACGCAACCCGGTGTGTTGAGCGCGATCCTGCGCAGGCGGCCGACGGTCAATCGCCGACTGTACGACGGATTACTCTGGGGTTCAGGCATTTTGGCCGATGTCACCACGCGGCCGTCGTGGCGCCGTCGGCTCATACAGAACTACGCGCGCTTGTGCCTACGCATTCAGATTCGGGATCGCCAACTGCGAGAACGCCTTACGCCGGACTACCAGCCGCTGTGCAAGCGCCAGGTCGTCTCGGACACGTACTATCGGGCCATCCAGTCGGACAACGCCGAACTTGTCACGTCCGCCATTGAACGCGTGACGCCGGGCGGCATCAGAACCACCGACGGCCGCGAAATCGCAGTCGATCTGGTGATACTCGCCACCGGGTTCCGCGCTCACAATTACATGCGCCCGGTGAACATGCAGGGGCGCGATGGCGTTGACATCGACGATGCCTGGGCGAAGGGGCCACGCGCTTATCGCATGACCGCCATCCCGGGGTTTCCGAACTACTTCATGGTGCTCGGGCCGAACTCTCCCACCGGGTCGATCCCGCTGCACTTCTCCGCCGAGTTGACCGCGAAATACATTGCGCAATGGCTGCGGCGATGGCGTGACGGCGAGTTCGAGACCGTCGAGGTGACCGACGAGGCGACCACGAAGTTCAACGACGACGTCGCCGCGGCGCTCGGCCCGACGGTGTGGAACACAGGATGCAACTCCTGGTATCTCACCGACGAGGGCAACATCGACCTCTGGCCTTATGACCGCAAGACCATGACGGACATGCTGGCGCGGCCGGACGACCGCGACTTCCACGTCGCTTAGGGATATCTGCGGCTTTCGATATGCACGGGACGACGGAGACGAGGTAGTGGACCCGCGGCCCACGTTGGTTAGCGGGAGTCCTCACGTGTAGCGTTAGCGGGCAGAAGGTCAATGCGCCGGACACGGGGAAATACCCGAAATTGTGCCGTTTGTGGAGCAGCGGCTGACCCGGCCCCGTTTGGACGCCGTGTGTAACGGTCCTTCGAGAGAGTGATTGTCGCAATGAATGAGCTGGAGCAGTTGTCCCGCGACGTGCGGGGGTTTGCGAAAGAGATACGGAGACTGGGCTACTCGTCTGTGGCTAACGGACATGAAAACCAGTTCCTGGAGTTATCGGAGCGTATGTCTCGGCGCGCCGACGCGGTCGATCGCCCCCGCTAACCCGGGGTTGCGCAAATCGCGTGCCCGCAACTTCCTGTCGTTGTCGCAACCGATTCGGTTGATGACCCTTGTGCCGCGGATGAAAACGGCACAGACATGTCAATTTGACGGATGCGTCGGCCCCACCGGATGTACCGCCGGTTTGCGCCGCTCGTCCGGGGTGGCGGCCTTCGCGGATCGCCGGACCCGTGCACGATCGCGACCGACAACGGGGCCGGCTGTTGGGCTTTAGCCTCTTCGGAGCCTGAATCGGCGCCAGATTCGTCGCCCTGCCCGTCGGTCAGCGTTTTCGACGACGGACTCGTGCGCCTCCCGCGGGGCTTCCTTCGCCTCCACTGCTTCGTCGCCCTCGACGGCGCCCACACCGCCGACGGCCTCGGCTTCGGGTTCCGCTTCCGTATCGCCGGTCCCCTCATCGGCCGGCTGCTCTTCGTCCGCGGTCACATCCTCGGACGCTTCGTCCTCTGGGCCTGCTTCCGCGTCGGCCGCCTGCTGCTCAGCTTCGTCCTCGTCCTCGGCCTCGACGTCCGCGGTCGCGGCGGCCTCCTCAGCGCTCTCAACGACGGACTCGTGCGCCTCCGGCGCAGCCTCCTCCGCCTCCACTAGCTTCGTCGCCCTCGACTACGCCCACACCGCCGACGGCCTCGGCTTCGGGTTCCGCTTCCGAATCGCCGGTCCCCTCGTCGGCCGGCTGCTCTTCGTCCGCGGTCACATCCTCGGACGCTTCGTCCTCTGGGCCTGCTTCCGCTGCGGCCGCCGCCTCGGCGGCGACCTCCTCGGCCTCCTCAGCGCTCTCAGCGGCGGCCTCATGAACCTCCGGCGCAGCCTCCTCCGCCTCCACTAGTTCGTCGCCCTCAACGGCGCCCACACCACCAACCGTCTCCGACTCGGCTGCCTCGGCTTCTTCGCCCGCCTCGGCGAATGCCTGAGCCGCGGCGATGTCATCGGCGGGGGCCGCCTCAACGTCCTCGGCGAGTAGCTCGGCCTCTGTCAGCGGTTCGGCTTCATCCCCGGACGCGGCAACGGTCTCTGTGTCCGCCTCGGCGGCCGCGGTCGCGGCGGCTTCCTCAGCACTCTCGACGACGGCCTCGTGCGCCTCCGGCGCAGCTTCCTCCGCCTCCACTGCTTCGTCGCCCTCAACGGCGCCCACACCGCCGACGGCCTCGGCTTCGGGTGCCGCTTCCGTATCGCCGGTCCCCTCATCGGCCGGCTGCTCTTCGTCCGCCGCCTCGGCGGCCGCGGTCGCGGCGGCTTCCTCAGCACTCTCGACGACGGCCTCGTGCGCCTCCGGCGCAGCTTCCTCCGCCTCCACTAGTTCGTCGCCCTCAACGGCGCCCACACCACCGACGGCGTCGGCTTCGGGTTCCGCTTCCGTATCGCCGGTGCCCTCATCGGCCGGCTGCTCTTCGTCCGCGGTCACATCCTCGGACGCTTCGTCCGCTGGACCTGCTTCCTCCGCGGCCGCCGCCTCGGCGGCGACCTCCTCGGCCTCCTGAGCACTCTCGACGACGGACTCGTGCGCCTCCGGCGCAGCCTCCTCCGCCTCCACTAGTTCGTCGCCCTCAACGGCGCCCACACCACCAACCGTCTCCGACTCGGCTGCCTCGGCTTCTTCGCCCGCCTCGGCGAATGCCTGAGCCGCGGCGATGTCATCGGCGGGGGCTGTCTCAACGTCCTCGGCGAGTTGCTCGGCCTCTGTGACGGGCTCTGCTTCGGCCCCGGAGACATCGGTGTCCGCCTCGGATTCGGCCTTCTCCGCCTCCGCGGCGTCTTCGTCTTCCTTCTCGCTCGCGACCGTCGCCGCCGCGACCACACCGGTACTGGCCGCAACGGCGGCCAGCTCCTTCGTGACCTCTTCGACTGGCGATTTCTTCCTTGACTTCGGCGTACCCGCTCAGCTCGGACGGATCTTCACGCCCCTTGGGCGCGACCATGATGTAGACGACCGCGCCGATGAACACGAACACCGACACGAACGAGTTGATCCGAATACCTGCGATATGCGTCGCCATGTCGCTGCGCATCAGCTCGATCCAGAACCGACCGAAGCAGTACGCGGCCACGTACAAGGCGAACAGCCGACCGTGGCCGATTCGGAAGCGGCGGTCCACCCAGATCAGCAACGCGAAAACCAACAGGTTCCACAGCAGCTCGTACAGGAACGTCGGATGGACTATCTCGATCAGCTGACCGGTCGACACCCCGTTGAGTGAGTCCAGTGCACCGTGCGAATTGCGACGCTCGTAGATCTCCAGGCCCCACGGCAGCGACGTCGATCTGCCGTACAGCTCCTGGTTGAAGTAGTTCCCGATCCGACCGATGGCCTGCGCCAGCACGATTGCCGGTGCGATCGCATCACCGAATGCCGGCAGCGGAATGCCCTTGCGCCGGCATCCGATCCATGCCCCGACGCCCCCGAGCGCGACGGCACCCCAGATGCCAAGGCCACCCTCTTGGATCTTGAACGCTGCCAGCAGCCCCGCACCGTCCGGACCGAAGTAGGTGCTCCAGTCGGTGAGCACGTGGTAGAGCCGGCCACCGATCAGCCCGAAGATGATGGCCCACAGGGCGATGTCGAAGATGACGCCGCGTTCCCCGCCGCGCTCCGCCCACCGCTTGTTGCCGATGAACAAAGCGACGATCACGCCGACGAGGATGAACAGCGCATACGCGCGGATCGGGATGGGGCCCAGATGCCAGACGCCCTGAGAGGGGCTCGGGAAGGAGGCAAGTATGGTCGTTGTCACGCCGAAATCCTTTGCCGCACACCGCCGGCCAGTTCTTCGGTCAACGCACGCACGGCGGGTAGACCGTCCGTCAGCGCCGACACAAGGGCCGAACCAACAATGACACCGTCAGCGTACGCACCGATCTGGGCGGCCTGCTCACGCGACCTCACGCCCAGCCCGACGCCGACCGGAATATCCGAGACCGCCTTCACCCGTCGCACCAATTCGGGCGCGGCGACGGAAACCGCATCCCGCGCACCCGTCACCCCCATCGTCGAAGCCGCGTAGACGAACCCGCGCGAAGCCTTGACCGTCGCGGCCAGGCGCTCGGGGGTAGATGACGGTGCCACCAGGAAGATGCGGTCCAAGCTGTGCGCATCGGATACCGCCAGCCATTCGGCGGCCTCATCCGGAATCAGGTCCGGCGTGATCATCCCAAGGCCCCCGGCTGACGCCAGGTCACGCGCGAAAGCGTCCACGCCATAGTGCAATACGAGGTTCCAGTACGTCATCACGACCGCACGACCGCCCGCCTTGCTGATCGCTTCCACGGCCGCCAACGAGTCGCGAACCCGGACACCGCCGCGCAACGCGGCCTCGGTGGCCGTCGCGATCGTGGGCCCATCCATCCCCGGGTCGGAATAGGGCATCCCGACTTCCACCAGATCACAACCGGATTCGACCATCGCCGTCATCGCCGAGATCGACTTCGGCACATTGGGATAACCGGTCGGAAGATACCCGATGAGCGCCGACCGGTCCTCCTGCCGGCACGCGTCGAACAGGCCGGAAAGTCCACTCGTCATCAGCCCGCGGTCCCCTTGCCGTCGAGCAGGCCGAACCATTTGGCCGCGGTCTCCACGTCCTTGTCGCCGCGGCCCGACATGTTCACCAGTATTACCGATCCCGGCCCGAGCTCATTGCCGAGCTTCACCGCACCGGCTACCGCGTGAGCTGATTCGATGGCCGGGATGATGCCTTCCGTCCTGCACAACAGGCCGAACGCGTCCATCGCTTCGGCGTCGGTGATCGGCCGATACTCGGCGCGCCCGATGTCTTTGAGGAAGGCATGCTCGGGCCCGACGCCTGGATAGTCCAAACCCGCCGAGATCGAATGCGATTCGATGGTCTGCCCGTCCTCGTCCTGCAACAGGTACGAGAACGAACCTTGGAACGCACCAGGCGACCCACCGGTGAACGTCGCTGCGTGACGGCCGGTTTCGACGCCGTCTCCCGCGGCCTCGAAGCCGACCAGCTTGACGTCCGGGTCGTCGATGAACGCGTGGAAGATGCCGATCGCGTTGGAACCGCCGCCGACGCATGCGGTGACTGCATCGGGCAGCCGACCTGCCTGGTCCTGGATCTGCACACGCGCCTCGAGCCCGATCACCCGTTGAAAGTCACGGACCATCACCGGAAACGGATGCGGACCCGCGGCGGTGCCGAAGCAGTAATACGTGTTGTCCGCGTTGGTCACCCAGTCGCGGAACGCCTCGTTGATCGCGTCCTTGAGCGTCTTGGAGCCGGACTCCACGGACACCACTTCGGCTCCGAGCAACCGCATGCGTGCGACGTTCAACGCCTGGCGGGCCGTATCGACGGCGCCCATGTAGATCACACAGTCCAGCCCCAGCAGCGCACACGCGGTCGCGGTCGCCACGCCGTGCTGACCGGCGCCGGTCTCGGCGATGACGCGGCTCTTGCCCATCTGGCGGGCCAGCAGGGCCTGGCCCAACACATTGTTGATTTTGTGAGACCCCGTGTGGTTCAGGTCTTCTCGCTTGAGGAAGATTCGCGCGCCACCCGCGTGCTCGCTGAGCCGGGCCGCTTCGTAGAGTGGCGAGGGCCGCCCGCTGTAGTGCCGCTGCAACCGATCCAGTTCGTCGAGGAATTCCTGGTCGCCACGCGCCTTTTCATAGGAAGCGGTGACTTCTTCGATCACAGCCATCAGCGCCTCGGGGACGAACCGTCCGCCGTAGACACCGAAGTGGCCCTTACCGTCGGGATCATGGACGGTCGGCTCCGCGACCGCCGCACTGGAACGCGGCAACTCTGGGCCGGCGAGATCGGACATCAGCTGTGCTCTTCGCGCAAGCGGCTCATCGCCGCTCAGCGTGATGGTTTCGGGCAGGACGGGTGCGTACCTGCGGTGACCAAATCGGCAACGGCGGTGCGGGGATCACCACTGGTGACCAAACCCTCGCCGACGAGAACGGCGTCGGCACCTGCACCCGCATACGCCAACAGATCGGCGGGCCCGCGCACACCCGATTCCGCGATGCGGATGATGTTGGTCGGCAGTCCAGGTGCGATGCGCGCGAAGCAATCCCGATCGACGTTGAGGGTCTTGAGATCGCGTGCGTTGACGCCGATCACCCTGGCGCCCGCCTGCAGCGCGCGGTCAGCTTCCTCTTCGGTGTGCACCTCGACCAACGCCGTCATCCCGAGGGACTCGGTGCGATCCAGCATCGACACCAGAGCGGACTGCTCGAGCGCCGCAACGATCAGAAGGAGCATGTCAGCGCCGTGCGCGCGCGCCTCATGGATCTGATACGGCCGGACGATGAAGTCCTTGCGCAACACCGGGATTGACACTGCGGCGCGCACAGCGTCCAGGTCGTCGAGCGACCCGTTGAACCGCCGCTGCTCGGTCAGCACGCTGACGATGCGCGCGCCGCCGTCCTCGTATGCGCCGGCAAGCTTCGCCGGATCGGCGATCTTCGCAAGAGCTCCTCGAGACGGGCTCGCGCGCTTCACTTCGGCGATGACACCGATGCCGGGTTCACGCAGCGCGGCCATCACGTCGAGCGGCGGCGGGACCGCCTTGGCGGCTGCTTTCACTTCGTCGAGGCTGACGACGGCCTCGCGTGCGGCGACGTCGGCACGGACTCCCTCAATGATGGAGTCGAGCACGGTCGCCGAACTCATAGGCCGTGGACCCCCTCCGCGTTCGCGTTCTCTTTCCGCCAGATGATCTTCATCGAAGGGTAGCTGCACCGAACACACCATCTGTCACCGCCCCTCGCTGTCCGGTTTGGTGGGATCGCGCCCCTCGTCCAGTGCGTCCCACATCATCCGTTCGGACATGTCGGCCCCTGCTGCGGCCCTCCGCCGCGCCGTCTCGCGTCGCCGTCCCGGAGCCTCGTACTTCTCGTCATCGGACGCGGTCTTTACCGGTGCGCGCATCAACAGCACCGCAGCGGTGAGCGTCAGCACGGCGGCAACCAGGGTCACGACCGCGCCCCAGTAATGCCGCTGTGAGCCCACCAGGTCGGCCACCGGCACGCCGGCCAGACCGGCCGCGCGGACGGCCACATCGGGGACGACCCAGAGGCTGATCGCCAAATAGGCCATCCCGGCGCTCAGCGCGCCGACGACCAGCGCCAGCAGTCGCAATTGCCACCGCGGCCCAACGGTCGACTTGAGCACCGCTGCCAGCAGGATCAACGCCAGGGGCACCAGCGCCGTCGACCACGCCCCGCCGTTCAGTGTCGTGGTCTGCGGCTCGCCCAACCCGTCGAACGAGTCCACCACCACCCAGGTCATCCGCGACGCCAACCACAGACCGCCCGCCGCGACTAGGAGAAGAAGCTGGCCGACCCGCTTCATGGCTCGGTCAGCGTTTCCGCCGCGGCGACAGCGTTCAGCACGGCCTTGGCCTTGTTCGCGGCCTCGTTGTACTCGTACGGGCCGTTGGAGTCCGCCACGACTCCGCCCCCGGCCTGCACAAATGCCGTGCCGTTGCGCATCAGCGCGGTTCGGATGGCGATCGCGAAGTCGGCATTGCCCGCGAAGTCCAGGTAGCCGAGCACCCCACCATAGAGGCCGCGACGGGTCATCTCGACCTCTTCGATGAGCTCCATGGCCCGCACCTTCGGTGCGCCGGTGAGCGTGCCCGCCGGGAAGCATGCGGTGACGGCGTCCAGCGCGGTCCTGCCGTCGGCCAACTGCCCCGTCACCGTGGACACCAGGTGCATGACATGGCTGTAGCGCTCGATGTGGCTGTAGTCCTCGACCCGCACCGTGCCCGGCACGCAGACCCGGCCCAGGTCGTTTCGGCCGAGGTCGACGAGCATCAGGTGCTCGGCACGTTCCTTTTCGTCTTCCTGCAACTCTTTCTCGAGCAGCACATCCTCTTCTTCGTTGGCGCCGCGCCACCGCGTCCCGGCGATCGGATGTGTCGTGGCGCGTCCGTCCTTGACGGTCACAAGCGCTTCGGGACTCGACCCGACAACCGAAAAGTCAAGTCCACCATCGGCATCGGGCACGTTCAGCAGATACATGTACGGGCTGGGATTGGACACTCGCAGCATCCGGTACACATCGAGCGGGTTGGCGTCGGTGTCCATCTCGAACCGCTGCGACGGCACCACCTGAAACGCCTCGCCTGCCTCGATCTCGCCAACGAGCCGCTCGACGATTGCCCCGTAATCCTCGACCGACCGCTGTTTGCGGCTCAGCGGGGCGGGCCTGCTGAAGGTGGCGACCGTCGACGACAGATTCGTGCCGAGCGCCTCAGTCATCACGTCAAGCCGCGCGACGGCGTCGTCGTAGGCCCAGTCGACGCGCTCGTCGGTGCCGTTCCAGTTCACCGCGTTGGCGATCAAGGTGATGGTGCCCTCATGATGGTCGACCGCGGCGATGTCGGTGGCCAAGAGCAGCAGGATGTCGGGCAACCCGAGGTCGTCGACGGCCAGTTCGGGCAGCCGCTCCAGCCTGCGCACCAGGTCGTAGGCGAAGAATCCGACCAAGCCGCCGGACAGCGGGGGCAGGCCGGGCACGGGTTCGGTCTGCAGCAGCTCCAACGTCGTGTGCAGGGCCTGTAGCGGATCGCCGCCGCTCGGCGCATCCTGCGGCGTCACGCCCAGCCACGCTGCATGGCCGTCGCGGACTGTGAACGCCGACGGAGCACCCGCTCCGATGAACGACCACCGCGACCAGGACCGTCCGTTCTCCGCCGATTCAAGCAAGAACGTGCCAGGACGGTTGGCGGCCAGCTTGCGGTAGGCGGACAGCGGCGTCTCGCTGTCGGCCAGCACCTTCCGGGTCACCGGAACGACCCGATGCCCCGCAGCCAGCGCCCGGAAGTCCTCGCGCGAGGTCGTGACGGCCAGCGACGAGCGCTCGCGTGAGGAGCCGCCACTGAGGTTGACGGTGGTTTGCACGTGGTAATCCTCCCAGCCCGTACGGCTGGACCGGAAATCAGCCAGGCGTAGCCTCACACCCATGAAACGTGGTGACCGGGTTGCCGAGTTCGAACTTCCGGACCAAACGGGTGCCGAGCGAAGCCTCGCATCGCTGCTCGCCGACGGCCCGATCGTGCTGTTCTTCTACCCCGCGGCGATGTCGCCGGGCTGTACGAAGGAGGCCTGCCACTTCCGCGACCTGGCGGGTGAGTTCGCCGCCGTCGGTGCTTCGCGGGTCGGCATCAGCACCGATCCCGTCGAAAAGCAGGCCAAGTTCTCCGACACGCAGCGCTTCGACTACCCGCTGCTGTCGGACGCCGACGGCACGGTCGCTGCCGCGTTCGGCGTGAAGCGCGGCCTGCTGGGCAAGCTGATGCCGGTCAAGCGCACGACGTTTGTCATCGACACCGACCGGACCGTCCTCGACGTGATCGCCAGTGAGTTCAGCATGGACACGCACGCCAACAAGGCGCTGGAGGTGCTGCGGCAGCGGCAGTCCGCGTGACACCGGTTCTCGCACTCCGCGATGTGACATTCCGCCGCGACGGCAAGCACATCATCGACGGCATCTCGCTCACCGTGAACGCCGGTGAGCACTGGGCCTTGCTCGGTCCCAACGGCGCGGGAAAGAGCACGCTGCTCGGATTCTGTGCGGCGGTGACGTTTCCGACTTCGGGAGCTGTGCACATACTCGGCGAGCAGATGGGCCGGGTCGAGCTCGCCCGCCTGCGCCGGTTCATCGGTCACGTGAATCCCCGTCACCGGCTTCAGTATTCGCTGACCGTCGGCGAGGTGGTGTTGACCGGTATCACCGCCACCATCGACACGCCGATGCGCTGGACGCCGAGTGCCGAGGAGCGCGAGCGTGCCAACGCGATGATCGCGGCGGTCGGGCTGTCGCACAAGGCCGACGACGTCTGGCCGACCCTTTCGCACGGTGAACGCGGTCGCACACTCATCGCCAGGGCGCTCATCTCCGAACCGCGCCTGCTGCTGCTCGACGAGCCGACCACCGGGCTCGACGTGGCCGCCCGCGAACAGCTGCTGGAGACCATCGATTCGCTCGACGAAACACATCCAGAGGTGGCCTCGATTCTCGTCACGCACCATCTCGAGGAGCTTCCGACGACCACGACGCACGCGCTGCTGATCGCCGAGGGACGGACGGTGGCGATCGGCGGCGCCCGCGCAACCGTGACGACCGACAACGTCAGCGCCGCATTCGCCCATCCGGTCGTGGTGGGTTACCACGAGGGCCGCTGGACGGCGCGCGCAAAGGCCACGGGCATCATCGAGCCATGACGCTCGAGATCTCCTGCGGGTTGCCGCCCGGCCCTGAGTTCAGCGACCTGGCCGTGCTTGCCGAAGAGGTTGGCTATTCGCGGGTTTGGATTTTCGGTACGGCTTCGCTGTGGGAAGACCCGTTCGTCCATTTGGCGCTCACCGCGGAACGCACATCGCGCATCGGACTCGGCACTGCTGTTCTGATTCCGCACGAGCGGTCGGAGATGTCGATGGCGTCGGCGATCGCGACCATCGCCCGGCTGTCCGATGGCCGCTTTCGGGCGGGCTTCGGGACCGGTGCGAGCGCGCGCCGAACCATGGGTCAGCGGCCGCTGACGTTGCGATTGATGCGCGACTACGTGTCGACCGTTCGGAGCCTGTTGGCCGGCGAGGTCGTTTCGATCGAGGGCAAGGCCGCCCAGATGCTTCACGCCGACGGCCTGGCCGCACCGAGACCCATCGATGTCGAGATCTGGCTGGGCGCTTTCGGCCCGCGAGGGATTGCGCTCGCAGAGGAGATCGCCGACGGCATCCTCGGTCTACCCGGGGATCACGCGCTGCCTGTCGCCATGCTGATGCCCGCCACCGTGCTCGAGCCGGGCGAGGATCGTGACAGCGCACGCGTCCGTGCGGCGGTCGGGCCGTGGGAGGTCGTCTCCTACCACGAGACCTATGTCATCGCAGGGCCCGACGCCGTCGACGCGCTACCCGGAGGACGCGAATGGCGCGACGCGCTGGAGGCGCTGGCGCCGGAAGGCCAACGTCACCTGATCACCCATCAAGGTCACGTAACGCATCTGACCGAGCGCGATCATCAACTGCTCGAGCACGCGCCTGATGGCTTGGCGATGATCGGGTCACCCGATGAGATCGCCGCCCGGGTAGCAGAATTGAGCGATCAGGGCGTGCGCGAAATCATCTATGCGCCGAGCGGACGCGACGTCGCCCGTGAGCTAAAGACGTTCTACGCCGCCGCGTCGAGGTAACCGCGCAGAAACTCGACCAAACTGGCGTGAAAGTCTTGCATTGACAAGGCTTTCTGGACGATGCCGTCGGCCCCGTGATACATGCCGGGAACGGTGACGAGTTCGCACGGGACACCTGCCGCCTTCAGCTTCTCGGCGTAGGCGACATCCTCGTCGTAGAAGACGTCGAGGCCGCCGACCCCAATCCACGCAGGCGGCAACCCGGCGACGTCGGTGCGCCGGGCGGGCGCGGCATATTCGGGTGCGTCCGACGATCGCGGCTCACGGCCCAGGTACGCCGTCCATGCCCACCGGTTGGATCCCGCCGACCACGTCAACTCACCCTTGCCGACGAGGTCGTCTCGTAGCGCCGTGCGGTCGTCGATCATCGGGTAGACCAGGCCTTGCACCCGCAGCGGGACTCCCTCGTCGAAAGCACGCTGCGCGACAGCCGCAGCCAACCCGCCACCCGCGCTCGCTCCGCACACGGCGATGCGAGCGGGGTCGATACCCAATTCGTCAGCGTGTTTCACCATCCACTGCAGGGCGGCCATGCAATCGTCCAGCCCCGCGGGAAAGGGGTTCTCGGGTGCGAGCCGGTAGTTCGGGCACACCGCGACCGCGCCTAAAGCTGTGACGAAACGTCCGGCCCATGGCGCTTCGAATTGCGCTGTGCCCGCAGTCATCCCACCGCCGTGGAGCCACAGCACGCCCGGTCGAGGCGCTGGACGCGCGGCGGGCATCAGCACCAGAACGTCGACGTCCGCGCTTTCGATTCGGTGTCTGGACGGCGTGATGCCCGGCCCAGGGTCGGAGTTTCGCCCCATTGCGAATCGCACAATAGGCAGGGTTAGCCTGTTGAGCGGAATAGATGAGACCGTCAGCAACGGGGTACGCAACTCCGGAGCGGCGGCCGCAATCGATCCCCGCAGTGCGACGTACCGATGGACCGCGACAGCGGCTACCCCCGCGGCAGCGAGTGCGACGCCTTTCTTCACGTTTCCTGCGGCCCAAGCAGAAGGTCGGCGTCGAAGCAGGTGTGGTCGCCGGTGTGGCAGGCGGCGCCGACCTGGTCGACCTCCAGCAGCACGGTATCGCCATCGCAATCCAGGCGTACCGAGTGCACGTGCTGCGTGTGGCCCGACGTCTCGCCCTTCACCCAGTGTTCGCCGCGTGACCGCGAGAAGTACGTCGCTTCACGCGTTTCCAGTGTGCGGGCCAAGGCAATGTCGTCCATCCACGCGACCATCAGCACCTTGCCGGTACCGCGCTCCTGTGCCACCGCGGTGAACAGGCCGTTGGCGTCTCGCTTGAGCCGCGACGCAATACCCGCGTCCAATGCCGTCATCTGTGCCCTCTGCTCTTCGCGCGAGCGCTCATCGGACCACGATCCCTTCTGCCGCCATCGCCGCCTTCACTTCGGCGATCGTCAGCTCGCGAAAGTGGAACACGCTGGCGGCCAGCACAGCGTCGGCCCCTGCAACAACCGCAGGCGCGAAATGTTCCTTCGCACCAGCGCCACCGCTGGCGATCACCGGGATGGTGACCGCCTCGCGGACCGCCCGCAACATCCTCAGGTCGAACCCGGCCTTGGTGCCGTCGAAGTCCATCGAGTTGAGCAGGATCTCTCCCACCCCCAGCTCGGCACCGCGGGTGGCCCACTCGATGGCGTCCATGCCGGTGCCACGCCGTCCGCCGTGGGTGGTGACCTCCCATCCCGAGGGCGTCGGCGGCGATCCTTCTGGCACGGTTCGCGCGTCGACCGACAACACGATGCACTGCGACCCGAACTGCCGGGACAACTCGGCCAGGAGTTCCGGGCGCGCGATGGCCGCGGTGTTGACGGCGACCTTGTCGGCGCCCGCGCGCAGCAGCACGTCGACGTCTGCCACCGAGCGCACACCGCCGCCGACGGTGAGCGGGATGAACACCTGCTCTGCTGTCCGCTTGACCACCTCCAGCATGGTCGCTCGTCCCGAGGACGACGCTGTCACGTCGAGGAAGGTCAGCTCGTCGGCGCCCTCCCGGTCGTACGCCGCGGCAAGCTCAACGGGATCGCCTGCATCACGCAGGTTTTCGAAGTTGACGCCCTTGACGACTCGGCCGTCGTCGACGTCGAGGCACGGGATGATGCGAACGGCGAGATCGTTGGGGTTCATCGGTAGTCATCCGGATCGCCTGCCGACTGCACGAGGTCGAGTAGCTCTGCGTGCACACCGGGTACGCCGGCCAACACCGACTTCGACCGAATCGTCCAATCGTCGCCTGCCAGGTCGGTGACGGTGCCCCCCGCGGCCCGCACCAAGGCCACACCCGCCGCGTGATCCCAGACATGGCCGCCGAACGTGATGGCGCCACCGAGGATCCCGGCGGCGGTGTAGGCCAGGTCGATGCCGATAGCGCCGTGCATGCGCATGCGCGAGCACTTGCGGCTGAGGCGCTCCACGATCGCGAGGCGGTACCGGCCGGGGAAGCGTCCGCGCGAGTCGACGTCGAAGGTGCCGGTGCCGACCACACTGTCAGCCACGTCGGTCGGCTCCAGCCGGGGCTGGGCAACACCGTTGGCGTACAGCGGTTTTCCGGCCACCGCGGTGAATCGCTGGTCGGTGAACGGCAGCCACGTCAGTCCCGCCACCGGCTCACCGTTGTGCACCAACGCCAACAGGATCGCCGCCGTCGGCAGACCCGCCGCATAGTTGACGGTGCCGTCGATCGGATCGAGCACCCACAACAGCGGAGACTCGACGTCGACGCCGCCGAACTCCTCGCCGTGCACCTCGATACCGGTGCTCGCCACCAGCGCGTCGACCACCTGGCGTTCGATCGCAAAATCCACTTCTGTCGCGAAGTCGTTACCCTTCTTCTTCACCGCGGAGTCGGCGCGGTGACCGAAGACGAAAGGTTTGACCGCATCGTCGAGGATGACGGCGGCCTCCGAGACCAGCGCGTCGAGATCGGCCTCGTCGAGTGCCATCGCCGGCTACTCTTCTACCGCGGCCAGCGCCTGCGGCAGCGTGAATCGCCCCGCGTACAAAGCTTTTCCGATGATCGCACCCTCGACTCCACTACCGGTCAGCGTCGCGATGGCGCGCAGGTCGTCGAGGTTGGAGACACCACCCGACGCGATGACAGGGGCGTCAGTCTGCGCAGCGACGCTGGACAGCAGGTTGAGATTGGGGCCCTGCAGGGTGCCGTCCTTCGTGACATCCGTCACGACGAACCGCGAACAACCCTGTCCGTCAAGGCGTTCCAGAACAGGCCACAGGTCTCCGCCATCGGTCTCCCAGCCACGACCGCGCAACCGGTGTTGACCGTCGACGATCTTCACGTCGAGCCCAACGGCCACTTTGTCGCCGTGCTCGGCGATCGCACGGGCGCACCACTCGGGATTCTCCAAAGCCGCGGTGCCCAGGTTGACTCTGGCGCAGCCGGTTGCGAGGGCGGCCGACAACGACTCCTCATCGCGGATACCCCCGGACAACTCCACGGCGACGTCGAGCTTGCCGACCACCTCGGCGAGCAGTTCGCGGTTCGAACCCCGACCGAACGCGGCATCCAGGTCGACGAGATGGATCCACTCGGCGCCGTCGCGCTGCCAGGTCAGGGCGGCGTCCAGCGCGGACCCGTAGTCGGTCTCGCTGCCCGCCTGTCCCTGGACGAGCCGCACCGCCTTGCCGTCCACGACGTCGACGGCAGGCAGCAGAATCAATGGCGTTTTTCCTGGCACGGGGGCCTAACCTAGCGTCCTGACAGGTCCGATACCCAATTGGCCAGCAATGTCGCGCCCGCGTCGCCGCTCTTCTCCGGGTGGAACTGCGTTGCGGCCAGTGCGCCGTCCTCGACGGCGGCCAGAAACGGCACGTTATGGGTTGCCCAGGTCAACAGCGCGTCCGGGTCACCTTCCCAGGCCTGGGCGGCATAGGAGTGCACGAAGTAGAACCGCGTGGTCGGGTCCAGGCCCTTGAACAGCGAGCTGCCTGCGGCCGCGGCGACGACGTTCCAGCCCATGTGCGGGATCACCGGCGCATCGAGTCGTACGACGGCACCCGGCCACTGTCCGCAGCCCTGCGACTCGACGCCGAACTCCACGCCGCGGGCGAACAGAATCTGCATTCCGACGCATACCCCGAGCACGGGACGGCCCGCCGCGACCCGCTCCGCGATGATCTTGTCGCCGCTGATGTCGCGCAGCCCCTTCATGCAGGACTCGAATGCGCCGACGCCCGGAACCACCAACCCGTCGGCGCGGGCGGCCGCACCGGCGTCGGCGGTCACTTCGACGTCTGCGCCCACCCGCTCCAGTGCTCGTTGCGCCGACCGGAGATTGCCTGAACCGTAGTCGAGGACAACAACGGACTTCCTTGTCACAGGGTGCCTTTGGTGGACGGCACGCCCGTCACCCGCGGATCGAACTCGACCGCTTGGCGAAGAGCCCGCGCGACGGCCTTGTATTGGGCCTCGGTGATGTGGTGCGGGTCGCGCCCGTACAGCGTACGTACATGCAGTGCGATCCGCGCGTTCATCGCGATGGTTTCGAACACGTGCCGGTTGACGACGGTGTGGTAGGGCACTTCCGAACCGGCAATCGTGGTGTGCAGCATGTGTTCCGGCTCGCCGGTGTGCACGCAGTACGGCCGCCCCGACACATCGACGGCGGCGTGCGCGAGCGTTTCGTCCATCGGGATGAAGGCGTCGCCGAACCGGCGAATACCCTTCTTGTCCCCGAGAGCCTCGCGCAGCGCCTGCCCCAACACAATCGCTGTGTCCTCGATCGTGTGGTGTCCTTCGATCTCCACGTCACCGTTGGTCTGCACGGTGAGGTCGAAGCTGGCGTGGCTGCCGAGCGCGGTGAGCATGTGGTCGTAGAACGGAACGCCGGTGGAGACGTCGACGGCTCCGGTGCCGTCGAGATCCAGCTCGACGACGATGTCGGATTCCTTTGTCTTACGCTCGACGCGGGCGCGACGGTTGGTGATCACTGTGCTCCTATTCGTGCGCTGGCTTCCAGCAGCGCGTCGTTCTCGTCGGCCAGCCCGATGGTGGCGCGCAGATATCCGGGGATACCGACGTCGCGGATGAGGATCCCCGCGTCGAGATAGCGCTGCCACGTGGTTGGTGCGTCTGCGAATTCGCCGAACATGATGAAGTTCGCATCGCTGGGTATGACGCGAAAGCCCATGTCGGTCAACACGTCTGTGACGCGGTTGCGCTCAGAGATGAGCGTGTCGACGCTTGCCAGGGTGTCGTCTGCGTGCCGCAGCGCGGCGCGCGCGGCGGCCTGGGTGACCGAAGACAGATGGTAGGGGAGCCGCACCAGCAGCATGGCGTCGATCACCGCGGGGGCGGCGATGAGATATCCGAGCCGGCCGCCTGCGAACGCGAACGCCTTGCTCATCGTGCGGGTCACCACGAGCTTGGTCGGGAAATCCGCGATGAGGTTCACCGCGCTCGGTTGTGACGAGAACTCGCCGTAGGCTTCGTCGAGGATCAAGATGCCGGTGGTCTGAGAAGACAAAGCCTCCAGTAGGCGACGGAGTTCGTCCAGCGAAACACTCTGGCCCGACGGGTTGTTCGGGCTCGCGACGAACACGAT
Organism: uncultured Actinomycetota bacterium; assembly: GCA_963715215.1. Taxonomy (GTDB): domain Bacteria; phylum Actinomycetota; class Actinomycetes; order Mycobacteriales; family Mycobacteriaceae; genus Mycobacterium. The sequence continues at coordinate 332,881 of CAVQRJ010000004.1, forward strand.
GTCCGGGTTGCGCTCCTTGATGGCGTGCACGGCCACCTCGGCGTCGAGGCTGAAGTCGTCGGCGCGGTTGGCGACGAGCCACTCGGTCTGGGTGCCGTCGGCGATGATCGGGTGCATCGAGTAGGACGGCACGAAGCCGATCGCGGTGCGGCCCGGTCCCCCGAACGCCTGCAGCAGCTGCTGCAGGATCTCATTGGAACCATTGGCGGCCCAGAGGTTCTCGACACCGACATCGACGCCGGTCTGCGCCGACAGGTAAGCGGCCAGATCTGTGCGCAATGCCACCGCGTCGCGATCCGGGTACCGGTGCAACTCGCCTGCGACGGCGCGGACCGAAGTCGTGACATCGTCGATCAAGGCCTGCGTCGGAGGGTGCGGGTTCTCATTGGTGTTGAGCCGCACGGGGACCGCCAGTTGAGGTGCGCCATATGGCGATTTGCCGCGCAGGTCCTCGCGCAGGGGCAGGTCGCCCAACGTCACCGATTGACCGGGCGGCCCTGCTTTCTGTTCTTCGCGCAAGCGGCTCATCACTCCTCGAACCTCCGGCGCACCGCCTCGCCGTGGGAAGGCAGATTCTCGGCCTCGGCAAGCGTGATCACGTATCCCGACACGTCCTTCAGCGCCGCCTCGTCGTAGTCGACGACGTGTATGCCGCGCAAAAAGGTTTGCACCGACAGGCCGCTGGAGTGCCGCGCGCAACCGGCGGTGGGCAGCACGTGGTTGGAGCCCGCGCAGTAGTCGCCGAGACTGACCGGCGAGTATGCCCCGACGAAAATTGCTCCGGCAGAACGGATTCGGCCCGCCACGTCGCGGGCATCGGCGGTCTGAATCTCGAGGTGCTCGGCGGCGTAGGCATTGACCGTCTTGATTCCGGCGTGGAGGTCGTCGACGAGAACGATCGCCGACTGCTGTCCGCTCAGCGCGGCGGTCACCCGCTCCCGGTGCACGGTGGTCTGCAATTGGATGGCGAGTTCGCGGTCGGTGGCGTCGGCCAACTCGGCGCTCGGGGTGACCAGCACGCTGGCCGCCATCTCGTCGTGCTCGGCCTGGCTGATGAGGTCGGCTGCGACGTGCACTGGGTCTGCGGTGTGGTCGGCGAGGATCGCGATCTCGGTGGGACCGGCCTCTGCGTCGATACCGATCTGCGAGCGGCAGATCCGCTTGGCCGCGGTGACGTAGATGTTGCCCGGTCCGGTGACCATGTCGACGGGCGCCAGTTCCGCCCCGTCGGTGTCGGTTCCGCCGTAAGCCAGGAGCGCGACCGCCTGGGCGCCCCCGACGGCCCACACCTCGTCGACGCCGAGAAGGCGGGCGGCGGCCAGGATGGTCGGATGCGGCAGGCCGTCGAACTGGGCCTGCGGCGGGCTCGTGATGACCAGCGAATCCACTCCCGCGGTCTGGGCAGGCACGACATTCATCACGACACTGGAGGGATAGACCGCGTTGCCGCCGGGCACGTACAGGCCGACACGCTCAACAGGCACCCAGCGTTCAGTAACCGTGGCGCCCGGCGCGAGCGTGGTGGTGGTGTCGGTGCGCCCCTGGTCGGCGTGTACCGCGCGAGTGCGCTCTATCGCCACCTCGAGCGCCGTCCTGACTTTGGGGGGCAGCTCATCCAGGGCGCGCTGCAATTCAGCCATCAGAACCCGTACCTGCGCAGGGCGAACCCCGTCGAACGACTGGCCGAAATCCAGGGCGGCCTGGGCGCCGCCCGCCGCGACGGCATCGACGATCGGCCGGACCTTTGGGACTACCGCGTCGACATCTACGCCACCGCGGGGCAGCGCCGATCGCAGACGCGCGGCCGACAGGTCGGCGCCACGCAAATCGATGCGGGCCATCTTCAAAGCCGCGACTTCAGAACCCGGAGCCGCACCGGCGGCGACTTCAGAACCCGGAGCCGCACCGGCGGCGACTTCAGAACCCGGAGCCGCACCGGCGGCGACCTCAGAACCCGGTGACGATGCGTTCACGCCCCTATTGTCCCAGAACAGGCCAAATCGATATCGCCGCGGCGGGCAATGCCACGTTCGTACTCAGGCGAGGCGGGCGCTCACTTGCACAGATCGATGAGCGATTTGTTGGCCTCGTCCGCTTCCTTCAGGCGCGCGGCCTGACTCGGATCCGAGTTTGGTATGCCCGAGGTCGACCGTGCGCCGACGTCCATCAGGTTGTTCGCGAACTTTCGAATGGCGTCGGCGAGCTCGGTGGGCGTATCAGGCTGCAACCGTGCGAGTAGGTACTGCCCGCCGTCGTACAGCGAAACGCGGGCGTTGGCGGCGACCGCCATCGAACCGGTGACGTCCTCCGGGCCGCCCGGCGGCTGCAGGTTCGTGTTGATCTGCACACCGTTGCGGATGACGTTGAAAGCCTCGCAGATGCTGCCCTTGGGATCGTCGGTCTTCGTGCCGGTGAAGACGGAAGCCGAGTCCGAATCCGACGGCCCCTTCACCAGTGCCCAGACGGCAAGGCCGGCGGCGACGAGCGCTACGACGAGCGCCACCACGGAAACAAGAGAACCTCTGGACGATCCGGGATACTCAGACATGCGGCTGATAGTAGCCACGCGCGACCGCCGCCAGCGAACTTTGCCCGCGAGTCGCGATCAATCTTGGCCGCCCCTTCGCCGGCGGGCACCACTTGCGTAATGTCCAGCACATGTCCGCGAAAGATCACCCCAACAACGCGCCGGGCGTGCCGATGGTCTATCCGCCCGCGGTCGAGCGCCTGCAGATCAAGTACATGAACCCGCTGGTCAAGCGGATCTCGCGGTTTATGCCCGGTGTGGCCAAGGTCAGGCATCGCGGCCGCAAGTCCGGTAAGACCTACGAAACCGTCGTCACGCCTTTCCGGAAAGGCACCGTTCTGGCGATCGCACTGGGACACGGCAAGACCGACTGGGTCAAGAACGTTCTCGCCGCCAACGAAGCCGACGTTCTGTTCGGCAATCGGATCGTGCACATCGTCAATCCTCGGATCGTGCCGGCCGGCGGCGACGCCGACGACCTGCCGTTCATGGCACGATTGCAGGCCAAGAAAATGGGAGTGCTCGTCGCCGACATCGCCTGACGCACCCAGCACCGATCTCTGCGCGCAGGCGCCTCGCGTACGCGATCACGGTAGAGCCACGCGTCTAGACCCGGGTGAAGATCGTCTTCCCGGTCATCGTCGGCCATACCGACGGCGCATCATCCCACGCCACCACGCGGTCCACGGCGGGAGACAGATCGCAGGTGTTGGTAAGCAATTCGAGGATCTCAGGGATGACGGCGCGCGCGTTGACACGTCCGGTCACGAAACGGACGCCGCGGGTGTACATCGGCAGTAGCGGCATCTCCACCGCGCCCTGGTAATAGATGCCCGTGTCGGTGCACACGCCGTCCGGCCACGTCGCGCGCAGCGTCGAGGTGAGCACCTTCGGGTCCATCGACGTATGCACCGTCACCGGATACGGGTCCCATGATTTGTCCGGCTTGGGCCGGTCGTGGACCCGAGCACCGAGTTTCTCAGCCATGGCGAGCCGTTGTTCGTCGGTGTCGACGTAGTCGACCTGCGCGCCGTACGCCAGCCCGAAAGCCGCCGCATACAATCCGATCGACAGCTTCCCGATCACCAGAACGCGTCGATCCGCCTCGTCGAGGTCGGCAAGCTCGGTTCGATACGGGCCGACCGCCCGCCACCCGTCGGGGATGTTGTCCGACAGCGAGGCGATCGACACCGGGTCGACTGCCGCCGGGACAGGAAGCAACATCGCGTCGGCGAACGGCACCAGCACCAGATCGGACATGAACCCGCCGCCGTCCAGTCCGGCCAACGGCGCCATCCCGTACATCGCCATCATCGGCAGCGACGCGCACGAACCCGTCACGCCACGCCGGCAGGCGCTGCACTCGCCGCAGTTGATCTGAAACGGGACCACGACACGGTCACCGACCCGGACCGTCGTCACATCGTCGCCAACGGCGACGACCTCTGCGAGGCCCTCATGGCCGACGGCATGTCCGGGCGACATCGGCAGAACGCCCTGGGCGACACCGACATCCAAGTCACAACAGGCCACCATCAGCGGGCGCACCAGCGCCTGCCTGCCTTCGGAAATCTCAGGGTCGGCGGCTTCCCGCCATGCGTATCGACCGGGCTCCTCGAACACCAGCTGTTGCATCGCACGCCCTTCTTTAGTGGTCGTTCAACTATTCTTGAGCGACCGTTCTAGTATTGTCAAGGGGTGCCTCGCCCCGATCGCAGCCGCGCCGCGCTGATCGACACCGCGGCCCTGTTGTTTCGCAGACAGGGCTATGCGGCCACCGGGGTGAATCAGATTCTCGAAGCCGCGGACGTCAAGGCGGGCTCGCTGTATCACCACTTTCCGAACGGCAAGCGAGAGCTCGCCGCAGCCGTTGTCGAGTCTGCCGGCGGCGAGATCGAACGCCTGCTGCGACGCTTCCTCGACAGCGGCTCGCCGGTGGCCGACATCGTCGACGGCTGGATCGACCTGCTCATCGTCGCGCTGGCTTCCGACCAGCGCGACGGCTGCCCGATCGAACCGATCGCCACCGAGTCGGTCAATGCCAGCCCACAGGTTCGCGACGCATCCGCCCACGCGTTCGCCGGCTGGACCGCGGCGGTCGCCGAGCGGCTCCGCGGGGACGGCTGGCCGGATCGCGATGCCGAGCAGACGGCACTTGCCGTCATCTCCTTGATCGAGGGTGCGCTGATTCTGTCCCGCATCGCGGGCGACGACGCGGCGTTGAATTCCGCCAAGGTGGCGGCCCGTTCGCTGCTCAGCCCAACGCTTTAGAGATCCAGGCCGATATCCAGCACTCGGACGGAGTGGGTGAGGGCGCCGACCGCTAGATAGTCGACGCCCGTGCCCGCGTATTCGGCCGCGGTGTCCAGCGACAGCCCGCCTGAGGACTCGAGTTTCGTCTCGGGGGCGCGAGCGTCGCGGCGTTGCACCGCGATCTGTGTCTGCCACGCCGGGAAGTTGTCCAGCAGAACGAGTTCCACTTTTTCGGCCAGCACGTCGTCGAGCTGTTCGAGCGAGTCGACCTCGACCTCACATGGCAGACCGGGCGCCGCCTCGCGGACCGCACGCAGCGCCGCCACCACCGAACCCGCGGCCGCGACGTGGTTGTCCTTGATCAGCGCCGCGTCACCCAACCCCATCCGGTGGTTGACGCCGCCGCCGACGCGCACGGCGTACTTCTGCAGTGCGCGAAGTCCGGGCAGCGTCTTGCGGGTGTCGCGGATCTTCGCGGTGGTGCCGTCGACTGCCTCGACCCACGCCGCGGTGGTCGTGGCGATGCCCGACAGATGGCAGACCAGGTTCAGCATGGTCCGCTCGGCGGTGAGCAGTCCCCGCGTGGGCGCATCGACAACCAGCACCACCCCGCCCGCGTCGAGCCGGGCACCGTCGTCGACGCGTTCTTTCAACCGGTAGCCGTCGGCGCCCAGCACTTCGTCGAGGACCAGGAGTGCGACGTCGACGCCGGCGATGACGCCCGGTTCCCGCGTCACCATCGACGCCGTCGTGGTGGCATCGGCGGACACCGTCGCCAGCGTGGTCACGTCGGGGCCGTAGCGCAGGTCTTCCTCCAGTGCGCGGGCGATCACCCTGCGAGCTTCGGTCAGCTCGTCGGCGCTGAGCTCCATCAGCAGCAGGCCGCGGCGAATACTCGGCTGTGCTCCAACGCGGGGTCGGTGTCCGGGAAGTCGGACCGGTGATGGCAGCCCCGCGACTCGGTGCGGGCCAACGCGGCAGCGGTGACGGCACGCGCCGTCGTCGTCAGCGCGGCATCCTCGAAGCTAGCCCGGCAGTCGAGGTCACGCGGATCGGCGTCGTCGAGTTCCCGCGTCAGCTGCTGTAGGCCATCGGCGTCCCTGACAACCGAGGCGTATGTGGACATTGCCCGCTGTAACTTGTTGCGTGGCAACGTAACCCGTGTCTCGGTGTCATCCAGTTCGGCCTGGACCGGTCCGGCGTCGACGGCGTGCTGCGCAGCCGCCTGCCCGGCGCGTCCGCCGACCACCAGCCCCTCCAGCAGGCTGTTGGACGCCAGCCGGTTCGCACCGTGCATGCCCGTCCGCGCCACCTCACCCGCGGCGAACAAACCGGCGAGGTCCGTGCGGCCGTGCACGTCGGCGACCACACCTCCGCAGCTGTAATGTGCGCCCGGCACCACCGGAATCGGTTGGCGCGTCGGATCGATCCCCGCCGCCAGGCACGATGCCGTAACCGTCGGGAACCGACGCTCGAAGTCGGCAATGCCGCGGGCATCCAGGTACGCACACGGATCGCCGGTCTCCCGCAGGCGAGCGTCGATGGCCCCCGCGACCACATCGCGCGGGGCCAGATCGCCCATCGGGTGAACACCTGCGGTGATCGACTTGCCGCGCCGGTCAAGCAGAATCCCGCCCTCACCGCGGACGGCCTCGGTGATCAACGGACGGCGTCCACCAGCGTGCCCGTCGAAAAGCATTGTCGGGTGGAACTGGATGAACTCGATATCGCTGATCGGCACTCCCGCCCACAACGCCAGCGCGATGCCGTCACCGGTCGAACCCTCCGGATTCGTGGTGGCCGAGTACAGATGACCAAGGCCGCCCGTCGCAAGCACCACCGATGGCGCGTGCACGATGCCGGGCCCGTCCTCGTTGAGCACCTGTACGCCGGTCACCGCGCCATCGGCCTGCAGAATCTGCAGCGCGACGTGGTTGCGGCGGATATCCAGTGTCGCGGCGGCGTGGTCCAGCGCGCGCTGCACCTCGGCCCCGGTGGCGTCACCACCGGAATGGATGATGCGGCGGCGCGAGTGCCCGCCCTCGCGCGTCAGCGACCAGCGGCCCGGCTCTGCTTCGTCGAAACGCGCTCCGTCGTCGACCAGTTCGCGGATGGCGCGATAGCCGTCGGACACGATCGACCGGACGGCATCCGCGTCACACAGTCCCGCACCGGCGGTAATCGTGTCGGCCACATGGGCATCGATCGAGTCGTCGGTGTCCGGCAGCACCACAGCAATACCGCCCTGCGCGTAGAACGTCGCGGTAGTCCCACCTAATTCTCGAGCCTTGCTCAGCACGACAACCTTGCGGCCACGTCGATGTGCGGCAAGTGCGGCGACCAGGCCGGCTACTCCGGTTCCGACGACGACGACGTCGGCTCGTTGATGCCACATCATTCACCGCCGCCGGGTGTGCCGATCTCGATCATCCGCCGGACGCTCGCCCGGGCACGTGCGGCCGTGTCGGGATCGACGTCGACCTCGTCGGCGCCCTCGATCAGGCAGCGCAGAAGCGCGGCAGGCGTGATCATCTTCATGTACTTGCACGACGCGCGGTCGTTGACGGCGCGGAAGTCGACTTCCGGTGCGGCCCGCCGCAATTGGTGCAGCATGCCGACCTCGGTTGCGACCAGAACCTGACGGGCATGAGTCTCGCGAGCGGCATCGAGCATGCCGCCGGTGGACAGGATCTTCACCCGATCCGCAGGGAACGCGCCCTCACCCGCGAGGTACAAAGCCGAAGTCGCACAACCGCACTCGGGGTGCACATACAGCTCGGCATCGGGATGCGCGAGCGCCTTCTCGGCCAGCTCGTCGCCGTTGATGCCCGCATGCACATGGCATTCGCCCGCCCAGATGTGAAGGTTCTTGCGGCCCGTGACCCGCCGCACGTGGGCGCCGAGGAACTGGTCGGGGCAGAACAACACGTCGCGGTCTTCCGGAATCGAGGCCACCACCTCGACGGCGTTGGACGACGTGCAGCAGATATCGGTTTCCGCCTTCACCGCCGCGGTGGTGTTGACGTAGGACACCACGACGGCGTCGGGAAATTCGGCCTTCCACGCGCGCAGATCGTCGGCGGTGATCGAGTCGGCCAGCGAGCAGCCCGCGCGCTGGTCGGGAATCAACACCGTCTTGTCCGGCGACAGGATCTTGGCGGTTTCGGCCATGAAGTGCACGCCGCAGAAGACGATCGTTTCCTCGGGGGCGTCGGCGGCCACCCGCGACAGCGCCAACGAGTCGCCGACGTGATCGGCGACATCCTGGATGGCAGGCAACTGGTAGTTATGCGCCAGCAGCGTCGCGCCACGCAAGTCGGCAAGACGACGCACCTCGGCTGCCCACTCCTCGTCGCCATCGACACCGGAATAGCCGCTCGGCCCGCTGACGATCCGCTCGTCCAACACCGTCATGGCCACCTCCACGCTGCCGTCGGTTTTCGACTTATAATCGAAAACATGGTCAATACTAGCACTGCACACGAAGTGCTAGCTGTCGTCTTCCAGGTTCGGCAGCTGAGCACTCGAAACCCGCAGCTCAGCGTGCTGCTGTGGGAGCGAGCTCAAGAGCCGCAGCGGGGCGCGTGGTCACTGCCCGGCGGGCGGCTGCGTCATGACGAGGACATGACCAGTTCAGTTCGGCGACAACTCGCCGAGAAGGTCGATCTTCGTGAATTAGCTCACTTGGAACAACTGGCGGTGTTCTCCGATCCGCAGCGAGTTCCCGGCGCCCGCACGATCGCGTCGACGTTTCTCGGCCTGGTGCCCTCCCCCGCGACACCGGAACTGCCGCCCGACACCCGCTGGCATCCGGTGAACGCGCTGCCGCCGATGGCGTTCGACCACGGGCCGATGGTCGAACACGCGCGCACTCGACTGGTAGCGAAGATGTCCTATACAAACATCGGGTTCGCGCTTGCGCCAAGGGAATTCGCGCTGTCAACGCTGCGCGACATCTACGGCGCCACGCTCGGCCATCAAGTCGACGCCACGAACCTGCAGCGCGTCCTCGCTCGGCGCGGCGTCATCACTCCGACTGGCACCACCGCGCGCTCAGGACGCAGCGGCGGTCGACCCGCCGCCCTGTACCGCTTCACCGAGTCGGCCTACCGCGTCACCGACGAGTTCGCCGCGCTGCGCCCGCCCGGGTGACATCCGGCGGGTCGATTGGATTCTTAAAGTCCCCTTAAGTAACAATGGCCGGATGGACTTGGGCAATGTCGCGCCGGCCGTAGGCGCTGAGTGGATCGGTTCCGTCCCGCACCAGGAGATCGAGCGGGGCGTTCGTCCACTCCTGCCCAGGGACGACCCGTTCTACGACCCGCCGCAGGGCTTTCAGCACGCCGCGCCGGGCACGGTCCTGCGCAGCCGCGACGTCGAGGTGGCGTTTCTCGGTCTGATCCGGCAGAAGTTCACCGCCACCCAGCTTCTCTACCGGACCACCGACATGCACGGTCAGCCCGAGGCGACCGTCACCACTGTCATCGCACCGGCCGAGCGCGGTCCCGAGAGGGTCTGCCCCGTGGTGTCGTACCAGTGCGCGATCGATGCGGTGACGTCGCGTTGCTTTCCCTCCTACGCGTTCCGGCGGCGGTCGCTTGCGCCGGGGGCACTCGCGCAGTTCGAGTTCTTCCTCATCGCCGCTGCCCTCGCCGAGGGCTGGGCAGTCTCGGTGCCCGACCACGAAGGACGCGCCGGAGCATGGGGCACACCGTATGAGCCGGGTTACCGGATCCTCGACGGCCTGCGCGCCGCGCTGAGCACGGAGAAGCTCGGGCTGTCGCGGACGGCGCCGATGGGACTGTGGGGCTACTCCGGCGGCGGCCTTGCCACTGCTTGGGCCGCCGAGATGGCCGACTCCTACGCGCCCGAACTCAACATCGTCGGCGCGGTACTCGGATCGCCGGTCGCGGACCTGGGCCACGCCTTCCGCCGCCTCAACGGCAGCGTCTTCTCCGGGCTGCCCGCAATGGTGGTTGCCGCGCTGTCACACGCCTATCCCGACCTCGACCGCGTCATCCAGGAACACGCGACCGACACCGGTAAAGCGATGCTGCTGCGCGCCGAGCACATGACGACTGCGCACGCGGTGCTCCGGCTGGTGGGCATGGACATGGACAAGCTCGTCGACCGTCCACTCGAGGAAATCCTCGGCATGCCCGAGGTGCAGAAGGTGTTCGACAGCATCAAACTCGGCACGACGGTCCCCACCCCGCCGGTGCTGATCGTGCAGGCGGTGCACGACCCGATCGTGTCGGTCGACGACATCGACGAGTTGACCGACACCTATGAGTCGGGCGGCGCGTCGGTGACCTACCACCGCGACCTTTTCAGCGAACACCTCTCGCTGCATCCGCTGTCGGCTCCGATGGCGCTGCGCTGGCTGACCGACCGCTTTGCAGGAAAACCGGTGAGCGAGCACATAATCAGGACCAAGTGGCCGACGATGCTGAACCCGATGACCTATGCGGGGATGGCCAGGCTCGGTCGGATCGCCGCGAGAGTCGTTACGGGACGGACGGTAGAGCGCCGTCCACTGTGACCGGCGGCGTCATCACCGGCTGATCGACAGGAGGCCAGCCGCCGAGGTCGTCGCGTGACGTCGACACCGCGATGAGCGCATAGACCAGCGCAGCCATCGCCACGGGAAAAAGGATCGACGCCGCGATCAACAGCGGTGTGTGCGCGAAGAACACCGGCGGCGCCTCGGTCACGTACTGCACGCGATGCTCGGGTGAGATCGGCGCGCCTGCGATGTCGATGACGTCGTAGCGTGCCCGCGCGATGAGCGCACCCACGCCTGCGGCCGCGCCGGCCGCCGCCGCCGATCCGATGGCCAGTGCGGCGCAGAGCATCGGACCGCGGTGCGGCCGCCATTGCCACACCAGCACCGCGCTCACGACGGCGAGCACCACCACCATGCCGACGAGCAGAAACGCGGCGACGAAGAAGTTGTCGGCCTCGTTGCCCAGGGCTGCGTGTACGCGGTCGCCGCTCTTGGTCAACGCGATGACGCCGTGGATGGGCGGTGCGATCAACGCCCACAACGCACCCATCAAAGCGCCGGCAATCGTAAGACCGACGACCACGGTCACGGCGGCGCGGCCACGTGAAATCCGTGGTGGGGCAACCTCATTCATCGCTGGTCAAGATCCTTCGAGTCGTGTGTACCGTGCCTGGAACACTTGGCCGACCACCCGTCGGGCCGCACTTGCACGACCATCCGCCTGCCGCACTCCGCGCAGAACCGTGGTGGCTCGAGCCCGAGTTGGGCCGCAGTAGGGCACGGCGCCGCCTGCGGGTTCGCCAGTGTAGACGTTGAACTTGGTGGACCCCATCAGACGAACCACGCTAGATGGTGGCGTTGAGCGCCTTTATCGGCATCTGCAGATCGTCGAGCAGTTCCAGGTCGGCCTCGGCCGGGCGGCCGAGCGTCGTCAGGTAGTTGCCCACGATGACCGCATTGATGCCGCCGAGGATGCCCTGCCTGGCACCGAGGTCGCCGAGTGTGATCTCGCGGCCACCCGCGAACCGCAACATGGTGCGCGGCAGCGCGAGCCGGAAGGCGGCGACGGCCTTCAGCGCCTCCGATGCGGGCAGCACGTCCAGATCGCCGAACGGCGTGCCGGGACGCGGGTTGAGGAAGTTCAGCGGAACCTCGTGCGGGTCGAGCTCGGCGAGGTCGGCGGCGAACTCGGCACGCTGCTCGAGGGTCTCACCCATGCCGAGGATGCCCCCGCAGCAGACCTCCATGCCGGCGTCGCGAACCATCGACAGCGTGTCCCAGCGCTCCTCCCAGGTGTGCGTCGTCACCACCTCGGGGAAGAACGACCGGGCGGTCTCCAGGTTGTGGTTGTAGCGGTGCACACCCATCGCTGACAGCCGCTCGACCTGCTCTTCGGTCAGCATGCCCAGCGAGCAGGCGATCTGGATGTCGACCTCGTTGCGGATGGCCTCGATGCCCGCGGCGACCTGGGCGAGCAGACGCTCGTCGGGTCCGCGTACCGCCGCCACGATGCAGAACTCGGTCGCACCCGACTTGGCGGTCTGCTTGGCGGCCTCGACCAGGCTGGGAACGTCCAGCCAGGCACTGCGCACAGGCGAGGCGAAGAGCCCGGACTGCGAGCAGAAATGGCAGTCCTCGGGGCACCCGCCGGTCTTGAGGCTGATGATGCCCTCGACCTCGACCTCGGGCCCGCACCAGCGCATCCGGACCTCATGAGCGAGTGCCAGCAGGTCGTCGAGCCGGTCATCGGGCAACTGCAGGACGGCCAGCACCTGGTCCTGCGTCAGGCCCTCACCTCGTTCGAGCACCTGCTCGCGAGCCTCGATCAGGATGTCCGTCAAACCCATGCTCCCCTACTCAAACTTGAACACCTCGGCTGAGCCGAGAATTGAACACCTCGGCTGAGCCGAGAATTGAACAGCGTTCAGGTTATGGTAGCCGGGTGCAGCTGCACAAACGCGACGTGGTCGAGGCGGCGACGGCGATCCTGGACAACTACGGCATCGCCGACCTGACGATGCGCAGGCTGGGACGCGAACTGAACGTCTCCCCCGGCGCCCTGTACTGGCATTTCGCCAACAAGCAGCAGCTTCTCGGTGCGATCGCCGACCGCATCCTGGAGCCGGTTGGTGATGCGCCGGGCGACTGGCGTGACCGCGTCACGGGGATCTGCCGCCGGCTCCGGGATGCCCTGCTGTCGCATACCGACGGTGCGGAGTTGGTGTCGGCCAGCTTCGCGGCTGGCCAGTCCGAGGCCATGACACGGATCGTGGCGGGTCTTCGCGACGCCGCGGCCGGAGCAGGCGTCGCGGGTGCGCACGCCGAGTTAGCGGCCCGCACCGTCGTCTACTACGTGCTGGGGTTCACCGCCGACGAGCAGTCCCGCCTGCAATGGGATGCCGCGGGCGCCGAGCTCCCCGACGAGCAGTCCGTGCTCGCCGATGACGCAGGCGAGCGGTTCGGCTTCGGACTTGGATTGCTAGTCGATGGCATCGAAGCGCGGCGGTCTGTTGTCGGGGCGCCCGACTAACGTCGCTGACATGATCTCCGTCGACGATGTGCGGCGCATCACCTCGACCCTGCCGAGGTCGTATGAGGCGGTGGTGCGCGATCGAATCAAGTTCCGGATCGGGCAGATCGTCTACCTTGCGTTCTCCCGCGACGAGACGGTGATGGGTTTCGCGTTCCCCAAGGAGGAGCGCGCCGGCCTGGTCGCCTCTGAGCCCGACAAGTTCATGCTGCCTAGGCCATCCGACATGAGATACAACTGGGTGCACGTCCGGCTCGACGCCATCGACCTCGTCGAGCTCCGAGAGATCGTCGTCGACGCATGGCGCATGTGCGTTCCGAAAAGCGTTGCGGCGACTATCGATTAGTCGGCTGCATGGCGGCCCGCTTCTTGCGCGAGTTGCACCCTAGAGGAGAGCCCGAGCTTGGAATAGACATGCGATAGGTGCGATTCCGCCGTTCGCGGGGATACGAAAAGCCTCGCGGCGATGTCCTTGTTGGACAAGCCTTCGCCGACCAACCGCACGACGTCCAGTTCGGTCGGAGTGAGGGACGCCCAACCCGTCGCGGGCCGCTTGCGTTCGCCGCGGCCACGCTGAACGTAAGCGATCGTCTCCTCAGTCGAGGTGGATGTCCCCTCGGCCCACATCTCGTCAAAGTCGTTGTCGCCCAGCTTGTCGCGCAGATCGGCAACGCAAGCGTGATGATTGGCGTCGAACACCTTGAATCGGCACGACCCCATGCGCTGCCGTGCCGCGGCGGCCATGCCGAGTAGCCGAACCGCATCTCGGTGACTGCCTTGGATTCGGTCGATGTCGCCGAGGCACTCGAGAATGTCGGGGATTATCACCTCGCCACCACTGGCGACCGCAAGGCTCAGCGCTTTCCGTGCATCGGCGTCCGCGTCCTCCAGCACGCCTTGCGCCACCTCGACGCACGCGCGTGCCGTGAGTGCTGACGACTGATAGACACCGGCCCGTATCGAAACTGCCTCGTCGGCCATCCGGTAAGCCTCGGCAAGATCGCCACGAATATAGGCCGCCTGAGCTGCCCAGACCATGAATACTCCCCACGTCAGCGGATGCACCCCTGTGGCTTGCCTCGCTGTGTCGCTCGCCTCCCACGCCGCATTGGCATCGCCCGCGGCCAGCCGCGAAAAGGTGACCGCCCCGTAGCACGCAATGTCGTAATACGGAAAGTGTCGTGCCGCGCAGTCCAGCGCCTCGTCGGCCAAGGTTTGCGCGGCGACGTCGTCGCCCCGCAGCGCATCGACGAAGCTTTGTCCAACAAGACCGATCACCTGCACCATGACGTCATGAGCGGATGCCGCCTCAGCGACCACCTGATGCAATAGTGAAGCGGCACCGCGCAGGTCACCCGTGTACATTTGTGCGTTCGCAAGCCAGAGGCGGCATGAACGCGACACGAATTTGTCACCAATGGCTTCGGCGAGCTCAAGCGCTTCCTCACCGGCGGTCCGAGTCGCGGTCATGTCGCCGGATTGAAGCGCTCCGATGGCCTGCCAATTGAGGATTCGAGCCAACCACCATGGATTGCCGAGCTCGCGGGCCAGATCCGCAGCCTCGTTGAGATATGGTCGCGCCAGCTCAAAGTCGAAAGAACTGACCGATCCCCTGGCCAAAAGCGCCCGAATCAACAGCGTGGGATCGTCCTCTTGACGGGCGATCGCCAATGCCTCCTCGGCTTCGTCGACGCCGGGGATACCGACAGAGGCCAGCAGTACCGCCTTATCGGCGAGCGCGCGCGCCCGCGCAACCCGGGCGTCTTCGGGGACATCGACGGCGAGCGCCGCATCCAGCCACGCCAATCCTTCTTCGACATGGGCTCGTGTCAGCCATAGCAGCTGCAACGAGGATGCCAGGTCCAGCGCGCGCTTGATGTCGCCGGTCTCGATGCTCCAGCCGAAAGCGGCGCGCATGTTGGCGATTTCATTCTCTGCCTTCTCGATCCGATGTTCGTGTTCGGCAGACCACGGCGTGTCAAGTTCCGCCCCTGCCGAGGTGAAGTGGTCGCGGTGCCTCATGCGGACCTCGACGGCCTCTCCTGATTCGCCGAGCTTCTCCAGTGCGTACTGGCGCACAGTTTCGAGAAGGCGGTATCGCGTTCGGCCACTGCTGCTTTCGGCTACCACAAGTGACTTGTCAACGAGCAGGGTCAGCTGATCGAGGACCTGAAACCGCTCGACATCGTGGCCGCCGGTGACCGCCTGTGCGGCATCGAGATCGAAGCCACCCAAGAACACCGACAGCCGGCGAAACAGCACCCTCTCTTGTTCTGACAACAACGCATGCGACCAGTCCACCGAGGCCCGCAAGGTCTGTTGGCGACGCACTGCAGTGCGCGCGCCACCGGTCAGCAGACGGAAGCGATCGTGCAGGCTGTCGACGATCTCCACCAATGACAAAGCACGAATGCGAGCCGCCGCGAGTTCGATTGCGAGCGGCATCCCGTCGAGACGCTGACAGATCTCCGACACCGCCGTCGCGTTTTGGTCGTCGACGGCGAAGCCCGGACGGGACTGCCGCGCACGATCGGTGAACAACTCGATGGCTTCGTCGTGCAGCGACAGTGACGGCACCGACCAGGTGATCTCGCCGACTGCCCGGATCGGTTCACGGCTCGTCGCCAGCAGAACTGCCGCCGGGCATGCGCCCAGAATCGTGGCCGCCGTAGTCGCGCACGCGTCGGCGAGATGTTCGCAGTTGTCGAGCACGATCAACATCGAGCGGTCGTTGATGAACCGGATGACGGTGTCCATAGCCGAACTGCCCGGCTGGTCTGGGACCCCGAACGCTCGTGCGACCGTGGTCGGCACGAGATCGGAATTGGTGATCGGTGCCAGGTCGACGTACCAGATGCCGCCGCCGAACTCGTCGCTCATCTGCGCCGCAAGCTCGATGGCGAGACGCGTCTTGCCTGCTCCCCCTGCACCTGTGAGTGTGACGAGGCGGTGCTCTGACAGCAGGTTCCGCACCTCTGCAATTTGTGTCCTGCGGCCAACGAAACTCGTGAACTGCGCGGGCAGTCGCTGTAGCACAGCCGTATTGGCGACTCGCAGCGGCGGGAAATCATTGCGGAGGTCTGGGTGGCAGAGCTGCATGACTCGTTCTGGGCGCGCGACATCTCGCAGCGCATGAGTTCCCAGATCGGTCAGCCATGTACCGGCGGGCAGCTGTTCGAACACCAACTCCTCGGTAACACCGGACAACACGGTCTGGCCCCCGTGCGCCAGGTCCCGCAGCCGTGCCGTGCGATTGATGGTGGGGCCGATGTAGTTTGCTTCGTCTCGTAGCCGCACCTCACCGGTGTGCAAACCGATCCGGAGCCGGATCGGAGCGAGCGGCGCGCGCTGTAACTCCAACGCACACGCCACCGCATCGCTGGCGCGCGCGAATGCCACCACAAAGCTGTCGCCTTCACCTTGCTCGACAGGACGCACACCGTGATGGGCCGAGACGAGCTCCGTCAGACAGCCGTCGAGCCGCGCCACGGCATCGGCCATCGCGTCAGGCCCGGTCTCCCACAGCCTGGTCGATCCTTCGACGTCGGCGAGCAGCAGCGTCACCGTGCCGGTCGGCAGTTCGCTCACGCCCAGGTCGCTCCAGTTCAACGTCTCCGTGCGTGGATCAGGTCCGCTCATGCTAGCCAGCGTCCAATAGCCGGGAACCGGAATCATCAGGGAAACTACGGAGAGATCGGGTGCTCCACACGGTTGTTGCCATCCCAGTGCCGAAGGCCGACGGCCACACCCCGCCGGTCGCGGGAAATCCGACGCAGCGACAGCGCATCGGCCAACTTGTCCTGTGGCACCCGGCGCGCGAGCGTGACGTGAGGCGTCCACTGCCCCGGATCCGCGTGCGGAAGCGGACCCGGCGACATGTGCGGCACGCAGACCATGTGCACTTCGGCTTGCAGCGCCAGCAGCTCAGCCGATGGGATCACCAGACGCACCAGGGTGAACGGGCCCCGGCCGAACAGCATCGGCGCGCCGAGCGTGCAGCGCATCGGGAGCGCCCTCAGCAGCGGACGGAGTGCGTCGTTCACGGCGTCGTCCATGTGCTCGGCGACGGCCAGCGTCACGTGCGGCCGGTTGCTCGGCGAGGTCGAACTTCCGAGGCTGCGCACGCCGGCGTCGGTCAGGTCATCCCAGACCCGCCGCACCGCGGCCTCGGTGTCGGTGTCGAAGAGCAACTCGACGGAGTGGACCATCTCAGCCCGCGACGCTTCTGACCCACCGTGCCTCGAACGCCGCCGAGCTCATCGACTCGAATTCCGTCGGCTCGAATGCCCCAGCGCCGTCGGGTATTACCGCGCGCAACGGTGCCATCTTCGCGAGAACGCCGCGATTACCCGTCTCGATGATGCCGGGATCTTTCGGCCACGCCCCGATCGCCAGACCGCCACACGAAACATCTTGTGACGCAAGCGCTTCCAGCGTCAACGCAGCATGGTTCAACGTGCCGAGGCCCGCCCGGACGACGACGAGCACCGGCGCAGCGAGATCGACTGCGAGATCACGAAGCGTCACCCCGCAATCACCAATCTCGACAAGTAGACCGCCCGCGCCCTCGACCAACGTCAATCGCCCGGGCCGGTCCACCCCGGCGACCATCGAGCCCAACTCACCGCGGGTCGGCAACCTCAGCCCTGCCAGCTCCGCCGCCGCCACGGGCGCCAACGGCTCGGAAAGTCTTGCGAGGCCGTGCAATTCGCGGACGCCGGACAGCCGCCCGATGTCGGCAAGATCGTCATCGCCGTAGGCACAACCCGTCTGGACCGGCTTGCACACCGCGACGTCGACGCCGGCCAGCCGAGCGCAGCATGCCAACGCGGCCGTGGCCACCGTCTTGCCGACGCCGGTGTCAGTGCCCGTGACGACAAGCACGCTCATTGGGGAGCCGTCGACAACACTTCCGTGAGCACCGTGCGGGCCAAGGTCATCTCGTCCTCGGACAGCGACGCCCGCGCCGTGAGCCGCAGCCGCGACGTGCCCGTGGGTACCGTCGGCGGGCGGAAGCAGCCGACCCGCACACCCCGGTCGAGACAGGCCGTCGCCGCGGCGAGTGCGACCTCGGGCGCGCCGAGGATCACCGACACCACCGCCGCTTCCGGTCGGTCGGGGACGTCGCAGACCAGAGCCAGTTCGGCGGCGCGCCGGAGCACGGCCTGCGCCCGCCACGGCTCGGCGATCAGCACCCGCAGCGCAGCCCATGCGGCTCCCACCGCCGCGGGCGCCAGGCCGGTATCGAAGATGAACGGCCGAGCCGCGTCGATCAGATGGTTACGAACGGCGACCGGCCCGAGCACCGCGCCGCCCTGGCTGCCCAACGCCTTGGACATCGTCACGGTCATCACGACGTCGGGCGCACCGGCCAGCCCGACTTCCTCGAGCAGGCCCCGCCCGCCGGTCCCGCGCACTCCGAGCCCGTGCGCCTCGTCGACGATCAGCAGTGCACCGTGACGCCGGCAGACGTCATGGAGCTGACGCAGCGGTGCGAGGTCGCCGTCGGCGCTGAACACCGAATCGGTGATCACCACCGCGCGCTCCTCGTCGCGGGACGACAACGCCTGCTCAACGGCCGCCACGTCGCGATGCGGTGTCACCGCCACCCGCGCCTTGGCCAATCGGCAGGCGTCTACCAGCGACGCATGGGTCAGCGCGTCGGACACCAGCAGCGAGCCCGGGCCGGACAGAGCGACCACCGCGCCGAGGTTGGCGGTATAGCCCGACGAGAACACCAACGCCGAGGCGGCGCCGACGAAGTCGGCCAGCGCGGCCTCGAAGCCTTCGTGCAGTTCGGTGTTGCCGGTGACCAGCCGGGATCCGGACGATCCCGCGCCCCAGACGCGTAGAGCGGCGACTCCGCCGTCGATCACGTCGGGGTGCTGCGAAAGTCCGAGGTAGTCGTTGGACGCCAGGTCCAGCTCGGCGCCCACCGGCGGCCGTGCGCGAAGCGACCGGCGCAAACCGGCCTCGCGCCGCTGACGCTCGACGTCGTCGAGCCAGGCGAGCGGGGAAAGACTTATGCGCCTCACCGAGCCTCCGGAAACTTGAACACCGTTCAGGTTAATGCACGGGCCACGGCGACCACACCTGAATTTCACGCCGACCTCGAGCTCCTGGCTGAACCTCATCGAACGGTGGTTCAAAGAACTCGCTGACAAACGCCTGCGCCGCGGAGCCTTCAACAGTGTCGCCGAGCTCACCACGGCTATCACCACCTGCGCCGAGCACTGGAACCTCGACCCCAAGCCCTTTGTGTGGAAGGCCACCGCCGACGACATCGTCGCCAAAGTCCAACGGACGCGACAATTTCCGCCAGATCAAATCGAAGACGGACCACTAGCCGTCAATTTTGCTGTGAGCCGTCAATTTGTGCTGTTTTGCTCTCCTGCGCTCGCCTGGGGGATATTGTTCCGTTACCGAATCTCGTGAACAGGGAGGCACACGAAATGCTTATGCGTAGGGTTAGCTCAAAGGACAAGATCCCCAACGGCCCACTGCGGACTGCGGTGGCGTCGGGGGCAGCGGTGGCGTTGGCGACGGCGTCACTGGGTGTGGTCGGAACGGCCGCCGCGTCGTGCATCAATTTCGGCGGCATCGCTATTGGCGGCGGGGGCGCCGCCGGCGCTTGCCAGGCCGCTTTTGGCAGCATCGCGATAGTGATCGGCGACACACCCGTAAACGAGGACGGCGTCTATACGGGACTCACCTTCGCAAAAGCCGGCAATCCTTCTGGGTTTAGCTTCGGCAACTTGGCCATCTCGGTGGGTGGCACTGTAGCGCAACCAACCGTAACCAGCGCGGGCCGCCCGGGCCTGTTACCTGATACTGGCCTACCGAACATAGGTAACGTCTCCTTCGCTACCGCCGGAAGTTCGGCGACTACGGCAGGTATCCTCAACCTCGCAGACAGCGCCGGTGGTACACGCAGCCGGCTCACCGCCGTTGGCGCAGGCAACAGCGCGCTCAATATCGGCAGCGACAATAATCTCACTTCAACGGGCGTCGTGAACAACACCACTAACCTCTTTGGCGACGGCAACAAACCACTCATCTCGAACAACGTTACGAACCCTCCGGCCACGGGGTTGGCGGCGCTTCTGCCCGGCCTCAACGTGGCGTTTAACATCCTCGGAAACAACAACGCCGCGGTCGCGGGGCCGGGCCCCGGGGCAATCGCTGGTCTTATAGGCGTGAACGATCAGAACGGCGCTGACGCAGTCACCAACGCGGACTTCGGCATCGAGGTCAGGACCCCGTTTAACGTCACCAACAGTATGGCCCTCAACAACCTGAGCGTTTCCGGCGGCGGGGGGAGCGGCACGCAGGGGAGCGTGGTCAAGCAGCTCCTCAGCTTCCGGCCGGGCGGCAACGCGGGCACCAACGCCGCCTCCCTGGGAGGGTCAGGGTCGTCATTCAAGGCGGTCAGCGACCAGATCAACACCTCGGTGAAGAAGCTCAGTGAGGCCGTCAACAATGTCACCAAAAATCTCACCAGCGGGCTCGCCGGGGGCACCACCAAGTGACGACATCCGGAGTCGCTTGAGCTAGCGGCCTGGAAGTCACCGGCCAAACGAATCGGCCCCCTCCGAGAGGAGGGGGCCGATTCGTGTCCGGCTATTGCGGCGTCTTCACCAGCGGCCAGGCTGGACAGGCCGCCGCTGGGGGCATGGTGGGAGGCGACAGTTGTTATCCTCGGTTTGGCCTGTGCTACAGGTCCGGCACTCCAGCGCCCCTGGTGGGGGTGACCCACCCCGGTGCGGGGCCCGCAGATCAACGTGAGGGCTTTCTGCGACTCTTCTGCAGCCCTGTGCCCAGCACAAGAATCCCCCTGAATTGCCTGGGGCGTCTGTCCAGCAAAGAATCCCCCGAAATCCACCGGCGGCGGCGGCGTCGTGACTGTCTGGCTGGGCCCGACCCGGTTGCCAGGCGGAGCGACGCGACTGCGAGTCTAGGCAGCCGTCGGTGGGACCCCCATACCGTGGTCAGGTGGAGGCCGACAAGCCGAGGGCGCTGCAGCACAGCCGTAACGGGTGGCTCGTTACGGATGGCCGCGAGGCGGGGCACTCGACTCGGTCGTCCGCCACCAGGTCGGCGTTGTAGTCGAAGCGCAGCATGTAGCTGGTGCCGTAGCGGGTGAAGCTCACCGCGGTGCTCATGAGTCTGCCTCCGCTGCTTGCTGGTACACAGCGGAGGACACAGCGGAAAAGTGTGACTTGGTGTGACCCCATTCTGGGTCGATTGAATGTTTCTGCCCTTACGTGAGAGCGACCTAGAACCCAGTCACACCCCGTCACACTTTTGCTATTCGACCAGATCATCAACATTTCCCTCGACGTGGTCATCGTCGGCCCCGGTGCGGAACCTGACCCCCAACCAGGCCGCGTACTGGCTGGGAACCTGGCCGTTGCCGGTGCCCTCGAAGAGGTGTAGCGGACGCCGCGACAATCCTTTGCGGGAGGAGTGGACGTGGGTCTGCCTTCTCACTCCGTGGTCGGCCACCAGCGAGTGCTGGCCGAGCCTGGCACTGAAGTTCTGGTCGGTCCACACGTGGTGCCCGCTGTCCTTCAGCCAGCGGCGCAACGCTGTACCGCGTCCGCTACCGCACACCCGAGAACAAGTAGACCGATAAGCGGGGGTTCAAGACCAAGCGGGAGGCTGAACGGTTCGCCGCCACGGTGGAGGTGTCCAAGCTCAAGGGAGAGTACGTCGCTCCGTCGCGGGCGCGGATGACGGTGGCGTAGCTGGGAGCGGCGTGGCTGGACCGCCATCGCGAGCACCTCAAACCGTCCAGCTACCGGGTGATGGAGATCGAGTGGCGGGTGCCGGTGGCTCCGCATTGGGGCCACGTCGCTCTCGGCGACAGTCAGGCCGACGGCGATCCAGCGGTGGGTGTCGGACCTGAGCCACGGTGTGACGGCGCCAAACCTGTCGGGCAGAGCGTGTTGAGCCGCGCCTACCACGTGCTGTCGTCGATCTTGGCCGACGCCGTCCGCGATCATCTGCTGGCCCGCAACCCGGCCTCTGACATCAGGCCGCCCCGCAAGAACCGCAAGCGTCCGGTCTATTTGACCCATCAGCAGGTGGCCGAACTAGCCGCAGCCTCGGGCGCCTACGAGGGTCTGGTGCTGCTGCTGGCCTACACCGGCCTGCGGTGGGGCGAGGCCATCGGTCTGCGGGTACGTTCGATCTGGACATGCTGCGCCGACGGGCTACCGTCTCCGAGAACGGCGTCCAGGTGGGCTCGGAGGTGTTGGTGGTAACCCCGAAGGCGCACAAGCAGCGCAGCGTTCCGCTGCCCGAGTTCCTGTTGGGCTACCTGGCTCGCCAGTGCGAGGGCAAGGGCCGCGACGATCTGCTGTTTCCCGGCGACGATGGCGGGCACCAAGAACGACCGCACTCCACGAGCGGGTGGTTCATCAAAGCCGTCGCCGAATCCGGCGTACCGCGGGTGACGCCCCACGACCTGCGGCACAGCACGGCCAGCCTGGCGGTGTCGGCGGGCGCCAACGTGAAGGCCGTCCAGCGAATGCTCGGCTACGCCAGCGCAGCCATGACGCTGGACGTGTACGCCGACCTGTTTGACGACGATCTGGAGGCCGTCGCGACCGCCCTGAACGACGCCCGCGCTAGGGAAAGTGTGGGCAAAATGTGGGCACAGGGCGGGCAGCCGACCCAATCATAGGCGGTGATAGGGCGCTCAACTGCGCTTTACCCGAGGGAATCCGCGACGGCGACCATCGCGGAGGTGATCTGCCCGATTTCCTCCGCTGTGCAGATGTAGGGCGGCATGGCGTAGATCAGGTTGCGGAACGGACGCAGCCAGATGCCGTGTGCAAGGGCCGCCGCGGTGGCCACCGGCACATCGACCGGTTCCGCCATCTCGATCACGCCGATGGCGCCGAGCACCCGGACGTCGGCGACACCTGGCAGCGACCGGGCCGGCGCGAGACCGTTGCGCAGGCCCGCTTCGATCTCCCGAACCCGTGCCCGCCAATCCTGGCCGAGCAGAAGCTCGACCGACGCCACCGCCACCGAGCACGCGAGTGCGTTGGCCATGAAGGTCGGGCCGTGCATCAGCGCACCGGGCTCGTGGCTACTGATCGTGTGCCCGATCCGGGTTGTGCACAGGGTCGCGGCGAGCGTGATGTAGCCGCCGGTCAGCGCCTTGCCGACACACATGATGTCGGGGCTCACGCCGGCATGCTCGGCGGCGAACAGCGCGCCGGTGCGGCCGAAGCCGGTGGCGATCTCGTCGAAGATCAACAGCACTTCGTGGCGGCTGCAGATGTCCCGCAGATCGGTCAGGTAACGCGGGTCATGAAACCGCATACCGCCCGCGCCCTGCACGACGGGCTCCACGATCACCGCGGCGAGTTCGTCGGCGTGCTCGGTCAGCTGCGCCTCGAAGGCGGCGATGTAGTCGGGGTCGTAATCTCCTGGCACCTGCGGGGCGAAGACCTGACGGGCCAGGACGTCGGTCCACAGCGAGTGCATGCCGCCGTCGGGGTCGCACACGCTCATCGGCGTGAAGGTGTCGCCGTGATAGCCGCCGCGCCACGTCATCAGCCGGTGCTTCTTCGGGCGGTCGAGACTGCGCCAGTACTGCAGGGCCATCTTCACGGCGACCTCGACCGAGACCGACCCGGAGTCGCTGAAGAAGACGGTGTCGAGTCCGTCTGGGGTGATCTTCACCAGCAGCTGAGCGAGGCGGGCAGCCGGTTCGTGGGTGAGGCCACCGAACATGACGTGGTTCATCCTGGCCAGCTGGGAGGCGATCGCATAGTCGAGTGCGGGGTGGCCGTGCCCGTGGACGGCTGTCCACCAGGAACTCATGGCGTCGAGCACCTCGACGCGCTCGCCGTCGACGATCAGCGTCAGCGACGCCCCGCTCGCCCCTACGGCAACAACGGGCGGCATCGCCTCGGCGCCGAGCGTGCTGTAGGGATGCCATATGTGGGCGGCGTCGATTGCGCTGATTTCAGCGGGGGTCAACGCGGCCATGGGAAACGAGCCTAATCCTTTGCCAGCCCATACCCTTTCCTACGAAACGCCCGCCTGCATGCGGCGACATGAGCCGCACAGCGATTTTCGGTAGATTATCTCGCGACCATGATGACCCTCGCCCCTCCCCGGCCGGCGGTGGTTACCGCGGGTGGGCCCGTCAAGGGCGCGTCAGCGGCAGACCGCAAGCCCGGCTTCTACCGCCACGATCTCGACGGCCTTCGCGGTATCGCCATCGCCCTCGTAGCGGTGTTCCACGTCTGGTTCGGTCGCGTTTCGGGCGGCGTGGACGTCTTCCTGGCGCTCTCGGGGTTCTTCTTCGGCGGCCGCCTGCTGCGGACCGCGCTGACGCCTGGCGCCTCGCTGTGGCCGATGCCCGAGGTGACCCGGCTGGTCCGCCGGCTGCTGCCCGCCCTTGTCGTTGTGCTCGCCGCAGCGGCTGTCCTGACAATCCTGATCCAGCCGGAAACGCGTTGGGAATCATTTGCTGATCAAAGTCTGGCCAGCCTCGGCTACTTCCAGAATTGGGAATTGGCGAACACCGCTTCGGATTATCTCCGCGCCGGCGAGTCCGTCAGTCCGCTGCAGCACATCTGGTCGATGTCGGTCCAAGGTCAGTTCTACGTAACGTTTCTCGCGTTGATCTTTCTCTTCGCCCTGCTGTTCCGCCGGATTCTGGGCAGGTACATGCGGGCGTCACTCGTCGTGCTGCTAACAGGACTGACCATCGCGTCTTTTGTCTACGCGATATTTGCTAACAACGTCGATCAGGCGACTGCCTACTACAACAGTTTCGCGCGCGGATGGGAACTGCTGCTCGGCGCGCTTGTCGGTGCGATGGTGGGATGGATCCGCTGGCCGATGTGGCTGCGCTCCACGCTCGCACTGGTCGCGCTCGCCGCGATCCTGTCCTGCGGAGCGCTCATCGACGGCGTCAAGGAGTTCCCGGGACCGTGGGCGTTGGTGCCCGTCGGCGCCACCATGCTGATCATCCTCACCGGCGCCAACCGGCTGGCCGACCCGCACGCGAGCGGCAAGCTGCCTTTTCCCAATCGCTTGCTTGCCGCCAAGCCGTTCGTATGGCTCGGATCGATCGCTTATTCGCTGTACCTCTGGCACTGGCCGCTGCTGATCTTCTGGCTCGTTTACGCGGATCGACAGCACGCCGGCTTCGTCGACGGCGCGGGCGTGCTGCTGGTGTCCGTGCTGCTGGCCTATCTGACCACCAAGTACGTCGAAAACCCGCTGCGGTACCGGTCGGCCGGCCCCGGAACCGGACCCTCGGTGAAGATTCCGCTGCACACCCGGCTGCGCAGGCCGACGCTGGTATTGGGCTCGCTGGTGGCCGCACTCGGCGTGGCCCTGACGGTGACCTCGTTCAGCTGGCGCGAGCACGTCCTCGTCCAGCAGGCCAACGCGTCTGAACTGGTCTGGCTGGACACGCACGACTACCCCGGCGCGCACGCACTCCTCGACAAGGCGCGAGTCCCCGACGTCCCGATGCGCCCCACGGTGCTGGAGGCCAAGCAAGACCTCCCGGAGACCACGCAGGACGGCTGCATCAGCGACTTCGACAACGTCGACGTGATCAGCTGCAGCTACGGAGATCAGAACGCCTCGCGCACCATCGCGCTGGCAGGTGGTTCGCACGCCGAGCATTGGATCACCGCGCTCGACCTGCTGGGAAAGCTGCACCACTTCAAGGTGACGACCTATCTGAAGATGGGTTGTCCGCTGAACACCGAGCGGGTGCCGCTGGTGATGGGCGACAACCGGCCCTACCCGAAGTGCCGCACCTGGAACGACTCCGTGATGAAGAAGATCATCAGCGACCGCCCCGACTATGTGTTCACCACCGCCACCAGGCCGTGGAACATCAAGCCAGGCGACGTGATGCCGGGTACCTACGTCGGGATTTGGCAGACCCTGTCAAACAACAACATTCCGATTCTGGCGATGCGTGACACCCCGTGGCTCGTGCGCAGCGGCCAGCCGTTCTTCCCCGCCGACTGCCTCGCCGACGGCGGAAACGCCATCTCGTGTGGAATCAGGCGCTCGGATGTGCTGTCCAAGACGAATCCCACGCTGACGTGGGTGAATCAATTCCCGCTGCTGAAGCCGCTGGACATGAGCGATGCGGTCTGCCGAAAAGACGTGTGCCGCGCGGTCGAGGGAAACGTCCTGCTGTACCACGACTCTCACCACATCTCGAAGACGTATATGCGCACCATGGTCGATGAGCTCGGTCGTCAGATCGGGGTCGCCACCCACTGGTGGTGACTACCGCGCGTCCGATCGTGGGCGCCGATAAGGTCGAATGATGTCGTTGACGGTGTGGCCAGGTACTCCCTATCCGCTCGGCGCCACCTACGACGGCGCAGGCACCAATTTCTCGCTGTTCTCCGAGGTCGCCGAGAAGGTCGAGCTGTGCCTGATCGGCACGGACGGCTCCGAGGAACGGATCAACCTCGACGAGGTGGACGGATACGTCTGGCATGCCTACCTGCCGACCGTCACGCCGGGTCAGCGCTACGGCTTCCGTGTTCATGGACCATGGGACCCCGCTGCCGGGCATCGGTGCGATCCGAGCAAGCTGCTGCTTGATCCGTACGGAAAGTCCTTCCACGGCGACTTCGAGTTCACCCAGGCGCTGTACTCCTACGACCTGGAGGCCGCCAAGGTTGATCCAGGCAATACCAGCAACCCGCCGGGAATCGACTCACTCGGCCACACCATGACCAGCGTCGTCATCAACCCGTACTTCGACTGGGCGTCCGACCGCGCGCCGCGGACGCCGTATCACGAGACGGTGATCTACGAAGCACACGTCAAGGGGCTCACCCAGACCCATCCGGCCATCCCCGAGGAACAACGGGGCACCTACGCGGGCCTGGCCCACCCGGCGGTCATCGAGCATCTGAAGTCGCTGAACGTCACCGCCATCGAGCTGATGCCGGTACACCAGTTCATGCACGACCACCGGCTGCTCGACCTCGGGCTGCGAAACTACTGGGGCTACAACACATTCGGGTTCCTGGCACCGCACTATCAGTATTCGTTCAGCAGGCATGCCGGCGGTGCCGTCGCCGAGTTCAAGACCATGGTCCGGACCTTCCACGAGGCGGGCATCGAGGTGATCCTCGATGTGGTCTACAACCACACCGCCGAGGGAGACCACCTCGGCCCGACCATCAACTTCCGCGGCATCGACAACGCCGCCTACTACCGGCTGCTCGACGGCGACCTGAAGCTCTACAAGGATTTCACGGGCACCGGCAACAGCCTCAACGCACGTCACCCGCACACCCTGCAGCTGATCATGGACTCGCTGCGGTACTGGGTGCTCGAAATGCACGTCGACGGGTTCCGGTTCGACCTGGCCGCCACTTTGGCCCGCGAGTTCTACGACGTCGACCGGCTGAGCGCATTCTTCGATCTGGTCCAGCAGGATCCGGTCGTCAGCCAGGTCAAGCTGATCGCCGAGCCGTGGGATATCGGCGAGGGCGGATACCAGGTGGGCAATTTTCCAGGTTTGTGGACCGAGTGGAACGGGAAGTATCGCGACACTGTGCGTGATTACTGGCGGGGAGAACCTGCAACACTCGGCGAATTCGCCTCCCGGCTGACCGGCTCGTCGGACCTCTACGAGGACACCGGGCGCCGGCCGAGCGCGAGCATCAACTTCGTGACCTGCCATGACGGCTTTACTCTTAACGACCTGGTGTCCTACAACGAGAAACACAACAAGGCCAACGGGGAGGACAATCGCGACGGCGAGAGCCACAACCGGTCGTGGAACTGCGGTGTCGAGGGACCGACCGACGACCAGGACATCCTTGCGCTGCGCGGCAAGCAGATGCGCAACATCATGGGCACGCTGATCTTGTCGCAGGGCACTCCGATGCTGTCGCACGGCGACGAGATCGGCCGCACGCAGAAGGGCAACAACAACTCCTATTGCCAGGACTCGGAGCTGTCCTGGATGGACTGGTCGCTGTGCGAGACCAACGCCGACCAGCTTGCGTTCACCCGCAAGGTGACCGAGCTGCGCAAGAAGCACCCGGTGTTCCGTCGTCGCCGGTTCTTCGAGGGCAAGCCCATCCGCAGCGGCGACCAGGTTCGCGATATCGCGTGGTTGACACCGGCCGGGAAGGAGATGACGCCGCAGGACTGGGGTTCGGGTCTCGACAAGTGCGTTGCGGTGTTCCTCAACGGCGAGGCCATTCCAGCACCCAACGAGCGCGGTGAACGCGTGGTCGACGATTCGTTCCTGCTGTGCTTCAACGCACAAGACCAAGAGCAGGATTTCATTGCCCCGCATGGTGATTACGCCGAGGAATGGACGGCCGACCTGGACACCGCCGACCCGACGGGCGATACCGACTTCGTGGTCGCGGCCGGCGAGAAGATCTCCCTGCAACCCCGGTCACTGCTGGTGCTGCGTAAGACCGCCTGACGCATGGCCTCTCCTGTGCTGTCGACGTATCGACTTCAGATGCGTGGCGCTGCCAGTGGGGATGCGTTCACGTTCGCCGACGCCGAGGACCTGCTGCCCTACCTCGACGATCTCGGGGTCTCGCACCTCTACCTCTCGCCGATCCTGACGGCGACGACCGGCTCGACGCACGGGTACGACGTCACCGATCCGACCACCGTCTCGGCGGAACTGGGCGGCGCCGACGGGTTGGCCCGGCTGTCGTCGGCGGCGCGCTCGCGCGGCATGGGTTTGATCGTCGACATCGTTCCCAACCACGTCGGCGTCGACAACCCCGGACAGAACAAGTGGTGGTGGGACGTCCTGAAATACGGACGCGACTCGGTGTACGCGTCGTTCTTCGACATCGACTGGACGCTGGACGACGGCCGAATTCTGTTGCCGGTCCTCGGTTCCGACGATGATGTCGACGACCTGTTGGTGGACGGCGACGTGCTGCGGCTCGGTGACCTTGCCTATCCCATCGCCCCGGGGACCGGTGCAGGCACCGGCCGCGAGGTGCATGACCGCCAGCACTACCGCCTGATCGGTTGGCGCAGTGGCATATGCGGTTACCGCAGGTTCTTCTCGATCACGTCGCTGGCCGGTCTGCGACAAGAGGATCGCGCCGTGTTCGATGCCACCCACGTCGAAGTCAAGCGCTGGTTCGACGCAAGTCTGGTCGACGGCATCCGCATCGATCACCCTGACGGATTGTCCGACCCGGCGGGCTATCTGAACTGGCTAAGGGAGATCACCGGGCCGCACGCGTGGATCGTCATCGAGAAGATTCTTGCGGTCGACGAACCGCTTGACCCGAGCCTGCCCGTTGCGGGCACCACCGGATATGACGCGCTGCGTGAGGTCGGGGGGTTGCTCGTCGACCCCAGCGGTGCCCGACCGCTCACCGAGCTTGTCACTTCGACCGGCACGGACTACAAGGAGATGCCGCAACTCGCCCGAGCGCTCAAGGTCCGCGCGGTCACCGACATCCTCGGAAGTGAGCTTTCCCGGTTGTGCCGCACCGTCACGGCCGCGACCGATTACACCCACCCCTCGCTGCGCGAGGCCATCGCGGCGCTGCTGAGCAATATTGGCGTGTACCGCTCGGATTATCTGAATTTGGCGTCGGTGTTACCCGTCGCGCTGGCAGAAACCGCCGCTGCGCGACCAGAATTCGCCGAGCCGCTGGCGATTGTCTCCACGGCGGTGGCTGCTGACCGCGAGGCGGATGTTCGCCTTCAGCAGTTGTGCGGCGCGGCGACGGCAAAATCGATGGAGGACTGTCTCTTCTACCGCGATCCGCGGTTGGTGTCACTCAACGAGGTCGGCGGCGAGCCCGAACGCTTCGGGGTGAGCATCGCCGAGTTCCACCGGCGCGCGGCGGTGCGCGCGGAACTCTGGCCGTATGCCATGACGGCGTTGAGCACACACGACACCAAACGGGGCGAGGATGTCCGGGCACGGATCGGTGTGCTGTCACAGGTGCCGTCGCTGTGGTCGCAGTTCGTCACCGCCTGGGAGCAACGCCTCGCGTCGCCCGACGCGATGACGGGGCTGTTCCTGTGGCAGAACATCTTCGGTGTGTGGCCAGTCGACGGCAATGTGACCGACAGCGTGCGCGACCGCCTGCACGCGTACGCGGAGAAAGCCATTCGCGAAGCGGCTGTCCATACGACGTGGAACGATCCCGACGCCGAGTTCGAGGGCAAGGTGCATGCCTGGATCGACGACCTGATCGACGGTCCGATCGCGACCGAGTTGACGTCGCTGGTGGCTCGCCTCGACGAGCACGCCCGCAGCGACAGCCTCGGCCAGAAACTCATTGCGCTGACCGCACCCGGCGTGCCGGATGTCTACCAGGGCACCGAACTGTGGGACGACAGCCTGGTCGATCCCGACAACCGTCGACCGGTCGACTTCGACGAGCGACGCGAGGCGCTGTCGGCGTTGAGCCACCCCAAGATTCAGGTTGTCGCGGCCGCGCTTCGGCTCCGCCGGGAGAAGTCGAACGTCTTCGCCGACGGCGGCTACACGCCGTTGCTCGCCAACGGGGCCGCGGCCCAGCACCTGGTGGCATTCGTCCGCGGCTCCGCCGTGCTGACAGCGGTCACGAGGCACTCGGTGCGGCTCGCCCAAACAGGCTGGGGTGAGACGTCTTTGTCTCTTCCCGCAGGGACATGGAAGAACCGACTCGGCGAAGGCACGTTCAGCGGCATCGTCTCCCCCAGCGATCTCTTCGCCGAGCTGCCCGTAGCGCTGCTGGAGCGGATCGATGACTGATTTCGCGGTCTGGGCACCGCGACCCGAGCGGGTGCAGCTCGACGTCGACGGCGCGGTGTACCCGATGACCCGCTCCGACGATGACTGGTGGCGGGCAGACGTCGATGCGCGGCCGGACGCCCGATACGGGTTCGTGCTCGACGACGACCCGAAGGTGCTGCCTGATCCCCGGTCAGCACGACAGCCCGACGGTGTGCACGAACGCTCGCAGCTGTGGCAACCCTCGGCCGACGTGTGGACCGACGGCGGCTGGGAGGGCCGGTCGATCGAGGGTCGGGCGATCTACGAAATGCACATCGGCACCTTCACACCCGAAGGTACCTTCGACTCGGCCATCGAAAAGCTGGACTATCTGGTCGATCTCGGTATCGACTTCGTCGAAATCATGCCGGTCAACGCGTTCGGGGGCACACACGGCTGGGGCTACGACGGCGTGCTGTGGTACGCCGTGCACGAACCGTACGGCGGACCAGACGGGCTGGTGCGGCTCATCGACGCCTGCCATAACCGTGGCCTTGGTGTGCTGATCGACGCGGTCTTCAACCATCTCGGCCCCTCGGGCAACTATCTGCCGAAGTTCGGGCCGTACCTGTCGACGGGCAGCAACCCGTGGGGCGAATCGATCAACATCGCCGACACCGGCGCCGATGAGGTGCGCCGCTACGTCATCGAGTGTGCGCTGCGTTGGATGAGGGATTTCCATGCCGACGGATTGCGCCTCGACGCCGTGCACGCGCTGGTCGACACCACCGCGGTGCATATCCTCGAGGAACTGGCCTCCGAGACCGATGCGCTGGCAGCGGAATTCGGCCGGCCACTGTCGCTGATAGCCGAGAGCGACAAGAACGACCCTCGCCTGATCACGCCCCGCGACCGCGGTGGGTACGGGATGACCGCGCAGTGGGACGACGACATCCATCATGCGATCCACGCCGCGGTGTCGGGTGAACGCCAAGGCTACTACGGCGACTTCGGATCACTCGAGACACTGGCGCAAACGCTGAAGCACGGCTATTTCCACGCGGGCACGTACTCGTCGTTCCGTCATCGGCGGCACGGCCGTCCGCTGGACACCGCGACGATCCCGGCCACCCGACTGCTGGCCTACACCCTCACCCACGATCAGGTCGGCAACCGGGCGATGGGCGATCGGCCGTCGCAAAATCTGACGTCCGGCCAGCTTCGCCGTGAAGGCTGCCCTTGCACTCGGGTCACCTTATACGGCAATGCTTTTCATGGGCGAAGAGTGGGGTTCGTCGAGCCCGTTCCAGTTCTTCAGCTCCCATCCAGAACCCGAGTTGGCCAGGGCCACCGCCGAGGGCCGGAAAGCCGAGTTCGCCGAACACGGTTGGGACGCAGACGAAATCCCTGACCCGCAGGACCCCGCGACGTTCCAACGATCGAAGCTGAAATGGGACGAAATCGAGGACGGCGATCACGGACGGTTACGTCACGTCTATCACAGCCTTCTGGCGCTTCGGCGGGACGAACCGGACATGGCCGATCCGTGGCTGGACGATTTGAAGGTCGACTACGACGAAGACCAGCGGTGGGTTGTCATGCACCGCGGCTCGCTGGCGATCGTTTGCAACCTGAACGCCGAAGAGGTGACGGTGCCGGTGACTGGCGAGCGCGTTTTGGCCTGGGGTGAGCCGACCGTCGGCCCTGATGCCACACGGCTGGACGGGCATTCTTTCGCAATTTTGCGGACTGTCAACATTTGATCCACAGCGAGGCCACGCCTGTGGATGGTGATCTTCGCAGAGGCCCCTGAGCGCAGATGATGCACGCATGCGTCGAGAACTCCTGCCGATCCCGCCGGTCGAAACCGCAACTGACCCCGCGTATTCAGCCGCCGATCTACGTCAGCGCTGGCGCGCGTTGATGGGTCCCCTCGGCTTCGGTGAGCGACTCCTGTGCTTCTCTTTCATGGGGCGAGACCGTTGCCTCATCAAGGTGCTCTGTGATGTGGAGATCGGGCCCTCGCCAGAGCGTCCGGTGATAGAAAACCTCATGTCAGCGCTACGGACACTTCTGCACGATCTAGAACCGGGCACGACAGTCGCGTTGTTGTTGACGCGGACCGGGGTGGGCGGCATCTCCCACCTCGATCGGCAGTGGTCAACCTCTCTCTCGGCGGTGGCCGCCGAGTTCGACGTGCCACTCGAGCCGATCTTTCGCGCCAACGACGAATCGTTGGTGCTGGTCGAGGTCGCAGCCTAGCGGGTATCGCCGTCGCCGTCCCGGCCTAGAGCAGGTAGCGA
This sequence comes from uncultured Actinomycetota bacterium, assembly GCA_963715215.1. Lineage (GTDB taxonomy): Bacteria > Actinomycetota > Actinomycetes > Mycobacteriales > Mycobacteriaceae > Mycobacterium. Next base: position 365,725 of record CAVQRJ010000004.1, read on the forward strand.
TAGGCGGGCGAGCCCGGCTCCAAGGTTTCGACGTGGATGTCAGAGGCCTTCATCCGCTCGAGCAGCCCTTCGAGGTCGGCGGCCGAGCCGAGTTCGATGCCGACCAGCGCCTCGCCCGTCTCCCGGTTGTTTCGTTTCACGTACTCGAACAGGGTGATGTCGTCGGTGGGCCCAGCACGGTGTCGAGGAACCGCCGCAGCGCACCCGGCTCCTGCGGGAAGTCGACGAGGAAGTAGTGCTTGAGCCCGAGGTGCACCAACGAGCGCTCGAGTACCTCGCCGTAGCGGGACACATCGTTGTTGCCACCCGAGATCAGGCACACGACGGTGGATCCCGGCTCGATGTCGGCTTCGAGCAGGGCCGCGACTGACAGCGCACCTGCGGGCTCGGCGATGATGCCCTCGTTCTGGTACAGGTCGAGCATCGCCGTGCACACCGCGCCTTCGTCGACGGCGCGGTGGTGGCACCGTCTCCCCCGCTGCGGCAAGCGCCGCGTAGGTCAGGTCGCCCGCGCGGTTCACCGCGGCGCCGTCGACGAATTGATCGACGTGCTCGAGCGTGACCGGCTGCCCTTCGGCGAGCGCCGCGATCATCGCCGCGGCACCGGCAGGTTCGACGCCGAGCACTGAAGAACGTGTGGTGCGTTCGGCGAGGTACGTCGTGATCCCGGCGATACGCCGCCGCCCGCCGACCGGGACGATCACCAGGTCCGGCTCATCGTCGAGTTGGTCGAGGAGCTCCACCGCGATCGTGCCCTGACCCGCCATCGTGCGCGGATCGTCGTAGGGCGGTACCAGTGTGGCGCCGGTTCGCGCCCGACGTCCTCGAGCGCGGCCGCGGCGGCTTCGTCGTAGGTCTTTCCGACGGCGATCAACTCGATGTATTCGCGGCCGTGGTAGCGAATACGGTCGCGCTTCTGCTTTGGGAGTCTTTGCGGGGACGTACACGCGCCCGTGGATTCCCATCAAGCGGCACGCCATCGCGAACCCCTGCGCGTGATTGCCGGCCGACGAGCACACCACGCCTGCGGC
>CAVQRJ010000005.1:0-55250 GCA_963715215.1 uncultured Actinomycetota bacterium
CTCCGATTTCGCCATCAATGCGAGCACGATCGCCGCGACGCCGCCGACGCCCCAGCACAAGCCGAGAAGCAGTGACGAGACCAGCGCGAGCGTCGCCTTACCGTTCACACGCGGATGAATAAGCGCCTCCTGAGTTACCGCGGGAGGCTCGGCAGCAGGCGGCGGCGAGCTAGCCGCCGGAGTAAATAACGGGGCCGTTGGCGGCGGAGCAGGCGCTGGAGTAGCCGGAGCCAACAGCGGGGCCGGTGGCGGAGGGGGTGTTGGAGTGGCCCGGCTCGGAGGGGGCGCCGCGGCAGGCGTCGGAGGGGGCGCCGGGCTGCGTGGCGGCTGTGCATGCGGAGGCAGCGGTACGTAGTCCGGCGGAAGTTCCCGGGCCCACGCGTACATCCACGGCAGTGTCGTGCGATCGCTGGGCGACAGGTCCGTGTCCCCGATGACCCCGAGATCGGTGTTCGTCGAGACCAGGGGAACCGACGTTGACGGTTTGGTGAACGAACCGGCCTCCGACGGGTGCGTATATCGCATACAGCGCACGACCCGCCACTAGATCGAGCAGTGCGTCGTTCGGTTTGACCGCGTCGCCCTGCCTCTTGAAGACACGGCGCACCGAACCCGTGGTCGGCAGAGTCGGCGCGTAGATGACGTGTCCGGTGCGAGGTGGGGGTGGCTTGGGTGGCAGGCGCCCGTTGCGGGTCTTCAGGACGCCCGGAACAAGCAGTGCCCCAGCGGCAACGACGGTCTTCGGATCTTCGGCCGCTCGATGCGAGCGTTTTTCGCCTGGTTGAGCCGCTCTTGAACGAGGGGGACGCTGCTGGCTCCTCCGGTCAGATAAAGCAGCACCGACCCCGCATGGGCGGCTCCCGCCTGCTCGAGGGTCTGCTTGGTCAGCTCGACGGCGCGCGACACGTCGTTCGCAATGAGACCTTGAAACTCCTCGCGCCTGAGCTGCACCCACCCGCGCGCGGTTTCGGCCATGCCCGGTATCGGGATCTTGGTTCGCGGGCTGTCGGTCAGGTCTTCCTTAGCCCGACGGATGCTGTCCATCAGATCCGGGCGGGTACTTCTCTTGGAGGCTGCCGCGACGAGGTCGGGGCTGTCCTGAACTTCACGCAGCAACCACGCGCGAATGTGCGCATCGAAGGTGAGCCCGCCAAGCGCCGGATCGCCTGCGGCCTTCAGCAACGCAAAGTCGTCTCCGCGCTTCTCCAGCACGGCGATGTCCAGTGTGCCCGCACCGAGATCGAACACGCATGCCTTGCCGTTCGCGGGCAATTCGGATGGGTAGAAATGGGAGTAAAACCGCGCGGCGGCCTCAGGTTCGGCGACCAAGGCGAGTTGATGCTCGTCGATGCCCGCTTTGAGGCCCGCCTCGGTCAGCCGGTTCTTGAGGATGTCGTCCCATGCCTGCGGATGGGTCAGCACCACGGTGTCGAACCCGCCGCCAACGCGTTCCCGCGCGGTCGCGAGCACGTTGCGTAACACGGCGGCGACCAGGTCAGTCACAGGCCGCTGGCGACCACCCATCAGCACTTCCCCGAAGTCGAGTTGCCGTTTGGGCGTCGCCTCGAACCGCGTTACGTCGAAGGCGGCGGAATTGATGGCGCGCTGGCCGGTCGAAAAGGTGCCGTCATCTTCTATGAAGACCGCCGACGGCAGGAGATTCCCCACAGGCGTGAGTCGCAACACGGCGGGCGGCTGATCCCCGATGCGATACGCGGCCGTCGTATTGGACGTACCGAAGTCGATCGCCAGATGGCACGAACGTTCAGGCGGCATTCACGTATCCCTTCGTGGCGTGCATGCTCGGGTCACCCTCGCGACAGTTTCGTGGTCACGCTGGTGAGTTCTTGCTCCAGATCCGTCAATTCCTCAAGCTGGTCGTCGAACTCGGCGATCTTGTTCTGGAGTTTGCGTACGGATTGCGCCGCCTCTTCGTCAGCCCGTGCGAGCAGCGCATCGGTCTCGGCGATCGACCTGTTGAGCAACTGCTCGTACGTCTGCTGCAGTTCGACGGCGATGTCGTTCTGGATGACCTTGATGGCGTGATCGAGTTCCTCACCGACGTCGGAGACTGCTTCCCGAAGGCGGTCACGAAGATTCGTCTTGCCGGCCTTCATCGCCTTGAATCCGACCGCGAAGACCCCCCATGCCGGTCCGATGACCATGCCGACGACGGGAATCGCCATGAGCCCCCCGCCGCCCATCAGGATGTTGACGAGCTCGGGGTCGAAGAAGTCCTTCCACGGCGTGAACTGTCCGGTCCCGGGCAAGTGCAAGTCGTCGAGCGGGCCGAACATGCCCGAGAGGAATTCGTCTCGAACTTGAGTCTCGGCGAGCAATTCGTACACGATCGGCTTGATGGCGTCCTGGTAGTAGAGGCCGACGCGCGCCGCGAGCGCTTCAAGGTCGATGGTGATCTGGCCGAGCGTCGCTTGGGAAGAGCGCGCAACCGCCATGATCGACTGGTCGTCGATCTTTGCCTCCCATTCCTCAAGTAGGCGGTCGCTTTGTTCCCGCATGTAGCTCGTCGACAGGAGCGCGGCCTTGACGAGCTCACCGTTGAACCGCGGCATCCATTCGCTCCGGCGCGCCTTGAGTTGTTGGAGCCGGGCCCGCTGTTCGGTCGTGTCCGAGACGACGCGCGGGGCGTCGAGATAGACAGCGCGGCTCCTCCCAACGTCGACCGTGACCTTCTCGATGGCGGTGAGCGCGGCCGTGATCGTGTTGACGGTGTGCATGCGCTGGCCGTCGCTGAGGAGGTGCAGCAGGCGCTGCGCGAGCCCGGGGATACCTGAGACAGCCCAGCCCCTGTCGGCGCGCTCGGGGTCTGAGCTCTTCATGGCGCTCGCCGCCAGGAGGTTCGAAACCGGCAGGATGTCGATCCCGGCGAACCTCGGGGCATGCTCTGCCAGGATCCTCCTGTTCTCGTCGATGATGGCCTGGCCATGTCGAGTGGCCAGGTCCGTCTTCGTGACGGCGAGTACCACGGAACCGATCTCGGCGCTGACGCGCCGCAGGAAGTCCAACTCCGGCTTGCTGATCGAGGCCGTCGCATCGCACACCATGAGCAACACGCTGGCGCCCTTGGTGGCGGTGACGGCCGACTCGATGTGGCTCGGGTTGAGTCCGTTGACGCCTGGGGTGTCGACGATGTTCACCCCGGGCAGGTGCATTGCCTCGGCACTGATCTCGGCGGCGATGGGAAGCCGTTCGACGGTGGGATCGTTCACCATCGTGCCGCTGACCGTGACCCAGTCGGCCAATTCCTCTGGAGCGATCTCTTGGAACTGCTTGACGGGAAACTCCAGCCGCACCGTGCCGTCGGGGAATTGGGTCGTGGGTGGCACGAACCGTAGGTGGGCGGAGGTGGTGATGTCGACGCCGACCGGTGCTGCGCCCAACCGCCCGAGCAGTGAGTTGACCAGCGAGCTCTTTCCACGTTTGACCTCGCCGATGACGACCACTGTGCGGGATGGTGGCGGCAGCGCGCGAACCCGGTTGACTGCCTCGACGAGCGCGGATTCCCCGTGTCGCGTGAGCAGTTCACAACTCCGTTGGATCAGCTCGTCCGGAGCCGCCGCCCGCCCGCCGGTGGTCGATGCCTGCGCATTCGGATCGCGCTCAGCCATCTTGGGCACCTCGGTGAAGCAGTAGGTAGGAATATCGCAAGACGGGTAACGCCAACGCCTCGGCTGGTGGAGGTGAACCCAATTGGCGTTCTTGGCATTTGGCGATGCGTTCTTCGATCACCCGGCGGACGTCTCGCGCGGACGCCTTGGCGTCCAGGCCGAACCGCGTCCCGTCGGCGGTGATTCCGCCGACTTCATCGAACTCCTCGATGAGGGGGTGTTGGGGGTCCCACTTCGTCAGGGTTTCGACGGCGGCCAACTCACGGATCGGATGCAGGGCGTCGTCGGCCCGAGCATGGCCCACTGCCTTCAATACTGCGGTCCTCCAAACGGTTTGGCCGCTCTGCTCTGCGATCGTGCGGATGTCCTCGAGTGCCGTCCTGGCCTTCAGCACGTCGGCGGAACGTAGGAAGCATGTCTTGATCGCGTGGTGGAGCGCGTCGATACCCGATCGCTGACTGAGCCAGTCGGAGAAGTACACGGGTCCCTGTGCGGCGTGTTCGCGTCCATGCACGATCCCGTACTGGCCAACGAGTTCCTGGAGTCTTGCCAGTTCGCCGGTGGACTGATCGCTCGACAACAGCTCCCAATCCAGGGCGTCGTTGATCGGCTGAAGGCCTGCAATAATGCGAGCGTCGCGTCGCTCGATGCCAAATTCGCCGGCCTCGGCGAGCTTTCCGGAGACGGGGACGACGTCCATCGCGAGGCCGGCATGCCTGTCAGCCATCTTGTCCGCGATCTCTCGGGCAACCGCGAAAGGGTCGCGCTCGAACACGTTTCCGCCAGCGCGATCGGCGCACGAGGCGACGAACAACGTATTTCGACGCGTCGCTCCGATGTCGCCGAGGAAGTCCTTCTCCTGGGCGAGCAGCTCGACCTCTTTGGTGACGAACAGAACGACGTCGGGCTTCGGCATTTTCGTCGGTCCCAGCAAGGCGCGCCGGGTTGCACGCTCCGACTGCGCGGTGTTCGTCGACAATCCCGGCGTGTCGATGACGCGGTAGTCCTCGCGCAGCCGGTCGCACTGGAAGTACGCCAGGGCGTAGTCGATCTCATCTGCCGATCGCCCATAGGTCTTGGGAGGCACACCAGGTTCTTCCGACTTTCCGCCGTCCAGCCCGAACACCTCGACGCGGGGCGGTTGGCCATCCTGGTACAGCGTCACGACGCGTGTGCACTCGGTCTCGTCAGTGGCCGCGACCCGGTTGCGCACCAGTGCGTTGAGCAGCGTGGACTTGCCCGAACTGGAGCGGCCGACCAGTGCCACGATCAGCGGGACGGCCAGGCGTGCGCGGGTTTCGGCGAACGGGCTGCGCGCATCGGCGCCGCTCAGCTCGTCGACCGTGTCGAGCAGTTGGTGGACTCTCGCGAGTGTCGGGCTGCGAGCGTCATTGCGCACGTACACCATGCGATCACCCCCCGGTGTCCACGTAACCGTCCCGGTGCTGGAATCAAGATAGACCCCAAAGTGGCGGTGGACGCGGTATCTGCCGACGCCGATCTTCTCAATCCCGGAGTTCGACGGCGGTTCGTTTCGCCCGCTCGACTGACCGCGTCCAATGTCGCTACGGGCGGTGATCCGTCGTGCTATGACTTCGGTATCGGGCACGGCGGTCCGGGGGTGGGATTACGCGATGAGCATCGACTTCAGTCCAATCAGGTTGCTGCTGGTCCTCGGCCTGCTCGCAGGCGCGGTGTGCTTCGGATACTGTCTGCGAGCGATCACGTCGAAGGCCGGGCCGCCCACCGCGAATTGGGCTCCGCCGCCCAGGGTTTCGCCGCCGAGGACGGTGCCGATCCGGGATGACGTGCAGTGGCAGCCGCCGACGCCGCAGTACCGGCCCGCATCCGTGCCCGCCGCCACCAAGCCCGCGGAGGACGCCGTGCCCGCCGGCGCGGACAACGGCCGGGTGCGGCTGATGGTCGGCGAGTTGATCGGCGCGTATGACACGTTCGAGATCGAGGGCGTTCGGATCTACCTTGCGCAGGCGTTGAAACGAGCGGGGGTGACGAAGATCGAACCCGCCGCTGGAACGCGGTTCGACCCTGATCAGCACAAGTCGGTCGCCACCGTTTCGGCGTCGTCGCCCGATCAGCACATGTTCGTCGCCGCCACCGACCGGCCGGGGTGGGTCGACGGCGACGGTGTGGAAATCCGACAGCCCGAGGTGACCGTCTACAAATGGGAGGGGCAGCGGTGATCTACAAGATCGGCATGATCGTCGGTGGGCTCGTCGCGCTCGCATGCGCAGTCGTCCTCACACTCGCTTCGCTCGACCACTCGGCATCACCGGGCGCTTTGCCCCCAGCGTCGGCACCGGCTGCGTTTACCGGCAGCGCGAAGTAGGACTCAGCCCACGGAGCGCTCGGCGCCCGCCCAAAACTGCGCCCGCACGGCCTTCTTGTCGGGCTTGCCGAGCGCGGTCACCGGCACCGAGTCGACGATGATCACCTGCTTGGGCGACTGCACCGACCCCTTGCGGTCCTTGACGGCCGCCTGGATCTCGGCGGTCATCGCCGCGACGGACTCCTCGTCCGTAGCGGCGTCGGGGCGCAGCACCACCACCGCGGTGACGGCCTCGCCCCACTTCTCGTCGGGCGTGCCGATCACGCACACCTGTGCGATCGACGGATGCTCGGCGACAACGTCTTCCACCTCGCGCGGGAACACGTTGAAGCCGCCGGTGACGATCATGTCCTTGGTGCGGTCGACGATGTACCAGAAGCCGTCCTCGTCCTCGCGGGCCAGGTCGCCGGTGTGCATCCAGCCGTCGCGGAACGTCTCGGCCGTGGCGTCGGGCAGCTTCCAGTAGCCGCCGCACAGCAGCGGCCCCGACACGCAGATCTCACCGACCTCGCCCTGGGGCACCGGCTGGCCGTCGTCACCGAGCAGCGCGGTGCGGGCGAACAGCGTCGGCCGTCCGCACGACGTCAGCCGCTTCTCGTCGTGGTCGCCCTTGGCCAGGTAGGTGATGACCATCGGCGCCTCGGACTGACCGTAGTACTGCGCGAAGATCGGGCCGAACCGCTTGATGGCCTCCCGCAGGCGCACCGGGTTCATCGCCGAGGCGCCGTAGTAGACGGTCTCCAACGAGGACAGGTCGCGGGTGTGCGAGTCGGGATGGTCCATCAGTGCGTAGATCATCGACGGCACCAGCATGGTCGCCGAGATCTTCTGCTCTTCGATGGTCTTCAGCACCTCGGCGGGATCGAACTTCGTCAGCACGATGAGCTCGCCGCCCTTGACGATCACCGGGGTGAAGAACGCGGCGCCCGCGTGCGACAACGGAGTGCACATCAGGAACCGCGGGTTCTCGGGCCACTCCCACTCGGCGAGCTGAACGGTCGTCATGGTGGTGATCGACTGCGTCGTGCCCATGACGCCCTTGGGCCTGCCGGTGGTGCCGCCGGTGTACGTCATGCCGCCGATGTGGTCCGGCGGAAGGTCCGCGGCGACCAGCGGCTTGGGCTCGTACTTCGCAGCCTCGGCGGTGAGGTCGACGGCCGCGTGCCCCGCCAGCGCCTCGGGCACCGGCCCGATGGTCAGGATCTGCTTCAGCGAGGGCACCTTCTCGAGCAGGCCGAGCGCCCGTTCGACGAACATCGGGTTCGGATCGATGATCAACGACGTCACCTCGGCGTCGGACAGCACGAAGGCGTGATCGTCCAGCGACCCGAGGGGGTGTAGTGCCGTGCGCCGGTAGCCCTGCGTCTGGCTGGCGCCGATGATCATCAGCACCTCGGGCCGGTTCAGCGACAGTAGCCCCGAGATGCTGCCGGTGCCCGCACCCAGCGCCTCGAACGCCTGAATGTACTGGCTGATGCGGTCGGCGAGCTCTCCGCCGGTCAACGTCGTCTCGCCTAGGAACAGCACCGGCTTGTCCTTGTGGCGCTTCAGCGCGCTGACGGTGATGTGCCCGGAGTGGATCGGATGGCGCAGCAGGTCGCCCGATGAGCGCTCGCGCGAAGAGGCAACGGCGGAAGTCATGGCCCCAGATTAGAACGTGTTACAGATTTGGTGGCAAGGGCCGGGGGTTCGGCGTGAGTCAGGTAGGTGAGTGAGCGGCGGCTCGACCGAACGCGACGTGCCGGCGGACCTCCGAATCCGCGCCAGGTAGCCGGGTCGATGCGCCGAAACGTCCCGACGCCTCAGCTCTTCGCGAACTTGTCCGCGTCGGCCCGCGCCTGGGCCGCGATCTTCTCGGCCAGGTCGGCCTTCCACTGGATCTCCTTCTCGATCCACGGGTTGTCCAGCGGAAAGTCCGCGGTCTCGGAAACCTTGCGCACCTCGAGCTTCACGCCCTTGCCCAGCGGCACCTTGCGAGCCCACTGCTTGGCCTCCTCCTTCGAGGACACGTCGAGGATCCAGAAGCCGTTGAACAACTCCTTGGCCTCGGTGTACGGCCCGTCGGTGACGACCGGGGGATCGGCGTCGAAGTCGACGACGAAGCCCTCCTCCGGCCCGGTCAGGCCCTCGCCGGCCAGCAGCACACCGGCCTTGATGAGCTCCTCGTTGAAGCGGCCCATCGATTCGATGACGTCATCGAAGTCGATCTCCTGCTCGGACATCAGTGCCTCGGCCTCGGGAGAGACCCTCATGATCAGCATGTAACGCGCCATTGTTCCGTCTCCTTCTAGATGGGTGGAAGGGGCACCGTCCATCGTGCCCTCGTAACTACGTCGAACGACAACCCCCCGAAATCGACACGAACCCGAAATTTCTTCGGAACGATTTTCGAGATGCCCGTCGAAGGATGCTCCGGCCGACATGGTGGTGCTGTCGGCCGATCCGTGCGTCGTGGCGCCGGCGACCATCGCCGACCTCGAGGTGCGCGCGACGTACTTGGCAGGCCGCCGCGTTCCCGCCAAAGCCGAGTGACGAGCGCGCCCGTCATGGCACGCTCAAGTCATGTCTGACCTGCCTGACCCCCGCTTTCTCGACGAACGCCTGGCGCACTGGGCGGAAACCAAGCCCGACACCGAGGCCATGACCTATCTGGGCCGAACGTGGACGTGGGCGGAGTGGAACGACCGGGTCCGCAGGCTGGCGGGAGCGCTGACCGAACGCGGCATCAAGCGCGGCGACGTCATCGCGTTATGCAACCGCCGACGCCGACGTGCCGCCCGTCGCCGGTTGGGCGAGCGCTTCGGGAGTCCGGCTGAGGCGCTGCAACGCACGGACGAACCGCAGCGGCCTTAAGTCACCGACTGACGCCGCCTGATTATCGTCGGTTACATGTAGACCACAAAACCCGATTTCGCGCAACGTCTTACACATGGCACTGACGTGTAGATCAGCTCAAACAACGCAGTCGGTGTGCGGCGTTACAGATAAGCCGTCAGTCACGAACTCCATAGGTGCACTGTATTGCGGTTCCCGGCTCCGGACGAGTAACGAGGAGCCGATTCCCAACGCTGACGCACCACCCAGCGGCGTGGGACGTGGTCCGCCCCAACCCGTCTGGCGGTCTCCACCCCCGCAACGACGTTCATGGTCGGTCTCCGCCGAACGGGATGACCGGGGCGCCTTCGCCTGTGTTTGGCGCGTGTTGTGCGAGATCTTCGGCATGGGCTCGCCGGGAGGCGGCCAGGTCGTCACGCAGTTCGGTGACTGTGCGTTCCAATTCGATGACGCGCGCCTGAAGTTGCCGCTTGTCGACGGCGAGCCGGTCATGATCAAGCTGCAACCGACTATGGGCGTCGGGATCGATGACCTTTGCCGCGAGCTGCGCGCCCAGGTGGAGTTTGCGTTGGTGGCGAAGCTGTTCGATCGTGGTCCGCAAATCGGCGATGGTTGATTTCTGGTGGGCGATGGTGTCGGCGAACGTCCGGTTCTGGGCGCGCAACCCGCTGACCTCTGCAGCGACGCTCCGCGTGGGGGCCGCGCCGCGGCCACTCTTCGATTGCGCCGCCGCGGCGGCGTTAATCAGCTCTTTGAGGTCGGGATGGGTGTTGATGAATTCCCGCGAGACTCCCGCGTGACGGGCGACCAGGGACTGATTGATGGTGTGGTGTGCATCTTCGGTGAGACGGGCGACCGCGGCGCGGACGGCGTCCTTTTTGGCTTCACTGCGGGTCTGGTTGTAGCGGACGAGGGCAATGATGGCCGCGTCGGTACTCACTACCCGGCTTCCTGTCGCAGGTGGGCACGCAGGTCGATGCGACGCGGCGTGGTCGCGCGGCGGCGGATGTCTGCCATGGCATCAAGGGCGCTGGCGATGGCTTGCCGTTCAGACTCAGGGAGATCGGCGATGTAATGGTCGATTCCATCGATGATGGCGTCGCAGTGCTGGATGCGGGCGTTGAGGTGGTCGAGCATGTGTTGCGCGGCATTGATGACCGTTGCACGCTCCAGCTGCACTTTGAGGTCGAAGCGTTTGGCCACCATGCCTTCGCGTTCCAGCGGGTCGACGCGGAAGTAGGGGCACGATTCACATGAGCCCCCAGTTCCGTTTCCGGGACGCCTCGCAGGCGTGAAAATGGGGTCGGGTCGCCTGCCGACGCCGATGTTTTCTTGGGACCAGCGAACCCGGACATGAGCCTGGCGCCGGGGCCCGACCTGGAAGGGTCACGCACTGTTGCTTCGAGCACGCCGGTCAGACTTTCGGTTCCCTTGACCGAGGCCCCCAGGCTACCCGCCCATGGAATGTTGGATGTGATTGGAGGACAAGCGAATTGAGATCAAGACCGAAGCAAGGATCGGTGCCGGAGGAGATTCCTGACGCCGAACACGAGCTGGTGATCGAACGGGTATGCGCCGTCGACGTGGCCAAGGCATCCGGCACGGTGTGCGTGCGGACTCCGCGCGAGCGTCGGCGGGTCAGCAAGGTGTGGGACGTACAGGCCACCACCGGCGCGGTCACTGACCTGGCCGATCAGCTGATCGAACTGGGAGTCGAGAAGGTCACCGTGGAGTCTTCCCCGACCCGAGGCTGGTCGCCGCGATCGTCGACAGGATCACGTTCAACGCACACATTCTCGAAACGGGAACCGACTCCTATCGGCTGCGCACATCCAAGACCGCCTCGCGACGGAAGCGAGCAGGGTGAGCGCGGCGACGACGCTCGATCACCGAAACATCGGGCAACCGCGTCGTTGACCGACATGGTCAGTGGAAGTGCGCTATTGATCAATAGCACGGGGAGAGTCGCTCGAGGAATACCAGTGGCGGTTTGCGTCCTTGCGCGGATTAGCCGTTGGGCACCGCAGCGAGATCATTGGCGAGCACCTCGTTCGGGGACGCGGTTAGCTTGCTGTGGGTCAGTTCGAGGGCATGTTCGATAGCGTTGAGGTTCTGAGGATCTCAACACGGCGTATCGAGTCGCAGTTCACCGAATACCGGCGGAGCGCTTGGTTTTGACGACGTGTTGACTCCGGGTGGGTGTCGAACGTACTACTGCCGCTTACTGTTGGAAGCGGTATCCCATTCCCGCTTCGGTCAGTAGGTGGTGTGGATGTGATGGGTCGTCTTCGAGTTTGCGGCGCAGCTGCGCGAAATAGAGGCGCAGGTAATGGGTTTCCTTTGTGTGCGCCGGTCCCCAGACTTCGGCGAGCAGCTCTTCACGTGAGACGAGCTTGCCGCGGTTGCGTACCAGTATCTCCAGCAGGGCCCATTCGGTTGCCGTCAGGTGCACTTCGGCCCCGTTCCTGATGACCTTTGTGGCCGCGAGATCGACTGTGAATGCGGCGGTTTCAACGGCGGGTGACTCGGTGGTGGTCGTGGCAGCGGCCCGCCGGAGAGCCGCGCGCAACCGCGCCAGGAATTCGTCCATGCCGAAGGGTTTGGTCACGTAGTCGTCAGCGCCGCTGTCTAATGCGGCCACCTTGTCGCTGGAGTCGGTGCGTGCCGATAACACGATCACCGGCACCGTCAGCCACCGGCGAAGGCCCTTGAGCACCCCAATCCCGTCCATGTCGGGCAGCCCCAGATCCAGCACGATCACGTCGGGTTTGCGCTGCGCGGCGGCCTGCAACGCTTCGGCTCCCGTCGCTGCGGTGCTCACCTCGTAACCGCGTACCGACAGGTTGATCCGCAGCGCTCGTAGGATCTGCGGCTCGTCGTCGATCACAAGTACCCGCATCACGGCGTCCGACCCTTTACCGCGGCCCGCCGAGCCGAGCCCGATGCGTTGCGCGTCGATCCCACCTGAAGGACCCAGACGCCATGGTGTTTGGCCAGTGCCAGGCTGCTCGGACGGATTCCCGACGGTTCACTGCTAACCGCCTCTGGCCATGCCGGTTTCGGTTGGCGCGGCGCGGTCAATGCCGCTACGGACGTCGCCGGCGAGGTGGTCGACGCGGGTCAGATCTCGGTGCTCGGTTGACCGCAGCTGCCAGGGCACGCTGGTGACCATGACGCCGGGTTCGAACAGCAGCCTGCCCTTGAGCCGCAACGAACTCTGGTTGTGCAGCAGGTTTTCCCACCACCGGCCCACGACGTATTCGGGGATGTAGACGTTGATGACGTCACGAGGCCCGCTCTTTTGCTGTCGCTTGATGTAATCGATGACGGGCCGGGTGATCTCGCGGTACGGCGATTCGATGACCTTCAGCGGGATGTCGGTGTTCTGGTTCTCCCAATCCTCAAGCAGTGCCTTGGTGTCTGCGTTGTCGACGTTCACCGTCAATGCGGTCAGGGTGTCCGGGTTGGTCGCCTTGGCGAACATGAGTGCCCGCAGTGTGGGCTTGTGCCAGTTGGAGACCAGCACGATGGCGTGCACCCTGCTCGGCTTGACTTGCTCGTCCTCGTCATCGATGCGCAGTTCGGAACGCACGCTGGCGTAATGCCGTTGTATCGCCCGCATCACGATCCACAGCACCGGGATCGCGATGACCACCAGATAGGCGCCGTGAGTGAACTTGGTGACCATCACCACCACCAACACGACACCGGTGAAACACGCGCCGAACGCGTTGATCGCCCGCGAGCGGTGGATCCTCAGCCGATCGGCGCGATTATCGGCGTTGCGCAATTCCCGGTTCCAGTGCACCACCATGCCCGTTTGGCACAGCGTGAAGGAGGTGAAAACACCCAAGATGTAGAGCTGGATCAGACGGGTCGTCGACCCGCCGAACGCATAGATGAGACCACCGGCGATCACGGCGAGCAGGATGATGCCATTGGAATACGCCAACCGGTCCCCACGGGTATGTAGCTGCCGGGGCAGGTAGCGGTCCTGTGCCAGGATCGAACTCAGGAGCGGAAAACCGTTGTAGGCGGTGTTGGCGGCCAGGATCAGGATCAGCGCGGTCACGGCCTGCAGGTAATAGAACATGATGCTGTTGTTGCCGAACACCGCCGCGGCGATCTGAGCGATCACGGTGCGCTGCGCGTCGCGGTTGCAGTCGCCAGGAAATCCGATGAGATCGCAGGTGTTTTCCACCACCCGGGTATGGGCGATCAGCGCCAGCGCGGTGACACCGGCGAACATGGTGATGGCAAGGGCGCCCATCCACGACATCGTGCGGGCGGCGTTGAGCGCCTTGGGTTTACGGAAGGCGGGCACGCCGTTGGAGATGGCCTCCACGCCGGTCAGTGCGGTACAGCCCGAGGAGAAGGCGCGCAATGCCAGCAGCGCAATGGCGAGGGTGTTGAGTCCCGCTTGTTCGGCGTGGATGCCGTAGTGCGCGCTTTCGGCCTGCGGCGCATCACCCAGCAGCGCGCGCACCAAGCCGATGGCGATCATCGCCATCACACCGGCGATGAAGGCGTAGGTCGGCACGGCGAACGCCCGCCCCGACTCACGAACCCCGCGCAGATTCATCGCGGTCAACACCGCGATGAAACCGATATTGATCAGCACCCGATACGGATTGAGCTCCGGAACCGCCGAGATGATGTTGTCCACGCCCGCAGCGACTGAGACCGCCACCGTCATGACGTAATCCACCAGAAGCGCAGCCGCCACCACCAGTCCCGCGCGGGCACCCAAGTTTCTGGACACCACCTCATAGGAGCCGCCGCCGCTGGAATAGGCCTGCACCACCTGCCGGTAGGACAACACCACCACAGCGAGCAGCAACACCACCGCCGCAGCGATCCACGGGGTCAAATACAGGTAGCTCAGCGCGCCCAGGGTCAGGATCAGCAGGATCTCTTGGGTGGCATAGGCCACCGAGGACAACGGGTCGCTCGCAAAGATCGCCAACGCGATCTTCTTGGGCAGCAGAGTATGGCCGAGGTGATCGCTGCGAAACGGCCGACCCAGAATCAAGCGCTTGATCAGCGACGTCGGTGACGACACGTTCCGAACGTAATGTCGATTAGCCGCAGCTGGCGGTCGGCGGCCGTAGAGATTCCGTAAAAGTTCCGCCACTGGGTGGTTGGATTCCGTAAGCCCCGACGACAAAGCCCGCTTTAGTCTCTTACCGTCGCGCGGCATGGGCGACATCGGCGAGTTCGTCAGTCACCCCAACATTGTCGAGGTGCTCGACGCGCTGTCGAATCGAACCATGACGGTGGCAGAGTTTATGGCTGTGACGCGCGCCGGCAGGCGCGGCGTGACTGCGGCGCTGCGGCACCTGGCCGCACACAGCCTAGTGACCACTACCGACGGCGGAAGCTGGGACACGCTGGCATGGCGTTGCGCTGCATTTCAATTGACCGATCGCGGCCACCGGCTCGTTGAAACGCTGTCAGAGCTATCGGCGTGGACCGAAATGCTAGAGGCCGCCGAAGCATATCGCCTCACCTAGGCGTCGGCGGCTGTGTGCTGTTGTGCACCGGACGCCGGGAGAGGACTTTTGTAGCGTAGCGTCGAGCACCAGTGGCGCAAGCGGGATCGCGTTGTGAGTCCAGCCCCTCCCCATCATCGTCGCCCCGGGTAGGGATGGTCACGTCGCGCCGCCATCACCGTGTCGGCCCCCAGGCTCCGTACACTCCGGCGGCATGGCCGAAGTTCCGCTCGACAAACTAGAGCGCCTTGAGATGTGTGATCTCCTCGACGAGATCGGTCCTTCGGTACCCACATTGATCGAGCGCTGGACTGCTCACGATCTCGCCGCCCACATCGTGTTGCGAGAACGCGATCTCGTTGCCGGCCCGTGCCTCGTGCTTCCCGGTGCATTTCAGCGGTTCGCCGAGCGGCGAAGGGCGATGTTGGCCGAAAGCAGAGAGTTCGGGTGGCTGGTGGCTCGCATCCGGTCCGGGCCGCCTGCTGGATTCTTCCGCATTCAATGGGTGCGCGACTTGGCCAATCTCAATGAGTTCTTTGTCCACCACGAGGACGTTCGCAGAGCCAATGGGCGCGGGCCCCGTGGCCTCACGTCGGCAATGGATGCTGCCTTGTGGCGAAACGTTCGCCGCGGCGGCCGCTACCTGAGTCGGCGGCTGCACGGCTGCGGGCTCGAGGTGCACTGGGCCGGAACCGATGAGAGGGTGAGGGTTCGGTCAGGCGAGCCGAGGGCTCGTCTCAGTGGTCCGCCGGGTGAACTGCTGCTCTACCTCTTTGGGCGCCAGACTGCAGCGCAGGTCGACCTGAGCGGATCACCGGAAGCCGTTGCGGCGGTGCGTCGCACGCACTTCGGCATGTGAGCCATCGCTGACGTCGACCTACCAAGTCTGGATGGTCCTTACCGATAAGGACTGGTTGTCATCAGAACCGTGGTGGAATGCGGTGTTGGTGCGCGGGGCAGTCGGGGTCGGCAGTCAATTGCCCGAATCCACACAGTCCGCTGAAAACCGCGTCCAAACACCTCAAGTGTTCTTGGCGAGGAAGCGGCGCAACAGCGGCCACGCCACCGCCAGGTTGTAGAGGACGCCAACAACGACGTAGGGCCACCAGGTGCCGTGGGCGCTGGCGACCCAGAACGCCTTGGCGGCCCAATACGGCGGCAGCACGCCGAAGGCGAGGTTCCAGGGCGAGTGGATGAACCACGGCAGGCAGGGCAGCCCGGCGATGAGCATGCCCAGGGCGCGGACCATCGCGATGCCTTGAATCTTGTTGTTAGCCACCGCGACAATCAGGAGCAGCGTGACCACTGCCGAGAGGCCTGCTAGCAGCCCAATCGGGATCAAGGACGGGATCAGCGCAGGTGCCAGTATCCCGCTGAACGTCATGGTGGTGACCACGTAGACCGTGGTCACCACCATGACGGTGCCCGCGCGGTAGGCGAAGAAGGTGGACAACGGCACCGGTGTCACTCGCAGCGCGGTCAGGGTGTCGGCGTCGACCTCATCCAAGACGAGAAACGCGCCCAGTCCACCGGCGATGACGATGCTTGTCAGGAGCAGAAACGAGGTGAGCACCAGGGGGTAGTACGGAACCAGGTCGAACCCGTAACGCGGGGCCAGCATCTCGGTAAATAGCGGGGTCAGTATCTTAACGCCGAGCGTCCAGATTATCGGCGCGACGACGATCATCACCAGCAGCGGGTCGCGGTAGGTTCCGCGAATGTCGTTGCGGCCGAACGCCGCTAGCGCCTTGCGAGCAGCCAATGCCGGCGTTGCCATCACAGCACCCCCGATCGCTCGATCACGTAACGGTCGAACATCTTGTTGGCCAGCCAGCACAACCCCGCCAGGCACAGCGCCGGATACACCAGCGCATACGCGATCTGCCACGGCGCCAGGGTCAGCTGGTCGAATGCGGTCCCGAGCAACTGCAGCGGTCCCTGCGTCGGGATCAGATACAGCATCGGGTTGGGCCACACGCCGCTGTAGTGCAGTACCGGCAGGGCCAACATCACCGAGAGGGGGATGGTCGCCGCCAGGAACCAGTCGCTGACGGAGGCAAATGGCAGTGAGGTGATGAATCCCACCAGCAGCATCAGCAGCGTCCCGAGCACCACACCGCCCAGCAGCGCAGGCAGATGGTAGGCGAACCCGTGTGCAGCAGTGACCACGACGATCGAGACGAACAATGTAATCCCCAGCAGCACAGTCAGTTTGGCGGTCAGGTATTCCCAGAACCGCAGCGGGGTGGAGATGACCGCGCCCAGAGTGCGCTCCTGCTTCTCGAAAAACACTGTGCCGCCGATGAAGAAGAACCCGATGATGGCCAGATCGCCCAACAGGATGTAGGGCTCGGCGACAGGGCGCAGGTGGTGCGGCATCGGCAGCAGCACGCCCAGCCAGATGAGCCCGGAGAATACCGCTGCGTGCAGAAACCGCTGCCGGACCTGGAGGGTCACCTCCAGCCGAAGGGCACTGGCCAGCCGCGTCACGTCAGCCGCCTGCCGGTGACCTCCACGAACACGTCGTCAAGGGTGGCTTCGCGGCTGTGGATGGTCTCCACGTGGTGCTCGCGCAGAACCGCGTGGAAACCCGGGTCGTCGGCCAGGCCGTCCATTGCGAAGTCCGCCGTGTCGAGTTGGCCGCTGTCGCCGCGGTATTCCACGCGCACCAGCCGCTGACCGCGGGTGATCTTGAGCTCGGTGGGCGTGTCGAGCGTGACGATCTGACCGTCGACGACGAAGGCCACCCGGTCGCACAACTCGTTGGCCGTCGCCATGTCGTGGGTCGTCAGAAACACGGTGCGCCCTCGGGACTTCAGATCCACGATCATGTTCTTGACCGTGCGGGCGTTTACCGGGTCAAGCCCCGAGGTCGGCTCGTCCAAGTAGAGCAGCTCCGGGTTGTTGATGAGCGAGCGGGCGAAGGTCAGCCGCATCTGCATTCCCTTGGAGTACTTGCCCACTCGCGTGTTGGCATCGCCGGCCAGCCCGACGGCGTCCAGCAGCTGCATCGGGTCCAGCGTCGCACCGTCATACAGCGAGGCGAAGAACCGCAGATTCTCCAGACCAGTGAGTTTCTGATAGTGGTTGGGCAGCTCGAACGAGACACCGATGCGCTGGTAGTAGTCCGGTCCCCAAGCCACTGGATCCTTCCCCCGACCTCGGACCTGTCCGCGCCCGGCCCAACATCCGCGAAGCGGCTGCCCTTGCGGTGGCCTGGGCGCTCCTGGACATCGAGGTTCTATGAGATGACGCCAGGCGCCGAGACGTCCCTTGCATAGGTAGCGGCTGTAGTCGGAAACGTAGACGGCGTCGGAGATTTGGTGTGGGCGACGTTGCGGGTATGTTTCGTGTCCTCATCGCCGACCTCACCGCTGGCGCGATCAGCAACCTGGGCGCGGGCTCTGACATCCCGACCGCCAGCCGCTTCAGTTGGTGCGCCCTTACGCATCACCCTTCAGTTTCTTCTTTTTTGCCGCCGCCAAGCCGACAATGAGCGCGACCGTCAAGATGCCCATGCCCACCCAGCCGACCAGTGGCGGGACGCCGCGATTCCACGAGAGCGCTAAGAGGATGAACCCGATCACCATGGCGTCGGTAATCAGCGGGCTGGTCGTCGTGTGCCTCCGGTCGACTACCAAAGCTCCAATGCTCGGGACCGCCCAGAGGCCCGTACCAACCCAGCCGACCTGCGGCGGGATGAGGCTACTCCGCGAAAGGATGACGAGGATGATACCGATCACCACGGCGGCCAAGAAGGCCACCGAGGCGGCGGGATTCAGCCGGTTGGTCCTCATGGCTCATCGTCGCACGGCTTAGCAGGTGAAAATGATCGCTCGTGAGCAGTTCCCCGACCCCGACATCCACCTATCTCGATCCTGGTCTGGACGATCGAGACGATCGACATCGCGCCCGCGCCCCGTGCTGTTGTGATCGGGCGCCAGGCGGCTCACCGGGTACTGCGACCCCGGCTATGTGTTGATCGATGCGAGCACAGGACGGTGATCAGATCCGGGTGCGCCGCGCCTCTTAGTGGGGTCGTCGTCGATGGAGGGCGTCGGTCCGGCAGCGTCGATGGTGACGTGGTCTTGAGCGATCTTTCCGACCAGGGCGTGGCTGACGAAGATGTGATCGATCAGTTCATTACGTCCCCGATAGATGCGGCTGAAGCGTTGGGCTTCGGGGATGCGTGGGGCCAGATTCCACAGCCGCTGCCGGTCGCCGTGGTCGGGCTGGTTGAAGCCGCCGGTGCCGATCTCGGAGCCGGTCGGGCCGTTGAGGATCTGGGTGGTGGCGGCCTCGACCTCGTCGTTGAGATCGCCAAGCACCATCACCGAGGCCTCGTGGTCGCCCGTCAGCAGGTCGGTGGCGGCGGCGCGGACGGTGACAGCTTCGGCGGCCCGGCGGTACAGGGCGTAGGCACCGAACCGGGCGCGCTCGCCCTCGTCGAGCGGGCTGAATCGGCCATTAGGAAAGGTCAGCAGCTTGGACTTGAAATGGGCAGTGATGAGATCGATGTCGGTGTCTTGGATGCGGACCCGCACGTGCAGCGCCGGTCGGCCCATGGCGGTCGTGTTCTCGGTTGGCTTGTCGCCTTGTTGGATCGCTCGCAGTTTGTCGGGAAACGCCGCCACCGGGTCAAAGGTGGTGAGCGGCAGCCGCGACAGAACTCCCACGCGGATGCTGTGATCAGTGCCGGTCTCCGGCGCTGCAGTCTCGATGTGCCAGGTGCCTCCAACACGATCAGCAAGCTCGCCTAAGGCCACCGGGTCGCCGACTTCCTGCACCGCCAACACATGGGGTCCATGCGCGTTATCGCGCTTGCCAGTGCGTCGAGCTTGGCCTGGTATTCCTCCTCGGTCTTCGGTGCGAACGGATTAGGAGGCTTGAACAAGTTCTCCAGATTCCACGTGCCGATCCGAATGACCATGAACCACAACCCTCTGCCCAGGCTATGACAGCCCTAGCCCTACACCCTCGTCGCGGTTACCCGATTGCGGTACGCGACAAAATCATGCGCCATTCACCAACCAGTTGCCCTCGGGTTCGAGAACGCCTTCGGGATGCCCACCGGCGGGCCACCGTTGGCCAAGCCCGAGAGTCAGTCAGCGGCCCACTCCATTGGCCCGCTCGAACCGTAGCTATGCGGGCGGATTTGGTTACGGCTGTGTCAGATTGGGCATGACGATGTCAGAGAAGGTGTAACAGAAGGTGGAGTCGGCTAGGCCTCTGACTTCGCTGCCATTCACGTTGGTGTCCGCACCTAGTACGAAGGGAGATCAGCGTGACGGTCCGGAATCTCACCGGCTTCGCCGGCGCCTGTCAAGAAGCCATGAATGCGGTACTAGATGCCATCGCCGCCGTTGGTGACGAACGCCGGGGACATCTTAAGGACGCCAGACTCGCGGTCGACAGGGCCTTACATGTCGCCCATAGCGCCGAGGAATGGTATCTAGCCGACCAACTGCGCCGGGGCATCAAGGAAGTGGAGGCCCACGGCCGCCACGCTGCCTCGATTCGCGCCGAAGGCGTTACGACGGATGAAAAGACGGGTGAAGGGCGCTAGCGGGACGGCTGGCGATAGCGGCGATCGCCGCGTGGCGGTGAATGTGCGGGTGCGTGTGTATCCGGGGACGGACGGCGAGGTCGGCGGCACGGTGGTCGAGGATTTCGGCGATCTGGCGGGGCAGGCAGTCGATATCGGTGAGAACCATATAGTTGGCGCCGCGCGCAGATGGGCGGTAGCGCTCGACGCGGGTGGCCTGGTTTTCGCGACAGCGACCAGTTGGCCGCCGAGTAGTTTTACCTGTCGCCGGACCGACTGGTGCCAAATATCTTCAGTGCTGCTGCTATCCCTGTTCGGACGGGCCGCCGTGCGGGTCTAAGCCGCCCGCCTAACGCCCGCAGCAGTCAGCATGCCGTTCGTTAGGGATCGCGGTTGCGGTCGCGGTGGTCGTGGTCGCCGTCAAGGGCACTGGGCCGAACGCTCCTCATGAAGCCACGCACCACAGAGATACCCGTTACCACGGACATCACAATCGTCGCAATTAACAGCGGAAGCCAAACCGGACGATGGTGGTCGGCATAGCAAATAACCACGACGAACAACAGGGTCGTGACAAACAGCACGATGTCGCGCCAGTGCTCGGTGAAATATCTGGTCTTCCTCCTAAGCTCCCGACTCTTCTCTTGAGCCACGAGGAGGGCCTCGACGTGCTGTCCGAGCATTTGCTTTAACTCGGCTCGACGGGCCACCTCGGCTTCCGGAATCCGCTGCAGCAGTTCCAGGTCCGAAAAGATGACGGCTCGCAAGTCCGGAACACTCGGTCCCGATGTGCCCGCCATGCCGCCGAGCAGAACACCACCGGCTAGCGGTGCCGCACCTGTCACGAGTGCCCCCACACCAACCATGGACCATCGCCTCCTTCGATCGCTCCACTAGCACCGTAGCCCGAAGGGTCGCGGGACGCCGTTCTCCACCGAACCTGTTCTGTCAGTTGCATTCATGAGCAGAGCGTGTCGGAATTACGGCGTCGCGGGTGAATTGAGATCGCGACGCCGCCTGGCAACGTCGAAGGCCCAGCAGATCAGGCCCAGTTGCGAATGCGCCTGGGCATACGGCCCACGACGTCAACCAATTGAGGTAGGTCGATGCTATGCCGATCTGGCACACCCCGGCGACAACCGTCGCCAGCGCCAGTCCGATCACGCAGCTTCTGTGTTGGCGACGGGCGATTCCCCACGCGGCGACGTATACGACGACGAGCAATGTGAAGACGACCCCATCGGGCAATAGGGAGCAAGGGCACCTGGGCTTTGTATCACGACAATGTTTTCGTCGTTGGCCGCTGGTGCGCGTTCCTACCGTCGCTGTGGCGTACGGGTGGCAGCATGTGCGTGTGACCACAACGACGCTTTCCTGGGATGTGGTGCCCTCGACAAGCCGGACGATTTCAATGTCGTGATCGGGCAGGCGCACTTCATCAAGACGGTCGAGGACCTGCATGCGGCGATGGTGGGGGTGAGCTCGTCGCTACGGTTCGGGCTGGCCTTCTGCGAGGCCTCCGGGCCAAGGTTGGTTCGCCGCACCGGCAATGATCCTGAACTCGTCGAGCTCGCGACCCGTAATGCGCTGGCCATCGCCGCCGGGCACTGCTTCGTGATCTTCTTGCGTGACGGGTTCCCGGTCAACATCCTCAACCCGGTCAAGGCGGTGCCCGAGGTCTGCACGATCTACTGCGCCACAGCCAATCCGGTTGACATCTTGGTCGCGGTGACCCCGCGTGGCCGTGGCATTGTGGGCGTCGTCGACGGACAGGCGCCCCTCGGGGTGGAGACCGATCGCGACGTGGCCGACCGGCGCGACCTGCTGCGCGCCATCGGTTACAAGCTCTAACGGCACCCCCTGCGGAACGCGGTGAGTTCCGCACGTTGATCGCAGCGAGTTGCCGTTTGATGCAGTGGTGGCAGTCCCGGCGGTGATCCGACCCGTCGCTCGAAGGCATCCTGGCGCGAACGCGACCAGGCTGCGCGCACTGCGCTGATCGCGATCGATCGACGAAGTCGCGCTGCGATCGCGTTGGCCGCCTATCCCATCCCACCGGGCAGGCCGTGATCTTCGTTCTACGGCGAGCACAGCGGCCCGTTTGGGCGCCCGGAGTGCGTGTTTTGGGCAGACGGCCCATTATTCGCAGGCGATCGCGCACTTCGTCGATCGTCGATCGCGTGGGTCCGGCGGGCTGGCCCGTCTAACAGGTACTCCGGGCGCCCGCACCATCCATGCCCCACTGGTGCAGCGCGGACGAGATCGCCGACTGGGGGAATGAACTTAGGCTGGCTAGTTTCCGTTACAACAAAGGGGAGATGCAAAGGAGCACGACCATGCGAATCAAACTGACCTACATCGCGCCGCTGTTGGCAGCGGGTGCGGCTGCGGTAGCGATCGCCGCTGCACCGACGGCTGCGGCGGCAATTGGGCAGACCTGCTCGGGAAATGTCTGCCAGTCGCCCGGCAATGTTGAGGTCAACAACGCCCCTGCCCCCGTTCAGTACCACCCTTACGGAGACATGCCGTTTCTGCTCGGCGGCCACGGCGGCCTTCGCGGCGGCTTGTTCTGACACCGAACGTAACCACAGCAGTCGGGCCCGCCACCCAAACAGGATGACGGGCCGATGCTTTTGTCGAGACGCCATCGAAGATCTCGGGCTGATCCCTGACGACGACCGCACCGAGGACCTGGCGCCACAAGGTCCATTGCCGGGGCGCTACGCGGCCTAGGTCGATCGCACGGCGTGGGCTTAGGCCGGGGGTGGGGTCCGGGCGGCTACAAGTGGCGCCAGTGGGATCACCTCAAGGAAGAACGGCGCCGCACCGAGATCGAAACTCAGGGACGCGCATCGGTGGCCGACCTGTACGAGTGAGCCGTAATGTCAACAAGCGACGGCCTTCTGCGTCGAGACCTTCGCCGGGGTGCCCGGTCGCGGCTTTGGACTTCAATGTTGGCGAGTCACGCGGCGGTGGATCATTCAGATATGGCCACATTGAGTAGGCGACAGGTGCTGGCGATGCTCGGCGCGGGCGGGGGCCTGCTTGGCCTCGGGTATGCGCTACGCAGCATTATCGGTGAACCTGGGCTGAACCCGCTGTCGAATAGGGTCGCCCACGCCGACGGCCCCGGATTCGGCGGTGCGACCAGCATGGACATGAGCATGTACATGGAGATGTTCAGCCGTCACAACGAGATCCGACGCACCGTCGAGGAGATCCCCGGTGGTGTGCGGACGACGACAGAATCCGACTCGCCCGACCTCGCCGCCCTCCTCCACCAACACGTGCCGAGCATGTACTCGCACCTCGACCAGGGCGGCGAAATCATGTGCATGAGCCAAAGCCTGCCGACCCTCTTCCGCCGCGCCTCCGACTACCACCGCCAGATCACCCTCACCCCAACGGGCGTGGTCGCTGTCGAAACCGCCGACGATCCCAACCTCACACAAGCCATTCGCGCCCACGCTCGGGAAGTCACCGGCTTCGTCACCGAGGGCATGCCCGCGATGATGCAGGGGATGATGGGCGGGATGATGGGACCCGGCGGAATGATGGGGCCTCAGCCTCGCTGATCAATCACAAGAATCCCTAGTTTGATCAGACTGAAGATGCGCCCCACAAATAGGTGCACAACCTAAACGGTCATACCCGTGATGGGCATGACGGCCCAGGGTCACGTAATAGACGAGATCGCAACGCGCGATTGTTCGTCTCAGACGTAGTCGTCTGGCTGACCGCGAGGATCATCCTGCACGGTCGCTACCACATGGAAGAGAACGAGGATGCGCGGTGGCGGAATCTTCGTGGGGGAAAGCTAAGTGCAGCAGTTCGGGTCCAACACCGTGCACAGCGCACCGATCGCATCGCGGTGCGGTTGGTGGTAGACGTTCATGCCACGACGTTCAGACTCGACCAGTCCGGCCCGCCGGAGTTGCGTCATGTGGTGACTGACCGTGGATTCGGTCAGCCCTAAGGCGGCGGCGAGTTCACCGCTGTTTTCCTCGCCGGACGACGAGCTGAAGAGATACGACATGATCTTCACGCGGGCCGGATCGGCGAGCGCCTTGAGCCGCAGAGCGACATGCAGGGCGTCGTCATCGCTCATCGGCCCGGCAGCGACGGGTGCGCAGCACACCGGCGCGGACATGTCGATCATCGGCAGCGTCTTGGGCATGCCGTCGATACTGCCATGGATCTTGACATATATCAAAAAGGTGGCATGCTGGCGTCAGCGCGCTAGTTCGATATATGTCTCACAACCTATGAGAGGATGCCATCATGTCCCGCCTTCAACTGGCTCTCAACGTCGATGACCTCGACGAGGCGATCACCTTCTACTCCAAGCTGTTCAACACTGCACCGGCCAAGGTGAAGGAGGGCTACGCCAACTTCGCCGTTGCCGAGCCGCCGCTGAAGCTGGTGCTGCTCCAAAATCCCGGAAAGGGCGGCACCATCAACCACCTCGGCGTCGAGGTCGAGTCCAGCGACACCGTGCACGCCGAGATCGCCCGGCTCACCGGCGAGGGCCTGTTCACCGAGGAGGAAATCGGCACCACCTGTTGCTTCGCCACCCAGGACAAGGTCTGGGTCACCGGACCCGCAGGCGAGAAATGGGAGATCTACACCGTGCTCGCCGACTCCGACACGTTTGGCACCAGCCCACAGCATGGTGACCCTGACGCCAATGGTGCGGTGTGCTGCGGCGGTGCCTCTCACCGTGGCACGGAGGAGGAACCGGTAGCGTCCTGCTGCTAGGCCTCTCTGCGACCCTGTGCGGCCCGGCACACCGGGGGCCGCACCGGGCGCATCATCGAGGAATGACCGATGAGCACGGCAAGGTCGACCGCGACGACATCGCTGCAGACTTAGAGCGGGCACGCATCGAGTTCCACCGGCTAGTAGAGGCAGCTCGACCCGACGATTGGGGCAAGCCAACGCTCGGAACACGATGGACCAATGAGCAATTGCTGTTCCACATGGTGTTCGGCTACATAGTCGTACAACGGCTACTGGTTCTCGTACGGATCTTCAGCCGCTTGCCCCATCGAGTGAGCCGCGTCTACGCCAACATCCTCGACGCCGCGACCAAGCCGTTCCACATCATCAACTACTACGGCTCGTGTGCAGCCGCCCTCGTCTACAACCGGCGCAGGATGGGCGCAAAACTCGACCGCGTGATCGCCTCGCTGCAACGTCAGCTCGCCCGAGAGAATGACGCCGACCTCGCTCGCGGTATGTACTACCCAACCCAATGGGACCCGTTTTTCGAGGACTACATGACATTGGACGACGTGTACCGCTACCCCGGAAGGCACTTCGACTTCCACGCCCGCCAGCTCACTCTCACCGCGATCCAGTGACACGCCGGAGCATGTTCACCGCCTGTTCGCTTGTGACCTGATTCGATAACCGTCAATATCGATGTATGTCGAAGTCGGAGCTGCAACTCATCGATGCGTCTGGCTGCGTAATCGTCCCGCTGACGCGGCAGCCGCTGTCCCCCGAGGCCGCCGCCGAACTGACGATCAAGCTCAAGGCGCTGTCTGACCCAGTCAGGCTTCGGCTGCTCAGCGTGGTCGCTAGCCACGCCGGTGGTGAGGCGTGTGTGTGCGAGCTGTCAGCTGGGATCGATCTGACACAGCCGACCATTTCCCATCACCTGAAGATCCTGCGCACCGCCGGGCTGCTCGACAGCGAACGGCGCGGCTCGTGGGTCTACTACCGCGTCGTCACGGATGCGCTGCAACAGCTTTCGTTGCTCCTCGAAATCGACACCGCCCTGATGAGCAGCTCATGATTCATCCCGTTCCACTGCCCCGACGGCTGCTCGCCGAGTTCACCGGCACCGCCCTGCTCGTCACGGTCGTCGTCGGCTCCGGCATTGCGGCCCAGCGGCTCTCCCCGAATGACGTCGGGTTGCAGCTACTGGAGAACTCGACCGCCACCGTGTTCGGCCTGGCGGTGCTGATCCTGTTGTTCGGGCCGGTCTCCGGCGCGCACTTCAACCCAGTCGTATCAGCTGCGGATTGGCTGCTGGGCCGACGCGCAGGGACCGGCATCAGCGCCAGCCACGTCGCCTCCTACACGGTCGCTCAGACCCTCGGCGGCATCGTCGGCGCGGTCCTGGCCAACGTCATGTTCGACCGGCGAGTGTTCGAGATCGCCACCAAGGACCGCATCACCACCGGCCATCTGGTCGGCGAGGTGGTCGCCACGGCGGGGCTGATCGCGTTGATCTTCGCCCTGGCACGCACCGGGCGGGCCGCACTGTCTGCGGCAGCGGTCGGCGCGTACATCGGTGCGGCTTATTGGTTCACCAGCAGCACGTCATTCGCCAACCCCGCCGTCACCATCGGTCGCATCTTCTCCGACACCTTCGCCGGGATCGCGCCCGGCTCCGCGCCGGGGTTCATCGCCGCGCAGATCGTCGGAGGACTCCTTGGTTTGGCGCTCGTCGCCGCCCTCTACCCGGACGCCGCCGCCACCGCCGACGACGTCGTCATCCCGCACCACACCCAAACCCATCACGCCGATCAACGGAGTTCGACATGACCGACAGTCCCGTCCCGCTGGCCGCACACCACCATCCCGATCTGTCCATCGACCAGCAACTCGCGTTGCGCACGGCATCAACGCGACTGCACGACGACTTCAGCGAGCACTTCGGCGTCGAGACCATCGAACGGTTCCTGCACTCCTCCTACGACCAATTCGCCGGACGTGCCACGGTCCCCAACTTCCTTCCGCTGCTGGCCGAACGCTGGGCACGCCAACGCCTTACCGCCTTGGCGCGGGTCGAGGGCAAGATCACCGACACCAAGCCCACCGTGCTATTCCTCTGCACCCACAACGCTGGCCGGTCCCAGATGGCGCTCGGGTACTTCAACCATCTCGCCGGTGATCAAGGCGTCGCCTGGTCCGGCGGCTCCGAACCCGGCAATGAGATCAATCCGTCCGCAGTGCAGGCGATGGCCGAGGTCGACATCGACATCACCCGCGAGTTCCCCAAGCCCTGGACCGACGAGATCGTCCAGGCCGCCGACGTCGTCGTGACCATGGGGTGCGGCGACGCCTGCCCGTTCTTCCCCGGAAAGCGGTACGAGAACTGGGAACTGCCCGACCCGGCTGGCCAGTCCGTCGACGCGGTCCGCCCGATCCGCGACGACATCGAAGAGCGGGTCCGCCGCCTGCTCGACGAACTCGGCATCACCCCCGTCGCCTGATGTCCGAGACCGACCGCACGCCGTCGGTGCTGTTCGTCTGCGTCAAGAACGGCGGCAAGTCCCAGATGGCCGCCGGGCTGATGACCAAGGTCGCCGGCGAGACCGTGCAGGTGCATTCGGCTGGCACGAAGCCGGGCACCGCCGTCAACGACCTGTCCGCTCAGGCCCTGGCCGAGGTTGGTGTCGACATCACAGGAAACACACCCAGACCCGTTGATCCGCACCTCGTTCGTGATGTCGACCTCGTGGTCACGCTCGGTCGCGAGGCCTGCGTCGACCGGGTTGGCGGAACCCGGTTCGAGAACTGGGACACCGACGAACCCTCCGAACGCGGCATCGACGGCATCAAGCGGATGCGCCTGGTCCGCGACGACATCGCAGACCGCGTCGCCGATCTCCTCGACCGAATGCGGACCCGGTCGTCCTGACCCACCATCTCAAATCAGACGACATACGAGGGTCTCAAAACTTCGTGTCGGAGATGGCACGGCGATATGACGGACATCGTTGACCAGCGGTGAAACGATACTGACGTGGACCCCAGCGGGGACGGTGGCGGTGGACTGACCGCGACGGGGCTGCTCTGTGGGTCGTGCGGTACCGAACTGCCATCCAACTCCAAGTTCTGTAACGAGTGCGGTGCGCCGCTCACACAGGCCACTCGATCGGCGGAGTACAAGCAGGTGACGGTGCTGTTCGCTGATGTTGTGCATTCGATGGACATTGCGGCAGCCGTGGGTGCGGAGCGGCTGCGCGAGATCATGGCCGAATTGGTCAACCGTGCGGCGGCGGTGGTGCAGCGGTACGGCGGCACGGTGGACAAGTTCACCGGCGACGGGATCATGGCGGTGTTCGGCGCGCCCGTTGCATTGGAGGACCACGCCGTTCGCGCCTGCATGGCGGCGTTGGGTGTGCAAGACGAGGCGAAGCGGCTTGCCGAAGAGGTCCAACGCTGCGACGGCGCGGATCTGCGGCTGCGGATCGGTCTGAACTCGGGTCAGGTGATCGCTGGCGAGATCGGCTCGGGTGCTTTGGGTTACACCGCCATCGGTGAGCAGGTGGGGATGGCTCAGCGGATGGAGTCGGTCGCTCCGCCTGGCGGGGTGATGCTGAGCGCATCGACCGCACGACTTGTCGATGGTGTAGCGGATCTCGGCGAGCCTGAGTTGGTTCAGATCAAGGGTGCCGATACACCGGTGGCCGCCCAGCGACTGTTGGGCATGCGCGAACAGCACCGAGCGGCAAGGCATGCTGAGTCGAATCTGGTGGGTCGGCGGTGGGAGATGTTCGCCGTTGAAGGCTTGTTGGACCGCGCAGTCGACGGCCACGGCGCTGTGGTCGGTGTGGTCGGGCCACCTGGCATCGGTAAGAGCCGTCTGGTGCGTGAGGTGTCTGCGTTGGCGCGTCCTCGGGGTGTGGACGTGTTCACCGCCTTCTGCGAATCGCACACCAGTCAGGTCCCGTTCCACGCGGTCGCGCGGCTGCTCCGCGCGGCCACCGGCGTCGAGGGTCTCGACGAGCAGACCGCCCGCGATCGAGTGCGCGCCCGGATTCCTGACGCAGACCCCGAGGATGTGTTGCTGTTTGATGACCTGCTCGGAATCACCGACCCCGAGGCTGCCCTACCGCGAATCGATCCCGATGCCCGTCGACGGCGGTTGACCGCGCTCGTGAATGCCGCCTCCGTGGCCCGCGAAACCCCGGCGGTGTATGTCGTTGAGGACGCGCACTGGATCGATGAGGTCAGCGAGTCGATGCTGGCCGACTTCCTCACGGTGATCCCGCAGACGCCCTCGCTGGTGCTCGTCAGCTACCGCCCCGAGTACGAGGGAGCGCTGACGCGGGTGCACGGCAAGCAGACGATAGCCCTTGAACCGCTCGGTGATTCGGAGACGGCAGCACTGGTTTCGGAGCTGCTCGGGCCGGACCCATCCGTCAGCAGGCTAGGCCAGACGATCGCCGAGCGGGCCGCCGGGAATCCGTTCTTCGTTGAGGAGATGGTGCGCGAGCTTGCCGAGCGTGGTGTGCTGGAGGGTCACCGCGGTGGCTACACATGCGGCACTGACATGGCCGAGGTTAGTGTGCCCGCCACGCTGCAGGCGGCCATCGCTGCGCGCATCGACCGCCTCGAACCTGATGCCAAGCAGACGCTCAACGCCGCGGCGGTGATCGGATTGCGCTTCACACCTGAGCTGCTCACCGCGCTGGGCATTGATCCTGTCGTGGATGTGTTGGCCCGCGTCGAGCTGGTTGATCAGGTCGGTTTCACCCCATCGGCTGAGTACGCTTTCCGCCACCCGCTGATCCGTACGGTGGCCTACGAATCCCAGCTCAAATCCGACCGTGCCCGACTGCACCGCCGGCTAGCCGCCGCGATCGAACAACACGATCCTGGCTCGGCAGACGAGAACGCAGCACTGATCGCCGAACATCTTGAGGCCGCCGGTGATCTGCACGCCGCCTACGACTGGCACATGCGCGCCGCAACGTGGTCCACCAGCCGCGACATCACCGCGGCGCGACAAAGTTGGGAGCGCGCCCGAAAAATCGCCGACGCGCTACCCGCCGAGGACCCAAACCGGGCCGCCATGCGCATCGCGCCCCGCACCATGTTGTGCGGGACCCCCTGGCGAGCCCATGTGACTGTGGCCGGGGCTCGCTTTGATGAATTGCGGCAGTTGTGCACCGCCGCCGAGGACAAGGCGTCACTGACCATCGGCATGGCGGGGCTGGTGATGGATCACGCTTGGCGGGGCCGGATGCGTGAGGCGTCGCAGCTGGCGTCCGAAGCCTGGGCCCTCACCGAGTCGGTCGGCGATCCGACCCTGACGGTGGGAGTGTCCATGCCGGTGATCTTCGCCAAGATCCAGAGCGCCGAGTATTCTGACGCGCTGCGGTGGTCACAAAGTGTCATCGACCTGGCCGACGGTGATCCGTCTAAAGGCAACTTGATTATCGGGTCGCCGTTGGCGGTCGCCTTTACGACGCGGGCTCATGCCCGGTGGTGCCTGGGTCGTCCTGGATGGCGCGACGACCTGCGGCACGGCCTGGCCATGGCCCGTAGCGCCGACCCCGTGTCCTACGCCGGTGTGGTCACCTACGTCTACTTCCCGGGAATACCGTGTGGCGTGCTGCGGCCCGACGATTCCGCGATGCGCGCGATCGAGGATGCCCAGCAGGTTGCCGAACGATCCGGTGATGATCTGGCGTTGGCCCTTGCCCGGGTGACGCTGGGGGTTGCGTTGGTGCACCGCCACACTGATGCGGAGCGTGACCGCGGACAGAAGCTGCTGGCCGAGCTCAGCGACGTATTCGTGCGCCGGGGATACCTCCTGGCCGAGTTACCGATCGTCGAGGTGTACGTGGCACGTGAGAGGGCTCGGCGGGGAGACCGCGATGAAGCCATACCGCTGATGCGCGCCGCCACCGACCATCTATTCCGCGAGGGACGGCTGCTGTTGTGGGGCGTTGCCGCGACGGGTGTGCTGGTGGAGGCACTGCTGGATCGCGGAGCCGACGGTGACGTGGCCGAAGCCGAGGCCGCGGTCGCCAGGTTGGCGGACGCGCCAGCCGACGACGGACTGGCGATGCGCGAAATCTTGCTGCTGAGGCTGCACGCGCTACTGGCGCGGGCGCACGCCGACGACACCGCCTATCGCGACTATCGCGACCGCTACCGCGCCATGGCGACATCGCTGGGCTTCGAGGGGCACATGAAGTGGGCCGAGGCAATGCCATGAGCGGCTGCTCCTTCGGGGGTGGTGACGTTTCTGTTCACCGACGTCGAGGGTTCGACCCGTCGGTGGGAGGCCGACGCCGATGCGATGCGGACAGCGCTGGCCGCACACGACGAGGTGTTGCGCTCGGCGATCGAGGGGCACGACGGTTTTTTGTTCAAGCACACCGGTGACGGGGTGTGCGCCGCGTTCGCCTCGCCGCGCTCGGCGGTTGATGCCGCAATCGCTGCGCAGCGGGCGCTGGAGTTGCCGGTGCGGATTGGGTTGGTGACCGGTGAGGCCGAATTGCGGGACGGGGATTACTTCGGCACGGTGCTCAACCGTGCGGCGCGGGTAATGGCCGCCGGGCACGGCGGTCAGATCCTGGTCGCCGACTCAACGGCGGTGCTGCTCAATGGAATTGATCTTCTCGATCTGGGACCGCGACGGTTGCGTGATGTATCAGCGCCGGTGGGGGTGTTCCAGGTCCGAGCACCCGGACTGCGGACAGAATTTCTTCCATTGCGTGGTGTCGACTCGAATCCCGGAAATTTGCGTCCGGCGATTACGAGCTTGATAGGCCGCGACGCCGAGGTCTCCAATCTTCAAGCGGCCTTGCGCTCGCATCGGTTGGTGACATTGGCCGGCGTCGGTGGAGTGGGCAAGACCCGGCTGGCGGTGGAAGTCGCGACGCAGTTGGCCGACGAATTCATTGACGGTGTCTGGTTTTTCGAGTTGGCGGCGGTCGCTGATCCTGCTGCGGTACCGGATGCGGTGGCGGCGGTGCTGGGCATCACTCAACAACCGGGCAAGAGCGTCAGCGAGTCGGTGGCTTCGGCTTTGGAGGGCCGGTCGCGGCTGTTGGTGTTCGACAACTGTGAGCACGTCGTTGACAGTGTCGCCGATCTGGTCGCAGCGATCCTGGCGGCGTCGGCGACGGTGAAGGTTCTGGCCACCAGTCGTGAGGGAATCGGTGTCGCTGACGAACTTTTTTGGCGGGTGCCTTCACTGGACGTTGGTGCGGCTGTGGAGTTGTTTGTCGAACGCGCCCAAAGCATGGTGTCGGACACGTTGGCCGATGAGGCGACCGCCGTGGAGGACGTGTGTCGTCGCCTCGACGGGATTCCACTGGCGATCGAGTTGGCGGCCTCGCGGATGGCGTCGATGACGGCGGCAGAGGTGCGTGATCGTCTCGATGACCGATTCAAACTGCTGGTGGGATCACGACGCGGATTGGAGCGCCACCAGACACTGCGCCAGACGGTGGCGTGGTCCTATGACCTTCTCGATGACGCTGAAAAGTCTTTGTTGGCACGGTGTTCGGTGTTCTCTGGCGGATTCGACCTCAAGAGCGCTTGCGCCGTTGTGGGACCCGACGACGCCGACGACTACGCCATCCTTGATCTTCTCGACGCGCTGGTGCGCAAGTCGCTCCTCGTCGCCGACAGGTCGTCGGGGCGCACCCGGTTTTCGATGCTGGAGACGATCCGCCAGTTCGCCGAGGAGCAACTCGTCGCGGGCGGCGAGGCCACCGAGGTCCGGACCGCCCATGCTCGCTACTTCGCCGGGCGTGAAACCGACATCATGGCCCTGTGGGACAGCCCCCGACAGCGGGAGGCCTACGCCTGGTTCACCGCCGAACTGGCCAACCTGCGCACCGCCTTTCGGTGGGCCGCCGACCAAGGCGACCTCGACATCGCAGCCACCATCGCCACATACGCGGGGCGTCTCGGTTTTTCGGTCGACAATTTCGAACCTACGGCCTGGGTAGAAGAGCTGATCGAACCCGCCCGCGCCGTCGACCACCCTCGGCTGGCAACTTTGTACGCGATCGCGTCGCTGTGCTTTATGGCGGGGCGGATCGAGGATGCAGTCCGCTATAGCGATTGCGGCCAAATCGTTCTCGGCAACAGCCCCAATGCGCCGCCGTACGGCGTTGAGGGCTGGCTTGGCGGTGTGTACCTGGCGATCGGGCAGCCCGAGCGATGGGCCGAGTTTTGCTACGCCCGGCTCTCCCGCCGCGACGAGGCACACGTCCACCTCCGGACATGTCTGGTATTGGCGCTCGCATTCGCCGGTCCCAGTGAGGAGGCGATGGTTGCCGCGAACGGCCTGATCGAGGCCGCCGAGGCAACGCGAAACCCATACATGCTCTCGTTCGCGCTCAGCGCTTATGGCTATGCCTTCCGCGACACGGACCCTGTCCGCGCGCTGGACGCCGTGCGCCGGGGTCTGGTGATCGCACGAGACAGCGGTAACCGCGACGCCGAGTCGAGTCTGGCGATCAATCTGGCCCACCTTGAGGCCACACACGGCGATCCGCTGGTCGCGTTCGAGTATTTCACTGTGGGCATCCGCAACTACCACGACGCGGGCAACATCCACAGTATGCGTGCCGCTCTCGCTCCCCTCGCCGCGTGTTTGGATCGGCAGCGATGTTATGAGTCAGCAGCCACTATTGCCGGTTTCGCGTTCACTCCCCTTTCCCCGCTGGTGTTTCCTGTAGTCACTACCACGATCGCCCACCTGCGGGATGTCCTCGGCGACCCAGACATACGAATTGCTTGCGCGCAGAGGTGAAACGATGAACGCCGCAGCCATGGCGACCTACGCATACGACCAAATCGACCAGGCCCGAACAGAACTGGAAGCAGTCTCGAAATAGACCACATTCAAGACACCTCCCTCGTGGGTGTCGGGAGTCGGCGGCGCCCAGCTCGCGGTGTCTCGAAAGTTAGTCTCAGAAATAATTGTCTCGATAATGGCGTTGGGACCAATTGTGCGACACAGTGATACGGCATCCGGCGCCACTAAGACCACGGGCACGCGGATCGGCTACACCCGTGTCAGCACCGTCGCCCAGACTCTCGATCAACAGAACGAGGCCCTCGGCACTGCCGGGGTGTCCAAGGTGTTCTCGGATGTGATGTCCGGCGCCCGTGACGACCGGCCCGGCCTGGCCGCACTAATGGAGTATGTCCGGGAGGGCGACGCGGTCGTGGTGTGGAAGCTCGACCGGCTGGGCCGCAACATGATCCACATCTTGCAGACCGTAAAGGACTTGACCGATCGTGGCATCACTTTGATATCGGTTACCGATGGCATCGATTCCTCGACT
This sequence comes from uncultured Actinomycetota bacterium, assembly GCA_963715215.1. Lineage (GTDB taxonomy): Bacteria > Actinomycetota > Actinomycetes > Mycobacteriales > Mycobacteriaceae > Mycobacterium. The sequence continues at coordinate 33,909 of CAVQRJ010000005.1, forward strand.
CCGGCAGGTCGCATGATGATCGGCGTTCTCGGCTCCCTGGCTGAATACGAGCGCGAGTTGATTAAGGAGCGCACCGCGCTGAAGAGAGCGGCTTCTCGGGCTAACGGCACCAGGTTCGGACGTCCCCGCAAGGTCGACGACTCGGAGCACATCAGCACGGCGAAGCGGATGAAGGCGGACGGTCACACTGGCAGGGACATCGCCAAGTTCCTCGGGGTCAGCCGGGCGACGCTCTATCGGTACCTGGCCTACGACGCCGCCTAAATGCGTCGGCATTGCTATTGGACGGGGCGATACCAGATTCCGGTCGCGACCTTCAGCGCCTGAGGATTCGCCATTAATATGCCGGGATCGATCCCACCGGCTGACGCCGCGTGAGGAATCAAATTCCCAAGCTGAATACGCGGGTTCGATTCCCGTCATCGGCTCCACGAAGATCCTATTCAGCGCCATAATCGCTCGAACCAACGCCTTCCAAGAGTCAGTCTTGACCGGCGTTTGACCGTCACTCCGCGAGACACCCGGCCCGAAACGTTTGCTGGGTTTGTCGGTGCTGGATGAGAAACGTCCGGGTCCCGCCGCATGTCATGCCGGGGCGCTGTGCGCGGCCGCGCGCTCGGCCAGTGCCGAGCGGACGGAGTCGTCGTAGCCCATTGTCGGGCCGGGTAGTAGATCCGTGATCGGGTGGCCGGTTACGACGACCTCGTTGGTCATCGAGTCGACCAGGTTGCGCGCGGTTGCCAGGTCCACATCGGTGACCAGCGCGAGCCACAGCGAGGACAATCGGGGCGAGAGCACCGGGACGCTGAGGTTGGGTAACGACTTGCCCTGGATGCGAGCCGCGCGTTGGAGCATGTCCACGTAGCGCAGCACTTCCGGGCCGCCGATCTCGAACACCTGGCTGCCGGTCAGCGGGGCATCGAGCACACCCACCAGGTAGCGCACCACATCGGGCAGTGCGATCGGCTGGATCCGGGTGTTGATCCACCGCGGCGTGAGCATCATCGGCAAATGGGCCACCAACTGGCGGATGATCTCCCAGGAGATCCCGCCGTGGCCGATGACGATGGCGGCGCGCAGCACGACGACCGGTACCCCCGAGCTGCCGAGCAGCGACTCCACCTGGCGCCTCGAACGGAGGTGGGCGGACATTTTGCCGTCGTCCACACCAAGCCCACCCAGGTACACGATCCGTTCGATGCCGGTTGCAGCGGCAGCGCCGGCGAAGTTCACGGCCGCCTCGGCGTCGCGTTCCTCGAAATCGCCGGATTCCAGTGAATGCACCAGATAGTAGGCGACGTCGGCACCGTCCAGCGCATTGTGCAGACTCGCCACGTCGGTGACATCGCCGTAGGTGGCCGTCCCCGCTCCTCGATAGTTGTCGGGTATGCGGGTCATCGCGCGAACGTGATGACCCGCGTCAGCCAGGGCACGGGTGAGGTGCCGGCCGATGAATCCGGAGGCACCGGTGACCAGCACCGTCTTTGTCATCGCGTCAGATCCCTCCGTTGCATTCAACGTTGCATCACCGGCACAGCGATCTCGTTGCGGCGCAGCATCGGGATGGTCCAGGGCGGGTCGTAGAACCATGCGACCGGCGGACCGTCGGGTTCCAGAGTGGTGTCCTGTAATGCGTGCAACAGATCGGCGGTGTGTGAAGCTACTGCCTCGGGTCCGCGGTCGCCGGTGAAACGCAGCACCGCGACCGTTTCGGCGGGCACGGTAACCAGCTTGACGGCTGGATCATTGGGTGCGGGAAGCGTTTCCATCGAATGGTCGGCGGGCATGAAGAACCGAATCACCCAGGCGTCGTCCGCGGCGACCGCCTGCGCCACCGGCGCTGTCATGGCGATTTTCTGACCACTGCGGGCATCGCTGGGCTCCTGAGTGACCGGCGCGGTCATCGCGATTCTCGCGCTCTCGTGGTTGCCGCCGAAGATGTAGCCGGCCAGGCGCCGAAAACCCGCATTACGCGCGGCCGCTTCGTTGTCGGCATCGACGGTCGTCTCGGCGGCGATCCGCGGACCGTATCGGCGGATCTGCAATCCGGCCGTCTCTCGTTCGACGACGAACCGGGGTTCCGCTGTCCCGTAACGCACCCCCAGCACCGAAGCGCCGCCCTCCGCGAGGCGAGCTGCCACTGACGCGCCCGTCTTGACGAGGCGAGACACCGTTGCCGCAATTCTTGGAATCATTTTCAACCCTGCCGTAGCTGGAAAAGCTCGGTCACCGCACGGATACCCCGATGGCGTCAGCGCAAAAGCGCCACACGCGGTCGCGGTCGCGCTCGGTATGGCTGGTCGTCGGCAGATAGTGCTCGGGACGCGGCCGGCGATCGTGCCAGAACAGCCCCGTCGGTGGGGTCGGTGCGGTCGCGCTCAGCCAGATGATCGTGTCGGCACCCTGTTCGGGGCTGCGCAGCAGCGGCGCGGTGAGTCGACGAAAACCGGGCAGTGAGGTGGCCACACCGGGGGTGTCGGCCCAACCGGGATGCATGGACGCAACGGTGATGCCGCCGGCTCCCCAGCGCTGCGCGAGGATCGGGGTCAGGGCGACCTGAATTCGTTTGCTACGCGCGTAGGCGGTGGCGCCCCGGTAGGTGCCGTGGCGGTACTCGGGATCATCGGTGGGCAGCTGCTGGGTGTACATGCCGCCGGAGGACACCAGGATCACCCGCGGATCCGGTGCGGAGGCCAGGACCGTGGCCAGCTGCTCGGTCAGCAGCAAGGGGCCGAGCACGTGGGTGGCGAGGGTCAACTCGTGGCCCTCGGCGGTTTCGCTGCGCGCATCGGGCAGCAGGCCCGCGTTGTGGATCAGCACGTCCAGTCGCGGCACCCGAGCGGCAACGTCAGCGGCGAAGGCGCGCACCGCGGACAAGCTGGAGACGTCGCACACCTCTACTTGGATGTCGCCGTCGGGGAGAGCGGCCAGGATCTCGCGGCGCGCCGTTTCGCCACGGTCTCCGTCGCGTACCGTCATCAGCACGGTCGCGGCCAGAGCAGCCAATGCGCAACTGGTGGCCTTGCCGATCCCCGAGTTCGCTCCGGTGACCAGTGCCGTGGCTCCGGCGAGTGCGCCGGGCCGCGGGTCGTTGTCGGACCAGCCGGCGTGTCGGATCCAGAACCCGATACGGGAGTAGCCGGGTACCACTGCCCGGTCCAGAGCGGTGTCGACCAGCCGCTGCCCGGTCGGAAGTACACCCATGACGACAAGTCTGCCAGTACCGCCGCGTTCTCCCCCCGAAGAGGGAACGGCTGCACTCTCAGGACTACACATCGCCGGACGACCTGTTAGTACCTAGCGAAACAGGCCTGATCGCGCCGAAGCAGCTTCCCAAGCTGAATACGCGGGTTCGATTCCCGTCATCGGCTCCATAGCTACTTGTGCGAATGGCGCCGAACGCCGGTTCGATTGGCGGGGCGGTCCCGTAACGGTCCCGCGCGTTCGGTGCCTCACGGAGGATGCAACACAAATGTAGGTAGCGGGGGTAAAGCCTGGTCACGAAATTGTCTGGTTGTGATGTAGCCGACCAGGCTAACGGGGACGTGGACGACGCTCCGCGGGCTGATCCAGCAACACACCCAGACCCCGCGCACCTGAGCCGCGGCCGACCTCCGGACTCCTGGACTGTCGCCCCAGACTCGTCAACATCTGTTGACATCGCAAACGCAGCAGGACAGCCCGACAATTGCGGGCGCAACTGATGCGGTAGATCATGTGCGCGTGAAGATCGACGGATCAGTGGCGGTGGTCACCGGAGCGGGCTCGGGCATCGGCAGGTCCATTGCGGCCGGGCTGGCATCGGCCGGCGCCTCGGTAGTGGCAGACGACATCGACGCAGGATCGGCCGCCGAGACCGCTGCGATGATCGGTGGCGTCGCGGCGGCCGCGGACGCCGCGAGCACGGACGGCATCGCGACCCTGCTCGACACCGCACGCCGGACGTTCGGCCCGGTGGACATCTACGTCGCCAATGCCGGGATCACCGGCCAACTCGGCCTCGGCGACGACGAAGCCGCCTGGGACCGGATCATCGACATCAACCTGCGCGCCCACATCCGCGCAGCCAAAGCTGTTGTGCCAGAATGGCTTGAGCGTGCCAGCGGACATTTCGTCGCCGTCGCCTCGGCGGCTGGCCTGCTGACCCAGCTCGGTGCGGCGCCCTACAGCGTGACCAAGCACGCCGCCGTTGGGTTCGCCGAATGGTTAGCCATCAAATACGGCGACAAGGGAATCGGTGTGAGCTGCGTGTGCCCGATGGGTGTGGACACCCCACTGCTGCGCGGCATGTCCGACTCGCCGGACGCGGACATTCGGGTGGCCGCCGCCGCCGTCACCAGTGCCGGCGCGGTGATCGGCCCGGACACCGTGGCCGCCCTCGTGGTCCAGGCCATCGCCGACCGGACGTTCCTGGTGCTGCCGCACCCCGAGGTGCTGACCATGTATCGGCAGAAGGGCGCCGATTACGAGCGGTGGATCGCTGGGATGCGCCGCTACCAACGCACCCTGGGGTGAATACGCGGGTTCGATTCCCGTCATCGGCTCCACACCTACCAGGGCGAACGCCGCTGAACGGCGGTTTCGGTGACCGCGGCGTACCTACCCGATACCTACCGCCGGAGCGTGTCCCGTGCCAAGGGCACCCTGAGGGAGAGGCACTATAGGCGTTGCGCCGAGAGCAGAGGAGCGTCGAATGTCGGGTGATCGGCCGTACCGATGACCAGCGATGGCGGTGCCGTCGCATCCTATGGGTTTCGGCGCCAGTATCTCGCTACGGCTGAGGAGTTCCTTCGCCTCGTCGTTGCGCGTGGCGATGACCTGGCTGAGTTGGCGGTCGTCATCGAGCCGACACGTACCGATCTCGCTGGCAGTGACGTGGCCGACGATGATGTGGTCGATTTCGCGATTGAGGCAGGCGGCGAGATTGTCCGTCGCGTCCAGGTGAAGTCCTCCCGTGTGCCTTCGGGGATGAACCCGCTGAGGTACTCAGATGCTGCCGCGATTTTCAAACGGATGGGTGCCGGGGCACATCAAGCCGTCATCGTGACGAACAAGCCGCTGGCCAAAAAATTGGTGAAAGCCTGTGCCTGTCCGACTCCGTCCGATGATGGCGGTGAGGTGTACTCCGTTACCGGCCAGGCGATTACGTCTGGTCAGACCACGCCGGCAAGGCTGATCGTGCGTGATGACCGCCCCGTCGAAGTCGTCAAACAATCTGTGTTGGACCTTGTTCGTGAGATACGGCGAGACAACGCGGTCAGCCTGGCCGAGCAATCGGCTGCCTTGCTCACTGCCATGATGCTCGACTCCATGTTCGAGGCCGCGGCAGATCTGTCGCCACGCAGATGGTCGGCGAGTGAGGTTGTCGGCTTGCTGTGTCTGCCTGATATCCAAGTTGCGCACGCACGGAGGCGATTCGACTGGGGCGTGCCGCTGGGGGTTGAAGTGCCTCTCCTGGCGTCGGCCGTGGCGCGTACCGACGAACTGGCCACCCTGACAGACCTTTTCAACGAATCAGTCACCGGGCGGATACCTACCGTCGCCGTACTCTCCGGGACGACGGGATTCGGAAAGAGCACGATAGCCGCCGACTTCTGCCACCTCAATCGGTACTTCTACGAGCACGTCTGTTGGATCGATTCTCGCTCACCCGAACTGCTCGAAGCCCGAATCAAAGACCTCGTAGCACAGATGGGTGTCGACGTTGACCCCAGTGGTGATGCCGGCGCCTCATTCCGCACCGAGTTGGCCCGCATCGGCGGCCCATTCGTTCTGGTGTTTGACGGGGCTCGTCGGCGACAGGACATCGAACCGTTCGTACCCACCAGCGGATGCGGGTTTGTCATCGTCACAACCACCAACAGCACCGGTTGGTGGCACACTGCCCGGCCGCTGCCAGTTGGCTCGTTCACTGATGATGAGGCGATCGCATGCTTTGAGGCCTATGCCGGCATAGAACCCGGTACTCATACAGACGCGGTCGCCGGGGTCGTGAGGCGCCTGGGCCACGTTCCGCTAGCAATCGCTATGGCGGCGTCATACTTTCGCAACGCCGATGAAGATGTCACGCAGTTATCGGATAAGTATTTCGAGAGTCTTGAAGCCCTGGATGACTCGACGGCAGTACCTGAGGGTTTCGACAAGACAGCGTTCGCCGCGGTCCAGTTCGCGGTGAACCAGATTGGATCCGAGACCGGCGGCGACGAGGAATTCCGGCGGGCAACGCAGCTGCTCATCTATCACTCCGCATTCTTTGCCCCGGAGCTGATACCGGTGAACATGGTGCTACAGACTGTCGACAGCGCGGTTGCCACGCTCGATCTGACTTCGCCGCCGAGACCGGTAGAGGCCGATCTTCACATCCGAAATCGCATCTTGACGAATCTGCGAACACAAACCATCGCGCGGCGCCGCACCTATCTGGACGCTTCGGGAACCGCGAATCCGGCCAGCGACACGATCAGCATCCACCCGCTCGTACACGAGATCCTTCGCACGATCCACGTGCAAGCCGCACCTCGCGACGGCTCGGTCATGAACTTGGTGACGATTTTCATCGGCCACCTGTACGGGTGGATCATCGTCCTGCGACCATCGGGTGCGTTTTTCCCGGTCGAGCAGTTGCTTGTGCATGCTCAATGGATCCTCGACTTCGTCGACACCACCACCATTCCCGCCGACGCCGGCGAGCACGACGTATACGTATTTCGTTGTGCCATCATGTATCTGCGCTGTGAAGTAGCGAATTGCCATTCGTCGCGCGGAAACTACGAGCGCGGCGTCGAGCTGATTGAGCAGGCACTCGACGAGTTCGCCGGGGTGACACCAACCAACCATCCGCAGTGCGCCCTAACCAAGGCGGCGTGCGACGCCATCGCCGACGCCGAGATTGGCGGACTCGGAGAACAGCGGGCCTTGCCTTTCGCGCGGCGCGCGATCGATGAAATTGCGAAGATTGAGCAGTTCACCGACACGCCGCGGCACGGGGAAATCATCTATCAGTTTGCGGTCCAGGCTGCGCAGGCGATTAACCGATTCGGCACTGCCGAGACCCGCGCGGTAGCCGAGGAGCTGGCTGAAATCGCTAATCGACAACAGCTTTCGGCTCCGCAAGAGATCGATAAGGTCAATCAGATCGACCAGTTCCTCAGGACTGGTCAGTACCCGCAAGCGCTCGCACTAATTCAGATGACCCGCAGCGCGAACCCCAGCGCGTACCAGAAGGTCATGTTCGACAACTTCGAGATCATCGCGAATCTGCACCTTCATCGATTCAATCCGGCCGCCAACGGTATCGACCGTATTCTCGCCGCGGCCGCGGAGGGACAGCACATGCATACGCATGTCGACCTGGCCTGTGCGGAGATCGGCAAGGCGCTGGAGGCCACGCAAGCCGCGTGGGCCGGCCAATCCCCCCGACTAGCGGCTCAGCAAGCAGCGCTGCGCGCCCTTCATCAGCAGCTCACGCAGTAGAACCGGGACACCAAAGGCAACATCGTCGGCTTGGACATCGACCTCCTCGATGCAGCCGCCGGCGAGCTCGGCCTGACCACCGAGTTCCGGGCATCCGCCTTCGACCAACTCATCCCGGCAGTAAATACCGGCGATACCAACGTCGCCGCTTCCTACCTGACCGAGGCGTCGTGTGCTGCATGGCTGGCCAGGTATGCGCAGCCGCGATCTCGTCGATCTCGCCTCCACGATCACCCGCAAGGGTGCGCCCGACGAGTTCGACTTCAGTTACCGCGGTTACGAATTGGGCGTCGCCTCCCGGCATCCCTACGACGAGGGTGTGTGGCTCGGCGACATCGGCGCTCTGCGGTCGCTGCCCGACGGTGTTGATGCCGTCGTGTCGCTGTGCCGGGTCGGCAAGGCCGACCTGCCAGCCCGCGCCGAACAGATTGATGTCCGTTTCATCGACCAGCCGGGCGTCAACGACAACCTGGATTTCGTGCTGCTCGACACGGTGCGCGTCGTCGAGCAGCTGCGGCGCGAAGGTCGCACTGTGCTGATTCACTGTGTGCAGGCGCAAAGCCGCACGCCCACGGTCGCCGCGCTCTACGGTGCGAGGCTGCGCGGCACGGGCATCACCGCGGCGTTGGCGGACGTGTGCGCTGTGTTGCCGAACGCCGATCCGATCCCGGAGTTTCGCGAGGCGTTGCGACGGCTTCATCCGGTGGCGCCGCACCGAAACGCAGTAGGCTAGCGTGAGGGAGGGGAGGCCGAAAGCGAGTATGTGCTGGTACTTTCGGGAGGAACAGGGGTGCAGTTCGAAGTCGTGACGGGCTAATTCACAACAGCAGGTCCGAAATATCGACGCACCCCCCAACCTGACTCCGCTGCGGTAGTCAGGAATTTTTTTGTGAGCGGCTTGATTTTTTCGGTTGGGAATGGCAGCAAACCGCCGTGATGTGGTGGCTCCCAGGGCGGGCAAATGCGGGGGTTCGGAGGGAGGGCCGACGGCACAAGCGCCGGCCGCAGGTCAGCCGGCGGCCGGGTCCGGCCAAGCCGCGAAGACCGATTCGAACTCGAACTCAAGTCCCATTCGCTGCCACCAGGTTTCGGCGAAATCTAGGCAGGCCTTCAGGCTCTTCGCTCATCGTCCCGCTTTCTCGATGAACGCGATCAACGCGTCGTTGTAGAGGTCGGGCCGCTCGAAGTACGTCGAGTGGCCCGCGCCGGCGACCTCGACGATAGACGCGTTGGCGAGGCGCTGCGCGCTGTCGATAACAAGATGCGACGGAAACAGGTCGTCGTCGGTACTTGTGATCACGAGGACGGGAACGCCGGTGGCGTCGAGGTGTTTGTGCGCGACCGCGTCGCGCATCAGCAAGGCGACGACCGCGGCCACCGGGGGCGTGTGGAAGGTGTTCAGCTCTTGGTAGAGGAAGGCGCGGGCGGGGTCGCGTTCCACGAAGGTGGGGGAGATGGCCGCGTGCGCGCCGATGCGCTGCTCGTTGCCGAAGTTCGCGGCCGCCTTGGTCATCCACTCGCGGACGTACTCGAGGAGCGCCGTCGTCCAGAGCCCGCCGACAGTGTTCGACAGTGTCAGCGAGTGCGTGCGCACCGGATGGGCGACCGTGAAGGCCGTCACCCACCAGCCGCCCATTGACTGGCCGACGAGGTGCGCGCCCGGTGTGCCCGTCGCATCGAGAACTGCGGCCATGTCGGCGACCGCCGCCGCGCTGCCGTGCACGCCGGAGGTGAACGTCGAGTTGCCGAAGCCGCGGCAGTCCCACGTGATCACACGGAATCCGTTGGCTGCGAGCGTCGGCACCTGCTGGAACCACGCGGCATGCGTGCCGCCGGCGCCGTGCGTGAGCATGATTGCGGGCAGATCGTCGTCGCCGCTGACTTCGTAATAGATCTCTTCGCCGCCGCACGCGACGGTCCCGGTCTGCCAGCGCACAGTCATCGGACTGCTGTGACGGTGTCGGCGAACATCTCGTCTCCCCAGAGTGCGAGTGCGTTGTCGTGTGTGAAGGCCTTGAAGTCGTCTGCCGTAACGTGCCCGCGCTCGACCAGCGTAGCCCGGCATAGCGGCGGCCAAATGGCGTCTGGCCGGGTGTGGCGGGCAGCCCGGCGGGTCGCAGCGGCCAGCGGCCCGCGGTCCTCTCGATCAGGGACGCTGCAGCCGGGTTGGTGCCTCACGACGGTGATGCTTGCGCCGGCATGAGCTGCTCAACGGTTCGGCAGCGCCGCGAAACACCTCGCGCGCCCGCGCGGACTGCAACCCGCCGAGGACGAGTTGCTCCTGGCTGCACACGCGCTTACGGCACGCCAAGTGAGCATCGCCGAGACCCACTGCTACGGAGAGGCGACGGCGAAGAGATGCCACTCGCCGGGCACACCCTTGAGCTCGTGCGCGCCGCGCTCCTCGAAGTCGAGGCCCGATCCGATCACGAGGTCGCGCAGCGTGCTGGACACCAGCACGTCGTTCGGCGGACCGTTAATACCGCATCGCTGCCGAGCGAGGCATCAACGATGCCCGCCTCGCCGAAGAACGCCGAAAACATCAAGAGTGGCTCGCCGCCAACGACGAACCACCGCCGCTCTAACGGTCAATACCGCATATCAGGCGATCGCGTAGTCGCTCAACGGGAATCGCGTCTGCTCACGCACCGCATTGCGCACCGACGTGGGTCGCAGAAGCGACGCCTCGCCGTCGTGGTTGAAGTAGTAGGACCGCGACGTCGCGCAGTTGCCGGCATAAAACACCGAGTTGTCGAGCAGCTCCGTCATCCGATCGAGGAAGCGTGCGTTGGCGTCCTCGGTGACCTCGAAGGTGGTCGCGCCACGCCGCTGTACCTCGCGGAAGAGCCGATCCATATGCCGCATTTGATATTCCATCGTGTTGAAGAACGACAGCCCATTGAACCCGTACGGACTCGCCAGTGTCAGGAAGTTCGGAAAGTACGGCACGGAGACGCCCTGATAGGCCTGGAACCTGCTCTCCCGCCACCACTTTCCAAGATTGCGGCCTTGCCGGCCGACCACCTCGATCGCCGGCAAATTGCCGTCCCACACGTCGAACCCCGTCGCGAGGACCAGGGTGTCGATCTCCGCCTTATGACCGTCGGTAGTCACGATGCCATCCGGCTCGATGCGTTCGATTCCGTTGGACTCCAAGTGCACGTGCGGCTTGGTGAACACGCGGTAGTAGTCGTTGGACCACGACGGCCGTTTGCACCCGATGTCGTAATCCGGTGTGAGCTTGCGCCGCAGCTCTTTGTCGCGGACCGACACGAACCTGTGGATCTTGCACAAGTCCATTGCGGCGATGTTGAGTCGCCTGAAATACCGGTAGTTCACCACTCCGGTGACCGTCATGATCTCGAAGAGCCCGTCGGTCACCCAGCGCAGCGCACGCTGGACGAGCGGCACCCGGGCGAAAAGCCGCTGAACCGCAGGGGAGAATCCAAAGTCAATCTTCGGAGCCACCCAAATAGCGGTGCGCTGGTAGACGGTCAGATCACCGACTTCCTTTGCCAACTCCGGGATTAACTGAATGGCGGTGGCGCCCGTGCCAATGAGCCCGACGCGGCGGCCCCGGAAGTCGTAGCCGTGGTCCCACGCGGTGGTGTGCATGATCCGGCCGTCAAAGGTATCTATGCCGGGGATCTCTGGCGTGTGCGGCTGCGACAGAAATCCGGTCGCGGTGATCAAGAACCGCGTCGTCAAAATCTCACCGCCGGCCAGCGCGACCTGCCACACCTGGGCGTCCTCGTCCCAACGGGCGCCCTCAACCGTGGTGTTGAAGCGCATAAACCGGCGCACGTCATACTTGTCGGCCACGTGATCGGCGTAGCGCTTGAGCTCGTCGCCCGGAGCGAACAGCCGCGACCAGTACGGGTTCGGCTCGAACCAGTAGGAATACGTGGTCGACGGGACGTCGACGCCAAGGCCGGGGTAGCGGTTGACGTGCCAAGTTCCGCCGAGTTCGTCCTCGCGCTCGAGGATCACGACGTTGTCGTAACCGAGCCGGTTGAGCTCGATCGCCGCGCCGATTCCGCCGAAACCCGCCCCCACGATGACCACGTCGTATCGCATAACCTTCCTTGGCTCGGTGCAATGGATGTCTGACAACGACTATTGGTCCCTACCAACTATTAGTTCCGTTACCACTGAAAGGATTCTCCAATCATGACATCCACGACCAGCCCATACCCGGTAACAGCACGGTCAGCGGAAAGTATCGCGGCAAAGACGGGGTCGGTGAAGGAGCAGAGCGGATCGAATAAGCCGCTCCTGGGCCCTGATCCGACAACGCCCGGCCGCCGGCAGATCCTCGGTGTTCCGCTGCTCACTTCGCCCTACGTACCCACAACGAACAACGTCGTGTGGGGCATCAGCGCGCAGTACGCCTACCTGGTTGTGCGTGAAGAGGCCGAAGTGGAATTGGACCGCTCGGTGTTCTTCACCTCAGACCGTGTCGCTGTGCGCGCCATCGTGCGCCTCGGCTTCGGATTCCCGCACCCCGCCAGCCTCGTCAAGATCAGCACCTCGTGATGACGACACGCAGCGGCAACCGCAAGCCGAAACCCAAGACTGCGCAGACCGATAACTCCGCGGTGACGGTCGACGTCGTACCGCCGCACGCGGTATACCACGACGGCGATCAGCGCACCGGCACTCTGCACGATGTGCCGGCCGCCATCGCTGAACAGTGGATCCGCCACGGCTTCGCTCGCACTGCGGGCGCATCCGACGACACCTGAAAGTCTTGGCAGGCGGCCCGGGCGTCAAACCCGGTAACGACATTGGACGGACAAGGACGCGTCACGACCGGGCCAATCCTCCCTGAGAGCGCGCACCTGCGCCCAGCCGCCCGCCACAGAACACGCGCGATCGCGCGAGACCTCACTATGTAAGAAACTTGGTATGCTGTCGGCATGGAAGAGGTTCGCCCCACCGTCGCGGTCGTGAAGATCCTGCAGGTCTTCTTGGCTGACGTGGGCCAGGATCAATACGGCTACGGACTGATGCAAGCGACCGACTTTAGCTCCGCGAAGGTGTACCAGATCCTTGCAAGACTGAGTAAGGCCGGCTGGCTGGACCGGTTCGACAACCCGGGCGCCACACCCGAAAGTGATGGGCCGCCCAGGATCACATATCGCCTGCGTCCCGAAGCTGTCCGCGCTGCCCGCCATCTCGTGGCCGACACCCAGGAGGAACTGTCACCACGCGCACGGAGAGTCCGCGCTCGCCGCACCGCTTTGGGGTTGACATGACGACGGTCTTGATCTGGGTCGGCGTGACGCTGGCGTACTTCGTTCTGCGTTCGGCCGCCAGCAAGATCATCGGCGACGAAGCCCGCGCCCGCGTCGACGACCTGCCTCAGGTCATTCTCGCATTCGCGTTGCGCCGGCTGCCCGAAGACCTCCGTGATTCATACCGGGCCGACTGGGAGGGCAATCTCCTTGCTGCCCTTCACGACTCGACCATTCGCTACCCCGCAACACGGGTATGGAAGTCACTTCTGTTCTCCGGCAGTCTGATGATCAGTGTGCGCCGAGTACGCAAGGAATTTGGTGCTCCTTCTCGCATCCGGCAGTTGGCGACGTCGATCTATCGGCGGTTGTTGGCTCCTGATCGCCGGGCGGAGACGCTGCAACGCGTGGTGACGGCTTCGACGGGTGCCGCCGGAACACTTGTCGCTTTTCAGCTGGCCAGAGATGCCGGGACGGAATGGTTTTTCGTTGGTCTTGTCGCTGTCATCGCGGCCAACGGAGTACGCATCCTGCTTCGCCGCCGGCGCCGGTCAGCGAAAGTTGTTGCATACGAGATCGAATAACTGCTCGGTGCCCTAAAGCCGCGGCCTGACAGGCGGCGGGGTAGGGAGGAGCCCCCCGCGGGGGTCCCGCCTGCCGCACCGCTCTGTGCAATCCTCTCGCCGTATGTAGAACGCAGGGCGGCGTTACGGCAGGCATCGTGCTCTACGGGCGTTTCGGGGCGGAATTGCGGCTGTGACGCACCTAGACTTGGGGTATGCCGGCCGCTGCAAAGGTGTGTTCTAGCTGCGGGAATGAGTTCCGCAACCGGTCGACTGCTGCGTATTGCAGCGCGGCGTGCCGTCAGCGTGCACATCGGGCGCGGAAGGCTAGCCGTAACGGGTTGCGCTTGGTGGGCGTTACGGCTGTGCCGACGCGGCCGGACAGCGTCCAGTCAGCGAATCGGGCGCGTAGTGAGCGGGCGGTGGCGATGCTGGCGGCGCTGGATGCTGAGCAGGCGGCGTGTGCGAAGCAGCGCGGTGAGGCGCTTGAGTGGTCGGCGCGTGAGGAGGCGGTGCGGGAGTTGGCGGCGTCGACGACCGACCGGATCGTGGACCTGGAGCGCGTCTATGAGTCGGTGATGGCGGCCAAGTCGCCGGACGGTGGGCTGATCGTGAAGATCAGCGGCGAATTGCGGCTCTTGGAGACGTCGTTGTCGCGGCTGTTCAAGCAGGTTAGTCCGGATTTGCCGGCGGAGCCGTCGCGGACGTCGCAGAAGGCCAGGGCTGCGGTCGGGGTGTGCTGGCAGCAGGAGAGGGCGAGAAATGTCTAGGCGAGCGATCGGGCCAATCGACGGCGATGTTGATGACGACGCCGAGACGGTGCATCGGCCCGGCGTCTATGGGTCGCTGTTGGCGTGGCAGCGCGAGGAGAAGGCGCGGGGGCGGTTCATTGACCCGCGCTGGGAAGTTCCACCATCCCGGCGAGGACCCGCCGCCGAGGGCCGGTTGCCGCATCCACTGCTGGATGCGTTGGAGGCCGGCGAGCCGGTAGTGGTGAGAACCTGGGACGCCAGCGGGCGCCGATCGACCGGCAGCGGATGGACTGACGCCGTGTTCGATCTGCCGTGGGACGCGCCCGGCCTCCAAGCTGCAGGGCGCCGCGGCGTTCCTCTCGCGGAGGTGTCGCCGGACGATATGGTGCGGCCGGGGCCGTGTCGTCAGGGCCACTATCGTGACTAGTTGACCCGCGAGCACTTCATCACCGACGACGTGCTCGGCGCGATCTCGGCCGACGGCAAGGTCGTCGTCGTCGAGGGCGCCGCATGGCAGGACAAAACCGAGCGGCGCAAGACGATTGGCCGCGCGTCGCTGTCGCGCAAGATGCTGTGCCGTCGCCATAACAACGCCCTGTCGCCGCTGGACAAGATGGCCGCCGAGTTTTTCCGGTACTTCCTAGAGGATCACCTAGACATCTTCAGATACCTGGGCAACGACGACCGCGACAGCTTCCCACGCGGCTTCACCATGGTCAGCGGCCCCCATCTCGAGCTGTGGATGCTGAAAGTCATCTGGGGCGCCATCGAAGCCGGCGCGATCGAAGTAGACGGTCAGACCGCGTACCGCTTCCGGCTCGGCGTGACGAGCCAGCAGTTGGCTGAAATCCTTTGGCGCGGGGCGGAATGGCCCAAGACTTGGGGGATGTACGTCCTGCTCGACCACGACCGCGATCACCCATCTATACCGAAGGCCATACGCCTTCGCCCGGCCAGCATTGGCAGCGAGATCCTCGGCGGCTATCTCCAGATCGCCTGGTTCGAGTTCCTCATCAGCTTTGAGACGCCGCCGGTGCGGCGGATCTACCGCCCGTGCGGCATCACCTTCACACGGGCCGGATTTCCCACGAATAGTTACAAGATGGTCGCGTTCGCATGGCCCGAGATTGGGCACCCGATCGTCAACGTCGTATCGCAGGTGCCGCCCCACGAGGATTACTCGGTGCCGAGCAACCCGCGAGCTGCTGCTCTTCATGGCCGGATCGCGGCTGGCTCGCTGAACGTGACCCCCGTTCCGAGCCAGCCGAGAAGGAGATACAGGCCGAACAGTCCGTAGGCTAGCGCCTGCTCCGCGAGCACCTCCGCCAGCGAGTTGCAAGCCCATCGGCTGCACGACGCGTCTCCGTCGGGAACGAGTCCGATAGACGAGGTCAAGGAGCGGACATGACGCCTCTGTTTGAGCGCTTGTCGGGCGGGGTCTCGTCGATGCATTGTCCTGACCCGCCCAAGCGATGTATTCGATCGGCGTTGCCCGGGTTCGAGACTTGTCCCCATAGGCCCACAATCAAGGCGCAGTTCAGGAATATGGCGCGGACCAAGTGCAATCGTCCGGACCCCACCTGAAGGACGGATTACATCGATGGGTACAAATCCTGGCCGGTCCGCAGTCAGGCCGCAGCAGAGCTATCGCAAGCTCTCGGCAACCAACAGAACCAACAGCCTGACCTGCGTGTTCGTGGCATTACCATCGCAGCTTGACGGTACAAACACCAACAACAGCGGACTTAAAATCCGCACAGTCTGGGTTCGAGTCCCAGTGGGGGCACTGGATCTGTGCTGGTAGAAGCGGTTCCGGTGCCCCTGGTCAACGCGCCGAGCCGGTCTCGGTGTCACGAGTTGTCACAACTCGACCGAAACTACCCGCCGCCGCCTGCAATGCGTCCGCCTGGCTGTGCGCGTACACCGACAGCGTGAACGCCGCGCTCGCATGACCGAGCCAGGCCGCGATCACCGCGATCGGCACCCCGCGTAGATGCATCAACGTCGCGCACGAGTGCCTCGCGTCATGCAGCCGCACCCGTTCGATGTCCAGCCCGTCGAGCATCCGGCCCCACCGGAACGTGAGCAGGTTCGGGTGGTAGGGCTGCCCGGCCTCGTCAATTGCCACGTACTCACCCGACCCATAGCCGGCGCCGAACGCCAGCCGCTCCTCGGCCTGCGTCTTGCGGGCGGCCCGTAATACCTCGACCACTTCGTCGGGCATCGGCAGCGTCCGCGTGCTGGCCTTGGACTTGGGTGTGCCGCTCATGATCTCCTTGCCCACGGCCACCCGGTTCTCGCTGACCGTGACCGTCTTGGCGTTCAGGTCAACATTGGCCCACCGCAACCCGGCGATCTCCCCGCGGCGGCCGACACCGTTGAGAAGCGGCGGTTGCAGGACAAGGTCGGCGATCGGCTGATGGAAGTGTTCCGGTTCGTCGACAAGTCCAAGGACGCCGTCACCGCGACCGACGTCGCGAACGCGCTGAAAGACATGGACGGCGACCAGGCCGGCAGGTATCTGCGCCGGCTGAAAGCCGCAGGTCACATCATTCGACTCAGTCGCGGCCGGTATGTGCCCGCCGCACCTGTGCAGTAAAAGGTGTCCGAAGTGTCCGTTTGGAAGGAAACCGCAGGTGAGAGTACGTATTCGAGCCGCCACCAGCTGTCCGGAACGTGTCCGGAACGAAAGTTCCAAACGGACACTCCGCACACAACGGACAACACACACACACCGGACACTCCGACACAGATCTAGAGCAGAGAGAGATCTCATGACCCAACTACGTGTCACGGCTAGAGCTGACATCCTGGCGCACGATCTACCCGAACCTGTCGCCGGACATCGCGTCGACTACTGGACGTGGGTCGAAAACTACGCTGACACCGCTACCCGTGACAGCTTGCTGGCGTTACGAAATCACTGGCGCGACTGCAACACGTGGTTCTTCGACGGACGGATGTTTGGGCCGTACATCACCCCGACAGAACCGAGCGCACCGCAGCTCTACGGCCAGTGCTGCTCACTGTCGTCGTGGGGATCCCGGCTCGAAATCCGGCTACGGCCGTCACTGCTGGATGGGACACACCCGCACGTGCTGGGCGGCCCCGGATTCGCCGCCGGCCGAATGCAATTCGTCAAGGACGTGCTGACCCACGAGATGATCCACCAGCACATCATGGAACACCAGCCTGGAGTAGACGAAGAGTCCTATCACTGGCACGGTCCGGTGTTCACCGACCATTGCAACCGCATCGGCCAGAAACTCGGCCTGGACGAGGTGGTGGTACGCAACCGGGGCGGCAAGAAACTCCCGAAGGCCGCACAGTGGCCGCACTGCGTCGCACCGCCCGACAGATACGGCGGGGCATACCAGCGTTCAGGACGGAAAGTCACCACTAGCACTGTCACCATTCCGGTCGGCTACCACGCTTCGGCAATCGGGCCGAAACTCGTTGACGGCGAAGCGATCCTCGACATCGGCTTCGACCCGGCTAGCGGTGACGGCCCGTCGATCCGGATCCTCATCGAAGTCGACGCCGCCGAAGAGCTGGCCGACTTCATCATGGAATTCCTCGACGACTGAGACCACCACCATGCCCACCACCGAGAGAAGGAGTCCCGTGAGCACCCAATAGTGGAGAGGTACTCAAATGATTCACTTCTACGATCCCGATGCGCAGGAATGGCGATCCATCAAGAACCCGACCGAACGGGACATCGCCGAACTGCTCATCACCGTGTCACACAGCCGGCCGTGCGCGTCGTGTGACGCCGATGTCGAATACGAGTGGCTCGACAGTGGTGTGCCGGATATTGCGATCACCCACGAGCCCGGTTGCCCGCTCGCCGCGTAAATGAAATCCCAAGCGGCCCTTGTGTTATCACAGCTGTGTGACTTCGGTGATTTCGCTGGTCCATGGGATACTGAAGCCGCCCGGACGGCGACCGATCGCGCCGTGGCTGCGAAAGCGGCTCTTCGTGTTTTCCTTCCTTGGACGCGAGTGGTGATTCGGGCGACGTGAGCGGTCGCCGTCCCGGGCCCCACCGGAGGAAGGACACCGACATGACCGAACAGCCCACCGACGACAGCTACCCAGACAGCTGGAAACCCCGGCACATCAAAGAGCGCGAACAGCAGCTCACCGAGATGGAGATGTTCGTCAGCGCGATGGACGACCTCGCGTTCGAGGATCTCGTCAAGCGCACCCGCGGACGGTCCTGATGCCTAAAACCTCTAATTTCGCTGACTGCCGGCGGTTCGCCGCGAATGTGAAAGCGGCCGGCGGCAAGCTGCCACAGGAGCTCGAAAACCTGATCCGGGCACATGATGTCATCGCAGACGCCACGGCGCTCCCAGCGGCCGCGGCGCGCCCGGAAGCAGGCATTGTGGACGAGGCACTCGCCGGGACGCTCAGCCCGGAGCGGCTGAGCGAGCTGTTGCCGGCGGCGGCCGGCGCATTCGCAGTCAACGAGTACGCCAAGACACTGGCCGGCAACGTCGAACGGGTACTGCTCGGCGAATGGCATCGCGCGGTGGAAGCCGGCGGCGCGGACTCGGTCCTGACTCGATGAGGCCGCAATTCGACCGGCACGCGAAGGCCGTCGCCAAGGCGCGCAGCATGTCTCCGCGGAGTCGACCGCCGAATCGTGCCTCCAGTGCGCCGTCCGAGGTCGTCGGGATGTGGCAGGGCCGGCGACCACCGGGCGTCATCGCGCGGATCGTGCTCGTCGCCCGGGAATTCGGGCCGCGGCTCGGCGACTTCCCGCAGATCAGCGAATTCACCGGCGGGGACGGGCACACGCTGGCCGACGAGGCGATCATGGTGGCAGACGGCGGGCTCCAGGCCGACTCGGCACACTTCATGCGACCCGACAGAGGGCACACGGACAGTCCGCTCTTCAAGGTCCAGTTGCGCCTGCACAGCATCACCAGTGCGCGTGAGCGGTATCGCATGTGGGCAGCGGATCAGTGGGACGGGATCAACAGCGGCCGGGATCGCGGAGGCTGGATCGACCAGCAGACCGGTGAAGTGCATCCGCATCCAGCTCTGGTCAACCCCTATAGGCAGCAGGAGGTTTCGGCATCATGAGCAGCAATCTGAGAGGGCAACAACTTCGATACCGGCGGGGACGCTGAATCATGAAGCGGCACAGTAGAATTGGGTGCTGTCGACAGGCGCGAGAACTGTTGCCGCAGTGGGGCATCCGTGGTATCCTGGCAAACGTCGGCATATCGCCATATCCCCTTTTTTTCACCACCAAAATGGCGGGGACCAAGTCCGTGGCCGCCCGATCTATCCCTGAAAAATTCCTCTGATCTTGGTGATCTGCAGGAAGCTTTCCGGCGTTATTCCCAGGCTATTGCCGGTGGATTTACGGAAAATCATCGCCCCGGCTTGTCGGTGGCGTCGGCAGTTCCTCCAGACATGCGAGCTGCGAATTCGCCGTGGCTGCCCATATCGTCGCCAGGTTCACGGTCGTTGCGTGCCACGTTTCCGAGGCCGTCGCGTGGTGAGGGGAATGCGCTGGCGTGTGGTCCCATGATGCCGGCTCGGCCGAAGTCGGAGACGACGGATCCCCAGCCGTCGGGGTTGTCGGGCTTGCCGGTGGTTTTCTGTTCGGTGGCTCGAGGTTGGCCTTTGGTGTCAGGTGCGTCGGCGCAGGCTTCACTGATGATGGCCGGTGCATTGCCGATGACAATCGCCCCGATCAGCCCTGCGAGTATTGCCACTACTTTCATGACTACCTCGTCTGCGTGCAGATGAAGTTGCGGCACTCCGTTTGGATCACTCGATCGCCGATTGTGGCGGTGGACCGTCCGATGATGTCTCCGCCGTAGCCGACTGATCCGTAGGTGGCAACTTTGACTCCCGGCGCGGTCAAAGTGACGGTGTTACTAGATCCAGAGGTGGAGTAGTGGCCGCGGTAGGTGTATCCGCCGAGCGGTGTGGTGAGGCTGCTGGAGCCGTTCAGTGTATTGATGCCGTCGACGCTGAAGCTGCTGCCGGCGACTTTGGAGGTGAATCCGTTGGGTCCGGCCGATCCGCCGAAGTTGTCGTCGCCGAAGCTGCCGAAGCTGGTGTTGTCAGCGGCGGCCGGTGCTGCCGGTGCCAGGATCAGTGCGGCGGCTGTGGACACCGCGGCGATTAGTGTTTTCATCATTTCCTCCGTCGTGGTGCAGCCACCCGTGAGGGTGTTCTCGAAATCCGAAACGAGCGGCGAGGTAACTGATCAACCTGGATTCCGGCGAAGTTGCCCGGACATCCGGCGAAGGAATATTACGTCCAGGTGGACCTGGCCGCGCGTGAATCGGCCTATTCCGTCGTTTCAATAGGGCGTACGATTTCGGGTTCAGGGACGGGGCTTTAACCATGACGAAATTGCTGCCGATTATCCTCGCGGCAATAACCTGAGCATATCGTTTGCCGCTCCGGCTCAGGCCGATTGCTGTGAGTACGAGTTCCACTGGGCGGAACCGCACGCCGAGGCATACGGCTCGACGCACCTTCGATTCATTTTCTCGTAGAATGTGAAGTGTCCCGCCGTTGCGGGGCGGAGTTGCCGCCGTTGCGTCAACTCATTTTCGAGGTCTCGGCCGTTGTCCGATTCCAAGGGCCGACGCCAGTGGAAGGCTAGCGGCGAGAACGCTCGCGTAGCAGATCGATCAGCTCTGCCTGCTTTGCGATCAGATCTGCTTGATCTGCGATCAGATTCGCTTGCGCTTCGATGCGCGCCCGACAAACCAGAGAAAGGGCGCCGGCGACGCCGCAACGTGGCTGCCGCCGAACAAGGCCTACGGCTGCAAGTGTTCTGTCGCGCCGTGTTGCGTGAACAGAAGCAACAAGCACAATTAAGTCTCCGCCGCGGCTGCGGACACAACCGAGGAGAAAGTGAGCCGGTCGAGCATCGACAGCCGACTGATGGTCTGAAATGGAGTCTGGGCTGAACTCGGAGAAATCCAGACGAGCATAGGCCGAATTTGGCGCAGCAGGCGAAAGACGATGGTGCCGCACTTCGTCAACGTCAGCGAGAACCTGATGAAGAGGATGTCGCGAAGCTGGGACCTTGTCCGACCTCGATGACGACGACCTGATCCACCGGCGACGTTGCCACTGATGCTTCCTAGGGCTGATCGTGTCGACCGACGCCGGCGCCGCTCACCGGGCGAACAACGACATCCATACGTGCAGAAAATGCAGGCAAGCCTGGTCGCCCTAGCCAGGGCGGCGTGTACCTACCGCGAGGTCGAAGGCCGCATTGGAAGCCGATTGGCCGAATGGGTCCATGCCGAATTTGGCGTTCGATGTTCTGCG
>CAVQRJ010000006.1:0-371704 GCA_963715215.1 uncultured Actinomycetota bacterium
CTGCGCGACGGCGACTCACCTGAGACGCACACCGTCCAGTACTTCGAGATGTTCGGCAACCGTGGCATCTACCACAACGGCTGGACTGCGGTCACCCGGCACAGCATCCCGTGGACCACCGCCGTACCGCCCACCCTTCGACGAGGACGTGTGGGAGTTGTACGGACCCGACGACTGGACCCAAGCCCATGACCTGTCGAGCGAGAACCCGGAGAAGCTGGCGCAGATGCAGCGGCTCTGGCTGATCGAAGCGGTCAAGTACAACGTCGTTCACCGCTGGATGACGAAGATTCGAACGGCTCAGCCCCGACATCGCCGGACGCCCGCAATTGATCCAAGGGCGAACCCAACTGCTGTTCCCCGGCATGCGGGTCAGCGAAGCCTGCGTGCTGAACCTCAAGAACACATCGCACTCCGTGACCGCGAATATCACCGTTCCCGGACACGGGTGCAGCGGGAGTCATCATCACCCAAGGCGGCAGCACCGGCGGCTGGACGCTCTACGCCAACGAGGGAAAGCTCAAGTACTGCTACAACTTCCTCGGCGTCGACCTCTACATGATCACCGCCGCCGAGCCGATCCCCACCGGGAAGGTCCAGGTGCGCATGGAGTTCGCCTATGACGGCGGCGGACTCGCCAAGGGCGGTAACGTCACCCTCTACTACGACGGCAAGGCAGTCGGAACGGGCCGCGTTCGACGAACACCACCGCTAGTGTTCTCCTCCGACGAAGCCTGCGACGTCGGCGCTGACACCGGCTCCCCGGCATCCCCCGATTACGGCCAAACCGGCAACACATTCACCGGCACCATCGAACTGGGTCCGGATCGACCTCGGCAGCGACAACCACGACCACCTGCATCACACCCAGAAGACCGCTACACCATCGCCATGGCGCGGCAATAGTCCTTTCGACGTCTAGAACCCTGACCTGCTCAATGCGAACGAGAGGACTGGGCGTTGATGCGGCTGACCGCGTTGGGACGCGACGGACCGATGTGATCTTTCGCGCGTCCGGTGGCCACGGTCAAGGCTCGACCGGGTGTGGCCGTGGACCCTGGAATGCGAACTGTGCTCGTGTCCGCTGCTGCCGACGAATCGCGATTGTTGCGGACGCTTGCCGACGGTACAAGCGTGATCTTCGACCGCCTCGGCTATAGGCGGCCTACAGCCCACCCCGTGCGTGAGTCGAGGCCGTCGAACTGGTTGCCCTGCCACGTCTTCAACCACGGCGCGATCTCTACGAAGCGACTGCGAATACGCGCCTGCGTGTGTTCAGTTCCGGTAAGAAGGACACATGCCAGGCCGGTCCTTCGATGATGCGAACGCGTTGCAGCGGACGATCGCAACCTGGGCCACCAAGGTGGGGGTGGCGGTTCTCCGCCCGACGGCAAACCGCCTCGACCAACTCGTCAGCAGGCTCACCGGCGGCAAGCGCAGCTTCGCTGGGATCGTCACCGGCGTTCCTGCGGTGATCCTCACGACCACGGGCGCTAAGTCGGGGGAACCCCGCACCGTCACGGTGTACGGAATCCCGCACCCCGACGGCCTGGCCCTCATCGCGTCCAACTGGGGCGGCGTGAAGCACCCGGCCTGGTACCACAATCTCAAGGCCAACCCGGAGGCCACGGTATCGATGGAGGGCGATACCTGGCATGCCACCGCCCGACCCGCCACACCCAGCGAGCGCGACGAGATCTGGGCGGGAGGACTTGAGTTCTACCCCGCCTGGAAGAAGTATGAAGCACGGGCGGGCGATCGCCAGATAGAAGCGTTCGTCCTCAGCCGGAATTGAGCAAGATCAGGACTGCCTCAGGTTACCGAGGCCATCGAGCACAAACACGCCTCTCCCGGCCCAGTCGCTCGGCCTCGCTTCCGCTGGGTTCGTCCTCGAACGTGTAGCGAATGTTGAACGGCTTGTTCGTGATGAACAGCATGAGGCAGTCACTGTCCTCGGTCGCCCCGTGATACATCGTCATGCCCTCGGGGAACCGACAAAACTCCCCGGACCGTAATCCCCCTCGTGGGTGCGGAGGGTGCCGCTCAACACGAACATGGCGTGCGCGCACTGGTGGGTATGCCACGGATTGATGAACCCGGCGTCGTAACGCATCAGTGCGCAGGACATTCCGGTGTCGGGTCCGCCGTGAACAGCTTGAGCGGCAGGCTTCTGCCGATCTGTTCGATCGGTATCTCCAGCCAGTCCATCGAATTGGAATCGAAGACCTCAAACTCGTAGCGATCGGGCTGAGTGGTCATGCTGCCTCTCCCTCTCTCATAAGAATTACGACAGTATGAGTTGCAAATTCGTTGGTGACCAGCACGCGGTGCCCCATTAACAGCGTTGAGCCATTACCGCCTAGCGGCGGCGGCTGCGGCTGCGCCGGGAGTTCACACGGTGTTCAGTCGATCGCATAACTGGTATCGAATGCTACGACTAACCTCGACTCACCAACGTCGGTCTGGAGCCACCATGTAAAAAGCATCGAGAACCTGCTACTCGGTGCTCGCAATCGTCGGGATGACCGCACTGGCTGCCGTCGGTTGCGGTTCGTCCAACAACAGTTCGCCAAGCGAATCTTCGACCGCACCGAAGACCACGTCGGCGGTGGCGATCGCCCCCAACTCCGTCGGCAACTCCGTCGAAGGTCAATGGTGAAGACGAGGTGGTCGGGTCGATCGATTCGGTGTCGGGCACGACGATCAAGGTGAGCGGACCCCAGGGATCGGCGTCGGTGGCATTCTCGTCGTCGACGAAGATCATGGAACTCACACCGGCCAAGCCGATCGACATCACCCCTGGCCAGTGTGTCGAGGTTGTCCCGGTCTTCGTGGAATTTGAGGTGGCGGTCCCTCACCTGAGGCCTGCGGATGGTAGGTCTTCGGGTGAACCGCCAAGTACACCACGAAGAAGGAGTAAGGGACCGCCATGAAAACCGTACCCACTGTTCGCCTCGCTGACACGACTGACGCCGCCACGCTGCCCGATCTGCCGAGGAAATCGCGCTGGCAATGACCGATATTGCCGGCGCCGCGCGGGAGGGGCTGATGGCGATGAGCGTGGCCGCGGGGATGGCAGTCATGGCTGCGATGTTTGAGGCCGAGATCACCGAGGCGTGCGGGCCGAAGGGCAAGCATGATGCCAACCGGGCCGCGGTGCGCCACGGGCCAGGCCGTGGCTCGGTCACGTTGGGTGGGCGGCGAGTGGCGGTGGATCGGCCGCGGGCGCGCACCACCGACGGGCACGAGGTGCCGCTGGGCAGCATGAGCACTTCGCGGCCGAGGACATGCTCACGCAGGTGGTGATGGAGCGGATGCTGGCCGGGGTGGCCACCGCCGGCATGCCCGCACCGCTGAGCCGGTTGGTGAAAAGGTCAGCGGCACAGAGAAATCCACCTCGAAGTCGGCGATCTCGCGGCGGTTCGTGCGGCAGACCGAGACTGCGCTGGGGCAGTTGATGGCCCGCGACCTGACCGACCTGGACATCAAGGTGCTGATGCTCGACGGGGAGCACATGGCCGAGCGTTGCGTCGTCGTCGCGCTGGCGACACCGCCGACGGGACGAAGGTCCCGGTCGGGCTGTGGGACGGCTCCACGGAAAACAAGACCGTGGTGCGCGCGCTGCTGGCCGACCTGGTCGAGCGTGGGCTGGCTTTCGACGACGGGCTGCTGGTGGTGCTCGACGGCGCCAAGGCGCTGTCTACGGCGGTGCGCGAGGTGTTCGGCGCCAAGGCCCTGATCCGAAGATGCACCCTGCACAAGCGCCGCAACATCGCTGAGCACCTGCCGACAAGGAGCAGGCGTGGGTGGATGCCAAGCTGGTCAAGGCGTTCGGCCATCCCGATCCTGAGCAAGGGTCGCGTAACGCGAAAAGCCTTGCCACGCAACTGGATAAGAACTACCCCGGCGCAGCGGCGTCGCTGCGCGAGGGGCTGCAGGAGATGTTCACCGTCGCCCGCCTGGGCGTCGACGGCCGCCTCGCCAAGACGCTCACCACGTCGAACCCGGTCGAGTCGATGATCTCCATCGCTCGCGCCACCAACCGCAACGTAACTCGTTCGCGCGACGGCCAAATGGTGCTGCGCTGGACCGCCGCCGGCATGCTCAACGCCGAACGCTCCTTCCGCCGCATCAAGGGCTACAAGCAGATGCCCCAGCTCGTCGCCGCCCTCGAGCGACACGCGCACCCCGACACCAAACCTGTCAGTACCGCCGCGTAGAGTCACCGTGGATCGTCACCCAAATTCCACGCGACTCGGGACATGCTCAGTGTGTCACCATCCGGCCCGCAAGCGGAGCAGAAGGCGGCACCGTCACAGCAGATGCGGTCGTGATCGGCGCGTCGAGTGGCGATCAGTGCCAGAAGACCGGCGGCAGTGACAACGCAGGGCTTCCGCGCAGTCCATTGGGGGGCTTTCGCGGCACCGTCGATTCCGTCAGTGAGAAAACGATCGTCCTGACGACGCTCGGTGTCGACGGCAGTACCACGAAGACCACGGTCGAGGTCAACGACACGACCCTGTTCGCCGATCGCCACCGAGTCAATGGCGAGGCCATTGTCGCGGGCAAGTGCATCTTCGCGGGCGGGACCAACGACACCGGCGGCACGTTGCAGGCGGTGACGATCAACCTGCCGTTGGTCGTCGACGGCAAGTGCCCGATGCCCAAGGGCAGCTGACATCGGAGTCGCTCGGCCACCGGGGCAGTGCTGCGGAATTTGCTGGCAGGCGGGCGCGATGTGGACACGCACCGAAAGTGTCCGGGGTTTTGGACACCTAATCGGTATCTCAGGAAATTGCCCGAAGGTCCGGGGCTTTGGACGTGCCTTGTTTAGCGGGGTTAGCGCCCTCCGTGGCCGCCGCCCCCGTGCCCACCGCCGCCATTGAATCCGGGCGAGGCCACCTCTGCTTCAGTGAGCTGGCCGGGAGGGTCGAAGAGGCTAGGGTTGTTGAGGGACGAAACCACGTCACTGACGTTGCCTTGCGGAAGCCCCAGGGCAGTGGAGGTGTTGTCGTTGGGCGGAACGCAGGTGCCATCCAACGCTACTTCGCCGTTCGAGCACGTCAGGTCGTCTGGCTGGGCGACGGCGGCGGGTGCGCCGATCATTGCGGATACCGCAAACTCTGCGGCGACTGCAGCCAAGAGTGAAGTGATGGTTCGTGATCTTGTTGGGCGCATAGCACGCCTCTCTTCCACCATTGCAGAGCCGCAACCTAGCAGTTGAACCTGTCTCTTGACAGGGGCGTAAGCAATGAATGTGCCGTGACCAGCGGGTGATCTCGCCTAGACCCAACCTGGGTCCTAACCCAAACTCCCGATGGGACGGTGGTTTCGGCAGCGGGTAGACCAGACCTATGCATCACCGAGACCGTCGTATGCCTGGCCGAACGCCGCGAACCGCCCAGGCGCGCGCCCGGAAGAATTAGGGTCCGGCGGGCGGGACGGGTGGCGGCTGTTGCTCCTCGCCTAGGCCAATGCATTCACCGGTGTTTTGACCGGTGCAGGGGATGCCCTGGATCTCCGGCACACTGCCCTGCGCCGGGGCTGGCATACACATCCTGGTGGCGGGGTCTTGCACCTCACCCATGGTGCACTGGGCTACCGGTGCAGGCGTGCTGGTCGTTGGTGCGGCGAAGAACGCGACCGCCGGGGCGGCCGCGATCGCGACCGCGAATCCACCGGCGAGGAACAGTCGTCGTGTTGGGGTTTGAAAGGTCGCCATCATCGCGCCTTCTGTCGTTGCGCCTGGCTCGAAACGATCGTTTCGAGGCCAAGGTGTCAGAGCGCCTCGGTCGTACCAGTACGCGTTGGAAGTGTTCCAACGTCGCACCTAATCATGGTCCGTTCAAATGAACGGGCGCAAGGGCACACTCTGTTAAACCAGCGCCATCGATTCGACTGACTCAACCTGTGTCTCGGAACGATTCCCGACGGAACGGTGGTGTGGACCTCACCGGCCGAGCAGACCTACACCACCCATCCGGGCAGTCGGTTGTTGTTCCCAACATGTGCCGACCCACCGCACCGGTCAGCGCGCCAGCCAATGTACCTCGCGCCCAACCGAACCGTGGCCTGAAGATGCCGCGCCGCAAGACAAACCGAGAACAGGACCGCGCCAAACGCATCGACACCGAACGAGCTCGCAATCAGGAACTGCGCGAGAATCCCGGAAATCATTGCTACGACGCCCATTTCCCATCCCGACCACGACCCCCGGGGGACGACAACCCGCCGTTTTGACGGCAGTCCGTAGGACACCGAATCGGCGCTACAGCCAAAGTGGGCGTCCTGGCCGGTATTGCTGTGAGTGGTAATCGGTGGGGTCGGCACAGGTGTCGAACCTGAAGTCGCTGTATCGAAAACACCGGGTGCACAAGCGCTTACAACAGACGAAATCAGTCTCGCCGAAAGCCACCGCTACGAGGATGTAACGGCGAAGAGGTGCCATTCGCCGGGCACGCCCTTGAGCGTGTGAGCGCCGCGCTCCTCAAACTCAAGCCCTGACCCGATCACGAGGTCGCGCAGCGTGCTGGACGCCAGCACCTCGTTCGACCCGGCCAGTGCGCTCACCCGCGCACCGATGTGCACGGCGATCCCGCCGATGTCATCGCCTCGGACCTCGCCGTCGCGCGGTGTGCAGCCCGGCGCTGGGATTGTTGGCTGGCGACGAATAGAGCGAGGCCGGTCGGCACTGTTTGGCGGCTGCCGAGCGGCTTGCAACTGAGGGGAACTAACCATGAAGAGGCTGATGATCGCCGTGTTGGCGGTCACCGGGGTCGCGCTTGCCAGCTTGCCAAGCGCGGACCGTGGGGCCTGCGCCAAATTGCCCTTTCACACTGAAGCGGCGAGGTAACGTTCTGCCCCGAAGCGTCTGACACAGGAGGGGTAAGAGTGAAGATTCGGAAACTTGTGGCACCTGTCGGCATCGCTGCGGTCGCGGTCGGCCTGGCCGTCGGTACGGCGGTCCCGGCTTCAGCGGCCAACAACATCAAGCCATACGGCGAGTCGGAGTCACTCAAGGATGTCTACGGCAACCCAATGATCACTTACACGGTGCAAGGGCTGAGACCCAGTTCGGACGCCGTGTTCCACAACGGCCGGTTGTATGAAGCAAACGTGACCAACGACGGGGGCGTTCCCATAGCTGCGCTGTTCAACGCCCGCGCTGAGAGCGGGCAGAACTATCGGATCATTGGCGGCGGAATCCCGGGCAAGATCTACTTCGATGTCGTTGGCGACACTCCCAACAGCGTCGTCTACAACGACGGTGTCCAGGACTTGATGGTGTGGATCTCAACGAGCGGTGTAAACGAGGGAATTGGCCCGGAAGCGCCTGGAGAGTCCACCGAGATCATCGGTGGGGCACCTGCTGAAGGCGGTGGGCTACCTGCTGAAGGCGCTCCAGCAGGGGGCAACGAGGCCGTCCCCGAGGCCATCGCGCCGCCCCCCTTCCAGCTCACCGAACCGGAGGTGGCTGAGCCAGGGTTCAATGCAGGTCCCGGCGGGCGTCGCTGATCGTTCCGTAACCTACGGACGATCACGTAATCGACGTGAGCCGTGCGACGGCGTCGGTTAGTTTGAACCAATTCGGGACGAACACGATGTCGCGAGGACCCTCGGGCGACGTGCGGTAGGCGACGTGCAAGTCCCCGTTCATCGCATAGCGCGTCTCCGACAACATTGCGGCAGTGTAAGCCGACGAGTGGGTCGAGTTTCGGTGTCATGCAACGAGTTGAATCAAGGTGTCCTTCTTTCCGCCTGTCTCGAAAACGATGGGTTGATGCGACTGCGACGACTCCTCGGCCGCCAAGTCTGATTCCCAGGGCCAACCGCCCACCAGCGTGTCTTGAAAACCCGTCTCATAACCTCTAGTATTCAAAACCGGAATTTGGACGGGATTATGAGACATGGGAGCGGCAGTTTGGCAGTCATCGGGTACGCGCGGGTTTCGACCACCGATCAAAATCCTCAGCTTCAACTGAACGCGCTTGAAGAAGCCGGGGCGACGCGCATTTTCACCGACCATGGCGTGAGCGGCTCGACCGCGTCCCGGCCGCATCTGGATGCTTGCCTTGACCACCTCCGCGAAGGCGACGTGCTCACAGTCGGAAACTCGACCGGCTCGGCCGCAACACCCAACACGTCCTCGCCGTCGTGGACGAGTTGACTTCTCGCGGGATCGGATTCCGCAGCGTTCACCGAAGGTCTGCACACGGAGGGACCAATGGGCACCGCGAACCTTGGCCTGTCCGTGCTCAGCGAAGGTGTACTCGGTGTCCACGTATTTGCCTGCCACTCTCGGAATGGTCTTCTTGACGATGCGGTGTGGGATGTCTACCGAGTCGAGCGCCCGAAATCTCTTGTCCTCCATGTCCATATCCCCCCATCGGTCGGGGGATACCGGTCAAGGTCGTGCATCGCTTCGCGCTTGGTTCGGAATAGCCTGGGCGCTTGATCGGGGCGTCCAGGTAGACGCCGTGTTGCCACTGGTCGTAGATCGGCCCACTGGCCCGCATCCGGACCTTCGGTGTCCTTGCGGATGATGCAGTGCTGATGCTCATACGTTCCGGGCGCAATCCTCCTTGCCCCGGTCATTCCCCGGCCTCCAACCATTGCGCGATCCACTCCCTGACGTGTCGCAGATTCGGCGCACCGCCGGGAGGGCTACTCCTCACGGTGGTCTCGGTAATCGCCCACCAGCAGAGCGGCCAGCAGCAAGTGGTGTTCCGCTGGACTCGGAATCGCCCGTCTGGTGTGGTGTAGCCGCCCGGTACGCGGACAAGCTCGACGGCCGCTACGGTGCCTATGCTCATTCCGTGGCCTCCAGCACGATCCCGGCGGCCTTGCGGAACCACTCCATGATGAATTCCTCACGCTGCGTGGGGAACGCCCCCAGCGGGCAATCGCACCGGCCGCACATGTCGATTGCCGGTGAAGCAGTCGAAATCTGAGCGACTTTCACCGCCGGGCCGGTGCCATCGCCATCCGCAGCCTTCTGGGCGCTGCTGCACACGCTCACGTCTGCCCGCTGTTGTCGGTCTGGACGCGCCCCGCGTCCAGCCAAGCGTCGATGTCCTCCCAGCGGTAGCGGATCGTCCGGCCGCCCGGTGTCCTGATGTAGGCCGGACCGACGCCCTTGTAGCGCATTCCGGCCAGGTGCGCCGCAGTGGTGCCGATGTACTCGGCGACTTCGGCACTGGTGCCCACACCCTTGCGCGTGTTGCTGGGAGGTCGATCGTTGGCAGGGGTGCGTTTCGTCATGGTGGTGCCGTTCCTTCGTGCAGGAGTGTCATGATCATGATCAGAACGTACTCCGAAAAATAGCGGCGAAGAACACTAAATATGTTGTGCCACAAGGTTTTCCCTGTAGCTCAGCTATAGTCACCTATCGCGCAGCTACTGAACAGCTATAGGCCCGATGTCATGACCAGCGACGTTCCGAAACACCGAAAGAAAATCACGAATTGATAAGAGTTTTCAGCGTTGCTGCCGACCGGGCCGTGTCCAGCGCGATGGCGACGGCCTCCAGGTCGTCATCGAACAAGTCCGCGTAGATGTCCAGCGTCATCGCCGCGCTGGCGTGACCCAGCATGCGCTGCAGTGCCTTGACGTTGGCACCGGCTGACACAGCCAGCGAGGCGGCGGTATGGCGCAGGTCGTGCGGCGTGACGCGGGGCACCTTGGCAGCTGCGAC
Source organism: uncultured Actinomycetota bacterium (assembly GCA_963715215.1). Lineage (GTDB taxonomy): Bacteria > Actinomycetota > Actinomycetes > Mycobacteriales > Mycobacteriaceae > Mycobacterium. The sequence continues at coordinate 9,695 of CAVQRJ010000006.1, forward strand.
GGCCGTGGCGAACCATCCAGAGACAGCGTGTGGTCGGCGCAGGTGCTCAGTGCCGTCGCCGAACAGCAGATCTGCCCACTGCCTGCCCTCACACTGACGTGCCAGAGGGTGCACCAAGAACTCAGGCAGGGGTACGGATCGCTGTTTGTGGGCCTTCGGCGTGCCGACATGCATCTGCCCACCCGACTGCACGGCATTTTCGTGGACGAGGGCACGCTTGCGCAGCAGGTCCAGATCCCCGACCCGCAGACCGACCACCTCGCCCCAGCGCAGACCCGTGTAGGCCAGCATCAGCACCAGAGTTCCGAACTCCCCCGCCGCGTCGGCGAGAGCATCGACCTGCTGATGGGTCAGGTACACGTGCGGCTTGCGTGATGTCTTGGGCAGCGTCAGTCGGGCGGCGGGATTCTTGGGGATGAGGTTGTCGACGACGGCATCGGACAGGATCTGCGACAGCACGTAATGCGCGCGCTTGACCGTTGCGGGCGCAAGCGCCTTCGTGTCCTCGGTACCCTCTCCCAGGTCGGCCAGCCAGGCTCCCACGGCGGACGGCTTGATGTCCCCCATGGCGACGTCGCCCCAGCGCGGTTTCACTCGCACGCGCCAGGCCGTCTCCATGACGGCATATCCGGAGGGCTTTAGGTGGCCCTTCTGTCGGGCGAGCCAGGCTTGACCGAGGGCGTCCACGGTCCGGCGGGCATCGGCGGGGTTGACGTACTCCCCTTTGAGCTTGGCCACCTCGACGGTGTTGGCGAATCGGGTGGCCTCGGCCTTGGTGCGGAATCCGCGTTTATCGGTCTGCCGGTTGTCCGGTGTTCGGTAGCGGACCCGGTATCGCTTGCCCTGCTTGGTCTCATACGACCGCACGACTGCCATGCCCACATCGTAGAGAAATGTGGGCAAAATGTGGGCAAAAGTGCTCCGGGACTACTTCGGAGAGGCCGTCAGACTGTTTGCCAATCCCGTTGCCCGCTTGCCTCGATCAGGGCCCTGAGCAGCAGAGACTAGAAGTCCCAGTCCTCGTCTTCGGTGTTGACGGCCTTGCCGATCACGTAGGACGAACCCGAACCCGAGAAGAAGTCGTGGTTCTCGTCGGCGTTGGGGCTCAAAGCCGACAGGATCGCGGGGTTCACGTCGGTCTCGTCGCGCGGGAACAGCGCCTCGTAGCCGAGGTTCATCAGCGCCTTGTTCGCGTTGTAGCGCAGGAACTTCTTGACGTCCTCGGTGAGTCCGACCTCGTCGTAGAGGTCCTGGGTGTACTCCACCTCGTTGTCGTAGAGCTCGAACAGAAGCTCGTAGGTGTAGTCCTTGAGCTCCTGCTGCCTGGCGGCGTCCTCCATCGCCAGGCCGCGCTGGTACTTGTAGCCGATGTAGTAGCCGTGCACGGCCTCGTCGCGAATGATCAGCCGGATCATGTCGGCGGTGTTGGTCAGCTTGGCTCGGCTGGACCAGTACATCGGCAGATAGAAACCGGAGTAGAACAGGAAGCTCTCCAACAGCGTCGAGGCCACCTTGCGCTTCAGCGGCTCGTCACCCTTGTAGTACTGCATGACGATCTCGGCCTTGCGCTGAAGGTTCGGGTTCTCCTCCGACCACCGGAACGCGTCGTCGATCTCCGCCGTCGAGCACAGTGTCGAGAAGATGTTGCTGTAGCTACGGGCGTGCACCGACTCCATGAACGCGATGTTGGTGTAGACGGCCTCCTCGTGCGGGGTCAGCGCATCGGGGATCAGGCTGACCGCTCCCACCGTGCCCTGGATGGTGTCCAGCAGCGTCAGGCCGGTGAACACCCGCATGGTCATTTCTTTTTCGTGGGGGGTCAGCGTTCCCCACGACGGGATGTCGTTGGATACCGGAACCTTTTCGGGCAACCAGAAATTGCCGGTCAGCCGGTCCCACACCTCGGCGTCTTTCTCGTCCTGCAAGCGGTTCCAGTTGATCGCCGAGACGCGGTCGATGAGTTTGATGTCGCCCACTGGAACCCCACTTCACCAGGATCTTTGCTTTGCCTATAGCGGTTCTATAGCCCGACACAGACACTACCCCTGGGGTGGGACAACCATCGGCAACACAACATCGTGTGTTGGCGTGTCGCGGGTTATCCCGGCGAAGCGACCGCCGTAAGCTGGCCGACCCCGGAGAACGTGTACTCATCCATCTTGAACTTGCGCGTCGCCAGCCAGTACTCCCAGGTGAAGCCTGACCACAGCGCGCGGTTCACGCCGTGCTCGTCCAGATACCAGCTGCGGCATCCACCCGTGTTCCACACCGTCCCGGCCAGATCGCGCTGGAGCTCCTCGTTGAACTGGTCCTGCGCGGCGCGAATTGGCGCCAGCGCCTGCGCACCCAGTCGATCAGCGGCACTGATCGCGTCGGCGACATAACCGATCTGCGACTCGATCATGAACACCGCGGAGGTGTGTCCCAGACCGGTGTTCGGCCCGAGCAGAAGGAACAGGTTTGGCACGTCGGCGACGGTGATGCCACGGTGAGCCATCACTCCCTCGCGGTTCCACCGATCTCCCAGGTCCTCGCCCTTGGCGCCCTTGATCTCGAGGTAGTTGTACCAGTCGGTCACGTGGAAGCCGGTCGCGCAGACAATGGCATCGACGTCGCGCTCGGTGCCGTCGACGGTCACGATGCCGTCGCGGGTCACCCGCGCTATCCCCTCGGTGATCACTTCGGTCTTGGGGTCGGCGACGGCCTGATAGAAGTTGTCCGAGATGAGGATTCGCTTACAGCCGGCGCGGTAGGTCGGCGTGAGCTTCTTTGCGCAGCGCCGAGTCGGAGATGTAGCGCCGCATGTTGGCCTTGTAGACAAGCTCGACGAACCGCACCAACTGTGGGTGCTTGGCCAGGCCGAAGGCCCTTGCATCCAGTGCCCAATATGTTGCCGCTCGCAGCGCCGCGCGCACCCCCGGCACGTAAGCGAACGCGGCTTTGAGTGCGGGTGGAAAGGCGAAGTTGATGCGCGGCTTGATCCACGCCGGAGTGCGTTGGTAGAGCTGCACCTGACCGGCGATCTTGACCAGCTCGGGGACCACCTGGATCCCACTGGCACCGGTTCCGATGACCGCAACGCGCTTCCCGGTGAGGTCGACGGTGTGATCCCACTGGGCGGTGTGAAACACCGGGCCGTGGAAGTCGTTGAGCCCAGCGATATCCGGCAGCGAGGGAATGTGGAGCGCGCCCGCACCCGAGATGACGAACTGCGCGACGTACTCCTCGCCGCTCTTGGTGAACACGTGCCAGCGATACTCGGAGTCATCCCAATGCGCGCGGTCGACATGCTGGCCGAAGCGAATGTTGGGCTTCAAGCCGTGACTTGTCGGTGACACCCTTGAGATAGCTCGAGAATGTCGGGCTGATACGAGAAGACATGCGGCCAATCGGGTTTCGGCGCAAAAGAGAACGAGTACAGGTGCGACGGCACGTCGCACGCTGCGCCGGGATAGGTATTGTCCCGCCACGTGCCGCCGACATCGTCGGCCTTCTCCAGGATCAGGAAATCCACGCCCTGCTTCTTCAGGGCGATACCCATCCCGAGTCCGGAGAAGCCGGTCCCGATGACGAGCGCGCGGGTGTGCACGGCCTTCTGGCGTGGTGCCCTTGGCCGGCGACTGCCCTCGTCTACCTTCGTGTCGGCGGCCTTCCTGGGAACAGCGGTACCGGGTAGAACTCGACAGGGTACCGCGGACATGGACCTACCATTGCGTGCAAGCGCGTAGCCCACGAGACGGACTTGTTCAGTCGTCTCGCGGGCCCAGACGTTGCTACGCCGTCATCACCAGGATGCGCCCGGGCGAGGACCGCCGGTACAGCGTCCAGACCGTCGCCGCGGTGAGGACGACGGCAAACGTTGCGAGCGCCAGAAGACTGCCTGTCGTGCCTCCGTTGAAGGTGTCGCGGTAGGCGGACATCGCGGGCACGGTGGCCGTGAACCGGTCGAGGTCGAGGTCTCGGCCAAGGGCTTCGAATGCGTGGCGGTTGGACAGGCCGAAGCTGATCACGCGGCCCGGAGGGGTCATGTCGTCGACGGGCACGATGGCGCCGCCGAACAGCACCTGTGGGAAGCACAACATCGGCAGGGCAAGGGCGGCCTGCGCCGCGTTGGTAACGGCGGCAGACGCGAGTAGTCCGAGCGCCAGCGCCGACGTCGCTTCGACCACAATCGTTACGAACAACAACGCATACACATGCCAGCCGAGGGCGGGCAGCCTTCCGAGCGCTCGGAGCACACCGAGGAGCACTGCGCTCACCAAGGCCAACACCGGTAGCAGCGCTGCGACTTTGGACGCCACATAGGCACCGACACTGAGACCGGCCAACCGCTCCCGACGGAAGACGGCCATCTCTCCGACGATCTGGAGTAAGCCGTACGTCAGGCCGAAGAAAAATCCATCGAACGCGATCCAGAAAACGATCTGCGCAGGCCCGACATCGGCGGTACTGGCTGGATCGAATGCGCCGCGCCTGAACAGTGTCGCCATCATGACGGTGACCAACACCGGTGAGCCCAGCAGAATGGCAAGCGTCAACGGGTTGCGAGCCAGGACATCGATGTTGCGCCGCGTCAGTAACCACCATTGCCGGACCGCGCCTGTGCCCTTGAGCTTTGAGGGATAAGCCGGGACTGGCGATACATCATCGCCGGGTTCGGCTTCGGCTGTGCCGAGACTCTGCTCGAAGCGCTGCGCCCAGATCGCCGGGGTGTCCTCGGCCGCAAGCCTCTGGTACACCTCGGCGAGATCGTGAACGGAAAAATAACGTCGAGCTTCGGCCGGGCTGCCGCTGAAAGCGAGGTGGCCGTCGCGAGCGAGGAATACCACCCGATCACACCTGTCTATGCCCGCCGGCTCATGGGTCGTCAGGACGATCGTGACTCCTCGCCGGCTCAGCCGATGCAACAGACGCATCACGTCGGCCGCCGTCGACGGATCCAACCCGGAGGTCGGTTCGTCCAGGAAGAAGAGGTGCGGCCGGGTGAGTAGTTCAACGGCGATGCTGGCCCGCTTGCGCTGGCCGCCCGACAGGGCACGGACCGGCACCTCCGCTCGATCAGTCAGATCCAGGTCACGCATCGTTTCCTCGACGACGCGGTCCGCCTCGGCGGTCGACGTGCCCGCGGGCAACCTCAGCCGGGACGCGTAGCGCAGCGTTCGCCGGAGCGGCATCTCGAGGTGGATGATGTCGTCCTGGGGCACATAGCCGATGCGGGCATCCATGCTGACTCGGGCACCACGAACAACGCCGTCGTGCCAAACCTGCCCGCTGGATGGCGGCTGCAGACCCGCCAGTGTCTCGAGCAAGGTGGTCTTGCCCGCGCCACTGCCGCCGGCAATGGCGACCAGTTCGCCTGGTTTCACCGTCATCGAGAGCTCCTGCAGGATCTGGCGCGTGCCGGCATGCCTGCTCACCCCCAATGCGTCGATTCGGCCGCCGCCGTGCGCTCTGGCAGCGTCGTTCGCGAGCGCGGGCATCCGCTCGGTGCGCGGCGGCTCGAATGCCAATTCGGTCATGATCTGTACACCTCCGTGAGGGCCGGACTTGCTTTGTCAGGCCCGATCATCGATCCGTCGCCACTGCCGTGGCATGGGGCGATTGCCTCAAATCCGCAGCCCCGCCGTCTCGGCCGACAGTTCCGAAGGTGCTACCCGGTCACGTCCCCGCATCGATTGCAGAGCCGGCCAGCCCCCGATCGATCGCCGCGAGAGTTGCTTGCGTTCGGTTGTTGACGCCGAGCTTGGCGTAAATACGCTCGACGTGGTTGCGTGCCGTTTTCTCAGCGATGAACAGCTCAGCCGCAATCTCACGGTTAGACCGGCCCTGGGCGACGAGCCGCAAAACCTCGACCTCTCGACCGGTGAGCCCTCCCGATGAGGAGGCCCGCCGCGATGACCGATGACCGGCCGCCGCCAGTACGGCCTCTACCGACTCTGCGTCGAACTGTCCGGCGCGCGCTTGCCGGCGCAGTTCACTTGCGGCGTCGTCCGCTTCGATCGCGGCCCGCTCCGAACGTTGTTCGCGCAGTTGCTGATACGCCACCGCCGCCGCGAGCAGTCGGTCCTGTGCCGTCAACTCTGAAGCGGCTACCCCTCGCGGGAAGCCAGACCCGTCGACCCGTTCCTCGTGCTTGGTGGCCAGAGAAACCACCGACTCCAAGCCATCGACTCGGCTCAGGATCCGTCCCGTCAGATACGGGTACATTCGAACCCGCTCCGTTTCAGCCGTCGTAAGCGGACCCTTCTTTTCCCAAATCTGATTGGACACACCCAATTTGCCGAGGCCGTGCACCAGACCCGCGCGGTAGAGCCTGGTGATGTCCGCGTCCGGCATCCGTTGATAGCGGGCAGCCGCTGCCGCCAGGTCGGCAACTGCACGCGAGTAGCCGGGGGAACTCGGGCATTTCAGGTCGACGAAATCCGCCATGGCTCTTAACAACTCGTCGATCTCGTCACCGTTCAGCGTCCGGCCGCGATCAGGTGCCTGCGCCAGCGTCGCGGTCCAGACATCGATCTCGAGCAGTCCGTCGACGATGGCCGCGGCGTTCTGCTCGAAGACATCTGCGACCTCAGGACTGAACTGGGTGCCGCGCCGGGAACGCACGACGTCGACCGCCCGTTCGATGCCACCGGTGCGAAGGTGGACTTCGACGACATCAGCCAGCCGAACGATGCGGATTTCGACCGGAATGTCCTCTCCGCGAGCTCCGTTGGGCATGCCTCTGCCGTCCCAGCGCTCGAAGATATATGACAACGCCTCGCTGACTTGCGGGTCCAGCCCCATCCTGTCGGACAGCACTCCGGCCGACGTGCAATGCGAGTCGATGAGCTTGGCAACCTGGTTGCGGGCGGTGAGCACAAAGGCAGCCGAGCGAATACCGCGCTCCCAGGCCGGTAGTCCACGGCCCACGTGGCTGACCATCAACCGCAGGAACGGCAGGCCGGTCATGTCAACCTCATAGGTGTCGGCGCGGAAGGCGATGTCGTCGCCGAAGAGCGCCGAAAGCTCGTGGGAGTCCGCATGACAACCGATCCAGCCGACCAGATTGGCGTAGTACACCGTGGCCCGCTGCTGACTGTCGAGTCCCATTCGCTCAGCGATCCGGGTTGCGATCAACGAAGACCGGAGCATGTGTTCCATCGGCTGACCGAGACCGAGATCGATCGCCAGCGATATCGCCGCCAGTAACTCGGCTCTACGCAGGCCCTTTCCCGGGCCGTGCAGCGTCCGAGTCGGCACGCTCTTATTTTGCACCTGAACTCGATGACGTCGGTAGGAACGGGCGTCGACTGCGTCACGGTTCATTCGCCATTTGGCGTCAAAACTTGAGGCGGATGCCCCATGTACCGAACGGCCTTTCGGTCGACTATTTGCCGCATGGCTACCATCGACGTCCCCTTGGCGAACGCCCGGACGTATCAGCAACACCCCTGGGACACTGTCCTGACCGAAGGCCACGCATCCCTGGTGAGGGCCCGAAGGCTGTTTCGCTATCTACCCTCAGCGCCGCGGTGCAAGGTGTGCAACAACCCGTTCGGTGGCCTCGCCGGTCGCGTCCTTGCCGCGGGCGGCTTCAGCCCATCGCGCAAGAATCCCAATCTGTGCAGTCGCTGTTGCGACGCGCTGCCCGCAGGCGGTAGCGAGGTCGACATCGCAATCCTGTTCGCCGACGTTCGCGGCTCTACAGCCCTGGGCCAGCGCGGTGCTCCCGCTGACTTCGCATCGCTGCTCAACCGGTTCTACACCGCGGCCACGCGAACCCTTCTGCGACACGACGCAGTGATTGACAAGCTCATCGGCGATGAGGTGATGGCCTTCTTTGTTCGCGGCATCAGCGGTCCTCACTACCGCAACCGCGCGGTCCAGGCAGGCGCCGAGCTGTTGGAAGCCGTTGGTTACGGCAGTGACGACGGACCGTGGCTGGAGTTGGGAGTCGCGGTGAACGCGGGCGTGGCTTTCGTCGGCAACGTGGGTGGCTCCGTGGTCGACTTTACCGCGCTCGGCGATCCGGTCAATGTCTCGGCGCGGATGCAACAACATGCCGCAGGCGGCGAATTACTCGTCGCATCCGGCGTCGCCGACGCCCTGATGACGAAAGCGCCTCGGCGCGAAGTCAATTTGCGCGGGTATGCGCAGCCCGTCGACGCATACGTGCTGAGCGTCTGACGCGTCAGGCCACGGGTAGTTGCCGACGCACGGCGGTGTGGATCGGCTGATCGGCGTCGATCTCCACGCCGAGTAGCTCGCCGGTGCCGTTGATGGCGCCGACCATGATCGTCGTCAGATGAGCGACGAATCGGTCGGCAGGCATCCGGCGTGGGCTGTCGTCGGCACCCAACCACCAGTCGGTGGCCGAAGCTGCGGTGCCGAAGATCGCGACTGCGGCCAATTCGAATGCGGCCGGGTCGAGCGCCATCTCCTCGAGCTCACCGCTGACCATGTCGGCGATCGCAAGGGTGATGTCGCGACCCTTGTTCACCGTCGCCATCGCCGCTGCGGACTGGTCGGCGAACCTGCCCTGCAGGAGAAAGCGCACGACGTTCGGGTGCTGTTCGACCAACTCGACATAGTGCTCGACGCCGCGGCCGACGATCTCACGTGCGGAGTCCTTCTCCACGTTGATCGACGGGATGATCGCCGACCACAACATGTCCCGCATACGCTGGCCGATCGCCTGGAACAGGTCCGACTTGTCGGTGAAGTGCCGGTAGATCTTGGGCTTCGCGGTGCCTGCCTCCTCGGCGATCTCCCGCAGGGACAACTCGGGTCCGAGGCGGTCAATGGCACGGAAGGCGGCGTCGACGATTTCGGCGCGCACCTTCTTGCGATGCTCACGCCAGCGTTCACTGCGGGCATCGACCTTGACGCCCGGTTCATGACCGGAGCGTGACCGTGGCCTTCCGCGCATTTGGATCACTGTACCCGCCTTGAGGTCTCTGACCTGCTCAGACCGTGCGAGAACACGCCATCGGGGCGTCTCACCGGTGCCGTTGGCCGAGGAGTTGGCCTGCGCCGACTTCGGTACTATCGCTGCGACAGCGAAGACAATGAGACGAGAGTTATGACTCAGCGATACGACCTGGTCATCGCAGGTGGGGGCCCGTCGGGCTCGGCCGCCGCGTGGCAGGCCGCGCAAACCGGCGCCAAGGTAGTGGTACTGGACAAAGCCGAGTTTCCCCGCGACAAGCCGTGCGGCGACGGGTTGACCGCACGCGCGGTGAGCTATCTGCAGAAAATGGGCCTGGCCCACGAGGTCGCCACGTTTCACCGGGTCAACCGCGTGACGGTGTTCAGCCCGTCGCAGTGGGAGCTGTCGTTCCCGAAGCGGCCGGGCATGCCGGATCACGGCCACACGGTCAGCCGCACGCACCTCGACACCGTATTGCTCAAGCACGCCGAGTCGGCGGGCGTCGAGGTCCGCCAGGGTGCCGAGGTGACCGGGCCGGAGCTGGACGCCAACGGCCGGGTCGTCGGCGTGACGGTCAAGGGCGGCGAGAAGGTGTACGGCGACGCAGTGATCGCCGCCGACGGCGCCTACTCCCCCATCAAGCGCGCGCTGAAGATCGACTCGGAGTACAACGGCTACTCGGCGATCGCGATCCGCTCGGAGATGCACGCGAACCGGCCCGACTCCGATTCGTTGGATATCTATCTGAAGCTGGAGTTCCAGGGCGATCAGCTGCCCGGCTACGGCTGGGTGTTCCCGATGGGAAACGGCGTGTTCAACATCGGGCTGGGCTACGTCAACAGCTACAAGAATTGGCAGTCGATCAACGCGACGCAGTTCCTCGGTGAGTTCCTGCGCACACTGCCTGGCGACTGGAAGCTGCCGCCGATCGAGGAGCTGAAGAAGAACAAGAGCGTGCGCGCCTGGCGGTTGCCGATGGGCTTCACCGCATGGCCGCCGTGGCGCCCCGGCGTGCTGTTCACCGGTGACTCTCTCGGTGCCGGCAAGCCGGCGTCGGGCGCGGGCATCTCGAAGGCGCTGGAGTCGGGTCTCGCTGCGGGTGAGTGCGCGATCGCGGCCCTGCAGAACGGCGGCCCCGACGACTTCACCAACTACGCGCAGCGGATGGAAGCGGCGTGGGGCAGGGAGTACAAGCGCGGCCGCTACTTCCACAAGCTCGCGGGCATCCCCGCGGTGGCGAACACGGGCATCAAGTTCATCGACAACGGGTTCTTCCGCGACCGGATGCTCAAGGCGCTGTACAAGAAGGCGCAGGGCCCGCAGCACATCTACAAGTAGTCAGCGGCGCCGTCGCGAGTGTGCAATTTCGGGCCCCAACCCGGGCTGTCGCGTACGAAGCAGCACAGTCGCAGCCCCTAACCCCTTCGAAAGGGCCCGTGCTGACGCGCCTGCCCGACCTCCAGGCAGTGTCGATCGCGTAGCACGGCCATTGGCCGAGTATGGGTTTGATTGCACGGTTACTCCGCACACCTTGCGTGCATCCGGCCTCACACTCGGCGCCCGAGCGTCATCGATCAAACGTTGACGGCTCTAGAGCCCCCTACAGCATGCAGCTGACGCAATTTTCCACCTCGGTGCCCTGCAGCGCCATCTGGCGCAACCGGATGTAGTACAAGGTCTTGATTCCCTTGCGCCACGCGTATATCTGCGCCTTGTTGACGTCGCGCGTGGTGGCGGTGTCTTTGAAGAACAGCGTCAGCGACAGCCCCTGGTCCACGTGCTCGGTGGCCGCGGCGTAGGTGTCGATGATCTTCTCGTAGCCGATCTCGTAGGCGTCCTCGTAGTACTCGAGGTTGTCGTTGGTCATGTATGGCGCCGGGTAGTAGACGCGGCCGATCTTGCCTTCCTTGCGGATCTCGACCTTGCTGGCCACCGGATGGATCGACGACGTCGAGTGGTTGATGTAGGAGATCGACCCCGTCGGTGGCACCGCCTGCAGGTTCTGGTTGTAGATGCCGTCCTTGCCCACCGACTCCTTGAGCTTGAGCCAATCCTCTTGCGTCGGAATGCGGATGCCCGCGTCGGCGAACAGCTGGCGCACCTTGTCGGTCTTCGGCTCCCACACCTGCTCGGTGTACTTGTCGAAGAACTCCCCCGACGCGTACTTCGAGTTCTCGAAACCCTTGAAGTGCGACCCGCGCTCGATCGCGATCCGGTTCGATGCCCGCAGCGCGTGATACAGCACCGTGTAGAAATAGATGTTGGTGAAGTCCACGCCCTCTTCGGAGCCGTAGAAGATCCGCTCCCGCGCCAGATACCCGTGCAGGTTCATCTGGCCCAGTCCGATCGCGTGCGAGTCGTTGTTGCCCTGCTCGATCGACGGCACCGAGTAGATGTGTGTCTGATCGCTCACCGCGGTCAATGCCCGAATGGCGACTTCGATCGTCTGCGCGAAGTCCGGCGAGTCCATCGCCTTGGCGATGTTCAGCGATCCGAGGTTGCATGAAATGTCCTTGCCCACCTTGGCATAGGACAGGTCGTCGTTGAACACCGACGGCGTCGACACCTGCAGGATCTCCGAGCACAGGTTCGAATGCGTGATCTTGCCCTCGATCGGGTTGGCCCGATTCACCGTGTCCTCGTACATGATGTACGGGTATCCGGACTCGAACTGCAGCTCGGCCAGCGTCTGGAAGAACTCACGCGCCTTGATCTTCGTCTTGCGGATCCGCCCGTCGTCGACCATCTCGTAGTACTTCTCGGTCACCGAGATGTCGGCGAACGGCAGACCGTAGACACGTTCGACGTCGTATGGCGAGAACAGATACATGTCCTCGTTCTTCTTCGCCAGCTCGAACGTGATATCCGGGATGACCACGCCCAACGAGAGCGTCTTGATGCGGATCTTCTCGTCGGCGTTCTCGCGCTTGGTGTCCAGGAACCGGTAGATGTCGGGATGGTGCGCATGCAGGTACACCGCACCCGCGCCCTGGCGCGCGCCGAGTTGGTTGGCGTAGGAGAACGAATCCTCCAACAGCTTCATGATCGGGATGACACCTGAGCTCTGGTTCTCGATGTTCTTGATCGGCGCACCGTACTCACGAATGTTGCTGAGCAGCAACGCAACTCCGCCGCCACGCTTGGACAGCTGCAGCGCCGAGTTGATCGCGCGTCCGATCGACTCCATGGAATCTTCGATGCGAAGGAGGAAGCAACTCACCGGCTCACCGCGCTGCTTCTTGCCCGAGTTGAGGAACGTCGGGGTGGCCGGCTGGAACCTGCCGTCGATGATCTCGTCGACGAGCTTCTCGGCCAACGTGGTGTCGCCGGCGGCCAGGGTGAGCGACACCATGACGACACGGTCCTCGAACCGCTCCAGATAGCGCTTCCCGTCGAACGTCTTCAGCGTGTAGGAGGTGTAGTACTTGAACGCGCCGAGGAACGTCGGGAACCGGAACTTCTTGGCGTAGGCCCGATCCAGCAGCGTCTTGACGAAGTTGCGCGAGTACTGGTCGAGCACCTCGCGCTCGTAGTAGTTCTCCTTGATCAGGTAGTCGAGTTTCTCGTCGACGTCATGGAAGAACACCGTGTTCTGGTTGACGTGCTCGCGGAAGTACTGATGCGCGGCCTGCACGTCCTTGTCGAACTGAATCTTGCCGTCGGCGTCGTACAGATTCAGCATCGCGTTGAGGGCGTGGTAATCCGTCTCGCCGGGCAATGTGCTGGGCGCGGCGGAGGCTACAGGCTCTGCAGCTGTGACGGTTGGTGGCACGTCTGTTCCTTCCAGAAGTCGGCCAGGCCCGCGCGGACTGCTTCCACGTCGTCCGGGGTTCCCATCAGTTCGAAGCGGTACAGGTACGGAACGCCACACTTGGTGGACACGACGTTGCCCGCGTAGGCGAACTCCGCACCGAAGTTGTTGTTGCCTGCCGCGATCACTCCGCGGATCAGCGACCGGTTGTGCTCGTTGTTGAGGAAGGCGATGACCTGCTTCGGTACATAGCCTCCGTGGTTGATATCCGGTGTGGCGTGCCCACCGCCGTAGGTGGGCAGCACCAACACGTACGGCTCGTCGACCTCGATCCGCCCGTGCAACGGGATCCGGATGGCGGCCAGACCGAGCTTCTCGACGAATCGGTGGGTGTTTTCCGACACGCTGGAGAAGTAGACGAGGTTGCACCCTGCCATGTCGGCGACCGTCCCTTCTCTCGACCGTCGGAATACCGCTTATGCGGTGAGTACCCCGGCACCGTCCAACGCCTTGATCCGATCGGGACGGAAGCCCGACCAGTGCACGTTGCCTGCCACCACCACCGGCGCCTGCAGGTAACCCAGCGCCATGACGTAGTCACGGGCCTCGGAGTCGAGGGTGATGTCCACCTTCTCGTAGGCGATGCCCTGCTTATCCAGCGCCTTATAGGTGGCGTTGCACTGCACACATGCCGGCTTGGTGTACACGGTGATGTTCATCTGCGGTACGGCTCCTCTGCGGACGGAACTAGACACGGACTGGCAACTGATCGGGTACTGCTCTTCGCTTAGGTTCAGCGACCCGCCGGCCCTCAAAATTCCGGCCGTCCGGGCTGCTCGACCGGCTTTGTCGGGGAACCGACTCTGCCGGGTCAGGCGGTCCGGCCGACCCTCGAAAGCTTGGGAACCGTGGGGGTCTGTCGGTCTGCCAAACACTACACCTAGTGTCCGACATTCAGACGGGATACCACATCTTCTAAAGAACATTCATGAAATTCCCTGGTCGTAAGCTCATCGGCGGCTGAACACCCGGCGTGTCGCAGATCACATCCAGGGCGTGTCGCCTACCAACGACAGGTTTACCACCCGGCACCGACAAAGAAGCGGCGCCAGATCGTCACGGTGACGTAACAGCAAAGCCGCCGGAGGGCCTCTTTCGACCATCCGACGGCTTGGCGTCAAGCAGCTTCAGCCGACCTCGGCGGCCAGCTTGCCGACGATGTCGCGCAGGTTCGCGGCGACCTCGGCGTTCTCCCTGGGGTGCTTACCGTCCAATGACTTGAACGGCACCGACAGCTTGAGGTCCTCGACGACACGAGGGCCCGCGATCGCGAAGGACTTGCGGGTCTCGTCGTGCGCCCACACGCCGCCGTACCGGCCGAATGAGCCGCCGACGACGGCCATCGGCTTGTCCTTAAGCGCACCGTTTCCAAACGGGCGTGACAGCCAGTCGATCGCGTTCTTCAGCACACCGGGAATGCTGCCGTTGTACTCCGGGGTGACGACCAGGGCGGCGTCGGCTTCGGCTGCGGCCTCGCGCAGCGCCACGACGGGAGCCGGCACGTCGTGGTTGTCGATGTCCTCGTTGTAGAACGGCAGGTCGCCCAGCCCCTCGAACACCGTGACAGTCACGCCATTGGGCGCGGTTTCGGCGGCGAGCTCGGCCAGCCGACGGTTGATCGACGCGGCACGCAGGCTGCCGACTAGCGCCAGTACTTTGACGTCCGCCATGTTCAGATTCCCTTCAAAAGGTTCGATTACATCTTCGCACGAGCCAACCGGACTGTGGTCCGCTTTATTCCGGCTTGAGTTAAAGTCGAGAAGTGAGCCTCGAACAGCTCGGCGACCTACCGGTATCCGCGCCCCAGGAGCGGGGCGACGCCGCGCGCAACCGGGTGCTGCTGCTCGATGCGGCGCGCATGCTCATCGCCGAGCGTGGCGCCGACGCGGTCTCAATGGACGATATCGCCGCGGCCGCGGGGGTGGGCAAGGGCACGGTGTTCCGCCGGTTCGGGAGTCGAGCCGGGCTGATGATGGTGCTTCTCGACGAGGACGAGAAGGCCAGCCAGGAAGCCTTTCTCTTCGGACCCCCTCCCCTCGGGCCGGAGGCGCCACCACTGGAACGGCTGCTGGCGTTCGGGCGCGAACGGCTTTGCTTCGCTCACGCCCACTACGCACTGCTGTCGGCGACCAACCGCGATCCGGAGACGCGCTACAGCGCACCTGCCATGCTGCAGCACACGCACGTCCGCCTGCTTCTCGACACGGCGGGCACCACGGGTGACCTCGACGCGCAGACCGATGCGCTGCTGGCGCTGCTCGATGCCGACTACGTGCATCACCAACTGACGGATCGCGGCGAAACGCTTGAATCCCTCGGCGATAAGTGGGAGAGCTTGGCGCGCAAGCTCTGTGGCACGTGACGCCACGTTGGGTCCTGCACGTGGACCTCGACCAGTTCCAGGCCGCGGTCGAAGTGCGAAGGCACCCCGAACTCGAAGGCCTGCCGATCATCGTCGGCGGCAACGGCGATCCGACTGAGCCGCGCAAGGTCGTCACATGCGCGTCGTATCCGGCGCGGGAGTTCGGGGTGCACGCGGGCATGCCGCTTCGCACCGCCGCGCGCAAGTGCCCCGACGCGATATTCCTGCCACTGGACACCGACGCCTACGACGAGGCGTCCGAAGAGGTGATGGGCCTGCTGCGCGACTTCGGCCATCCGGTCGAGGTGTGGGGCTGGGACGAGGCCTATGTCGGCGCGGATGTCGACGACCCGAGCCTGCTGGCCGAACAGATCCGCGAGGTCGTCGCGGCGGGGACCGGTCTGTCGTGCTCGGTCGGGATCAGCGACAACAAGCAGCGCGCCAAGGTCGCCACCGGCTTCGGCAAGCCATCGCGCACGCGAGGAGCAAGCGAGGGTTCAGGCGTCTTCACGCTCACCGAGTCGAACTGGATGGCGGTGATGGGCGACCGCGGGGTCGACGCGTTGTGGGGCGTCGGGCCAAAAACCGCGAAAAAGCTTGCCGGACTGGGGATTACCACCGTCGCCGACCTCGCGGCAACCGACGCCACCCTGCTGACGTCGACGTTCGGGCCGACGACCGGTCTGTGGATCCTTCTGCTGGCCAAGGGCGGCGGGGACACGAACGTCAGCGCCGAGCCGTGGGTGCCACGCTCGCGCAGTCACGTCGTCACGTTCCCGCACGACCTGACCGAGCGAGCCGAAATCGAAGCGGCCGTCGCCGATCTCGCCCGGCAGACGCTCACCGAGATCGTGGCGCAGGGCCGGGTGGTCACCAGGGTGGCCGTGACCGTGCGCACCAAGACGTTCTTCACCAGAACCAAGATCCGCAAGCTCGCGGCGGCGACCACTGATGATGCGACCGTCACGGCGACGGCGCTGGACCTTCTCGGCCAGTTCGAACTCGACCGCCCGGTGCGGCTGCTCGGCGTGCGGTTGGAGCTCGCCGCGCCGCAGGGCGGCTACTAGTCACACCCGCGCCATACGCTCGACACATGCTGCACGCGATCGCCGTCCGGGGATACCGCTCGCTGCGCGAGATCGTGATGCCCATGCGCCGGCTCAGCGTCATCACCGGCGCCAACGGCACCGGCAAGTCGTCGCTGTACCGTGCGCTAAGGCTGCTGGCCGACTGCGCGCGCGGCGAAGTGATCGGCTCGCTGGCCCGCGAGGGCGGCCTGCAGTCCGTGCTGTGGGCCGGACCCGAGCAGCTGAGTGGCGCACGCAGAACCGGACGCGTCGAGGGCACCGCCCGCATCGGACCCGTCGCACTCGAACTCGGTTTCGCCTCAGACGATTTCGGCTACCTGGTCGATCTCGGGCTACCCCAGATGGCCGCCCACCGGTCGTTGTTCGGGCTCGACCCCGAGATCAAGCGAGAGGTGGTGTTCGCGGGTCCGGTGATGCGGACCGGCTCGACGCTCGTGCGGCGCACCCGCGACTACGTCGAGGTCAGCGCGGAAACCGGGCGCGGCTTCGACGAACTGTCGCGGTCGCTGCCCACCTACCGCAGCGTTCTCGCCGAGTATGCCCACCCCGGTGCCCACCCCGAACTGGCCGCGGTCCGCCATCGGCTGCGCAGCTGGCGCTTCTACGACAGCTTCCGGGTGGATCGTGGTGCGCCGTCGCGACTCCCCCAGGTCGGCACCCGCACGGCCGTGCTGTCCAATGACGGCAGTGATCTGGCCGCCGCGGTGCAGACGATCATCGAGGCCGGCTTCGACGATCTGCAGCGCGCGGTTGCCGACGCGTTCGACGGTGCGGCCGTCTCCGTGGCCGTCCGCGACGGCTTGTTCGACCTTCAATTGGAACAACGCGGCATGTTGCGGCCGCTTCGCGCGGCCGAACTGTCCGACGGCACACTGCGTTTCCTGTTGTGGGCGGCCGCCCTGCTGAGCCCGCAGCCGCCATCGCTGATGGTGCTGAACGAACCGGAGACGTCTCTGCACCCGGATCTGGTGCGGCCGTTGGCGTCCCTGATCCTGGCGGCCGCCAAACAGGCACAGGTCGTGGTCGTCACTCACTCGCGGGCGATGCTCGAGTTTCTTGGCACCGTTTCAGTCGGTGATGCCGCCGACCTCACCGACGATGGGGACGGCGCATTGGAGGTTCGGCTGCACAAGGATCTCGGCGAGACGCGGATCGAGGGGTTGGGCCTTCTCAACACACCGCGATGGGATTGGGGAAGACGCTAGCCAACCGGGCTGTTGCGCGGAACTACCAGAAGGGTGCGGGCGGCTAGTTCGACGGCATCGACGCGCTGCCGATGACGGGTTCGTACACGACCTACGCGCTGAAGACGGACCTGTTCTTCACGATGACCGACGCGCTCGGCATCAAGCGGTAGAACCGGCCGCGGTTATTTCAGGCCCGGCCGCAGTGCGCGGCTGAAGACCACGTTGGCCTGCCGCATCGCCACGCTGTAGGGCCACCACGCCGCACGCTTGAACATGTAGAGCGCGCGAATGTCGGGTGAGGTGTAGATGAGGAAGCGGTTCTTCTCGACGCCGCGCAGGATTCGGTCTGCGACGTGTTCGGGCGACACGGCATGTCCGGCGAAACGCTCGGTCCACTTCTGCACGCTTGGATTCTCGCGATCCACTCCCGCAATCTGAACCGTCTGCACCAGAGGGGTTTTCACCGCACCCGGCACCACGACGGACACGCCGATGCGATGGCGCGCCAGGTCGAATCGCAGCACCTCGGACAGCCCTCGAAGGCCATACTTGCTCGCGCTGTAGGCGGCGTGCCACGGCAGTGCGACCAGCCCGGCCACCGAGGACACGTTGACCAGATGGCCACCGCGGTGCGCCTCGACCATCGGCGGCACGAAGGCCTCGATGACGTGAATGGGGCCCATCAGGTTGATGTCGACCATCGACTTCCAGTGGTCGTGGGTGAGCCGGTCGACCGTCCCCCACGCCGAGACGCCTGCGATGTTCATCACGACGTCCATGGCGGGGTGGTTGGCGTGGATGTCGGCGGCGAACCGGGTCACCTCGTCGAAGTCGGAGATGTCGAGTGCGCGGTGTTCGGGCACCTCGGCGCCGAGCGCGCGTGCGTCGGCGACCGTCGTCGCCAACCCGTCCGCGTTCCGGTCGGTGAGGTACAGCTCGGCGCCCTGCGCAGCCAGCTTCAGCGCGGTGGCACGTCCGATGCCGCTGGCGGCCCCCGTCAAGAAGCACCGTTTACCGTCAAAGCCGGTCTGCCCCATGGCGGTGACCTTACTGATCTATTTCTTGCGGAGGTCGGAGCCACCCCAGATAGCGGACACCCACAGCCGCTCCAGCGCGTCGACCGCACGTTTGAGGTCGGTGTCGCGGCCGACGAACGCGCTGTCCTGCGTGAGCGTCATCGTCGTGGTCGCCGCCAGCGTGCGCACCAGTGCCGGCAGGTCGTCGGAGATCGGCCGCGCTTCGGAGTCCTGTTCCAGCAGGGTGATGAGCTTGTCGATGATGCCGTCGTAGAAGTCGTCCATCATCTCGCGGATCTGCGCGTCGGTGTTGCGCGCGACCGCACAGGCCTTCAACACCGGGTCGTCGTTGGCGTACACCGCCGCAGCGCTACCGACCATCCGCTTTGCGAACGCCGCGGGCGTCTCCCCCGGCTCTCGCGAGGCGAAATGGTGGGTCAGGCTGTCGAGCAGCTCGCTGGCGTCGGCCAGGATGACTGCGAGCACCGCATATTTCGAGTCGAAGTAGAAGTAGAAGCCCGATCGCGCGACACCGGCCCGCTCGCTGATGGTGCTGACCGACAGGTCGGCGAAGGACCGCTCATGGAGCAGTTCGCGGACCGCGGCGACGATTGCGTCACGTTGCCGATCGCCGCGGCTGCGACGAATCTCCTGCGGAGCCGATTCAGCGGACATCGCTGTAGACCATTGCATTACTGTCCGCCACGTCAAAACTTGACATGCGTCAAGTCTGCCATTCAGGATGAAGATAGGAGTGACAACGGCCACAGTCTTTTTGCCCGTCAGGAGCATTGAATGCCGACGATCAACACCAAGGATTACCTTCTCGACCAGGCATCGCGACGCATCAGGTCGTCGCCCTTCCTCACCGTGCCGGGCATGGGCGCCGTCGAGAAGCGTCTGCTGGCCCACGACTGGCCCCAGCATGCATGGGCCGACCCCCCTGCGTGCAGCGATCTGAAGCCGGTAATGGGTGACAACGGGCTGCCGATCCTCGGTCACATGATCGAGATGTTCCGGGGCGGCCCCGACTACTGGCTGCATCTGTATCGCACGAAGGGACCGGTGTCGCTGCTCGATTCGCCGATCCTTCCGTCCGTGGTGGCGCTGGGACCCGACGCCATTCAGGCGCTCTACTCGAACCGCAACAAGGACTTCTCGCAGCAGGGTTGGGTGCCTGCCATCGGCCCATTCTTCAAGCGCGGCCTGATGCTCCTGGACTTCGACGAACACATGTACCACCGGCGGATCATGCAGGAGGCGTTCGTCCGCACTCGGCTGGCCGGCTACACCGAGCACGTCGACAAGGTCGTCTCTCAGGTCATCGCGAACGACTGGGTCACCAACGACGCACGCTTCCTGCTGCATCCGGCGATGAAGGAGCTCACCCTCGACATCGCCTCGATGGTGTTCATGGGCCACGAGCCGGGCACCGACAAGGAGCTGGTGACCAAGGTGAACCGGGCCTTCGTTATCACGACGCGCGCGGGGAACGCGATCATCCGCACCAGCGTGCCGCCCTTCACGTGGTGGCGCGGGCTGAAGGCACGCGAATACCTCGACCGCTATTTCGAGGAGCGCGTCAAGGAGCGCCGCGGCAAGGACGGCAGCGACCTGCTGACCGTGCTGTGCCAGTCCGAGGACGAGGACGGCAACAAGTTCTCCGACGAGGACATCGTGAACCACATGATCTTCCTGATGATGGCGGCCCACGACACCTCCGCTTCCACCGCGACGACCATGGCGTACTACCTGGCCGCCAACCCGGAATGGCAGGACCGCTGCCGCGACGAGACCGACCGCCTCGGCGACGGCCCGCTCGACATCGAGGCACTGGAGAAGCTGGAAACGCTCGACCTGGTGATGAACGAGTCGATCCGGCTGGTGTCACCTGTGCAGTGGGCGATGCGCCAGACCGTGCGCGACACCGAGCTGCTCGGCTACTACCTGCCCAAGGGCACGAATGTCATCGGCTACCCAGGGATGAATCACCGGCTGGCGGAGATCTATCCCGATCCGTACAAGTTCGACCCGGAGCGCTTCGCCGAACCACGCAATGAACACAAGAAGCACCGCTACGGGTTCACGCCGTTCGGCGGCGGTGCGCACAAGTGCATCGGCATGGTGTTCGGCCAGCTGGAGATCAAGACGATCATGCACCGGCTGCTGCGCCGGTATCGCCTCGAGCTGCCCCGGCCGGGATATGAGCCGCGCTACGACTACGGCGGCATGCCGGTGCCAATGGACGGCATGCCGATCGTGTTGCGGCCCTTGCGTTAGCTCGCGGCTCCGCGAAACGGAATTCCAGCAGAGAAAGTTCAAGAAGCGACCTGCCGGAATTTCGTTTCGAGCCCCTGACCCGCTTCGGCCGTTGATTCTGCGAGCAGGCACCATATCGGTCAATGACTTGGTGGGATGTCGCCTTCCTCGCCGCCGCCGGTGTCGCAGGAGGGCTGACCGGCAGCATCGCCGGATTGGCGTCGGTCGCCACCTACCCTGCCCTGCTGGTGGTGGGCTTACCGCCGGTCACCGCCAACGTGACCAACACTGTGGCGCTGGTGTTCAACGGCATCGGTTCGGTGTTGGGTTCACGGCCCGAACTGAAGGGGCAGGGCCCGTGGCTGAGACGGATACTTCCCGCGACAGCGGTCGGCGGCGCAGTGGGCGCCGCATTGTTGCTCTCCACACCCGCGGACGGTTTCGAGAAGATCGTGCCGTTCCTGCTCGGGCTGGCGTCCCTCACGATCGTCCTTCCAGTTCGGAAGGACAAGGATGCAAGGGTCGCAAGCCACGGTCGGCACACCGCCGCGGTTGTGTTCGAGTCGGCCGCGATTTTCGCGGTCTGTATCTACGCAGGCTATTTCGGCGCCGCGGGTGGCGTGGTGCTGCTCGCACTGTTGCTGCGCGCAGGCCATGCCACGCTGGCGCATGCCAACGCATCCAAGAATGTGATCCTAGGCGTTGCGAACGCCGTTGCCGCGCTGGTGTTCACATTTCTGGCCCCGGTGCACTGGCCGGCCGTCGCGGCACTCGGCATCGGGTGCCTCGTCGGGTCCAGATTGGGCCCCGTCGTGGTGCGCCATGCCCCGGCAGGGCCGCTGCGGGTGTTGATCGCTGCCGCCGGCGTCGCAATGGCGGTCAAACTCGGGTTAGACGCCTACAGCTAGTCCAATTGAAATGGACTGTCGTCCTTGGCGACCCGCGTCCCGATGTCGATGAGGTTCTGCGCGTTCGCATGCAGTGCTTCGCCCGCGTCTCTGCTCGCCTTTCCCATCAGGTAGCGCGACCAGGTGCCCTCGATGACGATGCCGAGCTTGAAGCATGCCATCGCCATGTACCAATCCAGCCTCGGCGTCTCGCGTCCACCCGCGCCCCAGTACGTGTCGAGCAGCTCGCGCCTGCTGGCAAGCCCGCCAAGCGCGGCCAGTGCGCCCCCGGCGGTGATAGTGCTGGTGTCCAACGGCCACGTGATCAACATCCACCCCAGGTCGAGCAGCGGATCACCGACCGTGCACATCTCCCAGTCGACGAACGCCGCCAGCTCAGGCTTGTCCCTGCGCAGCAGGACATTGCTCAGATGCGGATCGCCGTGCATGATTCCCGGCTCGCCGTCCTCCGGGCGGTTGGACTGCAGCCACTCCGCGAGGTCGGCGACCCCGAGCGATTCGGGGTCATAGCGGTCGTGCCGATAGCTCTCGAGAAGCCGGAGGAACTGCGGAACCTGGCGCTCCAGAAAGGATCCCGGCCGCTTCAGCTCCGCAAGCGGCTTACCCTCCCATGCGGCATTGCCCAGCTGCGCGAGGCTCGCGGCGTAGGACAGACCCACATCGTGCCGCATCCCCGCATCGCGGACGTACGCCTCGGCGACGTCACTGCCCGGGTTGAAGCCGTCGATTTCCTCCATCAGATAGAACACCACCCCGATCACGTCGAGGTCTTCGCAGCCGGCGATGAAGCCCGGGTGCGGGACGTCCGTCCCCGCTAGCGTGCGCAGCGCCGCGATCTCGCGCAGCATCGTCTTGTCGCTGGTCGGCCGCGGGTGAAGAGGCGGGCGCCGCAGCACCATGGGACGCCCGTCGACGTGCACCCGCACGACGATGTTCTGGGTACCGCCGGTCAGGGGTTCGACATCGGTGACGGTCGAGCCGAGTCCTTGCTGTCGGACCCAGCGCTGCAGCGCGGCCTGGTCGGCCTCGCTCAGTGTCGGGAGGGGCTGCGCGTCATCGGGCATGCGTGACATCGTGTCAGGCCGCTCTGCGGACCGTGCGAGTTCACCCCGCCCGGTCACCCCTTTGCGACTACTTGGGTGCGAAGCGCTGCCCGCCGTCCAGTCGCAGGCACTGCCCGTTGAGCATCGGGTTCTCGACGATTGCGACCGCCAGCTTCGCGTACTCCTCCGGCTTACCCAACCGCTTCGGGAACGCGGCATCCTTGGTCAACACTTGGGCAAACTCGTCGGGGATGCCTTCGGTCAGTCCCGTGGCGAACAGGCTCGGCGCGATGGCCAGCACCCGGATGCCGAGGCTGCCCAGATCGCGGGCCATGGTCAGGCACATCCCCGCGATGGCGGCCTTTGACGCCGTGTAGGCGACCTGACCGATCTGACCTTCGAACGCCGCAATCGACGCGGTGTTGATGATGACGCCGCGTTCCTCGGCCTCGTCGTCGACGGGATCGTTCTTGCTCATCTGCCAGGCTGCCAGCCGGCTGACATTGAAGGTGCCGATGAGGTTGAGGTCGATGCCCTTGCGGAAGGAGTCCAGGCTATGCGGGCCCTCCTTGCTGATGGTGCGCTCCCCTTTGCCACCGCCCGCGGTGGTCACGGCGATGTGCAGTCCGCCGAGCGCATCGATAGCCGCCTGCAGGGCTTTCTCGGTGCCCTCGAAGTCGGTGACGTCCACCTCGTGGAAGGTCCCGCCGATGGCGTCGGCGACCTCCTGTCCCTTCGACTGCGGCCGGTCCAGGATCGCCACGCTGGCGCCTCGCTTAGCCAGCGCCTCGGCCGTCGCTCTGCCGAACCCGGACGCCCCGCCGACGATGACGGCCTTTTTACCCGCGATCTCCATCTGGTTCCCTTTCCAAAAAGTGCGCGATTCGTAAAGCAACCTAGCCGATGTCACTTTTCGTTAAGGCTTTCGGGTGGCCGGATCGGTAGCTTGGCCAGCATGGCGGCGAGCGGCACCCGGGCGATGGCCGGTATCGCGGCGGCCGCGGTCTCTCTGGGCGTCAGTCAGCTGCTGGCGGCATTCGTCGGCCCGCAGTCCGATTCCCGCACCGCGGTCGGGTCGACGGTCATCGACTACACGCCGGGTCTCGTGAAGGAATGGGCGATCACGACGTTCGGCACGGCGGACAAGCTCGTGCTGTCGGTATTGGTGCTGGCGGTGATCGCCGTCATCGCCGCGATCGCCGGCTCGATGGAGCGGCGCCGCGTCCCGATCGGAAGTGCGGCCATCGCCCTCGCCGGGGTGGCCGGCTGCGCCGCCGTGATGTCACGTGCGGGCGCATCGATCGTCGACATCGTGCCAACGGTCGTCGGCACCGCATGCGGAGTCGCGGTGCTGCGCCTGCTGACCTCGGGACGGTTGACCGACGAACCCGCCACTGCCGCCGACTCAGACGAGCCCGATCACGGTCGACGACTGTCGTTGGTGACGCTGGGACTACTCGCGGCTGGTGCGGTCACCGGCGTGGTGGGCGTTGTGCTGTCGCGGGCCCGAACGTCGGTGGCGGGTGACCGCGAGGCGTTCGCATTGCCAGAGGTGGACGTGGGCGCACCGCCGATGCCCCCGACGGTGCAGCCCAAAGGTGTTGCGCTGCCGTCGTTTGTGACGAGCAATGACGACTTCTACCGGATCGACACCGCGTTGAGCGTGCCGCAGTTGAGCCGTGCCGACTGGCAGCTCAAGATCCACGGCATGGTCGACCGCGAGATCACCTACCGCTTCGAGGATCTGGACCGGTTCGAGGTCATCGAGAAGATGGTGACGCTGACATGCGTGTCCAATCCCGTTGGCGGAAACCTCATCTCGAATGCGCGCTGGATCGGCTATCGGATCCGCGACCTGCTGGCGGAGGCGGGTGTTCATCGCGACGCCGATATGGTTTTGTCCAAGTCGATCGACGGCTTCACCGCAGGCACTCCCGTCGAAGTGCTGACCGACGGACGGGACGCGCTGCTGGCCGTCGGAATGAACGGCCAGCCGCTACCCACCGATCACGGCTACCCGGCACGGCTTGTCGTTCCCGGCCTGTACGGGTACGTGTCTGCCACCAAATGGGTCGTGGACCTCGAACTGACCCGGTTCGACAAGGCCGAGGCGTACTGGACACGGCTGGGCTGGTCACCGCGCGGCCCGATCAAGACAGAATCCCGCATCGACGTGCCGCGCAGCGGCGACGACATCGCCCACGGGCCGGTGACCTTCGGCGGGGTGGCATGGGCGCAGAACCGCGGCGTGAAGGCCGTCGAGGTACGCATCGACGACGGACCCTGGCAGCCGGCACGGCTGGGCGCGGGCTACTCCGGCGACACCTGGCGATTGTGGAGCTTCCCGTGGCAGGGCCGAATCGGCTGGCCCGCACACGATTACGGTGCGCGCCACCGACAACACCGGAGCGGTGCAGACCGAGCAGTGGGCCGACCCCGTCCCCGACGGCGCCACCGGCTGGCACTCGGTGAACTTCGCCGTCAAATAGCATGGCATCCAGCGCGAAACGGAATTCCAGCAGAGGAATTTCGAGTAGAAGCCTGCCGGAATTCCGTTTCGCGATCACCGATGTGACAGGGTGAGAATGTGCAGCTGATCGACGTCGCCACCGCATCGGTCGACGTCGGCGCCTCGTCGGCGCGGCTGGCCAAGATCGCACGGATCGCCGATCTGCTGGCCAGTGCCGGTGATAGCGGCGACGCACGCGTGGTCGCAGTCGTCGTGTCCTGGTTGTCGGGTGACCTGCCGCAGCGGCAGATCGGCGTCGGCTGGGCCGCATTGCGGTCGTTGCCGGAGCCCGCGCGGGAGCCGACGCTGACGGTCACCGCCGTCGACGCCGCGTTCACCGAGATCGGCGGTGTCGCAGGCAAGGGCTCACAAGCCCGTAGGGCGGGTCTGGTCGCGGATCTGTTCGCCGCCGCGACGGACGTCGAGCAGACGTTCCTGCGCAGGCTGCTCGGCGGCGAGCTGCGGCAGGGCGCGCTGGCCGGCGTGATGGCCGACGCCGTAGCGAAGGCGACGGGAACTCCCGCCGCAACGGTCCGCAGGGCGGCCATGCTGGGCGGCGACCTGCCCGGCGTCGCTGCAGCCGCCCTCACCGGCGGTGAGGCGGCGCTGTCCGAATTCACGTTGCGGGTCGGTCAGCCCGTCGGGCCGATGCTGGCCCAGACCGCGACCGGGGTCCGTGATGCCCTCGAACGACTGGGGGGCGAAGCCCTTTTCGAGGCCAAGCTCGACGGCGCCAGAGTCCAGATTCACCGCGCGGGCGACGACGTGTCGATCTACACCCGCAGCCTCGACGACGTCACCGCCCGGCTACCCGAGGTCGTCGAGGCGACACTCGCGCTGCCGGTGAAGGATCTGATCGCCGACGGCGAGGCGATCGCGCTGCGCCCCGACGGACGTCCGCACCGATTCCAGGTCACCGCATCGCGATTTGGCCGCGGCGGCGGCAGGGGCGCAAAGGACAGAAGCGTCAACATCGCGGCAGCTCGTGCGGCGCAGCCGCTGTCGGTGTTCTTCTTCGACGTCTTGCATCTCGACGGCGCCGACCTGCTCGACGAGCCAACGCGTGACCGACTCGCGGCACTCGACGCGATCGTGCCATCGACTCAGCGCGTTGATCGATTGCTTACTTCCGATGTCGAAGCGGCGCAACGGTTTCTGGACGTGACACTGAACGCCGGACATGAAGGCGTGATGGCCAAATCATCGGCGGCACCGTACGAGGCGGGGCGGCGGGGGGCGGGCTGGCTGAAGGTGAAGCCGGTGCACACGCTCGACCTCGTCGTGCTGGCCGTCGAGTGGGGGTCGGGCCGACGAACCGGCAAGCTGTCGAATATTCATCTCGGTGCCCGCAACCCCGCGACCGGCGATTTCGTCATGCTGGGCAAGACGTTCAAGGGCATGACCGACGCCATGCTCGACTGGCAGACCGCCCGGTTCACCGAGCTGGCGGTCGGGCCGACCGACGAATGGGTGGTCAGGCTGCGACCCGAACAGGTCGTCGAGATCGCGTTCGACGGCGTGCAGACGTCCTCCCGCTATCAGGGCGGAATGGCGCTGCGATTCGCCAGGGTGCTGCGCTATAGGGATGACAAAAGCCCGGCCGAGGCCGACACCATCGACACTGTCCGGGCGTTCTACGCGCGTGAATAGGAGTAATTCGCTCATATTCGGCAATCCCCTGTAGGCGCGGCACGGCCTTTGGAAGGATCAGACGAGGCACGAGCTTCAGCCGGCATATCGAGGGAGAACACCGTGGTTTCACCCGCCGCCCCACCGACAGATCGCTTCGAAGAGCACGACGGCGACATCACCTACATCCGCACGGATAAGGAACTGCCGCCGGTTGCCATCATCGATCGATCACCGATCACCACCCGCCACAAGATCATCTTCGGAATCATCGCGGTGCTCGGCGCGATCGCCTGGGCCATCATCGCGTTCTTCCGCGGGGAGGCCGTGAACGCGGTCTGGTTCGTCATCGCCGCCATCTGCACCTACGTGATCGGGTTCCGGTTCTACGCCCGGCTCATCGAGATGAAGATCGTTCGCCCGCGTGACGACAACGCCACGCCCGCAGAAGTGTTCGAAAACGACACCGACTACATGCCGACCGACCGGAGGGTGCTGTTCGGCCATCACTTCGCCGCGATCGCGGGCGCGGGTCCGCTGGTCGGCCCGGTGCTTGCCATGCAGATGGGTTATCTGCCGGGCACCATCTGGATCATCATCGGCGCGGTATTCGCCGGATGTGTGCAGGACTACCTCGTGCTGTGGATCTCCACCCGACGACGGGGCCGCTCGCTGGGTCAGATGGTCCGCGACGAACTCGGCGCCGTCGGCGGCGCGGCCGCCATCATCGGGATCATCACGATCATGACGATCCTGCTGGCGGTGCTGGCGCTGGTGGTGGTGCAGGCGCTGGCGGAGAGCCCGTGGGGTGTCTTCTCGATCGCGATGACCATCCCCATTGCGCTCTTCATGGGCGTCTATTTGCGGCTCCTGCGTCCCGGACGGGTGTCCGAGGTATCTGTGATCGGCGTCGCGCTGCTGCTGCTGGCCGTCGTCGCCGGCGGCTGGGTCGCCGAAACATCCTGGGGTGCTTCATGGTTCGGCCTCTCCGCGGTGACGCTGGGATGGTGTCTGATCATCTACGGCTTCGCCGCCTCGGTGCTACCCGTGTGGTTGCTGCTCGCGCCGCGCGACTACCTGTCGACGTTCATGAAGGTCGGCACCATCGCGCTGCTCGCGATCGGCATCGTGATCGCCCGCCCGGTCATGCAGGCACCCGCTGTCTCCGAGTTCGCCAGCAGCGGCCAGGGTCCGGTGTTCGCCGGCTCGTTGTTCCCGTTCC
Organism: uncultured Actinomycetota bacterium; assembly: GCA_963715215.1. Classification (GTDB taxonomy): domain Bacteria; phylum Actinomycetota; class Actinomycetes; order Mycobacteriales; family Mycobacteriaceae; genus Mycobacterium. The sequence goes on from CAVQRJ010000006.1 coordinate 37,640, forward strand.
TGTTCATCACGATCGCGTGCGGTGCGCTGTCCGGCTTCCACTCACTGATCGCCTCCGGCACCACGCCGAAAATGCTGGAGAAAGAAAGCCAGATGAGGCTGATCGGCTACGGCGGCATGATGACCGAATCGTTCGTCGGCATCATAGCGCTGATCACCGCCGCGATCCTGAACCAGCACCTGTACTTCACGCTCAACGCACCCGCCGCCCAGACCGGCAGTACCGCGGCGACGGCCGCCGAGTACGTCAACAATCTGCCGCTCACCGGCGACCCAATCACCCCCGAGCAAATCACCCAAGCCGCCGAGGACGTCGGCGAGGAATCCATCATCTCCCGCACCGGCGGCGCACCGACCCTGGCGATCGGAATGTCGGAAGTGTTGCACCGCGTGTTCGGCGGTACGGGCCTGAAGGCGTTCTGGTACCACTTCGCGATCATGTTCGAGGCCTTGTTCATCCTCACGACGGTCGACGCCGGAACCCGGGTGGCCCGGTTCATGCTTTCCGACGGCCTGAGCAACCTCGGTGGGCCGCTGCGCAAGCTCCGCGACCCGAGCTGGCGGGTTGGCGTATGGACGTGCAGCCTGGCGGTCGTCGCGTTGTGGGGCAGCATCCTGCTGATGGGCATCACCGATCCGCTCGGCGGGATCAACTCCCTGTTCCCGCTGTTCGGCATCGCCAACCAGCTGCTCGCCGCGATCGCACTGACCATCGTGACCGTGGTCGTGGTCAAGAAGGGTTACCTGAAATGGATGTGGATACCGGGTATTCCGCTGGTGTGGGATCTCATCGTGACCCTGACCGCGTCGTGGCAGAAGATCTTCTCCGGCGACCCGAGGGTCGGATTCTGGACGCAGCACTTCCAGTACCGGGAAGCGCTGGATGCCGGTAAGACCACGTTCGGCTCGGCAAAGAACGTCGACGCGATGGAAGCGGTCATCCGAAATACCTTCATTCAGGGCACGCTGTCGATCGTGTTCGCGTTGATGGTGGTCATCGTGTTCGGCGCCGGGCTACTCATGATGATGCGGGTGCTGCGCGGCGGCGGCACCCCGCTGACCGAGGACGAGCCGGTGGCGTCGCAGCTGTTCGCTCCATCGAGCCTGATCCCCACCAAATCGGAAAAGGAGGTGCAAGAGCAATGGGACGCGCTGCCGAAGTCGCACGCCAGATCGGTTGGTACTGGGGCACATTGATGGGCGACAACCACTATCGTCGCTACGTCGAACATCGCGGGCGCACACACCCGGATGAGCCTGTGCTGTCCGAACGTGATTACTGGCGAATGCGCCACGACGCGACGGAAGCCAACCCCAACCCTCGCTGCTGCTGAAGGCTTACACGATGTTCATGGCGTCGAGGAAGCGGACGCCGTAATCCTCGTCGCCGCCGACCGCCACGTCACGATCGCGCCAGTCGATCCGTTTGGTCCCCCATTCGGGGAATTCGACTGAGATGCCAGTGATTTCGGCTGCCGCACCTGATTTGCGGCCGGGCTGGATCGCACCATTCGGACCGAATGTCCAGCTTCCACCCCCCGGTCCGGTCAGCGTGACCGTCACCGCTCGATCACGCCAGTCAGGTCTGTCGAAGCCCAGCTGATTGCTCAGCACCGCCATCATCCAATCGGTGATGACCGCCATCCGGTTGTCGTCGGTGCCCGGCGCAGGCCGGTCGAGCACCGGCGTGATGTCGTGACGCAGGTGGATGTGGGTGTCGAATACCAGCGCCCCGACCATTTGCGCGGCCGGAAAGCGACCCAGCTCGCCCACCGGAATGCGCAGCCGGCCGAGTGGTGTTCGGGATGTCCAGCGGAGCAGGTTGATCGCCCTGGCGGTCCACTTCTCGTATTCGGCCACCGTCTGCACGGGTGTCAAGCCGCTTCGATCGTTGACGAATTCGTCGTTGGTGCGTTCGATCGCGGTGCTGCGCAGAATCTTCATCACGCCTGGACCGAACTGCTCATGGCAGACCGAGCCCATATGCGCGACGACGTCCTTCACGCTCCAACCCGCCGCCGCACTCGGTTTGTGCCATTCGGCGTCATCGAGGTCGCGGCACAGGCGCAGCACTTCCGTCCGCTCCCGCCGCGCGGCATCGACCCGGTCCACAGTCTCATCATGTGCCGATGGTCCCGCCCGCAAAGCACTTTGCTATTGACGGCATAGCTCGTTCACAGGGTGGCTACATAACCTCGCCAGCGGGTTGGGGCGTCTCTCGACGCGGAAAGGCCTGGTTATGAACATCAAACAAGCAATCGCCGGAGCGGTCATCGGGTGCACGCTCAGCGTGGCAGGCGCCGGTGCGGCAGCGGGCGTCGCCAATGCGGCACCTCCGTGCGCACCGAATGCAGGAGCGCAATGCGGTCCGGGCGGGCCCGGTGGTCCTGGCGGCCACGAAGGTCCGGGTGGCCCCGGCGGCCCTCCGCCCGACGACTTCCGCGGACCGGGTGACCACGGCGGTCCCGGCGGCCCCGGCGGCCCACCGCAGGGCGACTTCCACGGACCGGGTGACCACGGCGGCCCCGGCGGCCCCGGCGGCCCACCGCAGGACGACTTCAACCGACCTGGCGATCACGACTGGCGGCCGCCATGGAACCCGCAGGACAACGACTGGCGCGGACGCTTCCACGGCGCACCGTGGGGTGATGGACTGCCGCCGTGGGGCTGGGGCGCACCGCCGCCGCCCACGTGGAACGGACCGTTGCCACCCGCTTGGGGACCGCCGCCCCCGCCCATCAATTACTTCGGCTTCGATGAGCAGCCGATATGGGATCCCGGCTACAACCAATGGGGCTTCTGGTTCTTCGGAATCTGGATTCCGCTGCCGCTCTAAAGCGGTGGCTAGGCTGTCAATTCATTTGAGCGAGTAGCGGATCGGCAAATGCTTGAGCCCACCGACGAAGACCGTCGCGGTGTGCTCAGGCACGCCGGTCAGCTCGACCGATTCCAGCCGGGGCACCAGCTCGGAGAAGAAGCTGTTGACCTCCATGCGGGCCAGCGCAGCGCCCAGGCAGAAGTGCACGCCGTAACCGAAAGCGACATGCTTGTTGGGATCTCGGCCGACGTCGAATCGGAACGGGTCGGTGAACACCTCGTCATCGCGGTTGGCCGACGGATAGGACAGTAGAACCGACTCCCCTGCCGCGATGGGCACGCCGCGCACCTCGGTGTCCTCCGTGGCGGTGCGCATGAACTCCTTGACCGGAGTGACCCACCGGATCATCTCCTCGGTGGCCAGCGGCATCAGTTCCGGGTTTGCCTTCAGCCGCTGCAGCTGGTCGGGGTTCTCGATAAGTGCCTGCAGCCCACCGGAAATCGTCGCGCTGGTCGTGTCGTGCCCTGCGGTCGCAACGATCACGTAGTACGACACAGTTTCGATGTCGGACAGGGGCTCGCCGTCGATACGCGCGTTCGCGATGGCCGAAGCCAGGTCCTCGGTCGGGGTCGCGCGCCGCGACGCCGTCACCTCGTTGAAGTAGTTGAACATGTCGAAGAGCGCCATACCGCGCTCCTCGATGGTAGCTCCGCGCTGGAACTCCGCATCGTCGTTGCCGAACAGCTCTTGGGTGTAGGCGAGCATTCTCGGGAAGTCGGATTCTGGCAGTCCGAGCAGCGACATGATCACGTAGAGCGGATAATTCACCGATACTTCTTGGACGAAGTCGCATTCGTTGCCCGCCGCCAACATCTGATCGACGTATCGCTTCGCCAGCTCGTCCACCCGAACCTTCATGGCCCGCATGGCCTTGGGCCGAAACCAGTCGGCGCCGATCGCCCTGACCAACCGATGCTGAGGATCGTCGAGGTGGATCAGGGTGCTGATACCCATCCCGGCCTGATGCTCGTCGGCCTCCGCAGTCATCAGCACCGGACGCGGCGAGTTGGTGAATACGGTGTTGGCCCGCTCGATCGCCATCACATCCGCGTGCTTGGTGATCGCCCAGAAGGGCCGATAGTTCGCCACGTCGACCCACGACACCGGTGCGTTGGCGCGCAGATGACTCAGCGCCGCATGCAGTTTCGCCTCATCCGTGTATGACTTTGGATCAGCGAAGACCTTCGCGGCTTCGTCGATGACGCGGGTACTCATGGCGACTCCTCACTCCCCGTCTGCAATTCCTTCAGAACGGCGCTTACGGTGGCCTCGTCGACGGACGACGGAAAGCCCACCATCACTCGATCGATCACACCGTCGCAGCGCAGGCGGACCGCGTCGGCCAGTTCGCCGAGAGGGGCGACGACGGCGAACTCGCGCAGGATCTCGTCGTCGATCAGCGATCCCATCTGGTCCCATTCGCCCGCATGGGACAGCCGATGCAGTTCGGTCTGCAGGTCCCCCCACCCGTGCAGTTCGAGCACCTTCCGGTAGGCGGGCGTCGACGCGTAGAACGCGATCTGCTTGCGCGTGCCCACCGCGTTGGCGGCGACCTCGCCGTCGTCGTTGCCCGTCACGACAAAGAGGGGGCAGGACACCTGGAAGTCGCCGTGCTTGCGTCCGGACCGGTCCATGCCACGCAGCAGCGCGGGCGTGGTCACCTCTTCGAAGTAGCGCTTGGTCGTAAAGGCGTGCGCCAGAAGGCCGTCGGCGACCTCACCGGACATCTCCGTCATCGCCTCACCGACGGCGGCGACGAACACCTTCGGGACGCTGTGAGCCAGCGGCTCGGGCGTGAACATCGGCGTCATCAGCTTGTGTGTGTAGAAGTCGCCTTCGAACGACAGCTTTGTGCCGTCCTGCCAAGACGACCAGATTTCGTGTAACGCCAGAACGAACTCGCGCATGCGCCGCACGGGCCTGCTCCACGGCATGCTGAAGCGGTTCTCGATGTGCCGCTGTATCTGCGAGCCCAGGCCGAGAATGAATCGGCCGTCTGAGTACGCCTGCAGATCCCAGGCGATGTTGGCGACGGTCATCGGGGTGCGCGCGAACGCCACCGCGATGCTGGTGCCCAGCCCAATGCTCTCGGTGTGTTCGGCCGCCAACACCAACGGCAGAAACGGATCGTGGTTGACCTCGGCGGTCCAGCAACAGTCGTAGCCCCGTCGCTCCAGCCGGATGGCCGCCTCGGTGATGTTGGCGAGTTGGGTGGAAACGGCCCCATCTACCTTGAGACCGCCACGGTCGCCCATACACGTGGACGCTACAGTAAGCAATTCAGTATGGTCAACGTGAGCACGCCGGTGCGACGATCGCCTTTCGACGACGGGAATTGCACATGACGAACGAGCAGGGCTGGCAGGAAACGCTCGAAGATCTCGACCTTCGGCGTCAGCGCTCGCGGTCGATGGGCGGTGACGAGCGGCTGGCCAAACACCGCGACAACGGCAAGCTCGACGCCCGCGCGCGGCTGGAGCATCTTCTCGACAAGGGCACGTTCCGCGAGTTCGGCACGCTGGTCGGCGGCGACATCGCAGCCGACGGAATCGTGGCCGGGTCGGGGCTGATCGACGGCTCGCCGGTGATGGTCGGCGCGGAGGACTTCACGACGCTCGCGGGCAGCATCGGCCCGGGCGGCAACGCCAAGCGCTACCGGCTGGCCGAGCTCGCGTTGCGGGACAAGGTTCCGCTTGTGATGCTTCTCGAGGGAGCCGGATTCCGGCCCAGCGGAGAGCATTACGGCCGCACTCCCACCGACCTGCTGGCGCAGGCGCAGTGTTCAGGCAAGGTTCCGACCGTGGCGGGGCTGCTCGGTCCGTCGGCCGGACACGGCGCGCTGGTCGCGCCGGTGTGTGACTTCACCATCATGAGCCGCCAGGGGGCCATCTTCACCGCGGGGCCGCCCGTCGTCAAAGAGTCCACGGGCGAAGAGATTTCGAAGGAGGACCTCGGCGGACCTTCCGTAGCACTTGCCAGCGGCGTCATCCACAACCTTGCGGACGATGACGAGGCGGTGCTCGACGACATCCGCCGCTACCTGTCGTACTTCCCGACGAGCGCGTGGTCGTACCCGTCGCAGGTGGCCACCGACGAGGCTGCCGAACCGCGGTCCACACCGGAACTGCTCGACATCGTGCCCCGCGGCAACCGGCGGGTGTACGACATGCGCGCGGTGCTCGACGTGGTCTTTGACCGGCCGGACTGGTTCGAGGTGCAGCCGAAGTTCGGGCCCGCGATCATCTGCGCGCTGGCTCACCTCGGCGGCCATCCCGTCGCCGTCGTCGCGAATCAGCCGAAGGTCCTCGCCGGGTCGATCGACGCCGATGCCGCCGACAAAGCAGCGCATTTCATCATGGTCGCCGATTCGTTCCACCTGCCGATCGTCTTCCTCGCCGACAACCCGGGCATGCTTCCCGGCAGCCGGTCGGAGAAGAGCGGCGTGCTGCGCAGCGGTGCGCGGATGTTCGCCGCGCAGACCGCCACGACGACGATCAAGCTGCATGTCACGCTGCGCAAGGCCTACGGGTTCGGCTCGATGGTGATGTCGCTGTTGGGATTCGACAACCAGAGCGCCACCTTCGCCTATCCCGGCGCCACGATGGGTGCAATGAGCGCGGCCGCCCTCAGCCGTGCGTCGAACGCAACCGAGGACATCGAGGCCAAGCTCCGCAAGGCGGAGGTGGAGGCGTCCTTCCGTTCGGCGGGCCACCTCGGGTTCGACGACCTCATCCATCCGGAGGAGACCCGCGACGCCCTGCTCTCGGCACTGCAGCGCGCGATCAACAGCAGGCAGGCCGCCGCAGAACCGGTGAGCCGCACCGTCATCACGCCCTGAACTTCTTCCGGCGAGCAGACGCAAAAGTACCCGAAAGCCCGCGGCTGAGGGTACTTTTGCGTCTGCTCACCAGTGGAACTAGAGGCGCTTGAGGCCGCGGATCACCTTGTTGAACGGCCGCATGGTGCCGACTGCACCGCGCAAGCTCGGCTGCATCGGACCGAAGTTCACGACCACGATGTGCCGCACACCATGGTCGCGCCACACTGCCGCCTGATCGAGAACGTCGCCGACGGTTCCCCTCAGCATCGACGCGATTGGCGACAGCATCGAGATAACTCGCGCGACCGAACGCATCAACGGTCCCGACACGCAAACCCGCCATATGGCTAGCCGTCGGTCGCGCGGTAGGCGTCGACGATCGGCTTCAGTTCGTCGGGGGTAGCGCCGTGCATGATCAGTGCGTCCGCGCCGTAGTCCAATTCCTTGCGGATGCGGTCGACACACTGCTGCGCCGATCCAGTAGCCGACGGCTCCAGCCACTCGTCGGGGATCAGTGTCGCGATGTGTTCGATCTGCTCCGCCGTTGCCTTGTGGTCGATACCACCGGGAATCGAGGTGACGACGGAGTCCTCCCGGAAGCGTTGGAGCACTGCGGGATCCCAACCATTGGTGGTGACCATCAAGTCGCCGTAGCCCTGCAGATAGGTGGCCAAGCGGGCGACGGTCTTCTTCAGCCGCAACTCTTCTGGGAGGTGGTCACCGACGGTCGCGAAGCACGACCACACGCGGACACTGTCGGGGTTGCGGCCGGCCTTTTCCGCGGCGTCCTTCACCGTCCTGACGCACCGCTGCAGGGTTTCCGGCGTGAAGTACGTGTGCAGAATGACATCGTCGAACGCGCGCCCACCCAACTCGAGGGTCTTGGGGCCGAAGGCCACCAGCGCCAGCCTGATGTCCTCCTTGAAGTCTGGATCGAGGAACAGCACCTGGTACTTCCCTATCGGGCCGTCATGATTGAAGATGACCTCGCCGTTCCAGAGCCGCCGCATGACGTGGGCGAAGTCCTCCATCTGCGCGGTCGTCACCGACGGGATCCCGAACGCCGCATACATCGCCGCGACCCCGCGGCCGAGACCGAGCGTGAACCGGCCGCCGGAGAGGCGGTGCATGGTGGTCGCCCACGAGGCGGTGATCAACGGGTGACGCGTGTTGTGATTGGTTGCAGCGGTGGCGATCTGCATCCTGTTGGTGACCGCACACGCCGCACCCACCAGCGAGGACGCCTCCTTGACGTTCCACCGCTCGGAGATGAACGCAGTGCCGAAGCCCATCTCCTCACCGCGACGGGCCTCGTCCATCAATGTCGACGGGCCTTCGCCGCCCGCGCCGGCAAGCAGGTAGTAGCCGAGTTCGTCCAGCACGCGTTCGGTCACGCCCAAACTCCTTGCTTATAGCCGCAATTCCATACTTCGGTGATCCTGCCGTCGACGACGCGGAAGATTTCCATGCTGCCGACGTCGGTCTTGGCCCCGTCCTTGAGCTCCATCGGCGACTGGTACACGATCGCGACGTGCTCACCGTCGTCGCCCGCCACGACGAGGTTCAAGTCGAATCTGATGGTCTCGAACATCTGCCAGTGGTCGACGATGCGAGCGACGGCCTGTTCATGAGTCAACGTCGTCGCCTCACCCACCTCATGGCGGATCACGGTATCGCCCATCAGTTCCTCGGCGAGGTCGAAGTCGCGTTCGTTCCATACCCTCAGGTTGTACAGCTCCACCACTTCGCGAGCTGTTCGGGTCATGCGAACACCTCCAGTGCGTCTATCTCGTCGATGGCGGCCACCGCACGGTCCACCAGCCTCATACACAGTTGTCGCGACCGTTCCGGCAGCGTGTCCCAGCTGAGCAGCGGCATCGCGGGCAGCACCACGAAGTAGGCGACCGCGAAGCGGTAGTGCCGCCACGCCTCGTCGAACGGGTAATCGTCGACGCCGTGAGCGGAGAGGACCTCGAGGTATTCGCGCACCAACGCCTCGTCGCGGCCGGCGCGCACATCGGTGGGGAGTCCCTGGCTGACGAGGTAGCCGATGTCGGTGGCACCTGCGCCCTTACTGGCCAGCTGGAAGTCGACCACCTTCATGTCGTCGCCGGAGAAGAACAGGTTGTCGGCGCGGATGTCGCCGTGGATGAGCATCGCGCGCTCGCTCAGCGCATCTATTGCTGCAGGCGCCAGTTCGGCGAACCGCTCCGCGAACTCGGTGGCCGAGGGGGGAATCGGCGCGCTGGCCTTGTCCTGGTACACCTTCCATGCCGGAGCGAAAGCGGCAGGCAGATGGTCGCGCGTCATCGGTGTATCGATGCTGGGAAACGCCTCCAGCCGCGCAGCATTGACCGCCACGAGCGACCATGCGTGCAGTCCCGCCAACTCGGCGATACCCTGCCTGGCGCGCTCGATCGACAGCCCTGCGAGATGATCGGCGTTGTCCCACCGCACGAGGTCCTCCAGCACGAGGACGAAGTCGGCCTGATTGTCGTCCATCCGCGCGGCGTAGACCTGCGGGGTTCCCAGAGGTGCACAGCCGGCGACATCCCGGTAGAACGCGACCTCCCGGGCATATCCGCCGAGCATCTTCATCGCATCGCCCGCCGCGCCTTCGGCGGGCAGTTTGACGATGACGCTGTCCGGCACGCCGTCACCCGACAGGTGTGCTCGAAACAGCGACGACGAGAAGCCGCTGTCGAGGGCGATCTGTTCGACGCGTACCTCGGTGACCACCCCGCCCATGACCTCACTCAGCCATTGCGGGGTGAGCCCGTCAACGGCGGGCGGCACCGTGATCACCATCGCCCTCCACCAAAGATATTTGACGCAGAGCAATTAAGTTAGTTGTCGAGCGTTTAATATGCAAGGGTGCCCTCCCCAGCAACGGGCCTGACTCAACCGCAACGCCTCGAGATATCGGGCCGTCGGCTGCTGGAGGCCGCGGTGCAGTTGATTGCCGAAAAGGGTTGGGAGGCAACGTCTGCCGCAGAGATCGGCAGGCGGGCCGGATACAGCAGGGCGATGGTGCACGCTCGCTACGGCAGCAAGGACGCCATCCTCGACACGCTGTTCACGACCGAATACGAGAAAAAGCTCAGCCCGGTCGCCGACCCTGACTCGACCGGTCTACAGCAGGCGCTCGCCCACGTCGACCGGATCGCGCAGCTTCACGCCGACGACCCCGACCTGTTGCGGGCGATCTTCGTACTGACCTTCGAAGCGGCCAAGACGACGTCGCAGCCCCATCCCTACATCCGGATGTGGCTCAAGCGAGCGGCCGACACTGTCGGCGGCGGGCTGCGAAACGGGGTCGCCGACGGATCCGTGCGGCCGGACGTCGACATCGACCTGGCAATAAACGACTTCGGCGGGGCCGTCCTCGGCGCCGCCTACCAATGGATCATGCAGGCCTACCCGATCGACATGGCCGCCGAGATGAACTACATCCGTACGCGGCTCATCGCTGACTACGGCGGGAAGCGGGCGCGCAGTGATTGGTGAGCCAGCCTTCCTCGTCACATACCCGATCCCCGAACCGGGTCTGAGCTCGCTGCGCGATGCGGGCAGGGTGCACATACCCGACGCCCCTCCGACGTCCGAAAGACTGCGCGACGCCTGCGCCTCGGGAGAGTTCGACGTGGTGGTCGCGCAGCTGTCCGACCGGTTCGACGCCGGATTGCTGTCCACAGCCAAGCTGGCCGGAATCTCGAACTACGCTGTCGGCTACGACAACATCGACGTTCCCGCCGCGACCGCCAATGGCATCCTGGTCGGCAACACACCGGGTGTGCTCACCGACGCGACGGCCGATCTGGCGATGCTGCTCATCCTGGCTGTAGCGCGACGCGCCATCGAAGCCGACCGGTTCACCCGCTCCGGGCAGTTCACCGGTTGGAAGCCGGAACTGCTTCTTGGGCAGGATGTCTCGGGCGCAACGCTCGGCCTGGCCGGCTTCGGTAGGATTGCCCGCGCCACGGCGCAACGCGCGGCGGCCTTCGGTATGGAGATCACTTTCTGTTCGCATCCACCCGCCGGCCGGACCGTCGACGAAGCGGAACTCGCCGCCCTGCCATACCCCGTCCGCCAGGTCGACTGGACCGAGCTTGTCGAACGCAGCGACTTTCTGTCCGTGCATGTGCCGCTTGCTCCCTCCACCACCCACCTGATCGACGCGGCGACGCTGGCAGCGATGAAGCCGACGGCGATTCTCGTGAATACAGCACGCGGTCCAATCGTCGATGAAAGGGCGCTCGTCGCAGCGCTTCAGAGCGGAGGCCTCGCCGGTGCCGGACTCGACGTCTACGAACACGAGCCGCAGCTCGCCCCGGGCCTCGCCGACCTGCCGAACGTGGTGCTGCTGCCGCACCTCGGCAGCGCCACCACGAAGGTGCGCGCTCGGATGGCCGAGCTGTGTGCCGCCAACGCCATCGCAATCGCACAGGGCGACATCCCTCCGCACTGCGTCAATCCGGAGGCGATGAGCGATAGCTGAGTGCACCGAGGAACCGCTCGGAGGCATCCTGGACACCGCGGGCGAAGAGATGCCCGACATGGCTTCCCCTGTGCCAGAACAGCTCTCCGCCCCACCGCTGGTGAAGTTGCTGCGCGGGCTCCCGCATCGCCATCCTGTCGTGCCACGCCCCCACAATGAGGCGCCCCTCGGCAGGCGCTGTCGGCTCGACGGCGGTGTGATCGACCGCGGATGCCACCGCCGCCACCGTTTCCGACCCCAACAGCTTGATCGTCTCGTCCACCGACGGTCCCCATCGGCCGAGGTGTTGGGAGATCATCGCGTTCAGCCCCAGTATCGGCGTGTACACCGCCACGCCGTCGACGTCCTCGAAGTGTGAAACCAGTGCTGCCACCGGGCTTCCCATCGAAACACCGGACACCGCCATCACCGTCGATTGTGGCCGCAGCCACCGCACGAGGGCGCGGACCTCCGACACGACGCGCATCATGCCCGCCACATTGATCAGCGGGTCCATGTTCGGATACGGCGGCCACGCGGTGCGCCGCGAACCGTGGCCGGGCTGGACGGGCAGGGCGATGTTGAAGCCGAGGTCGTCCCTGATGCGCCGGGCCCTGGAGAACAGCAGGTCCAGTGGTTGGCCCTGGCCAGCGCCGTGCACCCACACCAGCCACGGCCTGCGATCGTCTCCGGTTCGGCACAGATGTGCGACAGCGGTTGCGGGGCCGCCGAGACCCGCGGTTGCCAGTGACGGCGGAAGCTCCGGTTCGTGTTCGAACTTGAGCTTCTCGTAGATCAGCCCGCCCAGCCTGCGGCGGCGAATCGACTTGACCCTCAGGGGTTCCGGGCTGGTATGCGCCCGCTCGACGCCCAGCGCCGAAAGCTCCACGGCAGCGGCCTGGCACGAATCCACTGTGCGCTCCAGCCTCGGCGGCGGGGCGGTCAGCGTCATGCCCGACAGCGCCAACTCGTCAAGCACCACCTCACCAAGCTGGCGAGCTCCTGTCGGAGACAACGGCTCCCAGTCACCGGAGCTCCTCAACGCGGCGCGCGCGCGGGGCAGCACACCGGCGAAGTCCCGGCCGATCCGATATGCCCGCTCCGACCTCTTCATCACGCGAGCTTGAAACCGGTGTAGCCGGCGTCGGCGACCTCGTCGCACCGCCGCCGATACTCGGGTATTCCGCCGGTATAGCCCATGTACATCTGCTTCTTCCCGGGCACGTTGCCGCCGTTGTACCAGGAATTGCAACTCGGATCGACGAGCACAGTCGGTGCGACGAGGGATGTGGTGTGCTCGATCCATTCCCGTTGCGCCTCGGGCAGCGTCTCGATCGTGCGGTAATCGCCTGCGCGCAGATAGCTGATGCAGTCGCCGATCCACTCCACATGCTGCTCCAGCGCGGCGACGAAATTGCTTGCCGGCGCTGGGCTTCCGGGAGCTTGCACGACGAACATGTTTGGAAAGCCCGCCACAGCCAGCCCGAGATAACACAGAGGACCTTCGTCGGCCCAGAAGTCCTTCAGAGACATCCCGTCACGCCCACGGATATCGATGCGGCTGAGTGCTCCGGTCATCGCGTCGAAGCCGGTGGCGTAGATGATCACGTCGAGCTCATGGGAACCCTGTTCGGTGTCGATGCCCGTCGGAGTCACCGCACGGATCGCACCCTTGCGCAGGTCGACGAGGGTCACGTTGTCGCGGTTGAACGTCTGGTAGTAACCCTGGTCGATGATCGGGCGCTTGCAGCCAAAGGGATGGGTCGGCGTCAGCGACGCAGCCGTGTCGGAGTCGGTCACGATCCGTCCTACCGCCTCACCGTAGAGCTTGGCCGCCATCCGACTGGACTCGATATCGAAGAACACGTCGCCCCAACTGAGCGCCCCCATGACACCGCTTTCCTCGATGGCGCGCAGTTGGTCCTCCCGCGACGCCGTCTTCAACGGCGGGTTCGCCATCATCTGGAACATCACCGAGAAGGCCGATAGCCGCGCGGCGCCGATCGGATGCTCGCGCTGCGCAGCGCGGATCTCGGGATAGCGGCCCTTCATCTCGTCGAGTTCGCCCGGTTCGAACGCCCGGACCTGCCAGGGCAGTGTGTAGGCGGGCGAGCGCTGGAACACGGTGAGATGTGCGGCCTGCTGTGCGACGACCGGAATCAGCTGCACACCAGTCGAACCCGTGCCGATGACGCCGACCCGCTTCCCGGTGAGGTCGACATCGTGCCTCGGCCAGCGGCTGGTGAACAACGAGGTGCCCGCGAACGTGTCCATCCCCGCGATGTCGGGTTCAAGCGGCGCGGAGAGGATGCCCGCGGCGGCGACCACGAACGGCGCGGTGAACGACTCTCCCGCTTCGGTTTCCACATTCCACGTAGGGGCGTCTTCGTCGAATGTCATCGAAACGACGTTGGTGTTGAAGCGGATGTCGCGACGGAGGTCCAACCGGTCGGCGACGAAGTTGAGGTAGGCCTCGATCTCGGGCTGGGCGGGCATCGTCTCCGTCCAGACCCACTCCTGCTGGATCTCGTCGGAGAAGCTGTAGGAGTACTCGATGCTTTCGATGTCGCAGCGCGCGCCGGGATACCGGTTGAACAACCATGTCCCGCCGACGTCGTCGGCCCGCTCGATGATCACCGCCACCAGCCCCAGCTCTCGAAGCCGGTGCAACGCGTAAAGACCGGAAAACCCGGCACCGATGACGATCGCATCGAAGCGACCAGCTGACATCGCCACGCCTCCTTGCGCTGCAGTTCCACGGGGAGCTGCCGAAAACTATACTGTAATATCTTCCGTTGACTAGGTCTGGCGTTACAGGAGGCCCGCGTGAAAGTCCCCTTCACCTGGAAGGTCACCGGATGGTTCATGGTCGGGTGGTCGGCCGAGTTCGCCACCGGCGAGGTGCGCCCGCTTCGGTACTTCGGTGAGGACCTCGTCGCGTATCGCGACGAGGCGGGCGAACTGCACGTGATGTCGGGTCACTGCCGTCACCTCGGCGCGCACATCGGACACGGCGGCAAGGTGGTCGGCGACTGCGTCGAGTGTCCGTTCCACGGCTGGCGCTGGGGGCCCGACGGCACCAATCGCTACATCCCCTATCAGCCCGACCGCCCGAACAAGGCGCTGCGGTTGCGGGTTTACCCGCTGCGCGAGCAGTACGGCTGCGTCTTCGCATGGCATCAACCCGACGGCAAGGACCCGCAGTGGGAACTACCAGATCTGTTCCACAAGTTCCCGCAGTTTCCAACCGACGAAGAGGCGTATTACCGTCCATACCCTGAGTTTTCGCGTCGCGCCGAGCACGAGCCCGTCCACCCTCAGATCGTCGCCGAGAACGGACCTGACAGCGCACACTTCCATTACGTGCACGGTGCGACGGTGACACCGGTATGCCTCAACTGGGAAGCCGTCGACGAGGAGTGGCGCTTCCTCACCGGTTGGCCCGACGCCCGCAGCGACGACCCGACCAAGATGGCGCTCTACATCCACAGCCACTTCTCCGGACTGGGCTTCGCGATCAGCGCATTCGAAGGATCGTCGAACCATCGGCTGATCTTCGCCTGCACCCCCGTCGAGGACGGGTACTCCGACATGTTCTATTCGGTCTGGTGGCCGCGTCTTCCCGGAGACACCTCCGATGTACCACCCGATGTGGTACGCGAGCAAGTCGAGCGTCAGTTCATGGGCACGGTCTGGGACGACCTGAACATCTGGCGCTACCAGGAGTACGTCGAACACCCCGCGCTGTCCAAGGTGGACGCGAAACCATATATGGCCATGCGGAAGTGGGCCACGCAGTTTTACGAAGTGGCCGCATCGGTATGAGCGTCGACCTCGCCGAGATCGCGGCGCCTGGACACACGGCGATCGTCACACAGGAACTCCAGGGCGCAGTTGTCGGACCCAACGCAGGCCTGGCCGCGCTCGCCAAGGCCGCACAGAAGCAGGCGCTGCCCAACATCGAACGGTTACTTCCCGTCGCGCGCAAAGCGGGGGTCCGCATCGTCCACTGCCTGGTGCAGCGACGACCCGACGGCCTCGGCGCGAACCACAACGCACCGATCTTCGCGATGGGCTCCAAGCGTGTCGACATCAGTCCCGGCAGTGAGGGCGCCACGCTGCTCCCCGAATTCGGCCCTGCCGCAGTCGATGTCGTACTGCACAGGTGGCACGGCGTGGGCCCGATGGGCGGCACCGACCTCAACGCGGTGCTGCGCAACCTCGGTGTGACGACGATCGTCGCCGTCGGTGTTTCGGTGAACATCGCGATCACCAATCTCGTCATGGACGCCGTGAACAGCGGCTACCGCGTCGTCGTCCCGCGTGACGCCGTCGCGGGCATCCCCGCTGACTACGCCGACGCGATCATCGACAACACCATCTCGATGTTGGCGACGGTCACCACCACTCATGACTTGATAGACAGCTGGAAGAGGAGACTTTGAGCGAGCCATTGGTGTCGCACGCCTGGATCGACTCGATCGACGGACGAAAACTGTTCGTGAGGGCCACCACGAGTGATTCGGAAGGCAACGTACTATCCGAGGCCAACGGTCTGATGATCAAGCTGCTCTCCCACCAGCCCTGAGAGGCAAAATGTCCCCCACAACGCAATTCACCGTCCCCGCCGCCGCGGACGCCGTCGCCTCAGCCATCGGCGACCGGGAGTACATCATCCAGGGCGACCGCCGCTACACATATGCGCAGATCGTCGAGCGGTCCAATCGCCTCGCGGCCTACCTGCACTCGCGGGGGCTGGGATGCCGCACCGAACGCTCGGAGCTGGCCGGCCACGAGGTGGGCCAGGACCTGCTCGGCCTCTACGCCTACAACGGCCCCGAGTACGTCGAGGGGATGCTCGGCGCGTGGCGGGCGAGAGTGGCCCCGTTCAACGTCAACTACCGATATGTGAAGAACGAGCTGCAGTACCTCCTTGCGGACTCCGGTGCCACCGCGTTGCTCTACCACGCGACATTCGCGCCCCGCGTCGGCGACGTGCTTCCCGACCTGCCGAAGCTGCGGGTGCTGATCCAGATCGCCGACGATTCGGGCCACGACCTCGTCCACGGCGCAGTCGACTACGAGTCGATCGTCAGGTCTGGCGCGATGGAGCCACCACCGGTCGAGCCGTCGCCCGACGACCTCTACGTGCTCTACACCGGCGGCACCACCGGAATGCCCAAGGGCGTGCTGTGGCGTCAGCACGACATCTTCATGACGTCGTTCGGTGGCAGGAACATGTACACCGGCGAGGTCACCGCCTCCTACGAGGAGATCGCCAAGCGCGTCGCGGAGAATCCCGGCACCAAGATCTTCACCCTGCCGCCACTCATGCACGGCGCCGCGCAATGGGCCGTCATGACCGCGCTCACCACAGGACAGACGGTCGTATTCCCAACCACACAAGGCAAATTCGACGCCGACGAAGTCGTGCGCACGATCGAGCGGGAGAAGATTCTGACGGTTCAGGTCGTCGGTGATGCGATGGCGCGGCCCATCGCCGACGCCATCGAACGGGGCACGGCGGATGTGTCGTCGTTGGCGGTCGTCGCCAACGGCGGCGCGCTGCTGACGCCGACAGCCAAACAGCGACTCATCGACATCAAACCCGGCCTGATAGTCATGGACGGCGTCGGGTCGTCGGAAACCGGTATCCAGATGAGCCACATGTCCACCCCCGGTGCGGTCTCGACAGGCAAGTTCAACGCGGGCCCCGACACCAGCGTCGCCGCCGAGGACCTCGACTCGATCCTGGAACCCGGCCACGACGGGATGGGTTGGCTCGCGCAGCGTGGCTATGTGCCATTGGGCTACAAGGGCGATGCGGCCAAGACCGCCAAGACATTTCCCGTCATCGACGGTGTGCGGTACTCGATTCCCGGCGACCGCGCCCGCCATCTCTCCGAAGGCGGGATCGAGCTGCTCGGCCGTGATTCGGTGACCATCAACTCCGGCGGCGAGAAGATCTTCGCCGAGGAGGTCGAAAGCGCGGTGCTGTCGCACCCGGCCGTGGCCGACGTGGTGGTGTCCGGGCGGCCCAGCGAGCGGTGGGGCCAGGAGGTCGTCGCGATCGTCGCCCTCGTCGATGGCGCCACCGCCGACGCGCAGGAGCTCATCGAGCACGCCGCGGGCGTGATCGCCCGGTACAAGCTGCCCAAGGCGGTGGTTTTCCGGCCCGCCATCGAACGCAGCCCGGCGGGCAAGGCCGACTACAGGTGGGCCCGCGAGCAGGCGCTGAGCGAAGGCGCCTGATCACCCGAAGACGACCACGTCGATTCCGACATCGGACGCCCTACTGTCTTGAACTCCTATACTGTAATCTTTACAGTATTCATTGCAGTCCATAGGGAGATGCTGGAGGTCATGCGTGGAAACCCCAGTTCTGGACGTCACGGCCGAAGAGGCGCCCGACCTCCTGCGTAATCCCTATCCCATCTTCGAGCGCAGGCGCCGCGAGACGAGTGGCGTCTTCCTGGGCAGCGTTATGGACTGGACGAAGAGCGCTGACGAGTTTCGGCCCGAGAACCTCTACGCCGCGGTGTCGTTCGATGCCGTAAACCGAATCTTCCGCGACAGCAAGGCGTTCAACTCACATATCTACGACTCGACCGTCGGACTCTTCATGGGACCCACGATCCTTGCAATGGAGGGTAAGAAGCACTGGGAACACCGCAATCTCGTATCGGCTGCGTTCAAATCGAAGTCGCTGCTGCGATGGGAGCCCGAGATCGTCCGACCGGTCGTCAACAGCTTGATCGACGAGTTCATCGACGCGGGTGAAGCCGACTTGGTCAAAAATTTCACCCTGGAGTTCCCCACGCGGGTGATCTCCAAGCTGTTGGGCTTGCCGGACGAAGACCTGCCCTGGTTCCGCAAGCGTGCGGTGGAATTGATCAGCTATCACATCAAATACAAGCGAGCCTTTGAAGCTTCTGCCGCATTGAGGGACTACTTCCTCGAACAGATCGAGAAGCGGAAGTCCAAGCCGACCGAGGACGTCATCGGCGATCTGGTCGCTGCCGAGATCGGCGGCGAGAAGCTCAGCGACGAAGCCATTTATTCGTTCCTGCGGCTTCTGCTGCCCGCGGGTCTGGAGACGACCTACCGGTCGTCGGGCAACCTGCTGTTTCTGTTGCTCACCCATCCCGACCAGTTCCGCGCGGTGCAGAATGACCACGACCTCATCGGCCCTGCGATCGAAGAGGGTCTGCGGTTCGAGACGCCCTTGACCACCGTGCAGCGGTACGCGGCGGAGGAGACCGAGCTCGAGGGCGTGACTCTTCCCCAGGGCTCGGTCATCGATGTCTGCATCGGCTCAGCCAATCGCGACGAAAACCGGTGGGAGCGCTCCGAGGAGTTCGACATCTTCCGAAAGCGCGTGCCGCACATCTCGTTTGCGGCGGGCGAACACACCTGCATGGGACTGCACCTGGCCCGGATGGAGACGCGGGTAGCCCTCGAATGCCTGCTCGACCGTCTGACCGACATCGAACTCATCAGAGATGACGACCCGCACATCTGGGGTCAGCCATTCCGCTCGCCCACCGCCCTTCCGGTTACCTTTGACGCATGATCAAGGTGATGGAGGGCGTACGGGTCCTCGAGGTCGCGCAGTTCACCTTCGTCCCCGCGGCGGGCGCCATCCTCGCCGACTGGGGTGCCGACGTCATCAAGGTCGAGCACCCGATACGCGGCGACACTCAGCGTGGCTTCATCAACATGGGAGGCTTCGAGCTGAACCCGGAGCGGCATCCGCTCATCGAGCATCCGAATCGGGGCAAGCGCAGCGTCGGCATCGACATCTCCACCGCGGGCGGCCAGGAAGTGCTCTATGAGATCGCCAAGACCTCCGACGTCTTCCTGACCAATTACATGCCCGCGCAGCGCCAGAAGAACAAGTTCGACATCGAGCACATCCGCGCGGTCAACCCGAAGATCATCTATGCCCGCGGCAGCGCCTACGGCGACAAGGGCTCCGAGCGCGACACCGGAGGCTTCGACGGCACCGCGTTCTGGACGCGCAGCGGCGTCGGCCACGCGTTGACGCCGGAAGAACTCGGCGGCGCCTTGTCGCAGGGTATTCCGGCGTTCGGCGACTCCATCGGCGGGATGAACATCGCGGGCGGCATCTCCGCCGCGCTGTTCCACCGGGAGCGCACCGGCGAGGCGGTGGAACTCGACGTCTCGCTGCTGAGCACCGCGTGGTGGGCGGCAGGCGCAAGCGTCACCCAGGGCATGGAGACCGGCGAGACTATGCGCTCACTGATGCCGGATTCGATTGGGCCGACCGTGAACCCGTTCCTCGGCAACTACCTGACCTCCGACGGCGGCACGATCAACCTGTGCATAGTGAGCCCCACCGGTTACATCCGAGACGCGTTCGAGCACTTGGGTCTGCCGGAGTTGGCCGATGACCCACGCTTCTGCGACGTGATGCCGCTCATCGAAAATGCCGAGGCGGCAGCCGAACTCATCGCGGAGTCGATCCGCAGCAAGCCGTTCGAGTACTGGCGCCAGCACCTCAAGACCATGAAGGGCCAATGGGCACCGTTTCAAAGCCTTGTCGACCTTTCCACCGACGAGCAGGCTATCGCCAACGACATGATCGTCGAAGTGGAGGCCGCGGATGGCGGTAAGCCTTTCAAGGTCGTTCGCGGCCCTATTCAGTTCAACCACGAACCGCTGGAAACCACCCGCGCCCCACAGGCTTCCGAGCACACCGAGATCGTCCTGATGGAGCTCGGCATGGACTGGGACCGCATCGAAGAGCTCAAGGATTCCGGCGCCATCGCCTAAGTCCTCACCAACACTTCCCCCGCGAGCGTTCGTGTCTGCTCCGCGACACGCCGCGAAATGCGGACAACTACGCACGTTCGCGGTGTGACGGGCTAGGCGCGTTCGACCCGCACGGGCACGCCGGTCAGCCACGCCATCCCCGACAGCGACTCGACGTCTTCCGGCTCGCTCGACGTCAACTGGTTGACATTGGCACCGCCGGCCTTATTGGCCAGCCGCCAGGTCCCGGTGCCTTTGTGGCCCCAGCCATGCGGCACGGCGATCACACCGGCCATCAGATCCTTCGTGGCGGTCACGCCGACGGTGATCTGCCCGTAGGGCGACGAAACCCGTACGAGGTCACCGTCGGAGACCTGCAGATCGGCCGCGTCGTCGACGTGGATGAGCGCGCGCTGCGTCCGCTCACCGCGCATCAACAGCGGCGAGTTGTGCATCCACGAGTTCTCCGAGCGCGGTTCCCGCATTCCGATCATCCGCAGCGGGTACCCATCGGGGTGCTCGCTTCGGGTGAGCTTGTCGACCTCAGCAGCGATATCGGGGTGCACCAAGCGGATACGGCGCGACAGGTACGCGACCGCATCGCCCAGCACGCCGGTGCGGATATGTGGTGCAACGACGACTCCGTGTGGATGCTGCTCGACCAGCCGACGGAGCGACAGCCCGCCACGGCGCAATCCGAACCGGTCGCCGCCCTGCGACATCCGGATCAGCGCATCGATCATCAGCTGCGGCTTGAGCTTCAAGCCGAAGGCGCCTAAGGCTTTTCGAACGGCCGCACTCGCGCCTCCCAGCCGACTCGACAGGTCCTCGACGATGTCCCACTCGGTGCGCGCCTCACCGACCGGTGCGATGACGGCCTCGGTAGCCTGCCGGAACGGCGTCGCCTGGAAGGCCTGGAAGGCGTACGGGAAATCGTCGCGTTCGTACATCGTCGTCACAGGCAGGATGTAGTCGCATCGGGAAGTCGTCTCGGTGATGTAGAAGTCGAGGGCAACCGAGAGGTCCAGTCCATCGAACGCGGCCTCGAGTTCTTCGCCGTTGGGCACCGACAGGACGGGATTGCCCGCCGACACGAACATCGCCTTGATCTGGCGATCGCCCGCTGTGGTGATCTCCTTGGCCATCAGGGCGGCTGGCTCTGAGCCGATGGCGTTCGGTATATCCCCAACACGCGTGCGGCGCTGATACATTCGCCTCAGCGCGATACCCATCGCCGTGTTCTGCCATCGCTGGCCCAGCGTGTGCATCGAGCCGAAAACCGATCCGCCAGGTGTGTCGAGGTTTCCCGCGACGAGATTGACCGCGTCGATCAGGTAGCACACCAGAGTCCCGTACCGGCCGACACAGGTCCCGACCCTGCCGTACACGGCCGCTCGCGGTGTACGCACGAGATCGCGTGCGAGCGAGCGGACGCTCACCGCCTCGATTCCGGTCTGCTCGGCGGTCGCCTCGGGGGTGAACGGTTCGCACAGCGCCTGCAGCCATTCGATGCCGTCGGCCTGGCTGCGCACTCGGGCCACGTCGACGAGGCCGTCGGCGAACATCACCTGCAGCAGGGACAGCAGCAGGTAGGCGTCGGTGTCAGGGACGATCCCCAGCCATTCGAACGCCGCGGCAGTCTCGGTGCGGCGCGGATCGAGCACCACGACGCGCCCGCCACGCTTGACGATGTCGTGCATGCGGTCCTTGATCCGGGGCGCGGTGAGGAAACTGCCATGTGAGACAACTGGATTGGCACCCATCATCACCAGCAGGTCGGTGCGGGTCAGATCGGGTATCGGCACCGAGGTCGGCACTCCGTAGAGCAACTGGCTGGCGATCAGCCTGCTGTTGGTGTCCTGCGACGACGCGGTGAAGTAGTGACTATCGCGCCCGAGACCCTTGATGAACATCAATGCGGCCAACGTGTGCTCGTAGCTGAATGCGCCGGGATTGCCCATGTACCAGCCCACCGCACCGGAACCATGGCGACGAAGGATCCCTCTGAGTCGCTCTGCGATATCGGTCAGCGCGTCGTCCCAGGTGACTTCCTCGAAGCCGTTCGGCCCGCGTCGCAGCGGCGTGGTGACGCGGTCGGGATCGTTGACCACCTCGGTGAACGCAATGCCCTTCTGGCAGGCGAAGCCCGACGACAGCGGATGATCCTTATCCGGACGCAGCGCGACGAGCCGGCCGTCCTCGACGGTCGCGATCATGCCGCAGAGCGGTTCGCAGATGCGGCAGAACGTCGTCTTGTGCTCGGTTACTGGAGGCACGCTGACTAGGCTACTGTAAGTGTTACAGTTTCGATAGGCCCCAGGGAGGAACTGTCGAGATGAACGACGTCGCCATCATCGGTGTTGGCCTACACCCGTTCGGCCGGTTCGAGGGTAAGACGGCCATGGAGATGGGCGTCGACGCCATCTTCGCCGCGGTCGCCGACGCCGGAGTCGAGTGGACGGACGTGCAGTTCGCCACCGGCGGCAGTTGGACCGTCGCCAACCCGGACGCGATCGTCGGAATGGTCGGGCTCTCGGGCATCCCGTTCACCAACGTCTTCAACGCGTGTGCCACCGCTGCCAGTGCCGCCAAGGCGTGCGCGGACGGCATCCGGCTCGGCGACTACGACATCGGCATCGCCGTCGGCCTCGACAAACACCCGCGCGGCGCGTTCACCGAGGACCCGGCGCTTGTCGGCATGCCGAGCTGGTACGCGGAGAACGGCCAGTACCTCACCACGCAGTTCTTCGGCATGAAGGCCAACCGCTATCTCCATGACCACGGCATCTCGCAGGCCACGCTGGCCAAGGTGGCCGCAAAGAACTTCCGCAACGGCGCGCTGAACCCGAATGCGTTCCGCCGCAAGCCGATCCCGGAGGACGACATCCTCAACTCGACGATGCTGAACTATCCCCTGACGCAGTACATGTTCTGTGCGCCCGACGAGGGTGCGGCCGCGGTGGTCATGTGCCGCGCCGATATCGCGCATCGCTACACATCGAAGCCGGTGTACCTGCGCGCCGTCGAGGTGCGCACACGCAAATACGGCGCCTACGAGGTGAACACGACGTTCGCCCCCGTCGAGGAGGACGTGGCGCCGACCGTCTACGCCGCACAGGCCGCCTTCGAAAAGGCCGGTGTCGCACCGGATGACGTCGATGTCATCCAGCTGCAGGATACCGACGCGGGCGCCGAGATCATCCACATGGCCGAGTGCGGCTTCTGCGAACACGGCGACCAGGAGAAGTTGCTGGCCGACGGTGCTACCGAGATCCACGGCTCGATGCCGATCAACACCGACGGCGGCCTGATCGCCAACGGCGAGCCGATCGGTGCATCGGGCCTCCGCCAGATCCACGAGCTGGTGCGGCAATTGCGCGGTGAGGCGGGCGAGCGCCAGGTCGCCGGCGAGCCTCGCGTCGGCTTCGCCCAACTCTATGGCGCGCCCGGCACGGCGGCGGCGACGATCGTGACGCTCTAGACGTCGCGAGCCGACGGCCAGCGATAGGCGCCGAACACCGGCGGAATGACGACGCCCGGCGGGCATCGGCCACATACGGAATGGCGCGCACCGCCGTCATCGCCACCGCGACTTGACCCCCCGCGACACCCGGCAGTCGAAGCCGCCCTCGTCATCGACGTAGTCGATGAGCAACCCGATCCGGGCAGCCGTCAGGTCACTTATTGCATGAGCCGGCTTTCCAAGCCTTGGCCGGCCTGCTCGCGCTCGACGTAGAACTGCGCTGCACGCCTTATCGATTCGGCGGTCGGGCGGGGCCGCCAGCCGAGTTCCCGCGTCGCCTTGCCGTGATCTGCGGCCGACATGATGTGGCTGAGTCGAACGCCGTTGACATTCATCGGAAGGTCGCGCCGCAGAAGACGACTCGCCACTCCGAGTGTCCAGCCGAACGCATACACCAATGCAAGAGGAACTCCGAACCTGGGCGGCGTCGCGCCGACCGCCGAAGCGGCGGTGTCGAGCATCTCCCGCATCGGCATGAAGCTTTCGGAGATGATGTAGCGCTCCCCGACGCGACCACGCTCGGCGGCGAGCAGGAATGCCTCGGCCACATCCTCGATGCCGACGACCTCGGCTGACACGCCCCTGACGTATGCGGGCATCTTTCCGAGTGCGGCCATCTGCACCATCAGCCCCTGGTTCGGTTGCCAGTCGAGCGGTCCGTATGGATTGGACACGCACAACGCGACGGCGGGCAGTCCTTTGGTGCGGGCGTAGTGGAGCACCAAGTCTTCGGCCTCTCGGCGTGACTCGATGTAGGCGCCGCCCTTGCCCGCCCAGTTGAAAGGCATGTCCTCCGTTGCTGATTCGCCGTTCTCGGCGATGGCGATGGTGCCGATGGTGCTGCAGAACACGAAGCGGTCGAGATCGGCGTGCGCCGCGACGTCCAGCACACGACGCAGGCTTTCCACGTTGGTTTCGAACAACGGCGTCGGATCACGTAGATAGAAGCGGGTGTCCACCACGCAGTAGAACACCACGTCGCGATCGGACATCGCCGCCCGCACCGCGTCCTCGTCGCGAAGGTCGCCATACCAGCGTTCGACATCGAGGTCGTCGATGGCGACCGTGTTGCTCGACTTGCGCAGATACACCCGTACGTCGTCACCACGCTCGACGAGCTTGCGAGTGACATGGGATCCAACGAATCCGGTCGCGCCCATCACGAGGACTTTGCGCCGTCCGGCTGATTCGGTCATGTCCCTGCTTTCCTTGGCTCGCGAGCGTGCGTAGAGTGCCTAGATTTGGCGGGTCGTGTACAGACACGCTCCCCCTTGCACGCGGGGAGGTGCCCCCAGCTCGCGCTATGAGGCGGCCTTCTTTGGTGGTGAGTAGTTGGGCTTGCCGAGCCCGAGAACGTATTGGGCGATCATGTTGCGGAACACCTCGAGCGTCCCGCCGTAGATCCCGACGAGTGGTGCGAAGCGGTACACGTATTCCGCGGCGCCGTCGTCGGCGGCGCCGTCGGTTCCCATCGGCAGCGACGCCGCCGTCCCGAGGATGTCCATCAGATCCGGCGAAATGTCGCGCATCGTCTGCGCCAGCGCCACGCGGCCGAAGATGCTCGTCGCGGACAACGACGCCTCCATGCGGGCGACGCTGCGTCCCAGGCGATATGCCACCGAGCCGTCGTCGATCAGCCTGCGGCCGTCCGGGCCTGCCTCGGCGACCTTCGCCGCTGCCTTATCGGCCGCGGCGGCCATGAAACCCGCCTGGTGCATCATGATCGACACGTCCTGCAGCCCGTCCGCGGACGCCTCGACCGCGCCGTGCTCGACGTTGAGCGGTTCGCGGACCACCGTCCAGCCGTCGTTCACCTCGCCCAGCCGGTACTTGTCGTCAACACGGACGTCGCTGTAATACACGATGTTCGTCCGGTCGCCGTCGACGGTGCGGATGCCCTGGATCTCGATGCCAGGCGAGTCGAGCGGGACGAGAAACATGGTGAGGCTCTTGTGCTTCGGCGCGTCCGGATCAGTGTTGGTGATGAGGAACACGTACTGGCAGTTGTGGGCACCCGTGGTGAACATCTTCGATCCGTTGATGACCCATGAGTCACCGTCTCGCACTGCGCGCGTCTTACAGGTCGCGACGTCGGACCCACCCTCGGGCTCCGTGTATCCGAGGCACAGCCGCACGTGGCCGCTGAAAACCCTTGGCATCACTTCGGCCTTCAGTTCCGGTGAACCGAACTTCTCGACCGATCGCGCGATCATCGCCGTGGTACCGAAGGTCACCCATGGCACGTGTGCCCTGCGCTTCTCCAGCTCCCAGATGCGCCGCCGCACCCGACTGAACCCGCCGTCGCCCTCCGGCTTCCATTCGCGCGCGAGGTATCCGCGTTCACCGAGTGCAAGGTGCACGCCCTCGTTGAAGTTGTCGCCGGTCTCGCGGTCGCGCCGGATGACGTCGTCGGTGACCAACTCCCGCAGGAGATTGCGCGACTCGTGAAGAAACGCCTCGTCGTCTCCGGACAGCTCAACCCTCGAGAAGTCCATTTATTTCGCAACCCCCCTTTCGCGCGCCGAGACGATCTCGGCGATGTACTTCGCACTCGCGCCGGGATCGCCACCGGCAAGCGACCATCCGCGAGCGCGCACCAGGTACGCCGTCGCCGCCGCCTCGGCGCTAACCCCGAGACCGCCTTGTACGTGTACGGCCATGGTCGCGGCCTTCGACGCCTCCTCGGCCATGAACACGAACGCCGACGGCGCCAGCTCTGGCCGTTCGTCGGGTTCGTTGTCGAGGAACCACGCCGCTCGCCGAGCCAGGTTGCGCCCACCCTGCACGGTGATGGCGATGTTCGCGAGCGGATGCGAGATGCCCTGCAGCGTGGAGATCGGTACGCCGAGCGTGTACCGGGTCTTGGCGAACTCGGCCGCGATCGTCATCGTCTCCTCGACAAGTCCGACCAGTGCCGCGGCGGTCAGTACCCGCCATTCATCCAGCGCGCGTTGATAGTCCGCCAACGCCTCGACCCCGCTGGCGACCACGGTCCTGCTGTCGGCCGCCGCCGGGTCCACCCATGCCATCGGCAGCTTGCCGATGTTGTCCACCTTGACCGGACGAGTGCCGAACGTCAGCGCGACGATGTCTGGGTTTTCTGGGCTGCCGTCGCGCAGCAGAATCTGGTCGGCGATGGAACCGGCCGGAATCAGCCGCGCCCCTGACACGCTCTCGTGCTGTGGGTCGAGTGCGGCGAGTTGCTTACCATTGACCAGGTCGGAATCAAGCGCCCCCAGCCGTGCCAGCAGCCGTGCCGCCACGACATGGTCGATCCAGGGAACGGGCGCCAACGACCGGCCGATCTCCTCGGCGACCAGCGTCAGGTCGACAAGGGTCGCCCCATCGCCGCCCGCCGACTCCGGCAGCGCCATCGTCGTCGCACCCATCGCGCACAGCCGCTCCCACAGGCTCTTGTCGAACCCGGATTCCTCTGCGGCGCGCACGCTTTCGATCGGGCAGTGCGTCTGGAAGAACTGCTTGTAGGCCTCCTGGATCGCCAGGTGATCCTCGGACAGACTGTAGTCCAGCCTGCGCAGTTCGTATCGGTCCATCGTGTGTTCCTAATCTCCGAAGAAGAACTCGGCAGCATTGTTGTAGAGGTAGTTGTCCAGCACGTCTGCGGGCAGGTCCAGTGCGTGGGCTTCGGGTACCACGCGGCGCATCCGCAGCACCGGCCAGTCGGACGCGTAGATCACCTTGTTCTTGCCGCGGGTGCGCATGTAGTGCAGCAGGCTTTCGGGCAGCCGCTTGGGTGACCATGCCGAGGTCATCAAACGCAGGTTCTGGTACTTGATCATTAATCGGATCGCGATGTCCCACCACGGGTCGGCGCCGTGGATCATGCACAGCTTCAGTTCGGGGAAGCGGACGCACACCCGGTCGAGGTGGATCGGGTTCTGCACCTCACCGGGGATCGGCGGACCGGGCAGGCCGGTGTTGATGCACAGCGGCAGTTCCATCTCGGCGCACTTGGTGTAGAGAGGGTAATAGACGGCGTCGCTCGGCGGATACTGCCCGTCACCCCAGAAGCTGGGTCCAACAACGGCATACGCCACGGGCAAATCGTTGACTATGCCGCTGAGCTCGCGCAGAGACGGCATCGGCTTGAGCAGGTTGACGCCACCCAGCGCCAGCTTGAACCGGTCGGGTCGTGACTCGACGAACTTGCGGGCGGTGACCGACGGCTTGGCGAGGTTGTCCATCAGGATCGCCTTGGCCACGCCATGCTCGTCCATCTCCTCGAGCAGTTCGGACAGATCGACGGGGGCGAACATCGACTCGGGACCCTTGAAATAGTCGTCGCGCACCTTGAGCATCCAGTTCGGCTGCTGTTCGGTTTCCCCGAAGTGCACGTTGACGAGGCAATCGATGGCTCGATTCGCATTGCCTGTCATGTCAGTGCTCGCAGCGTTGCTCGAGTTTTCGCCCACCGGTAGTCGGCCTTGCCGTTGCCAAGACGGCGAACCTTGTCGACGTAGATGAACTCCTTGGGCGCCTTGAACCGCGCCAGTTTCTCGACGCACGACGCGTGCAGCGACTCCGTGTCGACGGTCGCATCCGGACGGGTCTCCACCAGTGCCACTATCTCCTGCCCCCAGCGGTCGCTTTCGCGGCCGACCACCAATGCGTCGGCCACCCCCGGGCATGCCCGCAGCACCGCCTCGACCTCCTCGACGAAGACCTTCTCTCCCCCGGTGTTGACCACCAGTGAGTCGCGGCCGTACAGGCGAAGGGTGCCGTCCGCCTCCAGCGACGCTCGGTCACCCGAGACCACGACGCGCTGACCCTCTACCACAGGGAAGGTCTTGCGTGTCGCGTCGGCATCGTCGAAGTAGCCCAACGGTATCCGTCCGGTGCGCACCACCCAGCCGACCTCCGGTTCGCCCGGCGTGACGAACCGGGTCAGGTCGTCGGATACCACCGTCCCACCCTCGCGCAGGTCGAAGGTATCCCGGTGTGACCCCCGCTGGTTGTGCCCGAAACCCATGTTCCCGGTCTCCGAGGAGCCGTAGCCGTTGATGATGGTCAGCTGGGGCAGCTTCTCCAGCAGGGCGCTGACATGCTTGGGATTGGTTGCGGCACCGCCCGTTCCGATGGCATACAGCGTCGACAGCTCGTAGCCGGTGCGGTTGAGTTCCTCGATGAGCGGCGCGGCGTAGGCGTCCCCGACCATTGTCATCATGCCGACCTTCTCACGTTCGGCGGTCTGCCACACGTGCGCAGGGTTGAACTTGTTGCGGTCGTCGTAGAGCACGACGGGCAGTCCGGCCAGCGCACCGGAGAACACCGTCCAGAGGCCCGCGGCATGCATCAGCGGGGACACCGCGAACCACGGCGCACCCTCGTTGCGTCGGACCCTGTCGTGGATCTCCGCCGCCGACTCGTGGTCCGCACCCACCATCGACGACACGTAGGTGTCACTTTGGCGCCACAGCACACCCTTGGGCCTGCCCGTGGTGCCGCCGGTGCAGTACATGATGAGGTCGTCTGGCGACCCGGCGATCCTGCGATCCGGATCGCCCTGTGCCACCGCGTCGTCCAGGCCGACGGAGCCAGGAATGTCGGGGCCGTCGCTGCCGTCGTCGACGGCTATCAGCAGGTCTGCCCCCAAAGATTTCAGCACGTCGACGAACTTGACGCCGAGCGCGCGGTGGTAGATGACCGCTCTCGGCTTGACGTAGTCGAGGAGTTCGGCGACCTCGCGCGGCGTGTAGTGGTGGTTCACGTTCACCGGGACCGCACGGGCCTTCGCGCAGCCGATCACCATCTCCGGATAGCGGTCGTTGTACATGATCAGAGCGATCCGGTCCTGACCGCACTCCCAGTTGTCCAGGCTGTCCCGCTCGCGGTGTGCGCCGAACCCTTTGTCCGCCAGGAAATTCGCCAGCCGGCGCGTGCGAACCGCCATCTCGCCGTAGGTGGTGCGGCGGTCACCGCACACCGTCATCGTACGGTCCGGGATGACGTCGGCGATGGCGTCGACGACATCGCCGATGGTCCACTCACCCATAGTCAGACGGCCGGGGCGTTGACGCCGAGGAGCTCGAGGGCGTTGTCCCGCATGACCTTTCTGGTGTCCTCCGCGCTGAACTCGGGGAACTGGGGGATATCCGCGGTAAAGCTCATCGGATCCGCGAGCCCCTCGCCGTGCGGCCAGTCGGAACCGAACAGGATCTTGTCCACGCCGATGGTCTCGGCGAGCAGCTTCACGTCGTCCTCGTAGTACGGGGCGATCCAGACGTTGTTGCGCAGCTGCTCGACCGGATCCTCCTTGAAGTGGTACGGCGCGGTATTGGCAGCCTTCTTCAGTCGCTTGATCAAGCGGTAAACGAAGTAAGAGCCATTCTCGATGCTGGCCACCTTCAGCTTGGGGTGCCGGGTGAAGACCTGGTGGACAATCATCGACGCCATCGAGTCGTGGATGGCGCGGTCGTCGAGCAACACCTGATCGAGGGGATCCTTCTTGCCGAATCCCTCGAATGTGGACTTGCCGCCCCACAGTGCAGCGATCGCGAGGTAGCCGCTGTCGGACAGGTGGAA
Source organism: uncultured Actinomycetota bacterium (assembly GCA_963715215.1). Lineage (GTDB taxonomy): Bacteria > Actinomycetota > Actinomycetes > Mycobacteriales > Mycobacteriaceae > Mycobacterium. The sequence goes on from CAVQRJ010000006.1 coordinate 67,655, forward strand.
GACCACCGGAACGCCGGCCTCGGCCAGCCGGGCCCACACCGGATCGTGCACCGGATCGCCCAGCGAGCGCGGCTTGACGACACCGGGTACCGGTGCCGGCCGCACGCACGCGATCTTGGCGCCGCGGCTCAGTACGAACTCGACTTCCTCGACGGCCTTGTCCGGGTCGGCAAGCGAGATGATCGGTGCCGACAGGAACCTGTGGTCGGGGCGATCAAAGCCCCAGTCCTCGTCCAGCCACAGGTTGAAGGCATGCACAGTGGCCATCGTCGCCTCGATGTCGTGTTTGAGGGCCTCCTCGACCCCGCACGCGAACGTCGGCAGCATGAACACGGTCTCGAGGTTCTGCTTGTCCAGGATCTTCACCCGGGCATCACGGTTCTGGTACTCGGGATGGTCGCCGAGGCGGTCGACCTTCATCAGCGACGCCGGGTCGACGCCCTCGGGGATCTCCCCGCGGAACAACAGATCGAGACACCCCGGCTCGATGATGGGATCGAACGTCGGGTTAGGGATGAAGTGGTTGACGACGCCATCCATGACCGCGAATGTGCGCTTCCCCTCGGTGAGCATCTGCACGCCGCGGCGCTTGAACTCCTTGGGCAGATGCCGGGTGCAGGAGTCGATGGGCTCGTAGTAGTGGTTGTCGACGTCGATCGCCTTGTAGTCGATTTTTGGATGCGCGATCCGCTCCGCTACTCGCTCGGCTGTCACGGCGTTGCCTCCTCCAGTGGCGGGAAGTTCGGGGTGCGCTTCTCGAAGAATGCGGTGATGCCCTCGATGAAGTCGGGGCGTTGCATGGATTCACCCATCAGCTTCTCGGCGTGGTCGCTGGCCTCGAACACATCGCGCATGGTGTCTGCGTACACCTGTTGCTTGATCACCGCCAGTGAACTGGGCGCGCAGTTTGTGGCGATGTCCTCGGCGTAGGCGATGGTCCGAGGCAGCAGCTCCTGGGGTGCCACGACGTAGTTGACGAGCCCGAGTGTTGCGGCCTCCTCGGCCAGGAATACCCGGCCGGACAACAGCAGGTCCATCGCCACGCCCCAACCGACGACGCGCGGAAGTATCCAGCTGATGCCGTACTCCGCGATCAGTCCGCGACGCGCGAACGAGGTGGTGAACTTGGCGCCCGCCGCCGCGAACCGGACATCGCACATCAACGCCTGGGTCAGCCCGATGCCCGCACAGGCCCCGTTGATGGCGGCGATGACGGGCTTTCGCAGCGTCGCGACGAAATGCGGATGCCGGTCGCCGACCAGCTTGGACATGTCGGTGTCACGCCCGGTGCCTGCGCCCTCGATCGACGACAGGTCCCCCATGTCCGCGCCGACACAGAACGCCCGCCCGGCGCCGGTGACGACGATCGCCCGAACGTCCGGGTCGGCCTCGGCCTGGTCGAGCAGTGCGTAGAACTTGGCCGCGAGGCCACCGCCCCAACCGTTCATCCGCTCGGGGCGGTTCAGCGTCAGCACCGCCACCCCGCTGTCGCGCAACTCGTAGAGGACCGGGTCGTCAGCACTCACGGCACTTACTGTACACCTTTCGGTAGCGCCTTCCGCAACCGTCGCCGCGGTCAAGCGCGGACCAGTCCGTACCGGCGATACGCTGCATCGATCTGCTCTTTGCCCTCGGCAGGAAAGACGGCCTGCGGCGGCCGCGAGTGCGGGTAATCGCCGATCGGGAGACCGAGCACCGATGCCGCGTATTTGAACGCGCCGCCCCAGTGCGTGAAGTAGTCGGGCCGACCGGGATAGCACGTGAACCACGACGTCATGTCGATGCCGAACTGGTCCAGCCCGGACTTCTCGGCGTAGTCCATCGCCTCGACGAGCTTTTCACCCCAGACCAGTTCCCAGTACTCCGAGATGACCGGCTGCTGCGGAGTTTCGTACAGATAGCCCGCCGTCCCGAGTTGCGCAGGACCGACGATCCCCGCGCGTAACCAGCCGGCCCGGTAGACGGTCAGGTCGCACTCCCAGATGGTCAGATCGGGTGCGAGCTCATGCAGTATCCGACTGCTTGCGGGCCGGAAGGCGCCCTCTTTAGTCGCGCAGACGGCCGGGATTTCGGCGTAGATGCGTGCACCCTCGGCGGGTGTCAGCACGTAGCCCGACGACGGCGAGTTGAACATGCCGAGCGCGATGTCGGTGCGGTCGGCGATGTAGCGGAAGAAGTTCAGCACACCTTCGCCGCCGTGTGCCTCCATCATCGGCGTCTGGATGTAGACGATGTCGGCGCCGGCCTCCTGCGCGTGCCGCGTCAGCTCCAGGCAGTCCTTGGCAGCGGTGGCCGTGGTGCACGCCTGGACGACAACGTCCGGATTCGCCTTCCGCCCCTCTTCGATTGCGATCTCCAGCAACTGCTTTCGCTCGGCGATCGTCAGCGACCAGAACTCCGCGATGCCGCTGGTGCACCACAGCATCGGGTGTTTGAGTTCACCGACGCAGTAGCGCACCAACGTCCGGTACGCATCCCAGTCGATATCGTCGCCGTCGGTGCCGCAGAACGGCGTGTAAAGGCTGTTGCCGATTCCGCGCAACGACGAACGTGCCCACTCGCGCGCCTCGCGTGCTGTTGCCATGACGCCTCCTTGATCTCTGTGCCGCGCTCCTCAACGCGGCTCGTCCCTCGCCGCTTGATCGTCGCGTGGCGCTAGGTGAAGTCGCTGCCGCCGTCGACGTTGATGTTGGCACCGGTCATGTAGGAGTTGCGCCGCGAGACCAAAAATGCGACGACAGGGCCGATCTCGTCGGGTTTGCCTGCCCGGGGCAGATGTGCAGGGTGCCCGAAATGCTTGTCGATGCCCGCCATCACCGCGTAGTTATCGCTTCCGTCGATGCCGACGGAAGCGGCCCAACCCGCCAGCGACTCTGACAGGATGCTGCCGGGTGAGACGACGTTCACCATGATCTCGTCGGGCGCTAGAGCCAACGACAGGTTCTTGGAGATGCTGGTGACCATGGCCTTGGCTGCGGTGTAGGCAGGCAGGATGACGCTCTGTCGCTGCGTCGAGTGCGCCGAGAAGTTGACGATCCGCGCCCACTCCGCCTTGCGCAGCAGTGGCAGCGCGGACCGGACGCAGTGCACCATGCCCATCACGCCCGCGTCGACGGCCTGCCGCCACTGATCATCGGTGAGGTCCTCGAATGATCCCGCCGCGCCAGGCCCCGCGACATTGATCAGGATGTTGAGCTCGCCGCCCCAGCGATGACCGATTTCGTCGAAAACCCGTTGGGCCGCTTGGGCATCGGTGACGTCGGCGACCAGGCCGACCGCGTCCGGGCTGCCACGACTCGTCAGGTCATCGACCGCCGCGTCGAGAACCGACTGGGTTCGCCCGACGACCGCGATGCGCGCTCCGTCGTCGGCGAGACAGCGAGCGGTGGCCAGTCCCATACCGCGGCCACCGCCGACGATTGCCGCGGTGGCGTTCGAGAGTCCGAGGTCCATGCCGGCGCCCTCAGGTGCCGGTCCAGTTGGGTGCGCGCTTCTCGGCGAATGCGATCGCGGCGGCGAACGCCTTCAGGTCCATTCCCGCACAGAAGTTTCCGCCCGCGCCCGTGATCACCCCCACCGACAAATCGGCGCTGTCGTCGAGTTCATCGACCGCGTCGGCCAGGCCCTGACTGACCGCAAGGTTCACCGCATTCCACGCTTCCGGCCGATTGATTGTGATGACGAGAACGCGTCCGCGGCGCTCCCGTAGTACCTCTTCCGACACGCGTAGTCCTTCGCCGCTGAAGCCAAATCTGCTAGAAAAGCTTACTATAGGGCTTACAGTAGAACGGCGGAACCGTGGCACTCCTGGCGGGTACATTCGGTTCGACCATTGATTTCGATGGAGGTGCCCTTAGTGGCAAAGGAAGCAACCGCGGAGAAGCGTCAGCGACGTGAACGCGGTTCCATCAATCCCGACGACATCATCAAGGGCGCGTTCGACCTCGCGGAGGACATCGGCATCGACAACCTCAGCATGCCGTTGTTGGGCAAGCACCTCGGCGTCGGAGTGACGAGCATTTACTGGTACTTCCGCAAGAAGGACGACCTGCTCAACGCGATGACCGACCGCGCGCTCAAGCAGTACGTGTTCGCGACGCCCTACGTGGAGGCCAAGGATTGGCGCGAGACGCTGGCCAATCACGCGCGCACGATGCGAAAGACGTTCCTGTCCAACCCGATTCTGTGCGACTTGATCCTCATCAGGTCCGCACTGAGCCCACGCGCGGCGAGGCTGGGCGTGGCCGCCGTCGAGAAGGCAATCGAAAGCCTGGCCGAGGCCGGCCTCTCGCCAGAGGACGCGTTCGATACGTATTCCGCGGTGTCGGTGCATGTGCGGGGATCCGTTGTACTGCAACGGCTCTACGACAAGAACAGATCCAATGACGGCGCCGGCGACTTCGAGGAGACGATGGTCGTCGATCCGGAATCCGCGCCGCTGCTCGCGCAGGCGACCGCCAAAGGACATCGCATCGGGGCCGCCGACGAGTTCAACTTCGACTACGGCCTCGAGTGCATCCTCGACCATGCGGAACGCTTGATCGAGGCATCGAAGAGGAAGCCCGCGCGCAAGTCTGCCAAGTAGCGGATTCAGACCTCGACGACGACGGCGCCGCCCTGGCCGCCGCCGGCACACATCGCGGCGACGCCGATGCCACCGCCACGCCGCTGCAACTCGTACACCAGGGTTGTCACCATCCGCGCACCCGATGCCGCAATCGGATGGCCCAGGCTGCAGCCACTGCCGGAGAAGTTCACCAACTCCTCGTCGATGCCGTATTCGCGGCACGCCGCGATCGGCACGGAAGCGAAGGCCTCGTTGATCTCCCACAGTGCGACGTCCGACGGCGTCAGGCCGGCCCGATCGAGCACCTTGCCGATGACCTTTACGGCACCGAGACCGCAGTCACGCGGCGCGACACCGGCCGCGGCCCAAGCCTTCACGGTAGCCATCCTCGTCAGCTTCTCGGCGTCGGCGTAGTCAGCGTCGACGAGCGCGACCGCGGCCGCGGCGTCGTTGGTGCCGCTGCTGTTTCCCGCGGTGATCGAGAAGCCCTCGATCTCGGGATGCAGCACCTTCAGCCCGGCGAGCTTCTCGACGGTGGTGTCGCGGCGAGGGTGCTCGTCGACGCTGAAGTCGACGACGGAGCCGTCGAACTGCTGCACCTTGAGCGGGATGATCTCGTCGAGGAACTTGCCCGCGTCGATCGCGGCGATCGCGCGCTGATGCGACCGCGCCGCCCACGCGTCCATCTCCTCACGGGTGATGCCGACCGCCTGCGCGGTGTTCCAGCCGACCGTGATCGACATGTCCTTGCACGGCGCATCGGGCGTCTCCGGGTGCGTCGGCGGCATCCACCGCTCCTCGAACTTCAGCTCGGGACCGGGGATGCGCCAGTTCACCAACGGGGTCATCGACAACGACTGCACGCCACCGGCCACCAACGCGCGCTCCATACCGGAGCCGATCTGTGCGGCCGCATTACCGATGGCGGTCAGGCTGCCCGCGCAGTGCCGGTTCACCGACTGGCCGGGGACGTCCTCCATGCCGGTGGCCGCGGCCGCGTAACGGGCGAGATCGCCGCCGCCGTAGTGGGATTCGGCGAAGATGATGTCGTCGAACGCGGCCGGGTCGACACCGGACCGGCGGACGACCTCGGGAAGCACGGTGGTGATCAGCGTTTCCGGAGGGGTGTTGACCAGAGTTCCCTTGAAGGACCGGCCGATCGCTGTCCTGGCGGCGCCGACGATGACAGGTGTGCCCATGTTCTTTGACCTCAGCTTTTGGCGTTAACGACGTTACAAAAGTAGCAGATACTGTATTGCTCTCGGTATGTGGGGAGCCTCACTCCGGCTCGGGCACGTGGAAATGCTCGTCACGCAGGCGGAACGCCTCCTTGGTCCCGTGCGCCGCCCGCGTCTTGACGAAGTTGAACTCGCCCGGCGCGAACTGCAGGTTCGTCCCATACGCGTGGAAGAGGTAGCTCGCCACTTCCTCGCCCTGATAGGCCTGGCTCTGCTCGACCAGGCGGAACGCCTCCTTGGCGATGACGACGCCGTCGGCCGGCATCTTGGCCACCTTCTCCGCCCAATACCTCGCCCGCGCCTCGACCTTCGACGGGTCACAGATATCCGTGAAGACGCCGAGATGCTCGATGGCACCTGCCTCGATGATGTCGCCGGTCAACAACAGCCGACGGGCCAGCACCGGGCCGAGGCGGTGGAAGAACATGTGCAGGCTGCCCAGCGCGGGCCCGAGAAATCGGGTGGCGGGCATGCCGATCTTGGTGTCACGCGCGATGACGGAAATGTCGGTCATCAACGCCATCTCGAAACCGCCGCCGAGCGCGTAACCGCTGATCTCGCCGACGGTGACCTTCGGGAAGCCCATCAGATTGTGATAGAAGCCGAACGACTTGCGGTCGACCGTGAGCCGCCGACGTTGGCTGGGTCGGCTCTTCTTGGCTTCTTCGTCTTCGCGGCGTTCGCCGTACCAGCCGTAGGCATTGTTCATATCGGCGCCGGTGCTGAAGATTCCCTCGGCTCCACGCAGCAGCACCACGGTGATGTCGTCGTCCTCGGCGACCCGATCCAGGCACCGGCCGACGGCCTCGCGCATGGCCGCGTCGTAGGAGTTGTGCTGCTGGGGGTTGTTGAAGGTGATCGTCGCGATCCGCTTGTCGGTATCGACGTCGAACAGCACGCGATCGTCAGCTGAAGCAGTCATTGTCCCGAACTCCTCGAAATCAGTTTCGCCTCAATGGTTTTGTCCGCACCCACGGCAAGTGTGTTGCGCCGGGCCGCGGTGAGATGATCCTGCGCCAGCCGCACCGCACGCGGCGCGTTGCCGTCGCGGATGGCGTCCAACAGCCGCTGATGGTCACGCAGCGCGGCGCGCATGGTCTTGTGGTTCACATCGTCGTCGCTCCACACCGAGGACTCATGGGCTGACCAGATCAGTTCGAGTGAGCCGATCAACAGGATCATCGGTTCGTTGCCACAGCGGGATACCAAGGCTTCGTGAAACCGCCTGGCGTTCGGCACATAGGAGGCCAGATCATCGAACTGCTCTGTCTGCAGATCGATTTCGGCCTCAAGATATGGCACCACCTCGGTCAGCCGATCCTCGCGCGATGCGCACATTCCCGCGCAGATCGGCTCGAGATGCAGCAGCGCCTCACTGACGTCGGCAGGTGTCGAGTCCCTGGTCTGCAGCACCATGCTGATCATGTGCGCGGTCCGCGCCGCCGAGGGCAGATGGACCACCGCTCCCCCGACGTTGCCGCGCCGCACGGAGATCAGCCCGTCGGTCTCCAGGATGTGAATGGCTTCGCGGAGCGCGGGCGGACTCACCGCGAACTGCGCAAGCATGCTTTCCTGCGACGGCAACTCCTTGAGTTCTCCGGAGAGAATCTCGTCGCGCAACCGCGCCGCCACGATCTCCGCGACGCGTGGCTGCCGAATGCCCTGCAGCTTCACGAGGTCAGGCCCGCCGCTTGCCGAAGTTGAACCCGGTGAGCTTGTCCGGCGACAGGGCGAGTGTCGTCGCCTCGCCGATGCACAGCACCTCGTCGTCCAGCAGCAGCCGCGCCGTCGACGTCACCCCCCGATCCTCCTGACTGCGGGAGATGTCGAACCGAAGCTCGGTGAGGATGGGCGTGGGCCTGCAGAACTTCACATTCAGTGACCGGGTCTTGCCCGATAGTTCGGTGGCGCAGTTCTGGTGCTGGATCACGCAGTCGAAGAACACCGCAAGGAAGCCACCATGCACCAAACCAGGCGGTCCCTCGTAGACGACCGGGAAGGTGACGCGGCCCGCCGCCGCCTCGGTGGCGATGCGGTCGAACTCGTACTCCGGGAAACACGGGTTGAATGCGCCGATGTCGAACGCGTGCGAGAGGTAGACCCGTTGGCTGTCTGCGCCGTCATCGCCGATGCGCGGTGTGGCATCCGGCGGAACCGCACCCGCCAGCGCCGACTCCCATTCGGCCAGCCGCGCGAGCATTTCGTCGACCGTGGGGTGGGGATGCTCCAACGACAGCAACAGGCCAGCGAGGCGCCGCAGCGCGCCGGCGGCGGCGACGGTCTGGGCCAGCGGCTGCTCACCGAACCGGGGGGCGTCGTCATCCGCCATTCGGGCTTTCCTTTCTATCTTGTATAGGATAGTAATGGTTTAGCCTACTGTATGGGTATCCGTATCCGGCTCGAGAAGGGACCCGGCAGTGCGTCAAGAGGTCGACCCCGCTGACGGTGCGGTGATCGCGGACCGGGACGGCGCGATACTGCGGCTGACGCTCGACCGGCCGGCGAGGCGCAACTCACTGAGCCATCCGATGGTCGACGCGCTTGTCGACGCGCTGACGGCGGCCGCATCCGACGACGCGTTGCGGGTCATCCATATTCGCGGCGAGGGCGACGACTTCTGCGCGGGCGCCGACTGGGTCGCCGCCAATGCCGGTGGTCAGCGGCCCCGCACCGGCGACCTGGTCCGCCGCATCCCCCACACCTCCCACCGGCTGGTCGAGCTCGTCCACACCATTCACCTGCCCGTGGTATGCACCGTGCGGGGTTGGGCCGTGGGACTCGGCTGCAACCTGGCGCTGGCCGCCGACTTCACGGTGGCCGTCGACGACGCGGTGTTCTGGGAACCGTTCGTCACCCGCGGCTTCAGCCCCGACTCCGGCTCGACATGGCTGCTGCCGCGGCTGGTGGGGCTGGCACGGGCCAAGCGCATGCTGCTGCTCGGCGAAAAGGTCACTGCAACTCATGCCGCGGAATGGGGGCTCATCCATGACGCCGTCCACTCGTCCGATCTCGACGACGCCGCAGAGAGACTGCTCGCACAGCTGGCATCGGCGCCGACGGTTGCGGTCGGGCTTGCCAAGCAAGCCATCCACTACGGCCAGCACGCCACCCTGCCCCAGACGATGAACCAGGAACTGTTCAATCTGGAGCTGTCCTGCCGGACAACGGATTTCAAAGAAGGCTTGGCCGCGTTTCGGGAACGACGCACACCGGAGTTCCATGGCCGATGACAGACACGCGACCCGACGAAGGGAAGACCGATGGCCGCTAAGTCCTACGACACCATCAAATACGAGCTCGACGGGCACAAGGCCACCATCACGCTGAACCGCCCCGACGCGCTCAATGCGCTGAGCCCGTACATGATCACCGAGTTGCGCGACGCGTACGACGAAGCCGAAAACGACGACAACGTCTGGCTTCTCATCGTCACCGGTACCGGCCGCGCGTTCTGCACGGGTGCGGACGCAAAGCAGATCCCCGAGGACGGCAAGGTCATCAACGAACGGCCCTACCTGTCGACCTACGACCAGTGGGAGGCGCCGCAGGAGGGCACTCCGCCGTTTCGCCGGATGGCCAAGCCGGTGCTGGCGGCGATCAACGGCATCTGCTGCGGCGCAGGCCTTGACTGGGTCACCACCGGCGATATCGTGATCGCATCCGACAAGGCCACCTTCTTCGATCCGCACGTCAGCATCGGCCTTGTCGCCGGACGGGAGATGGTGCGGCTGGCACGGGTGCTACCGAGAAACGTCGCGCTGCGCATGGCGTTGACGGGCAAGCACGAACGGATGGATGCGCAACGCGCCTATGAGCTCGGGATGATCAGCGAGGTCGTCGAGCACGAGCGGCTGCTCGAACGTGCACACGAGATCGCCGACGTCGTGAACTCGAATGCGCCGCTTGCGGTTCGGGGCACCCGCCTGGCGATTCACAAGACACTGGACCTGCCGTTGCACGATGGCGAGATCCTCGCCGAGGCCTTCAGGGAGCGCAATCTGCACACCGCGGACTCGTTCGAAGGGCCGAGGGCGTTCGTGGAAAAGCGCGCACCGAAGTGGCAGTGCCGATGAACGGAGATTTCGAAACCATCCTGCTCGATGTCTGTGCCGACGACCACGTCGCCACCATCACGTTGAACCGGCCCGATGCCCTCAACGCGTTCAACCGGACGATGTGTGAGGAGATGGCGCGGGCCTGGCGGATCGTGAAGCTCGACGACTCGGTGAACGCCGTGGTTCTGCGCGCGGCCGGAACTCGGGCGTTCAGCGCGGGTCTCGACATCAAATCGTCCTACGGCCAACCGGACAACGTGTGGAACCACGAGGACCCCGGCGAGTCGCTGAGCCCGAAGTGGCAGAAGATGTGGAAGCCGGTCGTCTGCGCCGTGCACGGCATCTGCACAGCGGGCGCGTTCTACTTCGTCAACGAGTCCGACGTGGTGATCTGCTCGGACGACGCCACGTTTTTCGACTCGCATGTCTCTGCAGGTTTGGTCTGCGCGCTGGAACCGATCGGCCTGATGCGACGCGTCGGCCTCGCCGAGACCTTGCGAATCGCTCTGATGGGCAACGACGAACGCGTCGGCGCGGGCACCGCGCTGCGCATCGGGCTGGTGTCCGAGGTGGTATCGCGCGACGAGCTCTGGGCCCGTGCACACACGATCGCGGCGATGATCGCCGCCAAACCTCCATCGGCGACTCAGGGCACCGTGAAGGCGATCTGGGAGTCGCTGGACAAGCCGTACCGTGCCGCGCTCGAACAGAATCTGATCTACACACGCCTTGGCAACCCGATCGGCACGGCCGAACTCGCGCAGCAGGGCAGCCCTGTGAAGTCCGACCCACGGCTCCGGTGATGATCGATCACCCGTTGCGCCAACGGATCGCGGCCGTGCTCGACCTCGCGCCCGACGCTTCCGCGATCGAGTACGACGGGCAATGGTTCACCTACGGTCAGATTGCGACGTTGGCCCGCCGGGTCGCGACATCGGTCGACGGCCGCGGACAGGTCGGCATGCTGTTGCGCAACCGGCCCGCACACGTCGCCGCGTTCCTCGGGGTGCTGCTGGCCGGCGGATCGGTCGTCGTGATCAACCCGTCCCGCGGTGATGACCGCACCGCCGCCGACATCGCCGCGCTGGAACTGGCCGTGATCATCGGCGCGCCCGACGATCTGACGAGGCTCGTCGGACAGCGATCGGCGTCGACACTGATTTTCATCTCGTCGCTCGATGCCGCGCCAGAGGTGGTGACGGTCGGCGAAGACCGCGATGCCGCCAGACCCGGTGTGGCGGTGCGGATGTTGACCAGCGGCACCACCGGGCCGCCGAAGCGGATCGACCTCACCTACGACATGCTTGCGCACAGCGTGATGGGCCCCCAACCGGACCGGTCGCCGTGCGCCGACGGAGGTTCGCAGCGGCGTCGCGATCGTCAACGCGCCACTCGTGCACATCGGCGGCGTCTTCCGGGTGCTGCAATGCATCGCCGAGGCCAGACCCTTCGCGATGCTGGACCGGTTCGAGCTCGACAAGTGGGCCGATGCGGTGCGCAGGCATCGGCCCCGCGCAGTATCCCTGGTGCCTGCCGCCCTACGGATGGTGCTGCACTCCGCGCTGCACCGTGAGGACCTCGATGGCATCCGCGCCGTCACGTCGGGTACCGCGCCGCTTTCCGCCGAGGATGCCGATGCATTCCAGGAGAAGTTCGGTATTCCCGTGCTGACCTCGTATGCCGCAACGGAATTCGGCGGCGGTGTGGCTGGCTGGACGCTGGCCGATCATCAGAAGTACTGGCAGGCCAAGCGGGGCAGCGTCGGACGCGCCAACCCGGGTGCGCAGCTGCGGGTGGTCGACGACGACGGCAACGCGCTCGGCCCCGACCAGCCGGGGTTGCTCGAGGTCAAACCGGGGCAGCTGGGACCGTCGGTGGACTGGATGCGGACCACCGACATGGCCCGCATCGACGAAGACGGATTCCTGTGGATCCTTGGGCGCGCCGATCAGGCGATCATCCGTGGCGGCTTCAAGGTGATGCCCGACGATGTGCGCGCAGCGCTGGAGAGCCATCCCGCCGTGCAGGGCGCGGCGGTGGTTGGCCGTCCCGACGAGCGGCTCGGCGAGACGCCGGTTGCGGTGGTGGAGTTACGGGAGACCGGGTCCACCGATGCCGACGAGCTGCTCGAGTTCCTGCGAAACCGGCTGGCCCGCTACGAGATCCCCACCGAGATCTCGATCGTCGATGCGATCCCGCGGACGCCGTCCGGCAAACCCGATCTGAGCGCCATCCGTGACGGTTGAGCCCGACACCGTCGGCGGGATACTCCGGCGGCACGCAGACGCACGGGGCCAGCACCCCCTGCTGGTGTGCGATGAGGACCGGCTCAGCTACACCGACGCCGATCGCCGGTCGGCCAGACTCGCCCGCGGCCTGGTTGCCCTGGGGGCTGGCAAAGGCACTCACATCGGGCTGCTTCATCCGAACGGGGCGGACTTCGTGGTCGGAATGTTGGCGGCGGCCCGGATCGGGGCCGTGGTCGTGCCGTTCACCACGTTCGCCACCGCGAAGGAACTTCGGGATCAACTCGTCCACAGTGATGTCACGATCCTGCTGGCGAAATCGTCGTACCGCGGCAACGACTTCGGCGAACGGCTTGCCGGCATCGCAGACTCCGTACCGCTGCTGCGCCATGTGCTGATCGACGCCACACCGGAAAGCACGCGGTCATCTCTCGACTCTCGCTCGTTCCGGTCCTCGCTCGTTCCTCGCTGCGATCCTCGCTCGCGCTCGTCTTCGGTCGACGAGGGGCTGCTCGGTGTGCTCGAAGCCGACGTCGACGGATCGGATCCGTTGGCGATCGTCTACACGTCGGGTTCGACGGGGGCGCCCAAGGGTGTGGTGCACACCCACGCGGCACTGCTCGGACATCAGCGGAATCTCAACGCGATCCGCGGGCTGACCGCGGACGACAAACTCTTCTGCAATTCGCCATTCTTCTGGATCGGCGGATTCGCTTTCGGCCTGTTGGCAACGCTGGTGGCCGGATCGACGCTGCTGTGCTCCAACACCACCGACGCCGCGGCCACACTCGACCTACTCGAGGCCGAGCGACCAACCATGACAAACGGTTTCGTCGCAGGCATCGCTCACCTGGCCCGGCATCCGAGCGTTGCCGAACGCGACCTGTCGTCGATGCGCCGAGGCAATCTGTACCCGATCATGTCGCCGGACGTCCGGCCGGCCGACCCCGAACTGCGGCACAACATGCTCGGGCTGACCGAGGCGGGCAGCGTCGTTCTGCTCAGCGGCGACGAATCCGATCAGCCCGAAAGCCGGCGCGGATCGTTCGGGGTGCCTGCGCCGGGGTTCGAGACGAAAATCGACGACAACGGCGAACTGTCCATCCGCGGGCCGTACGTCATGCAGCACTATCACAAACGCAGCCGCGAGGAATGCTTCGACGCCGACGGCTGGTTCCACACCGGCGATCTCGTGCGTACCGACGCGGACGGGTTCCACTACTACATAGGCAGACGCGGCTCGATGATCAAGAGCGCGGGCGCCAACGTCGCTCCGGCGGAGGTCGAGAAGGCGATCGCCAAGGCCAGCGGCGGGTCGACGGCGTATGTGTTCGGCATCCCTGATCCCGACCGGGGACAGGCGGTGGTCGCCGTCGTCGCCACGGACGGCGACGTCGATGAATCAGCGCTTCGGCACGAACTCAAGCGAGAACTGTCCGCCTACAAGATCCCCAGGCGAATCGTCGCCATGGCGCCGGCGCGGATACCGGTACTGCCCAGCGGCAAGGTCGACATGAAACGCCTCGCGGCGGTGTTCGATGACTGAGTTCCCGTCAACCATCGGTCAACTGGTGCGGCACCGCGCAGTCCACGATGCGACCAAACCGATGGTCGTCGACCAGATCAACCGCATCACCTACGGCGAACTCGATACGACGACCCGCGCGATGGCGGCCGCGTTCCTCGAAGGCGGGGTGACCAAGGGCACCCGGGTGGGACTGATCATGCCCAACGGCGTCCGGTGGGTGCAGACGGCGATCGCGCTTACCCGGATCGGCGCCGTGCTGGTCCCGCTGAGTACCCTGCTCGCGCCGCGCGAACTGGTCGCGCAACTGCGGGTCGCGTCCGTCCAGTATCTGGTGGCCGTCGAAGAGTTCCGCGGTCATAGTTATCACGACGACATCGCGATGGAACGCGCGACTCTGCCTGCGCTGCAAGAGGTGTGGACACCAACGGAGCTCACCGAGGCAACAGCCGATGTCGACGGTGTCTGCGGAACTGTCGCCGCGGCCGACACGCTCGTCATCATGTTCACGTCCGGAAGCAGTGGCCCGCCGAAAGGCGTCATCCACTCGCATGGCAACGCGCTTGGCGCCGTCCGGTCCGGCCTCGCGGCCAGGTGCATCGACGCCGGCACCCGGCTATACCTGCCGATGCCGTTCTTCTGGGTGGGCGGCTTCGGCAGCGGCATCCTGTCGGCACTGCTGGCGGGCGCGACGCTCATCACGGAAGAGATACCGCAGCCCGAGGCCACGCTTCGCCTGCTCGAGCGCGAGCGGGTGACGCTGTTTCGCGGCTGGCCCGACCAAGCCGAAGCCGTTGCCCGCCATTCGAAGTCGGTCGGCGCCGACCTGTCGTCGCTGCGCCCTGGCAGCCTGGAGGCGCTGCTGCCCGCCGACCAGCGTGCGGCGCCAGGCGCGCGAGCCAAGTTGTTCGGGATGACGGAGGCGTTCGGTCCCTACTGCGGCTATCCCGCCGACACCGACATGCCCGTGTCGGCGTGGGGCAGCTGCGGCAAGCCCTTCGAGGGCACCGAGGTCCGCATCGTCGACCCCGATACCGGCGAGCCGGTACCGGCGGGAACGATCGGGATGATCCAGATTCGCGGTCCGAACACGCTGCGCGGAATCTGCCGCCGCAGCCGCGAAGAGGTGTTCACTGCCGACGGCTACTACCCCACAGGCGATCTCGGTCATCTCGACGACGACGGCTTCATGTTCTACCACGGCAGATCCGACGACATGTTCAAGGTCAGCGGCGCCACCGTCTACCCCAGCGAGGTCGAACAGGCACTCCGCACCATCGACGGTGTGCAGAACGCCTTCGTCACCGATGTGGCGGGTGCGGTCGGCGCGGTTGTGATCGCCGATCAGCCGGTCGAGGTTCTCCGTGCAGCCGCGCGGAAGCTGTTGAGCTCGTTCAAAGTTCCGACGGTATGGCTGGTCGTCGACTCCGACGACCAAATCCCCCGCGGCGCCACCGGCAAGGTCGATGCCGCGAAGCTGAGAAAGTTGCTGACCACCCGACTGGAGGCTCGACGGTGAAAACCAAAGGCGCGCTCGTCTGGGAGTTGAACCAGCCGTGGTCGGTCGAGGAGATCGAGATCGGCGACCCACGCAAGGGCGAGGTCAAGGTCGCCCTCGAGGTCGCGGGCATATGTCACTCCGACCACCACGTCGTCACTGGAATCGCACGCGAAACGCTGACGGCCAGTACTTGCCGGTCAGCAGGAATTCGTCGCCGCCCATATGCGCGATGCCGCTGAGCACTTGACTGTTCGTCCGCGGGCTTCCGAGCAACCCGGAGGCGTCCACCGCCGCGTTCACAAAGCCGGTGGCAGGATCGATGCGGACGATATCATCGGTTGGCCAGACATTGGCCCACACTTGGCCGCCCACGCATTCGAGCTCGTTGAGTCCGGCCAACGGCAGGCCGTCGCGAGTGATGCCGATGAAGCCGGTCTCGCCGAAATCGTCGGTGGTGTGGAAGTGCAAACGGGCGCTGCCGTCGCTGCGGATCAGCCGGTTGCCATCCCAGCACAGACCCCATCCCTCACCCATGGTGCCCACCTCGCGCAGCGGAGTCATCGTGGCTTTGTCCCACTCGATGGCGACATTGTCTCGGTACGTCACTTCCCAGATCCGGTCGTTGACGACGGTGATGCCCTCTCCGAAGTAGTCATGGGGCAACGAAACCGCCCGGCGGACCGTGCCATTCGTCGGGTCCAGCTGGCGCAGTTGCGATTGCCCCGCGTTCCCCGTGGACTCCCAGAGGACATCCCCGTCCAGTTCCAAACCCTCCGTATAGGCCGAGGAGTCGTGTGGGAGTTCGGCGAGCACATTGGGGCGCAATTCGGCCACGAGCGGAGCCGCGTCTGCCCGACCCAGGCAGCCCGTGAGCAAGAACAACACGGCGACGACTGCGAAACATCTGGTGCTCACTGAAATTTGCCTCCTTGTCGCGAGGGTTAGGTGACCACCCCTCGCTGCTTGAGGTGGTTGATCAGGGGATCCGCGCCGGCAGAGAGATGCTCGGACATGGCGGCGCGAGCGGCTTCGGCGTCGCGTTTGGCCAGCGCCGCGACCACCCTCCGATAGTCTGTCATCGACCGCTTCGGCCAGCCGACGACGACCGGAAACACCGATTCGGGCGCGTAGCGGGTGATCTGGGACATCAGCTGTGCGAGCTTCGGCGAGTCGGCGGCGACGTTGATGGCACGGTGGAAGTCGTGGTTGAGGCGAACCGCCCGCTCGTGGTCGTCCCCCGCATACGCCATCTCCAACTGGGTCTGGATCGACTCCAGCTCACTCACCTGATCATCGGTGATGTTCATGGCCGCGCGGGCGGCGAGCTCGCCCCCGATGTGCGCCTGTACGTCGGAGACGTCGGTGATATCGCGACGCGTTACGGGTAGCACCACGAACCCGCGGTGCAGCTTCTGGTCGAGCAGGCCCTCGGCGCGCAGCTGGAACAGCGCCTCGCGCACCGGTGTCACACTGGTGCCCAGCTCGGCCGCCAATTGGTCCAGTCGCACGTACTGGCCGGCCGCATAGGTGCCGTCGAAGATCCGGTTGCGGACGAATCGCGCTACCGCTTCGGAAAGCTGTGGCCGCGTGGCGAATTCCTCGACGGTCACGGTCAGATCCGATAGTCGGCAAGCAATCGCTTGCTGATGATGTTCTTCTGGATCTCGCTGGTGCCCTCACCGATCAACAGGAACGGGGCGTCGCGCATCAGCCGTTCGATCTCGTATTCCTTGGAGTACCCGTACCCGCCGTGGATGCGGAAGCTCTGCTGCGTGACCTCCGAGCAGAACTCGCTCGCCAGATACTTGGCCATCCCCGCCGCGACGTCGTTGCGTTCACCGGAGTCCTTCAGCCGGGCCGCGTTGACCATCATCAGGTGCGCCGCCTCCACTTTCGTTGCCATCTCGGCCAGTTGGAACGCGATCGCCTGGTGCTCGGCGATCGGCTTGCCGAACGTCTGACGCTGCTGCGCATACCGAACGGCCAACTCGAAGGCGCGGATGCCGACGCCGCACGCCCTCGCGGAGACGTTGACCCGGCCCACCTCGATGCCGTCCATCATCTGGAAGAAGCCCTGGCCGGGTGTCTCGCCGAGGACATCGTCAGCGTTGGCCACGTAGCCGTCGAAGATGAGCTCGGTGGTGTCGATGCCCTTGTATCCGAGCTTGTCGATCTTGCCGGGAATCACCAGGCCGGGTACGACTTCGCCGAAACCGGTTGGCTTTTCGACAAGAAAAGCGGTCAGGTTGCGGTGCGGCTTCTCGGCACCCTCGTCGGTTCGCACCAAAACCGCCACCAGCGTGGAGCTTCCGCCGTTGGTGAGCCACATCTTCTGGCCGTCGATGGTGTAGGTGCCGTCGTCGTTACGCTTGGCCCTGGTGCGGATCGCGGCGACGTCGGAGCCGAGTTCGGGCTCGGACATCGAGAACGCACCTCGGGTCTCGCCGGTGGCCATCCGGGGCAGGAAGCGTTGCTTCTGCTCGTCTGTTCCGTGCTGGCGCAGCATGTACGCCACGATGAAATGGGTGTTGATCACACCCGAGACGCTCATCCAGCCGCGGGCCAGTTCCTCCACGCACAGCGCGTAGGTCAGCAGGGACTCGCCGAGCCCGCCGTACTCCTCGGGAATCATCAGGCCGAACAGGCCCATTTCGCGCATCTGGTCGACGATGCCTTGCGGGTAGGTGTCGGAGTGCTCGAGTTCCTGGGCGTTGGGAATGATCTCCTTGTCGACGAACTGCCGCACGTTGGCGACGATCTCGTTCTGGAACTCGGTCAGGCCAAGTGTCTGAGCGATTTTCGTCATGCCCCAACCCTTTCGAACACTGCGGCCAGGCCCTGCCCGCCGCCTATACACATCGTTTCCAGTCCGTAGCGCGCCCCGCGCCGATTCAGTTCCCGAGCCAACGTGGCGAGCATCCGCCCGCCGGTGGCGCCGACCGGGTGTCCGAGTGATATCCCCGACCCGTGCACGTTCGTCCGTTCGCGGTCGGTGTCGGTAAATCCCCACTCCCGCATCACCGCCAGCGCCTGCGCCGCGAACGCCTCGTTGAGTTCGATCAGATCGATGTCGCTCAGCTGCAGACCTGCCTTGCGCAGCGCCACTTCGGTCGAGGGCACCGGCCCGATGCCCATGATGTTCGGTGCGACGCCCGCAGACCCCCACGACACGAGCCGGACCAACGGGTCGAGCCCGAGTTCGGCCGCCTTTTCGGGCGTCGTCACGATGCACATGGATGCTGCGTCGTTCTGCCCGCTGGCGTTGCCCGCGGTGACGGTCGCCTCCGGATCGTTCTTGCCCAGAACGGGTTTCAGTTTCGCGAGCGACTCGATGGACGTGTCGGCGCGGGGATGCTCGTCGGTGTCGATGAGCTGCTCCCCCTGCCGCGTGTTCACTGTTACCGGGATGATCTCCTCGGCGAGGATGCCGTCCTTCTGCGCCGTGACCGCACGCTGATGCGATGCGACAGCCAGCTCATCCTGCTCCTGCCGCGAGATGCCGTACTGGCGGCGCAGGTTCTCCGCGGTCTCGAGCATGCCACCCGGAACCGGATGGTGTTGCCCACCCGCGGTGGTGCGACCGCGCGCCAGCGCGTCGTGCACGTTGACGCCGGATCTGGCTCCACCCCAACGGATATCCGTCGAATAGAAGGCGACATTGCTCATGCTCTCGGCACCGCCCGCAATGACGAGGTCGTCGTTGCCGGTGCTCACCTGCAGACACGCCTGGATGACGGCCTGCAGACCCGATCCGCAGCGCCGATCGACCTGCATGCCGGGGACGGTGACCGGCAGGCCCGCGTCCAGCGCGACCACACGACCGATCGCGGGGGCCTCGCTGTTGGGATAGCAGTGGCCGAGGATCACGTCGTCCACCACGTCGGGAGCGATTCCGGTCCGGTCGAGCAGACCCTTCAGCGCCGTGACCCCGAGGTCGACAGCGGTCAGCGACTGAAACATGCCGCCATAGCGGCCGATCGGTGTGCGTACCGGCTCACAGATCACAGCCTCACGCATAACCCACCCCCGTCACAAATGCTCATACGTGCCGCCCGCCCGTCACCTCGAGCACGGTTCCGGTCATATAAGACGACAGATCACTCGCCAGGAACAACGCGACCTTGGCCACCTCGGCGGGCTCGCCGGCCCGGCCCATCGGTACCTCGGCGAGCTTCTGGTCCCAAATCTGTTGGGGCATGGCCTCGGTCATCGCCGATCTGATCAGCCCCGGCTGAATCGCGTTGACCCGCACACCGAGGTGGGCGAGTTCCTTGGCGGCGGCCTTCGTCAGGCCGACGATGCCCGCCTTGGCCGCCGAGTAGTTCGTCTGACCGACGAGCCCGACCTTCCCCGAGATCGACGACATGTTGACGATCGCTCCGCGCTTGTTCTCGCGCATGATCGCGGCGGCCGCCTTGGTCCCGTTCCAGGTGCCCTTCAAGTGGACGGCGATCACCTGATCGAACTGCTCTTCGGTCATCTTGCGCATCGTGGCGTCGCGGGTGATACCCGCGTTGTTCACCATGATGTCAAGGTCGCCGAAGTGCTCCACAGCCGCGGCGACCAAGGCGTCGACTTCATCAGCCTTCGTGACATCGCATCGCACCGCCAAGGCCACGTCGGACCCGAGCTGCTTGGCGGCGGCCTCCGTCGCGGCGATGTCGAGGTCCCCAAGCACCACCTGGGCGCCCTCGGCGATGAACCGCTCGGCAATCGCATAACCCAAGCCCTGCGCACCGCCGGTGACGACCGCCGTCTGATCTGTCAGCAATGACACCTGATCACCCACCCTCCGCTGTTCTGGGCCACCCGGGCCCCCGGCAGTCACACATCATATTTCATATATGATTTCTTCGGCCACGGGCCCACTCGCAAAGAGGAGCACGTCTGACATGACCCCCGCCGAAGTGAGTGACGAGGACTTCCAGGAAATCCTGGCCCAGACCCGTCACTTCGTCCGCAGCGCCGTCGTCCCCCGCGAGCAGGAAATCCTCGCCGACGACCGGGTCCCCGACGACCTGCGCGACCAGGCCGCAAAGATGGGGCTGTTCGGCTACGCGATCCCCCAGGAATGGGGAGGTCTCGGCCTGAACCTGGCCCAGGACGTCGAGCTCGCCATGGAGCTGGGCTACACATCGCTTGCCCTTCGGTCGATGTTCGGCACCAACAACGGCATCGCCGGCCAGGTGCTGGTCGGGTTCGGAACCGACGAGCAGAAGGCGCAGTGGCTCGAGCGGCTTGCCAACGGCGAAGTGGCCTCGTTCGCCCTGACGGAACCCGGCGCCGGTTCGAATCCATCGGGTCTACGTACCAAAGCCGTCCGCGACGGTTCACAAGACGACGCAGACTGGATCATCAACGGGGACAAGCGCTTCATCACCAACGCGCCCATCGCCGATCTGTTCGTCGTATTCGCCCGCAGCCGGCCCGCCGACGACGACGGCCCCGGCATCGCGGTCTTCCTGGTGCCGGCAACCACGCCAGGTGTCCAGGTCGGCGTCAAGGACGCCAAGATGGGCCAGGAGGGCGCGTGGACGGCCGACGTCAGCTTCACCGACGTCAGGGTGCCGGCAAGCGCGCTGATCGGCGGGAGCGAGGACATCGGTTACCGGGCCGCGATGACATCGCTTGCCCGCGGCCGCGTTCACATCGCGGCACTGGCCGTCGGCATTGCCCAACGAGCCCTCGACGAATCCGTGGCGTACGCCGCTACCGCGACCCAGGGCGGCAAGCCGATCGGCAGCTTCCAACTTGTTCAGGCGATGCTGGCCGACCAGCAGACCGGCGTCATGGCCGGGCGCGCACTCGTTCGCGACACCGCAAGGGTGTGGGTTTCCGGCGAGGACCGGAGGATCGCGCCATCGGCGGCCAAGCTGTTCTGCACCGAAATGGCAGGCAAGGTAGCCGATCTCGCGGTCCAGGTACACGGCGGCAGCGGCTACATGCGAGAGGTTCCGGTGGAGCGGATCTATCGCGACGTGCGGCTGCTGCGGTTGTACGAGGGCACCAGCGAGATCCAGCGCCTGATCATCGGGGGCAATCTCGTGAAAGGCGCGAGCATGCGGCCCGAAGGCGAGCGCGAGTGAGGACCGGAGGGAGCGGGAGGCGAGCATGAGTAAGCGGCTGGACGGCAAGGTCGCGTTCATCACCGGGGCGGCGCGAGGTCAGGGGCGCGCGCATGCCGTCCGGCTTGCCGCCGAAGGCGCCGACATCATCGCGATCGACTCGCGGGAAAGCTGCCGGCCTGTGCGCCCTATCCGTCTGCGACACAAGAGGATCTGGATGAGACGGCCCGCCTGGTCGAGGCCACCGGACGCCGCATCGTCGCCTCTGCCGTCGACACTCGCGACCTCGCCGGTCTGCGCAAGGCGGTCAGCGACGGTGTCGACGAACTGGGTCGGCTCGACATCATCGTCGCCAATGCCGGGATCTCCGCCCCGGCCGCATGGAACGAGATCACCCCGGAGGCGTTCAAAGAGGTGATGGACGTCAACGTCACCGGCACGTGGAACACGGTGATGGCCGGTGCCCAGAAGATCATCGACGGTGGCCGCGGCGGATCGATCATCCTCATCGGGTCGGCTGCCGGAATCAAGCTGCAGCCGTTCATGATTCACTACACAGCAAGTAAACATGCCGTGACCGGAATGGCGCGGGCCTTCGCGGCCGAACTCGGCAAGCACTCGATCCGCGTGAACAGCGTCCATCCTGGGCCCGTCTTCACCGAGATGGGTTCCCAGGAGATGGTTGAGGCGATCGCCAAAGCGGCCGAGGCCGACGGCAACCATATTTTGATGAATATGTGACGCCGTTCCTGCCCAGCTGGGTCGCGCAACCCGAGGACATCGCCGCCGCGGTGTGCTGGTTGGCCAGCGATGATTCGAAATTGGTCACCGCACAGGAGATTTCGGTCGACCAGGGCTCCACCCGATACTGACCGACGTCAGAACACTACTGTCTGGTTGCCGTACCGGATGATTCGGTCCTGACAGTGCCAGAGCACCGCACGCGATAACACCATCCGCTCGACGTCCGCGCCCAGTCGCCTCAGATCCTCGACGGAGTGCCTGTGGTCGACTCGCACCACGTCCTGTTCGATGATCGGCCCGTCGTCGAGGTCCTCGGTGACGTAGTGCGCGGTCGCTCCCACCAGCTTCACGCCCCGCTCCTTGGCCCGCCGATAGGGCGCCGCCCCAATGAATGCGGGCAGAAACGAGTGGTGGATGTTGATCAACGGACAGCCGACGTTCGACAGGAAGTCCTGAGTGAGGATCTGCATGTAGCGCGCCAACACCACCAGGTCGACATTGCCGCGCAGCAGATCGAGCTGTCGCTGTTCGGCTTCTGGCCGGTTGTCTTTCGTTGCGGGGACGTGAAGAAATGGCACGCCGAATGGCCGGACCGCATCGGCGAGATCGGGATGGTTCGAGATCACCATGGAAACGGCCATGTCGAGCTCGCCGCGACGGTTGCGCCACAGCAGATCCAATAGGCAGTGGTCGTCTTTCGAAGCCAGCACCGCCACGCGTTTGGGCTTGGCCGCCTCGGTCAGCCGGAAATCCATGTCGAACCTGGCGGCAACCTGATCGGCGAAGTCCCGCTCTAGCCCATCACGTGCGGCGGTCAGCCCAGGCAGATGAAAAATCGTGCGCTGCATGAAGGTGCCGCCGGATTGCTCGGTGGCGTGCTGATCCAGCGAAACGATGTTGGCGCCGGCCGCGGCCAGAAAGCCACTCACCGCCGCAACCAATCCGGGGCGGTCTGCGCACCGCAGCAATAGCCGACCGACGTCCTTGGTCGGCAGGTCCCCGCTGCCCTGCTGTGGGTACTCGCCCGCCTCGGCGTCGACATCCGTTCGGAAGGACATCCCGTTAACCCTCCCTAGTCGGGTCAATCAGATCCGGACCGTCTTCAGGGTCTCATTCCGCCGACCCGACGACAGCCGACTGCGGCGGAAAAGCTCACGGCATGCCGGCAACCTCAATGATGGGCGCTCGCTGCCTCGCTGCCGAGTCAACAGGCCACGGCCTCGGCGCAGATTTTACGGCAACGTCAACTTTCCCAGCAGGGGCTGGCAGCCCGTTCGCCCAAAAGTGCAATCACATGGGTTCATCTGCACTTATTGACGTAGACGACAGTTGCCTAGCGATTGCCCATCGGAGAACCCGCAAACAATCTCGCGGACCAAGAAAACTTTGCCAGCACAAGATCGCCACGCTAGCTGGAATAACGATGTTTAAAAGAGCAATACTCGATCCCTGGGTATTCATATAGACCGCGTGTGAATGCCTCCTCGGCACCTGCGACTACTCGACCATTTGGGTCGCCGTTGCCCGAACGATGGGACAGAAATGACCGCTCCTCAGCTGAGCGTGAACCTTCCGGTTTCTAACTTTCCGCTCGACGAGGGAATTAGTTGGTTTGATTCCGACACAAAATGCACGGTCGTCGTTTCCACGCCATCCGCCGACCCGGCGCTATGGGCCGACTTTGTCGGGGGCGCCGCACACAGCTACCACCGGCACGGGATCGAACGCGCACTGGACATGGACTCGCTGGCGGACGAGGCCAACACCCAGCTGTTCCACGCCGTGGTGAACGACGCCGGAACGATCATGGGCGGAATCCGCGCCAGGGGTCCGTTGGAGTCGGCGGAGGAATCGCATGCCATCGCGGAATGGGACGACCGGCCGGGTCTGCGCACTGTGCGCAAGATGCTGACCGACCGGCTGCCATTCGGCGTTGTGGAGATGAAGACCGCCTGGATGTCCGACGACCCGGGCCGGAGCCGCGCACTCGCCGGAACGCTGGCACGCACCCCTTTCACCGCCATGGCGCTGCTTGACGCGCAGTTCGTCGTGGCGACAGCGGGATCACACGTGCTGAACCGGTGGCGCACGTCCGGCGGCGTGGTGGCGACGAAGATTCCCGCGACGCCATATCCCGACGACCGATACCGTACGAAGATGATGTGGTGGGATCGCAGCACCTTCACCAGCGATGCCGAACCTGATCAGCTTTCGAAGATCTTCAACGAGATGTCCATCGTCGCTCGTCAGCTTGACTACACGGGTGCTCGGGCGCTCGGCAGCGGCCTGTGACCTCAGCCGGCGGAGATGTTTTCACCGCAACGGTGCTTGTCGAGGCCGAACCGCACGACGATCAGCTGTTATCGGAGTTGAGTGCCGACTCCAAGATCGAATTCATCGACACGTGGCACGAACAGTGCGATGAGTTGCGCCGACTCCGCCCGTCGCCCGACCCCGAGGCGCTCGCCGAAGCGAAGCGCTGGGCCTACTACCCCTGGCGGCGAACCGTCACGAGTCTGCTCGGTCCACTCGGCTTTCGCGCCGTACGACTCAACCGCAATCGGAACCTGATCACCGAACAGGAGCAGGACCGACTGGGACAGCTTCGGATCGGCGTCGTCGGCCTCAGCGTGGGCCACGCCATCGCCCACATCCTGGCTCAGGAAGGCCTATGCGGTCAGCTGCGCCTCGCGGACTTCGACGAGCTGGAGTTGTCCAATCTGAACCGCGTGCCTGCCACGGTGTTCGACGTCGGGCTGAACAAGGCGAAAGTGGTGGCCAGACGGATAGCCGAGCTCGACCCATATCTACCTACGGAAGTATTCGACCGGGGGATCACGAGCGAGTCGGTCGACCGGTTCCTCGACGGCGTCGACATTCTCGTCGAAGAGTGCGACTCGCTTGACACCAAGATCCTCATCCGTCAGGCAGCACGTGCTCGGCGCATCCCGGTCCTGATGGCCACCGGCGACCGCGGCACCCTGGACGTCGAACGATTCGACGTGGAGCCGCGACGGCCGATACTGCACGGACTGCTGGGCGACGTGGAGTACGAGGAGCTGTCGGGGCTGCCGAGCGGGGACAAGGTGCCCTACGCCCTCCGCATGATGGAAGGCGGGCGGCTGTCGCCGCGCATGGCGGCATCCCTTGTGGAGGTCGGGACCACGTTGACCACCTGGCCGCAAGTGGTCGCCGAGGTGGCCCAGAGCGCGGCGCTGGTCGCCGAAGCGGTGAGGCGAATCGGCATCGGCGAGGAATTGGCTTCCGGCAGGGTGCGCATCAACGTGCCGAACGTCCTCGACCGGATGGACGACCTTGCGGTATCAGCTCCGACCCATGTCACCGCCGACGAGCAGCCGGGCGACGTCATACCGACCAACGCGATCGACAGAGTGGTCGCGGCCGCACTTCGCGCGCCGTCCGGCGGAAACGCCCAGCCTTGGCACATTTCGACGCACGAGCACGCGATCACGATTGCGCTCGCCCCCGAATACACGTCGACGATGGACGTCGGCTATCGGGCGAGCGCGGTCGCGGTCGGCGCGGCGACCTTCAATGCCCGCGTGGCTGCTGCCGAAGCCGGAGTCCTCGGGCCTGCGAGCTTCGAGGCCGGCGACGACGCAACTCCGCTGCGGGCCGTGCTGCGACTGGCGACCGAATCCGATCCCGACCTGGCCGCGCAGTACGACGCGATGCTCGCCAGGGAGACCAACCGCCACCAGGGCAAGCAGGTATCGCTACCAGCCGATGTCGTCGACTCCCTGCATGCCGCGGCCCGGCGCGAAGGCGCCCGCCTGCGCCTGCTGACCGCTCCGGACGATGTCGAGAAAGCGGCGGCAATTCTGGCCGCATCCGATCGCATCCGGTACCTGACCCCACGGCTTCACACCGAGATGATTTCCGAAGTTCGCCTTCCCGGAGACCGGCCACAGGACTCGGGAATCGACGTCCGGAGCCTGGAACTGGTTCCTGCCGACCTGGTCAAGCTGGACGTGCTGCGACGTTCCGAGGTGATGGCCTATTTGCACGAATGGGGCGAAGGCGCGGCTCTGGGCGCCGACACCCGGGACCGCGTCCTGACCAGCTCGTGTCTGGCCGTCGTGTCGGTCGAAGGCCAGGCGCTGACTGACTATGCGCGCGCGGGGTCGGCCGTGGAAGCGGTTTGGGTCCTCGCCCAACAGCGCGGCCTGGCGGTCCAACCCATCTCACCGGTGTTCCTCTACGCCCACGACGAGGCGGATCTGGAGGAGCTCTCGCCTGCGCATGTCACCGCCCTCGGGCAGCTGAGACGCGAGTTCCACGAGCTGTCAGCTATGGAGCCGAACGAATCGCTCGCGCTGGTGCTCCGGTTCGCCGACGCGCCCGCCACGTCGGTGAGGAGTCAGCGTCGGGCGGCCGCTATTAGTAGTCTCAAGCCGTAACCGCAGACACCGGAGCAACCGTGGCTCGTACCCTCGACGAAGTCGTCACCGCCGTCGCAACCGAACTGATGGCGGTGGATGCGGCTACCTCTGCCGCGGGGAGCCAGCGCGTCCTGGCTGACCTCGTTGGCCACTTCGGGGTAGATGTCAGCTTCCTGCGGCACAACGATCACCACATCCACGCGACGAAGCTCGTCGCAGAGTGGCCGGTCCGTCCCGACGTACCCGACCCGGATCCGCTGGGTGTCGTGTACTTCGCGGACGCAGATCCGGTGTTCGCCGCCGCTGAGACTGCGAAGGAAATCCTTGTCTTTCGGCCCGAACCTTCGACCGACGACTACCAGAAGACCATCGAGGAAGCCCGCAACGTTCCCGGGGTGACGATGGCGGTCGTGCCCATGCTGTCCGGGGACGTCACGACGGGCTGTCTCGGGTTCGTCAAGTTCGGCGACCGCGAGTGGACACCCGAGGAGCTGAACGCCCTCAAGGCGATCGCATCGCTGTTCGCGCAGCTGCAAGCGCGGATAGTCGCCGAGGATCAGCTCCGTTTTCTCGCCGAGCATGACGACCTGACGGGCCTGCACAACCGTCGCGCCCTGATAGCCCACCTCGATCAGCGACTGGCGCCGGGACGACCGGGCCCCGTCTCCACCCTGTTCCTCGATCTGGACCGGCTCAAGGCCATCAACGACTACCTGGGCCATACCGCGGGCGACTGGTTCATCCGCGTCTTCGCCAAGCGGCTCGAAGAGGGCGCGGAAGGCCCCAACCTGATCGCCCGCCTCGGTGGCGACGAGTTCGTCGTCGTCCCGGTAGCGCCCATGTCGGCAGCCGAAGCCGAGTCCCTCGCCAACCGCCTGCAGGCGACGCTCCGCGAGCGGGTGTCCATCGGCGGCGAGATGCTCACCCGCACGGTCAGCATCGGCGTCGCGCTCGGCGTCCCAGGCCGTGACACCACCTCGGATCTGCTCCGGCGCGCCGACCAGGCACTGCTCGCCGCCAAGAGCGGCGGCGGAAACAAGATCGCGGTGTTCTCCGACGACATGTCGCTGAAGGGCGAGTTCCGCAACGACATCGAGCTGCATCTGCAAAGCGCGATCGAGAACGGCGCCCTGATCCTGCACTACCTGCCCGAGATCGACATGCGCACCGGCGAGATCCTCGCGTTCGAGGCGCTGGTGCGCTGGCAGCACCCGACGCGTGGACTGCTCTCGCCCAACGCGTTCATCGGGGTGGCCGAATCGATCAACTTCGCGGGCGAGCTGGGCCGCTGGGTGATGCGCGCCGCCTGCGCCGAGTTCCGCAAGTGGCGGTCGAAGGGAATCGGAGAAGACGCCATCCTGCGTCTCAACGTGTCCCCTGTGCAGTTGGTGACCGAGGGCTTCGTCGAAACGGTCGCCGGGATCATCGACGAGTTCGGCCTCGACGGCGGCTCTGTGTGCCTCGAGATCACGGAGAGCGTGGTCGTGCAGGACATCGACACCACCCGGATCACGCTCGCCGGGTTGAAGGAGGTCGGTGTCCAGATCGCCATCGACGACTTCGGCACCGGCTACAGCGTCCTCTCTCATCTGAAATCGCTGCCGGTCGACACGCTCAAGATCGACCAGAGCTTCGTCCGGGAGCTGGGGACGAACCCCGGCGACCTCGCGATCGTGCGTGCCGTCATCGCGCTGGCCGATTCGTTCGGTCTGGAATTGGTAGCAGAAGGCGTCGAAACCGAGGAAGCCGCGCTGACGTTGCTGCGGCACGGCTGCTACCGGGCGCAGGGCTTCCTGCTGTCTCGCCCCGTGGCCGGCGACGCGATGGAATCGCTACTCACCCAGCGACGGATACCGGTGCAGTTCTCCGCAGCGCCAGTCCGCTGATCGGCTCTGCCTTCCGCGGCAACGACGTCTAGGTCGGCATTCCAGCACGCAGCAATTCCTCTTTCAATTGCCATTGGCCGAGAAAGAACGCTGAAATAGCTCTTTTCCCGGCGTAATCGGTCGCCTAGCATATTGCTGTAAAATTTACGGCAACAGAGCCGCAATCCGATTCAGCAAGGAAACCGCCAGGCGCAAAAAGTCGTCCGGCAGCGAACTAAAAGTCAAAATATCGGAGTGGTTACATACCGTTTGAATGGTATTCGGCCTGTTGTATGACTTAGAGTATGCCCCGCAGGGTAGGGATCCATCGATTCCGAGGTCTCGCGGTGACGGAGCAGGTTGACAGACGAGCGGACGCGACGCGTCTGCAGATCATCCTTGCGGCGTCCAGGGAGTTCGCGCGGAAGCCCTACGGCCAGGTGAGCCTGGACGACATCCTGGAGCGGGCCGAGGTGACCAAGGGCGCGATGTACTTCCACTTCCGCTCGAAGCACGAGTTGGCCCTTGCCATCATCGATCGCCAGAACGCGATGGCCCACGAGTCGATGAGCGAGGTGCTCGCCCGCAAGCTCTCCGGCCTGGAGACGCTCGTCGACATCTCGTGTCGGTTCGTTGCCCGGGACATCAGCGATGAGGTCGGCAGGGCAGGTCTGAACCTGCTCGAGTCGATCGGTCGGGCCGACGGAGTGCAGGCGCGGGTGCTCAGCGAGTGGACGACGGCGTTCGCCGAACTGGTGCGGCGCGCCACCGCCGAGGGTGACGTGCTGCCCGACCGTGATCCGCACGACGTCGGTCGGCTCCTGGTCACCGTCTCCATGGGTTTGCGCCAGACCACCGACATCGACCACTCGCAGCGCTACTTCGCCGACCTCGAGAGGACTTGGGCACTCACCCTGCCCGGCTTCGTCAACCCGGAGCGGATCGCCTACCTCAACCAGTTCATCAGGCGTCGAACCGGACTCGCCGCAGCCAGGGCAACACCGCTGAATACCTGATGAAATACGCTCGGTCGATGGCCCGGCAGGCGAGGTCGGAGGGCACCAGGAAGAAGATCGTCGACGCCGCCGTGTACCTCTTCGACGAACTCGGGTACCAGGCAACCGGACTCGGCGACATCATCGAGCGCGCGGAGATGACCAAGGGCGCGCTGTACCACCACTTCGATTCCAAGGAAGCACTCGCCACCGTGATCATCGAGGAGGGCGCCAACACCGCGCTGACGGCGTTCCGGAACATCGGCGAGCCGTCCGCGCCCGCACTGGAGAACATGATCCACGGCGTCTTCGTCGTCGCGGACCTGATCCGCAGCGACAAGACGGTTCGGACCGGAGCTCAGTTGTTACGGGCGTTCGGCAAGTTCAGCCAGGCGACCGCGCTGACCCACGGCCACCTGTTGGCCGAGATGGTGGCTGGGGCCAGGCAGGCAGTCGTCGAGGGCGACCTTCGTGACGACCTGGACCCAGAGGATGTCGGCGACGTGGTCGTCGGTGCGATGCTGGGCGCCGAATTGGTCTCGGACGTGAGCACCGGCGGGGCCGATCTCATCGAGCGCATCGCGAGAACCTGGTTGCTGCTGCTGCCCGCCCTCGTCACCGAGGGATCGCTTCCCTACTTCCGCGAGTTCCTGGCGCGCGAGCCGATGCGCCGCGCGCCTGCCTAGAGCTCTTCCGACCACAGTTGTTCGGTCAGATCCTGAAAAGCCGCCAGCGCCACAGGATCGTTCCCGCGCACCAGGGCCGACTTGCTCATCCTCGCCCGCCTGATCGAACCGTCCTGCGCCACCAGCTCGACGATGAGATCGGCGTGCTGGCGCACGACCTCCACCGCCGACTCGTCGGCGGGCATGGCATAGAAGATCTCGCGAAACTTCAAGGCCAGCACCTCGTCCGCCGTGAAGCCCAGCATCTCGGCGAACGCACCGTTGGCGAACAGAATGGTGCCGTCCTCGGCGATGGCCAGCACCGGCACCGGAAACCGCTCGAGCACAACCAATGCCGGCAGCTCTTTGAGCACGTCCATCGGCTGCTGGCCGGATTTGTCCCCTCGGCGCCGGTCCACCGTGCCGATTATGCCTGCGCATCGAGCCCGCGCTCACCATTCCGGCGGCGCCGCACCCCTGCCGAATCCCCACGTCGCCTGACCCAGTCGCGGCTTGTGCTCGGACTCGTCCGACCGACGCCGGAAGTGCAGTGCCAGCAGGGGTTCGGGATCGACGCCCTCGAACAGGCTCAGGCACGGCGACCTGAAATCACATGCAAGACAATGCGGGCCTGGACTCGGATAGACAGCCGGTGCACCCGTCATCTCGATAGCCTCGGCCGCGATGAGGTTGCCGACGGCCGCGATCTCGTCGCGACTACGGCGAATCCGGGTGCGGCGCAACATCCCTGCGGTGCGCTGCTCGATGCGGTCGCCCGGCGACCGAATCTCGCGAGCCATTACTCGGACGTGCTGCGGGATCGACCTGCCGCCACCGCTCGGTTCGTGCTGGGCCACTGATTTGACTCTGGGCGTCGCGGACTCGTCGGCAACAAGGTCCCGCGCGTCATCGATACGAATCTCGTTGTGGATGGTGCCCGCAATCTCCATGCCGATGTAGTCCTGTTCCCATGCCCAGCAGGCCGCGGTGGCCTCCTCGTCGAGCACCAACTCCTCCGCGGAGCGCCAGCCGTCGACGATCTGGTGCCGCATCACCCAGTATTCGTCGGCTGCGTCGACTGCCAACAGGTCGACTCGGCAGGCGTAGGTCACCCCCGAGCCGTCGGGGGTCAGCAGCCCCTTTTCGGGATCGGTCGGATCGGGCACGAGGGCGGTCACATCATGCTGGATCTTGATCGGGGCGAAGTCGTCGACTATCGCCGCCCAGGCGTCGTAGCGGTCGATCAGCGCCGTTCCGCGTTCGATTTCCTGCACGGCACCCGCATCCTGCAACGACCGAAGCATCGCCTTGTGCACAAGCGACTGCTTCAGTTGATGTTGCCAGTCCCACGTACCCGGGTAGTAATAGACCGCCAGTGCATCCCTGAATGCCGCTGCAAGAGATGATGATTCAGACAATTGAGCGGGTTCGAGATTGCGGCGGTGTGGGGAAGTGAAATCCCACTGCCGCCGGCAGCGTTTGAAACGCGTACGGTCTTCTGGCGTGATCCGGCAGTCCACGATGTGCGCCTGTCAATGGAAGTGCGGCCACGGCTCGTCGATGGGCCAGCGGCACCGATCCGCTCCACCTGCCATCGATTCGAGTTCGGCGATCACGTCGTCGAAGAACGCCCGTAACCGGTCGGGATCGTCGAGGGGCCACGCGGCGGAGAACGACATCCACACGTCGGCACCCGGGCCAGCCGACGGCACTGCCTTGCCTGAGCCTGCGGGCATCGTCTGCCACGCATAGTCGGTTCCGCGGCGTTCGAGGTACACGATGTCATCGCGACCGGGGCGTGCCGCCGCGATCGAGGTGAGCAGTTCTTCCCGGTTCATCCGCCCTCGTCGAAGTCCAGGATAGACCCCCGCGATTACCTTCAGTTGAGTAACTAGGTTTACTATGTGCCTACCGAGCAGAGGGGAACCCATGGACCTGCAGTGGTCGGAGGCTGACACCGCTTTTCGCGACGAGGTACGCAGCTTCCTCGACGAGAAGCTGACACCCGAACTGCGCACGTCGGGCCGGCTCATGACGAGCGTGTACGCCGACCATGACGCGAGCATGGAATGGCAACAGATCCTGCACGAGCGCGGTTGGGCTGCCCCGGCATGGCCCGTCGAATACGGTGGCTGCGACTGGAGCCTGACGCAGCACTACATCTTCAGCCGCGAATCGACGCTGGCTGGTGCTCCCTCTTTGTCCCCCATGGGAATTCGCATGGTGGCGCACGCCATCATCGCATTCGGCACCGATTCGCAGAAAGACTATTTCCTGCCGCGCATCCTCACCGGCGAGGTGTTCTTCTGCCAGGGCTACTCCGAACCCGAGGCCGGGTCGGACCTGGCATCGCTGTCGATGGCGGCCGTCGACGACGGCGACGATCTGGTGTGCACCGGAAGCAAGATCTGGACGACACACGCCCGCGAGGCGAACTGGATGTTCGGCCTGGTGCGAACCTCGCGCGGCGCCAAGAGGCAGCAGGGCATCACGTTCGTGCTGATCGACATGGGCTCACCGGGCATCCAGATCCGCCCACTGGTGATGACGTCGGGCGAGGAGGTGCAGAACCAGGTCTTCTTCGACGAGGTTCGAGTGCCGAAAGCCAATGTTCTCGGCGAGATCGATGACGGCTGGACGGTGGCGAAGTATCTGCTGGAATTCGAGCGCGGCGGCGGTGCGTCCTCCCCCGCACTGCAGGTGATGGCCGAGGAGATCGCGACGGTGGCCGCCGAGATGCCCGGCCCCGACGGCGGCCGCCTGATCGACGATCCGGCGTTTGCGCGAAAGCTGGCCGACGCGCGGATCCGCACGGAGGTGCTCGAGATCCTCGAGTACCGGGTGTTGGCGGCGGTGTCCGAAGGCAAGAACCCGGGCTCGGCCTCGTCGATGCTCAAGGTGGTGGCCACCGAGCTGAGCCAGACGCTGACCGAGATGGCGATGGAGGCGGCCGGACCGCGCGGGCGGGCGTATCAACCGCACGCCACGCGCCCCGGTGGCCCGGTGACCGAATTCGAACCACCGCCTGACGGCTACGTCAGCGGGGCGCCGTGGCAGGCGGTCGCGCCGTTGCGGTACTTCAACGATCGGGCTGGCTCAATCTATGCCGGCAGCAACGAGATTCAGCGGAACATCCTCGCCAAGGCAGCATTGGGGCTATAGATGGACTTCAACCTGAGCAAGGAACAGGAACTGCTTCGCGACGGGCTGACCAAGTTCCTGTCGACCCGTTACGATCTGGAGAAGAGCCGCTCCGCGGCCAAGACCGGCGCCGGGTGGCAACCGGAAATCTGGCGGGCGTTCGCCGACGAGCTCGGCATCCTCGGCGCCACCCTGCCGGAGGACGCGGGCGGAATCGGTGGCGGCCCAGTCGAACTCATGGTCATCACCGAGGCCCTCGGTCACGCTCTGGTGGTCGAACCCTATGTCGACGTGGTGGTGGTCGCCGGAGGACTTCTGCAACGCGCCGGTGGTGAGTACGCCGCGTCGCTGCTGGAGAAGGTCGTCGAGGGCACCGCGATCGTCGCGCTGGCCGCCGGGGAGCCGGAGACCGGCGATCACTGGCAGACCGTCGCGACCACCGCGGAGCGCGACGGCGACAGTTGGATCCTCAACGGTCGCAAGACCGTAGCGATGAGCGCGCCGTTGGCGACGCATCTAGTGATCACCGCGAACACCCCCGAGGGTCTGTCGCTGTTCGTCGTCGACCTCGATTCCGTGGGCTCGGGCCTGTCGCTGACCGGCTACCGGACCATCGACGACCGACGCGCCGCAGATCTGGTGATGGACGCTCTGCGCATACCCGCCGACGCCCTACTCGGCGAAACAGGCCAGGCGTTGCCGTCGCTGGAGCAGGCACGCGACGAAGGCGCAGCCGCGATCTGCTCGGAAGCTGTCGGCTGCATGCGAAAGGTGTTGACGGATACCGTCGACTACTGCAAACAGCGCCAGCAGTTCGGCGTGCCGATCGGCAGCTTCCAGGTGCTGCAGCACCGCATGGTCGACATGCATATCGAGCTGGAACAGGCCGTTGCCGCCGTCCTGCTTGCCGTGCTGCACCTCGAGGACGAGCCCGCCGTTCGCGCGCGTTCGGTGTCGGCGGCGAAGGCGACGGTCGGCAGGGCCGCGCGCTTCATCGGTCAACAGGCCGTGCAATTGCACGGCGGTATGGGCATGACCGAGGAGCTGGCCATCGGCCACTATTTCAAGCGGCTGACGGCGATGCAGTACGAATTCGGCACCACCGACCACCACATCGGACGCTACGCCGAGTTGTCCCGGCCGACGCACTCATAGCGCCTTTCCCCGCAGATTCAAGGGCTCCCGCCGCCTCGTAATGTGGTCGACGTGGGCTCGCGCGGATGGCTGTTGTTCATCGCGATGAGCATCATCTGGGGAATTCCCTATCTGATGATCAAGGTCGCGGTCGAAGGCGTATCGGTCCCTGTCCTGGTGTTCGCGCGGACCGCGGTCGGCGCGGCGGTGCTGCTCCCGCTCGCGCTGTCGAGCGGAATTCCGGCGATGATCCGCGAGCACTGGAAGGCCCTGCTCGCCTTCTCGTTCTTCGAGATCATCGCCGCGTGGTTTCTGCTCTCGGACGCCGAACGCCATCTGACAAGTTCGCTGACCGGCCTGCTGATCGCCGCATCGCCGATAATCGCGGCGGTTCTCGACCGCTTCACCGGCGGCGAGCGACGGCTCGGATCGAGGCGAATACTCGGTCTCGGCGTCGGGCTGGCAGGGGTTGCCGTGCTCGCGGGCCCACATATGGCAGGCGGCAGCGCCTGGCCGATCATCGAGGTGCTGATGGTGGCCACCTGCTACGCGATCGCCCCGCTGATCGCCGCACGGCATCTCTCCGATGTGCCTGCGCTGCCCATGACCGCGGCGTGTTTGGGGTTCGCCGCCTTGGTGTACGCCGCACCCGCCGCAACGACGTGGCCCGCCGAAATGC
The DNA here is from genome assembly GCA_963715215.1 of uncultured Actinomycetota bacterium. GTDB lineage: Bacteria > Actinomycetota > Actinomycetes > Mycobacteriales > Mycobacteriaceae > Mycobacterium. The sequence goes on from CAVQRJ010000006.1 coordinate 102,478, forward strand.
CGTCGACACGCGTGTTGTCGGCGCTGGCTGGATTGGCGGTCATCTGCACCGCCCTGGCGTTCATCGTTTTCTTCGCCCTCATCCGCGAAGTCGGCGCCGCACGCGCCCCCTGGTCTTCACCTACGTGAACCCCGCGGTCGCGCTGCTGGCGGGGGTCATCGTGTTGAACGAGCCGCTCACCGCGTGGAATGTGGCCGCACTCGTGTTGATCCTTGCCGGGTGCGTGTTGGCGACACATCGCCCCGACGAGGCCCTACCGAGCCCGCATCCGGAGGAGCATGTCGCCAGGTAGCCGCCACTACCAGCGCAAATATCGGTAGAAGGCCCCCTTTGCCATTAGCTTGGTTATGTGGAGACCACCGGGTCCGTTCCCGCCGGGACCAGGCGCGCGATGTTGCGTCACATGCTGATGGCCCGTGGCATCGACGATGAGGCGGCGCGATTGGTAAACCAGGGTGCGCTCGACCTGTGGCTGTCGTGCCGCGGACAGGAAGCTGCTCAGGTCGGCTCGGCGATGGCGATCGGCGACGAAGCGGTGATCTTCCCAAGCTATCGGGAACATGCGGTCGCGGTCGTGCGCGGCATCGATGCCGTCTCGCTGGTTGCGCAGTGGGCCGGCCGCACATACTGCGGCTGGAATCCGCGTCAGTACCGGTTCTTTCCCTACACCTTGGTGCTGGCGGCACAGGCACTGCACGGCGTCGGATACGCCATCGGCCAGCGGATCAGGAACATGGCCGAAACTGTGGTGGTCTACATCGGTGACGGCGCCACCAGTGAAGGCGATACGTCGGAGGCGTTGAACTTGGCTGCGGTCGAGTCCGCTCAGGTGCTGTTCATCTGCCAGAACAACGGATGGGCGATCTCCAAACCGAGCCACGAACAGATGCTGACCTCGATTGCCGATCGCGCCAACGGGTTTGGGATTCGGTCCTGGTCGAGATCGGGCGACGATCCCGACGACACTCACCTCACGTGCCTCGAGGCGATGCGCCACGTCGAAACCTCTCAGTCTCCGGGCCTCATCGAGCTGCGAACCACGCGGATCGGAGGGCACACCACGTCGGACCCGCACGCCAGCTACCGGGAACCCGAAGAACTCGCCGCCGCTACCGCGAACGATCCCGTTATGCGATATCGCGAACGGCTTCTTGCCGCAGGCGTCGTCGACGAGGAATGGCTGCGCACTGTCGGAGCCGATGTCGAGAAGACTCGTCGCACGCTGCTGGAAGCTTTTGCCCCGTGACCCCTACGACAACAAGTTGCCTGGCCGAATCAATCAACGGCGCCCTGAACGAGCTGATGGACGGCGACGAGTCGGTCGTGCTCGTCGGTCAGGACATCGGCCGTCTCGGCGGCGTGTTCCGGGTGACGAAGGGTCTACAGGCCCGCTTCGGGACTGGTCGGGTTCGCGACGCGATCCTGGCGGAGTCCTCCATCGTCGGGCAGGCGATCGGAATGTCGTTGAGCGGACTCAAACCGGTCTGCGAGATCCAGTTCGAGGGCTTCATCTACCCCGCGATGAACCAGATCATCACCCAGGCCGCGAGGATCATCTCGCGCTGGAACGACGACATCACGCTCAACCTCGTGATCCGGGTGCCCGTCGGCGGCGGCATCCGTGCCGTTGAGCACCACAGCGAATCGAACGAGGCCTATTTCGCACACACGCCGGGACTGCACGTCGCATTCCCGTCGTGTCCCACCGACGCGGCCGCGATGCTGAAGTATTCGTGCGGTCTTGGCTCACCGGTCATCTTCTTCGAGCCGAAACGCCTGTACTGGAAGAGAAAGCAACAGCCACGTGAGGCCGCCGAGCCGGCGACACCTCTGAGCGCACGCGTTGTGCGAAACGGATCCGACATCACCGTCGTCGGATTCGGCGCAGTGCTGGAGGAAGTGCTTGCCGCCGCCGACCGGGTCGCCACCGCAATCGATGTCGAGGTGGTCGATCTGCGCTGGATCGCACCGATGGATACCGACACGGTACTCGAGTCGGTGGCCCGAACCGGTCGCCTGCTGGTGGTACACGAGGCGGTCGGTTTCGGCGGCGTGGGAGCCGAAGTCGTTGCGACGGTGGCCGAGTCCGGCGCTCATCACTTGAGGTCACCGATGCGGCGGTTGGCAGCGCCTCGGCGGCTCTACCCGCCTGCCGACTACGAAAAGCACTATTTGATTGGCGTGTCCGATGTCGTCGGCGCGATCGAGGAGATGTGCGGTTGAGCGATTGCATTGACATGCTCGTACCGGAGTTCGGCCACGGACTGACCGACGCTCTTGTCGTGGAATGGCTCGTGTCCGTTGGAGATGTCGTTGAACGCGGCGATGTGGTCGCGGTGTTGGAGACCGATAAGAGCAGTCTCGATCTGCTGGCCGAGAAGCGGGGCACCATCGTGGAGATTGTCGTCGCCGCGCGTTCGATCACCACCTCAGGCGCAGTTTTGTACAAGCTCGACGAGCGACGATGAAAGGCCAAACACAATGCCGCCCATAGACGAGCGCATGAATTCCGTGATGCTGACCATCATCCGGCGCCGGACACCATCCGCGGATGTCGCCGACTTCGACAAGCCTATCTATGACCTGGACATGGATTCGCTCGACGTCGTGGACCTGAGCCAGGCCCTCGAGAAGGAGTTCGGAGTCGAGGCTGATCTGGATCACGTCGCCGACTGCCTGACGCCGTCGGAGATCAGGTCCTACTTCCGGGAACTGATCGGCTCGCCATGAACCCCGGCATCGTCGATATCGCGATGGCGACGCCGGGTGAGCACATCGACAACAGCTACTTCGACTCGATCGGCCTGACCGATGAATGGATACGGCGACGCACGGGAGTCGGTGCGCGCTGGTGGATGGATCCCGCCGAGCCGCTCGAGGATGTGGCTGCGCTGGTCTGCGCACCGCTGGTCGAGCGCAACCGCGAGCGTGTGAACATCAGTGCTCTGATCGTCGTCAGCTGCTCCACAGGCGGGACGGTTCCCGGTATCGCCCAACGGGTCGCGAAGCAATCGGGCCTGCCGACCCACATCCTGGCATTCGACATGAATGCCGCCTGCAGCGGCTTCGTGTACGGCTTGATCTCGGGTCTGTCGCTCTGCAGGTCGGGGCATGCTGTGATCGTGTGTGCCGTCGAGGCGATGTCACGCCTGATCGACAAGACCGATCGCAACACCGGCTGCCTGTTCGGCGACGGTGCGGGCGCAGTACTCATCGAGGCACGCCCGACCTTTCGGAGCCACAAGTGGCACGCAGGCTGTGACGGCGATCGGGTCGACCTCATGCGAGGAGAGATCGGCGGCGGCATACAGCTGGACGGAATGCAGGTATACGACCGAGCGGTACGGACTATGTCGGATACGTTGGATCGTTTGCACGACAACGATATTCAGCCGGACATCATCGTCGGTCACCAGGCGAACTCGCGAATCCTGCAGAAAATCAGCGAACAGGTCGACGCGGGCGAAGCAGTGTTCGTCGACAGCGTCGAACAATTCGGCAATACGTCAGCGGCTTCGATCCCGTTGGCGTTGGGCACCCGTGTGGCCGAGCGGTCGGTTCCCGCGACAGGGCGAATGACGCTGGTCGCATACGGAGCGGGCGAGGCATGGGGCGGCGTGTCGGTCGACTACGACCTCACCGACGCTATGGCGCGCCACGCGCCGTGACCAAGGTCTTCCTCGTCACCGGCGCCTCTCGCGGCGTCGGGGCCGAAATCGCCACTCAGCTCGCGAGTCCGCGCCACCACGTCGTCGTGAACTACCGAGAGAAGGCCAAGCGCGCGGACGCCGTCGTCGAGACAATTCGAGCTGCGGGGGGCGACGCCAGCGCGGTTCAAGCCGATATCACCGACGAGCGGGCAGTAGCGGCGATGCTCGATGATATCCGCCTGCGCTTGGGCGGCCTGGATGTGTTGGTGCTCAACGCATCCGGCGGGTTGGAGCCAGGCAGCGATCTCGGCTATGCGATGCGGCTCAACCACGATGCGCAGGTGCGGCTGGTCCGGCTGGCGCTACCGCTGATGTCAACCGGAGGGCGAGTCGTCTTCGTCACCAGCCACCTTGCGCACTTTTACGGCCACAGGCCGGTGCCAACCGACTACCTTCCGATCGCCACCAGCAAGTTGGCCGGCGAGGACGCGTTGCGCGGCATGCTGAACGAGTTCGAGGCAGCGGGCATCGCGTTCGTCGTGGTGTCGGGCGACATGATCGAGGCAAGCACCACGGTGCGCCTGTTCGAGCGGCGTGATCCCGAGGCAGTGGCCACGCGTCGCCGCGCAAGCGGAGGACTGCCGACCGCGACGGAGTTCGCGAGCGCGATCGTCGAGGCCACCCGCGAACCCCACCGCAATGGTGACAGCGTCTACGTCGGCGGACGGGACTACCTGTCATAGCACCAGCGTGTCGACTCCCCGAGCGGCGATGAGGGTCCCGAAACGATCGCTGGTGCGCTCGAGGGTGGCACGCAGCCATTCGGTGTCCTCGGGCCCGGCGCGCTCCAGCCGCATCCGCCGGGCTCGCAGCACGACCATTCGCAGCACGGACAGATTGTTCGAGGCATCCAGCGACGCAAAGTACAGCACACGCAGGTCATCTCGAAACGTGCGGTACGGCTGGATGCCTTCGTAGTCGTTGATGAGGTCGCCGCAACCGTAAATGATCAGCTTCCCGCGGTAGACCTCGATCGGCCTGGGATGGTGTGACGAATGCCCGTACACCACATCGACGCCGGCGTCGATCAATGCATGGGCGAATCGAACCTGGTCGTCACCGATCTCATAGCCCCAGTTCGACCCCCAATGCAGACTCACGACAGCCAGATCCCCCGCCTCTCGGACCGCCTCTGCGTGATTCGCGAGCGCGTGAGCGCTGACATCGGAGAGGTCGCCGACATATGCGACGCCGGCGCGTCCGTCGGTCGCGGCCCAATGGGAGGGCACGCCACTGGATCTCAGACCTGCTGCGACGATCAGTATCCTCGCCCCACCCGCGACGTCGACAATCGCGGGACGCTGCGCTTGGTGGATATCGAGGCCGGCGCCCACATGCCCGATCCTGGAATGATCGAGCGCTCGCAGCGTTTCGGCGAGCCCCCCGGCCCCGAAGTCGATGACGTGGTTATTGGCGAGCACGCAGACGTCAGGCCGGGCCACCGCAAGGCATTCGATGTTGGCCGGATTCATCCGATAGTGCACCGCCTTACCCGCGGCGAATTCGCTGGCGGTGGTGACCGCGGTCTCCAGGTTGAGCAGCCGAACATCGGGCGCGTATTCATCGAGCACCGACAGAGCGTCCCCCCACGGCCAGGCGTACGGCACGGGCCAGCCGATCGGACCGTTGGCCCGCTCGGCAAGCGTCACATAGGTTCTCGCATCATTCACGACGTTTTCCCGCAACGCGGGATCGCCGGGGTGCGGGAGTATTTGGTCGATCCCGCGGCCGGTCATCACATCGCCGCACAGAAAGATCGTGGTCGTCGCGTACCACCTATGGTCTGCGGTTGTAGCCGCCCATTGGGCAGGTATACCCGGTTCTCGCCAGTGGGTGGCCTGTTTCAAGCGGTTCGGTGGTGGTTAGAGTCTGCCGGTCTTGTCTACTCACGGGTGACGCGTGACGATATGGCGATGCCGTCCCCAAAACGTGTTTTCGTCCTCGGGTCTGGCTTCGCCGGGCTATGGGCCGCGCTCGGCGCGGCCAGACGGCTGGATGAGCTCGGCGCGGAGCCAGGCACTGTCGAGATCACGGTCATCAGTTCGCAGCCGTATCACGACATCCGGGTCCGCAACTACGAGGCCGATCTGAGTCCGTGCCGAATCCCGTTGCAGGAGTTGCTCGGTCCGGCCGGAATCGCCCACATAACTGCCGACGTGACCGGTATCGGTACAGGAGTCGCGACGGTGACGACGGCCGACGGCGCGACAAGTAGCTATGACCGCCTTGTGTTCGCTGTTGGCAGCAAGGTGGCCAAGCCGGACCTTCCCGGGCTGGCCGAGTACGCCTATGACGTCGACACCTACGACGGCGCAATGAGGCTGCAGGCGCACATTCGCGGGCTGGCCGACCGTGACTCAGACCCCGCAACCGCGACAGCGGTCGTCGTCGGGGCGGGCCTCACCGGCATAGAGACCGCCAGTGAACTACCGGAGATGCTGTCGGATGCGTTGGGCCCCGGGGCAACACCGAGAGTGATTCTCGTCGACCGCAATCGGCATGTCGGCTCGGACATGGGCGAATCGGCTCGACCCGTCATCGAGGAGGCGTTGGCCGACAACAAGGTCGACACCATCACCGGGGCCGGCGTTGCCGCCGTCGACAGGCAAAGCGTGACGCTGTCGTCCGGGGAGGTGATTCCGGCGGCTACGGTGGTGTGGTGCGCTGGGATGCGGGCCAATCCGTTGACTGCCCAGTTCGGCGTGCCATGCGACCGGCTCGGCCGGCTCCCCGTTGACGACTACCTGAGAGTCGAGGGCGTCGACGGCGTCTTCGCAGCGGGCGATGTGGCGGCGGCGAAGATGGACGACGAACACATGTCGGTGATGTCGTGTCAGCACGGAAGGCCGATGGGCCGGTACGCCGGCTACAACGTGATCAGCGACCTGCTTGGTGCGCCCATGCTGTCGCTGCGGATCCCGTGGTATGTCACCGTCCTCGATCTCGGTCCAGCAGGTGCGGTGTATACCGAGGGCTGGGACCGCAGGGTCGTCAGCCGTGACGAAGAGGCCAAGGCGACGAAGCGGGTCATCAACGGCGAACGCATCTATCCTCCGCTCACCGGCGACCGTGCGGCACTCCTCGCCGCGGCCGCGCCGAACTTGCAGGCACCGCCCGCGTACGGCGGCCCCTGAAAGGTGTGAAATAGTTGACGCCCGGGTAAATAACGCGGCCGCCGCCGCAGTGACTTCCACGAGCCTGAGCATCGTTGGCGAACAGAACCCCATTCACCGAATTGATACGAGTCGATACTGGTGCAGCCGTCGCCAAACTGCCACCCGACCTCGTGAAACGTGTGATAGTTGACTGCGGCAGGAAGTGAGAACCGATGGCAAAGTCCAAGGGCGGACCAACCGCTGATAACCCGGAACGAAAGGTCAAGGTCGACGCCGCGGTGCGGGTCTACCCGGGCACTCCGCAGGAGGTCTACGGATTCGTTGTCGAGGACTTCGGCGACATGTCCGGTCACGCCGTGGATATCGGCGAACACCACATCGTCGATGCCGCTCGCCGGTGGGCCGTCCGGCTTTCCGACGGCACCCTGGTGTTCGTCGACGACGACGACGTCGTTTCGATCGATTGACCGGCCTGCCGGCCGAAGCGATCAGACGCAGCCGCTGACACTCACCCGCCGTCCGAAGTTAGCGCAGACCCCCACATTCACCGGCGGTGGTGGTGGCGGCGGGGGTGGCGCCTGGAAGTCCTCCGGCAGCGGCGCATAGTAGGCCGGCGGCGGCGCATAAGCGTCGACCGTGTCGGCAACGTTCATGCACCCGCCCACCGAAACGCGCCTTCCGACGCTGGCGCAGACGTCGGCATTGGCCACACCGGATGGCTGCATCACCGCATATATGTCGGGCACCGCCGAAAGAGCCAAGACCGCTATCCCCGCCGCGGTCCACGACCGCGTCCAGAGTTTCATCGCGATCTCCTTTCCATCACCGCCGACCGACGTTTGTGGCCAGTGCGCGGACTGAGGGCTGCAGTATATTGCTCCGCATTCGCGATGAAGCCTGATCGGCACAGCCGATTGGAGTTCGGCGGGCGGCCTACCGTTCAGCCGACTCCGTCCTGCCCTAGTAACGGAGTCCACGCGCAACGCTGCCTGATGTCGGTAAGTGGCTGCCGAAGGCTCTGGAGGTCGGCTTGCACTTGCGGGTTAGCGTCGACGTAGTTCTGCACATCGTCCCGCATCGCATCCCGCGGCTGGCCCTGCAGGTCGGTGAAGAACCCGTTCACCTCCGGGTGGGTGAAAAGGTAGGCCGACACGGCTGCCGCGACGCCCGACGAGACACCGGCGACATCTGCGGCCGTGCAATTCGGCGGCCGAGGCGGCGGCTCGGCGGCGGCCGTCCCCGAGGCGGCACACAAGAATGTGGCGGTCACTGCGCCCGCGCCGAGCGCGCCAACTGCCATCTTGCGCGAAATGGGGGCTGGTAGGAACATAGCTGACTCCTTCATGTGGTAATCAACCTGGCCGCAACCGAATAATGGCCGCCGGGCTACACCGAGCCAATCAGAACACCGAGCCGCTTTCGGAGCGATTCTTCGGATTGATCCCTGGTTCGGTGCTTTCGCTCCCGGGACACAGACGAGGGTTTTCGGGACCCCGTCAACAGCCCCCTCTCACTAGCAAGAGCCGCGGGGTCGCAAGGGGCCCGGCGCGGGCGGATGCGGAGTGTGGCAACCGCCCCCGCAATGCGTTTTTGGGGGCTACCGTGCGATCCATCGGCACTGGATGAACGGCTGGTCCAGGCCCGGCGTGCGATGAGGTGATGTCGACTGCACAGTGGTGGGCTGGCGCGCCAGCGGACGCGCACACTCGACGAGGCACTGCTTGTCGATCCCGACGACACAGAGCGGCCGGTCGTCGACTTCCTCAGAGCCACGCCGGGTCGGATGGCGTTGATGGCGGTCGTTCTGATCGCGGCGCTGCTCGCCGTCGGTGCAACCGCCTCAAAGAACGTTTTCGACCGGCAGGGCCAGTTGGAGACTCTGCGATCGCACACCGAACCGCTGGCCGATGCAGCACAACGGATCTACGGTGCTCTCTCATTCGCCAACACGACGGCGGCCACCGCGTTCCTGTCCGGCGGCGTCGAACCGCGTGACGTTCGTGATCGCTACGACGCTGCCATCGGACAGGCGTCCGCCGGCCTGGTCGCCGCCTCGAACGGCGTGTCGCCCAACGATATCCACTCGCTGACGCTGCTCACCGACATCTCCAACCAGCTGGCGGTGTACACCGGGATTGTGGCCACCGCCCACGCCAACAACCGCGCGGGTAGCCCGATCGGAGTCGCATACCTCAACGAATCGTCGGCGTTGATGCAGCAGGGCATTCTGCCGGCCGCCGAACGCTTGTACGCGAGTCAATCCAATGCCGTCATCACGTCGGGGCGCTCCGTCGGTCCGTCCCGTGTCGTAATCGCGACGGGCGCCCTCGTGCTGGTGATGCTGGTGCTCTCGCAGGTGGTGCTCGCTCGGCGCAGCCATCGTCGGTTCAACTCCGGGCTGGTGCTCGCGTCGGTGCTGATGGCGGTGCTCGTGGTGTGGTTGACAGTGGCCGGGCTGGTGTCGACGCAGGCCGCCACCAGTGCGCAGACCCACGGCGGTGAGCCGCTGAACACCGCGGTGCGCGCACGGATCCTCACTCAGCAGGCACGGGCGGAAGAAATTCTCGGACTGCTCAAACGGGGCTCCGACTCGATGTCCGACATGAGATTCGATGAGCGGACCGCACAGATAGGGTGGCTGCTCGACGAGCACGGGGTTGACGGGGCAACGGCCGCGCTACACGGCTGGATGCACGCCCACGACGAGATCCGAGACAAACTGGCCGGCGGCGATTATGACGGCGCCGTAGCGATCGCACGAGATGACGCGGCGCAGCACTCGACGGCTCAGTTCACCACGTTGGACGCCGCGTTACGGGACGACATCACTCGATTGCGTGAACAGCAGCGCGGCGGGATCGCACAGGCCTACACCGCGCTGAACCTCCTTCCGTTCGGCGCGGTGGCCACCAGTGTGCTGGCGGCGCTGGCGGTGGCTGCCGGTATCGCGCCACGACTGAGTGAGTACCACTGATGCGTACCATCACAGCAGTCCTGATACTGGCGTCGATACTGGTTGCCGGCTGCTCCAAGGTGCAACCGTTAACCGAGGTTTCCGCCTCGCTCACCACGCGACCTATGCCCAGCGGGGCCGAGGTGGCGCCGTCCGTCTCCGGAACGGCGGTCGAAAGCTGCGATGCCACAGCAAGTTTGCGGCCATCCACCGCGGGTGGCCCGAACGTGGACGAGATCCGGCGCCGCGGCCGGCTGATTGCCGGCGTGGACCAGAGCACGAACCTGTTCAGCTTCCGAGATCCGATTTCAGGCGAGCTACAGGGCTTCAACGTCGACATCGCCCGCGAGATCGCCCGGGACCTGTTAGGCGATCCGGACAAGGTGGACTTCCGTCTAGTGTCGGATCCGGAGCGCATCCAGGCGGTGCAGAACCAAACCGTCGATATCCTCGCCAAGGCGACAACGATCACCTGCGCACGTGCCGAACTGATTGCCTTCTCGACGGTGTATTTCGAAGCGAGTCAACGGCTGCTGGTGCCCAAGGATTCGCTGGTGCGGGGGCCTGAGGACCTGGCAGGCAAACGGGTCTGCTCGGGGCTGGACACCACATCCCTGGCCACGGTGGCCCGGGTCGCCCCAGCGGCAACCCTTCTCGCCGTTCAGAATATGGACGATTGCCTGATCGCTCTTCAGCAGGGTCAGGCCGAAGCGTTCAGCACCGATGACTCGATCCTGGCCGGCATGGCCGTGCAGGATCCCAACCTTCATATCGTCGGACCGAGCCTGGAGGCCGAACCGTACGGCATCGGCGTCAACAAATCCCACGAGGATCTGGTACGCGCGGTCAATGCCAGCCTGGAACGGATCCGACGCGACGGGACATGGCTGTCGCTGTATCGGAAGTGGCTCACAATGCTCGGCCCGGCGCAGAGGCCCCCGGAACCGAAGTATCGGGATTGACATGGCCCGAGACGAGGGAACGCGCGCCGTCCTGGTCACCGAGTCGGGGCCGGTCAAGGTCGAGGGCACCCGCCCGCGGCTGCGCACCGGACGGCGACGCATCGGCGACGGCCTGGTCGAGATCCCGATTCGCGAGGACATCGAGCCTGCCAGTGCGATCCTGACCAATCCGGTTCTGGCCGAATCGAAACGAGAATGCAGCAGCTGCGGGCAGCCGGTCGGGCGGAGTGTTGCCGGCCAGCCTGGAGCCAGCGAAGGTGTGTGCCCGCACTGCGGCACATTGTTCTCGTTCACACCACAGTTGGAAATCGGCGAGTTGGTGGGCGCTCAGTACGAGGTCCAGGGCTGCATCGCGCACGGCGGCGTCGGCTGGATCTATCTGGCGATCGATCGCAACGTGAGCGATCGCTGGGTGGTACTCAAGGGTCTGCTCCAGCCGGGCGGACAGCAGGCACAGGCGATCGCTGTCGCCGAGCGCCAATTCCTCGCCATGGTCAACCATCCTGGCATCGTCAAGATCTACAACTTCGTCGAACACCCGGGTTTCGACGGCCGCCCCGTCGGCTACATCGTGATGGAGTACATCGGCGGCACGACGCTGCAGGCGATTCTGGCCAAGCACCGAGCGGAAGCGCCGGAAGGCCAACCCAAGCCGATGATGCCGGTGGAGCAGGCGCTCGGTTATCTGCTCGAAGTCATGCCCGCGCTGTCTTACCTGCACTCGCTCGGCCTGGTCTACAACGACCTCAAGCCCGAAAACATCATGCTCACCGAGGACAACGTCGAACTCATCGACATGGGCGCGGTGTCGGGTATAGGGGACTTCGGATACATCTACGGCACCAAGGGATTTCAGGCGCCCGAGATCGTACGAACCGGCCCGACTGTCGCGACCGATATCTACACCGTCGGCCGGACATTGGCAAAACTGACCGTCGACATACCCGACGACCTCTACTCCGAGACCTTGCCCGAGCCCGACGACGTGCCCCTGTTTCAACGGTATGAGTCGTTTTACCGGCTGCTGGTGCGTGCGACGAATTCCGCTCCGGCGCAGCGGTTCTCGTCCGCAGAAGAGATGGCCGCCCAGTGCAAGGGAGTATTGCGTGAAGTTCTCGCGGAGCAGACCGGTGTGCCGCGCCCAGGGACGTCTGTGCTCTTCACCATGCACGGCTCGGAGTTCGGAGCGGACCTGGCGCCGCAGCGCACCGACGTGTTCGTCGACGGCCGCCCGCACGTCGTCCGGCTGAGCGCACGTGATGTCGCCCGTGCACTGCCGACCCCGGCCCCCACCGACGACCCGGAAAGTGACTGGCGGATGGACTGGGACGACGGGATCTCCGCGCTTGAATCCGAAAACCTACGGGCAGCACTGAAGTGTTTCCAGCGGGTTGTCGACGCCGTGCCCGGCGAAGCCGCGCCAAAGGTGGCGTCGGCCGCCACGGCCGAGCTGATGCTCGAAACGGAAGACGCAGAAAATGCCGAACGATTGCGGCGGTCGTGCGAGCGGAACTACCGGACGTTGTGGCGCACCGACCATTCCATGGTGAGTGCGGCGTTCGGCTGGGCCCGCCAACTCGCCGCCCGCGGCGATCGGCCCGGCGCGATCGATGTGCTCGACCAGGTCCCGTTAACCTCGCGTCACTACGGCGAGGCCCAACTGACGGCGGTGTTGGTGCTACTCGAGGGGCAACCCATCGCCGAAATCACCGAAGCCGACCTTCGCGACGCGGCCAAACGCGTCGGCCAGTTGTCCGAGACTGAGCCGCGCGCCCTGCAGATGCGTGCGTTCGTACTCGGCACCGCCCTCGACTGGCTTCGGTCCGGCGCGACGCCGGCCGCCACCGACCCGATCCTCGGCCAGGTATTCGACCAGGAGGATTTGCGCACGGGTATCGAGGAAGCGCTTCGGGAACTCGCGCGGCACTCGCCCCGGCGGCGCCATCGGTACACCCTGGTCGACCTGGCGAATTCGATCCGACCGCCGAGCTGGATGTGAGCCGACTCCTCGCCGGGGAGGGTGGCGGCTTTCTACGCTCGAGATTGCACACACGGCTGCGGTCGTTTTCTCAGATCAACACCGCCGTGGATGCATTCTCGTCGCTAGGACCAATCGGAGAACACCGCCCACCGCATACGTGCGTCAAGCACCGTCAGTGTCGGGTGCCGTATCGTAAAGTCAACCTAATTGACATAGGACCGTCCATCGACCAGTCTCCCATCGTCCGTCAACGTGTCGTCCTGGAGGTCTTCGGCGCCCCTGGCACGGTCGCAACGATCACCTACCTGGACCTGAACGCCTTCAACTACTGCTTGGACAAGTCCGGATGAGCCACCACGTCGCCGAACGGTCAACAAGGACCGACGGGGTCGCGCACACCATCCGGCGGTTCTCGGTGCTGATCGCGTGGTTCTGGCTGGCGCTGGCGGTGATCACGAACGTTTTCGTGCCGCAGTTGGAGACCGTTGCCCAGGCACATAACGTGTCGTTGAGCCCTCGGGATGCGCCGTCGCTGCAGGCCAGTAAGCGCATCGGCAAGGTGTTCCAGGAATTCAACTCCGACAGCGCGGCGATGATCGTCCTTGAGGGCGAGCAGCCGCTCGGCGCCGACGCGCACCACTACTACGACGGCTTGATCAAGAAGCTCTCTCAGGACACCAAGCACGTTTCGCACATTCAGGATTTCTGGGGCGATCCGCTGACGGCGGCCGGCTCACAGAGTGCCGACGGCAAGGCGGCGTTGGTGCAGGTGTATCTCGCCGGTAACCAGGGCGAGTCATTGTCCAACGAGTCGGTCGACTCCATCCGCGCCATCGTGGACCAGACGCCACCGCCGCCGGGCCTGAAGGCCTACGTCACCGGCGCCGCGCCCTTGGTCACCGATCAGTTCGAGGTGGGCCGCCATGGCACCTTGAAGACCACCCTGATCACCCTCGGGGTCATCGCGGTGATGCTGTTCTGGCTCTACCGCCGTTTCACCACAGTGCTCTTCGTGCTTTTCACGGTGATGATCGAGTTGACCGCGTCCCGCGGAGTCGTGGCCGTGTTGGCGAACGCGGGAATCATCGGGCTGTCGACGTACTCGACCAATCTACTGACGTTGCTGGTCATCGCCGCTGGAACGGATTACGCGATCTTTATCCTGGGCCGTTACCACGAAGGGCGCCTCGCCGGGCAGGACCGGGTTGCGGCCTACCAAACGATGTACCGAGGCACCGCGCACATCATCCTGGGTTCGGGCTTGACGATCGCCGGCGCGGTGTTTTGTTTGACCTTCACCCGGCTCCCGTACTTTCAAAGCCTTGGCATTCCCGCTGCGATTGGCATCCTCGTCGCGCTGGTGGCCGCACTGACCTTGGCGCCGGCGCTGCTGTGCATCGGCCGCCATTTCGGTCTGTTCGAGCCCGCCCGCGCGATACGCACCAGGGGCTGGCGGCGCATCGGAACGGCCATTGTGCGCTGGCCCGTACCCATCCTGCTGGTCGCGGTCGCCATAGCCGCTATCGGCCTGATCGCCCTGCCGGGATACAAGACGAGTTACGACGCCCGAAACTACATGCCTGCCAGTGCCCCGGCCAATGTCGGCTACGCGGCCGCCGAGCGGCACTTCTCCCAGGCGCGGCTCAATCCCGAATTGCTGATGATCGAGGCCGACCACGATCTGCGCAACTCCACCGCCATGATTCTGCTCGAACGAGTCGCCAAGGCCGTCTTCCACACCGACGGCATCGCCGAGGTTCAGTCGATCACCCGGCCGCTGGGCACTCCTTTGGACCACACGTCGATCCCGTTCCAGATCAGCGCGGGAAGCGCGTCTCAGATCAACAATCTGCCCTATCAGCAGGCCCGTGGCGTTGACCTGCTCAAGCAGGTCGACGTGATCAACAACTCGGTCGACGTGCTGCGGCAGCAATTCGCGCTCCAACAACAGTCCGGCGCGATAACCGACGAGCAGGCCAAGGCTTTCCAGCAGACCGTTGCCACCGCCCAGGACCTGCGCGACAAGATCGCCGACTTCGACGACTTCTTTCGGCCGCTGCGCAATTACTTCTATTGGGAGCCACACTGTTTCGACATCCCGGCCTGCGCAGCGCTGCGGTCGGTTTTCGACGCGCTGGACGGCATCGACGCGTTGACCGACCAACTGGCCGACGTCTCTGGGAGCATCGCCAAGTTGGACGCGCTGCAGCCGAAATTGCTCGCGCTGATACCGCCTCAGATCGAGAGCCAGCAGACCAACCGCGACCTGGCACTGACGAACTACGCCACCACCTCGGGCATCAACGACCAGACTGCGGCGGCGCTGCAGAACTCCACCGCCCTGGGCCAGGCATACGACGCGTCGAAAACCGACGACTCCTTCTACCTACCGCCGGAGGCATTCAGCAACCCGGAGTTCCTGCGCGGGATGAAGCTGTTTCTGTCGCCGGACGGCAAGGCCGCCCGCATGATCATCACCCACGACGGCGATCCCGCTACGCCCGAAGGCATTTCGCACATCGACGCCATCAGGCACGCGGCGCAGGAGGCCGTCAAGGGAACACCACTGGCGGGCTCCAAGATCTACCTTGCCGGTACCGCAGCCACCTATAAGGACATCCGGGACGGCGCCAAGTACGACCTCATGATCGCGGGAATCGCCGCGCTGAGCCTGATCTTGCTCATCATGATGTTCATCACCCGGAGTCTGGTCGCCGCGTTCGTCATCGTGGGCACCGTTGCGGTGTCGTTGGGCGCCTCGTTCGGGCTTTCGGTGCTGATCTGGCAGGACATTTTCGGGGTGGAGTTGTTCTGGATCGTGCTGGCGCTGGCCGTCATCTTGCTGTTGGCCGTGGGGTCGGACTACAACTTGCTGCTGATCTCGCGGTTCAAGGAGGAGATCGGCGCCGGCTTGAACACGGGCATCATCCGTGCGATGGCCGGTTCCGGCGCGGTGGTGACGGCGGCCGGTCTGGTGTTCGCGGCCACGATGGCCTCCTTCATATCCGCCGACTTGCGAATTCTGGGTCAGATCGGGACCACGATCGCCCTCGGGCTGCTGTTCGACACACTCATCGTGCGTTCATTCATGACGCCGTCAATCGCAGCGCTGCTCGGGCGCTGGTTCTGGTGGCCGTTGAACGTGCGCGCCCGCCCCGCGAGGCAAATGCCGCAGTCCGCCGGATCAGGCCAAGCGGTTAGTCAACTACCGCTGTGGGAGGACGGGGGCCCAGCGACCTCCGAAACACCGCCACGTTCGCAGCTGTGACGCTCTAGACTCCGATGATGTTGAGCAGCAGCAGCTTTCGCTAATTGGCTGGCGTGAGCTCATCAGCCGGCTCGGGCTCGGCAATTGTGGCGTTCTGCAGTCGCCCTTTGAGCCCCGCGACCCTGCGTAGCTGAGCGGCGATGTTCATGGACGTCAACATCGGGATGCCTCCGATAAACGTTCGAAAGGAGGGATTGCCGCCATCTCTGTGCAGCATGTAGAGACAGCCGACCACGTAGAAGAATCCCATGGTGAAGAGGGCGGCGGGTATCGCGTACGCGAGCGGTGATCGAGCGTCAGATACCAGTTCGGTCGCGTAATCCACTTCGTCCCGCGACAACGGTTCGCGCTTGCGCAGTTTGGCCAGAACCGCTTTGTGGGCACCCACTTTCTCGCCTAACAGAGCGGGTGTTCGGTTCTCCAACCGAGTTACGTACACGAAAACGCAAGCAGCGAAGAACAATTCCATCAGTGCAGCGAGCACAGTGAGATCACCCCATGGACCGAGATTCACCGCGCCCGCTCCTCTGCTTTCTCGTCGACCGTCGCATCGCGCCTCTGGAAAACGCTACCTCAACTTCGTCGTCTTACCCGTTTCACTGAAACAGTCCCGAACCGGGTGAAGCGTGGTCGCGGTCAAGGAGTGTCGAGCGGATTCGCGTAACTACAGCGGTCTATGAAGTCCACTGCGGGTTGCTTGATGCCCTCGAGATCGGCCCGAACCCCTGGGTTGGCGTCCAAGTAAGCCTTTACCTGAGGACGCATTTCCTCCCTGGTTTGGCCCCGCAGGGTTGCAAAGAAGTCGTTCACGGGAGGATGGGTGAACAGATAGGTCGACGTGGCCGCGGCAACGCCCGCCCTGACGCCCGCCCAGTCCGCGGGCGAGCAATACGGCGGCGCAGGTGGCGGCGGCGTTGGCGGCTCGGCGCCTGCAGCCGCCGTGCTCCCGACAAACATTGCACCAACCAATGCGACAGCGCCGACGGCTCCCACTACTTTCCGGCGCCCAAAACCAAGTGACGGCAACATCATTGCTGCTTCTCCTTCATCGAATGAAGTGGGGCTCTCTCCACCCTATGAGGCCATACGATAAGTCCACCGGCCAGGGCGCGTAAGCATATTCGCCATTGCAGGGGTCGGTCCGTAGCTTTCACAGGTCATCATTTAGATGCGCTTAAAGCAGCTACGACCGCAAGGCTCGGCTTTGGCGGAACCCGATGCACACCGTCGTTGCCATGGTCGCCACCGTCTGCGCTGAATCGAGCACCCGGACATTGCCGGAATCGTAGGATCTCCACGCAGAAGGCAAGCGAGAGAAGATGTGCAATGAAGCCCTGGCTACAACACAGTGCCTTACCTGCCGTCGTGTTGGCATTTCTGCCGCTGGTTGAACTCGTCTCACCAGCGGTCGGCCACGCTCAACCACCACCTTGCCCACCGGGCATGTTCTGGAACTTCGCCACGAATATCTGCGAGTTTCCGGCACCTCCGCCCGTCTACATCGATCCGTGGTTGCCAATTTGGGTCCCGGATATCGTCGATGCCGACCTCGACCTCGATGTCGATATCCCAGTCGGCCCTCCGGGTATCGGGGCTCCAGGGCCTCCAGGTGGGATCGGGCCAGGGCGGCCGAATGTCGGGCGTCCGGGACCAGGGCCCCGACCTCGCGGTGGGGGTGGTCGGCGTGGTGGTGGACGACGCTAGGTCGAGTGGTACCTGGCTCGGTCGATCGCGCGCCAGCAGCGGGGCAGCAACCAGGGGCTTGGGTCGGTTTCTCACGCCGCCATAGGACGCGCATCCGGCCCCGACGCCCACGGTCAGCCCGCCCCGAACGGACGATATGGAAACGTGGTGACTGCACCGGGTCCGAATAGGCCGGCAATAGATGACGTCCGAAGCGGCGCGCCCGGAGCCGGAGCCCATGCTCAACGACGTCGGTGTTTCAAGTCGGCGCCGGTTCGGTAATACTGCGGCCGGGTAAAGATTGCGATGGCTGCGCGGAAGGAACAAATGTCTCTATCGGCAGAGTCAGAACCCGAGGAGCAGGTCAACGAGCCGACCGACATCACCTTCGACGAGCACCTGCATCCTGCACGTCCGCGTGCCTTAAGGCATCGCCCGCGCGTGCGCGCACCGTTCACTCGTCGTTCCATCGCCCGGGACGGCCCGCCCACGGCCGACAATCCCGCCTACGTCTCGTGGCTGCTCAGTCAATCGATGTTGGCCGATGCAAACGAAATCAGCCAGCAGTTCTCCGGTCAGGGCTCGATGTGGCAGAACCCCTACGCCACGCCTCATCCACGGGGTGCGGTTGACACTGCCTCGGTTTGGTTCACCGCGTACCCGCTGTCGCTGATCACTCGCCGCGGTGAATCGTTTCTGAAGGCGATGGCCAACGAGGACATGTGGAAGGCCTTCGCCGAGATCGGGATCGAGGCTATTCACACCGGCCCGGTGAAACGCGCCGGGGGCATCTCCGGATGGGAGCTCACTCCGAGTGTCGACGGGCACTTCGACCGCATCAGCACCCAAATCGATCCCGCATTCGGCACGGAGGACGAGTTCCGCAGTATGTGCGGGACGGCCAACTGGTACGGCGGGACGATCATCGACGACATCGTGCCTGGCCACACCGGAAAGGGTGCGGATTTCCGGCTCGCCGAGATGAAGCACGGGGACTACCCCGGCATCTACCACATGATCGAGATCGATCCTCGCGACTGGCAGTACCTTCCCGAGGTGCCGCCCGGCGTGGATTCGGTCAACATCGACGCCGCGACCGAGGAGTGGCTCGACAAGGCCGGTTACATCATCGGTCGGTTGCAACGGGTCATCTTCTACGCCGAGGGCGTCAAGGAGACCAACTGGAGCGTCACGCCGCCCGTGCTCGGGACCGATGGCGTCGAACGCCGCTGGGTCTATCTGCACTACTTCAAGAACGGCCAGCCGTCGATCAACTGGCTCGACCCCTCGTTCGCAGGCATGCGGTTGGTAATCGGTGACGCCTTGCACTCACTGACCGACCTCGGCACCGGTGGACTTCGCTTGGACGCGAACGGCTTCCTCGGCGCCGAGAAGTCCACCTCTGAGGACAGCACGGCGTGGTCGGAAGGGCATCCACTATCGGAGGCGGCCAACCACCTCATCGCCAGCATGGTTCGCAAGCTGGGTGGTTTCACTTTCCAGGAACTGAACCTCACGATCGACGACATCCGAGAGATCGGCGAAGCCGGCGCGGACCTGTCGTACGACTTCATCAACCGGCCTGCCTACCAGCACGCGCTGGCGACCGCGGACACCGAGTTCCTTCGCCTCACGCTGCGCAAGACGCTGGAACTGGGCGTCGACCCGGCGTCTCTGGTCCACGCCTTGCAAAATCACGACGAACTCACCTACGAACTCGTGCACTGGTCGACCGGACATCGCGACGACGTCTTCACCTACAAGGGTGAGGAGTTGACGGGCGAAGCGCTCGGCGAGACTGTGCGCCGCGACCTCCTCGAGCGACTCACGGGCGAAAACGGTCCTTATAACCAGGTTTTCACGACCAACGGCATCGCGTGCACCACTGCCACGGTTATCGCGGCCACCCTCGGCATCAAGGACCTGGACACCATAGAGGACGTCGACCGAATCAGACGGGCGCATCTTCTGCTGGCGATGTTCAACGCATTACAACCCGGTGTCTTCGCGCTGTCCGGGTGGGACCTGTGCGGAATGTTGACGCTGCCGCCGGCCGAGATCCCCGAACTGCTGCGTGGCGGTGACACGCGTTGGATACACCGGGCCGCCCACGACCTCATGGGCGTCAACCCGACGGCTACCGCATCGAGCGCCGGGATGCCCAGGGGAAGAAGTCTGTACGGCTCCATCCCCGATCAACTGGCCGACGATACGAGCTTCCTACGCCAGCTGCAGGCCATCCTCACGTTGCGCTCCCACTACGGAATCGCCACCAGTGAACAGATCGACATCCCCGAGGTGTCCCAGCGCGGGATGCTCGTGCTTGTTCACAAGCTGGCCGACGAGGGGCGCTACCAACTCACCGTGCTGAACTTCGCGAACGAGGACGTAGCGGGCACGGTGCGATCGGAGGAGCTGCCCCCCGGGGGCTCGGTGTCGGACATGTTCACCGGCGAGCCCTTCGCCACCGTTGACGATCTGCACAGCTTCGCCGTCGAGATGCCCGCCCATCACGGGTTGGCGTTGCTGGTCGAGCTCGAGCCCGATCCCGGCGAGGACGCCTGATAGCCGCTTTCGACCATTCTCGGGAAGGTGTCGGCGACCCGGGGTATCGGCGCTGGCCGTGGCGGCCGGGAACGATGCCAGCTCGGCAACCGGAGTTTGGGCCGACCTCGGTCATCGCCGCGGCCGCCTCCGAGCGGTTGCTTAAGTCGATGTCCGCGATGAGGCTTCCACCGACACGATCGGCTTTGATAGACCTGTGTGTCGAATGCAACGCGGCAGGGAGATCCCGCCCGTCGTGCCCAACCGCCGCGTTAAGCGAATGATGGCCTGGTGAGCGCTCCGACGGTCGTCCCCGTTACCCGCGCCGAGCAGCGACGGAGAAGTGGCATAGCCAGGTGGATCCGGCGGCTGGCCGTGCCCATCATCATCGGCTGGATAGCACTGATCGCGGTACTGAATGTGTCGGTGCCGCAGCTCGAAGAGGTCGGCAAGATGCAGGCGGTCTCGATGTCGCCCAAGGACGCCCCGTCGGTCGCCGCGATGATGCGCATCGGCAGGGACTTCGAAGAGTTCGACTCCGACAGCTCGGCCATGATCGTGCTGGAGGGCGACGAACCCCTCGGCGAGGACGCCCACCGCTTCTACGACGACATGATCGCCAAGCTTCGGGCCGACACCAAGCACGTCCAGCACATTCAGGACTTCTGGGGCGACCCGCTGACAAGGGTCGGGGCGCAGAGCGAAGACGGCAAGGCCGCCTACGTGCAGGTGTATCTCGCCGGCAACATGGGCGAGGCACTCGGCAATGAGTCGGTCAGCGCGGCCAAGGAGATCGTTGACGGATTGACTCCCCCGCCGGGGGTCAAGGTGTTTGTCACCGGAGGGCCTGCGCTACAGGCCGACCAGGAGAACGCCGGCAATGCGAGCGTCAGAGTCATCGAATTCGTGACGGTCGGCGTCATCATCTTCATGCTGCTGTTCTTCTATCGGTCGATCGTCACGGTCCTGCTCGTGTTGACGATCATGGTGTTGAGCCTGTCAGTGACCCGCGGTGTGGTGGCCTTCCTCGGCTACCACAACCTGATCGGGCTGTCGACGTTCGCGACTCAGCTCTTGGTGACGCTGGCAATCGCCGCAACAACCGACTACGCGATTTTTCTGATCGGCCGCTACCAGGAAGCCCGCTCGATCAACCAAGACCGGGAGTCCGCGTACTACACGATGTTTCACGGCACAGCCCACGTCGTACTCGGCTCAGGGATGACGATCGCGGGTGCTACGTTCTGCCTGTCCTTCACCCGACTGCCCTGGTTCCAAACGCTAGGCATCCCGCTCTTCGTCGGAATGATCGTCGCGGTGCTCGTGGCGCTGACCCTCGGACCAGCGATCATTACCGTCGCGAGTCGTTTCGGATTGTTAGAGCCCAAGCGGGCCATGCGCATTCGATTCTGGCGGCGCATTGGTGCTGCCATCGTCCGGTGGCCGGGTTGGATCCTGACCATGACCATACTTCTTGCGTTGGTCGGCCTACTCACCCTGCCGGGCTACCGGCCCAGCTACAACGACCGCAAATACCTACCCGATGACCTGCCTGCGCAACAGGGATTCGCAGCGGCCGAACGGCATTTCCCCGTCTCCCGGATGAACCCCGAAATGCTTCTCGTCGAGACAGATAAGGACCTACGCAATTCGGCGGACTTCCTCGTGATCGAGAGAATCACCAAGGCCGTGACAAGGGTGCCGGGCATCGGGAGGGTGCAATCGATCACGCGTCCCGAGGGGAAACCTCTGAAGTTCAGCACAATTCCGGCCCAACTGAGCATGGGTGGCACCCTCCAGGAGTTGAACCGCTCGTACTCGCAGAGAACCATGGACGACATGTTGGTGCAGGCCAACGAGATGCAGACCACCATCGACACGATGACGAAGATGAGCGCGTTGATGGGACAGATGACCGACATCACGCATTCCATGGTGGCCAGAATTCGCAACACGACGATCGACACCACCGAACTACGCGATCACATCGCAGATTTCGACGACTTCTTCCGCCCGATTCGCAGCTATCTGTACTGGGAGCCGCATTGCTATGACATCCCGGTGTGCCACACGTTGCGGGCGATCTTCGACACGCTCGACGGCACCGACAAGTTGACCGACGACATCCAGGCTCTGCTTCCGGATTTGGAACGACTCGACTCACTGATGCCGCAGCTGCAGGCGATGATGCCGCCGCAGATCGAGACGATGAAGAAGATGCGGGACATGATGCTGACGATGCACTCGACTCAGTCGAGCCAGCAGGATCAACAGTATGCAGCGAACGAGAATCAATCCGCCATGGGCGATGCGTTCAACGACTCCCACAACGACGACACCTTCTACCTGCCGCCGGAGATCTTCAACAACAAAGACTTCAAGCGCGGCATGGACAACTTCATCTCCCCGGACGGCCACGCGGTCCGATTCATCATCTCCCACGAAAACGACCCGCTCAGCGCCGATGGCATCGAGCGCATCGACGCGATCAAAGGCGCTGCATTCGACGCCATCAAGGGCACACCGTTGGAGGGATCCAGGGTCTACCTGGGCGGCACCGCGTCCACCTTCAAGGACATGCGCGACGGCAACGAATACGATCTGCTGATCGCAGGCGTCGCGGCGCTGTCGTTGATTTTCATCATCATGTTGCTCATCACGCGCAGCGTCGTCGCAGCAGGCGTCATCGTCGGCACCGTGGTGCTGTCGCTCGGCGCGTCCTTCGGGCTATCGGTTCTGTTCTGGCAGCACCTAATCGGCTTGGACCTGGAGTTCATGGTGATGGCGATGGCGGTCATCATCCTGTTGGCAGTCGGCGCGGACTACAACCTGCTGTTGGTGGCGCGGATGAAGGAGGAGATACCGGCCGGGATCAACACCGGAATCATCCGCGCCATGGGGGGCAGCGGATCCGTCGTGACGGCGGCGGGCCTGGTGTTCGCGTTCACGATGATGTCAATGTCGGTCAGCGCCATGGTCGTGGTCGCCCAAATGGGCACGACCATCGGGATGGGCCTGTTGTTCGACACGTTGGTGATCCGCGCGTTCATGACGCCCTCCGTCGCGGCGCTCCTCGGCCGATGGTTCTGGTGGCCACAGAACGTGCGTGCTCGACCTGTACCGGCAAGATGGTAGAACTCTTCGGTAGCCGCGAGCTGGCGATTCATGTGCCGTGCGAAACCGCCGAACTGGTCGCAGTGATGAAATCCTCGATGAGGTCGACGACCTGCGAAGGGGCTTCGACCTGCGCGAAGTGACCCACGCCCGGCAGGACCTCGAGGCGGCAGTCCGGCCGCATTTCCAGCGCTGCATACGCGTGATCGACCGGGATGATGGTGTCGTCCTCGCCCCAGATGGCCAGCGTGGGCAGGTCGGCACGAAGTTGCAGGCGGTTCAGGGCGCTGACTGACTGTCCGCGGTAATCAATGACCGAGCGCAGCGTGCGCAGGAACGATTCGCGGGTCTGAGCATCGGAGAACGACGAATATGCGTTCCAGATTTCGGCGCCACGCGGTGAGCGCAAACCCAGCGAGGACAGCCATGACTTGACCGAATTACCCGCGCGCAGAACAAATCCCGGCGCGATCACCGGCATGACCAATTCGGCTCCCGGCGCCGAAAGCAAGCGCAGGATCCAGCCGACATCCTGACCCAATCCTCCGCTGCTGATGAGGATGAGCCGTCGACAGTAGTCGGGGTGCTGGTAGAGGAACTGCATCGCGATTCCGCCGCCGAGCGAGTGACCGACGACGGTCGCCGAGTCCACCTCGAGTTCGTCGAGCAGATCGCGTAACCCGACCGCGAATGCACCGAGCGAGTAGTCGGTCCTCGGTTTGGCGGATTGTCCGTGCCCCAACAGGTCGGGCGCGATCACCCGGTATTTCTTGGCGAGTCTCGGCAGAATCTCTCGCCACGTCTGAGAGCTGCCCGCCATGCCGTGAATCAGCAGGAGAGCCTCGCCGTGACCTTCGTCGTAATAGGCCAGCCGTTCGCCGTGGATGTCGATGGACTTGTGTTCGATCACGAACCCCTCCGTTCCCCGTCGGCAGTCTACCGGCGGGTAACTTCGCCCGCTCGAGATGAAGTGTCAGCACACCGGTTTGCGCCTGTCTACCGCTCTAAAAAACTCTTTGACCAGCGATTACGTGATTGCTTGCGACATCGAAGCACGCGAAGCGATCTCGAATGACCAGTAATAACAACAGAGCTCGTTGACGGCGTCAACACCTGTGATAGCTTCCGGCGATGCCGCTCCGGCCCGAAAGCCGATCCATCGAGGACCGCAAGACTATCCACAGACCTGAGCGTGGCGGCGAAGGCAGTTCCGCACGAAAGATCGTGCCGCGCCGCGCCCTCGCCGACTGGGATTCCGCCGGCCGCGGGCACGACCCGCTGGCAACCATCCTTGCTCAAAGCGAAACTCGCGCACAGGATCTGGTTCCGATCCGTCACGGTCGGATGGCTGCAACTCCGTGGACCTACTTCCGGGGGGCCGCTGCGGTGATGGCTACCGATCTGGCATCGACACCCAACACCGGGATCAACGTCCAACTGTGCGGTGACGCGCACGTGCTCAACTTTGGGCTGTGGCGCACACCAGAGCGGAACCTCTCCTTCGACCTGCGGGACTTCGACGAGACCGTCCCCGGCCCGTTCGAATGGGACGTCAAGCGCCTCGCCGCTTCGCTTGTGGTCCTCGCGCGAGACAATGGGCTATCGGAAGCTGGTGCTCGACAATCGGTTTCGGCAGCATATCGTGGATACGCTAGCAAGCTCCGCCAGTATGCGACGATGCCGGAGATCGATATCTGGTACGACCGGGTCGATGTCGACGAGCTGGTCGGCCATCTCGCGCCATACGACGCCGACGAACTCGGAAGCTGGATCGAACGCAAGGCACGCAGGCGCACCAGCCGCGGGGCGTCGGCGAAACTCACCCAGGTGACCGACGGTCGTCGGACGATCATCGAAGACCCACCGTTTCGAACCCACTTGCAGGCGGTAGGTGACACAGACCCGGAAGCAATCATGGCGGCCTACCGGGGATCGGTGTCAGACCCTGTGTGGAGTTTCTTGACCCGATTCGACATTGCCGACATGGTTCGCCAGGTTGTCGGCGTCGGCAGCGTAGGTATGCGGGTGTACCTGGTGTTGCTGGTTGAGAGGAGGACCGGCGACCCGTTCTTCCTCCAGATCAAGCAGGCGGTGCCGTCGGTGTACGAGAGTTTCTTGGGAGCCAGCCCCTACGGCAACCACGGCGAGCGAGTGATCAACGGTCAGCGCATGATTCAGAGTGCCACCGATATGTTCGTGGGATGGACCACCAATGGCGGGCATGATTTTTACGTCCGCCAGCTGCGCGACGGCAAGGTCATCCCGAAGGGTGAGACGATCATCGACCGGTTGGCGAAGTTCGCGGCCGCATGCGGGCAGGTTCTGGCCCGCGCCCACGCGCGCAGCGGTGACGCCGCCGCGATCGACGATTACCTCGGCTCCAGCGCGAAAGTGGAGCAGGCTTTCGTGACTTTCGCGTCGGCGTACGCCGACCAGAATCAACGAGACCACGCGCAGTTCGCCCGGGCGATCGAACAGGGCTTGATCCCGAATGCGGTCGGCTGGGCCGAGCGTCGGTGATTCAGGCCGACAAGGTCGGGTTGCGGCTCAGTCTGCGCTCTGGTCATCGGCAAGGAACCCGCGCATGTGGACGAGCCCGTTCTGACGCCATGCCAGGTAAGCCCAAAGCCCAAAGATAAGGGGCAGCGGGCCCAGGGCAGCCCACCACCGAGCCGACGAGGGCAGCAGTTCATCGATCAGTTGCTGCCGGGGCGTCCCATAAATCATGGGTGGTAGCCAGTCGTTCAGCAGGATCTCGAGCATCCGGGTCGTCTCGAACGGGCCGAGCACTGTGGCCAACGACCACCCCAACGAGGCGATGAGCAATGCCCACGGCCAAGCGAGCAACAATGACTGGTCGTCGACGATGTCGGCGGCACAACGGATGGATTCAGCGACGAACGCGATCGACAGCGCTACGACCAGACACGCCAGCTGGGCGGTGAGCAGATCGTCGAGCACGCTGTTGGCGCGATCCTCACCCTGTCGGTTCGGCAGTCCCAACGCCACCGACAACAATCCCGCCACAACGGCGAGCAGCGCGATGCGTCCTGTGATGTCTTCGATCCGGTAGAAGGATTCGACCATGGTCCGGACCACGAGCTGAGATGCCGTCCGCGGGCTCGTGCGGTAGAGCACCATGACGATTAGACCCGACAGCACGTTGGCCGTCAGCCAGGCCACGACCGCGGTACAGATCGCGGTCAGCGCGAACGATCCCGCCAGCGGGACCAGCACTGAGTCGGTTTCGTCGCTGCTGCGAACGACGATTAACGGCACCACGCCGATGGCGAGGACCCCGACCAGACCGAGCAGCAACGGGACGCTGAACACGGTGATGTGTCCAGCATCCAGGTCGGGTTCGTGTTTGCGGATCGCGGCGAACTCCTCCGAAAGCACCGCACGCACGTGTCGAAACGACATTCTGCCTGGCACACCGCAATCGTAAGGACTTGCGAGGCATACGTCGTGCACCCTTGACCGGGATAGGCGCTCTGCGCCTGATTTATTGCGCTACGTCGGCGGCCGCCGCGCCGGACACCAAAGTCTCTGCGGCACCGGCCATATGGCCGACCACTGCCGCGGCCGCCTCGTCGCCGTCGCCCGACTCGATGGCGTCCACGATGTCATGATGGCGTTTGGCGTTCATGTTCTTCATCGCCCGGTCGACGCCGGCGAACATGATCGACATCCGGATGCTGCCCTCCAGCGAGGACCACTGGTGGACCAACGTTTCGTTGCCGCTGAGCTGACACATGGCGTGGTGGAAACGGAGATCGGCCTCGATACGGTCCTCGAGGTCGGACGCTGCCGAACGGTCCATGTCGTCGACCGCACGCCGCAATGCGGTGACGGCCTCAGCCCGGTCGGGTTTCGCCGCCAACTCGCGGGCCGCCAACGACTCGAGGGCGGCGCGAACGTTGAAGATGTCCCGAATCTCCTTGGTGTCAAGATGACGCACCGATAGCCGACCCCGTGCACCCGCCGAGATCAGACCCTCCTGCTGCAGCTGTCGCATCGCCTCGCGGAGAGTGCCACGGCTGATCTGCAGGGCTTCTGACAGTTCGGTCTCCACCAGGTGCGTGCTCGGCGGCAACTTCCCGGTGGTGATGGCCTTCCGCAGCGCGGTCAGCGCCTGCTCGCGCAGACTGGTTTTCTCCAGCCGCAGCAGCGACGTTGCGTCGACCGACATACGGTTTCTCCTTGACTGTCAACATTTACTTGTCAACAGCTAACTCTACAGCTGCGCGAGCACCGTCGAGACGATCTGCGCCGTCGACAGGCCGTACCGGTCGTGCAACGTGGGCAAGGCGCCCGCAGCAAGGAACTCATCCGGTAACCCGATCGGAGTGATCTGCTTGGCGATCCCGCGTCGCACCGCCGCCGATGCCACCGTCTCGAACAAGCCCCCGACCACCGTGTGGTTCTCACACGTCAGCGCCAGGCGGTCCGAATCCAGCTGCGCCAGAACCGTTTCAGCGTCGAACGGCTTGATCGTCGGCGCATGCACGACTGCAACGTCCACATGGTGCGCGGTCAACTTGTCCGCGGCCTGCAGCGCCCGCATGGTCATCAGGCCCGACGAGATCAGAACCACATCGGCGCCGTCGCGCAGCACCTTGGCCTTTCCGAGTTCGAACGTGTAGTCGTACTCGTCGAGCACCGTCGGCACGTTGCCGCGCAGCAGCCGCAGGTAGGTCGGCCCGGGATGCTCGGCGAGTTGCGGCACCGCTTGTTCGATGTCCACCGAGTCGCACGGGTCGACGATCGTCAGGTTGGGCATCCCGCGGAATATCGCGATGTCCTCGGTGGCCTGATGTGACGGTCCGTATCCGGTAGTCAGCCCCGGAAGGCCGCCGACGACGTTCACGTTGAGGTTCGGCTCGGCGATGTCGAGGCAGATGAAGTCGTACGCGCGCCGGGTCGCGAACACCGAGTAGGTGGACGCGAACGGAACCAGCCCGGTTTCGGCCATCCCCGCGGCCGCACCGAACAAGAGTTGCTCGGCCATCCCCATTTGGAAGAAGCGGTCCGGATACTCCCGGGCGAAGATGTGCATGTCGGTGTACTTGCCGAGGTCCGCTGTCATCCCGACAATGCGCTCGTCGGCGCGCGCCGCCTGCACGAGAGCGTGCCCGAACGGTGCCGGCGTGGTCTTCTGACCGGGATCGGCGAACGAAGCGATCATCGCCGACGTCTTCAGTGGGGCAACGGAAGTCATACGAGTGCTCCTTCATGTCCGGCGGTGAGCTGCTCGCGACAGACCCGCCACTCGTCGGCGTCGATGCGCATGAAATGCGCCTTTTCACGGTTCTCCAGCAGTGGCACGTCGCGGCCGACCCGGGTGTCGCACAGGATTACCGACGGCACGCCGACGGGTTCCGAGCGCACGTTGTCGAACGCGTTGAGCAACGCGTCGACGTCGTTTCCATCGACACGCTGGGCATGCCACCCGCAGGCCGTCCACTTGTCTGCGACCGGTTCGGTGCGCAAGACGCCAACGGTGGGGCCGTCGGCTTGCAGCGCGTTGATGTCGACCATCGCGATCAGGTTGCCCAGCTCGTGGTGGGAGGCGCCCATCGCCGCCTCCCACGTCGACCCTTCGTCGAGTTCTCCGTCGGACAAGAAGTTGATCACCCGCGCACTGGAACCCTGGTGGCGAAGCCCCAGCGCCATGCCGACCGCGACCGTCAGGCCATGGCCCAGCGATCCACCGGAGATCTCCATTCCCGGTGTGTAGCTGGCCATCCCAGACATCGGCAATCGCGATCCGTCGGACCCGTAGCTGTCGAGTTCGGCGACAGTCGACGATTCCCGCTTCGGCCAGGGCCGCGTACAGCCCGATGGCGTAATGGCCGGTGGACAACAGGAACCGATCCCGTTCGGCCCAGTGCGGATCGTCGGCTCGGTATCGCAGTTGGTCGGCGTACACCGCGGCGAGCATGTCGGCCGCACCAAGGGCCTGACCGACGTAGCCCTGGCCTTGCGCCTCACCCATATTGAGGGCGTGGTGGCGCATGCGATAGGCGGCTTCGCGCACCTTCTCGGCACGCATCAGGCGACCAGCGCGTGTGGATTGGCGGTCTCGGCAGCGGCCTTCTCGGCCAACTGACGCTCGCGCGGGCCCCACGTCTCGCGGGTGACAATCGCGGCCACCAGTCCGATGGCCATGTACCCGCTGAACAGCAGGGCCGGGCCCCACCAACCGAACGCCTCGAACAACAGCGTGGTGATGAACGGGGTGAAGCCGGAGACCATCGCCGAAATCTGGTAGGCCAGCGATGCGCCCGAGGAGCGGGTGTTCGCGTTGAACAGTTCGGGGAACCAACCGCCCTGGCAGCCTGCGAGAGCGTTCTGGAACACGCAGTAGGCGAGCACGAACGTGGCGATGATGAGAATGAACAGACCCGTGTTCACCGTGACGAACATCAGCACGCCGAACGGAATGCCCAGCGAGCACACCCAGAGGTACAGCGGGCGGCGGCCGATCTTATCGGTGAGCTTGGCCCAGCTGAAGGTGGTGAAGATGCCGAGCGCAGCCGCGATGCACAGCGCGCCGATGGTCTCGGACCTGGTCGCCAGCTCGGCGCCCTTCAGGTAGGACAGCATGTAGGTGATGGACACTGCGTAGCCGGCTGTCTCGGCAACACGAAGAGCGATGCCGCGCAGGATGTTTCGCCAATCCTTCTTGACCACCTCGACGATCGGCGA
Source organism: uncultured Actinomycetota bacterium (assembly GCA_963715215.1). Classification (GTDB taxonomy): domain Bacteria; phylum Actinomycetota; class Actinomycetes; order Mycobacteriales; family Mycobacteriaceae; genus Mycobacterium. Next base: position 132,520 of record CAVQRJ010000006.1, read on the forward strand.
CTTGACGATATCGCCGTGCTCTTTGACGTCTTCGAACACCGGCGACTCCGGCACCTTCGCACGGATGATCAGACCGACGATCACGAGGATGATGCTCGCCAGGAACGGCACCCGCCACGCCCAGTCACCGCCGAGGTGGATGCTGACGAAGAACACCAGGTTGGCGATGAGCAGACCCACCGGGAAGCCCGCCTGAACGATGCCGGTGTAGCGGCCCTTCTTCCTCCACGGGGCGTGCTCGTAGCTCATCAGGATGGCGCCACCCCACTCGGCGCCGAACGCCAAGCCCTGGATGATGCGAACGGTCACCAGCAGGATCGGTGCCAGCACACCGACGGCCGCGTAGGTCGGCAGCAGGCCGATCGCGAACGTGGCGAGGCCCATCAGTATCAGCGACGCGACGAGGACCGGCTTGCGGCCGACCTTGTCGCCGAGGTGTCCGCCGATGACGCCCCCGAGTGGCCGGGCGACGAACCCGACGCCCAGCGTCGCGAACGAAAGTAGGGTGCCCGCGAGCGGGCTGGAGTTCGGGAAGAACGCGTGGCCGAAGTACAGAGCGGCGGCGGTGCCGAACCCGATGAAGTCATAGGTTTCGATGACCGCTCCGACGCCGGAACCGATCGCAACCCGCTTGGCGTCCTTGGTGCCGTGCACCGGACCCCTCATCCTCAGAGCGTCGTCGCCCATGATGGTCATCCTTTCAATCCTGCTCTAGCTGGGTCACTGTTGACGGTCAACAGTGCGCTGCGTCACCTAGTGTGACTCCGCACACTATCAATGTCAACAGTCAACATAAAACACAGTTGCCCGTTGACTGTTAACAGTCGACCATCTATTGTAATCACCATCACAAGCCCTAATGAGGAGCCGCAAGATGCCGCGTTTCGACAGCCGACTCGGCTGCTCAACCATCACGTTCAGGCACCAACCGCTCCCGAAGGCGTTGGCGACCATTGCCGCTCTTGGCTTCACCGAAATCGACCTCGGCGCACTGCCGGGGGTTTGCGACCACGTGCCCTACGTCCTCGACATGGCCGCAGTCGAGGACGTCGCGCGCACGGTAATCGCGTCTGGTCTGCAGGTCCGCTCCATCAACTGCGACATCGGTGACCTCAACGTTCCCCTCGCCGACGGGCCTAGGGCCGGCCGCCGAGGTCACCTCGACATGCTCGTCGCGCTCGCCGTCGCAACCGACGCCCGCGCGCTGGTGTTGCCCTGCGGGGCCATCGACCACACACCGGTCGAGACGCTGAAGACTGATGTCGCACGAATCGCCGACGAACTCGCGTCGGCGGCTACCGTCGCCGCCTCGCGCGGCGTTCATCTGTGGACCGAGTCGCTACACCTTCATCGGCTGTGCTGGAACCTCGAACGCGCGCAGCTGCTCACCGATCGCCTGCCCGCCAACGTCGGAATCGTCATGGACTTCAGCCATGTCGTCGCCTCCGGCGGAGACCCGATCGAATTCGTAGCCCGCTTCGGAAAGCGGATCGAGCACGTCCACATCCGCGACGCTGCCCCGGGCGACATCAACCTCTCGGTCGGTCGCGGCACCGTCGACTTCAGAAGAGGACTCAAGGCCCTGGCAGACGCCGGGTTCGCCGGTCACTTTTCGCTCGAACTCGAAACGCGCGACATCACCCATGACCAACGACCCGCAGCCGCCGCTGCGGCCGGACATCTGATTTCAGAACTCATCTAAGGAGAAACATGAGCACCACACGCACCGCCGTCGTCACCGGCGCGACGTCCGATCGCGGCATCGGGATGACCGTTGCGCAGCGGTACGCCCGCGAAGGGTGGGCGGTTGTCATTCTCGATCTCGACGGCGAGAAATCGGCGAAGGTCGCGGCCGACATCGGCAATCAGTTCGCCGTACCGGCGTTCGGCCACTCCATCGACGTCACCTCGCAAGATTCGGTGACAGCGGCTCGTGACGCCGTCGCCGCGGAGGTCGGCTCTGGAAACCTGCCCCCGGTAGGGGCGCTGGCGAACATCGCAGGCATCACGTCACCCGTGCCGTTCCTGGAGACCACACTCGAGCTCTGGAACACGGTGATGGCCGTCAACGCCACTGGTACCTACCTCGTCACCAAGGCATTCCTGCCCGACATGATCGAGCAGGGTTGGGGCCGAATCGTCAACATGTCGTCGGTGTCCGCGCAGCGCGGTGGCGGCGTCTTCGGCAAGGTGCCCTACTCCTCGGCCAAGGCTGCAATCCTCGGCTTCACCAAGGCCCTCGCCCGCGAGATCGCCGATACGGGAGTGACGGTGAACGCCGTGACTCCGGGCGCGGTCGACACCAACATCCGGGTCGGCACCACGCCGGAGAAGGAAGCCAAGCTGGCCGCCGACATTCCGATCGGCCGCGTCGCCTCCACCGAGGAGATCGCCGCCGTCATCACCTTCCTGTCCAGCCAAGACGCCGCCTATCTCACCGGCACCACCGTTGACATCAACGGCGGCAGCCACATTCACTGACTCGGAGCCTCCCATGACACGTCTGTTCAATGACCCCGCCACCTTCAGCGAAGACATGCTCGCAGGGTTTCTCGATGCCAACTCGCGGTACGTAACTGGAGTGCCCGGTGGCGTCGTGCGTGCCACCGAGACCCCGTCGGGCAAGGTCGCCGTGGTGGTCGGCGGCGGGGCGGGCCACTATCCGGCCTTCTGCGGTGTCGTCGGAACCGGTTTCGCAGACGGCGCGGTGGTTGGCAACATCTTCACCTCGCCGTCGGCCACAGAAGCGGCGTCCGTGGCGCGTGCAGCACACGGCGATGCGGGTGTCCTGTTGCTGACCGGCAACTACGCCGGCGACGTGATGAACTTCGGCCTGGCAGTGAAACAGATGCGCGACGAAGGAATCGACGCCCGCTACCTGGTTGTCACCGACGACATCGCCAGTGCTCCGCCAGAAGAATCAGCCAAGCGTCGCGGCATCGCCGGTGATTTTACTGTATTCCGTTGTGCTAGTGCGGCTGCCGAAGACGGCGCTGACCTCGACACCGTCGAACGGATCGCCGCGAAGACCAACGATTTGACCCGCACACTCGGAGTGGCGTTCGACGGCTGCACGATGCCCGGGGCCGACCGGCAGCTTTTCACCGTAGCGGCCGGCAGCATGGACCTGGGCCTGGGAATCCACGGCGAGCCCGGCGTGTCGAGCCACCCCATGCCTTCCGCCGCGGAGCTGGCGCAACTGCTCGTGTCCGGGGTTCTCGCCGAACGTCCTGCCGGTGCGTCGAACCGAATTGCCGTGATTCTCAACGGTCTTGGCCGCACCAAGTACGAGGAACTGTTCGTGGTCTGGAAGACCATAAGCCAGCTCCTCACCGAGGCTGGCTACGTCGTTGTCGATCCCGAGGTGGGTGAATTGGTTACCAGCCTCGATATGGCCGGCTGCTCGCTGACCGTGACCTGGCTCGACGACGAACTCGAGCGCTTGTGGACCTCCCCCACTGACACCCCCGCTTATCGCAAGGGTCGAGCCTCCGCATCGGAAGGAATCGCCCGCGTCCGGGTCGATCGAACCATGGACGCCGAGGCAGCACAGGCCGCGGACTCCGGCGCACGTGCATCGGGAGCCATTGTCGCCGAAGCACTTTCGGCCATCGCGGCGCACATGGTAAGCGCCGAACACGACTTGGGACGCATCGACGCGGTCGCGGGCGACGGTGATCACGGCCGCGGGATGGTCAAGGGAACCGGTGCGGCGGCCGAAGCCGCAATGTCCACCGCCCGCCAAGGCGCGGGCACTGCCACCGTGCTGACCGCCGCGGGCGAAGCTTGGGCTGCCAAGGCGGGCGGTACCTCCGGAGTCTTGTGGGGCGCGGCACTGACCGCTGCGGCTGACCGCCTCGGAAACTCCGGTACACCCGATGGTCGAGACGTCGCCGAGGCACTCAGAGCTGGCCACGACGCCCTCATGCAGCTGGGTGGGGCCAGGCGCGGCGATAAGACCATGCTCGACGCGCTCGGACCCTTCGTCGAATCGTTCGAGGCCGCGGTCAGCGACGGAATCGATTGGCGTGCAGCGTGGTCGGCATCGGTTGAGGTGGCCGAAAAGTCTGCCGCCGAGACAGCAGAGCTGCGCCCGAAGGTCGGTCGGGCTCGTCCGCTCGCCGAGCGCAGCGTCGGAACACCTGACGCGGGCGCGACATCCCTGGCGATGTGTACGCACGTCGTCGCCGAACTAATCGAGGAACATCGCAAATGACATTACGCATCGTGGTGGGCTGCGACGACGCCGGCCTGCAGTACAAGGACATCCTGAGGCGCGATCTGGAGGCCGACGACCGCGTCACCGCGGTGGTCGACGTCGGGGTCGGACCTGACGAGCACACCGCTTACCCGCATGTCGCCGTTACCGCGGCGCGAATGATCGCAGACGGCAAGGCCGATCGGGCACTGTTGGTCTGCGGCACCGGACTCGGGGTGGCTATTTCAGCCAATAAGGTCCCAGGTGTGCGTGCGGTAACAGCACACGACAGCTTCTCGGTTGAGCGCGCAGTGTTGAGCAACGATGCCCAGGTCCTGTGCTTCGGGCAACGCGTCATCGGAATCGAACTCGCCCGCCGCCTCGCGGCGGAATGGCTCGAATACCGCTTCGACCCGACGTCGGCGTCGGCCGACAAAGTCGCGGCCATCTGCGGATACGAGCCTCAGAGCGTCTAGGAGTCTACTCTGTGCTCTGCGGCGCCTATGTTGATGTCAGAGACTCGGTACTCGTTGAGTCACCGAGGTTTTCGTGACTCACGTCGCGGCCCGTTTCGCTGGCAGCCCGCACCAGTGCGGATCGTTCTGCCCACCTCCGAGCGACATTGCCGCTGAAACATTGAGCGCCTAACCATTAGCGACAATGTCGCCGTGAGGCGGGCAACCGCCAAAGTGTCCCTGACACGCTGTGGTGGTACATCACCGCCCACGACGTATATGCGTGCGAGCACCTCGTTGGAGCACCTTCCTAAACCCCGCGCTCGACGGGCAGCAGTCCGCGGTTGACGGCAGAGACCAATGCGGCGTGGTCGGCCTCGGTCTGATCGGCATAGCGCCGCGCGAACTTGCACAACGCCTTGTCAACCCGGTCGGAGCTGCCCATGTAGCCGGCGATCATCGAGGCGCCACTGGTCCTGGCATGCCCTTTGGCGAGGAGCTGGCCCACCACCGCGGCGTAATCGGCCAGCGCGTCCGCATCAATCGCATCTAAAGGTATGCGTCCCTTCATGTTTCGGAACTGCCGCACGTAGTATTGCAGGCCATCCATTGTGGTCCACCCCAGCAATGGATCGCTCACCGTCTGCAGCGCCTGCTGGTATTCCACGACCCGCTGCCCCTGGTGCGCGTGCCATGCCGATTCACCGTGCACGTAACGCCCAAGCACCGATCGGCGAGCCTGCTTGAGCTGCAGGAAAACAACGTCCTCGTCCGACGAGCCCTCCAGCAACGCCACGTAGGCGCGCAGACCGACACTGCCCACCCCGACGACCTTGTGTGCGACGTCGACCAACGTGTAGCCACCGAGAACACGTCGCCAGTACGACGGCAGAGTTTCGAGATACTCGTCGAGTGCCTCCGCCAGTAGTTCCGCTTCACCCGGGGGCAGCCGCGTGATCAGGGGCGGTTCCTCGACAATCCTCCGCTCGCCATCCACCTCATGGGTGAAGCGTGGCAGCGCCCGGTCGCCCGTGCGGGAACGCGCTCGCTTCGCCGACCGCACGACCTGTTCACTGAGCGGCCCCGCCGTCTCGGCTGCCAGCCGGTCGACATCAAGCCGCACGAAAGACCTTGTGAACAAGGGTAGGTCGGCGAGCCGCCGCAATTCGTGACGATACGACGCCACACAGGACCGCACCGCGTTACCGCAGTGGTCCTCCGACGTCCCGTTGTGGCGGCCGGCGACCCAGATACTCGCCGCCAACCGTCGCAAGTCCCATTCCCAGCCGCCCGGGTGGGCCTCGTCGAAATCGTTCAGGTCGATCACGAGATCCTGCTCGGGAGATGCGTAGAACCCGAAATTGCCGAAGTGCGAGTCACCGCAAACCACGGGTGTGATTCCCGTTGCAGGCAGATGCGCGACGTCCTCGGCCATCACTACCGCGGTTCCGCGCAGAAATCCGTACGGCGAGTCGACCATGCGACCGACCCGGATCGGGATCAGCCGGTCGACCCTCCCCTGGTGACTGACGTTGATGAGTGCCACGGGGTCGGGACGGTCAGTGGGCGCCGTCCAGTCGGCTAGCGACTTGCGCGGCACCCGCTCACGCAGACTCTTGCCCAGGGCATAGCGCTCGGCCCGGGTTACCGGTCGCTGTCGCAACGACCGATAAGCAGTGCCGTCGGCGTCGGCCAGTACCGTGTGCACGCCGGCCGTTGGGATGCCATCCATATCGGCTGGATACCCCGTTCGTCGGGAATAGTCCAGGGCAAGCTAGCGGGCATGCGCGCGCCCTTGCCCCCGTGCCCCGCCGGTGATGAACGCGACGGGGGGCATCCAGCACACCCATGAGATCAGCTCGCCGTCTCGTTGCTCGGGTCGACAAAGACCGGCTGCTCTCCCGACATCCGCGCCACAACAGCGGCGATCTGGTTGGGCTTGCCCATCAGCCCGGCTTGCAGCTCGGATTCGCGCGCCAGGGCTGCCGCGGTGTCGTCGCTGATCCAGGTTTCGTTGTACAGGCGCTTGGCGGCCCGGATGGCATCCGGAGATTTCTGGGCGATCTCATCCGCGAGTGCCAGCGCCGACGCGAGCGGATCCTCAGCGGTGCGAGTAACCAACCCCAGCGCCAAAGCCTCACTCCCAGAAACGATGCGACCGCTGAACGTCAACTCCTTGGCGACATCGATGGGTATCAGTCGCGGGAGTGTCTGGGTGATGCCCATGTCGGGAACGAGGCCCCACCTGATCTCCATGATCGACAGCTTCGCGTCCGACGCGGCGATCCGGATGTCGGCGCCCAGCGCGATCTGCAGACCGCCGCCGAAGCAATTGCCGTGAATCGCGGCGATGACCGGCGCCGGCACCAAGGACCAGTCGTAGGTCACGCGCTGAGCGAAGTTGGCCAGTCGATCGCGGTCTCGGGTCAGCAGAACGCCCGTGCCGCCGCGGCCGCCCATGAAGCTGGCGACGTCCAGGCCGGAGCAGAAGCTCTTTCCCTCGCCGTGCAACACGACCGCGCGAACCGATGTGTCATCTGCCAGCTGCTCGGCGGCATTCACCAAACCGTCGAACATCGCCTGGTCAAGGGCATTGTGCTTGTCGGCGCGCACCATCGTCACCGTCGCAACCCCGCTGGCACCCACCTGCACACGCACCCTGTCTTCGCTCACGCGTGGCAACTTACCGCGATGTCGAGCCCGGTCTATCGCCACATACGAAAGTCTCGAAAGTCCTGCCGAACAGGCGGCGATACGCCACACATCACTGACCAGCGGATCTCTCGAGACCGTCAAGGAAAACTTGACGGATGGGTTGCCGTCAAGTAAACCTTGACGCATGAATGCAGCCCTTGCTACCGCCCCCCCGCCGCTTCCCGCACCCGACAGCCATTGGCGAGACTGGGTCGAATACGGGTTGCGCTGGGCGGCGGTTCGTCCGCCCGCCACCACCTCAACGCGCGCCGCCGCCATCAGCGGGGGCCGCGTCATGACGGTGCACGCGTACCGGGAAACCCAACCCGGAGAACGCTGGCAGGCGTTGTTCGACGCGACTTGGCCGGCCTACCGCAACTGGTACACCCGCGAGGGGTTGGCTGCGCGGCCATCGCTACGAGAGTGTCGCCGTGCGCTCACCCGATACCTTCCCGAGTTGGTTCCGACCTGGGAGCGCCTGTGCGATCTCAGCCGTGGCGATTCCGTCGCCGCCCAGATGCTGTCGATGTGGTGTGTCCCCGCGTTCTCCGTCGGCTGTTCCCAAGTAGTGCTGCCAGGCGGAGAACCTGCTCTGGTCCGTAACTACGACTACGACCAGGCACTCTTCGAGGCTGTGATTGCGTCAACTGACTACTCCGGGGGCCGCCGAGTGCTCGGCAGCAGTGACATGCTTTGGGGACTGCTGGATGGTATGAACGAGGACGGGCTGGCGGTTTCGCTCACCTTCGGTGGCCGCCCCGATGTGGGCGAAGGCTTCGCCATCCCGATCGTGGTGCGCTACGTCCTGGAAACCTGCGCGACCGTCAAGCAGGCAGTCAGCGCACTTCGGCGGATCCCTGTTTCGCAGTCCTACAACCTCGCTCTGGTTGACTGCGCCGGCGACCATGCGACCGTCTTCGTCGCGCCGGGGCAATCTGCCGAAGTGAGCAACCTTCGCGCGACGACCAACCACCGGCTCGACCGGGTCGAGCATGAGTCTCACGCCGCCCGATTCAACAGCGTCGGACGACTGTCGCATTTGAATGAATTGCAAACCGGCACAACATCAATGAAGCAGTTGGTTACGGCAATGTTGGCGCCCCCGATGCGCAACGATCAGTTCGAGGTCGGCTTCGGCACGCTGTACACGGTCGAATATCAGCCCGCGGCCCGGGTCGCCACATGGCACTGGCCTAAGACGTCCTGGACTCGGGGCTTCGATGACCCGGATGAGGTCCGCGAGGTGCGGCTGGCATGAATCGAGATCCGGGCGCTATCGAGGCCGAGGTGCGCACACTGCTCGACGAGATCACCGTGAGCAGCGACCCTGCAGCCTTCCAAGCCCTGCTGGGGCTCAGCCACTACCTCGGCGAGTGCTTGGGCCGGTCCGCCCGGAACCTGGCGCAATCCGAATCGTGGGGTGGCGTCGCCGATGTTGCCGGCACGACCAAGCAGGCGGCGTGGTCGAGGTGGCACCTTTAGTCGACCGCTCGTGCGGGCTACACATCGCCGCAACCAACGCATGAATTGTCAGAATCGGCAGATTGATACCCCGGTGTGCGACCTATGCTGCCCGGCATGGCCGAGTTCGCCCCTTCGTTGCCCCCGCAGCTCGACGATGTCCCGTCCGCCGAGGGCCCGCTCCCCTCTTGGGCCGACGTCGCCGGCCGCCCCTACGCCCTACCGATCGACATTCTGGGCGAGCGGCACGGGCCGCTGTTTTATGCCGACTACAACGGTTTCCGCAAGCTCTATGCGTGCTCAGCTGACCTGGTCGACGAACTCTGCGATGAGAGCAGGTTCGCCAAAAACCTAACCCAATCGCTGGCTCGGGCTCGTCCGCTGGCGGGTGACGGGCTGTTCACTGCCTACCACGGGGAACCGAATTGGCAGAAGGCGCACGACGTTCTGCTGCCCGGTTTCAGTTATGCCGGTCTACGCAACTACCACGCGGCCATGCTCGACATCAGCTCACAGCTCATCGACCGCTGGGATGCGCGCGTTGGTCATGAACCCGTGGACGCCCCGGCCGATCTGCAGAAGCTGGCGATGGACACTGTCGCGCTGGCCGGGTTCGGAGCACGATTCGATTCGTTCAACCACGATGGTCTCTCGCCGGTCCCGGCAAGCTTCACCGCCGCGCTCGCCGAGCTCGGGAAGGACGGCACGACAAGTCGATTCGACACCGAACTCGCCTTCCTGCATTCGTACTTCGATGACTTGATCGAGGCGCACCGCACCGGCGAGCCCGCCGATCTCGACGACCTGCTCTACGTCATGCTCGGGCGGGACTCAGGCGGCGAGCCGGTGCTCGATCCGCAGAACATCCGCAATCAGATCATGACGTTCTTGGTCGCCGGACAGCTGACGACATCGGAGCTCATGCCCAATGCGCTGTACAACCTGATGCACCATCCGGCGGTGCACCAGCGCGTCGAAGCCGAAGTGGATGCAGTCTTCGGCGATGACAACGACTACCTGCCGACCTACGACGACATCGGCAAGTTGAGCTATCTGCGGCAGGTGATCGACGAGACGCTGCGACTGTCGCCGCCGGTGCTCGGGTTCGACCGAACGGCTCTGGCGGACACCGTCATCGGTGGCAAGTACCGCATCATGGCCGGCGAGGCCGTCACGGTGCTCACGGGGGCACTTCATCGACAGCCCGGCTGGGGTGACAACGTGGAGTTCTTCGATCCGGGCCGGTTTGACACCGCTCGGGCCGCAGCGCGCCCTGCGGCGTTGTTCAAACCGTTCGGCACCGGGGCGCGGTCCTGCATCGGACGCCAGTTCGCCCTGCACGAAGCCACCATGGCATTGGCCCGGCTTGTGCACCGGTATCGGTTGATCGACTCGCAACACTATGTGCTGCAGTGGAATAGCCCGCTGAGCCGGCGGCCGGTCGGCTTCTGCCTCGATCTTGTCCGACGCACCCCGGACGACCGTCTGTCCGACGTCGCGCCCGAGGTGTCCGCCCAGCCGATCCCTGGCCACGCGTCGGCGATGAAACAGGGGACCACGCTGAGCGTGCTGTTCGGCTCGAATCTGGGGACATGCCGCGCCTTGGCCAAACAGCTCGCCGAAGATGCCACCGATATGGGTTGCACCGTCACCGTCGCGCCCCTCGACGACACGGCGGGCGCCCTGCCGGACGCCGATGCGACCCTGATCGTCACCTCGTCCTACAACGGCCAGCCCACCGACGACGCGCGCGGATTCATGGCCTGGCTGTCGCGCGACGATGCCGCGCTGGCCGGCAACCCAAACTTCGCGGTGCTCGGTGTTGGCGATCGAAACTGGGCCGATACCTATCAGGCGGTACCCAAACGCATCGATGCACGGCTGACGGAGCTGGGCGCTACGCCGCTGGTCCCCCTGGCGGACGCCGACACCTCGGGGGATCTCACCGGGGCGGTCGAGGAATTCTCGGCCGCGCTGTGGGCGGCCCTGGCGCAGCGCTTCGGCGATCCCGACGCCGCGCCCGTCACCGCCATCGACGAACCGCTCTACGACCTGCATCCGATCGTGGGACCGGTCACGGCCGCCATCGACGCCCGTTTCATGGTGGTGCCGATGACAGTCGTGGAGAACGACGAACTGGTCAGCGCCGACAACGCGTTGGGTCAGGCCAAACGTCATGTGCAAGTTGCCCTTCCCGACGGCGTCGGCTATCAGACGGGTGATCACTTGACCGTGCTCGCCGACAACCCGCCCGAGCTGGTCGACGCCGTGTTGGAAGGACTGGGTATCGATCCTGACCGGCGGCTGGCGATCAATCCGCGGCGCAGCAGCCGCCGACTCATCGCCCTGGATCGCGAAGTTAGTGTGCGCGAATTGCTCACCCATTTCGTGGAGCTGCGAAAGCCCGCCACCGCCAGCCAATTACGTCGGCTCGCGGCATCCAATCCGTGCGAACCGGAACGGCAACGGCTGGAAGCCCTCGCCGAGGTCGGCGGACCGTGTGAGCTCAGCCCAATCGAGTGCCTGCTGGAGTTCACGGCGTGCGAAGTCAGCGGGGCGGAGCTGCTCGAGTTGCTCGAGCCGATGACGCCGCGTCACTACTCGATCGCGTCGTCCTCGAGGAGATCGCCCGGCGTGGCGCACCTCATCGTCAGCGTGCTCGACGCGCCGGCCCGGTCCGGTCGCGGCCTTTACAAGGGTGTGGCGTCCAACCATCTCGCGGCCATCGGTCCGGGGGCGGCGATCCGCGCCCGGGTGGACCCGGCTCGGGAGGCTTTTCGGGCCGGCGCACAACCCGAGAGGAACGTGATCCTGGTCAGCGCGGGTAGCGGCGTCGCCCCGTTCTGCGGATTCCTCGGCGACCGGCTGGCGGCAAGCGAGGCCGATGCACCGTACGCGCCAGCGTTGTGCTTCTTCGGGGTGCGTGACCCCGACCTGGACTACATCTTCCGCGAGCAGTTCGAGATGGGCGAAAAGCTGGGGATCGTACGGATGCGTCCGGCGTTCTCCCGTGCACCGCAGGACGGGGTGCGCTACGTGCAGGACCGGATCGCCGCCGACACCGACGAGGTATGGGACCTGCTCGGTGACCCTGCGAAGGACACCCACGTCTACGTGTGCGGCGATGGCGCGAAAATGGCTCCCGCCGTGCGCCGGGCTTTTCTTGACATCTACTGCGCGCGAACCGGATCCGACGAAGACCAGGCCCGCGACTGGCTCATCGGCCTCGTCGAGTCCGACCACTACGTCGAGGACGTATGGGCCGAATAGCCGTCAAATCGCCGTGCATGAACCCCGCGACGAAATCGTCCTGTGAGTCGAAAATGCGGATCACGCAGCGACACGCTCCTTAGAAACGCCGCTTTCGCAGGTTTGAACCCCACGATTGACGGATGCAGCGGCATCTCCGCTCGCCGGTAAGTCGGGTGCGCCCGTGACGTCTCTACCGAGTGGCGTGCGCATCGCAGCCGGTTTGTTGGCGCTAGCCGCGGTTTTAAGTTTCGTTCTCACGAGCTGCCCGAGCAACAGGGACGGCATGCCCGGCCAGCTCGCGACCGCCAAGGATGAGACCCAGTCAGCGGCCCGATCGGCTGCGCTGGCTCTGCAGCTGTGGGAACAGCACCGCTCCACCCGCGACCTGACCGCCGTGCAACTGGCCGATGCACGCGACGAAATCGTCAAGGCCTACCAGGGCATCGCCACGCTGAAAGCGGAGGATCCCGCTGACCTCGATCGCCAGAGCCTGCTGACACGTTCGATGACCGAGCTGATTGGCACCCTGAACAACGCCAATGCAGCGGTACGGGCTCTGCCCGGCCAATCCGACTTGCGAACCCTGGGCCAAGAGCTGCTTGACGGCGCCAATGCGTTGGAGCAGAGCTACCGCTGATGAAGAAGATCTTCGGCGTTGCCCTGGGCGTCCTCACCGCCATCGGTGGCTTCCTCGACATCGGAGATCTGGTCACCAACGCCGTCGTCGGCTCCCGATTCGGGCTGGCATTGGCCTGGGTGGTTCCGGTTGGCGTGCTCGGTATCTGTCTCTACGCGCAGATGGCCGGGCGGGTCGCCGCGGTCAGCGGGCGCGCCACCTTCGAGATCATCCGCGAACGACTCGGCCCGCGAACGGCCGCAGCCAACCTCGGCGCCTCATTCTTCATCAACCTGATGACCGTCACTGCCGAGATCGGCGGCATCGCCCTGGCATTGCAGCTCGCCACCGATGTCGGTCCAAAGCTGTGGATTCCCGTCGCCGCGTTCGGGGTGTGGCTGGTCATCTGGCGCGTCCGGTTCTCAGTGATGGAAAACGTCACCGGGCTGCTTGGCCTCAGCCTCATCGTTTTTGCCGTAGCCGTCTTCATGCTGCACCCCAACTGGTCGGCGCTCTCGCACCAGATGGTGTCGCCCGTAATCCCGGATACCGAGTCCGCCGCCACCTACTGGTACTACGCGATCGCCCTATTCGGAGCAGCGATGACCCCGTATGAGGTTTTCTTCTTCTCCTCAGGTGCCGTCGAGGAACACTGGACCGTGAAGGATCTGGGCACTTCCCGGCTCAACGTGCTGATCGGTTTCCCCCTTGGTGGCATCCTTTCCGTCGCCATCGCCGCCGGCGCCACGTTGCTCCTGCTGCCCGGCCAGATCGAAGTGACCTCGCTGTCTCAGGTCGTCATGCCGGTCGTTGCCGCCGGCGGGAAACTCGCCCTGGCGTTCGTCGTGATCGGCATCACCGCCGCCACCTTCGGCGCCGCACTGGAGACCACGCTGTCCTCGGGCTATACCGTGGCACAGTTCTTCGGCTGGGCGTGGGGCAAATTCCGCAAACCGGCTGAAGCCGCCCGGTTCCACACCGTGATGCTGGTCGTCGTTATCTCCTGTGCCGCAGTACTTTTCACCGGCGTGGATCCGATCCTGGTGACCGAATACTCGGTGGTGTTCTCCGCGATAGCCCTGCCGCTGACCTACCTGCCCATCCTCATTGTCGCCAACGATCCCGGCTACATGGGCGAGCACGTCAACGGTCGCGTCACCAACGTGCTGGCCTCGCTGTATCTCGTTCTCATTCTGGCCGCCTCGCTGGCGGCAATACCCTTGATGATCGTCACGGGAGCCGGCCAATGACTCGTTCGGACGACGACTTTCCCGACGCCCCCAAGCCGACGGGCCGACTTCTGGACGCCCGACTCCACCTGCTGGACCGCCAGCTCCTCGATCACTCCGGTGAGCCCGTTGGCATCGTCGATGACCTCGACCTGGACGGCATCACCGTCGGGGCAGACATCGCGCGCGAGACGCCCGCGCCCCACATCACCGGCATCTTGACCGGCCAGGTACTCGCGACCCGCATCTTCGGCGGACAGGCGCCGCACTCCAAGCTCCAACCCCTCCCTTGGCGGCTCGTCGCCAAGCTCGGTGCGGTCGTGCAGTTGAAACCGACCGACGACCGCTTCGACGGGCTCTGGGTGGAACATTGGCTGCGCGATCATTTCATCGGTCGCCTACCCGGGGGGCGCCGTGCAATTAAGTGAGCTCCTTGGGCTCGATGTACTCGATGCGACCGCGCAACGCGTCGGCGCCGTGGTCGATGTGCGCGTCGACGTCGGTGGCGACCTCGATGAGAACCCGGCCGCCCCAAGACTGTTCGGCCTTGTGGTCAGCCCCCGGACCCGATCGTCTTACCTGGGGTATGAACGCTCCGATGCCCGCCGTCCTGCGGTACTGGCCGCGCTGCTACGCCGTCGGCACAGAGGAACCTTCCTGACGCTCTGGGGCGACATCGCGCGAATCGACGCCGAATCAGTGACGTTGCGCAACGGGTTTCATCGTTACTCGCCGATCCTGCACGACGATGACTGATCACAAAGGCCGCCACTGTCGACACGCTTGGCAATCGCCAAACCGCCAACGGCTTCAGAGTCGCCGGGCTTAGGTCCGAGCCGGTGTGTTGGCGAAGTGGTCGGTGATTGCCTGGCAAAAGGCGTCTAGGTCCTTCGGGGATCGGCTGGTGACCAGGTTCCCGTCGATACACACCTGCTGGTCGACGACTGTGGCGCCTGCATTGCGCAGGTCGGTGCGCAGGCTGGGATAGGACGTCAGCGTGCGGTTGCGGATTACGCCCGCCTCCACCAGGGCCCATGGTCCGTGGCAGATCGCCGCGACCGGCTTACCCGAGCGAACGAACTCACCGACGAACCTCACCGCTGATTCGTCGAGCCGCAGTTTGTCTGCGTTGACAGTGCCGCCTGGCAGCACGAGCCCGTCGAAGTCCTCGACCCGCGCATCTCCGACAACTCGGTCCACGGCGAACGTGCCCGCCGGCTCGAGATCGTGGTTGCGTGCGTCGATTTCACCGGACTTCACTGACAGGAGTGCCACCTCTCCGCCGGCATTCTGGATAGCATCGCGCGGCTGTTCCAGCTCAACCCGCTCGACCCCGTCGGCGGCCAGAAAAGCAATTTTGCGGCCCTGCAATTCATTGGGCATAAGCGTTCTCCTCTTTGCCTGCGGATCGTCTACCCGCAATCGGATAAACAAACCGCGTCGGCGGAAAGTTCTGTCGACGGGTGCAAGCAGGACCTGCTGCTGCTCCGTCACGCATCAGACCTTCGGGACAAAGCGGCCGTCGATTGCGGTCCACCCACCGTCGACTAACTGCAGGGTGCCGGTCACGTATGTGGATGCGTCCGATGCAAGGAACAGGATCGCGCCGACGATCTCGTCTGGCTTGGCCCAGCGCCTCAACGCGGTCTTGTCCGCGTAGGCGCCATACCAGTCGGGATCGGACTTGATCTGCTCCGTCAATGGTGTCTCGAACGGGCCGGGTGCCACGGCGTTTACTCGTACACCCGCAGGCCCGAGTTCGGCCGCCAGGACCTTAGTCAGTTGCAGCACACCGCCTTTCGCGGCGGCGTACAGTCCCTGGCCCGGCTCAACGACCAGCGCGCGGAAGCTGGAGAAGTTGATGATGCTGCCCTTGCCGCGCGCGACAAGCCCTGGGCCGAAAGCCTTGGCGAGCCGGTACGTGCCTTTGAGGCTGACGTCGATGACCCGGTCGAACTCGTCGTCGGTGGTGTCCAGCAACTGCTTACGCACGTTGATCCCGGGTGTCGCCACCAGAACTTCGGTATCGGGATGTGAAGCCGCCAGAGCGTCGACGGATTCGGTGTCGGTGACGTCGATTTCGGCGGATTCGGCGTTGTAGCCCTGCGCTTCGATCTCGGCGACGGTGTCCTTCAGACCCTCCACGTTGACATCGGCGACCACTAGCTTGGCGCCGAACTGCGCCAACGCGACGCTGGCGGCCTGGCCAAGTCCGCTGCCGCCACCGACAACGACAACCTTGCGGCCGTCGAGCCGGAACAAGGATGAGTAGTCGGTCGAATCGGACATGTTGTTCTCCTCCGAACATCCCGCTTGGTCAGGTCGATGCGGTGGCCGTGCCGCGCAGAATTTGTATGACGGAGGAGTCGTCGGCGCGTCCGAGGCCGGCGCGGCGGCTGGCGAGGTAGACCTGTTCGGCCGCGGAAGCCAGTGGGGTGGGGTACGCCTTCGCGCGGGCTGCTTGGGTGACCAGCCCCATGTCTTTGACGAAAATGTCTACGGCGGAACGGATGTCGTTGTTCGGGTTGTCGATCATCCGTGCACCGCGGTCGTCGAGCATGAACGATGCGGCCGCGCCGTGCCGGAGCACTTCCCACGTCTGACCGGCGTCCAGGCCGAGCGCCTCGGCGTAGGCGAGGGCTTCCGCTGCGACCGCGACATGCACCCCGCACAGCAACTGGTTTACGAGTTTGACCTTCTGCCCTTCCCCGGGTTCCGTACCGACGACGGGGGCATTGCGGGCCATCACGTCCAGTAACGGTTGCGCCGTGGCCAGCGCGGTCTCCGAGCCGCTGACCATGATGAGCAGATCGCCCTGCCCGGCCCTGGCGGCACCCCCGGACACCGGGGCGTCGACGATCTGCACGCCGGTCACGGCCAGGCGCCGTGCCCAGTCCTCGACGGCTGCTGGTCCGACCGTGGCCATCAGCAGCACGACGCTGCCCGGTTTGAGTGCCGCGGCGGCATTGCCATCCCTGTAAAGCACCGATTCGGCCTGATCGGCGGTGGCAACCATCAACACCAGCACGTCGGCGTCGGCCGCCGCGTCACTGACCGTCGCCGCAGCTTTGACGCCGTCGCCGGCCAGGGCCGCAGCCTTCTGCGGGTCGATATCGAAGGCCGTGACCACGTGCCCAGCCTTCGCGACGAAAGATGCCATGGGAGAACCCATGGCTCCCAGACCGATCCATCCGACGTTCGTCATGTCTGTTATTTCCTTCTGCGAGTGGTGAATTGAGCGAGGTGCCGGAGGGATCATCGCCGTCCGGCGAAGAGGTCGACGACGTCGGCGAGGCTGTTGTCGTCACCGACGTTGCCGGCGAACACGACGTAGGGAATACCGACGGCTTCGGGTGCCGCCTCGATGGGGCGGAACACCGACACCATGCCGGGAAAGAGTTGGCCGATGACCTCTGCGCGCCGGATGCCGAGGCCACGGACCGCGACGTCATGGGAGGTGATGCCGCCTTTGGCGACCACCCATGCCGGGTGCGCGGCGAGTGCGGCTCGGACGACCTCGATGACCGCGGTGGATACGTTGCGGGAGATGGCCAGGCTGTCGTCGGCGTCGCCGCCGCGCATGAGCGTGCGGCTGGTGAACAGCAGCGCATCGGAAGTGGCGAGCGCCTCGATGACTTGCCTGCCGATGTCGGCCACGTGGGCGTCTCGCCGGCCGGGGTCCAACAAGGTGGGCACGTGTAGTTCGGTTTCGGTGAGCCCGCCACGTTCCTGCGCCTTGGCGACCTGCCGACTGGTCAGGCCAACATGCGAACCGACGACAACGAGCCCGTGGGCGCTCGGACGACCGGTCGGCCAGATCTGCGCCGCTGTGAGCGGGCCTTGAGGTTCGAGCCCGGCCAGAGCACGGGGAAACGAAGGACCACAACGGTATACGAACGACTTGCCCCGCTCCTGCGCCTGAAGGCCGCCGAGAACGACGATCTCCAGGTCGGCATAGTCGGTGGCATTGATCACGACGAACGCCCCGCCGCTGACCGCGGCGAGTATGTCGGCCACCCGGTCGGGTCCGCCCTCGCGGATGTCGGCCAGGGAGATGGAGTGAACCTGGTCCGCGGTGATCGTGCCGTTGCTCTTCTCGGCGACGAACTCGCGCAGATTCGACGAGGTGTAGCCGAAGGTGGCGTCATTGGCGAACTCCGTGTCCCCGGCTGGGATGGGTTTCCCGGACACCATGGCCCAGTGGATGTCGCCGGCGGTGAAACGGCCGGCTTCGAAGTAGGCAGGCACCAGCAGCACGCCGTCGAATCCTTCGCCGGTGACCCGGCGCCGCGCGGCGTCGATGGCCTGCATCTCGGGGAGGACGTGTCCACGTAAGGTGGAATCGCTGCGGCTGACGACCTCCACGGGTGCGCCCAAGGTCTGCCCAAGGGTGAACAGGCTGGCGGCGACACCGGTGGTGAGTTCGACCGCCGCGTCCTCGGGCAGGCTGCGGGTGTTGGTCAGCACGAAGCAGGTGGAACCGGGTTCGGCAAGAGCGGCCGCGTATTCGGCATCCTCGAACACCGTCACCACCGAGACGTCGTGCACCGTCTGCGAGCCG
Organism: uncultured Actinomycetota bacterium; assembly: GCA_963715215.1. Taxonomy (GTDB): domain Bacteria; phylum Actinomycetota; class Actinomycetes; order Mycobacteriales; family Mycobacteriaceae; genus Mycobacterium. Next base: position 150,986 of record CAVQRJ010000006.1, read on the forward strand.
GTGGGGTCGTCGTCGAGGGCGGCGATCCGCCGACCGGCCGCGACGTGAGCGGCCCGGATACGTTCTCGCGCACCGGGTTCGCGCCGCACAGGCGGCGCGGCGGTGAGGACTTCCTCGGCCGACGGGCGGTGGATGTCGGCGCTCTTCGCGGTCATCCCAGCTCCTCGGGTTGGGTAGAGAAAGTCATGAGATTTGCAGGCCGCCGTTGACGTCGTAGGTCGCCGCGGTGATGTAGCCGGCGTCCTCACTCATCAGGAAGGTCAGCAGGGCGGCAACGTCCTGGACGGTACCGACCCGGCCGAGGGGGATGTCGGCGCTCATCTGCGCCTTGCGCTCGTCGGTCAGCGTGCCACCCATGATTTCGGTGTCGATAGGCCCTGGCGCAACGGAGTTCACCGTGATGTTGTGCGGGCCCATCTCCCGGGCCAAAGCCCGCGAGAACCCGATCACGGCCGCCTTGGACGCGCTGTAGGGCACCTTCGAATACGTGCCGCCACCACGCTGTGCTGAGATGGAGGAGACACTGACGATCCGACCCACCCCGGCAGCGATCATCGCGGGCAGGACGCGTTGGGTGACGAGGAATGTGCCGCGCATGTTGACGTTGAAAACCCGGTCCCACTCGGCCGGTGTGACGTCCAGGAAATCGGTCGGTGAGCTGACCCCGGCGATGTTGGCCAGTCCGATGATTGGCGGCAGCTCTGACTCGACCTGCGCGATGGCCTCTTGCACCGAGTGCCCGTCGGAGATGTCGGCGCCGACACCGAGGGTGTCTACCGAGTGCTCGTCGGCCACCTCGGCGGCTGCGAGTTTGGCGGCGCCCTCGTCGATGTCGAGGATCGCCACCGACCACCCGTCACGGGCCAACCGGTCGGCGGTGGCCCGGCCGATTCCGCGGGGTGATGCGCCGCCGGTGACGACGGCCGTGCGAGCGGTTGGGAGTGAAGAACTCATTAGGGGGCTGCCTTCCGATCGGTGATCTCCGTTGAACAGAGACGCGTCGCGGGAATTATCCTGTCCAGGAGTATCTTTCGCGGCGGCGATGACAAGACCCGTTGGCGTGTAGACGTTGTCATATCAGGTCCCGGACTGCGGTGCGCAGGGTTTCCAGCTGCGCGGGGGTCGGCCGGTCAAGGGCCACCCGGGTCGGGCCCGCCGGCAGGCCTTGCAGGGTAAGGCCTGCCTTCAGGAGAGCGATGTCGGCCCCGTTGACGGCTTCGACGGCCTGTTTGATGCGGTCCTGCGCCGCGGCGGCCGCCTGGTCGTCACTGCGGTGCAGCGCATCTGCGAGGTCGAGGAATGGTCGCGGGAACACGCTGGAGACCCCGGATACGGCACCGGTGCCGCCGGCGCGGACGAAGTCACCGAACTCAATATCATTGCCGGAGTACACCTCGAAGTCGTCAGGGGCGGCCCGGACATATTGCAGGACTTGGGTTATCGGTTCGCCGCTGATCTTCGCCCCGGCGACCGACGGAATCGTGGCCAGTTCGGCCAGTTGGTCGGGAGTGACGGTGCAGCCGGTGCGGGCGGCGAACAGGTAGACATAGATTCGGGCGTCATCGGCGACGGCGTCCAACCGGCGGTAGTAGTCCACCAAGGCTGCGGGGCCAGCCGGCAGGTAGAACGGGGTGATCGCGGCCAGGTTCCGCGCGCCGAGCGCAACCGCCTGGGCGGTAAGGCTTTCGGCCTGTCGGGCCGCAGCGGCACCGACGTGTGTATACACGGCATCCGCCCCGTACACCTCGAGCGCCGCGCTGAGCACGACGGCTCGTTCGTCGTTCTCGAGCGCCGTGAATTCGCCGGTGGTGCCGGAGATGAACACGCCGCCGATGCCGGTGTCCTTGAGGTGGTGCAGCAGCGTTTTCTGGCCTATGACGTCCAGGTCACCGTTGGCGTCAAAGGGCACCGGAACCGCGGACAGAAGTGTTGGCCGGTTCATGGTCAGTGGGAATCGCGGGTCACGGTGTCACCGCTGGAGCCGACGAGGAAATCCAGATCTACTCCCCGGTCGGCCTGCATGACATGGTCGACGTACAACTGCTGCCAGCCGCGCAGCGGCGAACTATAGGATGCCGCCGCTGCTTCCGAGGGTTGGCGGCGCCGCAACTCCTCGACGGGGACATCCAGGTCGACCCGCCTGTTGGGGACGTCCAGGCTGATCATGTCGCCATCACGGACGAGTGAAAGCGGCCCGCCCGCAGCCGATTCCGGCGCCACGTGCAGCACGACGGTGCCGTAGGCGGTGCCGCTCATCCGGCCGTCACAGATCCGGATCATGTCCCGAACACCGGCGGCGAGCAGCTTGGCCGGCAGTGGAGTATTCGCGGCCTCCGGCATCCCTGGGTATCCCTTGGGTCCGCAACCGCGCAGCACCATCACGCAGGTCTCGTCGATGTCCAGGTCGGGGTCGTCGATGCGGGCGTGGAAGTCCTCGATGCTGTCGAACACCACCGCCCGGCCCCGGTGCACAAGCAGATCCTTGGACGCGGCAGCCGGTTTGATCACTGCGCCGTTGGGCGCCAGGGTGCCCCGGAGCACGGCAATGCCGGCGTTGTCCATCAGCGGGGCGTTCCGGCGGTGGATGACGTCCTCGTCCCAGATCTGGGCGTCGCCGAGGTAGTCGGTCAGCGGCCGGCCGGTTACGGTCACCGCGGTCGGGTCGAGCAGGTCCTTCACCTCACGAAGGACAGCGAGAAGCCCACCGGCCCGGTGCATGTCGTCCATCAGGTACGTGCCGGCCGGCTGCACGTTCACCAGCAGCGGCACCGTGGAACCGATCCGGTCGAAGTCCTCCAGCCGCAACTCGATCCCCAGCCGCCCGGCGATCGCCAGCAGGTGCACGACTGCGTTGGTGGATCCTCCGGTGGCGGCCAACGCGACGATCGCGTTGTGGAACGACGCGAGCGTGATGACGTCGCTGAGCCGCCGCTGCTCCTGAACCATCTCCACCGCCAACCGGCCGGCGGCGTGGGCGTGCTCGAGGAGCCGGCTGTCCGGGGCAGGGGTGCCGGCGACTCCGGGAATCGTTGTCCCCAGCGCCTCGGCCATGACGGCCATCGTCGAGGCGGTGCCCATCGTGTTGCAGTGCCCCTTGCTGCGGATCATCCCCGATTCGGACTTGCGGAAGTCCTCCTGGGACATCAGTCCGGCGCGGACCTCCTCACCGAAGCGCCACACGTCCGTCCCGCAGCCCAGGGCCGCTCCTCGAAAATGCCCGGTCAGCATCGGACCGCCCGGCAGCACAAGGGCCGGCAAATCTACTGAGGCCGCGGCCATCAGTAGCGCGGGGATGGTCTTGTCACAACCACCCAGCAAGACCACCCCGTCGATGGGGTTCCCGCGCAACATCTCCTCGATCGACATGGCGGCCAGGTTCCGCCACAGCATCGCAGTTGGCCGCATCTGCGTCTCTCCCGGCGACATCACCGGCAGGTTCAGCGGAATGCCACCGGCCTCGTACACACCCTGTTTGACGCTGGTGGCGACCTCGTCGAAATGGGCGTTGCACGGCGTCAGATCGGAGGCGGTGTTTGCGATGGCGATCTGCGGCCGGCCGTCGAACGCGTGGTCCGGTACCCCGCGGCGCATCCATGCCCGGTGCAGGTAATTGTTCCGCGGGTCCGGCCCGGCGTACCACTGTTGCGACCGGCGCTCCGGCATTACGGCGTCCCCTTCGCCGGAGCGACGGGTTCGCCGCTGGGGTCGTCCCGGTGCTGCACTTCCTCGGCGGAGACGTCGACGCCCAATTCCTTGGCGCGCAGCTCATCGTCCGTCAGGGGAGGCACCGTCCCGGCGTGGATCTTCCGGCCGTACAGGAAGGTGGCGGTGGCGGTGATGAACAACACCGCGGCCAGCATCAGCAACCCGTACTTCGAGTCACCGGTCTTGTCGACCAGTACACCGACCGCGTACGGCGAGGCGAACCCGCCCAGGTTGCCCAGCGAGTTGATCAACGCGATGCCGGACGCCGCGGCCGCCCCGGCAAGCGCGGCGGCCGGAAGCTCCCAGAACGGTGATATCGCCGCGAAGATGCCCATCGCTGCGACGCAGATCGCGATCAACGCCAGGACAGGGCTGGTCTGAATCAAGAACCCGGAGGCGACCATGCCGAGAGCGCCCAGCAACATGGCGCCCGAGGTGTGACCGACACGTTCACCGGTGCGGTCCGAGTGCCTGCACCAGATGTAGACGAATATCGCCGCACAGATGTATGGAATCGGGACGATAAAGCCGACCTGCGTGTTCGACAGATCACCCATCGCCTTGACGATCGTCGGTAGCCACAGGCTCAGCCCGTAGATGCCCATCACCAGACCGAAGTACAGCGCCGCAAAGATCAGGGCGCGGGGATCCTTCAGGCCTGCCATGAAGCTGTGCTTGTGCCCGGTTCCCTTGGCCGCGTCCTCGGCGTCCATCGTGTCCTGCAGCCACGTGCGTTCTTCGAGGGTCAGCCACATCGCGTCCCTGGGATAGTCAGTCATCGCCTTCAGCGCTACAAAGGCCATCAGCATCGCGGGAACACCCTCCACGATGTACATCCACTGCCACCCGGCCAAGCCGAGGATGCCGTCCATCTTGAGCAGCAGGCCCGAGATCGGTGCGCCGATCGCGTTGGCGATCGGCTGGGCGAGGATGAATACCCCCAAGACTGCGACCCGCTGACGGGAGGGGAACCACATCGTCAGATACAGGATGATGGCCGGGAAGAATCCGGCCTCCGCGGCGCCCAGCAGGAATCGGATTATGTAGAACGTCATCTCGTTGTTCACTGCGGCCATGGCCGTGGCAAAGAAACCCCACGTCAGCAGGATGCGGGCGATCCACTTGCGGGCACCGAACCGCAGCATGCCTGCGTTACTTGGGATCTCGAAGATGGCGTATCCGACGAAGAACACCCCGGCGCCCAACCCGAAAGCCGTTGCGCTGAGCCCGAGATCGTCGCTCATTGTCAGCTTCGCGAAGCCGACATTGTTCCTATCGAGGAACGCGATGAAGTAGAGAAAGACGATCAGCGGCAAAACCCGCCGCTTGACCTTGCTGATCGTGCGATCACCTAATTCGCCGAGTGATTCGACGGATGTTCTGGATCCGGGCATAACAATTTCCAATCATGAGGGGACTGCACCGCAGAGGCGGCATAGACGATGTGGCTGCGGACTGCGTATTTGTCCCGGAGGTCTTCGGACAATTCCTGGGCGGCATACGTTTTCGCGGTGGCGCCGCCAGTCCAGGGGGCGACACCGGCCCAGGGCCGGCTGATACTTCAACTACTCATGAGGCAACTCCTCGGCGCGAGCCATGTCAAGGGCCCATACGCAGTTCAAAAGCTGCTTGAGCTAGTGAAATGGCCCGAAGTCCCTTCGGCCGCTGGGCCGAATTCATTGATCGGAAGCCGCAAGTCGCGAGCGGCATCCAACAGGTCTCTCCCGGTGGCGAAGGCCACCGGCCGGGTAACGTGATTCGGGTTGGCTTCATGGCATCGGGGCGAGCGCATTGTCGTCCCCCGTGAAATCGATGCTGGCGAATTCGCGGAGTTTGTCGAGGCGGTGGTATGCCTCGATGACGCGGACGGTGCCCGACTTGGACCGCATCACGATTGACTGGGTGTGGGCGCCACCGCCGGTGTAGGCGACACCACGCAATAGGTCACCGTCGGTGACGCCGGTGGCGGTGAAGAACACGTTGTCCCCTGAGACCAGGTCCTCGGTGAACAGGATGCGGTCAAGGTCGTGGCCGACGTCGATTGCCTTCTGGCGTTCGGCATCATCGGTGGGCGCCAGACGCGCTTGCAGCGCCCCTCCCATGCACCGCATCGCGGCCGCGGCGATGATTCCTTCGGGTGTTCCACCGATTCCGATCAGCAGGTCGGTGCCCGAATCAGGCCGCGCCGCGGCGATAGCGCCGGTTACGTCGCCGTCGGATATCAGCCTGATCCGGGCGCCGGTCTCGCGGACCTGCCCGATCAGCTCTGCGTGCCGGGGGCGATCCAGGATGCACACCGTCAGATCGGACACCGAGGACTTCTTCGCCTTGGCCACCGCACGCACGTTCTCCGAGATGGGTGCGGTGATGTCGATGGCGTCGGCGGCGTCGGGCCCTACGGCAATCTTGTTCATGTAGAACACCGCCGACGGGTCGAACATCGCGCCGCGTTCGGCAACCGCGAGGACTGAGATCGCGTTCGGCATCCCTTTGGCCATCAGCGTGGTCCCGTCGACGGGGTCCACGGCGACGTCGCAATCTGGGCCGACCCCGTTACCGACGTGTTCGCCGTTGTAGAGCATTGGCGCTTCGTCTTTTTCGCCCTCACCGATGACCACAACACCGCGCATCGACACCGAGGAGACGAGTTGCCGCATCGCGTCGACGGCGGCACCGTCGCCGCCTTCCTTGTCGCCGCGTCCCACCCAGCGGCCGGCCGCCATCGCGCCGGCCTCGGTGACTCGCACCAGCTCCAGCGCCAGGTTGCGATCCGGGCGCATGTACAGCGTGGTGTTCAGCGCAGTGGTCACGGTCGCGCCCCTCTCGAGTCCGCCCGCGCGGTCACGTGCTCGGTCCTTCGTGGCCACTCCTGTTTCGCGGCGAGCTGCAGGGGTTCGGTGCCGGTGAGCAACATCAGGTACGCCCGGACGTGTCGTCCGCGGCGTCGATTACGTATCGGCGCAAGTCCTTTTCGGTTTGGTCCATGTGGGCCTCCATGGCGTCGCGACTCCGCCTGGGATCACCGGAGGTGAGTGCCTCGAGAATCGCTTCGTGCATGGCGATTGCGTTCACCTGGATCTCCGGAATTGACGATGTCTCGGTGCGGGCCTCCACCAGAAGATTGCCGAACGGTTCAAACATGAACGGAATAAACATGTTTGCGGTCGCATGCATTATCACGTCATGAAAGGCGATGTCCGCCTCGACAAATAGCTCGACCCGGTTCGACCTGTTGGCGAGTCGCATTTCTTCGATACTGGCCGCCAGCGATTCCAGATCTTCCTTCGACCGATTGACGGCGGCCAACTGTGCTGCACCGATCTCGACCATCCGCCTCGCTTCGATCAGGCGTCCCGACACTCCCCCCGACGGCGACCGGTGTTCCTCAATGCGGACAACGGCAGCCAGCGACGTCCACGCCTGCGGCGGGTTGATGAACGTGCCACGACCGCGATGGATCGTCACGATGTTCTGCGACCGCAGGATGCGCACCGCTTCGCGGACCGTCAGTCGGCTCATCCCGTACTTCAGGGCCAGCTCCCCCTCTGAGGGAAGGACCGACTCGACTGGGAACTGTCCATCCACGATCGACCCGAGAAGCATGTCCGCGAGCTCGTCGGGAAGTGCCACGACCCCGCCTTCCTTCAGCTCACATCTGATGTCTGATGTCTGATGTCTGATGTCTGCAGTGTGACCTGGCGCACATTGGCTGTCAAGAGTGATCCGGGGTACCTCCACTGGGAGGTGCCTAAACACCGGCACACGGCGGGTTCATTGGCGCACCAAGCCAGCGTCAAACGGCGGCGGCAACGAGTGCGGACCTACGATGCTCGCGTGAGGGCAGAGTTGGCGGCCGCGCACGCCGCGGTGGATGAAGCGGTCGCGATCCTGCGCGACAGGCGCGCGAAGCCGCACGAGCGGATCGACAAAGCGGCCAAGGACTTCGTCACCGATGTCGACCTGGCCAGCGAGTCGGCGCTGCAGCGAGCGCTCGCGGCATCCACTCCGGATATCGGCTTCTACGGCGAGGAAGGCGGCGGAGCATCCCTCGAAACGGGAAAGGTCTGGGTCGCAGATCCGATCGACGGAACCATCAACTACGCGACTGGGTCACCGCTGTGCGGAGTGATGCTCGGCCTGCTCGAGGACGGCGTGCCGACGCTGGGCGTGATCGACCTGCCGTTCCTCGGCGTTCGGGTCGACTCGGGTGCGGTGGCCGACGTCGCCTCGTTCGGGGACGGGATCATCGGGATGGGCGACGCCTTCCACCGGGGCGGCGCGCGGCTGGACGCGTATCTCCAGATGACCATGAGCGTGCACCGACGAGCGATGCGCTTCCGCTGTGTTGGCGCAGCGTCGGTGCTCTGGGCCTGGCTTGTCAGCGGCCAGATTCAGGGCATGGTGCTCGCCCATAACAACCCGTACGACGTCGTCGCGGGTCATGCAATCGCTCGCGCGGCTGGAGCGATATGCACCGACTACGCGGGAGCCCCGCTCACTCTGGATTCACCAGGAGCCATGGCAGCCGTGCCCGGCGTCCAGACTGAGCTGATAAGCCTCGCGGGCGATCTCGCGGCGGCGGCAGCGCGGGACGACTAAGACGTTGGGGTGGGTGAGGTTTGCGGTCAGGCCTGGGAGCAGTAGATCGAGGAAGCGGTCGAGTTCGGCTGCGCCGTCGTAGGAGGCCAGGGCGGGTGCCAGTGCACGGAGAAGGGGGAATTCGGTGATCGCGAGCCGGTGCAGACCGAGCCGCAGTACGTGGTCGGCTTCCTCGGGTCGCTCGATGATCTCCTGCAACTCGTTGAGGATGTGGCCGTACAAGAAGCCGAACAGCATCCGGTAGATGTGCAGCGCGTCCTCGCCGGCGAACCCGGCGGAGGTGAGCAGGGTGAGGACGTCTTCCAGTGGGCGCAGCATGCCCGGTGGCCGCTGCCCGAGTGGGGTGGCCAACGGTCGAGTGACCAGCAGCGGCACCACGTTGGGGTGGGTCAACGCCAACTGCCGGAAAGCGCGCGCGACGGTGCGCAGTTGGCCCGCCCAGTCCGGATCTGCGGTGTCCACCGATAGCTTCGCGAGGACGATCTCGGCGACGCCGTCGAGCACGGCGGCTTTGTTGGGGACGTGGCGGTAAATCATCACCGGATCACGGCCCACTGCGTCGCTGAGGCGGCGCATGGACAATCGGTCCACGCCGTCGCGGTCGACGATCGCCAGCGCCGCCTGCAGGATCATCGACCGGGTGAGCTGATCGTTGTCTCGCGCGGCGGCCGCGACGGACCGCTCACCGTCGTCAGTGCCTGCGTGGGGGCCAGTCGGCGGTGTAGCCATAGCCGCAGCACTCCCCTTCTGCCTCGTCATCAAGGCGCCCAACAATCGCACGCCGACATTACTTGTTTACGCTGTAGGTCAACACTGTGTTCACAGTGTTGACAGTACCGCTTCCAAGGAGTGTACTGAAGGTCTAGCACCAGAATCAGAGGCCTCGACGTGATCGTCATCGTTGGATTAATCGTTCTGCTCATCGCAGCGATCGTGGGATTCACTGGGGTGCTGGCCAACGCTGGGCCTGCGCACCCGTTAACCGAAAACTTCTCCGTGCTCGGCTATCACGTCACCGGGACGACAGGCACGTTGTTCCTCTTCGGCATCGTGGTCGGCGTGGCGGCGATGCTGGGTCTTTCGGTGTTGCTGGCCGGTGCCCGGCGCACCGCGAGCCGCGGGCGTGATACCCGAGACCAACTCGCCAAGTCCCAACGCGAAACGGCGTTTCTCAACCAGGAACGCGACCAACGGGTCGAACAACAGCCGATCAGCGCGACCAGCGGCCCTGCGGTGAACCCGACCCCACGCGGCAGGATTCCCCTGCTCGATCGCTTCTTCCGCGGCAGACGACCGCGGCAGACGACCACCGGCACCGGACACGTCGCCGGACGCCGGTAGGCGCCAACCCCGGTTCGATTCCGTTGGCCCACGTCCCCGGACTGTGATCACTGAAAACGCAGGAAGCCGCAATGAACATCGCTAAGAAGCTCGCTCACAAGGCCGAGGCCGCCAAGGGCGCCACCAAGAAGTACTTCGGCCGCGCCACCGGCAACACCCGGCTGCGCATCGAGGGGCGCGTCGATCAGTTCAAGGGCAACACCAAACAGGCAGGAGACAAGGTCAATGACGCCTTCAAACACTGACACAACGCCCTAACTCCTCCCTACACAACCGCCATCATCGTGCTGGGACTGGCCACATAGGACTCGGCGTCCATGGTGCACCGGCGCTCACGGTCGAACCATCGGAGCGTCAATCCCACGGTCACGGATTGTCAAGTGCCCCAACCCAGTCCAGGACGCCGCTACAACTCAATTACAACCGATGTCAATCATCGAACCGTTCAACCAACCCAAGGAACCGACATGACTACCAACACCATCCTTCTGATCGTCGTCGTCGCTGTCGCGGCACTTGTGCTCATCGCCGTAATCGCGTGGGTGGCGCGCAACAAACGCACCCAACACCGTCGCGTCGAAGCCGGAGACATCCGCGACAAAGCCACCGATGAGTCCCACAAGGTGGGGCAACGCGAAGCATTCGCCGACGAGACCGCCGCCGAGGCCCGCGCCGCCCAAGCCGAGGCCGACGCCAAAGCAGCACACGCGGCGGGCCTACAACACCAGGCGCACATACGTCGCAGCAACGCAACCGCCGCCCGCGACGAAGTCAACCAGGAGTTCGCACGCGCCGACAAGATCGATCCGGACACGCAAACCGACGATGACACACCGCGAGAAGACTCAGAAACCCGAGAGACACCTAGTGGCACCTCCCGCGGCAAGCAAGGCCCACCATCGATGACCAGAGCCGGGTAACCTCGCAAACCCGGCACACCGGACCAGCCGATCGTGTGATCGGCTCGGTTAGGAGCGCCCTGCATGCTTGACCACGCCGCGTCCTCCACCGCGACACAGATTGCCCAAAACAGCGTCTTCGAACGATTCGCCCGAGCTGGGTATGTCGTGAGCGGCCTCTTGCATCTCACCATTGGCTACCTCGCCATCCGGATCGCGCTCGGCAGCGGCGGCAACGCTGACCAGTCCGGGGCGCTCGCAGCAGTGGCCGCCAAACCAGGCGGCATCGTGGCGCTCTGGATCGCCGTCCTCGCGTTCTTCTCGATGGCCCTGTGGCGCCTCGTCGAAACCGCCCTCGGTCGTAAGACCGACCCCAAATCCCAGGCCGCATCGTCGGAAGTTCTGGATCGGGTGAAGGCCTTGGCGCTCGCGGTGGTCTATCTCGCGCTTGCGTCCTCGACGTTCGGCTTCGCCCGGGGCGCCGGGAAGTCCACGGGTGCACAAAATTCGGGGATCAGCGCACGCCTCATGCAGACCAGCGTCGGCACGATCGCCCTCATCGCCGCGGGCGTGGTCATCGTCGCGGTAGGCGGGTATCACGTGTACAAGGGAGCCAACCACAACTTTGTCGAGGATCTCGAAGGCCGCCCCAGCGACCTGGTGCGACGACTGGGGACGGTGGGCTACATCGCCAAAGGCCTGACTATCGCCGGTGCCGGCGTGCTAGTCGTCGTCGCGGCGACTCGTTCGGAACCGAACAACGCCACCGGACTCGACGGAGCCCTCAAAACACTCGGCGCCCAACCATACGGCGCAGCGCTGCTGATCGCCGCAGGCCTGGGTATCAGCACCTACGGCCTCTACAGCTTCGCCATGGCCCGATACACCAAAATGTAAGTGAGTCTGGTGATTCCGCCGCCGACGGTACCCGTGGACTTCAAGACGACGCAAAGAATTGTTCCCTCAGATCGGCACCAAGAGCGGAACCACCTAACACCATCCACGACAACAAAGAACCACGGAAAGGGCTAGCGATGTCAGAAAAATGGGGCATATCCAGAGTCGGTAAGCCGGAGCTTGAAGTAGGTGAAACGCTGCAGGAAGCCATTATTCGGCTTCAGATCCTGCCTCTACCCCCCGTTGCCTGGACGGACTGCTTCCTGGAGACGCTTCGCGGACATCAAGTCACCATAACCGGAACAGAGAACCACCCAGACAAAATTGAGGCCGTCGCACGACCCGCCGAAGTTGAGGAAGTCCTCAGAAAAATCGACTCCGCGATTGAAAACGCTAACAAGTACGTGGAGAAGGTGGTGCATGCCCGGCGCCGCACCAACCGTGACGTTAAGAAGGCCGCAGCCGATGACAGGCGGAAACTGCAGGCCGAGCTTGACCAGCTCGCGGAAAAACTCGCCAAGCCTGAATACGCCGAAGCTACCGGCCCAGAGTGAGCGCATCAATTCTGGCGAGCGGCGTCCGTAGGCATGGGGACGCCAACCCAAGACCTACCGCACGGGGTGGGTACTTTTATCTGGCCACCAGCGGATACTTGGCCATCGACACGCAGTGCCTTCGCCGTGCTGTGTCAAGGTAAATCGGCCCCGGTGTGACGGACGTAGTGGGTCCTACTGTCAGGGCTGTGGTGGTGGTCTCCCGAGCGTGTCCACCCGTGCGTTGTTCCGGTGCTACCCGACGTTAATGTCGGCGCTCATCTTGACCGCGACCCCTCCGCGCAGGGTGTCGAGGTTGACGCAGAAGCGCTCGGCCGCGGCGGCCAGGGCCTCGAGCCGCTTGGGGTTGGTTCCTCCCGTGGCTGCCATGCGCACGTTGCACTCGAGGGCCTCGAAGCCCACGCGTACGTCGTTGCAGGCGCCGAGACAGCCGCGGACGTCCACGTCGCCTACCACCTCGACGTCAAGTTCGGTCAGCTCGACATCGAGTGGGTTGGCAATCATCCGGATCGCACCATCCTCGCAGGCTGCGAGCGCGGCGCAGAGGAGGTCGCCGGGATCCGGCGCGTCGTGGAGGCCGCCCACGTGGCGGTCAAGACCCCAGAGTTTGGGCCTCCCCACGCTGGGGCATCTGCTGATGATGACGAACATGGCATTCCTGCAGATCGCCTCGTTCACCATCACTGCTCAGTTGTTCCCGGACGAAGTGCGCTACACCGGCACTCCGCTCGCTACCAATCTGTCCGTGTCCAACACCATCGCCAACAGGCGGTCGATGCGACCTTGTCGGATGTCCGGTGGTCCCGAATTAACCTCCAACTGAAGGAGTCGTCAGATGGTAGATCCAAAGGTACTTGGCATCGTGCTTGCAGGCGGTGAGGGTAAGCGCCTAGCGCCGCTGACCCTCGACCGAGCCAAGCCCGCCGTCCCATTCGGGGGGCTGTATCGCTTGATCGATTTCGCGTTGTCGAATCTGGTCAACGCGGGGGTGTTGCGGATCGCGGTGCTCACTCAGTACAAGAGCCACAGCCTGGACCGCCACATCACCACGACGTGGCGGATGAGCAGCCTGCTGGCCAACTACGTGACCCCGGTGCCCGCCCAGCAACGCCTTGGCCCACAGTGGTTTACCGGCTCGGCGGATGCGATTTATCAGTCTCTCAATTTGATCTACGACGAAAAGCCGGATTTGGTCATCGTTTTCGGCGCCGACCACGTCTACCGCATGGACCCGAGGCAGATGATCGCACAACACCTCGACAGGGGCGCGGGCGCCACGGTGGCCGGAATTCCCGTGCCACGCAAGGAAGCCAGCGCCTTCGGCGTGATCAAGACCGCCTCCGATGGGCTGCAGGTCGAGGCGTTCCTGGAGAAGCCACCCGATCCGCCGGGGCTGCCAGGTCGGCCCGACGAGACGTTCGCCTCGATGGGCAATTACTTGTTCTCCACCGACGTCCTGGTTGAGGCTCTTCGCAGGGACGCCGCCGACGAGGCCAGCAAGCACGACATGGGCGGCAACATCATGCCGATGATGGTGGACCAGGGCATGGCGCAGGTGTACGACTTTCAGCGCAACGAGGTGCCCGGTGCCGATCCCGCCGACGCCGGCTACTGGCGCGACGTCGGAACGTTGGACTCCTACTACGACGCGCACATGGACCTGTGCGCGGTCGTACCGGTATTCAACCTGTACAACGACCAGTGGCCGATCCTCACCCACGTCCCGCCGCATCCACCGGCGAAGTTCGTGCACGAAGACGGCGACCGGGTCGGCCAGGCGCTCAACAGCGTGGTCTCCAACGGCGTCATCGTCTCTGGGGCGCTGGTGCGCGAGTCGGTGCTGTCGCCCGGAGCCCGAATAGACGACTACGCCCTCGTGGAACGCTCAGTGATCATGGACAACACCGTCATCGGCGCCAACGCCGTGGTGCAGAACGCGATCATCGACAAGGACGTGGTGGTGCCCGAAGGCGCCCAGGTCGGCGTGGACAAAGACCACGACCGGGCCCGCGGATTCGTCGTCTCCGACGGCGGCGTGACCGTCGTCGGCAAGAACCAGGAGGTCACCAAGTGAGTACGTCGGATCAGGCAGATGACCGACTCAAGGTCGCACTGTGCACGAGGGAGTACCCGCCCGAGGTCTACGGTGGCGCCGGCGTGCACGTGGAGTACCTGGCCAAGGAGCTGTCCAAGCATGTCGACCTGACCGTGCACTGCCAGGGCGCCGACCGGCCGACCGCTGTGGCGCACCGGCCTTGGGACCGGTTGAAGAACGCCAACCCCGCACTCCAGACGATCTCCACCGGACTGTCGATGGTGGCCGACATGGGCAACGTGGATCTGGTGCACTCCCATACCTGGTACGCCAACATGGGCGGACATCTGGCGTCGCTGCTCTACGGCATCCCGCACGTGTTGACCATGCACTCGCTGGAGCCGCTTCGGCCGTGGAAGGCCGAGCAGCTCGGCGGCGGCTACGCGCTGTCGTCGTGGTGTGAGCGCGACGCCGTGGAGAGCGCCGCGGCGGTCATCGCGGTGTCCAACGGAATGATGGCCGACGTGCTGTCCACCTATCCCTCGGTGAATCCGGACAAGGTGCGGGTGATCCACAACGGGATCGATGCGCAGCAGTACGCGCCCGACCCCGACACCGATGTGCTCGAGCAATATGGCGTCGACCCCAATCGCCCCAATGTGGTCTTCGTGGGTCGTATCACCCGGCAGAAGGGCGTACCGGTGTTGCTGCGCGCGGCAGCCCAGCTCGACCCCGAGGTGCAGCTCGTGCTGTGCGCCGGACAGCCGGACACGCCAGAACTCGCACAGGAGGTGACCGACCTCGTCAACAACCTGCGCGCCACCCGATCCGGGGTGATCTGGATCGGGGGCATGCTGAACCGGCACGAAGTGATCCAGTTGCTCAGCCACGCCACGGCGTTCGTCTGCCCGTCGCTGTACGAGCCGCTCGGGATCGTCAACCTGGAGGCGATGGCCTGCGGTAGCGCGGTCGTCGCCTCACATGTGGGTGGCATCCCGGAGGTGGTTGCAGACGGGGAGACCGGCCTGCTGGTGCCGCCGGACGAACCGGAAGCGCTGGCCGATGCGCTCAACACGCTGGCTCGCGATCCGCAGCGGGCGCAGGCGATGGGCGTGGCCGGGCGGCAACGCGCGATCTCCGAGTTCGACTGGACTAGCATCGCTTCGCAGACCGCCAAGCTGTATCAAGAGGTCGCCGGATCGGGCGCCAATCCTGCAGCCACCTGACGGGACTGCCGGCCGTCGGTTACGTGCCGATTGACTGCAGAGATACGGTGCTATCGCTTCGGCGCCCGTGCAACACGATTGTGACAAAGTAGATCAAACACATGATTGCGAACCCGGCATCGATGAGCGCTGGGGATCTTCCCCAAGGCTGGATATATGGATTGGTCACCATACCGACCGCCGTCACGGCCGCGAAGAATGCGATCGTCGCCGCGCGGAAGCGCGGGGCCATCCAAACACTGAGAATCAGCCACGGCATCGGCCAGAGTAGGTACTGCTCCAACACCACATGGCTGCACACGAGAAACAGAACGAGCGTGGCAAGTATGTACAGGTCGAGGTCTAGCACGCGGGCCAGCAGCACGGCACCGACCAGATAGACGGTAAGCAGCACGTAGCTGACGAGCCGCAGCGTCTCGATGCTCGTCGTGCCGATGAAGAGCGTCAGCCAGGACAGCGATTCCGGGGTTCTCACGGCGTCGTGGACGACGATGTCGGACAGCATCGCGCGCCAGGACGGTAGGTAAGGCGCCGACATCACAAGCAGCACAGTCATGAGCGTCATCACGAACCACGTTCGGCTGCCCCGCGCGCCGCGAATGATGCCCGGGAACACGAAGGCGGGAAATGTTTTCGCGGCAACCGCAAGCCCGTACCACAACGCTGTCGAGCGCTTCCCTTTTCGCAGGAGCCGTACGGAGAACAGAAGCAGCGCGAGTGCGAGCGTGTCGAAGCGCCCGTAAAAGGCGCCGTTGTATATCACCAGAGGGTTGAGGAAAAACAGGGTTGTTCCGACCAGGGTCGCCCTGTCACTGGCGGTGCGGTCGCGCAACTCAGCGGCAAGCAAAAGCGCGCATGCGAGGTCGCCGGCAACAATGGGCACCTTCCCTAGCACCGTGAATGGGATTCCAGTGTGTTCTGCGAGCCACTGGAAGGGCACTTCCAGGTAGAAGAACAGCGGAAAATAGGCGTATGGGCCGCCGGGATAGGCCGGGTGGTGGGCGTAGATGTCGATTCGCTGCAGGGTCGCAGTCGACGCGAGATCCCACACGTCGAAGTCCTGACCGCGCGTAATGGGAGCCAGGGCAACGCGTACGGCAATGCCTGCGGCGACTACCAGCACGAGCCGAGTCGTCGTTGCCCGGCCGGTGTGCGCCGAGGGCATCCACATCAGAGAGCCTCACCAACGGTGCACACAGGACAGCGAAATTCCCTGTGCAGCAACACTGTTGCGGTTACTTCGAGGCAACCCTGCGACATAAGCGGGGAGGTCGTCTTTTGGGGCTTGACGTCGACGGCCAGAACGAAATCTCCCTGATCGTGAGAGTAGGTGGCCGCTGCCGCGCCGATGCCAGAACCGGCACCTACTACGACCACTCTGACTGGCGATATTAAAGCGTGGATTGTTGATGCGCGCCCGATACTCGCGATAAAAATTCGTTCTGACCTGTGGGAACGAGTGCAGCTAAGGTGACTCGAACCTCTCGACGATCTCTTCTGAGGTGCGGAAACACCGAACTTGGGTACGCGAAAGTACGTGAACTACGGCAATACTGCGGATACGCGAAGGTGTTGACGCCTCAACGAGCCCCAATGTCGCCGCGCAACTGTCCCTCCCGGTAGCCGGAAAGCGCCCAGCGCATCGGATGGGAAGAACCGTCCAGCCTGCGCCGCCGTCCCATTTGCGTATCGGCAATACGGCAGAATCGCGGCCATGCGCGTCTATCTCGGTGGAGATCACGGCGGTTTCGAACTGAAGCAGGCAATCGTCGAACACCTATCGCAAGCCGGACACGAGCCGATCGACTGCGGTGCGTACTCCTATGACGCCGACGACGACTATCCGGCGTTCTGCATCGCGGCGGCGGTGAAGACCGTCGCCGATCCCGGTAGCTTAGGAATAGTGTTGGGCGGCTCGGGCAACGGTGAGCAGATCGCAGCCAATAAAGTTCCTGGTGCGCGTTGCGCTTTGGCGTGGAGCCCGGAAACGGCATCCCTTGCGCGCCAACATAACAACGCGTTGCTGATCGGTATCGGCGGGCGCATGCACACCGTCGCAGAAGCGTTGGCCATCGTGGACGCCTTCATCTCGACACCGTGGTCCGATGCATCTCGCCACCGACGACGCGTCGAGATCATGGCCGAGTATGAACGCACGGGCATTGCGCCGCCTGTGCCCGGCGCGCCGAACTGAACTTCGAACGACGAGAGCCCCCGGCAACAAACCGGGGGCTCTCGACGGATTTAGAGCTGAAATTTAGACCGTCGCATCCTCGATCTCTGGACGTCGGATCGGCTCGACCTTCTTGATCAGCAGTCCGAAGCACAGGGCGCCAGCGACGATGATCGCCGCGGTGAGTAGCAGCGGTATTTCGAAAGAGCCGGTCGCACCGTAGAGCGCACCGATGATGATGGGGCTGAGTGCGCTGCCGATATTCGAGAAGAAGTTCTGTGTCGAGCCCAAGGTGGCGACGGTGCTCGAGTCGACAACGTCAGCGGGCAGGCACCAGATGGACACGATGGTGAATGCCGCGGCCGCATAGGAGATCGACATCAGCACCAGCGCCTGCCAAGCCTCCGGAGCGATAGCGGCCAGTGCGATAACCGAGCACACCATCATGCCGCCGACCAGGCAGGTCTTGCGGACCTTGTTCAACGACCAGCCGCGGTTCAGCAGATAGTCACCGACGAGGCCGCCTGCCCAGCTGCCGAGGATCGCCGCCAGCGGCGGGATCATGCCGAACACACCCAGCTTGAGCAGGTTGAAGCCGCGCTCCTCGACCAGATACGAGGGGAACCAGGTCAGGAAGAACGTGATCATGAAGTTCAGGCAGAAGAACCCGAGCATCATGCCCCACACGGTGCGTTCCTTGAACAGGTCGCGGATGCGCATCGGCTTCGCGTCTGGGTTCAGGTTGTTGGCGCTCTGCTCGCGGTGGCTTTCGTGAATGATCTCCAGTTCGGCCTCGTTGACCCCGGCCTTGTTCTCCGGACGCCGATACCAGGCCCACCAGCCGATGGACCACAGAATGCCAAGGCCGCCGGCAAAGATGAAGGCCGCGTGCCATCCGAACAGGCCGATGATGAGCGCGATGAGCGGCGTGGCGGCGGCGCTACCAATGCGGGCGCCGCTGTCGTAGACCGAGGTGGCACGGCCGCGCAACCGCAACGGGAACCAGTGGGAGACGGTTTTGGCGGCCGCCGGGTAGGCACCGGCTTCGCCTACGCCCAGGCCAAGCCGTAGGCCGAGCAACGTTGCGAAGCTCGACGCCCCGGCCGTTGCGGCGGTGAACAGCGACCAGACCAAGACCGACGCACCGAACATGACGCGTTCGCCGAACTTGTCGATGAGCCGTCCCGCCGGAATCTGCATCAAGGCGTAGCTCCACGAGAAGGCGCTCAGGATCAGGCCTTTTTCGGTGGGCGTCAGGCTCAAATCCTGGGTCATGAACGGCAGGCTGACCGAAATGGCCGACCGGTCGATGTAGTTGATCGCGAGGCCCAACGCGCAGAAGACCGCGACGGCCCACCGCACCTTGGTGGCGCGGCTCATCCCTGGGGGGCCTGGGTCAGCGGTATCCGATCTCGTAGCCGGAATGCTAGTCATCTGTGTCTCCATGTCTTGACTCTTTGATTGTTTCGCTCACCATGGGGTGAGAGGCGGACGCTGGTTGAGCGTCGCTGTGGTGCGCGACACAATCAGGATCCTCGCTTAATATGATCGAACCAATCATTTAGAATGTCAAGAGGTGATTTGGATCATGCCTATATGCGTATAACTGTTGCGCTTGGCGCATCAGACCACGATTAGATGATCGATATGCGCATCCAAGGTTGACTTGCGCACATCGCGCATGTAGCTTCAATAACTGTGAGCGAAGATGATCAGACGAACGACGCGGAGCGCCCAGATCCCGCACTCGCGGGAGACAGGGCCGACGACGATCTCGTCGCGCGTCGCCGGGATGTTCGCGGCGCGCGACGGCGGGACCAGATTCTGGGTCTTCTCCGCACCGTCGAGTCCGGCTCACTGAGTGTGGAGGAGATCGCCGATCGATTCGGCGTCTCTTTCGCCACCGTGCGCCGCGACCTCAGCCGACTGCATCAGGACCGGCGCATCACCCGCACCTACGGTGGCGTTGCGCTGACCGGTCCAGCCGAGCTGTCGATCCATCAACGGCATCTGGAGTTCACCGCAGAGAAGGACGCGATCGGACGACAAGCGGCCGAACTGGTTTCGGACGGCGCGGTCGTGATCCTCGACGCAGGCACCACGACGGAATTCGTCGCGCGGCATCTGGAGGCGGCCGGCGTCACCGTGTTCACCAACGGCATCGGCGCGGTCAACGTTCTTCTCGGGAACCAGGATGTCTCGGTCGTCGTACTCGGTGGACGCCTGCGCGCGGTGAACCAGACGATCAGCGGACCGGAGGCCGAACACATGCTTGGGTCCGTGGTCGCCGACTACGCGTTCATCGGCGCCGACGCGGTGCACCCGCAGTATGGCGTCGCATCACGGACGCTGGAACAAAGTCGGCTCAAGACGCTGATGATGCAGCGTGCGCGCCAGATTGTGGTGGTCGCCGATCACCGCAAGGTCAGCACCGACCAGTTCAACTACTGGTCGCCGACACCAGCACGGTGGCGGTTGATCACCGACGACCAGGCTGACCCGGCTGCGCTGGACGAACTGCGCAACGCCGGCGCGCAGATCGATCTCACACAACCCCTGCGGGCACTCACCGAGCCCACCACCTTGAAAGGCAACCAATCGTGACCACCACGTCGGACTCTGTCGCTGCCACGCACTCGGTCCCATCTTCGGACCGCACGCTCCGGCAAGCGGTGCTGCATCAGCCGAATGACCTTCGGATCCAAGAGGTTCCCATGCCCTCTCTCGAGCCCGGCGACGTGCTGCTCCGGGTGGACGCCGCCTTGTTGTGCGGCACCGACGTTCGCATCTACGAGGGCCGCAAGCAGAAGAACGTCACATTCCCCTCGGTGCTGGGACACGAGTTCGCCGGCACCGTCGTCGATGCCAACGGCCCACTGCCCGACGGCGTGGCGATGGATGATCAGGTCGCCGTCTACCCGTTGGTGACCTGCGGGTCCTGTGTGGCCTGCCGGAAAGGGCACGAGAACATCTGCCGCAACCGAAAGGCGTTCGGCTACCAGCTCATTGGCGGTTTGTCCCAATTCGTGCGGGTGCCCGCGGTCGCGCGGCAAAACCTCGTCCCCGTGCCCGGGGTGCCGGCAGCCGAGGCCGCCATCATCGAACCCGTTGCGTGCGCCTACAACGGACAGAAGCTCGCCGGAATGTCGCGAGCGGAGACTGCGCTGATCGTCGGCTGCGGGCCACTCGGACTTATCCATACCGGCCTGGCCAAGAGCATGGGCGTGGAGCGGGTGGCGGCGGTTGACCCAATCGACAAGCGACGGACGATGGCCACCCGTTTCGGGGCAGACCTGGTCCTCGAACCCGGTCCGGACGCCGCCGATCAGCTCAACGAGTTCAGTAACGGCGGCATCGACGTACTCGTCATGGCGATTGGCCGAATCGACGCGCTCACACCGTATTTGGGCTGCCTCGCCCCCGGTGCGAGCGTCTCGGTGTTCGCCGGTTTCGGCGCCGACGCGGATCTGGCTGTTTCGGCCAACGACGTGCACTACAACGAATGGAACATCGTCGGCGCCTCGTCGTGCCGATTGGACGGCTTCCATGCCGTCGCCCCCATGGTCGCTTCCGGCGCTCTGCCGGTCGCCGAGTTGATCGGTACCCAGCTGCCACTGGACAGCGCCGTCGAGGCACTCCACCTCGCCGGCTCCGGCGCAGACATGCGTGTCGGCGTCAATCCCTGGGCCTGAACCACAGTCCCGTCCCCATCTCGTCCAACCACACCAAAGGAGCACCACGAAAGATGACTACCACCTTCACCCCCGCGTTCGACATCAACCCGACCGGAACCACCGCAGCCCTGGGGCGAAACCTGCGCCTGCGCAGGCTCTTCGGCGCCGACGGCCGCACCGTCACGGTGGCCCTCGACCAAGCGGTCCCCCGCGGCGTCGCCCCCCGGCTGGCCACCATCGGCACCACCTTCGCCAGCATCGCCGAAGGCGAACCGGACGCCGTCACCATCACCAAGGGACTGGCCGGTCCGCTGCTCGGCGGCGACCGCGCGCCACTGCCCTGGATTCTGAAGGCCTCGATGTTCTCCGTGGAATTCCACCCGACCTACGACGCCACTATCGCCACCGTGCAGGACGCTGTCAGGTTGGGTGCCGACGCCGTCGCCGTCGGAATCTCGGCCGGTTCGTCGAACCAGGTCGCCATGTTCGAGATGCTCACCCGCGTAGTGGAAGAGGCGCACACCTGGGGCCTGCCCGTGGTGTGCCACGCCTACCCCTCCGGCGAGATGTGGGGTGAGAAGAAGGGTTCCACCGAATCTGTCCTCTACGCCTCCCGCGCCGCAGCGGAATTGGGCACCGACATCGTCAAGACCTGGTACACCGGCTCCACCGCCGAGTTCGCCAAGGTCGTCGAAGGCACGCCGGCCATCGTGGTGGCCGCAGGCGGTGCCCCCGCCAACAGCCCCCTCGACGTGCTCAAGCAAGCGGCCTCTGTCGTCGAAGCCGGTGCACATGGAATGACCGCCGGTCGAAACATCTGGCAGGCACCAGATCCCGGCAAAATGGTCGCCGCGCTCAAGGCCGTCATCCACGGTGGGGATAGCCCCGACGTCGCCGCCAAGCTGCTCGACTGACCTCAGCCGTCGAACGAGAACCGACCAGAATCCGTACGCGACCCTCGAAGGGGTGGGTTTCGATGACAGTGGAACCGCAAAACGCCGCTCCTGCGACGTACCTTGGAATCGACGTCGGCACCTCCGCCACCAAGGCGGTGATCCTCGCCTCTGACGGGACGGTCATCGCCCGGTCCCGGGTACCGCACCCTGCAGCACGCGGCGCCGGGCCCGGGCGGGCCGACCCCTCGGCGTGGCGGGCCAGCATCACCGCAGCCGTTCGTGAGCTGGCTCCCCACACTGCCGACGTGGCCGGGATCGGCATGGACACCCACTGCCCCACCGCTCTGTTGCTGGACGCCACTGGAGTGCCGTTGGTCGCGGGCATCACCTGGGATCACCCAGAATTGGCCGAACCCACCGCGCAGCTGATCGCTGCGTTAGATCCAACCCACCGACGCTTGCTCGGCAACAACCTGATGCCTGCCACCGCGATGGGGGCGGCGCATCGCTTGCTGCAGATCATCGAGCCCCAGGCCGCCGCAGCTGCAACAACTTTCGGGCTCGCAGGCACTTGGCTGGGTCAGTGGCTGACCGGAGAGCGCGCCATCGACCCCACGCAAGCTTCCTACACGGGCCTGATGGCCAGCACCGATGGATCCTGCCGTTGGCTGTCCGACGTAGTGCAGCGACTTGGAATTCCCCCGCAGCAGCTACCACCAGTGCGACCGTCGCTCAGTGTCCTTGGCCCTTTGATGGCAACCGCTGCCGCGACTCTCGGCCTGCCAACAGGCATTCCCGTGCTCGTCGGATCCGGCGACACACCCGCTGCCTCCTACGCGCTGGGTACCGAACCAGGCGGCCGGCCACTGCTCATCATGGGAACCACACACGTAGTCTCCAACGCGCTCGCCGCACCGGATCCGCGCGCTAAAGCGCTGCAACGGGTAGACGTCCGAGCTGGTCGGTGGCTGATCAACGGCGTCATCAACGGCGGCGACTCGCTGGCAGAGGGTGCGGCGCGGCTCGGCTACGGACAAGGTGACATCGCAGTGGAAGCGTTGGTGGGCACGGCATTCCAGGCCAGGCCCGACCAGATGACCGACGCGCCCGTGTTCATTCCTCATACTCGGCCGGAGCGCGGCCCGTTGTGGTTCGCCGAGCCGCGAACCGCATTGCTCGGCGCCGTCCCCGATCCTGCTACACCTGCTGCCGCCCGAGGAGTCGTCGAAGGAGTGCTCTTCGCCGACCGGATGGTCATCGAATCGTGTATCGGTGCGCAACAGCGAACTCTCTACGTCAGTGGCGCTTTCGGTTACGAGCCCGAGCTGCCGCAGCTACTCGCCGATGCTCTGGACCGCGACATCCTCGTGGTCGACGAGAGCCATCTTCCCGCGATCGGCGCCGCAGCGATGTGCGTCGACGTCCTCGAGGACCGCGTGGTGACGCCACCACAGAGTCGCCTTGTCCGTCCACGCCCAGAATGGCGGAACGTGGTGGCGGAACGTTGGCAGTACTACCGCCAGGCCTGGTCGACCGTGACCGGGACCCAGCCGCCCAGCACGCTGGATGAAACCATCGAAACACTTTCTCCCGTCGCATCCAAGGCGAAACCACAGCGCGCCGTCAGGAGCGTCCTCACGTGACCAAGTCACCCACTCCCACTCGCACGCTGGCCGGAATCATCTACGTATCACGACTTCTCACCGATCGCGCGATGGACCACCTGTACAAAATCGGGGCTCCGGTACGGATCGGATCGGAAGCACCGCCGGACCGCGCTGAGCTGGAAGCGGGCATCGCGGGAGCAAGCGCGGCTGTAATCACCCTCACCGAGCGCGTCGATGCCGATCTCATCGCCGCTGCGGGACCGCAGCTGAAGATCATCGCAAACGTCGCGGTCGGGTTCGACAACATCGATCTTCCTGCCGCCGAAGCTGCAGGCGTGGTCGTCACCAATACCCCCGGCGTCCTTGACCGCGCCTCCGCAGATCACACATTTGCATTGATTCTCGACGCCACTCGCCGAATCTCGGAGGGCGACCGACTGATTCGAAGTCAGCAGCCCTGGGTGTGGGGGCCGCGGATGCTGGTCGGGCTCGACATCAGCGCGGGCGCCACACTCGGCATTCTGGGATACGGCCGCATCGGTCAGGCTGTAGCCCGGCGGGCGCACGCCTTCGACATGACCGTCATCGCGACATCGCGAAGCAGGACCCCGGGAAGCACCGAGGACGGAGTCACCTTCGTCGACGCCGCTACCTTATTGGCCCAGAGCGATGTCATCACCGTTCACACCCCGCTCACCGACCAGACGCGGCATCTGATAGACGACGCGGCGTTGGCGGCCATGAAACCGACGGCATACCTGATCAATACCGCACGCGGCGGGGTGGTCGATGAGGCGGCGCTGATCGCCGCCCTTCACGAGGGTCAAATCCGCGGTGCCGCACTGGATGTCTACGAAGGAGAACCCCGGGTCAACCCGGCGCTGCTGGACGCGCCTGGCCTGACACTCACCCCACACACCGCGAGCGCCGGCGAAGCAACCCGCGACACGATGGGCATCCTTGCACTGGACAATGCCGCCGCCGTGCTGGCCGGCGAACCACCCCTCACCCCAGTACGGTGAAGTTCGTCCTCGCGCCTGATTCGTTCAAAGAGTCAATGAGCGCGATGCAGGCAGTGGACGCAATGCCGACCGTTATGTCTCTCGGATGCTTTGCGGTGCCGAGTCGGTCCCAGTTGCCGGAGCGGCGTTGGTGTCTGCCCAACTGGCGAGGAAGCGCAAGGCGTGCTCGTTGGCGGTGTCGGGTTCGGCGGTGAACACGCTCAATCGGAGTCCGGGTTCGCCGGGAAATTCGAAGCTCTGGTAGTTGAGCTCGATCTCACCGATGACGTGGTGACGCATTCGTTTGCAGCCACTGGTGTGCCGTCGGACATCGTGCGCGGCCCATCGCACGCGGAATTCGTCACTGCGCGTTGATAACTCACCAACCAGGTCCGACAACGGCTTGTCGTAGGGATTGCGCCCGACAGTCGCGCGCAGCACGGCGACAACATCAGTTGCCGCGCGGTCCCAGTCGACGAAGAAGTCGCGGGCACTCGGGTTGAGGAAGGTGTAACGCGCAACATTGGGCGGCTGAACGGTTTCGGCGTGGATCTCGGAGTAGAGCGCGTAGCCGAGTTTGTTGGAGGCCACGATGTCACCGCGCTCGTTGCGTACGTCGGCGGCCGCCTCGGTGATCGAATCCAATACCTGTTGGACGACAGGCTTGAGACGGCGCCGTAATGTCGGTGCTCGTTTCGCCGCCCTCGCCGCATTATCGATGCGGGCCAGATCCAAAAGATGGTCGCGCTCAGCGTCGTCGAGCTGCAAGGCCCGGGCGAGTGCGTCGAGGACGCTGTCGGATGCTCCGACGAGGCTGCCCCGTTCGAGTCGGGTGTAGTAATCGGCAGAGACACCGGCGAGCATGGCGACCTCTTCGCGGCGCAGGCCAGTGACGCGACGATTGCCGGCGTAGGCGGGAAGGCCGGCCTGCTCCGGGGTTATACGGGCACGCCGGGACGTCAGAAACTCGCGAATCTCGCGCCGACTGTCCACAAGACCCAGGCTAGAGCGGTTTCGTTACCCCTTGGGGGTGTCTGCCAGTACCTGTCTCGACAGACACTCCCCGATCGCCCATTGCCGCGGTTATCTAGATCTATGCAGACCGTCAGGTTGAATAACGGCGTTGAGATCCCGATCCTCGGGTTTGGCGTGTACCAGGTGCCCGCCGATCAGACCGAGGAGGTGGTCGCCCAGGCGCTTCAGACCGGATATCGGCATATCGACACCGCCGCCTCCTACCAGAACGAAGAAGCGGTGGGACGCGCCCTCAACCGCAGCGGCATCCCGCGCAGCGAGCTGTTCGTCACCACGAAGCTGTGGATGGAACACGCCGGATATGAGGCCACGAAGGCTGCCTTCGGACGGTCGTTGGAACGGCTGGGCTTGGACTACGTCGACCTGTACCTCATTCACCAGCCGTTCAATGACTATTACGGCGCCTGGCGGGCGATGGAGGAACTGCTGCAGCAGGGCCGCGCGCGCGCCATCGGTGTGTCCAACTTCCTTCCCGACCGGCTCGTGGACCTCATCGTGCATAACGACGTCGTATGCCGGGCAAGCTCTACGGCCCGGTAAGCAGCCGCGACGACATGGTCACCCTTGTCCGCACAGCGGTCGACCAAGGCGTGACGTTCTTCGACACGGCCGAAGCCTACGGACCACTGGAGTCCGAACGCATCGTCGCGAAGCGCTCCAATCCGTCCGTGACCAAGTGGTCATCGCCACGAAGTTCGGCTTCGACTTCGACCCGCAGACCGGGCAGCGACGAGGCGGGCCCAACAGCCAACCCGACCACATTCGCCGCGCCGTCGATGCGATGCTGCAACGCCTCCGCACCGACCGAGTCGATCTGCTCTATCAACACCGCGTCGATCCCGCCGTCCCGATCGAAGACGTGGCTGGAACTGTCAAAGACCTGATCAGCCAAGGCAAAGTGTTTCATTTCGGGCTGTCCGAACCAGGCCCCGAAACCGTGCGCCGCGCCCACGCTGTCCAACCTCTCACGGCGATTCAGAACGAGTACTCCATGCTGTGGCGGGGACCCGAGAGCACGATCCTGCCTCTTTGTCAGGAACTCGGCATCGGGTTCGTGCCGTGGGCGCCGCTGGGCATGGGGTTCACCACAGGCACGATCACCCCGTACACACGCTTCGTCGAAGGCGATTTCCGCGCCGCCGTTCCGCGTAACAGTCGAGAGAATCTGGCGGCGAACATGCCACTGGTGCAGCTCATCCAGGAGTGGGCGGTGCGCAAGGGCGCTACCCCTGCTCAGGTCTCGCTCGCCTGGTTGATGGCCCAGCGGCCATGGATCGTGCCCATTCCCAGTACCACCCGCACCGCGCACCTCGCCGAAAACCTTGGCGCCGAAGAAGTCACGTTCAGCGCCGACGACATGCGT
This sequence comes from uncultured Actinomycetota bacterium, assembly GCA_963715215.1. Lineage (GTDB taxonomy): Bacteria > Actinomycetota > Actinomycetes > Mycobacteriales > Mycobacteriaceae > Mycobacterium. Next base: position 177,991 of record CAVQRJ010000006.1, read on the forward strand.
GATCTCAACGCGGCCCTCGCTGGCATAGCAATCCACGGTGAGCGGCTACAGCCAGCAGTGCTCGCTCAAACCGGCGTTGAAGCGCCACCGCAGTAATGGAGGCCGTCTCTGATTGATCGACGCGCAGTCATCAAGCGCTCACTCATACTCGGCGGTGCACTGCTGAGCGCGCCGATCGTGGGCTGCAGGCCAGCACCTCCCCCTAGCCCGGCCACCACGCAGCCCCGCGTGGCGCCGGAAGCGACGGAAGGCACTACGCCGTCGAAGGTGCTGCTCGCGTACTTCTCCCGACCCGGTGAAAACTACTACTACGGCGACCGGATCGATCTCGACGTCGGCAACACCGAGGTCGTCGCCAACATGATCGCTGACAGCATCGCAGTCGACGTCTACCGAATCGAAGCCAGCGACCCGTACCCGCACAGCTATCAGGAGACTGTCGAGCGCAACAAACGAGAACAAGACGAAGATGCGCGGCCCTCTATCGCGGGCCCGCTGCCAACGATCACCGCCTACGACACAGTGCTGCTTGGAAGTCCGATCTGGAACGTGCGTCCCCCGATGATCATGAACACCTTCATCGAAGGCATTGATTTACGCGGCAAGACCGTCCTGCCGTTCGTCACCTACGCCGTCAGCGGTATCGGCTCGACCATCGACGACTACACACGACTATGCCCCGAGTCGACGATCGGCAAAGGACTCGCGGTGCGCGGCGAAGAGGCCCGAGGGGCGCGAAACGCGATGGAGGACTGGCTTACTAGTCACGCACTTGTTGCCGAATAAAGCGCCAAGACGCTGATCCGCCTAGAAGCCAGACCACTGTCGACACAGTTCATGCGTCTGGGCGTCACCTCTCAGATGACGAGCGACGCCGTCTGACGTCAGCTCAGCGGTAGTCGATGACGATGCGGCCGTCGATCTGGCCGCGCTCCATTCGGTCGAAAACGTCGTTGATCTCGTCGAGTCCCGCGCTGGCCACCGTCGGATGAATTAGACCGCGGGCGTAGAAGTCCAGTGCCTCGGCCATGTCCTGGCGGGTGCCGACGATCGAGCCGCGAATCGTCAGACCCTTGAGCACGATGTCGAAGATCGGTGCCGGGAAGTCGCCCGGCGGCAACCCGTTGAAGACGATAGTGCCGCCACGCCGGGTCAGGCCGATGGCCTGCCCGAACGCCTGCGGATGCACCGCGGTGACCAGCACGCCGTGCACGCCGCCGGTGGCCTTCTGCACCTCGGCGACGACGTCGCTGGTGCGGGCGTTGACGACGACCTCGGCGCCCAGGCGGGTGGCCAGGGCGAGCTTGGCGTCGTCGACGTCGATGGCGACCACCCGCAGACCCATCGCCCGCGCGTACTGCACGGCGATGTGGCCGAGTCCGCCGATGCCGGAGATCGCCACCCACTGTCCGGGCCGGGTGTCGGTCACCTTGAGGCCCTTGTAGACGGTGACGCCAGCGCACAGGATGGGCGCGATTTCCAGCGGGTCGACGCCGTCCGGGATTCGTGGGGCGTAGGCGGCGTTGACCAGCATGAAGGTGCCGAAGCTGCCGTTGACGCTGTAGCCGCCGTTCTGCTGGCTCTCGCACAACGTCTCCCAGCCGGTGCGGCAGTATTCGCATCTGCCGCACGCCGACCACAGCCAGGCGTTGCCGACCTTGTCGCCGACCTTGAGGTCGTCCACCCCGGCACCGAGTGCGACGACGGTGCCGTAACCCTCGTGGCCCGGGACGAACGGTGGCTGCGGCTTCACCGGCCAATCACCGTGTGCCGCGTGCAGATCGGTGTGGCAGACGCCGGAGGTCTCCACTTTCACCAGGGCCTCACCGAAGCCGGGTATGGGCAGTTTGAGATCGGAGATCTCCAGCGGAGCACCGAATTCGGTGACCACCGCCGCGCGCATCGTTTCGGTCGAAGTGTCCAGTGTCGTGGTCGAATCAATGGTTTGAGTCATGGCTTCTTTCCTAATTGTGAATGTGGCTGAGGCAATCCCCTGTTGGGTTGCCTTGGGGCTCAGAAGAATCCTTGGGCCTTATTGCTGTACGACACGAGCAGGTTCTTGGTCTGCTGGTAGTGGTCGAGCATCATCTTGTGGTTCTCGCGGCCGATGCCGGACTGCTTGTAGCCGCCGAACGCCGCGTGGGCGGGGTAGGTGTGGTAGCAGTTGGTCCACACCCGGCCGGCTTGGATATCACGCCCGGCCCGGTAGGCGGTGTTGCCGTCGCGCGTCCAGACCCCAGCCCCGAGGCCATACGGGGTGTCGTTGGCGATCGAGATGGCGTCGCCGTAGTCGGTGAACGACGTCACCGCCACCACCGGACCGAAGATCTCCTCCTGGAAGACCCGCATCTTGTTGTTGCCGGTGAAGATGGTGGGCTGGATGTAGAAGCCGCCGGACAGGTCGCCACCCAGCTCGGCGCGCTCCCCGCCGGTCACGACGCGGGCGCCCTCACTCTTGCCGATCTTGATGTAGGACAACACTTTTTCGAGCTGATCGTTGGACGCCTGCCCGCCGATCATGGTCTCGGTGTCCAGCGGATCGCCCTGCCGGACCGCCTTGGTGCGGATGGCCGCCAGCTCCACGAACTCGTCGAAGATATCGGCCTGAACCAGCGACCGCGACGGGCAGGTGCAGACTTCGCCCTGGTTGAGGGCGAACATCGTGAACCCCTCCAGCGCCTTGTCCTGATAATCGTCGTGCGCGGCCAACACATCAGAGAAGAAGATGTTCGGGCTCTTGCCGCCGAGCTCCAGGGTGACGGGGATGAGGTTCTGGCTGGCGTACTGCATGATCAGCCGGCCGGTGGTGGTCTCACCGGTGAACGCGATCTTCGCGATCCGGTTGCTCGACGCCAGCGGCTTACCGGCTTCCACCCCAAAGCCGTTGACGACGTTGAGCACGCCTGCGGGCAGCAGGTCACCGATCAGCGACATCAGGTACAGCATCGACACCGGGGTCTGCTCGGCCGGCTTGAGCACCACTGCGTTACCGGCGGCCAGCGCTGGCGCGAGTTTCCAGACGGCCATCAGGATCGGGAAGTTCCACGGGATGATCTGCCCGACGACGCCGAGCGGCTCGTGGAAGTGATAGGCCACGGTGTCGTCGTCGATCTGGGACAGCGACCCCTCCTGGGCACGGATCGCCCCGGCGAAATACCGGAAGTGATCCACCGCCAGCGGGATATCCGCATTCAGCGTTTCGCGCACCGGTTTGCCGTTGTCCCAGGTTTCGGCGACGGCGATCGACTCGAGGTTCTCCTCGATCCGGTCGGCGATCTTGTTGAGGATCACCGCGCGCTCGGCCGGGGAGGTCTTGCCCCAGGCGGGTGCCGCCGCGTGCGCCGCGTCGAGGGCATGTTCGATATCGGCCTCGTCCGAGCGGGCGACTTCGCAGAACACCTCGCCGGTAACCGGGCTCGAATTCTCGAAGTAGCGGCCCTGTAGGGGCGCGACCCACTCGCCACCAATGTAATTGTCGTAGCGGGGCTGAAACGACATCAGCGACCCGGTTTTACCTGGACGTGCATAAACAGTCATAGCGCTTTTCCTTAGACGACAAGAATTTGTCGATCGTGATTCAACATGGCCAGAGGCGGCTTGATCCTGGGCCCAGACCTTCAGTACACGCCCCATCCGCACGTGTGTCAACAGTGTTGAACTACATTGTGGACAAATGACGAAATCTGGGAGAAAGTGCCGGCCAAAGACGGCCAGAACATCCGCACACAGTGCAGCGCTGCTGCGATGACAAACTGCCCGCGGTCCGATGTGAGCGACGACGTCAACCGAAACCGACCCGGCTCTGGCTCCGTGCCGATCGGGGTCTCGGGGCCAGCTTCGCCGCTACTTGCTTGCCCTGATCGCCTCGAACACGCTGGGATCCAGCAACGTCGAGGTGTCGCCGAGTTCACGGCCCTCGGCGACGTCGCGCAGCAGCCGCCGCATGATCTTGCCGCTGCGGGTTTTCGGCAGCTCCGGCACGACGTGAATCTCCCGCGGCCGCGCGATCGGTGAGATTTCGCGGGCCACCTCGGCCCGCAGCTCGTCGATCATCTGTTCGCGCGGGGTGTCGGCGTGGTGGGCCATCAGGACGACGAACGCGACGATCGCCTGCCCGGTGGTGTCGTCGGTTGCGCCGACGACGGCCGCCTCGGCCACCCCCGAGTGGCCGACCAGTGCCGACTCCACTTCGGCCGTGGAGATTCGGTGCCCGGACACGTTCATCACGTCGTCGATGCGCCCCAGCAACCAGATGGCGCCGTCGAGGTCATAGCGGGCACCGTCGCCGGCGAAGTACCAGCCCCGCTCGGCGAACCGGGACCAGTAGGTCTCCTTGTACCGTTCCGGATCACCCCAGATACCCCGCAACATCGCCGGCCACGGCTTGTCCAGTACCAGATAACCCTGCACGTGCTCCCCGAGCTCGAGGCTGGGCTCGATCAGGTTGCCGTCGTCGTCGACGACGCGTGCGGAGATGCCAGGTAGGGGTACCATCGCGGCGCCGGGCTTGGCCGCGGTGACACCAGGCAGCGGCGAGATCATGGCCGCTCCGGTCTCGGTCTGCCACCAAGTGTCGACGATGGGCGTTCGGTCGCCGCCGATCGCGTCCCGGTACCACCGCCACGCCTCGGGGTTGATGTTTTCGCCGACGCTGCCCAGCAGCCGCAGACTGGACAGGTCGTGGGCGTCGGGGATCTCGCGGCCCCACTTCATGAACGTGCGGACCACTGTCGGCGCGGTGTAATAGATTGTGACGCCGTACTTTTCGATCACCGCGAAGTGACGGTGCTCGTTCGGCGAGGCCGGGGTGCCTTCGTAGAGCACCTGGGTCACCCCGTTGGACAGCGGGCCGTAGACGATGTAGGTGTGCCCGGTGACCCAGCCGATGTCGGCGGTGCACCAGTACACATCGGTTTCAGGTTTGACGTCGAAGATGTTGTGGTGCGTGTACGACGACTGCGTGAGGTAGCCGCCGGTGGTGTGAATGATGCCCTTGGGCGCACCGGTGGTGCCCGAGGTGTAGAGCAGAAACAGTGGCTGCTCGGCGTCGAAGGCTTCGGGGGTGTGCTCGGGTGAGGCGTTCGCGACGGTGTCGTGCCACCACAGGTCGCGGCCGTCGGTCCACGGGACGTCGATGCCGGTGCGGCGCACCACCAGCACGTGCTGGACGGGGCTTTGTTCGTCGTCGGGGCCCGGCCGAACCGCTTCGTCCACCGCCTCCTTCAGCGGCACCGCCTTGCCGCGGCGGTACTGCCCGTCGGTGGTGATGACCAGCGTGGCCTGCGCGTCCTCGATCCGGGCCCGCAGCGCCGGCGCCGAGTAGCCGGCGAATACCACCGAGTGCATGACACCGAGCCGCGCGCACGCCAGCATCGCCACGACGGCCTCGGGCACCATCGGCATGTAGATGGCGGCTCGGTCACCGGCGACCAGGCCCAGGTCGGTCAGCACGTTGGCCGCCTTGCACACCTCGGCCAGCAGGTCGGAATACGTCAGTGTGCGGCTGTCCCCGACCGGCTCGCCCTCCCAGTGAAGGGCCACCCGGTCGCCATTCCCGGCCTCGACGTGACGGTCCACGCAGTTGTATGCCACGTTGAGCCTGCCGCCGACAAACCACTTGGCGAACGGCGCCTCCGACCAGTCCAGCACCTCGCCGAACGGTGTCTCCCAGGACAACCGGTTGGCCTGTTTCTCCCAGAACGCCAGCCGGTCCTTCTCGGCTTCGAGGTACAACTCGGCTGTCGCGTTGGCGTTGTGCGCGAACTCCGTCGTCGGTGGATACGCGGACGGAACTTCGGTGTGCGTGACGGTCATACTGTGCGCTCCTTTGTGATTGGACGACAATCGCCATCCGCTTTGTGGAATTTGGCGCTCATCGGAAGGCGTTGAGCCCGGTGATCGCGCGTCCGACGATCAGGGACTGAATGGAGTCGGTGCCCTCGTAGGTGTAGACGGCTTCGATGTCGGCGTGGTGCCGGGCGACGTGGTGATCGAGCAGGATCCCGTTGCCGCCCAAGATATCCCGAGCCATCGCGCAGACCCGGCGGGCTCCGTCACCGGTGTTCAGCTTGGCCAGCGCGGCGTGTTCGATCGACACCCGCCCTTGGGCCTGTAACTGCGACATCCGGGTGCACATCAATTGCATGCCGGTGATGTCGCTGAGCATGTGCGCGAGCTTGTCCTGGATCAGCTGGAACCGGGCCAGTGGGCGGCCGAACTGCTCGCGTCGCAGTGAATATGTGAGTGCTGCCTCATAGGCGGCGACCGCGTGGCCCAGGGCTTCCCAGGCGACGGTCTGCCGCGACTTGGCCAGCACATAGTTCGTGTCGTCCCAGGTCCGGGCGTTCGCCAGACGGGCACCTGCGGGCACCCGCACCCCGTCCAGGCGGATCTGGGCCTGCCACACGCCGCGGTTCGCTGCCTTACCGACGATCTTCCTGGCGTGATACCCGCGGACCGGGTGCTCCGCGCCGTCCGGGTGTTCCACGACGAAAGCACCGACCTGGCCGTCGTCGTCCCGGGCCCAGACGACCACCACGTCGGCGACCGTGCCGTTGCCGATCCACCGCTTGTGCCCGTCCAGCACCCACCCGTCACCCTGCCGGCGCGCACGGGTTTCCAACGCAACCACGTCGGAGCCGTGCTTGGGTTCGGTCAGCGCAAAGGCGCCGAGAATTTCACAGGTCGCCATCCGTGGCAGATATTGGGCTTGCTGCTCTTCGGAGCCGAGCATCGCGATGGTGGTCATCGCGAGTCCGGAATGTACGGCGTTCAGGGTGGCGATGCTGCCATCGCCGCGGGCCAGTTCGGCGGCGATTACGCCTTCGGCGAGAAACGACACCCCGGGGCAACCGTTGCCGACGATCGAGGCGCCGGCGATGCCGAGCCGCCCATAGCCCTCGGCCAGTTCGACCGGGAACTCTGCTCGCTCCCAATAACCGGCAGCGGCCGGTGCCACCTCCGTGTCGCACCACTGCCGGACCCGATCACGCATCTCGCGTTCCCGGTCGGTCAGCAGTTCATCCAGACCGTAGAAATCAGTGGCCCGGGAAATGGCCAGATCATCACCATTTGGGAACTCGTTCTCGGTGGCCCCGGAATCAAGATCGGCAACGTTCTCGGTCACCGGAATAGTCGGCGCGTTCATGCTTGGGTCCTGCTTTCAGGTTCGAATAGGTGCGTAAGAATGAGTGCGAATCTCATGGCTCACCCTCGAAACAGTGGTCGGTTCGGCAGGATCGGCCTGCCGAACGTTGACGCCATCACCCCGGCCAGGCACAGGTACCACGCCACGGCCGCGGCGGCGAGGCCCAGAATTCCGCCCACCTTGGTCAGATCGGGATTGGACGCCAAGGCTCCGAAGCTGAGCAGGTAGAAGGCCGCGTCCAGAATTGCGAACAGAATGGCAAGCACCGCGGTCGTGCGGAGTGCTGCTATCACCATGAGGGTCGTGAAGATCGCCCACGCCATCAGGAACCAACCGACTGCCTGCCCATGATTCTCGGCCGGTACCGCTTTCGCGTAGAAGGCGACATAGGCCCAGAACGACAGCCAAAAGGCGCCGTAGGACGTGAAGGCCGTGGCGCCGAAGACGTTGCCCTTGCGGAACTCCCACATACCGGCGAGTATCTGCGCAACCCCGCCATAGGCCAGCGCGACGCCAAGCACGACTGGCTCCGTCGCTGCATCCATGACCCCGGCGTTCACCAGGCTCAGTAGGAAGGTGGTGAGCGCGAAGGCGCCAAGGCCGAGCGGGGCCGGATCCGCGATCATCCGCACCTGCTCAGACGCCAGCTCCCGGGAGATGGCGACCTGACCTGCGGTGGGGTCGTTGGTGTCCGGAATGATCCCGGGGGCGTGGTCGGCGTGATGCACCGAATCTTTCTCAAGCAGACTCATTTATCGGTCCTCCTCGTTCATGGCATTGCCTGACATGCTTGGTTCCTGTCCGCCATCGGGTGGCGGCACGGTCAGCCCTGGATGCGGCTGCTGTGTCCGGCCCATTCCTTGTCGCGCAGGGCGAACTTCTGCAGCTTTCCGGTCGACGTACGCGGTAGTGACTCGACGAACTCGATCGCCTTGGGCACCTTGAAGCGGGCAATGTGGCTCTGCAGGTGGGCGATCAGCTCTGCCTCAGTCACCTCAGCGTCCGGCCTACGTACGACGAAGGCCTTCGGCCGCTCTCCCCACTTCGGGTCCGGCACGCCGATCACGGCGACTTCGAACACCGCCGGATGCGCCTCGATCGCGTGCTCGATCTCGACCGTGGAGATGTTCTCGCCACCAGAGATGACGATGTCCTTGGCCCGGTCACGCAGCTCGACATACCCATCCGAGTGCTGGACGCCGAGATCCCCGGAGTGCAGCCACCCGCCCCCGAAGGCGGTCTTGGTGGCCACCTCATCGCGGTAGTACCCGGCCATCACATTGTTGCCACGCATCACGATCTCGCCCATCGTCTGACCGTCGCGCGGAACATCGTTCATCCCCTCATCGACCACCCGCACCGGATCGGACTGGATCATCGCGACGCCCTGTCGCGCCTGCCGGCGCGCCTGATCCGCCGGCGACATCGCCGACCAGCCGGGCTGCCACTCGTTGATGGCGTACGGGCCATACGCCTCGGTCATCCCGTACACGTGCACGATCCGGGCGCCCAGCTCACGCATCCGCGAGATCACCGTCGGACCCGGCGCGGCGCCGGCCACCGTCGCCACCAGTTCGCGCTCAAGCGGGTGCGCCTCCGGGGCCTCGGCGATCGTCACCAGCACCGTGGGCGCACCGTCGAGATGGGTCACCCGTTCCTCATCGAGCAGCCGCCAAATCACGTCCGCACGCACCGCGCGCAGACATACGTGTGTCGCACCGATCCCTGTCACCGCCCACGGCGTGCACCAACCGCTGCAGTGAAACATCGGCAGCGTCCACAGATAGACGCTCTCCGGGTCGATGCGCTGGTGGATGATCTCGCCCATCGCGTTCAGGTATGCGCCGCGATGGGTGTACATCGCCCCTTTGGGCTGGCCCGTTGTGCCCGAGCTGTAGTTGATCGCTATCAGCCCCAGCTCGTCGTCGACCGTCCAGGGCAGCGGATTCCCCGAGCCGCGCGCCATCAGCTCGTCGTAGGATATGTGCGCGTGCTTGGCGGCCGCGGGTGAAGCGGGTCCCAGCGGGTCGTTGAGCGCCACCACCTCCTCAACGGTTTGCAGGGTTCCCAGCACCGGAGCCAGCGCGGGCAGATACTCGGTGTCGGCGATCAGCAGCTTCGCGCCGGAGTGATCGCAGATGTAGCGGACTTCCTCCGCGGAGAGCCTGGTGTTGATCGGCACCATCACCGCACCAGCCAACGGCACCCCGAAGTTGGCCACCAACATCTCCGGGATGTTCGGGCACAGGTACGCCACCCGATCACCTCGCTCAATGCCTGAAGCGCGAAGTGCATTCGCCAGACGGGTGGCCGCTGCTCCAAACTCGCTGTAGGTCAATCGGCGGTCGCCGTACGCGATCGCGGTCTTGTCGGCGAACACGTCGAGCGAACGCTCGAGAAACGCCAAAGGAGTCAGGGCTGTGTAGCTGCCAGATGACTGCACGTCCTGACCGGCAGGTAGGTCAAATGCGGGGTCCATGACTTCTCCAGATCGTTTGAATTCACACACACGGGGGATTGGTGCCTACAGGTGCGTCGCTGTGCGCAGTGATCCCGTGTGGAACTTCAGTACACGCCCCCTCGGCAGCGTTGTCAACAGTGTTGACAAACAATGTAGACTTAAGCTGCTTGTTGTCGCGGGCTTCGAATGCCTCGAGTCGGTCGGCTAAGGTATCGAGGTCGGGAAAGTCGTTGTGAGTCAACAATTTTCGCTGCCCGGCCGAGAAGTAGATCTCGATCTGGTTGAGCCAGGACGCATGGACGGGCTGGTGGATCATCTCGCGTTGGCGATCAGCGGTCCTACCGCGTGCGCCCCAACGAGTCGCGTCGCTGAGCCCCATACCGGTGCGGCATGCACGCACCCGGAAAGTGTATTGCACTTTCCGGGCTAAGGGTAATACACTTTGCGGGGTGCAGATTGCGATCCGGCCCAGCGCCCGCGCACACCTCATCACAGACGATGAGATCAGGGCCGTGATTGCATATCCCGCGCTGCGCGTCGGGCTTGTAGCGCGTCGGATGAACACCGCGCCGGTGCTGTTCATCGGGCCGGCCGCCGACAACCGGCCATGGATCGAGGTCGATGCCGACCTAATCGACCCCAGCGTCGCTGAAGTGTTCCACGCGATGATGCTGCGTCCTGAGCTCATCGCACGCCTCGGCTTCGACTCACTGGTCGATCCCGACTACGGCCCTCAACGGGCCCGACCGCGAAAGGAGTAATCAACATGGGCAAGACCCGAATCACCGATGACGAATACGCCGAGATTGCCGCCGACTATGAGGCCAATCCCCCAACGGCAGCCGAAGTCACCTCGGTCGAGGTGAATCCCGCCTACCTGCCTAAAGGACGACCGAACAAGGGCACTCGGACGACAGGCAAGACACCGGTCCTCGCGATCCGGCTTCCCGAATCACTACGCAACGAGTTGGTGCACAGCGCGGAGGTCCAGGGAGCAACGCCCTCGGAAATGGTCCGTCGTGCCGTCGTCGACAGCGTGTCGTTCTACGTGCTGTGGGAGCAGACGTTCGACGGTGACGAGTGGCAATGGGTTCGCTTCGATAAGGCACTCACGCCAGAGCAGGCCGAGGAGACGTTCAAGCACTTCTCGCGCATCGCACGGACTCATGGTTATCGTCGCGTCCAGATCCGTCACGGCCGTGACGAAGTGGTCAAAGAGTGGACGGCACGCACTCAAGTACGCCGTGCGTGACCTCGGCGCGATGAAGATGCAGGCGGTCCGTCAGCATCACGTCGACCAGTGGGTGTCAGCGATGATCAACCACGGGTCGCAGGCCGGTAAGCCACTGGCACCGGGCAACCGTTCGGCTGGCGCTGATCATGCTCAAGCAAGTGACCGAGTACGCCGCCCGACAAGGTCTTGTCGCCCGCGATCCGGCGCAGTACGTCGCGGCACCGCGTCAGCGTGCGGCCAAGGTCGCACCTACCGATGTGTGGACCCGGGAGCAGGTGCAGGCGTTCGCCGCCAAGACGGCTGGGCACCGTCTCCACGCGGCGTTCCTACTCGCGTGCCACGGCCTGCGGCGCTCGGAGGTCTGCGGGATGCGGTGGGCCGATATCGACCTCGACGTTGGGACGTTGAGCGTCGAACAGTCTCACGTCGAAGTCGACGGCCAAGAGCACGTGGTGGACGAACCCAAGACGGCTCGGTCCCGGCGGACGCTGCCGTTACCGGCCGATGTGACGGCCGCGCTGCGTGAGCTCAAGACCAGGCAGAAGCGGGAACGTCTCGCCGTCGGCGTCGGGTTCGATGAGTCCTCGCACGTTTGCGCCCATGAGGACGGCACGCCAGTGCTTCCCCGTACCTTCACGGGGTGGTTCCACTGCATCCGCGTCGAAGCCGGGTTGCCCCGGATCACGCTGCGCAACCTGCGCCATAGCTCGGTCTCGGTGATGTTGCACGCGGGCATCCCGGCATCGACGGTCGCCGCCTGGCACGGCCACGACGTTCGCATGACGACCGCGGTTTCCAACCGGGTCTACGACGAGGGTCTAACGGCTGCGGCGTCGGCGATGTTCGGGTCGCCGAGGCGACCGGTTAGTGATCGCTGACGTGCTCGTAGACGTCGCGGGCCTCAGCGCATTGGCCTCGCTACTGTCGCTGCGGTATCCGATCGTGCTCGTTGCCGACGTCTCCGCGTCAACCTTTGCGAGCCGCTCGTTCAGAGGGCAAGCTCTCCTGGCTGACGGCCCAGGAGGCAAGCAATTTCAGTCCGTCGGCAGCGGGGGTGGCTGGCGCTGCGGTGTAGATGTTCAACTGCAGCCCGGGCTCAGAGGGCAGTTCCATGGCCTCGAAGTCGAGGTCCAGCTGGCCGACCACCGGGTGTCGTAGCCGCTTGCGACCGGACCGGTGAAAGCGCACGTCTTGTGACGCCCACCGTTGCCGGAAAAGCTCGCTGCGCGTGGATAACTCGCCCACCAGCGCGACCAACTCTTCATCATGAGGATTGCGCCCCGCTTCCAGACGAAGCATCGCGGCCGCGTCGCGCGCGATTTGGTCGTAGTCGACGAAGAAGTCTTCGGCCGCGGGGTCGAGATAGACGAACCGGGTGGTGTTGGCCGGACGGCGAGGATCGGCGAGCACCGGGGCGTAGAGCGCCCGCGCCAGCTGATTCATCGCGAGTACGTCGTGACGGCCGTTGCGAATCCAGGCAGGTGCATCGGTTATGGCATCGAGGACCTGCTGCAGCACTGGTCGAACCGTCGCCGAGGCTTTCATTCTGCGCCGCTTGGCGGGCGTGCCCGACTCACGGGCGAGAGCGAACAGGTGGTGTCGTTCGGCGTCATCGAGGTGCAACGCCGACGCCAAGGCATCGAGCACGCTCTCCGAGGCGCCGGCGAGGTTCCCGCGTTCCATGCGGATGTAGTAGTCGATCGAGACGCCGGCCAGTAACGCGACCTCTTCGCGCCGCAACCCCTTGACCCGGCGATTACCGCCATAGGCTGGTAGCCCGGCCTGCTCGGGGCTGATGCGTGCGCGGCGCGAACTCAAGAACTCGCGGACCTCGCGGCGCAGATCGATCGTGCCCATGCCCTCCACGGTAGAGGGGGTCGACCGCCCGGAGGGGGTACTGCTGTTACCCCGAACGGCTGTCACTCCCTTGGCCGTCGTCAACGGCCTAGCGTCGATGCCGTGAGATCGACTGACTTGACCGGCGAGAGCAAGGTCTTGTGCAGCAACAGCGGGTACGACTACCAGGTCGGCGTCACTGGCGGTTGAACGTGCGCTGCGTCGACGAACGCGCCTCCCTCACCGCCGGCTACCGGGCCGATCAGATTTCGAACTAAGTGAAGGAACCGATATGCGAGCAACCGTGATGTACGAGGCCGGCGACGTGCGCGTCGAGGACGTTCCCGACCCGGTCATCAAGGAACCGACCGACGCCATTGTGCGCATCACCAGCGCCTGTATCTGCGGCAGCGACCTGTGGCCCTACCAGTCGATGCCTCACAAGGACGGTGGCCGTCGGATGGGCCATGAGTTCATCGGCGTCGTCGAGGAGATCGGCACCGACGTGTCCGGATTTAAGCGCGGCGATCTGGTCGTCGCCCCGTTCGTCTGGGCAGACAACACGTGCGACTTCTGTCAGGAAGGGCTGCAGACGTCCTGCCGCCACGGCGGCGGCTGGGGCGCACCCGGCCTTGATGCCGGCCAGGGCGAAGCTGTGCGCGTTCCTCAGGCGCAGGGCACGCTGGTGAAGCTTCCTGTCGCGGAAGATTCGGCGCTGATGCCCTCACTGCTGACGCTGTCCGACGTCTTTTGTACCGGCCACCACGGTGTGGTGACCGCCCGTGTGCGGCGAGGGTCTTCGGTGACCGTCATCGGTGACGGCGCGGTGGGTTTGTGCGCGGTGCTGGCCGCCAAGCGGCTGGGCGCCGAGCAGATCATCCTCAACGGCCGCCACACCGACCGCACTGACCTGGGTCGTGACTTCGGCGCCACCGATGTGGTGGCCGAACGCAGCGACGAAGCCGTCGAGAAGATCCGGAACCTGACCGGCGGTGACGGTACCCATGCGGTTATCGAATGCGTCGGGACCGAGAAGTCGCTGGCCACCGCCATCAGTGCCGTCCGCGACGGTGGCGTCGTTAGCCGACTCGGGGTATCTCAATACGCCCACGTACCAATGGGTTTCGACACCATGATGCGCAACATCACCCTCACCGGCGGAGCCGCACCGGCCCGCGCCTACATCGAGGAACTCATGCCCGACATCCTCGACGGCACCATCGAACCCGGCCGGGTCTTCGACCGCACCATCGGCCTCGACGAGACACCCGACGGCTACCGCGCCATGGCCGACCGCAAGGCCCTCAAGGTATTGATCCGCCCCTGACAGCCGAAGGACACGACATGAACACCTGGACACCTGACGAACTGGCAAAGATCGCCGATACGGACGAGATGTACATCGCCGGACGGCGCCGCGACGGAACAGATCGCAAACCGGTGATCGTGTGGATGGTCCGCCTCGGCGACGAGGTCTACACCCGCTCGGTCAACGGGCCCGACGCCGCGTGGTTCCGCGGCACCCGCGCCCGCCACGAAGGCCACATCAGCGTCGGTGATCTGACCAAGGACGTCACCTTTGTCGACGTTGACGCCGACGACCCCGTCAATGACGAACTCGACGCCGCCTACCGATCCAAGTACCGCCGCTACAGCGGACCCGTCGCCAGCATCACCAGCCCGCAAGCGCGCTCGACAACCCTGAAACTCGTTCCGCAACAAAAGAACTAGGAGTCCTTGCAGTGAAGCACGTGTACCTACGCGATCTCGAAGTCGCCCGCATCGGCCTGGGCGCCATAGGGATGTCCCACGCCTACACCGGCGCCGGAAGCGACGACACCGAATCGATCCGCACCATTCACCACGCCGTCGAGCTGACCGCCGAACAGATCGCCAAGCTGGAGAACCCCACTCCGACATCAGGTGCCCAGAACAACGAACAACAGATGCAGATGATCGGCCGCTGACGGCGCGCTGATCAGGAACGGATACCACATGGAACTGCAGTCACCGCCGCCGTCCGCCAAGGGACCGGCCGAGATGTTCACCGGCGACGTCTTCTTCGACGTCATCTACCGCGGTGAGGAGCCGTCTCGAATGCGCGTTAACACGGTGCGGTTCACTCCGTGCGCGCGCACCGCCTGGCACACCCACGCCGTCGGGCAGGCGCTGCACGTCACCGACGGCGTCGGGGTCGTCGCCACCCGCGACCAAGTGATCGTGATGCGTCCCGGCGACACCGTCTACACCCCGCCGGGAGAATGGCACTGGCACGGAGCCGCACCCGAGCGCTTCATGACCCACCTCGCGATGTGGGAAGCACCCGGTCAAGTTTCCGAGCAGGCCGAGACAACCTGGGGCGAGCACGTTACCGACGACGAGTATCACGCCGCCGCGGGCCAGGTGTGACCATGGCGATCAGTGACACCGCGAAACGCAACCACGACAAGCTCTTCCCTCACCACACCTCGACTTTGGCGGTCACCGACCCGGAACTGACCGAGGTGTTTGACAACTTCGCCTTCGACGAAGTGCTCACCTACGGCTACCTTGACACCCGTACCCGGCTGATGACGCAGCTCGCCGCGATCATCGCCTGCCAAGCGGTCGCCGAGTACCGCGCCATGCTCGGCGCGGCGCTGACCGTCGGCGTCACCCCGGTCGAGGTCAAGGAAATCGTCTATCAGGCCGTCCCCTACGTCGGGCTGGCGAAGGTGTTCGACTTCCTGCACGCCACCAATGAAGTTCTTACCTCCCGCAGCGTCGAGCTGCCGCTGCCAGGTCAGTCGACCACCACACCCGCCACCCGCTACAACAAGGGGCTCGCGGTGCAGAAGGAGATTGTCGGTGCCGACGCCGTCGACGCCATGTACGCCGCCGCCACAGACGACCAGGAACACATCCAGCGCTACCTGTCGGCGAACTGCTTCGGCGACTACCTCACCCGCGATGGCCTCGACCTCAAGACCCGCGAGCTACTCACATTCTCGATGCTCGTCGCCCTGGGCGGCTGTGAACCGCAGGTGAAGGGCCACGTCGCCGCCAACCTCCGCGTCGGCAACGACCGCACGACGCTACTGGCCGTGCTCACCCAACTTCTACCGTTCATCGGCTATCCCCGGACTCTCAACGGACTGCGCGTCCTCAACGAGACCGCACCCGCCACCTCGAAAGGAAACAACCCATGACTCAACGTGTTTGGCTGATCACCGGTATCAGCAGCGGCTTCGGCCGCCACCTCACCGAACAACTTCTCGACCGCGGCGAGCGCGTTGTCGGCACCGTGCGCCGCGCAGACTCGGTTCGCGATCTGGCCGATAAGCATTCCGACAACCTCCGCGTCGAGGTGCTGGATGTACGCGACACCCCGGCCTTGCGGGCGGTCGTGGACCGCACCGCCGCCGATTTCGGGCGCATCGACGTCGTCATCTCCAACGCCGGCTACGGCGTGTTCGGCGCCGCCGAAGAGCTGTCCGATGAGCAGATCGATGCGATCCTCGCCACCGACCTGTACGCACCCATCCAACTGTTCCGCGCGGCGCTGCCGCACATGCGGACCGCCGGAAGCGGCCGGATCATCCAAATCTCCAGCTACGGCGGCCAAGTGGCGTTCCCTGGCAACTCGCTGTATCACGCATCCAAGTGGGGCATCGAAGGGTTCGCCGAGTCCGTCGCCCAAGAGGTCGCCGGCTTTGGTATCGGGATTACCATCGTCGAACCCGGAGGCGCGCGCACCGAGTTCCGGTACGGCAGCGCTCAAGTCGCCGATCCAATTCCTGCCTACGCCGGTACTCCGGCGCGGTCCTTCGAAAAGATGCTCGACCCCGCCAACGGGCTAGCCCCGGGCGATCCCGCCCGCATCGCCACCGCGATCATCAACAGCGCCGAACAGCAACCAGCACCGCTACGCATCGTTCTCGGATCACAAGCCCTCGACACCACGATCAGCGCCATCGAGAAACGGCTCGCTGATTTCAAGACCCAAACCGACCTTGCCGCCTCCACCGATATACGGGAGTAGCTCCGCTCGCAGCTTGCCGTCGTGTCGTTGGCATTGACGACCTCAACCCGCAAAAGCGCGGGCCTTCTCGGCGGAGCCCGCGACCACGCGCGGCCTGCCTTCATGTTCAACATGTTCAACGCGCTGTCAGCCGCGATATGAGATATCAAGCTTGAATCGGAGCCGCAGACGGACCCACTCACCGACGGTTGGGACACTCGCGGCCCACTGCAGTCCCCCGAACGAGTCAGCCCGTACGGAAACCGGGTCTGAGCTGCGGTTCCCCAGTGGAGGCGATAGGAAGAAACTCGAACCTCGGTCACCTCTGTAAAAAATGGGCTGAACTGCGCAAACGCATCAACGAATCACCAGGCCGGCCACCCCTGTCGCAGCCGAACGACCCAAAACCTCGCGGCAAACGGTTCCTGACCGCCGATGCCGTCACCGATATCGTGCGGCGGTACGAGGGCGGTGAAACCACCCAACATGTCGGCAAGCGCTACGGCATCTCTAAGACCCGCGTTGCCTCGATCCTGACCTATCACGGCGTCCCCATCCGGCGTCAAGGGCTTAACGAAGAACAAGTCAACGAAGCCGCCAGGCTCTATATTGCGGGCAAATCACTGGCGTGGATCGGCGCCGTCTCTGGCGTCTCCCATACGACCGTCGCCGCCGCGCTTCGGCGGAAAGATGTTGAGCTGCGGCCGCGGCCGGGCTGGGTCTAGGCGCTACAACCACCGTCGGCACGAAGGAATGGTGGGGTGCATCGCCGCGCGTGCCCGTCAGCTCCGATTCGTGTCTGCGACGCAGCAATGGAATTGGCGAGCATGCGCGCATGGAGGTCTTGTCGCGGCGTGCTCTGTACAACCTGATGCATGGACACCCGCTTTCCACGTGCAGGGCCAGTCAACTGTGCGCCGGTGGCTGCGATAGAAGGTCGGTCAGGACGCTCTGTTCGCGCTCTTGGCGATGCCGCCGCGCACGGGAGCCGAAGTGCTGTCCATCGTGTGGACCGGCGGAGTAGCTGGCGTGACACTCACGATGTGGTGGCCGTCCGCCCCGCGATGGGTCGGCGTACCGCTGTACCTCTTACTCGGTTGGGTGGCGATCTGCTTCGCCGGCAGCCTGCTCGACGGCGGGGGTCCGATCGTCGTCGCCTGCTCGTCCTGGGCGGGGTCCTCTCCAACGTCGGCGCAATCCTGTACGGCCTTCGCTGGCCGAACCCGTGGCCGCACACATTCGGCTATCACGAGTTTTTTCACGCCTTCGCCGCAGCTGCGGCGGTGAGTCACTACGTCGCCGTTTGGTCTATCGTCCGACAAATTCAGCGGCGCTCGGTCAGTTCTCCGTGCATGTGATCTTGCCACGAAATCTGCAGCACGCCTTGGCCTGCCGTGCCTGTTGACGGGAGCGTTGGCTTGGCCGGGAGTAAGCGTTGGGCGGGCTTGATGGGGGTTGCCGCCGAACAATCCGCGTCGCGGCTGTGCTCCGTGTGCTTCGACGGCAACTACCCGATCGAACTGCCCAGGCAAACCGCGCTCGGCAAGGACGTCATGCAACGGACGCTGGCCAATGCCGCCCGAACCGGCGCCAATCCAGCTAGCGTTATGCAATCGGAGAACGACAACGTGCCTGCACTGCGCCCTCCCTAGGATCTCTGGTCGGCGGTAAGCATGCCGCTGCGCTAGCCGCCCTCGCGCTGGTTCTCGCCGGATGCGGACTCGGTCGTCCCGCGGACGCGGTCGGCGGTCAGTACCTTACCGTTGGAACTACTGACAAGGTCTCCTCGCTCGACCCTGCGGGTTCCTACGACAACGGGTCGCTGCAGGTGATGAACCAGGTGTACCCGTTCCTGATGAACTTCGTTCCGGGCAGCGGCGAGCTGAAACCGGACATCGCGCAACGCTGCGACTTCACCGCGCCGACGACGTTCACCTGCAAGCTCAAACCGAACCTCAAGTTCGCCAACGGGCATGCGCTGACGTCCTCGGACGTCAAGTTTTCCATCGACAGGGAGAACAAGATCAACGATCCCAACGGACCGCAGTCGCTGCTGGCCAACCTCGACAGCGTCGAAACGCCGGATCCGTTGACGGTGGACTTCAAGCTGAAGCTGCCCAACGACCAGACCTTCCCCCAGGTGCTCGCCACCAACGCCGGACCGATCATCGACGAAGAGGTGTTCCCGCGCGACAAGGTGCTCGACGACGATGCGATCGCCGCCGCCGAGCCGTTCGCGGGTCCCTTCACGATGACTACCTACGCCAAGAATCAGCTCATCGGCCTGCGCGCCAACCCCGACTATCAGGGGCTGTTCGGCAAGCCGAAGACCGAACTGGTCGGCATCAAGTACTACGCCAACACCGACAACCTTAAGATCGACATCGAGAACCAGGCCATCGACGTGGCGTCGCGCAGCCTGTCGCCCACCGACATCGAGGGACTTCGGAAAAACCCCAACCTCGTCGTTCACGAGGGTCCCGGCGGGGAACTGCGCTACATCGTCTTCAACATGAACACCATGCCCGGCGACACCCCGGCGCAGAAGCTGGCGATCCGCAAGGCGATCGCCGCGTCGCTGGACCGCGACGCGCTCGCGCGTGACGTGTACAAGGGCACCTACACGCCGGCGTACTCGGTGATCCCGGACAGCATCCCCGGCGCCAACGAGGCGTTCAAGGACGCGTACGGCGCCAAACCCGACCGCGCCAAGGCCGCGAAATACCTTGCCGACGCCGAAGTTCCGACACCGGTACCGCTGAACCTGCAGTACAACCCCGACCACTACGGGGTGTCGTCGTCGGAGGAATACGCCGCGATCAAGGGCCAGCTCGACGCCACCGGGCTATTCCGGGTCAACTTGCAATCCACCGAATGGGTGACCTACACCGCCCAACGGGTCAAGGATGCCTACCCGCTCTACCAGCTCGGCTGGTTCCCCGACTTCCCCGACGCCGACAACTACCTGACGCCGTTCTTCACCCCGGACAACTTCCTCGGCAACCACTTCGAGAACCCCGAGATCACCGGGCTGATCACCGACGAAGCGACGCAGTCCGACCCGGCCAAGCGGGCAGCGATCATCACCAAGATCCAGGACGAAATGGCCAACAACTACTTGTCGACGATCCCGCTGCTGACCGGAAAACAGATCGCCGTGGCGGGCAAGGACATTGACGGCGTGACCCTGGACAAATCGTTTAAGTTCGAGTTCGCGCCCTTGAAGAACTCGGCGCAGAAGGCAGCATGACGGCCACCACGGAGGCGGCGCCGGCCGCCTCCCCGCAACCGGCCAAGCGTGCCGGGGGGCAGAGCCGCTACGGCGCCTTGGCCCGTTATCTCGGCGTGCGGGCACTGCTGATCATCCCGACCGCGTGGATCCTGGTCACCCTGGTGTTCTTCCTGATGCGTGGTATCGGGGACCCGATCACCGCGTCCGCCGGCGGCCGACTCACCCCGGCGCAGATCGCCGAGCGCAAGGCGGCGGCGGGGTTCGACCGCCCGCTGCTGTCACAGTATTGGGACTATCTCACCGGCCTGTTCCGCGGGGACTTCGGCACCACGCTGACCGACAGACGCCCGATCAGCGACCTCATCGTGGTCAACGGCGCCGCCACCCTGGAGCTGGCGGTGTGGGCGCTGCTGGTCGCGATGATCGTCGGAATCCCATTGGGGCTGTTCGCCGCAACGCACCGCGACCGCGTTCCCGACGTGGTCCTGCGGCTGCTGGCGGTGCTGTTCTACGCCGCCCCGGTGTTCTTCGTCGGCATGCTGCTCAAGCTGCTGTTGTCGGTGAAGCTGGGTTGGCTGCCCGCGTCCGGCCGCTTCAGTGCGTCCACCGAGATCGCATTGGCCGGCGTGCGTCCGCAGACCCACATCGCGATCGTCGACGCCATCCTCTACGGCAACGGCACCTACATCGTCGACGTTCTCAAACACACGGTGCTGCCGGCGCTGGCCCTCGGACTGCTGACCGGCGGCGTGTTCCTGCGCCTGGTCCGGGTGAACATGCTGCAGACGCTGCGCGCCGGGTATATCGACGCGGCGCGGGCCCGCGGGCTCTCCGACGGCATCGTGACCCGCCGCCACGCGTTCCGCAACGCGCTCGTGCCGGTGGTGACGGTGATGGGCATGCAGATCGCCCTGCTGCTCGGCGGCGCGGTGCTCACCGAGACCACGTTCGAGTGGAACGGGCTGGGACTGCAACTGGCGCGCTATCTTTCGGCGCGCGACTTCGTCGCGGTGCAGGGCATCGTCACGTTGATCGCGATCGTCGTGGCGGTGATGAGCTTCGTGATCGACTTGGCGGTCGCGCTTATCGACCCGAGGGTGAGGTTCTAGGAGATGACGATCGCCGCGGGCGCCGACAGGCTCGTCGTCGAACAGCCGAAGACCCGCGCGTTCCCGGGTGTGGGGCTGCTGCGTTCCACCCACGGTCTGCAACGCGCCACCCTGGTCCTCGGGTTGGTGCTCGTCGCGGGCTTCATCCTGGTGGCGCTTTTTGCGCCGCTGCTGGCGAGATACGGCTTCGCCCAGACCAGCGCGGACGGCGTCGAATTCGTGCGCCAGCAGGCACCGTCGGCGCAGCACTGGTTCGGCACGTCGGTGCGGGGCGAGGACGTGTACTCGCGGGTGATCTACGGCGCCCGCACCGCGCTGATGGTGATCGTGTTGTCGCTGATCATCTCGCTGCTCGTCGGCGTCGTGCTCGGCCTGGTGTCCGGTTATCGCGGCGGTTGGCTGGACCGGGTGCTGGTGCTGGTGATGGACGCGCTGTACGCGATGCCGTCGCTGCTACTGGCGATCGTGGTGTCCATCGTCCTTGTGGCCGGGCAGTCCGGCACGCTGGGCGGCATCCTGTCGGCATCCGTGGCGATCATGGCAGTGTTTGTGCCGCAGTACTTCCGCGTGGTCCGCAACGCGACGCTGGCGATCAAGGTCGAGCCGTTTGTCGATGCTGCCCGCGTCACCGGCGCCAGCACGACGCGAATCCTGTTCCGCCACATACTGTCCAACGTCACCTCGTCGCTGCCGGTGATCATCACGCTGAACGGCGCCGAGGCGATCCTGACGCTGGCCGGTCTGGGGTTCCTCGGCTTCGGCATCGAGCCGACCAAGGCCGCCGAATGGGGTTACGACCTGAACAAGGCGCTCTCGGACATCTCCAACGGCATCTGGTGGACCGCGGTATTTCCCGGTACGGCGATCGTATTTGCGGTGCTGGGCATGACCCTGGTCGGGGAGAGCATCAACGAGGTGCTCAACCCGTTGCTGCGCACCCGGCGGGCGGCGAACTGAGATGACGCAAGCACCAGAGGCGCCTGCCCTTTCGTATCAACAGCTTTCGGTGACCTTCAGCACTGACGCCGGTCCGGTACTCGCCGTCGACGACGTCACATTCGACGTGAAACTCGGCGAGGTGCTGGCCGTTGTCGGCGAATCCGGTTCCGGCAAGTCGGTGTCATCGCGGGCCGCGATCGGGCTGCTGCCGGACACCGCGCGGGTCACCGGCACGGTGCTGCTGGGTGACCGCGACGTCGCCGGGCTGTCCGACAAGCAGTTCACCGCGTTGCGCGGTAAGGACATCGCGATGGTGTTCCAGGAACCGGGCGCGGCGCTGGACCCGCTGTTCACCGTCGGCTACCAGATCAGCGAGGCCATCCGTGCGCACACCGACGTCGACCGAAAGCAGGCCCGGGACAAGGCGATCGATCTGCTGCGGCTCGTGCGGCTACCCGATCCCGAACAGCGGTACGGCTTCTATCCGCATCAGCTGTCTGGCGGGCAGAAGCAGCGCGTGGTCATCGCCTGCGCTATCGCCTGCGACCCGGAGGTTATCCTCGCCGACGAGCCGACCACCGCGCTGGATGTCACGGTGCAGGCCGAAATACTGGAACTGTTGCGCGACCTGCGGGATCGGCTGGGCAGCGCCATCGTGCTCATCACCCACAACATGGGGGTGGTCGCCGACCTGGCCGACCGTGTCGTCGTCATGAATGCCGGCAAGGTCATCGAGATCGCGACTGTGGCAAAGCTTTTCGCCGCGCCGTCGCGGGATTACACCCGCACTCTGCTGGCGGCGGTGCCGCACCTAGGGCAGGGCAACCCCGAACACCAAGCCGGCCCAGAGACCAAGACGGACAACGTGCTGGAGATCGATCGTCTCAGCGTCGAGTTCCCGGGTGCGATCGGCTCGGCGGCGTTCAAGGCGGTCGACGACGTCACGTTCAGCATCGACCGCGGCAAGACCCTTGGCCTGGTGGGGGAGTCGGGCTCGGGCAAGTCCACGATCGGGCGCTGCGTTGCCGCGCTGCAGAAGCCGACGAGCGGTACGGTCAAGATTCTCGGCCAGGACATCACCGCCATGTCCGAGAAGCAGCTCCGGCCGGTGCGTGCGAAATTCGGCTTCGTGTTCCAGGATCCGGCGACCTCGCTGAATCCGCGGCTGCGCGTGGGCGATTGCGTCGCTGAGCCGCTGAAGGTGCACAAGGTGGTGCGCGGCGCGGAGTGCACGGCCCGCGTTGCCGAGCTGCTCGACGCGGTGCGGCTGCCAAAAGACACCGCCGCGCGCTATCCGCACGAGCTGTCCGGCGGCCAGCGGCAACGAGCCAGCCTCGCTCGAGCGCTGGCGCTCGGGCCCGACCTGCTGGTCGCCGACGAGCCCACCAGCGCGCTCGACGTGTCGGTGCAGGCGTCGGTGCTCGACCTGTTCGAGGAGCTGCAGCGCGAATGGGCGTTCGCCTGCCTGTTCATCAGCCACGACCTGGCAGTGGTGGACCGGCTGGCCGACGACGTCGCGGTGCTGCGCAACGGCGTGGTGCAGGAGATGGGCCCGCGGGGTCAAATCCTGCGTAACCCGCAGACCGAGTACACCCAACGGCTCGTCGCCGCGGTGCCGGTACCCGATCCCGAAGAGCAGCGCCGCAGACGGGACGCCAGCGCCGGGCTGTTCGACTGACTACCCGGCGGGTGTCGGCAACCTTCCTGGCCACCGAGCCCATCCCCCGCTTGTGCTCGAGGAGATGACCGCCGTCAGGCAGCCGTGCGCTAATTGTCCTCCACGGAGACGACGAATCCCGCGCCGCCCAAGGCGGCCAACACCTGCTCCCGGTGTGCCGGACTCCGGGTCTCGACGGTAAGCATCACCTCAACTTCGTCCAGCGCCAGCTTGGGTGCTGTGCGGGAGTGCACCACGTCGAGCACGCTGGCCCCGCTTTCGCTGACCACGCCCAGCAGCATGCGGAGCCCGCCGGGGCGGTCCGGGATGGTGACCTTGACTGCGAGATACCGCCCGGCGGCGCGCAGGCCGTGGGTGATCACGTGGGTCAACACCAGCGGGTCGATATTGCCACCCGATAAGACCGCGCAAACCGGGCCGTGCAGAGCGAGTTCGGGTGCCGATGTCATCAGCGCTGCCACCGCTGCCGCCCCGGCCGGTTCGACGATGAGTTTCGCACGCTCCATGCACAGCAACAACGCGCGCGACAGCGCGTCTTCGCTGACCGTCCGAACCGAATCGGCGAATGCCCGTACATGGGCAAACGGGATCTCCCCGGGCAATGCTACGGCGATGCCGTCAGCCATCGTCGACATCGACTCCGCACGCACGGGCTGTCCGGCGGCCAACGAACCCGGCCAGGCCGCCGCGTTGGCGGCCTGCACTCCGATCACCCGGACCTGCGGCGCCAGAAAGTGCACCGCCGCGGCAATTCCGGCGACCAGACCTCCACCGCCGGTCGGCACCACGATGGTTGCGACATTCCGAATCTGGTTCAGGATCTCCAGCCCGACGGTGGCCTGGCCGGCGACGATGTCGGCGTGATCGAACGGGTGGATCAACACCGCGCCGTGCTGCTCCGAATATTCACGCGCCGCGACCAGCGCGTCGTCGATCGTCTCGCCGATCAGGTGAACTTGCGCGCCATACGCCTTGGTGGCCACCAGCTTTGGGAGCGCGACGTTGACCGGCATGAACACCGTCGACGCGATCCTTAGCTCGGTCGCGGCCCACGCAACTCCCTGCGCATGGTTGCCTGCGCTGGCCGCGACCACACCGCGAGCCCGGTCCTCCACGCTCAGATTGGCGATCCGGTTGTAGGCGCCGCGGGGCTTGAACGACCCAGTGCGTTGCAGGTTCTCGCACTTGAGCCACACCTGTTCGCCCGTGCGATCCGACAGCACCCGCGACGCGATGACCGGGGTTAGTCGCATCACCGGCCTCAGCCGATCCGCCGCCGCGTTGATCTGATCGGGGGTGAGCAGCTCCACAGCTAGACCCGCAGCTCGCGACTCGCCGCCGGATCCCCCACGGGGTCAGCCGGATAAGCGACGCCCCGCCGCGTGAATGCGGTGGTGGACAGCGGGAGCGCATCACGGTGGGCGTCATTGGCGATGTCATCGGCGTTCATGTTTGGCCTCGCTTGCCCACCCGTCGAAGATGCTGTTCCACGCTGATGCGTCATCGGGATAGAGCCAACGCTCGACCTGTCGACCGTCGCCATAGCGGAACACCCGCACGACTCGTCTTTACGCATCGATGCCCTCGCGCGCGCCCATGACGCTTGAAGAGGGCGTCGTCTCGCGCCAACGGCACCAAGTTCGGACGGCCGCGCAAGGTTGACGACGCCGAGCACATCGCGACCGCGAAGCGCATGAAGGCCGACGGGCACACTGCCAAGGGCATAGCGAAGTACCTTCGCGCGAACAGCTTGTGGACCGGCTGGCGGCCCTGCGGTCGCAAGGAACACTCATCACCTTCGACACTAACTACCGCCCCTCCGGTTGGGAGAACCCCGACGACGCCGCACGGGTCATGGCGAAGGTGGCGACCGTCGTCCTAGCCACTTACGAAGACGAAGTCGCGATGCACAACTGCCGGTCGGTGCGCGACGCTGTGACAAGGCTTGCCGACCGTTGGTGTAGGAACCCGCAACTACGAGACCCTCTATTGGGAGATGCCGGTTGAGCGGGGTACGGGCTAGCCGATCTTCGGGCGGCGCAGCGTCAGTCCGGTGAGGACACGGCCGCCATCCCTGCAGGGGTCGCCGACCTTGCGGTCTCGCTCCCCTCCGGCTTCATCGTTGACGCCGAGGAAGCAAACCACCAGATCGCTCGGTTCAACTCCGAACTCGCCGATGAGATCGCCCCGTGGATTGGGGTTATTTGTCGTCGTCCTCATCGGGTGGCGGCGGGCGGTTGGCGACGACCGGGAACCCGCCGGTGAAGCCCTCGCGTTCCCGAGCGATCTCCAGCACCCGCCCGCGGACCGCATACCAGCCGATGATGAGTGCCGGAATGATGATCACCAGCGTGGCGACGGTCCAGGTGCCGATCGGTGGGTCGAACGCCATCAGCACGACGACGCCGAACAGGAACACCAACGTGAGATAGCCGGTGTACGGCGTGCCCCACAACCGGAATGACGGCCGCTCGAGGATGCCGCGTTTCGACCAGCGGTAGAGCTGGATCTGACAGATGACGATGGTGGCCCAGGACGCGATGATGCCGAGGGCCGCGATGTTGAGCACGATCTCGAACGCCTGGCCGGGCACGAGAAGGTTGAGGATGACGCCGAACAGGCCGACGCCCGCGGTCAGGAAAATTCCGCCGTAGGGCACGCCGCGGCTGGACATCGCCGCCGTGAACTTCGGTGCGCTGCCGTTCATTGCCATCGACCGCAGGATCCGCCCGGTCGAATACAACCCGGCGTTGAGGCTGGAGAATGCGGCGGTCAGCACGACGATGTTCATCACCGTGCCCGCGCCCTCGATTCCGATCTTGGAGAAGAACGTGACAAACGGGCTCTCGCCGGCCTTGTAGGTGGTGTACGGGAGAAGTAGGGCCAGCAGGAACAGTGAGCCGACGTAGAAGACGGCGATACGTGCGATCACCGAGTTGATCGCACGCGGCATGATCTTATGCGGATGGGCGGTCTCACCGGCCGCTGTTCCGACGAGTTCTACTGCAGCATAGGCAAACACGACGCCAGACATGACAATCACCAGCGGGAAGAGACCGTGGGGGAACATCCCGCCGTTGTTGGCGATCACGCTGAAACCGGTTGCCTGTCCCTGAATGTCGTAGCGGCCCGCAAGAAAAATGGTGCCCGCGACCAGAAACGCCATCAGCGCAAGGACTTTGATGGCCGCAGCCCAGAACTCGAGCTCCCCGAACAGGGTAACCGAAATGAGGTTTATGCTCACCACGGCCGCCAGCGCGAGCAGTGCGATCAACCACTGCGGGACGCTGTCCAACGCCTTCCAGTAGTGGAAGTAGGTGGCGATCGCCGTCGAATCGACGATGGCCGTGAACGCCCAGTTCAGCCAGTACATCCAGCCGGCGACGAACGCCGCCTTCTCGCCGAGGAATTCGCGTGCATACGACACGAAGGACCCCGACGACGGCCGGTGCAGCACCAGCTCGCCCAGCGCCCGCAGGATCAGGAAGACGAAGATGCCGCAGAACGCATAGCTCAAGAACAGGCCCGGTCCGGCGTTGTGTAGTCGGCCGCCGGCACCGAGGAACAGTCCGGTGCCAATGGCACCGCCGATCGCAATCATCTGCAGCTGCCGGGGTTTGAGGCCCTTGTGGTAGCCCTCGTCCTCCGCCAGCAGCGCGGAGTTGTCGTACGTCGACGGCGTGGGTGCGGTGGTCATCGAAGCAGTCCTCGCTCTAGTCAGTTTCCGGGTGACGCAGGATCAACGGGGTTACCTCTGACATCCCATTGCTCCGGAGGTCCTGGCGCATCCCTGACGTCACGAAACGTCATCACGAAGCCCGCAGACGGCGACGACCGCCGCAATCGCGTAGCCGATGATCGAATACCAACCGGCGTGGAGATACGCGGTGACCGCGACGATGAACATCGCCAAGAACACCAGGGACATCCCAATCAACGGAATCTTCGCAAACAAATCAATGCGTGCCATGAGACCCACCTCAATAGACCGAATGACGGTGTAAACAGTGAACACCTCCGACGTTGTGGCGGTGGCGAAATGGAACTACGCGCTGATTGGGGCCCGCAACGGGAATGCCAGGCCGTGGCGCTTGCCGCCGTCACCGCAGTCACCGCAGTCACCGCAGTCACAGGCTTTGCCCTGGCATTCCGCCACTTGTCAAGACAGCGAGGCGCACTATGGGCGCATGAATGCGGGGCCCCAAACCCAAGCCGGCGAAATCGCAGCTGACATCTTCCGAATGTCCACATGGGTTTCGGACATCACGGAGCATGGCTTCACGTTCAACCACTTCCGCTCACCGGCGACGAGCCGTTGCCGTTAACGAGAACAGTCTCCGGACTCACCGGGACGGGTCAATCAATGTGATCTGCACCCGTCTTCCACTTAATGACCACGCGCCTGGTCATTAAGTGGAAGACGACCACACAGGCCAGTCCGGAACCCAGCCGTAACCATACCTACCGGCATCAAAATCGAGGCTGATGGCGGTGTCGATACCTTCAAGATGGATTTCATCCGTTCGCCGTCGCATTCACGATCGACGCCTCCACAACGGGCAGCGGCAACTGGTCCCACTCGTGTCGGCGGCCGTCGGGCTACATCGCCAAAGGCCTGGTTGATCGCCCGGCGCCGGAGTACTGGTCCTCGTCGCGGCGAGTCATTCGGAGCCCAACACGGCCACCCGCCTCGACGGGGCCCTCAAAACGCTCGGAGCCCAACCATACGCAGCTATCGACCATGCTGTCCCAAACTCCGTGCGGGCATTGGCGCTCGCTCGCCCCTCGCCGTGCGGATGGCGCAAACCCTGCTGCAGCGAGCATCGCTGCTTGCACCCGACCTCATCCCCCTGAATTATTTGATCGCCGCCACCCCCGAGTCAATGTTGTTGCAGCTGGTCGCTTTCCGGACCCCGTGGTGGCAGAAGGCGCACTCCGGCGTCGGTACATCACCATCTTTCGTACCCAGTCGATAGTTAGTGTTGTTCTTCACAACGCCAACGAACGCAGCTGCGGCCACGACGATGGAGCCGAGGACGCCGACCAACGGCGGCAAATATGGCTGCCACCAGTGGCTCGCGCAGATGAGGCTGCCGTCCCGCCTGCCGAAGTACATTCCTGCCATGCTCACCACCAGTGAGGCTTCGCCTCTGACCGCCGAGGTGTGGGGCTGGTCAGCGGGTCGGGTTGCGGTCAGGCTGTTTGGATGGCTGCGACGGTGACGGTAAACGACGTGCTCGATGGGCATGTAGCGCAGGATATTGAGTGTCTGGATCGCATCTACCTGAATGGCTATGTGCCGACTCTGCAGACGGGTGGGGCGGTGGTCTCGTTCCTGACCGCGCATCTGGATCATGAGATTCCGTCGCCGGCCATCTTCGAGAAGATCGGCACCGCGTTTCGCCGCGCGGTGGCGTCGTTCGCCGAGGCCAACCACATCCCGGTGGTGCGGTTCGGCAAGAACGACCGCAAGATCGAGGTGATGCGGCCGTATCTGGCCCGGCAAGCCACCACCGGCCGGGCGGGGGTGGCCGCGATCGGGGTGGCCCAGGAGTTCGCGCCGGTGTTCACCGCCACCAAGAAACACCGGGGCAACACGGTGTGGTTCTCCTTTGCGGTGTCCCAGCGGCGGGTGACCTGTTACTACTTCTACGTTTGGGACGACGATTTCGGGCCGGCGTTCGTCAAGGTGTGCGCCTACTTTCCGTACCC
The DNA here is from genome assembly GCA_963715215.1 of uncultured Actinomycetota bacterium. Lineage (GTDB taxonomy): Bacteria > Actinomycetota > Actinomycetes > Mycobacteriales > Mycobacteriaceae > Mycobacterium. The sequence continues at coordinate 207,339 of CAVQRJ010000006.1, forward strand.
GATGAAGGTCTGGGTCAACGGCCACGAGTGGGCCAAGCGGCAGGCGGCCAAGGCCGGGATCGGGTTCACCGAGCTGTCCAACGGCTTCGCTTCCTGCACCGATCCGGCCGCGCTGCAGACAATCTGCGACCGGCTCGGCCCGGGCACGATCGGGGTGTTCGCCGAACGGTGGTGGTCGATCCTGCCGCTGCCGCTGACCGAGCACGACCGCGCCGCCGGCTACTGGTGGGAGCTGTCGATGCGACAGGTGGAGACCTCACGCACCCTGGTGTTCGACGCACCGCGGCGGGCCCGCGGGTTCTTCGAGGCCCTGGTCGCCGACAACCTCGACATCGGTCGCCCGGAACTGATCGAGCTGATCTTCAAACGCGGCCAACGCCGCGGCGCCAAGGCCAGAGGCCAATACAAGACCAAGATCGTCACCTACGGCACCGAGGTCAACGTCAACGCCTTTTACCGGCACTCGCGCATCAAACAGTATTTGAAGGACGGGCGGGCGCTGCGCATCGAGACCGTCATCAACAACCCCGACGATGTGGGCTGCCGACGCCGGTTGTGCCATCTCGACGAACTGCAGGCCCGCGGTCGTGCGATCAACACCACCCTGCTCGATACTGAACGTGTCGGTCAGGGCTGCGTCCTTGCGAGTCCAGCCTTTGAGCGGATCGCACAGCCCACCCTCACCGAGGATGGCAGGAGGGCCCCGGCCTTACGGTTCGGCGACCCTCGGGTCCAGGCCCTGGCCGGCGCCCTATCCACCAGCGTTCTCGCCGTCACCGGCATCACCAACAAGAGCCTGCGCGCCTTGATGACCGGGCTGCTCGGCGGTGCGCACTACACCAGGAACCAGGCCAGCTACGACCTCGGCCCGGCTTCGGGTCAACGGACTGATCACCCGCATCCCGGACAGAAATCGTTACCGGCTCACCGACGACGGGCTGCGGTTTGCGATCTTCTACACCAAACTCCACGACCGACTGCTACGACCCCTACTCGCCACCGACCAGCCGCCAGCCCCGACACCATTGCGAAAGGCATTGCACACCATAGACATTCACATCACAGAAACCATCGACCAGGCCCGACTCCTACCGAACGCAGCCTGAAAACTCAAGACAACTCTCAACGTTCTAGCCGCCAAGGATCGCTACGCCGCGGCCGGGACTTCGCCCGGCAGCGGTGGCCCTTCGGGCAGTTTCGCCTCACGAGCGCGGGTGGTTTCGTAGCTTCGGTTGGTGTCCAGCGACGAGTTCAGCCTGCGGTATTGGGATCTGCTGACCGGCAGCTATGACTGCGTGGATCGGATCGTGCTCAATGCGTTCTTTCCGCTCGGGCATAACCCGGGTGGGTTTCGGGTGTGGTGGCGGCGCTGGCACGACGACAGCGACGCCGAGCTGGACAACACCCACCTGATGCGGCTGGCCGGGCGTTTCGCGCGGCGGGTCAAGGCATGGGGCGCGGCCACCGGCGTGCCGGTGATCTTCTGCAAGGCCGGCCAGCGCAAGCATCGCATCGCCGAGGAGTACCTGGCCGCTCACGAGGTCGAGACGGGGGTGTTCCTGGTCCTGGCGGCCAAGGCGCCGGCGACGGTGTGGAAGGTGCAGCGGTCGGGGGCGGGCCGGATCGTCAACATCGAGAGGAGAACCGAGTATGTCAACCACTATTCGTTTCACATCATCGACCCCGAGTGGGGGCATGTCACCATCAAGATGTCGGGGCATCCGCCGTTCGGCGCGCAGATCATCCTCAACGGCCACGAGTACGTGGCCCGTCAAGCCCAGGCGGCACGGATAGCATTCACCAAGGCCGGCAACTGTTTCACCGCGGTCGCCGACCCCGCGGGCCTGGCTCGGATCGCAGATGCCTTGTCGCAGGATGCGGCTGTAGGGCGGTTGAGCCAGGTCTGTCGGCGGTGGATCTATTCCGCGTGCCTGTGCTTCGGGCTTGACCTCGACGAGCAACACCGCAGCGGATTTGGTTACGGTTTCGCCGTCTATCAGGTCGAGTACAGCCGCAACCTGATCTTCGCCGACGGGGCGCGCATGCAGCAGGTGTTCGACGCGGTGGTGGACCGGACCCGCTCCCGGCTGGACGTGCCCAAGATCCGCACCGTTTTCGGCGCCGCGCGGCGTCCCTGCCGCACCCGCAAACGTTCCTCGCTGATCGAGGCCACGATCGAGACACCTAGCTACGACCTGACCGTGTTCAAGCTGCACTTCGGGCGGCTGACCGGCAAGGCCTACACCAAAGGCGAACGTGTGCTGAGATTCGAGGCGATTGCGCACAACACCGCCGAACTGCGCTGCGGGCGCATGATCGAGAAGTTCCCCGAGATCGTGACCCAACTCGCCAGCATCGCCGATCGATTCGCCACCGCCCTGGACTGCGTGGACACCGGATTCATCGGCGATGGCACCCTGGACCAACTGCCCGCCGGATCGACACTGGGCGCCACCCGAATCGGCGGTGTAGACCTGAACAAGAAGCGGATGCGTGACGCGCTGTCGGCCGTGCTCGCCCTCGCCCCGGCCCCGCACGGCTTCACCGTAGGCGACTTCGCCGCGAAGGTCCACGCCATGACCGGCACCTCCGACGCCCAGTACAGCATCCGCCAAGCGGCCTACGACCTGCGCAAACTTCGCGGCAAACAGCTCGTCGACAAGCCCGCACGCACGCGCCGCTACCGGGTTCCGGCGCGGGCCGCGCGCACCATCGCCGCGCTGCTCACCCTCCGCGACCAGGTCATCGCCCCGATCCTCGCCGCGGTGCGCAGCCCCCGCATGGGACGCAAACCCGCGCACTGGACACGCGTCGACCGTGACTACGAACAAATCCGCATCAACATGCAAACCCTCTTCAACCATCTCGCCATCGAAACGCCGCTAGCCGCTTGAGGATTCGGCACAAGCCAGCCATTCCACATCACCAACAAATTGTCGGAAGTCGATCCTCAAGCGGCTAGTCTAGATGCCCGCCTCGTTCCCGCCGCAGGATCTCGACTGCCCCGATCCCGCCGGATGTCCGGTTGCATCAACACTGCCCCGGCTGCGCAACACCTCGCTGCGGGCGGGCACCCAGTGGTATCGCGCCTACAACGCCACCCTGGGGCTACGACGAACATAATCCGAGCTACGGGGATTTTCGCATCTCCACCATCGAGGATCCCGTCGCCGGCGACCGGCTGCCGAGCATGGGCAAACCCCCGGCGCATCTCGGGGCGTCGCACTGGTCGGCGCGGTTGATGGCTAAGCGGCTGGGAATCTGGTTCGCCTCGGTGGCCCGGATCTGGCGTAAGTGGAATCCCGCCGCACCGGGTCGAGACATTCAAGTTCTCCACCGACCCGCAGCTGGAAGCCAAGCTGCGCGACGTCGGGCTCTACCTGGACCCACCTGCTGACGACGACCGCGCCGATCACCCTATGATGAAGGATCGGCGAGGGATGATGCGCCGCCCCGAGACGACATCGATGGCGCGACGGCGACGATCGGATGGCCCGACGTCGTCCCGGCCACGGACCCACCTGCGGAGTCTCACGATGCTGAACGACCGCATTCGCGCGCCGTCCTGAACGTCGTCAGCCCTCAACACTCCGGAACGTTGACCGCCAGCCCGCCCAGCGACGTCTCTTTGTACTTGCTGTGCATGTCCATCCCGGTCTGCCGCATCGTCTCGATCGCCTGATCCAGCGAGACCCGGTGGATGCCGTCCCCATACAGGGCCATCTTGGCGGCGTTGACCGCCTTCACCGCCGCAATGGCGTTGCGCTCGATGCACGGAATCTGCACGAGGCCGCCGATCGGATCGCACGTGAGACCCAGGTTGTGCTCGATGCCGATCTCGGCGGCATTCTCGACCTGGCGCGGTGAACCGCCGAGCAACTCGGCCAGCCCTGCCGCCGCCATCGAGCACGCCGACCCGACCTCGCCCTGACAGCCCACCTCGGCGCCCGAAATCGACGCCCGCTCCTTATACAACACGGCGATCCCCGCCGCCGTCAGCAGATACCGCACCACCGCGTCGTCCCGACGTTTCGGATCATCCATCCCGGGCAAGTATCGCAGCGCCCAAAGCATCACCGCGGGCACGATTCCCGCCGCTCCGTTCGTCGGTGCGGTCACCACTCGTCCACCGCCGGCATTCTCCTCGTTGACCGCCATCGCCGCGACGTTCAGCCAGTCCATCGAGTCCGCGTGCGCGTCGCCGCCCTCCCGCAGCATCAACTGTCGATGCAACCCGGGCGCCCGTCGGCGTACCTCGAGGCCGCCCGGCAACACTCCCTCGGCGTGGAAGCCCGCGTCGATGCAGTCGACCATCGCCGTCCAGATCCGCAGCAGACCGCCCCGCACGTCGGACTCCGAGCGCACCGCACATTCGTTGCGCCACATGATTTCCCACATCGACGCGTGCTGCTCCTCGCACAACTTCAGCAGCTCGTCACCGGTGGTGAACCGCCACGGCACCTCGGCGGGCGGCTCGGGTGGCTGACCGTCGCGCACGACGAATCCGCCGCCGATCGAGTAGTACATCGCCTCATGGGACCCGCCGTCAGCGAAGTCGACCGCGAACCGCATCGCGTTGGTGTGCCGGTTCTTGATCTCGGTCGGATGCATGCCGATGTCCGCGGTGGTGAAGGCGACCAGGGTGACACCGCCAAGCAGCAGCGGCTCGCCGCCGTCGATTGCCGCGACCCGTTCGCGACCGGCCTCCGGGTCCACGGTCTCGGGCGACTCCCCTGCCAATCCCAACAAAACCGCGCCGAGCGTGCCGTGCCCGCGACCGGTGGCCGCGAGCGATCCATACAGGTCGACGCACACGCCGGCGACGGACGACACCCGCTCGCCAAGTTCCTCGACGAAGCTCTTCGCCGCGCGCATCGGCCCCACCGTGTGAGAACTCGACGGACCCACACCGATCGAGAAGAGGTCGAAGACGCTGACTGCCATGGGGATTCGCTACCGTGTCGCCATCGGTGGAGACCTCCGCACCGGCCGGATAAACGTCCGGCCCATCGTTGAACGAAGCTCTCACGCTACTCGTCCGTGAAGGGATCGGCGACGCGCTTCGCCCGTTCGCCGTGACGAACATCACGCCACCAAGAGTCGGCGGTGACCTTCCCGGTGGCGACCTCGAGCGCAGCGAACAGGCCGCTTGTCGGAGGCCTCGTTGCTGCTGCACGAGGTCAATCTCGGCGCCACCGCTATCGGAACAGGCCTCAACGAGGAGCCCGAGTTCATGATTGGCTTCGGCGGCCGCAGCCTTCACCAATGCGAGTCCCCGAACGAGATGCGGATAGTGCCCGACGGTGGTGCCGGTGATCGGGAAGTTCTCCACCGCACGCAGCGTATGGACGCCCCAGTATGCGTCAGCGGGAACCTCCCCTCCTGACATTCCAGTTCCTACGCTGCATGTCTTGCTGGCCCCCGCGCCCTGCGACCGCCTTTCTCGGTCTCCACGGCGGGCACGTCACCGCCCGCGACTACTACGAGGCCTCCCGCCCCACCCATGACAGGCCCTCGACTCTGAACGGCCAGTCTTCCCGCCTCGACCCGGCTGGCTGCCGGGTCGAAACAGACGGTCCCGCAGGATGGTTCCCACCTTCACCAGATCATCGATCGGTCGCCTCGGAGGCGTTCTTCTCGAGCCTGCAACACGAGGTGCTGTCCCGGCACCATTTCCGCACCCGGGCCGATGCGCGCGCCGTCGTCGTCCCCTGGTGCCAGGACTTCCACAACGTCAAACGACGGCACAGTTCGGCGGCGTTGCTGGCGCCGGACGAGTACGAGAGAATCGCTGCCATCCAACCGGACGCAGCTTAAGAGGAAGCCTCCACGATTTGAGGGGAAACCCACTCCCTCGCGATGCGTAGCTATATGTGAAGTACGGGCTGCGGGAATCAGGTTGTCGCTTGGCCCGCCGGCAGGAGGGTGGCCGGGTCCTGGTAGGGCAGGCCGTGTGCCTCGGCCACTGGTCGCGAGACGAGTTTGCCGCCGAGGGTGCTCAGGCCCTTCGCCAGGATCGGATCACGCGCGGCCGCGCCCGCTACGCCGTGCTCCGCGACGCGGACGACGTACCGCAGGGTGGCACTGGTTAGCCCGAGGGTGGAGGTGCGGGCGACGGCGCCGGGGATGTTGGCGACGCAGTAGTGCACGACACCTTCTTCGACGTAGGTCGGCTCCGAGTGCGTGGTCGGCCGGCTCGTCTCGAAGCAGCCGCCCTGATCGATGGCGATGTCGACGACGACACTGCCGGGCCGCATACTCTTGATCATGTCGCGGGTAACCAGTTTCGGCGCTTTCGCGCCGGTAACCAGCACGGCGCCGATCACCACGTCGGATTCAGCTACGTAGGCCGCCGTCCGCGCCCGGTTGGGGACGACCAGGTCAAGCCGCCCACCGAACACGTCGGAGAGGTAGGACAGGCGCGTCGCGTTGGTGTCCAACACCCGTACGATCGCCCGCAAACCGAGAGCCATCTTGGCGGCCTCGGTTCCGGCGACGCCGCCCCCGATGATGGTGACCTTTGCGGCGGGGGTGCCCGGGATCCCGCCCAGCAGCAGACCCGCCCCGCCGGCGGGACTCTCCAGGTGATGGGCGGCGGCCTGGACAGCCATCCGCCCGGCAACCTCGCTCATCGGCGTGAGCAGCGGCAGCCGCCCGTCCTCGGTCTGCACAGTCTCGTATGCGATCGAGTCGATACGCCGGTCAAGGAGGAACTCGGTGAGCCGGCGGTCGGCCGCCAGGTGCAGGTAGGTGAACAGCTGCTGACCCGGGCGGAACCGGTCATATTCCTCGGGGATGGGCTCCTTCACCTTGACGATCAAGTCCGCAGCAGCAAACACCTCGTCTGCGGTGCCGACAACCCGGGCGCCGGCCGCAACGTACTCGTCGTCGGGAAAGCCACAGCCCGACCCAGCGCCGGCCTGCACTACGACCTCCCGGCCGTCGTAGACCAGCTCGGCAACGCCGTCGGGCTGCACCGACACCCGGCCTTCCTTCTCCTTGATCTCCTTCGGCACACCAACTACCAACCCGGCCATACCCGCTCCCTCCTTACTCCGACCCACATCGAGCTTGTGTGAGTCGACGTCGGCGGCCGACCCCCATTCTCATCAGTCAGTGCAGCGACCCGAAGAGCGAAACCGATTGCCCGTCAAATCAAAGCCAGACTGACATAGCTGCAGGATCTACCGTGGGGACGCTACCCCGTGACGGCTCTGGAGAAGGCCGAATCGGCACTCCACCGCAGCGCCTACGTCATGGATACCGGCGCTGCATGTCCCCCGGACTTTCGGCCCTGGCCACGGGACCTCGGGCCCCTGGTCACCCACCCCCAGTCGGCCGGTCATCGCCGGTGTGGAGGCCACCGGCGAGGTGCTCGAGTCCGGCCAAGGCGTCGCCCTCAAACCGGGGACACGGGTCACGGTGTTCCTAGTCGACGGCGCGTGGCGGCAGGAGATCACCATGGACGCGGAACAGGCTGTGCCGGTGCCGGATTCACATCCCGACGAGATCGCCGCCCAGACGCTGGTCAACCCCGTCACCGTGTTGATGCTCCGCCGCGCGGCGCAGCAGCACTTCAGCGTCGGGTTCGACGGGGTTGTCCTCAACAACGCCGCCGCCTCGGCAGTGGGCCGGCTGTTCACCGCAGGCGCGCACCACCACCAGATCGTCACCATCAGCATCGTGCGCAACGAGGCGCGGGCCGAGCAGCCGCGGGACCGGTTTCCGGAAGTTCCCGTGGTGTCGACGGATTCACCCGACTGGACGGCCCGCGTGCCGCGACGCCGCTTCGGGACGGTCGATCTCCGTCGCGCTCGACCCCCATCGGGGGTCAAACATCCGCAGACCTGCTGTCGCGCTGTACAGATCGCTGATGTAGCCGGGGAACAGTTCGGCGCTGCGTACCGCACCCCCGGACTCGGATTGTGCCTCCAGCACCACCACGCCCCAGCCCGCGTCGGCAAGCATCGCCGCGGCGACCAACCCGTTGTGTCCGGCTCCGATGACGACGGCGTCAACCACACCGCTACTCGATGGCATCGGGGTCCTGCTTCTGCGCGATCGTCGCCAGCCGCCAGGTGCATTCCCGGTTGCGGGGCGCCACCCCGAGCAGCTGCAGGCTGTCCGGTAGCCAGCGCAGTGGACGGCTGACGGCGACCTCCGTCATCTCCACGCGGCACCCGCCGTCGGGCCGATCGCTCAACCGCATCGTGATGCGGGCCTTGGCCGCCGCGCGCACTTTCGCCAACAGCACCAGCTCACGACCGACCTCGCTGCTCTGCACGACAGTCTCATCGTTGAGCACCGCTGGCCAGGTCCCGATGGAATGCAGGATGCGGGTACCAGGAGCGGGCCAGTTTGCACTCACCGCGCGGATTCGGCTGGTGCCATCGACCTGTTGTCACTGGCGCTACTCCGCGAACGTTCCTTACCGCGCGAAAAATGGGCGATTCTTCGAGTCCTGGCGGTGGTGCTGACGCGGGCGTAGCCGACGATCGCCGTCATACCGTCCACAGTCTCATCGCCCACCGACACTGGGGATTCGAGACACGCGGTGTGAGGCAGGAATGAGACACCGCGACCTTACCTCGCCGAAGTCCTGGCCGCCGAGGTCGACGACCGCACCGAAGCGGAGCCTCACTGATCTCACCCATCCGCCGCGCCATCCGCGTCCAGTCGTCATCGCTCATCCGGCCGGCGCGCATGTCGGCCAACTGATGCGCGCCTCCGCCGACAGCAGCCGCATCACGATCTCCGACTTTCTCATCTCCAGCGAAAAGATGACGCTGGCCAGCGCATGCTTGATCGAGCAGGACGGCAAAGGTTGTGCATCGTCCGATGCTGCCGGTGCGCCTTGTCCTTCACTGCCTCCGCCTCGGTGGACACGCTCAGTTGAGGCCGTAACCGTCGGCTCCGATGCTGCCAATCCAGATGCTGCAATCCCCGTCGCCCGGTCCGGCCACGACCTTGCTGCGAAACCGGGCGACCGGCGGCATGCACCTTCGGATCAACGCACAGGGCGAGCGCCGGCGCGTGCCCCACGCGCCCTAAAACCGTCACGTCGCCCGACGCTACGGATGACCACCGACACCAGCTGCGACCGTGGACGATTCGACCTCAACCGGCGTGTCTTCGCCGCCACCGCCTAGTGCCTGCGAAACGTCCGACGCAACGGCCGCACCGTCGGAACCTAGTGCTCGCGAACCATTCCCCGAGGCGGTGCCCGATCCGGACGCGGCGGTCTGAAGTTCTTTGAGATAGCTGCGGACGAGTCTCACGCTGCAGCCGCCGAGCTGGGCGATGTCGGCCACGGCCTCACCGCGATCACGCATCCGCGCCAACGCGCGTGCACCTTCCAGGTGCTGCTCCGCGCGGCGTTGTTCCGCTTCCAGCCGCACTTGCGCGTGCCGTTCTGCTTCCCACTCGCTGACCGCGCTGAGCTTCTGTTCGGCGACCAGGAAGGCCACCATGTCTTCCCGGTTGTCGGATTCTCGTTTCAGCCGCTCAAGGTTCACCTGAGCCTGGGCATCACGCACCTTGCGGCGCACATCGTGTTTGGACTCAATCGGGGCCATAGTGGCGAACCTACGACTGCCTGGCCGATCGGCGCTAACACTAGCGCCACCTTGTCCACCACGAATATCCGGGCTCGCACAAGGCGCGCCCCCGGCAACGAGCAGCCCCCACGCATTTCATGCTGACGAGGCGTGCGACCTCGTATGTCCCGCGTGGGCCGAGCGTGCAGATCGAGGACCGGCTCCCGGCCTGGCGTTCGCCAACACCGTCCAGTCCTCGTGCCGCCTCCGATCTCTACTCCCAGGATCCTTTCCCAACCGAATATCCCGATGGCTTCACCACATTCACCTCATCCATTGCCACCACACCGTGCCCGCACACCTCCGTAACCCCCCCATCATCGGACAATCACTACCCGGCCGTCCCGACCTCCTTTCGAGCCCACCAATCACCACACACCTCTTGCACTCAGGTCACGGTTTGGTAACGACCACCGGGCTAGTGTTGGATTTGACGCCCGTAAAGTTTCTAGCGTTCGCCTCAGAACCGTTGGGGGGTGAGTCGTGGCCGCGACACTGCACAAGCTCACCGCCGGCGACGGCTACCTCTATCTCATACGTCAGGTTGCCGCCGCCGACAGCACCGAACGCGGCCGAAACACGTTGTCGGAGTACTACTCCGCCAAGGGCGAATCCCCCGGCCACTGGGTCGGCACCGGACCGGCATCCCTGTCGAGCACCGGTGCCCGTGAGGTCTCCGAGCACCCCCTGCAGGAAATCTGGACTGTGCCAGAGGGTTCCGAGGTCCACGAAGAGCAGATGGCCGCACTGTTCGGGGAAGGGTTGCACCCCAACGCCGTCGACATCACCAACTACACCCTGGGCCGTGGAGCCCAACCGGCAGTGGCAATCGAAGCTGCCCACCTGGGCCGCCGTTTCGCCGTGCGCACCGGCGAAACCGAGTTCCAACGGGCACTGGCAGTGGCCTACCGCGAGCACAACACCAGGCTCGGCCAGAAGTGGAATACCCCCATCGACGACGACGTCCGGGCACAGATCCGAACCACCGTGGCACGGCAGCGATTCGCCGGCCAATACGGTCGCGAACCCGCCGACGACCGCGAACTGTCGGGCTAAGATGCCCGGATACCGGGTGGTGGTCAACCACCCGCCCGAGCTGCCCGAGAATCCTCGGACTCCCGGCGGACTGTTCGACCGCCTGCAGCGCCGAGGCCGCTAATGACCGCGTTAATCCGATCTGCAGCGCCCACATACGACTCTGTCGAGAGCAGAGAGAACAATGAATAGCGACGGGTTGGGTCGGTCCCAAGATGAGCCCGAGGACGGGGCTCGCTACGTCTGGGCGCAAGGCAAGCGCAACATCAGGAGCGCGGCGTACCACGTGAGCGAGCTTGCGCGCGAGGGTAGACCCATCACTGAAGCCGACGCGCGCAAGCTTCACTGGAATCTCATAATGCTGTGGGGACTTCTCGACGAAGCCACCGTAGGAAGTCTTGGGCCAGAGCCGACCTCGGTGGAGGAAGAGCTCTTCCGCTACGACCCGACATTCAACTTCTACAGTGACGGAACGCCAGTCGCCAGCCTGGTGCAGATTGGCGGCAGTGATGGAAGTCGATTGCCGGACGAGCTCTATGAGGGAGACATCGGGCAGCACGGACTCCCGCCGGGCTGGGAAGTGATTGTCCTCGAGCCGCCGCACCGACGTGGAACCACTGAGCATGTAGAGGACCTCCGTACTGGCGTGCAGCGTCGTCGGGCCGAACGGAGTCAAAAAGGGGATGGCGACGACCAATGAGCATCGCCGAGGACCACAAGAAACATGTCTATGCGCTCGGCGCGCGCGACGTCAGACGCCTTACCGCCGTGATGCAGCGACTTGACCTTGTTCCCGTTACATACAATGAGATCGTCTGCTATCTCGACCAGTTCGAGGCGAGGCTATTGAGCCTGGCGTTCGTGAGCTGTCACCTCCAGGGCGGTGAAGAAGTTGTCTCCCTCGTCGATCACCAAGGCCTCTACGACGATGGACGGCCGGTAGCGACGACGATTCGCAGCGACGACGGCTTCGTCACAATGGTTCACGATCCTGACCCCGAGCTCGGCGAATCTTCGCTCGGCCCAGAATAACTCGCGGCAGAACGCTGGCCCGAGGGGATCCGCGAAGGTGACACTCACGACTTCGAGTCGGGCCGAGAGCCGTGCGACCACGAGGACGAGTCCGAGGATGATTTCTAGAGTTCCTCGCCACCAATCCGGCCGTCGACACCGCCTTATGTCGGCTTGCCCGCGAATGGATCACCAGCACTGGCCGACACAAGCTCGGCATCTCCGCGCTTTTCGAGCGGGCCCGCTGGGAGATCGCGCTGGCGACCTCGGACGCGGCGAAACTCCCCTGACAACGAACACGGCCCCCACGGGACTAGTGCCCTGCACCACCAACCGAGGCGGTATCCAGATGACAGACGACAAACCATCTCAGGACCCGACAGATTGTGAACCGCTCATGTCATGAGGCGCCGGGGATTGGCGAAAGCGTCTTCGATCTGGGGGACTGTGCTGTGTGCGGCGATGAGCGCTGTGAGGAGCACTCGGGCTTGCGCGGCACGGAGGGTGTGAGCGGGGATCGCTCCGGCGGTCTGGAGGTCGTGTCCACCTCCACCTCCGCCGTAGGAGGCGGTCAACGGGCCCTGCGGCACTCGGCTTGAGACGACCACGACGACTCCGGCCTGGCATGCGCGTCGAACAGCGTCGACGACGGTCGGGTTGGTGTTGCCGGAGCCCAATGCCGTCAACACTATGCCGTGGGCGTGAGCCGATACGGAGGCGTCGATGTGTGTTCCGTCGGCGCCGGGATAGAGAGCGACGATGTCGACTCGTGTGTCCGACAGTGTGTTCCATGGAAGCACGTGCCTGGTCACCGGATCGTCGCCAGGCCACCGACGGAAGGCGTCGAGCTCGCGGGTGTGCGCTTTGTATGTGCCGCGCGCAGGCAGTAGTGCGCCACCGAACGCGATCAGCACTCCGCGACGGCGGTTGGCAGGGTCGACTGCGGCAGTGAGCGCGGCGGTCAGGTTGCCCGGGCCATCGGGGTCTTGGTGATCGGCGGTTCGTTGGGCGCCGGTGAAGATGACAGGGCGGTCGTCGTCGTGATGGAGGTCGACGAGAAAGGCCGTCTCTTCCATGGTGTCGGTGCCATGAAGCACCACCACGGCGTCGATGTCCGGAGAGAGTAGAGCGGAGGCCACGGCCGTTCGTATGTCCTCCATATCCGCCTGTGTGAGGCCGGCAGAGTCGTTGTTCATCAGTTCGTGCACGGTGATGGCGATCCCGGGTGGAACACCTTCGTGCCCGTCGAGCAGGTGGGCCGCAGAGAGAACAGGCACACTGACACCGTCCGATCCGTGTCGGCTTGCGATGGTGCCGCCAGTGGTGATGAGAGTGATGTGGTGTTTCGAGGTCATCGCGCTTCCTGTGAAGATCTGTCTATCTGTCAGACAGGATGTAAGTGAGTGTTGCGCATGTCACTCATGAACGTCAACCCCCGGCCGATCTCTTGACTGCGTACCAAGGTGTGGGGCATACTCGAAAGATCGATCTGTCAGTCAGCTTGACAGATTTTGCCGAGAATACCGATATCGGTACGGCTCCATCGGCATCGAACAACGACCGCTGAACCCACTGTCGAACAACACGTCCCGAGGTGAAGAGATGACCAGCACGCGCATCGAGCACGATCTGCTCGGCGACCGGGAGGTTCCCGCTGACGCATACTGGGGCGTCCATACGCTGCGTGCGGTGGAGAACTTCCCGATCACCGGCACCACCGTCGGGCACTATCCGCATCTCGTTCGGGGACTGGCATTGGTGAAGGCTGCGGCCGCCGAAGCCAATCATGAACTCGGGCTCCTGGACACGAGGCGACACGACGCGATTGTGCAGGCATGTGCCGAAATTGCGAACGGTGCATTACACGACCAGTTCGTGGTCGACGTCATCCAGGGAGGTGCGGGTACGTCGACGAACATGAATGCCAACGAAGTGATCGCAAACCGGGCGCTCGAGATCCTGGGGCACCGCAAAGGTGACTACCGGCAGCTCCACCCCAATGATCATGTCAACCTCAGCCAATCCACCAACGACGCCTACCCGACGGCGGTCAATGTCGCGACGATCTGTGCGACGCGATCGCTGGTGGACGCCATGGGCGCGCTCGAGCAGGCGTTCGCGCGCAAGGCGCTCGAGTTTCGAGATGTGTTGAAAATGGGCAGGACTCAGTTGCAGGATGCTGTTCCGATGACGCTCGGGCAGGAGTTCGGCACCTACGCGGTGATGATCGAGGAAGATCGAGCGCGGTTGTCGGAGGCCTCGTTGCTTCTGCACGAGGTCAATCTCGGCGCCACTGCTATCGGAACAGGCCTCAACGCTCCTGTCGGCTATGCAGCGTCGGCCATCGCGCACCTCGTGGGACTGACAGATCTGCCGTTGGTGACCGCCGCAAACCTGATCGAGGCGACACAGGACCCCGGGGCATTCGTTCACCTGTCCGGCGTCCTCAAGCGGGTCGCGGTCAAGCTGTCGAAGATCTGTAACGATCTCCGGTTGCTGTCCTCGGGCCCGCGGGCCGGCCTGGGAGAGATCAATCTCCCTGCCATGCAGGCTGGATCGAGCATCATGCCAGGCAAGATCAATCCGGTGATACCGGAGATGGTGAGTCAGGTGGCATACGAGGTGATCGGCAACGACGTCGCGATCACCATGGCAGCCGAGGCTGGACAGCTGCAGCTCAACGCATTCGAACCCATCATCGTGCATTCCTTGTCCGAGAGCCTCATGCATCTGACGAACGCGTGTACGGTCTTGGGACAGCGTTGCGTGGACGGCATCTCCGCCAACGTGGATGTCATGGCCGAGCGTGTCGCCAACTCCATAGGCCTGGCCACGGCGTTGAATCCACTTCTGGGATATCTGATATCGACGGAGGTCGCAAAAGAGGCCCAGGTGTCCGGCCGGTCGGTGAAAGATATCGTTCTCGAACGTGGATACCTCACCGCTGAGCAGCTCACGCAGGCGCTTCAGCCGGAGCGTCTGGCGAATCTGAGGTGATCGAGGCCGTTCAGCTGTCGGGCTTGGACATCTTCGACATGGCGCGCGCGACGCGTGCTAGATGATCGCGCATCGCCTCTTGTGAGTCTTCGAACGAACCGGAGGCGATTGCGTCGACGATGCGTTGGTGCTCGCGATTCGAAGCGGGTCGACGGTGTGCCACGAGATTGATCAGCTGCGATTGGGTGGCCAATGCGTCGCGGGCGTCGAAAACGACCCTGGTGAAGACCGCATTGTCTGATGCTTCGGCGATGACGCAGTGGAAGCGGGAGTCCAAGGAAACCCACTTGTCCGGATCCTTCTCCCGTTTCATCTCGGCGCACAGTTCTGTGAGAACTCGCAGTTGCTCGTCTGTGCGCCGTCGCGCTGCCCAGCCGGCGGCGGGTACCTCGATGACCGGCCGTGCCTCCATGAGGTCACGAGCGGAGTACGCGCCGTACGTGATTTCCGGTGACGGTGCGGTTGCGATCACAAAAGTGCCACTCCCGGTACGGGTTTGAGTCAACCCCAAGGTTTGTGCCGAGCGCAGGGCTTCTCGCACGATCGGACGACTGACGCCGTAGCGTTCTGCCAGCGCGGCTTCGGAGGGCAGACGTGTGCCTAGCGAAAGCTCTCCAGACTCGATGGCTCCGCGCAGGTCCTCGAAGACCGCCTCAGCCGCGTTCTGGCGGTTGATCGCCACGGGCCGGGCTGTCCAGCTGTCTGACAGGCTCATGTGTTCACTGTGCGCGAGGATTCCAGCGGCTGTCAAACACGGACAGGATTCGCGAGCACCGCGGCCGCCGCGCCCGGCGCGCATCGCGGCGTAACCTCCGCCATCCGTGCTGCGAACTGAGGAAAATCCACACTCGACTGACCAGTGGCACACCTCTTCGTCCGATACTCATGTCATGGGCAACGCACCCGACATTCCGCCTGAAGAGCTAAACCTGACCCACATGCGTACGATCACCGCGCTGGTAGGAAGCCTGCAGCGAGTCCAGCACGAAGTAGACGAGATCGGTAGACAGTCGCCGCGTCGCTATTCAGACTGCGGTCGTCATTCGATCTGATAGACCAGCTGTATCGAAACACGACCCGACCCTGCCCATCGACTGCACAACCCCCAGCCGGGAGCACAGGTTGGTGAAATCCTTTGCCGTGTAGGTTGATCCGCGATCGGTGTGGAAGATCACCCCGTCGATCACCGTGCGTCCGCCGCGCACCGCAGCAGCCATCTTGATCGCATCGCCGGCCAGTTGCGCGTCCGGATGCTCCGCCGTCGGGCTGGCCAGCAACTTGCGGGAGAACAGATCCAAGACGGTAGCCAGGTAGAGCTTGCCCTCATCTGTCGGGATCTCGGTCATGTCGCCACACCACTTCACATTGGCCGCCGGTGCGGTGAAGTCGCGGCGCAGCCGATCCGGGAACTTCGGCGCGGTCTTGTCCTGCTTGGTTGTTCCCTTGCGGCGCTTCGGCTTGCGGCCCTGCAGGCCCTGCCGTCGCATCGAGTCGGCGACCGTGTTCACGCTCACCGTCCAGCCGGCCTCGACGAGATCGGCATGGATGCGCGGTGACCCGTAGGTGCGCTTCGACGCCTCGAATGCGGCCTTGACCGCGGCGTCGAGCTCGCTGCGGCGGACCTCGGTCGGTGTCGGTTCCCGGTGCACCCACTTGTAGAACCAGGAGACGCTGACCCCCAGGATCGCGCAGCACACCACGTGTGGCACCCGGTACATGGTCCTCTGGTCGGCGATAAAGCGTGCCACGCTCATTTCGTCGCCTCCTTCACCCACAGGACTACCGATCGCTTTAAAACGTCGCGCTCCATCCGCAGCTGCGCGTTCTCGGCGCGCAGCCGCTTCAACTCTGCCGCCTCATCTGTC
Source organism: uncultured Actinomycetota bacterium (assembly GCA_963715215.1). Lineage (GTDB taxonomy): Bacteria > Actinomycetota > Actinomycetes > Mycobacteriales > Mycobacteriaceae > Mycobacterium. Next base: position 223,843 of record CAVQRJ010000006.1, read on the forward strand.
GACAGCCCTTCGGTGCCCTCGCGTTCAGCGCGGTCTTTGGCAACCCAGTTACCCAGGGTGCCCTCATGAACCCCGAGATCACCGGCGATCTGGGCGATCGGCTTACCGGTCTCCCGGACGATGCGGACCGCACCCTCCTTGAACTCCCGGTCGTACTTCCTGCGCATTTCTGGCATGACTACTCCTGACCGGTAAATCACCCAGGGTGAGTGGGCAGGCGACAGCATCCGGCGCAGCGCAGCGGAGCCGGATCACGTTGCGGGACCCGAAGTTCGCGGGTTCCTCTTGTCAGGCGGCAGGCTGGAGTGTGACCTGGTAGCCGAGCGCGGTCAGCTGGGCGAGGTGGTTGCGCACGCGGCGTTCGGTGGCAACCCGGCGGGCGTGGTAGTCGGGGCCGAGGTCGCGGTAACGGGCACCGGGGTGGGCGAGCAGCTGCCAGACGATGACCAGGATCGAGCGGGCGACCGCGACGAGCGCCTCGAGCTTGCCGCGGCGTTTGACGATGCGTCGGTACCGTTCGCCGAGGAAGGTGTCGGTGCGAGCCGCCACCGCGGCGGCCTCGCCCAGCGCGCCCTTCAGATAGGGGTTGCCGCGGCCGGTCTTGCCGCCGCGCTGGGTCGCGCCGGACTGGATCGTGCGCGGGGACAGCTTGGCCCACGACACCAGATGCGCCGCGGTCGGAAACCGAGTCATGTCCAGCCCCACCTCGGCGATGATGACCTGCGCCGACACCGGCCCGATGCCGGTGATCTCGGCGAGCCGCTCGGCCGCGTCGAGCCCGGTGACCGAGGATTCCGGCCCGTCCTCCTCGCCGGGGGCGGGCGCGGCCGGTTGGGCGGTGAGGCCGGCGAGCAGTTCGTCGATACGGGTGGTGAGCGTGCCGATCTGGGTGCCCAATGCGTCGATCTGATCGAGCAGCATCCGCGCCAACTCGGCGTGATGCTCGTCGAACCGGCCAGTCAACGCCTCGATCAGCGCCGCGCGCTTGGGGCGCATCTTGCCCCGGGCCAAGTCGGCGAGCTGACGCGGATCGCGTTCGCCTGCGATGAGCGTCTCCAGCATGTCACGCACCGACATGGAGTCCAGCCGCGACACCACCGACGACACCTTGATCAGCGCGTCTTCGAGCAGCTTCTCGACCCGCTGCCAGTAGCGGGCGCGCTCACGGGTGAGGTCGACCCGCAGCCGGGTGTAGTCGCGCAACCGCCGAATCGGCGTCGGCGGAACGAAACTCGGCCGCAGTAGGCCCTTCTCGGTGAGCTTGGCCAGCCACACCGCGTCCAGCTTGTCCGTCTTCGGTCGGCCCGGGACGTTCTTCACGTCGCGGGCGTTGACCAGCTGCACCTCCAACCCCGCGGCCTCCAGCAGGTAAAACCAGATCCGCCAGTAGTCCGACGTCGATTCGACGGTGACGCGTTCGATCCGTTGCTCGATCAGGTCGTCGGCGACTTCGCTCACCGCCCCCGTGGTCGCCGCCACGTCCCAGACCCGGCTCGTCCGTCGGGCAGGCCGCCTCGGATCCGGCAACCGCACACACACCTTGCCCGACGCCTTGGCCACGTCGATCGCGCACACCCGCTCGATCACCAGTTCGTGCTCTTCGTCGGGAATCTCGTCCGGCTTCTTCTTCACTTCACTTGTCCTCCAACCGAGTCCACACTCTCATCAGGCGGATTGCCCCGGGGGCTTCGGTTGAGGGAACCGAAAATCTGACCGGCGTGCTCGAAGCAACAGTGCGTGACCCTTCCAGGTCGAGGCCCCGACACCAGGCTCATAGGCGGGCTCACATACCACTCATAGTGCATGCCTCCACTGTTTTGGGGGATGTCCAGGAGAGGCCGCTGCGCGTTTGCGAGACAACCTTCCGAAGAACTGGCCTTCTTCAGCCAACCCGACGTCATACACCATGTGGGTCAGCGGGCGTGAGATCGCTGTACTCGCGGGTCGTGTATACCTGCGACACGATCCGCCGATAACGCCGGCCGGAGTGTGCTAGACAGCCCCGATGCCTGTGGCCTAGGTCGCCGCGAGCAACCCCTGCGAGGGCGCGAAGTAACCGCGTCAGCGCGGGGTCACGGTCACCGCGACCTCGTTCCTGCGCCGGAACGGAAGAGTCCACGGCGGGTCATAGAACCAGGCGACGGGTTCGCCCGACGGATCGAAAGCGTTGTCCCGCAACGTATTCAATAACTCTGTGGTGCGGGTGGCAATGTTGCACCGCGGGCGCGCAGCGCCGTTGGACTCGATTGGCCCGGTCGAGGCGAAGGGCTCAGCGATCGAGAGTCGGAGATCCTGGCCCTCATTACGCGGTATCCCTCCCCAGCGGTCACGAGCTGGTCCGCTGCGCGGTCGCCCGTACCGCCGCAAGCACGGTACTCGACCGGGCGCCAAAGCCGCCCTGGTCACCGCTCAACCGGGCGTCATCTGCGCCCACCTGCACGCCCAAACCCCCACGCCCGCACCGCAACCGACCCCGGGCGCACAGCGGCGGCGAACCGGTCGGCGAAAGCAGCCTACCCTACGCGCGCTGCGCGACCGCCCCCGGTAATCCGACAGGACCTTTCCCTTGGAGGTGCACACGGGGTCAGAGAGCGGCTTCCCAAGTGTCGATTCCGGCCTGCTCTTCTGGCGTCGGACGGGGTGATGGTTCTTGGAGTCGGGCGGGCAGCGCCTCGTAGCGTTCACGGTTATGTTCGTTGTCGACTACGCATTGTGGCGATAGGTGGTAGCGCAACGAGTCAACGGCCATTTTGTTGAAGTGATGACGCACTCGTCCAGAACGAAGGTCGAGTAGCCACGCTTGAGAGTGAGTCTGCGTTCATGGTGGCCACCACTACCCATTTGGGCCGGTACCTCCAGTATTTGATCGGGTGTATCACCTGGTGCCACAACCAGAAGTAGAGCCATACAGCCAGCGCCATACGTGGCGGCTGCTGTAGCGCAGCTTCGCGCAGACGATGAATCGCGGCAACTGCCCTGACTCAGTCGCGCGCTTGACGCGGTTCTCCGTCAGCGGCACACCCCATTCGGCGGCGAGTGCGACGCACCGGGCCGGCCGTCGATCTCGGCAGATCCCGACAGGTTCATGAGGCGATCGACGCACAGGAAACGCGTGGCCCCCGCAAGCCACGGTAGAGCCCGCTCACCACAGTGACGACATCAGTTCAGAGCCCGACAGCGGGACAGGACATGCGCTAACTGCTGTCCAATAACGGTCGGCGCGTCGTCACGCGATTGACGTTCGTCGTTCGCCTGCTGATCGCCGGAGAAACTGATTTGCTCTGCCGCTCTTGACCCGGTTGCGCCCGGGACGACGTATCGTCAGGACTAGGTGAAGGGGCCGAAGATGGCAGACAATGCGCGTGCATACAACAGCGTCTGGCAATTGCGCGGAGACTCCTGGTGCAGGCTGGAGGAGGCCGCTGACCGCCTGACCCGGCCGTCGTGTACCGGGAAGCTCAAGGAGCATTACGTCGCAGTCTGCGGCGATCTGCTGACTAATTTGACTCCGCTCGAGCCGTATTGGGCGTATCCGGGCTCGTCGCAGTTCGCCAGGGTTCAGCGTCTGTTCACCGCGGGCAGCTACGACAAGTTCGCGCAGATGGTGTCCCGCATCAACCGGGCGTTGACGACAGATTCCTACCGCACTGGAGAGGTCGAGCACGCCGGCCTTGACGACGACGTGTACCCGACCGACCCTGGCCTGCTCGAACAGCAGCCGGCCACCAAGACGGATCAGCTCTACTTCGAGGTCCTGGTCGTTGAGTCGATGACCGAAGCCCAGGAACGCGCATTGCGACGGGAGGTGCGCAGCTGGCGGCGTCCCGACGACGAGTTCGTCTACGAACTGGTGGTGGTTTCCAGCGGCGACGAGGCCATGATCGCCGCGCGGCTGAACGTGAATCTGCAGGCGGTGGTGATCCGCCGCCGGTTCTCCCACCGGTCGACCCGCGACTTGTCGACGCTGGCCGAATTCGTCGACACCAAGGTCTCCGACGAGGTGGCCGACCAACAGTCGCCCGACGAGCGCACCCAGATCCTCGCCTCATCGTTGGCTGCGTTGAGCCCCGAACTCGACCTCTACCTAATGACCGAGATAGAGGTGGAGGACGTCGCGGGCCGCCTCGGCCTGCACTTCCGCCGGGTGTTCCACGCCTCGGAGGGCGTTCTGGAGCTTCACCTGTCCATCCTGCAGGGCGTGGCGGCCCGCTATCGCACCCCGTTCTTCAGCGCGCTCAAGGAATACAGCCACCGGCCGACCGGTGTCTTTCATGCGCTGCCGATTTCCCAGGGCAAGTCGATCATCAACTCGCACTGGATCAAAGACATGGTCGGCTTCTACGGCCTCGATGTGTTCATGGCGGAGACGTCGTCCACCTGCGGCGGGTTGGATTCGCTGCTGGAACCGACCGGCCCACTGCGGGATGCCCAGCAATTGGCCGCCGAGGCGTACGGCTCGCGGCATACCTACTTCGTCACCAACGGGACCTCGACGGCGAACAAGATCGTCACGCAGTCGTTGGTGGCCCCCGGCGAGATCGTGCTGTTGGATCGCAACTGCCACCAGTCCCATCACTACGGCATGTTGCTGGCCGGCGCGAACGTCGTCTATCTGGAGGCGTATCCGCTGACCGCGTACACGATGTACGGCGCGGTGCCGCTGCGGGAGATGAAGTCGAAGCTGCTGGCCTTGAGGCGCGCCGGCAAGTTGGACCGGGTCAAGATGATCTCGCTGACGAACTGCACCTTCGACGGGATCGTCTATGACGTCGAGCGGGTGATGGAGGAATGTCTGGCCATCAAACCCGATCTGGTGTTTCTGTGGGACGAGGCGTGGTTCGCCTTTGCCCGCTTCCACCCGGTGTACCGCAACCGCACGGCGATGGCCGCGGCCAGAACTCTGCGGGAACGCCTGCAGGACAAAGCCTATGGCGAGCGTTACGAGGCCTATCTGGCCGCCGACGCGAAACATCCGCCGACCGACGACGAGCTGCTGAACCGTCGCCTGATCCCGGATCCGGCGAAGGCCCGCGTCCGGGTGTATGCGACCCAGTCGACCCACAAGACGCTGACAGCGCTGCGGCAGGGGTCGATGATCCACGTCTTTGATCAGGACTTCGACCAGAAGGTGTCCGAGCCGTTCCACGAGGCGTATATGGCCCACACGTCGACTTCGCCGAACTACCAGATCCTGGCCTCGCTCGACCTGGGTCGCAGGCAGGTGGCGCTGGAAGGCGTGGAGCTTGTGCAACGGCAGATCGAAAATGCTATGCAGCTGCGCGACGCCATCGACAACCACCCGCTGCTCAGGAAATACATGGTGTGCCTGCGGACGTCTGACCTGATTCCCGAAGAGTTCCGGCCCTCGGCGATTGCTCAGCCGCTGCGGTCGGGTCTGCGCAACATGATGGCGGCGTGGGACAAGGACGAATTCGTGCTCGACCCGTCGCGCATCACCTTGTCCATAGGCAGAACCGGCTACGACGGCGATACGTTCAAACGCGACCAGTTGATGGATCGTCACGGCGTGCAGATCAACAAGACGTCGCGGAACACCGTGTTGTTCATGACCAACATCGGAACCACCCGCAGCTCGGTGGCCTTCCTGGTCGAAGTGCTGGTCAAGATCGCGCGCGAACTCGACGAGCGCATCTCGGAGATGGGGCTGGGCGAGCGCAGCCGGTTTGAGCAGAGGGTGCACCGGCTGACCACGGCCTCGGCGCCGATGCCTGACTTCAGCGGCTTCCACCCGGCCTTCCGCGACCACACCAGCGTCGAGGACACGCCCGAGGGCGACGTCCGCCGGGCGTTCTACCTGGCCTACAACGACACCTACTGCGAATACCTCACCGATGACGAGATCGAGGAGAAGCTGAACGCCGGCGTTGACGTGGTCTCGGCGACCTTCGTCACGCCGTACCCGCCGGGCTTTCCGGTGCTGGTTCCGGGGCAGGTGTTCAGCCGCCAGATCCTGTCGTTCATCCGGGACCTCGACACTCTCGAGATCCACGGGTACAAGCCGGAATTCGGGTATCGGGTCTACACCGAGAAGGCCATCGAGATGACCAGCCAACCCAGTGCGAAGCCGACCAATGGACACCGCGCGCTGGTCGCGGCGTCGAGCGAGGCCACACCGGCGCCGAACGCCGCCTTATGAGTGAAACCCGCCGGCCGGAATTCTGGTAATAACTATTTGCTCGGCCGTGAATTTCTCACCCGATCGGCCACAGAAATAGGCACATTCCCGTTTACCACGCGACAGAGCCCCGACCGCGATCATCACCTGGGCCGAGCACTGGAACACCGACCCCACACCCCGTGCTGACCCCTCGCCCCCGCAGGCGTGGGCGCCGCGTCGGCGCGCTCAGGCAGGTCGCTGCGGCGTGGGCGCACACACGTGCGTCTCGGCGTCGGTGGCCGGTACCGAGATCACCGCGGTCGCCCCGGGGCCGGAAGTGGATGCGCCGCGGGTCAGAACACCGACAGGCCGCTGGCCGTGGTGAACTCATCCAGGGCGGCGATCGCGGCCACCGAGTTGCCCGCGGCGTCCAGCCGCGGACCCCAGGCACACAGGGTGCCGTGCTGGGGGATCACGGCCAGCACGCCCCCGCCGACCCCGCTCTTGGCCGGCAGCCCGACCCGGTAGGCGAACTCGCCGGCGGCGTCGTAAGTACCGCAGGTCAGCATGACCGCATTTATTCGCTTGGCGTCGGTGCGGCCAAGCAACCGCCGCCCGTCCACCCGCAGCCCGTGCCTGGACAGGAACAGCCCGGCCAGGGCGAGGTCGCGGCAGCTCGCCTCGATGGCGCAGTGCGCGTAGTAGTGGTCCAGCACCGAGTCGACCGGGTTCTGCAGGTTGCCGTAGCTGGCGATGAAATGGGCCAGGGCGGCGTTGCGGTGCCCCTGCTCGGCCTCGGACCGGGCGACCACCCGGTCGGTGTCCAGCTTCGAGTTCCCGGACTCGGTCCGCAGGAACTCGCGCACCGCCCCAGCGGCGTCGCCGGTGGCCGACAGCAGCCGGTCGGTAACCACGAGGGCACCGGCGTTGATGAACGGGTTGCGCGGAATGCCGCGTTCGGACTCCAGCTGGACGAGTGAGTTGAACGGGTTCCCGGACGGCTCCCGGCCCACGCCCTGCCAGACCCGGTCGCCGATCTCGGCCAGCAGCAGGGCCAGTGAGAACAGCTTGGACACACTTTGGATGGAGAACGGTCGCTCCACCTGGCCGACGCCGTAGATCTCACCGCCTAACGTGGCCATGGCCATGCCGAACGCGTCCGGATCGACGGTGGCGAGGGCCGGGATGTAGTCGGCCACCTGGCCGCGGCCGGCGGTGGCCGCCGCAGCGGCCATCGCCCGCTCCAACAGCCGCTGGTAATCCACCTGAAACAGTATGCGGCTGTGCGTGGCCGTAGGAGGCCACGGTGACCCTCATTGCTTCCTGGAGGACCATGCCGATGACCTCCGGCGACGAGCCTGATGGCGGTTTGGGTGCCGGAAGACGCAGTGCCGCACGGTTTTTCTGGGCGTGGCTGATCGTGGCGACCGCGATGTCGGTCACCGGCAACGTCGCCCACGCGGTGCTGGACGCCCCCGCGGGCACGGTCGCGCTGGCGGCCGGTGCCGCGCTGGTAATTGGTAATTGGCGTTATCAGAACACTCCGAATTCTCTGCCAGGCACCGGGCGAGGCGGACGCGGCAACCTTTATGGCAATAGAAGACGGGTACCGATGAAGGTGTTGGCGGGAAGACGCGGCCGGAGCGAGGCGATGGACGGACACCCGCCAAGGGGCTCGCGATCCACCCCTGCAACCAGCGACGTGCACAACGGTGCGGCGGCAAGCAGCGTTCGACGGCGCGGCGAAAATCGCAGCTCACCGGAGATCGCGTGGGCAGCGATCCCGACGGATGCGGCTCGTCGACGAGGGCCAGATTTCCTCGACTGCCCACCAGCCCCAGCTGGCGACGGGCCCCGCACTGGCGATCGAGTGTCTGCTCGAGCGCGGCGCGACACCCCACATACGATGAAGCACTTCGTGAGACGAACCGGGTGGAACTAGTCGTCAGACAGATCCCCGAACGGGGTAGGCACGCGTGGGGATCGACTGCAAGGAACAACACAAGCTGTCTAACGGCGGAGGTCTACCGGGGTTCAGCGATAAGTCGTCAACTACACGCTATTCAACGCAGCCGGGCGAAAAGCGTTGATTTTAGACTGATTTGATGGATCTGTCGTCGAATCTCGGTGCTGTTGTAGACGGTTCGAATCGGTCGGCCCTACCGTGACAAACGTGGAGCGGCGTACAACAGAGCATCACACCGCGGCCGGCCGCGCGATGTCTTCGACGTCAGTGGGTAGATCGCGTCGAGTCCTGCGGGTGACAGTCTCAGGACGATCGGTAGACCGGCCTCTTGCACCGACCATCCAACAGGCAGATCGCTCATGGCTGACCGGTCCATCCACCAGACAGAAGTTGCGCCAGTCCCGTCAAGAGCCGCCCTGCCTCATCGACAATCTTGAGCGACGACAGCATCGCGGCGCACCCTCGCAAGCGCAGCCACGTCCTCGTCGTCGGACGACGCTTCCTCATCCGACGCTCGCTCGGCGGCAATCGCCTGTTCGATCCGGCTGAGAGACGCATCCCATTCGGGACTCCGCAACTCCCGCACACTCGCAACGGCGACTGCTGAATGGATCAGGTCTGCCAACGCCTCGGCCCCATTCGCACTAAGCTAATGCGCGGAATCTGACGCACTGGCCGGCGCAACCAGCATGACGTTGGATCCAGCAACCCCTACTTGTGAATTCCTCCGGCACGGTCCTCATCACTCTCCACCAGGATCCGTAGGAGAAGAAGGGGCCAGCTCCTTCCATCGCAGACCGCACCGACCGCGCAATCGCACAGAGCTGAATCAGCCGCACACCTGCGGACAGCGCCTCAGAATCTGTCAACTCAAAGTCGCCGTCCGCCGTGCTCGCAGGAACGATGATTTTGACCGTTGCACCGATTGGTTCGATACTCAAACCCTGCGGAAGCTCGCCTGCAGGGAATCCGCCGCCACCTTCATCGGGAGACTTGGCCTGCGACTCCAGGACGTCCCATTCTGGGTTCTGCCAGTCGACGAACTTAGCGCCCGCGGTTTGACAGCTGGCCGCACGTTCAATCTCTTCGCGGTAGCGCTCAACCCCTGCTGATGCTGGGTCAGCAATTCGGCCCGCTCGTCCTCAGAAATCTCGACTCGTTGGAGCTTCATACGGTCGCGAATCAGGGCACTAAATGAGTCCGCCTCACCCTCAGTTGCATCCCTGCCAGCCGCAGATGTCCAGAAGTTGCGGCCCGCGAGCAAGTACGCCAGATGAAGTTGGAGCCTCAGCACCCGGGCTTCGTGGCGGCTCAAGAGCCGCCTTCCTGATTGGTCCCCGGCGGGGAACGTCACCAGCACATTGTTGCCGTCAACGTCCACGGGCCATCCGTCCGGTATGAACTTCATTTCGCACCGCCCCGCATCGTCGGAACGGTGGTGTTGTCGAGCGCCCGCGATAGACTCGTCACGCGCGCAAAAACGGTGGTTTCCATATTCGCCTCCGCGATGAATCCCCTGGTTGCAGCCGGGGGCTTCGCTCGTTAATGAGCCCGAAATCGAACATTGATCTGTGGTCGGTGCTTGGTCGGTGAATCCGCGACACGCCGTGGTTTCGCATGGTGCCGATTGGCTTCAAATAGCCAGTTCAGCGCACCTTTCAGGGCCATAGGAGGGCTTGCAGGCTCTCCTAAAGCCTCATTAGAGGAGCTAGAGACAGCCCCGGCGAGGAAGCTGTAGCTGCTGGCCGGGTATCGGCGGCTCGCTCCAGTTGTCGTTTATCCGTCTGTCCAACATGGTCGGGAATCGCCAGGAATCGACCGGCCTTACCGAGCACGGCGAAACGTCGAGTCCGCTTGCCGCTCAAGCGTGTAAAGCACGTAACAGGATCTGCCGAGACCTGTAGTTTTGCTAATCCCTAGGTCTATCGGGGCCCGAGCGATAAGACGCCAACTACACGGTCGACAACACGGCCGGGCGAAAAGGGTTGAATTTAGACTCATTTGATGAATCTGTCGTCGAATCTCGATGCTGTTGTAGACGGTTCGAATCGGTCGGTCCTACCGTGACAAACGTGGAATACCGTACGACAGAGCATCACAGCGCGGCCGGCCGCGCGATGCCTTCGACCACACCGCAAGCATGAGTTGGAAAGCCCTCGACTGGGCGACAGACATCCGCGTCGGCTCGCCGACGATGAGGCCCATACTCATTCTGCTCGCAAACAAGGCAGACGAGAAGTTCTCTTGCTACCCATAAGTCGGAACGCTCGTGACAGAGTCCTGTGCAGCGCGAAGCACAGTACTCGAAACCTTGAAGAGGCTTGAGGTCGAAGGGTTCATCACCCGCGTCGCCCAATATCACGAATCGGGGGCCCAGCGATCCAGTCGCTACCTCCTCATCCATCCAGACGTGCCTCACCTTAAACCCGGTCCAGATTCTGGACCCCCGGGTCCGCAGGTCGGACGGGGCGGGTCTGATCCCTGGACCGGGGGTGTCCAGGATCTGGACCCCTTGAACCCTCCAGAAGAACCACCATCCGAACCGTCGCTAACAATCCTGCTGCAATCGATGCCAGAACCTTGGCGACTCAGTGGCGAGGAGGCCATGAAGCTCTCACCAGCAGTCGAGTACGCGCTGGCTTCGGGATGGACCTCGCAAACCCTCAAAGCTCATCTGTCACGAAGACCGGACGGAGTCCGCTACCCTGCCGCAGTCCTTGCACGGCGCCTCGCGGTGTTACCCACGCCGCCGAGTCCCTCGCTCCGGCGCAAGACACCCTGGTGCGGCGAGTGCGAAGACGAGCAATCCCGGACCATCACCGTCACACTCCCGGACGGAACAGAGGCGGCGGCATTCCGCCTCCGCTGCAGTCCACAGAAGCGGCCACAACCGGTCGACCAGAAGATAGCGAATATCGAAGAAAGGTAAATCAATTGCAAACCAACGTCTTTGACCAACTGCCGTTGCTGCTTGCAGTCCCCCGCGCTGCAGCCATCCTGGGCATCAGCCGCGCAGCGGCATATCGACTCGCAGCGTCGGGCGAGTTGCCGGTGCGCAGGCTCGGCGGCCGTGTCTACGTCGTCACCGCAGAGCTTCGAGAGCTGGTCGCATCATGATCGGTCTCTCGCGGTGGCACCCATTATCGGCAGTTGGCCAGTGGCGAGGAATCGGCTCGATTTCGTACGTCCCGATAATGTCGCCGGGCAGATCTCAGCAGTCAGTGTCGTGGTAGGCAAGATGCACACGCGGCTTCGGGGACGGCCCTGACGGCACGCCCGTCAGCGACACCATTCCCAGGATCGGCACGCGGATCACGCTGTCGGGCCACCCGTTCGTATACGGCGTACGGGCAATCAGGACCCCCGATGGCCCCAGGTTGTGGAGCTGCATATCGACTCGCTGGAGCACGATGTTCCGCTCACCCCTGACGCCCTCCGCAAGCTTGCGCGGTATCTCGACCGGCTCGCGTACGCCGCCGCCGAAACGCCGGGGCGGCGTGGGCACTAGGACAGCGTCTATGCCGACATAGCCGAGTTCGCCAAGCAAGCCCCCCGTGACCGCCATATAGGACCGTCCTGAGTGTTGTGCAGCGATCGCAGCGAAAACGCAACATCACACCTGAGGTTGGGAACAAGTGGCGCGCCCGCGCACGTAAGGTCGGCCACCTTCAAGCAGAGACTCGGCAGCAATGCCCAAACCACGTAAGGACACAACGAGATGACCACTCCAACAGGGGAAGCGCCAAAGCGACGCGGCGAGCGCACCGACAACTCAGTCAAGAAGCTGCCCAACGGCAAGGGGTGGCGCGCCCGGCCAACGCTCGGCACCGATCCGGTGACCGGAAAGCAAGTCCGGCCAACCAAGGTGTTCGCGACCAAGAAGGCCGCTCAGGATTGGGTCACCGAGCAGCGCAGCCAGTGGAGTACGGCGGCATGGACACCCAAGTCCACGCGCACGTTCGATGAGGTCGCCGATCACTGGCTAACGCTGCGCGCGGCCGATCCGTCAATCGGGCCGAACACGGTGCGCGCGGACCGCGAGTCACTGGCTTACGCCCGCAGGGCATTCGGAGCGGTGCCGGTGCAGAAGCTCACGCCCGCCGCCTTGGCCGACTGGTCGGCCAAGCTGACCGGCAAGGACGGCAAGGTGCTGGCACCGGCCACGAAACGCCGCGCGATCGTTCGGGTCAAGTCGGTCATGGTCCATGCGCGCAAGATGCGCTGGCTGACCTATGACCCCGCGGCTGATCTTGACTCGCCCGAACAGAGGGCGGTCACCGCGACCGCGGCCGACGACATATGGACACCCGCGCAGATGGCCAAGTTCCTGGATCACGTCACCACGCACCGCCTCGGCGGGTGCTTCGCGTTGACGCTGCTGGGGTTGCGCCGTGAAGAGGTCGGTGGACTGCGCTGGTCGGACATCGAACTAGACACCGGCGCGCTGCACATCCGTCGGGCCCGCGTCGACGTGAACGGCCGCGACACCATCCTGCCCACCAAGACTGAGCGCAGTGCCCGCGGTCTCCCGGTGCCGCCGCGAGAGCTGGCGATGCTCAAGGCGATGCGCTCGGTACACCTGCGCGAGCGCCTGGCGGTGGGCCGACCACTCACCGACGCCGACCTATTGCTGTCACGCGTCGATGGAACGTGGCTACCCGTGCGCGAATACTCGCGCGAGTTTGCAGCCCAACGCACCGCCGCCGGGCTCGAGGCGATCACGCTCGGCAAGCTGCGGCACAGCAACATCTCACGGATGCGCGCGGCAGGCATCGCCGCCGATGTGGTTGCCGCCTGGCACGGCCATACCGAGCGCATGACCCAGGCCGTCTATGGGCGTGTGACCGACGACCGCCTGACCGCAGCCGCGGACGTCTTCTCCTCAGCGGTAGGACAGATTTAGGACACAAGGCGCGCTGCGGCTCGATCCGGCTAACAAGGAAAACCCGCTCCGACACTGGTCAGAACGGGTTTTCAACGTGGAGCTAAGGGGTCGGCGTGGTGGGCGAACGACTTCGACCTCCTCCTGACGCCCGCCGCCGGCGAGTCACCCGCCCTTCTCGAGGAGCTCCTGCCGCCGCCTGCCGACCCGCTGTCGATCCTGCCGCGGTTCGAGCGCATCTGGTGCTTCGCGGCACCGTTCAGCGTCACCGGCCAGCCGGCGATCAGCCTGCCGATCGGGCAGACGGCGGGCGGGCTGCCGGTCGGCGTCCAGCTGGTCGCGGCGCTCGGGCGCGAGGATCTGCTGCTGCGCGTAGCGGCACAGCTCGAGACAGCTGCGCCGTGGAGCGATCGCCGTCCGCCGCTGTCCTGAGACGGTTTCGCGCGCGGTCGCGCCGGAGAGTACGGGGCGTCACCGATAAAAGGCTCCGCATCGTGGCTACGACGACCCGCCGGCGCAACCCCCTTCCACATCCGGGCATGAGCCCAAGGACCCCGATAAGACAGCCGGGATCCTCCAAGGCGGCCCTACGACGAGCGGTTCCCGAGTACATCGCCGGCGCCTCGCCCCTACCTCGGAGTTCAGCGTTAAGACGAAGCCACCGCCATCGGCAGGGCTTCGATCCGATCGGCCGGTACTCGTGCGGTATGTAAATCGCACTCGAATCAGGCTTAAGTGCGCTAACCCAGTCGAACATCACTTCGTGCTCTCCCGCTGTTCGACCCCGACCGCTGCGGTCAGTTCGTCGCGCGACCGCGTACATCAGGATTCTCGGCGTCAAGTCTGTCCATGAGCTCCGCAAGGGCCTCGGCGAGTGCATTGAGCTTGCGTTGAGTGGCGTTCTCGGCGCGCGTCTCACTGTTCTGAAGTAGAGCGACGAGGGGCTTACGAAGGCACCCTTGCTTTGCTGGAACTCCGCCATTCGGCCCGTCGCCCTAGATCCCCAGGCGGGCTCACACGGTCGTCGTTTTCGGAGGACTGCGTTCGGTTTGGTGATCGGCTGAGGGGTCTGGTCGAGGCAGGTGTGGCGGTCAAGGATGCCGCTGTGACGTTGGGCTTATCGGGGCATCGGTGTTATGCGATCTTGCGTGCCACGGGGCACCCGATGGGTGCGTTACGGGCTGGGCGGGGTCGGGTCGATCGCGAGCAGATCGTGGCGGTGTTTACCGCGACGGGCTCGCTCAAGGCGGCCGCGAAGGCCAGCGGGATTGCTGCCTCGACGGCGCGGCGCGTGCTGGTGGCCGAAGGCCTCGTCGATGAGGTGCCGCGGCCACGCAACAAGGTGCAGGCCAAACGCCGGTTCCTCGAACTGATTGATTCAGGCTGGTCAGCCCGGCGCGCGGCTCGAGCACCCGGTCAACGTAGGGGCTACCGTCCACAGCACCGAAGGACGGGCCGCACGCTTGAGCTCGCCACGCAGCGGCAGCGCTTCGTGCTCGACGAATACTGTGGTTGTGAAGCTGTTGCCCAAGAGTCGAATTGATGTATGCGCGAGATAGTAATGGTGTGCTTCTTCGGTCCGTTGGAATTGACCAATCCATGACATCAGATACCCGGCGATCGTGCTCAACGATTGTCGTTGATGCTGTCATTGATTTCAGAGATACCATTAGTCGTGTGCGGAGCGTGCGAATCGTTCCGACGCGCCGTGCGTCGATCGAGTACAGTTCCGACGACCGCGAAGGAAAAAGCCGTGTCAATCCTGTCCACGCGGTTGGTGGCCGACCCGGTGGCGCGTCTGTTCGCCGCGACCGTCAATCCCGCACCCAAACCCGCGGTCAGGTTCCCCGAGATCGCCGGTCGCACAACGACGGTGTCGATTCCCACCCGGCACGGCGACACGACCGCGACCGTGTATCACCCGGCCGCTCGCGACAGTCGCAGACCAGCGGTGTACGTCAACATCCACGGCGGCGGATTCGTGGTTGGCCACCGCGAACAGGACGACCCCTGGTGCCGTTATCTGGCCGCGCACGCCGACGTTGTCGTAGTCAACACGGATTACGTGCTCGCGCCACACCGACGATTCCCAGCGCCGGTCGAGCAGATCTACGACGTACTGCAGTGGGCGTCGTCATCTGAGCGCGATTGGGAGGGCACCGAGTTGTGTTTGGGCGGGCAGAGCGCCGGCGGAAATCTCGCCGCGGCCGCTGCGAGACTCGCGCTCGAGAACCGCGGCCCACGGATCAAACTTCAAGTGCTGCATTACGCCCCGCTAGATCTGGTTACCCAGACCAAGGACAAGCACACGCCACTGGGCGCTGCGGCTATACTGCGGCCGTGGATGGGAGAGGTCTTCGACACCGCCTACATTCCCGATTCCGCGCAGCGACGCGACCGGCTGGCCTCACCGGCGTGGGGATCGAACGGCGACGACCTCGTCGGCATCGCCCCGGCCCTCGTCGTCACGGCCGAGTTCGACCGTCTGCGCGATGAAGGCGCCGCCTACGCCCGCAGCCTCGATGCAGCCGGTTCGCTGGCCGGGTTCCACGATGTGGCTGGCGTCGACCACGGCTACAACATCATGAGCGACGCGACCGACGTCACCCGGGGAATGTATGCCTTCATCGCCGATCACGTCTACCACGCGACCACGCCTGAACGGTCCTGATGGCAAACCTATGTCCTGATCCACGCTGCGTGCCACGACGGCCGCGCCTGCCGATCGCGTCGTGGAATTGCTTTGGCCAGCAGGCAATTCCGCGTCGACCATCGCCGGGAAGGGGGACGACGTCGACAAGCAAATCAGTCAGGTTGAAACCACCCATTCCGTCTTGGATTAATCCTAAACCGGGACCTGACGGAGTTCGTCCTTAGCTAATATCCGGCGATCAGGGAGGCAGTCGGCGAATAACCGCCGCACACCCAAAGAGTTCCTCACGCCTGGGACTGGAGGTCCGGCCGAAAGACGTTGCAGGCCAACCCTGTCCGTAATCCCAGCTGAAACCCAGAATTTTCTGAGCTGCTTCATGTGCCGAGTCAAGGCACACGGTCAAGGGGCGATGAGCCGCCAGTGCACACCCGCCGGCACCCAGGCGTGCGTCCAAACGGGAACGTGAACCATTGACACGGAACCGAGCGCCTGCCCTTCGGGTGGAGGGCCGATCCTGAGAGGCAGTCTCCGGGCTACGGCAGCACCCCGTCTAGGGCATCACCCTGCACAGTGCGTCCAGCGCGCCCGCCCACGCGCTGTCCGAGGGAGCCGCGTAGCCGACCACCAGCGCGTCCTGCTCTGGCAACTGCCACCCGGAGCCCGCTACTTCGTAGCGGAACTCGGCCATCCCGCTGACCGCTAGGCCTTGGGAGGCCGCCGCCTGCACGACCGAGCGCTCGGTCCCGCGCGGGAGTTCGAGGACCGCTTGCAGCCCGGCCGCCATGCCGGTCACGCGGATGCCGGGGGCCCTCTGCGCCAGGGCCGCGACCAGCTGGTCGCGGCGGCGCCGGTAGCGCAGCCGCATCGAGCGCACATGACGGTCGTAGGTGCCCGAGGCGATGAACTCCGCGAGAGTCAGCTGGTCCAGCGCGCTCGACCAGTCGACGTAACCCTTGGCCGCCACGATCTCCGGGATCAGTTCCTCGGGCAGCACCATCCAGGCGAGACGCAGCCCCGGCGCCAGCGACTTGCTCGCCGAGCCGAAGTACACCACCCGCTGCGGGTCGAGGCCCTGCAGCGCGCCCACCGGCTGGCGGTCGTATCTGAACTCCCCGTCGTAATCGTCCTCCAAGATCAGCCCGCCGGTGGCACGCGCCCAGTCGACGGCCGCTGCGCGCCGGTCCGGGCGCAGCTCGACGCCCGTCGGGTACTGATGCGCCGGAGTCAACAGCACCGCGCCGACTCCGTGGAATCGCGCCAAATCGTCAGTGTGCGCGCCATTTTCGTCGACGTAGAGGGGCGGGGTGCGCAGGCCGACGCTGGTCAGCAGATCGCGGTAGAGGTCGAAGCCGTACGACTCGACGGCGACCGCCCGTACCCGCCGCGCCCTAAGTGCCTGCGCCATCAGCATCAGACCGTGGTGGAAACCGGAGCAGATGACGACCCGCCCCGGCTCGGCGTACACCCCGCGAGCCCGCGCCAGATAGTCCGCGAGCACGGTGCGCAGCTCTACCCGGCCGAGGGCGTCGCCGTAGCCGAAGGCGTCGTGCGGCGCCGCGGTCAGCGCGCGTCGGGCCGCGGCGAGCCACTGCGTGCGGGGAAACTCCGCGAGGTTCGGCCAGCCCGGCAACAGGCCGGATGCGGGACGGCGCGGGGTCGGCCTCGTTCGGGGAGCGGCGCGCCCGGCCGTGCGCGGCTCGGCCCGCCGGGCCACCCGGGTCCCGGAGCCGTGCTGGGCGGTGAGCCAGCCCTCGGCGATCAGCTCGGCGTAGGAGTCGGCCACGGTGTTACGGGCGACGCCAAGATCGGCGGCCAGCGCACGAGACGACGGCAGCCGGGCGCCGGGCGCCAGACGCCCCGTGCGCACGGCCTCCCGCAGGGCGTCCATGAGCCCGGCGCGCAGCCCCCCGGGCCCGGTCAGGTCCAGATGCAGGTCGATGCCGATCTTGAAAGGCGGGTCGTCGGCTAAAGTGGCCCAGTCATTCGCTATGAAAATGGACCATACTCCTATGCCACTTGACGGGTAGCGTTTCGGGCATGTCCAGTTCAGGACCATCTAACGAAGGAGTACCACCATGCGAATCAAACTGACCCACGTCACACCGCTGTTGGCGGCGGGAGCTGCCGCGGTAGCGATCCTCGCCGCACCGACGGCCGCGGCCGCTCCCACCCCGCTGCAGCAGACCTGCATCGCGACCGGCGCGGGAACCACGTGCCAGTCGCCGGGCAATGTTGAGATCACCAACGCGCCTCCCGCCGTGACTTTTTCTCCATACGGGACCATGCCCTGGCTGCTCGGCGGCCACTGAACACCGTAGCGGTCACTTGACCGTGCCGCGTTGGGCCAGGACGACGGACACCGTCTCGATCGAGAACGCCTGCACGACACGAGCCTGGCCCGAATACCCGTTGACCGGCGAGCTGGTGGTACCTATCAACTCGCCGGGACGTGGTGGCACCCAAGACCAAGAAACGTTGCGCCACAACGCATCAGCGACCGGCACGACGACCCGCAGAAAGGTGATGTGATGACTACTTCATCCCGCCGAACGACACCGGCGATTCCAACCGCAACTCCGAGAACCACGGCCAAATCCCGCGCAGCAACGCAGGCGCCCATCCGCGAAGAGGTCCCCGAGTCCGTCAGCGCCCCTCGGGCAGGCATGCGGATTTATTTCGCAGGTGCCTCCGGTGTCATCGGCAGTCACCTCCTACCGCTACTCGTTGACGCTGGTCACACCGTTGGCGCCATGACGCGATCGGCCGAGAACGCTGGCCGGCTGGCATCCCTAGGCGCGCAACCGATCGTCTGCGACGTCTTCGACCGCTCGGCCCTCACCAGCGCCGTTCGCTCGTTTTCCCCCGACCTGCTTCTGCATGAGCTGACCGACCTGCCCGACGATCTGCAAAACCTGCCGGAGGAGTCGCTGCTCAACGCCCGCATACGGGTCGAGGGCACCCGCAACCTCCTCGACGCATTGGAAAGCGTGGACCAGACGATGATCGTGGCCCAAAGCGTCGCGTGGACGATGCGCCCCGGGCCGGAAGCCGACGCGGTCACCTCACTCGAGGAAGCCGTGCTCGCGGTCAACGGCGTCGTCCTGCGCTACGGCCTGCTCTATGGGCCCGGCACCTACTACGAGGCGGAACCTCCCGCGCCGCCACGCGTGCACATCGACACCGCCGCCGCTCGAACCCTCGACGCCCTCTACGCCCCTTCGGGCATCCTGACGATCGTCGATCACTAACCCGCTCGCGCCATCACGCGCTGAAAGCGACAGACCGACATGAACATCTGTGTTTTCCTCTCCGCCGCGGACCTCGACGAGCGCTACACCCGGCCGGCCCGCGAATTCGCCGAACTCATCGGCAAGGGCGGCCACACCCTGGTGTGGGGCGGATCCGATACCGGGCTGATGAAGGTCCTCGCCGACGGAGTGCGAGAAACCGGAGGGCGGCTCGTCGGGATCTCGGTCGTCTTTCTTGGGACCTGGGCCCGCAAGGACGCCGACGAGATGGTGCTCGCCAAGGATCTCGCCAACCGGAAGGCGCTCATGCTCGCCCGATCAGACGCAATAGTGGTGATGGCCGGCGGCCTGGGCACACTGGACGAGGCGACCGAGATCCTCGAACTGCGCAAGCACCGACTGCACGACAAGCCGGTGGTGCTGCTCAACACTGCGGGCTTCTACGACGGGCTGGCACTCCAGCTCCAGCGGATGGAGACCGACGGGTTCCTGCCGGTGCCCCTGGCCGAGCTGGTCTTCCTCGCCGACGACGGTGCCAGCGCACTCGCCCACCTAGCCGCTTGAGGATCGACTTCCGGCAATTTCTTGGTGATGTGGAATGGCTGGCTTGTGCCCGAATCCTCAAGCGGCTACCCGGGTTTCGATGGCGAGATCGTTGAAGAGCGTTTGCATATCGAGGCGGATTCGTTCGTAGTCGCGGTCGACGCGTGCCCAGTGCGGGGGTTTGTGTCCCATGCGGGGCTGCGCACCGCGGCGAGGATCGGGGCGATGAGCTGGTCGCGCAGGGTGAGCAGGGCGGCGATGGTGCGCCTGGGGTGGGACGTGGTAGCGGCGGGTTCGGCCGGGTTTGTCGAGCCGTTTGCCTCGCAGTTTGCGCAGACCGTACGTCGCCTGGCGGAGGCTGTAGCCGATGTGATCGTGCCCGGTGCGGGCGTGCCCGTTGGCGGTGAGCTCGGCGGCGGTGAACCCGTTGGGCGCCGGCGCCCACGCCCGGGCGGCGCGCACCGCGTCGCGCATCCGGGATTTGTTGAGGTCGACGCGCCCATGCCGGTAGCACCCAGCCGGACGCCGGTGGGCAGCCCGTCGAGGATGGCGTCGCGGATGAATCCGGTGTCCACACAGTCCAGGGCGGTGGCGAATCGTGCGGCGATGCCGGCGAGCCGAGTCACGATCTCGGCGAATTTGTCGATCATTTTGCCGCAGCGCAACTCGGCGGTATTGTGCGCGATCGCGTCGAACCGGAGCACGCGTTCACCTTTGGTGTAGGCCTTGCCGGTCAAGCGCCCAAGTGCAGCTTGAACACGGTCAGATCGTAGGTAGGTGTCTCGATCGCGGCCTCGATCATCAAGGAACGTCTTCGGATGCGCCGGGGCCGTTGCGCGGTGCCGAAGACGGTGCGCAGCCGATCGGCGGTAAAACGGTCAAACTGGCCGGACGTGGATGACGTGATCAGGTCAAGACCGCGGCAGCGCGGCCAAAGGACCTCGACGCGTTGGCAGGGCTGCTGCGCATCGCGCGCAGCCGCGTCGGGCACCACGAGACGAATAGGGGCCGTGCGCCGCGCGCATCGATGACCTTCCTGTGTTTGCCAGCTGCGGCCCGGCCGCAGCGTCACCCGGGTCACTCATGGGTGTCCAATCGAGTGCCCCGGCGCGCGGCCGTTGGCCGGTTTCTGCCAACCAGCGATCAAACACTGCCACCGGAATTAATGCTCTGATCTGTGTGTTCTATAGATTAGATCGGCACAAGGAAGCATCATCACCGGCCGACGCAGCGTCCGAACCGCGACTTCGCGCCACGGCTCGAACACCACAGAAGACAGAAAGAAGAAGGCACCATAATGAAGAAGTTCGGATTTGCCGCCGTCGTCGGTAGCGGGCTCACCGCCGCCATCCTCGGCCTCGCCGCCCCCGCCCAAGCCGCCCCCGCCGTCAACGCACCGACCGTCGCGGCCTCGGCGATCGACATCCCGACCGACTTCGGCCACCACGCGTGGGTCAACGACATCCAGCCGAAGGTCAACGTCCCACACCGGTAACCACACACCCACACCAAGAGGGGCGCCCCAATGCGGGCGCTCCTCTTTCGTTGGCATCAACAGGTCGAGAACGGCTGTGCACAGATACGGTGCACCGACCTGTCGGAATCTGAAAATAACAGCTGGCAAGTTGCAGGCGCGAATCGTATGACATGTCGCCCCTCGGTCGCCGACCAATAGCTACCTGAATAGTGTTTCTGCCCGGCGCGCCATCGGAACTCGCGCCACGGCCGCGCCGCCGCGAGGACGGTCGCATCCGCGTCGGCAAGCGAAACCGTCGACGCACCGACGGTCGGGGCGGTCCGGACCCGCACCGTTATCGTCGCAGCGGTCTTGGCCACCGAAGCCACGGCTGGCCCTACCCCGCGCGGTCGGAACTGCACTCGCATGCATATCCGAAGCATGGCACTCGCCAACCCAAACGCCGCGCAGGTTGTCACCCGCGCGTCTCACTGCAGCTTCAAATTTGAAGTGCGTTGGAAGTCACCCGTGAGATTTGAAGCGCTGCGTGAGAACCTCAAACGCGTGTAGGTTCCCATTTCACGCGTCATCTCGCAGTCTGCTGACCTGCGGTGACGCAGGTGTCTCCACGATGTCATCGGCCGCTTGTCTCAGATTCGTGTCATTGTTTTCAACGGTCCTTGGACGGGCCATGCGACGGATCCACAGGTGAGCACGTCGCCCCTTGAGTGCTCCGTGACATTTCGTCACGGTGACGCTGGATGCGCCCGATCCCTGCTGCCGACTGTTCGGGACTCGCGCACATTGGGTCTGTTGTGCAGCACCCGATCCACCGTCGCGTCGCTCAACCCGGCCTGCTGAGCGATCTCGCGAACCATGTAGCGATGCGACACGCAGTCCTCCTTGTGTGAAATTGATGGCTAAACCCCATTGAATGAGATTTCAATCACAGCAAAACTGAGGGCAGCAGACGGCAAGCTACCAGCACCAAGGAGTCCATGCGATGACTGGCATGACTGCACATGCAGCCTCGGCGGCCGAAGCCCAGCTGCCACCTCTGACCGACGGCCCCCACCGCAAGCGGCTCGGCCTCATCTCGATCGTGGCCTGCCTCGGCGGCCTGCTGTTCGGCTACGACACGGGCGTGGCCAACGGCGCTGAGGGCCCGATGGCCAAGGAACTCGGGCTGTCCCTCCTACAGCTGGGCATCGTCATCAGCTCGCTCATATTCGCCGCCGCGCTCGGTGCCCTCGTCATGGGGAAGCTCTCCGACGCCATTGGACGTCGCAAGACGATCCTGCTGCTCGCGATGCTGTTCTTCGTCGGCGTCCTGCTCGTCGTCTTCTCGCCAGCCGGACCCGAGCCCGGCACATTCTCGCCGACCGGCTTCGCGATCCTGGTGAGCGGCCGAATCGTTCTCGGGCTGGCGGTCGGCGGTGCCTCGACCGTGGTCCCGGTCTACCTCGCGGAGATGGCGCCCTACGAGATTCGAGGATCGATCACCGGGCGCAACGAGCTGGCGATCGTCACCGGTCAGCTTGCTGCGTTCGTGGTCAACGCGATCATCGGCACCGTGTGGGGTCACGTCGATGGCATCTGGCGGATCATGTTCGGGGTTTGCGCATTGCCCGCCGCCGCGCTGTTCTTCGGCATGTTGCGGATGCCTGAGTCGCCGCGATGGCTGGTCGAGAAGGGCCGCCACGACGACGCGCTCGCGGTACTGAAGACCGTGCGTTCCGAGGATCGGGCCATCGCCGAACACGGTCAGGTGGAGCTCATCGCCGAGGAAGAGAAGGAGGCGCACCTGATCGGCCTGAAGGCCATCCTGACGAACAATTGGCTGGTGCACGTCATCCTCATCGGCATCGGCGTCAGCATGACCCAGCAGCTCACCGGCATCAACTCGATCATGTACTACGGCACGCGGGTGCTGGAGGAATCGGGGTTCGACGAGCAACAGGCCATGCTCGCCAACATCGCATTCGGCGTGGTCGCCGTGATCGGCGGGATCATCGCGCTGCGCAACATGGACAGGCTCGACCGGCGCAAGACCTTCATCATCGGTCTCTCGCTCACCACGATCTGCCACTGCCTGGTCGGCGTTGCCTCAATGCTGTTGCCGGCGGGGAACCCTATTCGGCCGTACGTGATCCTCATCCTGGTTGCGGCGTTCGTGCTGTCGATGCAGACCTTCCTCAACATCGCCGTGTGGGTGTGGCTGGCGGAGATCTTCCCGCTGCACATGCGCGGCCTCGGGATCGGGATCGCGGTCTTCTTCGGCTGGACCACCAACGGGTTCCTGGCGCTGTTCTTCCCGTCGCTCGTCAAGGGAATCGGCATCACCGGGTCGTTCTTCCTGTTCGCCGTCATCGGGGTGGTGGCGCTCCTGTTCGTGTGGACGCAGGTGCCCGAGACGCGGGGCCGTTCCCTGGAGGCGTTGGAGGAGGACGTCTCGACCGGGGAGATCTATGCCGGCCTGCGCTACGCGGCCTCACCACCTGCACCGAGGGAGTCGTGACGAGTTCGTTGCTGTTCGGCGCGGCGCGCCGGCGGCGCGCATGCCGGTGGCCGCGGTGTGCCGCAACCGGTGCGCGCCGATGACCGCCAGCCCCGCAGGTTCGCAGGCGCGAGCCACGACTTGGCTGATGCCGCTGGGCGACAAACCATCCCACGGCGCCAGCGAACTCAGGAACAGGATGCGGCAGCCCCCATTCCGGCGACCGTCCCGGCAGTAGTCGGCGATCGCCGCGCCCACGTCGACCGGCAGCGGCAACAGTTCACGGTGGCTGCCCTTGCCGGTCACCACCGGCTCTCCGATGCGCCAGTTGATGTCGTCGACCGACAGGGCCGCCACCTCGCCACGCCGCAACCCCAGGCGCGCCAGCACCGTCAGATCGCGAAGTCGCGGCGTCCGGTGCCGGTCCGCCGATCACAACCCTGCAACATCCCCGCGACCTCGTCCCCGGCGAGCGCGCGCACCACACCGCGGTCACGCCAACCCGGAGCGACCGGGACCGCGTCCACCAACGGGGCGGATATGTAGTGCCGTGAATGCAGGAACCGCAGCAACACCCGCAGCCCGGTCGCCACCGTGTTCAACGATCCGCCGCTGCGGCGGGTGGCCTCGCCCAACACGAACGAGTTCACCGACTCGCTAGAAACGCCCACCAAAGCGCCGGACTCCCAACGACATCCAGCCAGAACCGGCCTGCGACAGCGCGATAGTTGACGATGGTCGAGACAGCCAACCCACAATCGCCGATCAGGTAACCGGTGAACTGCTCGATCACCACCTCACGACCACTCGACGCGGCCGCCGATGCAACCACCGGAACCACCCCAATCCGCCGCAGATTGTCCAGCAACGGCTGCATCCCTCGCACCGTCAAACTCCGATGAACGCGACTGCGTCCCGGCGACCCTGCACGAACCGCTCAGCCTGCGTCAGGGTCAATTCGCCCGTGGCCAAACCGATCTCGACCAACCACCGGCTTGAATGCGCCATCAACTGCAGATGCCCGGCGGCCGAAGGCGCCGAATACCCCAGCGTTGACAACTCCTCGCGGAAACCCGTCGCATAAGCCTCCAGCGGCCCCGACACCCGCCCATCGGGTAGAGATTTCGACCCCCCATTCCCGGGTTCCGGCGCCGGTGAAAGATAGGCAGCATCCGCTGCTGGCCCATACATCCTGCCGCGACACTCCGAAAGAAGAACCCATGACCCACACGCCCCAAGACCTGCCGTCGCCCGATGAATTCCGGAGGAAGTTAGCCCACGTCGACCGCGAGTTCGCCGATGCCCGCCGCTACCTGTCGGCGTTGTGCGCTGAAGACAATCAGGCGCTCGGCGCGCTGATGGCGGAGCTCCACCGCAGCGGACGGGCCATGAAGGTCCTGGCAGCGATGGCGGTACTGGCCCTCGACTTCGCCCACCTGTCCGTGGACCGCCTTGGCGGCGATGTCCAGAAGTGGCTCGACGGGTCGGCGATGGCCCAGGACACCGCCGAGAATGAGCGGGACCAGACCGAGCTCGGCGGCGAGTCGTGACATCGACCGAATGCTGCATTCGCCCGGATGGCTGAAGCGCGCAGCTTGCTGGCCGACACCGATCTTCCGGTCGGAGAAGTCGCCCGCCGGGTCGGCATGTCCGACCCGGGATATTTCAGCAGGCTCTTCCGTAGCGTGCACTTGTAAGCGGACTGCAGCGGGTGCTCAGCGTGGTGGCGACCTAGCGCCGTCAACTCGGCATCCACCACGAGATCTATAACGAGACAACGCCTCCGGGGAAGGAAACGAGATATATGACCCATCAACCAACCTCGCTGTCTGCAACAGCGTTCGTTGGGCAGCAGATCATCTATCGAGGCGTCCGCACCAACACCGAAGAACCTGATCTCCCAGATCTCTTACCGGACGGCACGGGCACCCTGCTGGCCCGCAAATAGGAGGGCATGTCGTTGCCGAAAACGATGGGAACTTCGAGTGGTCCGTGGACCATCGGGAAGCTGCACGGCCGCACATTCGATGAGATGCCGGTGGCCGCGTCCCGGTGGCCCGCGTTGGCCGACTGATCATCTTCGCCAGTCAGCGTTTCTCGCCCAGCAGGGCCAGTCGCCGTGCTAACCAAAGGTGTTGACCGCAGCGGCCGTGAATTCGACCTCCGTGATCAGACCATGGCGAGCCAGCGACGAGCTGAGGCTTAACGCATCGTTGGATTTCGACGCCGAGGGTCGCATCACTGCTGATTCAGCGCGCCCTCGTAGGGTGCTTTCATGGCTAGCGAAGGCAGCGTCAAGGCGGTCTTGACGGCGATGTTCGCCAATCTCGGTATCGCCGTCACCAAGTTCGTCGCGTTCCTGTTGACGGCGTCGTCATCGATGCTCGCCGAGTCGGTGCATTCGCTGGCCGACACCAGCAACCAAGCGCTCCTGCTGCTCGGCGGCAATCGAGCCAAGCGCGCGGCGACACCCGAGCATCCGTTCGGCTACGGTCGCGAGCGCTACGTTTACGCCTTCATCGTGTCGATCGTGCTGTTCAGCATCGGTGGCCTCTTCGCCCTATACGAGGCGTGGCACAAGTGGTCGGACCCGCACCCAATCGACTCCTGGCAATGGGTCCCCATCGCGGTCCTCCTGGTGGCCATGGCCATGGAGGCCTACGCACTGCGTACTGCCGTTGTTGAGTCGAACCGGGTACGCGGGGAGCGCTCCTGGAAGGAGTTCGTCCGCACCGCGAAGGCTCCCGAGTTGCCCGTCATCCTGTTGGAGGACTGCGGTGCACTTTTGGGCCTGCTGTTCGCGCTGTTCGGCGTCTCGATGACGCTGCTGACCGAGGAGGGCCGCTGGGACGCCGCCGGCACCGCGTTGATCGGCATACTGCTCGTACTCATCGCCGTGATCCTCGCCGGGGAGATGAAGTCACTGCTCATCGGTGAGAGTGCCAGCCGTGCGCACCAGCGCGCGATCCAGAAGGCGCTGGCGGGCGAGGGAGTGGAGTCGATCATCCATATGAGGACGCTGCACCTCGGGCCCGAAGAATTGCTCGTCGCCGCAAAAATCGCAGTGAACGCGACAGCCACCGCCGAGCAGGTGGCCCAGGCCATCGATGCTGCCGAACGCCGGGTGCGTTCCGCCGTCCCCATTGCCCGAGTAATCTACCTCGAACCGGACCTACTTCGGTCCAACGCAAAGCCGCGTTGATTTTGCTCACCGGCTGACGCGGAGGGGGCGAGAACGACTCGAAGCGCGTGCTCACTCGCGCCCGACAAACCCCGAGCAAGGCGTCACGAAGGCATACGGCGTATCTCAAGATCGCTGCACAAGTGCAGACCGGGTGCAATACGCGGAAGCCCCTCAGTCATCGTGGATTGACGGAAGCACCGACCTGCTCGCGCGCTACGGCGGCAACGAGGTATTCGCCGACCGCTGGATCGCGGCCGCGCGCGAGCGCCGCGAGGCGCTGACCATCGATGCGATCCCGCGCCTACGTCGACCGGGTGCTCGAGGCGCGCGCCGGGTACCGGCGCTCCTACGGCGCCGAGCTCGGCGCCTGAGCGATACCGGGCCCGCGCGCTCCTTGCGCTGGCGTCTGCACGCGGGAGGGGCGGCCCTCGAACGCGCGTTCAGCGCTGGGCGCCGGTAAGTCGGTTGTTGATTGCCGTTCGCGCCCGGTCGAGCGCGGCGGTGTCCCGGAAGAGCAGGTAGTGGCCGTTCGCCTCGTGGAGGAGGGCGTTGAGCTCGAAGACGAGCTGACCGATGTCGATGTCTCGCGCCAGGTCGCCGCGCTGCTGGCCTGCGCGCACGTTGGCTTCGAGCAGTTGGGTCCAGCCGGCAACCACCGTGCGCACGCGGTCGCGGATCGGCCCGCGGCGGGTGTCCCACTCGGCGGCGGCGGAGGCGAAGAAGCAGCCACCGGGGAAGACGCCGCGCTTGACATACGACAGGAACCCCTCGCACAAGGTGTTGAGGCGTTGCAGCCCCTCCGGGACCTCCATCGCGGGCGCGACGACCTCGGCGGTGAACACGTCTTCGGCGGCGCCGACCGTTGCGAGCTGCAGCTCCTGCTTGGAGTCGAAATGGGCGTAGAGCCCGCTCTTGCTCATCCCGATTTCGCCGGCGAGGCGGCCGATCGAGAGGCCCTCGAGACCCTCGAGGGTGGCAAGACGGGCGGCGGCGTCGAGAATCATGCGGTAGCTGCGCTCGCCGTCGGCGCGGGTGCGTCGCTTGCGTGTCTCGTGAGTCGCCACGGCTTCCTCCCCGAATCTCCCTTGACAAGTTAGCACGAGCGGTCGTACTGTGCATCTACAAGTGCGAACGATCGTACTTGTTAGCTTACCCGCCGATCCCGGGAGGGACGCCATGTCGATCATCGAAGACCCGCCGCTCGACGCCGAGAAGCTCGAGCAGTTCGTGTTCCGCGCCGTGGACGAGGTCGGTGCGACGCTCAACGCGGCACTCGTCGTGATGGGCGACCGGCTCGGCCTCTACCGGGCGCTGGCGGGCGCCGGCGCGCTCACCTCCGGTGAGCTGGCGGCGCGGACCGGCGCCGGCGAGCGCTACGTGCGCGAATGGCTCAACGCCCAGGCCGCCGGCGGCTTCGTCGAGTACCACCCCACGGAAGGTCGCTACAGCCTGGCGCCCGAGCAGGCCGTCGCGCTGACCGACGAGGACAGCCCGGCCTACCTGCCGGGCTTCTTTCAGATCGCGCTGGGCTCGGTGCTGGACTCGCCACGGATCACCGACGCCATGCGCAGTGGCGCCGGCGTCGGCTGGCACGAGCACAACCACGATGTCCACGACGGCTGCGAGCGCTTCTTCCGGCCCGGCTACAACGCGAATCTCATCGCGTCCTGGCTGCCCGCGCTCAACGGCGTCGTCGACCGCCTCCAGCGCGGCGCCCGGGTCGCCGACGTGGGCTGCGGCCACGGCGCCTCGACGATCCTGATGGCCGGCGCCTTCCCGAACTCGACGTTCATCGGCTCCGACTACCACGCCGGCTCGATCGAGACTGCACGCCGCCGCGCACGCGAGGCCGGCGTAGAGGACCGCGTCCGCTTCGAGGCCACGCCAGCCGCCGCGTACAGCGGCGAGGGCTACGACCTCGTGACGACGTTCGACTGCCTGCACGACATGGGCGACCCCGTCGGGGCGGCGCGGCACGTCCTTTCCACGCTCGCTCCCGACGGGACGTGGATGATCGTCGAGCCCGCCGCCGGCGATCGGGTCGAGGACAACCTCAATCCCGTCGGCCGCGCCTACTACGGGTTCTCGACCCTGCTGTGCACACCTGCGTCGCTCTCCCAGGACGTCGGCCTGGCACTCGGCGCCCAAGCCGGGCCCGCCAGGATCGCCGACGTTGTCGCCGAGGCCGGCTTCAGCCGCTTCCGCCGCGCGGCCGACACTCCCTTCAACCTGGTCTTCGAGGTGCGACCCTGATCCCACGCGACCGCGGGCAGGACGGGGCGGTGCCACGGTTGCACGCGCACTGGAAGACAGTGGATACCAGGTTGTCCTGAACAAGATCGGCACCGGTCCGCTCGACCAGTGCACCGTGGATTCGGTCCGCCCCGGCGAGACGGTTACCCGTCCGGTGCAACGGGCCAGGGGACGACGTAGTGAACCAAATCGTCTACCAGACCGTCTATCTGACAGCGAACTGCTGATGGGTTAGCGCAAACCATACAAGCGTGACGCCACCGACGAGGTGAGCACGGTTAGGAGTCAATTGCGTTACTTGGCATCACAGACACCCCTGGGGCACAACACATTTCGTAGAAAGCATCTGTCGACACTGAAGACCGCGAGATGGCAAGGCATCCGCGGGCGGGCGATCGTTGAAGCCACCTAACAAATACAGCAAAGTCCGTCAGAGAAACTCGAAAGGCACCGCAATGAAGAACTACCTGTACACCGCTCTGACCGCGGGCGCACTGGCATCGGCGGCGCTCGGCCTGGCCGGGACCGCGAACGCCGCTCCGGCCGGCCCATCGTCCGTCGATGCCACGATCAGCCAGCTGCGCGCGCAGGGTTACCAGGTCATCGTGAATCGCATCGGCACCGGTGCCGTGGACCAGTGCACGCTCAGTGCGGTCCGGCCCGGACAGACGCTCTCGCGCACCGACTCCGGGGCTCCCGGCGCCGATGACGACCTGGTCACCACGGTGACCAACAAGACCGTCTACGTCGACGTGGCCTGCTGACACCCGTTCGGCACGCGCAACGAGGGACGCCCTCACCGAGTGTCCCTCGTTTGTTGTGTGGTCCCCGATGGAGCACCACCGACTACGCCGGCACCCGGACCCGACCCCGAGCAGACGCCGTGTCGCTGTCCTGGTCGCTTAGGCCGGGCACCAGCCCGTCGACGGCCAGCAGTATGGCACGGTAGTCGGGCTGAGCGCGAACACGGCGTCATCAACGTGGGCCCCGGCCAAGAACCCTTCGAGCATGTCAACGTCAGTCATGACTTCTCTCCAATCGTGGTGAAGCCTGGCCGTTGAACTGGAAATCACGTTGCCCAACGTCAAGCCCGGCGCGGCGCAGAGGCTCGCCGAGCAAGCACATCAGCTCTGCCCGTATTCCTATGCGACCCGGGGCAACGTCGACGTCGATCTGGTTGTTACCGAATGTAGCTTCTCAAGTTCCGCTGCACTTTCTCACGAATGATTGCACTTGCGTTGCACTCGTGCAGATTTGGTGAGACATGTCTCGCCACGCGGGTCACCCAGAACCTCCTTCTCAGTGTGACGGCCGACCAGAAGCAGTACTGGATGTTCCAGGCCGAGCAGGAGACCCGGACCGGGACGGCACAGCACGGCGCAGGCCCGGCAGCGCCGATGCTGTGCCCGGCTCAGGCCCGGCGGGCGTAACAGCGCAGGTTGCGGATGTCGTACGTGGAGATCTCGACGTCCACGAAGCCGCTGCCCTCGACCAGTTGCCGTAGCCATGGCTCGTCGAACATCGTGTGGTGGGCGTTCCAGATCCACAGCGGCACCCCGCGGGCGTCCACGCCCTTGTGCGCGGCCCGGTCCGAATGCCCGCCCAGGATCCAGTAGTTGGCCTCCGCGGTGTCGATTTCGCCGCGGACCCACTGCTCGGCGATGGACCGGGCGTCCGGCACTCCGATGTCCAGCCTCGCCCCTGGGCGCAGCACCCGGGCCCACTCGGCGACCGTCGGCTCCAGCAGCTCGTAGCTCTGGTGTTCCAGCACGTGGTTGGCGCGCAGCCCGTCCAGGGAGGCGGTACGGAACGGCAGCCGGTCGACCCGGGAGATCACCTCGATGTCCGGCAGCGGAAGCAAGTCGACGTGGATGTCGTAGTCCGGGTGCGGCTTCTCACCGGCCCCGAGCTCGACCTTCATCGGGCCGCCTCGACGGCGTGCTCCTCGGATCCGTCCGGCGGCGTGATGAAGCGCAGCACCTTCGCGGGACGCCCGACGACCACCGCACAGGGCGGCACGTCCTCCATGACCAGGGAACCGCCGGCCACCACGGCGTGCTTGCCGATGCGGCACGGCCCCATTACCATCGCGTGACTCGCGATCCAGACCCCCTCCTCGATGACCACGTCCCGGCCGGAGCGGGGGAATGTGGTCTGTCGTTCCCGGCCGAACTTGGTGATGTCATGGGTGCCGGTGAGCACCGCGACATTGTGCCCGAAGAACACGTGATCACCGATGGTGATCTCGCCGCCGGAGACGTTGAACAGGGCGTTGTTCACGATCGCCGTCGGGTCGATGTGCAGCCGCTCCAGCTTGCCATGAACCTGGTAGCGGTACAGCGGGTTGTCATCGGTGCCGTGGGTGTAGCGGTTCAACGCCTCAGTGACCAGTCGTTCCACCCGCGAGCGCAGGAGCCGGTCGAGCAGTCTGTCGATCATGCCAGCACACTAGCGGCGCCGGCCGCGCGCTGCCCTCATGTCTGCTGTGTTCGATTTGTCTGCTGTGTTCGGTTGACGGCGCGTCCACTCTCACCGCCGCGCCCGGACTTGCCGCAGCAGGTCGAGCAGGCGGGCACGCAGCGCCTCGGGACCGAAGTGGCGCCGGGCTAGCTCCTGGTTATGCCGCAGCAGCCCGGACTCCGGTTCGCTCAGCCAGGCGGCGAGTGGCCCGGGATCGTGAACCGGGAACCAGCGGAAACCCAGCTGGGCCACCTCGCGGGCCACCGGGAAGTCGCCGACGGCCAGGGGCCGGCCGAGCAGCGCCGACTCGATCAGCGGCATGCCGAACCCCTCCCAGGTGGAGGGCAGCACGACCGCGTCGGCCGCTGCGTACGCATCGGCCACCCCGATGTCGTCGGGGAGCCCGCGCAGCAACCGGCAGCGGGCGGTGGCGAGCAGGCCGTCGAGCTCGGCGCCATAGCCATCCTCTGCCGGGCCCGTGAGCCAGTAGGAGGCGCCCAGCCGCTCGGCGAGGGCGATCCCGGCGGCCACGTTCTTGCGGGCGATGGCCCGGGTGGGCTGCAGTAGCAGCCGTTCGCCGCGCCCGACGTTCAGCTTGCGGCGGGTGGAGGACCTGCGGCCGTGCCGGAAACCGTCCGCATAGCCGTGGTACACGGTGACAGCGGGCACCCCGCGGCGGGCCAGCTGAACCCTGCTGTGCTCACTGATCGCCACGTGCAGCCAGGCCGGATCCCGGGGTGGCCAGCC
Organism: uncultured Actinomycetota bacterium; assembly: GCA_963715215.1. Taxonomy (GTDB): domain Bacteria; phylum Actinomycetota; class Actinomycetes; order Mycobacteriales; family Mycobacteriaceae; genus Mycobacterium. Next base: position 255,850 of record CAVQRJ010000006.1, read on the forward strand.
GCGCAGGTGGGCGAAGTGGGGTCGTTCCCAGGGCAGGTCGTGGTGGCGCAGCACCGACGGCCGGTGCCGCAGAATCCGGGTCAGCACCGAGGTGGCCTGCGGGTTCATCGGCAGTGAGCACATGTTCTCCACGATGACCACGTCTGCATCGGCACAGGCGGCTGTCAGCTGGGTGGGACAGGGCGGATGCCGGTCCTCCGCGCCGAGCCCGGGCACCAGCACGTCGGCCGCGCCGGTTCCGGCCACTGTACGAACGCGGCAACCCAGCTCGCGCAGCGCGGTGATCCACTGGGCGGCCGCCATCGAGACGCCGTCGGCCACCCCGAGCCGGAAGGAGACAACCGCAACTCTGGCACCATGCATCCACACAGTTTCGCCGATGGACCCCTGGGCATGTGCGGGAAGTCCGATCAAGGCCACGGTGCCTTCCGGCGTGCGGCTAGGATGGGCGGTTGCTCCGGGAACGTGGCGCCGCCGCCGGGCGTGGTGTTCGCCGGCCGGGCGGGTCAATAACTCGCTCGTGCCTCAAGGCCGTCTTGGCCATGCTGCCGACAGTTCTCTTCCGCGATGGATCTGCGCTGACCAACCCGTCCGCCGCCCAAGTTGGCAGTCGGCTCGCATAGCTCAGCCGAGATGGAGGTACAACCGCGAGGCTGGTAGCCAGGGGTTAGTGAGGTATCCCGGGCAGGGGGTTGAGACCGTCGTCGCGCGGTGTCGAACCGCCGGCCTGATGATCAGTGGCATGCCGCCTTTCGTGCGCCTCATCCTCCTCGCCTGCTCGTACATGAGTCGGGTCCAACACCCGCTGCAGAAATGTAAGAGTTCGCTTCTCCTGCGGGCGCCCGATGACGTCTCCCGGGGGCCCTTCCTCAACGATGACGCCACCGTCCATGAAGATCACCCGGTCAGCCACCTCCCGGGCGAACGCCATCTCATGGGTGACCACGATCATGGTCATCCCTTCGGCGGCGAGCTGCCGCATCACCGAAAGCACGTCGCCGACAAGCTCAGGATCCAACGCCGACGTCGGCTCGTCGAAGAGCATCAGGCCAGGGTCCATCGACAAGGCGCGGGCGATGGCGACTCGCTGCTGCTGGCCGCCGGAGAGCTGAGCGGGAAAGGAGCCTTCCCGCCCGGTCAAACCCACCTTGGACAAATTCTCTCGAGCCTTCGTGTCGGCCTCCTCCTTAGAGCGCTTCAACACGTTGAGTTGCCCGATGGTGCAGTTCCGCAAGGCGTTGAGGTGCGGGAAAAGATTGAACTGCTGAAACACCATCCCGAGGTTGCCCCGGATCCGGTCAATGTCGCAGTCGGGATCAGTGACCTCCTCACCATTGACCACCACCCTCCCCGAGGTGGGGTTCTCCAGCAGGTTCACACATCGCAGCAACGTCGACTTCCCCGAGCCGGAAGGGCCGATCACACACACGACCTCACCGCGGCGGATGACCGTTGAGATGCCTTTGAGCACTTCGATGGAGCCAAAGGACTTATGCAGGTCGATGACTTCAACCACCGCCTCCCCTGGCCCTGCCGTCGGACTGGGGGTGGCATTGTCCGACATCGCGATCACCGACCTCTCTTGGCGCGGGCTTCCATCCGCTGCACCACGAAAGTGAGCGGCAGCGTGATCAGCAGGTAGCAGAGACCGGCGATCACCAGCGGGGTGAGATTAGCGTTGGTGCTGGATAGGTCCCGCCCATACTTGGTCAGCTCGTAGCCGGCCGCTGACAAACCCAATATGTAGGCCAGCGATGAGTCCTTCACCAGCAAGATCAGCTCGTTGGTGAGCGGAGGAGTGACGATCCGAAACGCTTGGGGGAGTACAATTTTCCGACTCGCCATCCCGGCCGGCATACCGAGCGAGCGAGCCGCCTCGACCTGTCCCTTCGGAACGGCCTGAATGCCGGCACGGATTGTCTCGGCCATGTAGGCGGCGGCCACGATGCCGAGCGCAATCCACACGGTGCCGTACGGGTCGTAGGGAATGATCAGACCGGGAAAAGCCAGCGGCAGCAGGCCGAACGCGAGCAGCACGATGAGGGCCGGCAGGCCGCGGAATAACTCGATGTAGATCCCAGCGATCCAGCGGTACGGGGCCACCGAGGAGAGCCGCATCAACGCCAGGATGGTGCCACCGACCAGGCCGAAAACGAAGGCTCCTGCGCTATAGATGATGGTGTTGAGCAGCGCAGTGCCCAAGCCCTGGGTGAGCGTCGCCACGATCAGGTCAGACCGGAAGAAGACCTGCCCGATCTGGGGCAGGTCGGCCACCAAGAGCAGCACGACCACCCCGACCACCAGGACCGCGTACTGGATCAGCCGACGTCGCTTGGCGCGTTGGCGCGGGGACGGCCCCCGGCGCACCGGCGGAGCCACGGTGGAAACGCTCATCGCAAAAACCTTCCTGAAATGGGCTTAGTCGAACGCCAGTCCGGCGGCTTCCTTGGTTGCCGGAGGCCGCAGGCTACTCGCGGGCGGCGTTGGGGTCGGTTTCGCGCTTACACGGCAGAAGGCTGGACTCCGAACCACTTCTTGTAGATGGCCTCATAGCTGCCGTCGGCCTTCGACGTCTTCAGCACGTCATTGATGACGGCCAGCAAGGCCGCAGCGCTCGCGTTGTCCTTCTGCACCATGAATCCGTACTGCTCGCCGGTGTCGAACTCCTTGGTCACCGTTGTTGTCGGGTTTTCCTTGGCGAAGTCGTACACCACGCCGTTGTCGTTGATCGCGGCGGCGACGCGCCCGGCGAGAACTCCGGTCAGGGTGGTCGGCATGTCGTCATAGATCACGATGTCGTAGCCGTTGGCTTCCTTGTTGTCCTCGGCGTAGATCTGACCGGTGGTATCGGTCTGGACTCCCAGCTTCTTGCCACGGAGCTGAGACAGCTCGGTGATGCCGGAATCCGTCTTGACCAGCAACGCCTGCGTGGCGCTGAAGTAGGGATCGGAGAACGCTACGGCTTCCTTGCGTTTGTCGGTGATGGTGACAGCACCCGCGGCAGCGTCACACTTCCGTGCTGCGAACACCGCGCCGGAAGTCATCGATGCGAAGTCGATGTCGACGATCTCCTGGGTGACGCCCAGCTTCTTGGCGACTAGGTCCAACATGTCGACATCGAAGCCGACCACGTTACCGGAGCCGTCCTTGAACTGGAACGGCTTGTAGGACAGGTGCGTGCAGACCATGAGCTTGCCCGGTGACACCAGGGAGACCTGCCCGGGGCTACCGCCGCCGGATGGTGACGACGGGGTTTGGTTGGGGGCGCAGGCGGCCAGGAGAATTATGGATAGCGCTCCGACGGCGACAACACCCTGGCGGATTCGTTTGAGCCAGGCCATCATCAACGGATTCCCTTTGGCTGAGTGAAGGGTCTCCCGCATTCTGGCATGGCACCTATCCGGACGCAATAAGCCGCGTTGACTCATCAAGAATGCGCGCGTACGAGGGTTCGTTGCCTCATCGAAGAATGCGCGTGCGGTGCGCCTGCCCGGCTGGGGGACGAGGATTCGAAGCTCTACGCCGCGTGCGCCGACATCCGCTCGGCCGGCGCGCTCCTTCTCGCGCGTGCGCAGGAGGCCAGTACGGTTCGCGTCGAGGTGAGCATTACCGATCTGATGTCTGTTGCTATCGGCGTGGCGTGGGCCGCGGAGCAAACCATCACGACGCGACAAGAATATCGGGAGGTAGTCACCCGGCTCCCCCTCGAACGCCATGTTCGGATTTGCAGCACAGTCCCCGACAGTCAAAAACAATCCCCATCGCAAAGATGCGTCGTAAATGGCGTCAACGGCGTTGGCAGACAACCCCGAATAGGTGCTGTCCCATACTCAATTTGATGAATAGTGAATCCGCGGCGCAATGAGGACTCACGAAAGCCGGCTCGGGAGCGATGATGACTCGTCCGTGGTCCGGGTCGCAGCCCTCGACGAAAGTCAGCCCGTTCTGCCACCGGCCTCGTTGATCGAGGAGGCGACCAGCAGGAAGATGGTCACATCCGCGGGCCGAAGCGCGCGCAGCGGGCTGATCGTGGCATCGACGGACGATGGTCCGGCCGGAGCGGCGTTCGCGGTCCCGGCCAGGCCGAGCGCCGCCGATGCCAGTGCGCCCGCGGCCAGACCGGTGTACAGGTAGTTCTTCATTGCCTTGCCTTTCGAGTTTCTCTGATGGACTTTACTGAATTTGCTAGGTGGCGTTAACGATCGGCCGCCGCGGATGCCTTGCCATCTCGCGGTCATCAGTGTCGACAGACGTTTTCTACGAAATATGTTGTGCTCCAGGGGTATTTGTGATGTTTAAGTAACGCAATTGACTCCTAACCGTGCTCACCTTGGTCGGTTGGGGTCACGCGTGTATGGTTTGCGCTAAGCCATCAGCAGTTCGCTGTCAGATAGACGGTCTGGGATGCCTTCGCCCGGGATGGCTACCCGCTCTTCGGTCAGGGGCTGCGCCAGTTCCGGCAATACGTTGTCGGCGGGGAGGAGCCGGACAGTGTCAATGAGTGCGGCACGGGCGGGCTGGCCGCGTGACTCGAAATCATGGATGGCGGCACGCAATTCGAACAGCGGCGCGCCCTGGCGGCGGGCCAGTTGGCGGGCGGTGTGAAAGCCGGCGGCGCGGCGTCGAGGTTGGTGTAGGTGTGGGCGCGCACCCGCAGCAGTTCGGCGTCGTAGACATGCATGCCGGTGTCCAGGCGGGCGCGGTCCCGATGGGGTTGGCCGCCACCTTCTTGCGGCTCCGCGGGGTCAAGCCGGTCACCATCGCGAGATCGGCTGTGGGACGGCGGAAGTCGTTCGCGCAGATGTCTAGTGCATCGGCGATATCTTGGTCAGTCATCCGCCAGTGCCTGCCGACCTTCTTGGCCGGGAACCTGCCAGCGCGCACCTGCTCGATGAGCCAACGCGGGGTGCAATCCAACGAGACGGCAACCTCGGCAATCGAGTACGTAGCGGCGACGGGCATCAGACGACGGCCTTCGTAATAACCGCCATGAGATCGACGACGCGCTGGCGCAACTCCGGCGTGATCGGAGGGGCCTTGTCGATCGCCCTGTTGACGGCGATGAGGAAGGACTCCTCCTCCATCCGACGCCGTGCGTCGATCAGGACGGGGTCGTCAGCCGACCGGGTCTGAGTGAGGTTGCCTACGGCTGAACGGGCCAGGTAGAAGGCGGCCTTGTTGGGCATGGCGGGGCTCCAGAGACGGAGTGAGAGGGCAGAATCAAAACAAGTGATGTGCCGGTCTCTGGAATCACGCCACCCGGTGCCCCGTAGCACTTCTCAGCCCGAGTGATCTGGTACTCCCGGCGATGTCTGACGCAGTCCGTTCCGGTTTTCCGCCTACCAAGGTAAGGCAGGGCGGCGCACCCGTCAACCGTGTCATCGCGGAATGCCTTTGTGCCCCTTGGGATTACCCTACAGAGCGCCTATAGCCTTTTTCAGGCTATAGGTGATCGCCTGCGAGAACCTGGTCCATGGCCTCGGCGACAGCCTGCATCGACCCCCGATCGAGGTGACCATAGACGGACACGGTGGTCTGGATGCTTTCGTGACCGAGGTGCTCTTGGATCACCGGCAGCGGCACCCCGGCCTGGATCAGCCAACTGGCGCAGCTATGGCGCAAGTCGTGAATGCGCGGACGGAGCTTCGAGCAGTCTTTCACCGGGTTGCCGTCGTCGACGACGGACGGCCAGGCCCGCTCCACCGCCGGCGCCCAGACCCGCGCCGAAAAGCCTTGCGCCCGTACCGGACCGCCTGCGCGGTTCACGAAGAGCCACTCGTTGCCGAAGTCGAGCTTCTCGAGCACCGACTTCGGGACGTTGATCGTGCGCCTACTCTTCTTCGTCTTAGGAGCACCCAGCCGGTACCCGCCGGACCCCTGCTTCCACGACCGCTTGATCTCCACGGTGCCCGCGTCCCGATTCACGTCCGAGGGACGGAGGGCGGCAGCTTCACCCCAGCGGGCACCGGAGACCACGAGGAACTCAACGAGAGGCTGCCAGTAGGCCGCCACCTTCGAGTGCAGATGCGCGAACTGTTCGTGGGTCAGGAAGACCATCTCGTGGGCCTCGTCATCACGGGGCAGGTTGATGTCCACACACGGGTTGGCCAGGATGTGCTTCGGGATGGCGGCGTTCAGCGCCCCGGCGAGGAACCCCCGCTTGTTGGCCAGGGTCTTACTGCTCGGCGTCCGACCGTCCTCATCAGGCTCCAGCATTTCCTTGACCCACGCGACGATGTGGTCGCGAGTCAATGCCGCCAGTGGGAGGCTGCCCAGCACGGGGCCGATGTCGTTGCGCACATAGGCGCGGTACTTGGCGGCAGTGCCCTGGTCGACTCCGGTCAAGTCGTCGATGTGCTTGGTGAGCCACTGCTCCACCGTCAACGACGTGCGCGAGCTATCCGCCGTCAGCGTCTCCAAAGCGTTCTCCACGCCGAACTTGTTCGCCAGCTCGGCGAACTTCGAGGCGGAGCTGAAGTCGTCGAAGCTGGTCGAGGTCTGTCTGCCATGGCGCCGGTACAGGACGGCGTAGTACTCGGATCCGTCCCTGCGCGAGCGTGCCCGTAGAGATGCCATGGCGGCATCCTAGTGCCTTTTGTTGACGCCAATGTTGACGTTAGACTGGTCCAGGACGTGAAAAGTGCATCTAGCCTGCGGTTTTATATGTGGAGCTAAGGGGACTCGAACCCCTGACCCCCACACTGCCAGGACCAGGCGAAGTGCCTGAACAGGCAAAACAGGTCGAAGAGGGCGGTGTTGTCGGCGTAGTTCGGCGTGCAACTGTCGTCACGGTTGTCGTCGGAACTGTCGTCGGCGATCGCATCCCCGATCGAACCAGTGACCTTCCGCATGTGAGGCGGTTGAGCGGCTCGCCGTAAACCGCTTACCCTGGTCAAGCACCTGCAGACCGGCCGAATTGGATCCCTCAGAGCACCCTGTTCCGAAGGTTTGGCCCAATTTTCGCCCGACGACGCAATCCCGCATTTTTCGCGTCTGCTCCCCGGGCCGGAGGGATCGATTCCAGCCGGGGCCACCGGTTACAGGACATGCCGGTCGACCGGTCCCCGAGCCATATATCGGTCTTGGGTCATGGATACCTTCGTTCGGTCAGCACCGTGATGGCGAAGGCAGGCATAGCAATCGTTCATCAACCGCCGCGGTCTTCATCTCATCCATGCGCACCAGGCTCACGCCGCACTGACGGACCATTTTGCCGGTGGCGGCAATGGCACCCGAATCGGCTCGAAGTCGGTCCAACGCACGGCCAGTAGTTCGGAGCCGCGCGGGCTTGTCGCGATGAGCAAGGTGACGGGATCGGACCAGGTCGCGCCCCGGCTGCATGGTGCGCGCCTTGCGCGCCAAGGGCGCGAGGTCCTCCCGGCGGCTTACGCCCCGCTGCCGGCGCTACCCGCCAGCTTCAGATACGCATCCCAGCCACCCGTAATTAGTCGGTTGGACACTTCCGTAGCGTCTCCCATGCTGAGATGGTTACAAGATGGACCCAAACAGCGACCCTAGCGCGACGGGGACCGGCGCCGCCGTTGCGACGCAATTGCGGGTGGTGGTCGCCGACGACGACACCTTACTTCGCGAAGGACTGGCGAGTCTGCTCGTCGGGTCGGGGTTCGAGATCGTGGGCCTAGTCGGCGATGCCGTAGACCTCCTGGCCGTTGTGCGCGACAAGTCGCCTGACTTGGTCATCGTTGACATTCGGATGCCACCGACCCATACCACCGAGGGACTTGACGCCGCGCGCCAGATCCGCGCCGAGTGGCCCGACACCGGCATCTTGGTGCTGTCCGCGCACGTCGAAGTGGAGCACGCGACGGAGCTCTTAGCGAGCGGCCATAAGATCGGCTACCTGCTCAAGAGCCGGGTCACCGACGTAGCCGACTTCATCGACAGCCTCGAGCGCATCGCACGAGGAGGCTCGGTCGTCGACCCCGCACTCGTCAACGAGTTGGTGTCTGCTCAACGCCGACACGATCCGCTGGCCCTACTGAGTGCACGCGAAAAAGAGGTGCTTGCGTTGATGGCGGAGGGACGCTCCAACGCGGGCATCGGACGGCGACTCTGGGTCGCTGAAGGCACGGTCGAGAAGCATGTGCGCAACATCCTGATGAAACTCAACCTGCCCGAGACCGACGACGACCACCGTCGTGTCCGCGCGGTGATCGCATTCCTCGAGAATCGCTAGCAAAATCCTGACAGTTCCAGATGCTGTCTCAGTCGAAAAATTGCCCGCGACCAGCTACGGGCGGTCGAACATAGCCTGGACGGCGTTCGGTGACAGATCCGCTTTCGCTAGAAAGCCCACGGCGGGGCTTGCCGCGATCATGTCGGCGAAGTCTTGCTCGGAGTGCGCCGAGGTCAGGATGACTTTGGGACCGGCATGGGAGTTGGGGCGGTGCAGCTGCTCGGCGAGATCGAAGCCGCTTTCGCCGCCCAAATCGACATCTACCAGCGCAAGATCCGGGCGCAACTCTTCGACACGCCGGACTGCCTCAGCGATCGTCGACGCAACCCCGATGATCGAAATTCCGCCGCGCTCGAGTAGCCTCGCGGCCACGTCAATGAACATGGGGTTGTCATCGACGATTACACAGCGCAGCTCGTGTGCCCCAGACGTCGTCATAGCTCCAGTTTCGCCTACGAGCGTCGTGGTGCCATTGCGGCTAGCTGCAAAAGCCTAGAAATTTTTGCCACGGTAGGACCGCCAGTGCGATACGCACCGGTTCGGTTAGTTACTCTCCCGTCACTGCCTGCTGTTCCCGCACGCCATTACGCGCGCGCCCGTCGGACCGCGCCGTCGTTATCCGGCCTCACTTGAGAAGATTCTGGCCGATTGGCCCGGATCCGAGCATCACGGCTGGCATACCTTCTGGCTTCCAGCCAGCAGGTACCGCTGCATGCAGTCCGTCGTTCCCATCAACGGGCGCTTACCGCTGGCAGGTATCTCGGAAGTGCTGCTGACGGCCAGTGCCGATAGGGGTTAGCGTCGATGACCTCCGCACCTCCGGAAGGCAGTCTAGGGCGGTGCAAACAGTTACTCCCGAAACCGCGGTGCGAACCGGTACCCCCTGATGATCAAATGCGGCCAGGCGCCAAACACCTCGAAATCGAGTAGGGACGCAACAGTTCTACGCGACAATGCAGGTCTGCACGCACGGTTTGAACGTGAAGTCGTCCCGCTGCGGGAGGCACTCTACTCTCGTGCATTGCGGGTGACGGCTAACCATGCCGACGCCGAGGATCTGCTCCAGGACACCATGATTAAGGCCTACACCGGGTTTGACTCGTTTCGGCAGGGATCCCATCTCAAGGCGTGGCTGTATCGCATCATGACCAACACGTACATCAACAACTACCGCAAGGCGCAGCGACAGCCGCAGTCGTACGCGACCGCGGAGATCACCGATCAGCAGATGTTCGACATAGCACACCGGTCCGCGACGGGATGGCGCTCAGCAGAAGAGCATGCGCTGGAATCGTTTCCGAACAACGAGATCAAAGCCGCGATGCAGGCACTGCCCGAGCAGTTTCGGATGGTGATTTACTACGCGGATATCGAAGGTTTTCGCTATCGAGAGATCGCGGAAATCATGCAGACCGCAGGCGGCACCGTCGCATCGCGTCTGCAGCGCGGACGGCAGCGGTTGCGCGACCTGCTGGCGGACTCCGCCGACGCTATCGTCATATAGCACTTGGCCGCTCGCCGTCCTCGCGGGAAGAACTAGATCGCCGGCAGGCACCCGCGTTCTCGATTGCAGCTATCCGGAAGAGTTGATTCCCGTTAGCGTTGATGACATCCCGTCCACGGGCAGCGATCCTAAACCTTATGAGCTTCGGACCGCACCCTGATGGGTCACCTCTGGTACGCCGTTGGATCGCAACTTATTTTGCAGACAGCGCTATCGAGCAACCACAGCCGCAGCATGTAACCCCCCGAATTCCCGCTGCGCCCCGACATCGGCGCCGCCCTTTACCGCATCCATAGATCGCGGAGAACCGATGAACCCCTTGCCGATTGATTCCGGCGCCGACAGCAGCAGACGCGTCTGGGTGCCCTGCCCCAACTGCAGCCAGGGCCACGACTGCTCACAATGCCGAACCAACCACAACTGCCAAACCCATGGGCAATACCTTCTCAAGAGCGAAGGCACCCGCGTTTCACTGCAATGCCCGACCTGCGCCCATCTGTGGACTGTCGACACGGCACAACCGCGTCGACGCGAAGGTGACGTCGTGGCGACGATCCCTCTCGCCAGCCATGCATGCGAAGTCGATGTAAGCCCCGACGGAGACCACATATATGCGACAACGTCGAAGTCAGTCATCGTGATCGATCGCGCATATCAAGTCGTCGCGACCATTCCCATCGATGTCGAGCCCAGGCGAACGATGGTGAGCGCCGACGGCTTTCGGCTTTATGTCACCGGCTACAACGGTTCAATCTCGATTATCAATCTCGTGGACTACACAGCGAGAACGGTAAAGCGAGAACCCGCCACAGCGGAGCTCGTCAGCCCCGATGACAACTACCTCTACCTGGCCCACAATCAGGGCCGCAACTCCTGGGTCTCGGCCATGAGTGACGATGGCACATTGGCTGGTGTCGTACCCGTCGACAGCTACGCCAGTGCGCTCACACTGAGCCCCGACGGCGGCCGGTTGTACGTCGCCTCATCTAAACCCTGGATCGACCCACCGACATCACCGCGGGTCGATTTCAGTAATCGACACGGCCACTTTCATCCTCATCGACGTGATCGCAATGCAGTTCTCGCCGGACATCGTGATTGTGAGCCCGGACGGCTCGAGGGTGTACGCCACCCACTACAACAAGAACGCCGTCTCGGCAATCGACCTTGCTTCGCGATCACAAACACTGATCGGGCTGGACGACGCGCCACTCGATGTTGCGGCAAGTCCGGACGGCGAGCACCTGTATGTGACCAATCTGCACTCCCTCGCGCTGATCGATACCGCGACGAATGTGGCCGAAAGCCTGCCCATCGGCGATCTGCCGCGCCAACTCCATATCACCGGCGACGGAAAGCGGGCCTACCTGACGGATTTCGGCCATCAGGCAGTTTGGGTACTGGATCCTGTGAACAAGGCGATCATCACCACGATAGAGCTGGACACGATGCCGGAAGCGCTGGCGCTAAGTGCAGAGGAAGATTTCTTATTCGTCGCCGACTATTCAGCCCCAAGGCTCGCGGTCATCTCCCTCGCCTCGTGCGAGAACAGCCCGAACCGAGCCGGCTGATCAGCGGTCACCTCGTCTCGAGCACCCTGCGATTCGCTCGATCCAATGAGCACTCCGCCTTTCGGGCTCAAATGCCCCAGATTAGGTGTTAGCTCGGTATGGGTCGGTCGGAACTTTGTGGAGGAGTGCCATGCGGCGACGCCGGATGCCGCTGAACCGGGTCCTCCCGGTACGCGCCGCGATCGCCCAATGTCGGCCTGACCGAATCGCGCTGAGTGTCGCATTCGCGGTGTTCAAGCAAACCGTAGTCCTGGGAGCGCACCGTTGAATACCTCGTTTGACGCCGTCGCGCGGAACGTCGAAGGTGACGATCATGGCCATCGGTACTACCCGCGGCCCTGCTGAAGAGGCCGGGGTAGTCAGCGCCGCAGCGCGCGCGAGGAGCCGGCTGCTCGGGCGGTTGGGAGTCGGCGCGAAGCTGATGCTGCTCGTGCTACTGCCGGTCGGCGTCCTGCTCGGCTTCACGGTCGCTGAGTCTGCGGATAACTGGCGAACCGCATTGTCGATTCGCGCTTTTCAGAACGCCACGGAGCAGTCGTTCGCAGCCACCGACATCGCCGCCGCGCTCGCCGACGAGCGCACGGCCGCCGCACTCGAGCTGCTGCGCAAGGGTGACGCCAGCCTGCAGCGGCTGCACGCGGCACAGGCGGGCGTCGACGCCGCGCTAAAAGAGGGAACCGGACGGGCGGGCGGGTCGGCGGGCACGGTCGATCTCGGCGGTCGCCTCGATGCGGTGCGGCGGCAACTCAACGCGCTGCGTGTCGAGCTGGCAAGTAACTCGCTGACGGTGCCTGAGAGTGCCGACGCGTACGGCTCGATCATTCGCGACCTGCTGCGGACGGTACGGCAGCTGGACGCGGCGGCGCCCACGCAACCGTCTGCGCGGGCCGCCCAGGCCTACGTGGCGATCGTCGAGGCGATCGAGGCCGCCGCAAGAGAGCAGGTCGACGTCGCGGCACTGTTCGCATCGGATCACGCAGATGCGCTCGCGGCCTCCAGCGCCACGCGGTGGAGCGGCCTTGAGGCCGCCCAGCTCGACGTTTTCCGCGACAACGCCGTCGGTCCGCTCGCCGCCGATCTCGAGACCGTGCAGTTCAGCCCATCAGGCATCGCGGTCACCGACGTGCGCGATGCCCTGGCCAACCGAGCACTCGGCGTACTGCAGGAATCCTCCCTTACCGGATGGCTCGACGCGTCCGGCACCCGCATTGCGTCGCTGCGCGACCTGCAGGACGGGGCCAGAAAGAATCTGGCCACAACCGCCTCCGATGATTTTCACGCGGCGCGAACGGGCAGCCTGCGCGACGTCGGCATCTCGCTTGCGGTCCTTGTCATCGTGACGGGACTGGCCCTGGCACTGCGCCGATCGATCACCAGCCCATTGCGTGAGGTCTCCGAAGCCGCCCAACACTTGTCCAGCGGAGACCTGACCGTCCACGTCGATTATCGCGGCCGTGACGAAATCGGTGATGTGGCTACGGCATTCCGCAACCTACATGTGACGGTGGAGCGCTTGGCCAAAGAGATCCGCGAAATGACCGCAGCAGTGAGACACAATCGACTCGGACATCGCGCAGACATCGCCGCCCTGGAAGGAACGTGGTCGCAGCTGCTGGCCGGCCTCAATGACACCATGACGGAGTTCTCCGAACTGGAAGGGCGGCGTGAGCGCGCGGAACGGGAGCTCAGCGACTTCTTCCAGCTCTCGGTCGACCTGCTCTGCATCGGCAATTTCGACGGTTACTTCACGCGGGTCAATCCGGCTTTCGAGCGGACACTTGGTTACACAAGCGCCGAGCTCACGTCGCGTCCTTTCGTTGAGTTCGCTCACCCCGATGACCGAGAGCTCACCGCAGAGGCGTTCGCCTCACAGAAGAGCGGCAATGAATTGATCGGATTCGAAAACCGCTATATCTGCTCTGACGGCTCCGTTCGTTGGCTCCAGTGGACCGCTCGCGCGCTGCCCGAGGAGGGGTTCGCGTGCGCGGTCGCGCGCGATATCACTGAGCGGCGACGCAACGAGGAGGAGCAGGCCGCACTGCGACGCGTTGCCACACTCGTCGCGCAGGGGGCGTCACCGACGGAGACATTCTCGGCGGTGGCAGCGGAGGTCGGGCAACTCTTCGGCGGCGATCTCGCGGCAGTCTTTCGATATTCGCTGGAGCGGGAGGCGACTCTCGTGGGCAGCTGGAGCGTCCCAGGCATCACGATCCCGATCGGCTCATCTTTCAAGGTCACGGGTACGGGTGTCGGTGTGCGGGTGCTTGACACGCAACTTCCTTCTCGCATGGAGCAATTCGAGGGTCCGCCAGGCTCGATGGCAGCGTTCTTCGCGAGCTGCGGCGCCCGCCGCGGAGTCGGCGCGCCGATCACGGTGGAGGGCCGGCTCTGGGGCGTCCTTGTCATCGTGTCGACCGATCTGGATCGGTTACCGGCCGGAAGTGAGTTTCGCACAGCGCAATTCACCGACTTGCTTGCGACGGCAGTCGCCAATGCTGAGGCCCGCGAGGCGCTGCGGAGAGTTGCCGACGAACAGGCCGCGTTGCGACGAGTGGCGACGCTCGTTGCGGGTGCCGCCCCGCCGAATGCGGTGTTCGCCAGCGTTGCTGAGGAAGTCGGCCATCTTCTGTCCGTGGACCGTGCACACCTAGCGCGGTACGACGCTGACGACGCTGTGACGGTGGTCGCCGCGTGGAGTGCGACCGGTGAGACGCTGCCTCTTGGTGCCATGGGTCGGACCCGCGAGGGCACCGTGAGCGCGCTGGTGCGTGAGACCAGGCGCCCTGTTCGGGCTGACCGCGACGGAACCGACGCGGCCTCGGCGGCTTTGGAGCTGGGCATCCACACCGCCGTCGGGGCGCCGATCACTGTCAGAAGCCGGCCGTGGGGGCTCATAGTCGTCGCATCGACAGCTGAGCCACCACCTCGGGAAACCGAAGCTCGGCTGGGGGATTTCACCGAGCTGGTCGCAATAGCGATCGCGAACGCCGACGCGCAGGCGGAGTTGACGGCGTCGCGCGCCCGAATCGTCGCAGCCGGTGACCAAGCGCGCCGACGCTTCGAGCGGGACTTGCATGACGGCACGCAACAACGGCTCGTTTCGCTGGCGCTGGAGCTGCGCACGGCGCAGGCGGCGGTGCCTCCCGAGCTGACCGAGCTCAGTGCGCAGCTTGACCGCGCTGTCACGTCTGCGACTGACCTGCTGGACGAGCTGCGCGAGATCGCACGCGGCATTCACCCGGCGATCCTTTCCCAGGGTGGGCTCGCCGCGGCGCTACGCGCGCTCGCCCGCCGCTGCCTGATCCCCGTTCAGCTCGATATGCGCGTACCGGTGCCGCTCCCCCAGCATCTCGAGGCCAGCGCCTACTACGTCGTCGCCGAGGCGCTGACCAATGCGGCCAAGCATTCGCGAGCGTCGACCGTCGATGTCGCTGTCGTAACCGACACCAGCAGTGGCGTTCTCCGCGTCGCCGTAAGCGACAATGGCGTCGGCGGTGCCCACTTCGACGGCGGCACCGGCCTTGTCGGCCTTAAGGACCGAGCGGAGGCAATGGGTGGCCGCATCGTCCTCGACAGTCCGCCCCGGGCAGGTACCAGCCTGCGCGTAGAGTTGCCGCTCAGTCCCACCACTGTGGCGCCAGACATCCAAACCGATCAAGCCGATTCCCGTTAGCCGGTATAGCAGTGTTGCCGTTGCCCTCAGGCGGTGATTGGCGTCAGCACTGATGGAATTGCCGACTCGGAACGCGATGCTTGACATATGTTTTCGCGTGACCTCATAAACAGTGCGGTGGGAATGGGCCGGCCGCTGGCTCACGGCATGCACGTCCACGTCTCCGACGCTAGCCCGCAAGGCTTCTGGGGCCATGTGACGGGGGTTCACCGCGGCGCTGTGACGGTTACTCGAGACAACGGCACTCGCGAGCTGGTGAGCTTGTCGCGGAGACGTGTGACCGTGGTGAGTCGATGACCGATGTCTCGCACCTGGTCGGGCGAACCGGGGAACCAGATGTACTTGGCGCTAGCGGTTCTTCGCTGTCTCGCCACGCTGTTGACAGTCGGGCTACGCGTCCTGCAGTCGCTGGTGGAAGCTCCGACTACACCGTCATCGATGACTGATCCACGTCAGTTAAGCCCGTCCAATCATTCTCGGCTACAACGGAGTTGGGTCTCCCACGCGAGATACCCGCTGGCGGGGATATAGGGATTAGCGTTGCCGGTGGCGACACGACTGCACCACCGCGGAATCCTGGTCAAGAGCTGATTTCGTTGAGCCCCATGGCCTTCGACGTACGGAGCAACACCATACATCGGAGCCGGCCTATTGCAAATAAGGAGAGAAGCGATGTCAGCTGGCTGCGGTTACCCACAGGGGTCCCGCCGTTGCCCGCAGCCGGTCGCGGCCCTCACTGGTCAAGCCGAATGACTCCGCAGCGGCAAAGACTCACTCGCGCCGCCGTCGTGAACTTGCTGAGTCTGGCAGTCGCGGCGACGGCCGCGGTGGCCGGCTTTGCCGTCGTTCCGTTCGTTCATGCGGTGACCGCCGACGAACTATTTGGCCCCAGCGCTGCCGGTGCGCCGGTGACGGCCGAACTCTCACTTGACTGGGTCGAACGGGTCGCCGCGAAGGTACTTCCCAGCGTCGTGACGCTGCAGATCAGTAACGACGATCAGTCAGAATTGGGTTCTGGCGTCATCCTCAGCCCCGATGGGCTGATCATGACCAACAACCATGTCGTGGCGGCGGTGAACCGGGGGCCGCACCCGTCGACGCGCACCGTGGTAACTCTAAACGATGGTCGCACTGCCGAATTCGACGTGATCGCCGCCGATCCCCAAAGCGACATCGCGGTTGTGCGTGCCCACGAATTGTCCGGCCTTACCCCCGTCTCCATCGGTTCCTCAGCCGCGCTACGCATCGGTCAGCCGGTGGTGGCGGTGGGATCTCCACTGGGTCTGGACGGCACCGTCACCGACGGCGTCGTCAGCGCGCTGCACCGTCCGGTATGCCCATCTCTCCGTGCCGAAAGCGGCACGGTGGCATTTGACGCCATCCAAACCGACGCCGCGATCAACCCGGGTAATTCCGGCGGCGCACTCGTCGACGCGAACGGCCGGCTCGTCGGCATCAACTCCGCCGAGGCCGAGGTGGGCGGTGCTGGAAGCCCGGGCACCACACCGCACGGGTCGATCGGCTTGGGCTTCGCTATTCCGGCCGACCACGCCCTGCGCATCGTCGCCGAACTCATCGCCACCGGTCGGGCATCGCATGCCTGGTTGGGCGCGCAGGTGGTCAACGACATGGCTACGGGCGGTGCCAGGATCGTCGACGTGACAATCGGCAGCCCTGCCGCGGCGGCCGGGCTGGCTGCCGGCGAGGTGGTGACCAAAGTGGATGACCAAGTCATCCGCAGCGCCAACGCCCTCGTCGCCGCGGTGCAGTCCAGGGCACCCGGCACCTCTGTAATGCTGGCGTTCACTGACACTTCGGGTAATCGCAGGACCGTTGAGGTGAAGCTCGGTACCGACCAGGGTCGACAATAGACGCGGCGTCGAGTTGACCTTTGAGAGCCGGCTCCGCCTTCAAGATTCGACTTGGGCCCGGCTGAGCGGAAGCTTGACGAGCAGTGCGGTTCCGCCTCCGTCGGGGCTGTGTAGATCAATGTGCCCTCCGAGCGCCTCTGCGCGGTCCTTGAGGCCGACTAGGCCGGTGCCGCCGGTGAAGTCGGCGCCTCCCACGCCGTCGTCGGTGACCTCGAGGCGCAAAACCCCATCGGCGGAGTCTCGTTCGACGGTCACGATGACCGCCGAGGCGCGCGAATGCTTGGCCGCGTTGGTCAACGCCTCGGCGACGATGTAGTAGGCGCTGACCTCCACCCGATCGGCCAGCCGTTCCTCGAGGCGCAGGTCGAGCTGAACAGGGATCAGCGAGCGGCGGGCAATTGCCCGCAACGCCGGGCCGAGACCGCCCTCGGTCAGCAATGCCGGATGAATGCCCCGGGACAGATCACGCAGCTCTTCCAGCGCCCCGCTGGCCTGCTCGACGGCATGGTCGAGTCGCATCCGAAGCTCCCCCGCATCCGCCGACACCTCGGCCTGCGCCATGCGAAGCTCCAGCGCAAGCGAGACAAGCCGCTGCTGGGCGCCGTCATGCAAGTCCCGCTCGATCTGGCGGCGGGTCTGATCGCCGGCCGCGACGATCCGCGCGCGCGACGCGGCAAGCTCGGAATACAGCTGGGCGTTATCCAAAGACACCGCCAGCTGACCAGCAATCAGGTTCACCGCGTCGAGACGCTCGGCGGTGAAAGCCCCACGGATCAACCGGTTCTCCAGCAGCAACACCGCCCGCAACCGGCCGCGGCTCAGGATCGGGAGAGCCAGCAGCGAGCAGCGGTCGGCATCGGCGAAGTAAGGGTCGCGAGCGAAACGATCGTCGCTAACGGCATCGGCGACGACCAGGGGCTCGCGCGTGCGTTCGAGGTAGCGCAGCACCGACATCGGACCTGTGTCGCTCGTCGACGCGCCACCGACGCGGCCTGTCCCTGGGAGCAGCCAATGGCGATGTACGTCGTCCCACACCAGCAGCGCTACATCGGTGGCGCCCGTCATCGCGCCGACTACCTGCGCCACCCGGGCATGCAATCCCGCGATGCTGGTTTCCGAGCTCAGCGCCTGCGACGTCGACAGGATGCCCATCAGATCGATGGTTCCCGTGCTCACACTGCCACTGCCACTGGAATCATGGAGACCGGGTGTTGCGCTGCGCGGCCGACGTGTCCTGGTGTGGCGGCAGGCTCGGATAGGCCCAGTCCAGCTGGGCGACTTTGGCCGTCGCGCCCCAGGCGGCATACTGCTGCCGCGCCTGGGTCAGCAGCTCGTAGCCGTTGTGGTCGAGGCCGTGGGCCAAATAGAAGCGGGCCGCGCGTTCGGTGATCAAGGCCCGGTGCCACGGGCGTGGGCGTTGGCCGGCGCCGTGTAGAGCCGCGTCGAAACCGCGGACACACCCTTGGAAGTCGCCGACCGCCCATGCCCGCTCGGCCTCCAGCAACCGCAACAGGTGCAAGAAATTCTGCGGCGCATCGGCGGCCCGGTCGGCCAGCCACCGCGTCACCTCGTCAAGTTCGCTCAGCAAAGTGTCTCGCGCGGCACCGTCCGTGGCGCGGATCTGTCCCGCCAAGGCCAGTCCTCTCAGCGCGCGGGCCACTGCGCCGGGGTATTCAGTGGGCGAGGCCGACACCAAGGGCACGGCTTCTGCGGTGTGGCGCTCAAGAGAGGCCTGATCGCCGAAGATGGCGGCGGCCATCGCTTGAACGCTGTGCGCAAGAAGAAGGGTTGCTGGGGTGTCGCTGTACCCGGCGATGGATACCGGCGCGCCGGTTGCGGTGGGGCGTTCGCCGCGCAGCGCATCGATCACCCATTGGTAGGTCTCGAGTACCTCGACCATGTTTACGCTGCCGATGCGTCGCACAAAGGCCAGACCCGCGTCGAGCTCGGCGACGCAGGCGTCCAATGACGGCGCGCACTCGAGCAGAGCGCGCACAGTCGGGACAAAGGTGTATGCCGCGTTGGCCGAGGTCGCCCCCGCCGATAAACCCTTCCCTGGCTTGGCGAGCTTCGTCGACGCTGTCTTCGAGCGGCTCGAACCACCACCCCAGCAGCGCTAAAAGGCAACGTGGCGTTGACGATTCGGGTTCGTAGCCTCGGGCCTCACTCAGCGCCAACAGCCGTCGTAGCGCTCGATACGGGAGGGCGTAGTTGTCACGCAATGCGACAGCGGCCACGGGGATGCCGGTGGCCGCGCCGACCAGAGGACGGGCGGGGCCGTGCTCACGCCAAATCCGCAGCGCCTGCAGGCTCAGCCAGGCCATCAGTAGGGGCTCCTGCCCAAAGTAGGCCGCCGGTTGGATCGCATCGATCACCCGCGAGCCGGCCAGCATCGTGGGATCGGTGAGTTCGGGGCGAGTCAAGTCATCGTCGGGTCCGGTGGCATCAAGCCACCGCAACAGGTTCTCGAACCGCTGGTCCAGCTCGGCGAGCATCCCGTCCGTAGAGGGGACGGCGATGCCCAGTTGCGCAAGCACGTCCAGGCCGAGCGCGATCGCCTCCGGCAACCGTCTCGCGTGGGTAAGGCTGCGCACCTGTACCGCCGCTGCCTTCGCCAGGTCGACCGGGTCGCGGCATACCGCCTCGATCGCGCGGTATTCCTCGTCCGCCTCGTCCAGGCGCCCCATGCCATACAGCGCGGCGTGGCGGGCCGTACGCAGCTCGAGGAGGGTGTCGGTCTCCGACGGGTCGACGCGGCTCAGCGCCGCGGCCAGCAGCGTGCCCATCAGGGCATAGTCGCCGATCACGGAGGCCTGGTCGGCGGCGTGACGCAGCAGTCCGACGACGTGTGACCGTTCCGTCGGCTCGTCGACCGCGTCGATGACCGGCAGGTATTGCTCAGCCGCGACGGCAAACATCTCCGGAATCGCGGCGAGCCGTCGCGCGATCGTCAATTGCAGACCGCGTCGCTGCTCATCATTCAGGCTACGCAGCACCGCCTCGCGGATGCGGTCGTGGCCGAACTGCACCGCCTCGTGCACTCCCGGCTCGATGACCAGGACACCCTCATCAAGCGCGGGCGCCAGCCGCTGTTCGCACCAGCCCAGGCGGCTCGGCGACAGCCGTCCGCAGCACATCCAGCTCGATGCGCCCGCCCAGGCAGGCCATCGCCTGCACCATCTCCCGAGTTGGCGCGGGCATAGCGCGCACGCGGGCCGCCAGCAGCTCGGCGATGTCGGAGCGGCTCAGGTGCGCCCGCAGAGCGGGTTCGTCCCAGCACCACCCGGCTGCCGTCACGGTCAGCGCACCCTGCCCGCGCAGCCCATTCAGCAACTCGACCACCTCGTACGGATTGCCCGACGTGTGCGGCGCAAGGATGCCGGCCAGGGCCGCCGCGGTGGCCGTATCGACGCGCAGCATGTCCGCGACCATGGCGACCACGCTCGAGGCCGGCAGGTTGTCCAGCCGTAGATGATGCACACCGGGCTGATCACGCCATCGCGGCACCATCGCCGCCAACAGCTGGGTGGCCGCCACCTCGTCGTCGCGATACGCACCCACCAGCAGCAAACCATCGATCGGCTCCTCGCCGAGCACCACATCGACGACTCCGAGCGGTGTGCGCCCGGCCCACTGCAAGTCATCGAGGAACATGACCACCGGCCGGGTGCGCGAGGCGACCGCCCCCAACACCTGCGCTGCACTTCGCTCCGCCCGTGCCTGGGCAGTCAGCGGATCGCCCGCATCCGGGGACACCTGCAGCAGCGATCGCAAACTCCGGCAGCGCAGCGGCCAGCAAGCCTGCGTTCTGCCCGACCGCTGCCCGTATTCGGTCGCGAACATCGGCCAGCGTTTCTTCGGGCTCGGCCAACAACAGCCGACACAGCGCCCGTGATGCCTGCGCGACGGCGTCGGACCCTAGGTCGCGCCGGTACTGATCGAACTTGCCGGCGATGAACCACCCACCGGCGTCGGCAACCAGCGGTCGTAGCTCGTCGACCAACACCGTCTTGCCCGCGCCCGGCGCCCCGCTGACCAACACGCCATGGCACCGGTCTTCGAGCATCTCCGCGAACGCCTTGCCCAACGCCGCCACCTCGTCGTCGCGCCCCACCAGTCGCGACGGCCGCAGCAACCGCACCGGGAAATCGTGGCCACCGACGGCCTGCACGCCAGGATGGTCTAACCGCTCCAAGTCATAGATCAGCCCTTCGGCGCTTTGGTAGCGGTTGTCGGGCTCCTTCTCCAACAGGTGCATGACGATCGCCGACAACGCTTTGGGTATCGACGGGTTCATCTGGGCCGGCGGCACCGGCACCCGCGCCAGATGGTCATGCGTGAGCTGCAACGGGTCCCCGGTGCCGAATGGTGGCCCGCCGGTCGCCAGTTCATACAGCGTGGCACCCAGCGCGTACAGGTCTGCCCGCTGGTCCACCGACCGGCCGGTACGGCCAGTCTGCTCGGGCGCCAAATACGCGATGGTTCCGACGATTTCGGTGGGGTGAGTGAACTCTGGCCGGATCTGGGCAGCTGAGGTCGCCAATCCGAAGTCCACTAGGCACGGGGTCGCGTTGTCAGCCACAACGATGTTGGCTGGACTGATGTCACGGTGTATCACGCCACGGCCGTGCATCCCCGCCACTGCCCTCGCCAGCTCCAGAGCGAGCGCGATCAGGTCCTCGACGGAGAGCGGTTTCGATAGCCCAGCCAGGCTCGTACCACCCGCGTCGGCTAACACGATCGACCCCGGATACCGCGGCTCATCGAGCAATTGAGCGACCCCACCCAGACCGCGCACCCGTTGCAACATCGCGACCTCATGCTGCAGCCGACCCTGGGCATCCGGTCCCAGCGGCTCCTTGCAGATGACCGTGCGTCCCGACAAGAAATGCCGCGTCACGCGGGTGCGTTCGCTTAAGTGCACTACCTCGCCCCGAACAGGCGAGCCCCCATCGGGCAAACCCGCGCCTTCGCCCACCGGCCACCTCCACTTACAACCGAGCCCACCTACTACCTAACACCCATCCGAGAGGACCGACGACAATTCTGAAAGCACCACATAGGAGACGAAGCACGCCATGAGCACCGACAATGTTGCACCTCGACGGGCGGACAGGCACGACAAGACCACCACCTTCGCTATGCGGCGTTGCGTACCTTAGGCGTCGCGTTCTTCGTCACCTCGGCGGCCGCACCTCTGGCGGCGATGGCCGGCGGGGCACCCGTGGCCATGCTCCTCGGCAACGGTAGTGGCGTACCGGCCGCATACAACCTCAAGTGTTCTACTTCCCGTCACTTATGGCGTGGCGCTGGCGCTCAGCCTGGATTGCCTTCTGCAACTAACACCGTGATCTTTAATGGCCGTTTGGCCGGTTGAACGGAAGCTCGACACGCAGGGTGGTTCCGGTTCCGCGGGGGCTGTGCAGATCGATGAGACCGCCGAGCGCCTCTGCGCGGTCCTTGGAGGCCGACCAGGCCGGTGCCACCGCGATGAAGGGTCGGCGCCTGGAGTCGACGCGGGCGTCAGGCCCCAGCGGCTCGTTTCGGATGACCGTGCGCTCCGCGAAGAACACCCGCGTCACGCGTGTGCGTTCGCTCTCGCCCGTTCAGGCCACTACATCGGTACTACCTCTGCCGGTCGACGCCGGGTACACCGCCACGCAATGGATCCGCTATAGCGGCTGGTTTAAAACTTTGAAGGGGATCGTGACGTCTATGGATGTCCCACCTCCGCGCGGACTATCGAGTCTAAAGGTGCCGCCCAGGGTCTCGACACGGTCCTTCAGGCCGATCAGACCCGAACCTTTACTTACCTCGGCTCCCCCAATTCCATCGTCCTGCAACGACATCCGAAGGCAGTCGCCGGTCCTATGTGCACACACCGTCACCTCAGAGGCCTGCGCGTGCTTGGCCGCATTGGCGAGCGCCTCCGCGACCACGTAGTAGGCGGCCACCTCAACGGCCTCTGGCAACCGCCGGTCGATGGCTGCATCGAGTGTCACTGGAACCGTCGAACGACGAGCCAGCGTCTTCAGTGCCGAAGGGAGGCCGCCCTGCGCCAGAATCGCCGGATGGAGTCCACGCGAAAGTTCCCGCAGTTCGGTCGAGACCTCGGTCAACTCGGACGCCAACTCGGCCAGGTTCCTCTTGAGATCGTCCAGTTCAGATGGCACAAGCTGCTCCGCCAGGCGCAATCTCAACGTCGACGCGACGAGCCGCTGTTGCACGCCATCGTGCAGATTTCGTTCCACCTGGCGCCGAGCGGCGTCGCTGGCCGCGACGATCCTCGCTCGTGACGCGTTGAGCGCGAGCACCGCCTTGCGCGCGGCCACCACGCCGACGACAAAGTTCGCGATCAGCGCCATAGCCATCAACACGGCGTACAAGACACCGAGGGGAGATGCCGGTTGGACCTGCTTGAGAAGGACCACCAGAAGACTTTCGACAATTAGGAAGACCACCGCAGCGCAGATGGCGAGCACGGCGCCACGGGGCGTCGCCGGTACTAGGACACGCATCGGCCGCGTCGGAATCTTCATGGACCCAGCTCGCCGCTCGAGGGACTTGCGGAAAGTGATTTCCGAAGTCGCTCGCTGCGGTCAGTGCAGCATCGATCACACCGAGATTCTCTCAAGATCACTTTGCTATGGAGGCCGAACCCGAGGGCCGACAAGAATTCGCGCCGAGGAACCGCAATTCCAGATTCGCGCCAGCCGCGTGTTGCCGTGAGATGCTGATAGCTGCAATCCCCCCATTGCAGCTGGCCGGAAGGTGCGTTTGGGTGTCTGCCGGGGCGACAAGTGTGTCTTTCGTGGCGATTCTTAAATCAAGTGAGATAGATCACCAGAAGGAGCACGCCGATGTGGGAAGTCATTACCTCGCAGGGTCATAGGGCACGCGACATTACACACGAATCCGACGCGATGCGCACCGTCCATGCGCTCGGTATAACGACATTGATTGCACCGGGTCGGTACTTTGGTTTCCGATCATCGGGGCCAGCGTTTCGTTGCGGAGATTCATCGCCAACCGACCGCACCGCGGCCTCGGCCGAACCTCCCGTCCTACCGCTGAAAGAAGCGATCAGACCATGCGCGGCCATTCGTGCGAGTGGTCGCTCAGTGCGGTATGACATTACGCTGACGGTGGGCAGGCATGGCAGCTGTCCGTTAAAGGCAATGGTCGCCAGCATGCATGATTTCTCCCATCACGGCGTGTGATGCTGACAACCATGGCCACCAGTGCACTCCCAATGTCAACGCTGCCGGTGGAAGCCGCGACATCGTTAAACCCACTGTTGCGGAACGTAATTCGTCGAGCAGCATGGAGCAAGAAGAGCCCGAACAACAACTCTTTCAACGGAGGAACAGATGCGCGGAATGCTCGAACGGCTAGTCACCTTGCTGGCGGAAACCCTGGACCGGAGCCTGTTCATGGCACCCGAACTCGACAGGGCCTAGCCATCCCGATGGACCTCTCATCGACCCGTAGCTACAACGCTCGCGATGTCTGCAGGCTGATCACCTCTGTCGTAGGCGTCTCTCGCATTTCTCATGATGGTTGCACTCGCAGCATGGATCGTCATCAGCCTTGGTGCCGGCCATCCGACGTGGCAGTAATAAGGTCCGTAGCCGCCGGCGCGACACCGCGTCCGTCAGGCGGTCCGCTGCGTGGTTCGCGATGGAGGCTATCGGCGACTTTCGTCCTGGTGTTCACATTCGGCGTCGCGCTTGTCACGCATAGCTGGTTCTCACCACTGTTGATCGGAGCCCCATTGGTCGCAATGGTTTACGCCGGTAGTCGCGTGCCGGCTGGGCATTACAATCCGGCGCTGACCATTGCAATGCTGATTCGCCGTCGGCTTGGACTACGTGCCGCCCTCGCATCCTGGCTCGTCCAGTTCGGCGCCGGATTGTTGGCGGCGGCCAGCGTGCGGGCGATCGTCGATCCCAGGCAACTGGCGGTCACCGCGGCGATGACGGTGAAGGGCCCCACTCTGGTGGCCGCGTGCACACTCGAACTGGTCTTGACCTGCGCGCTGTGCTGTGTGGCACTGGAGGTTCCGACGAGAATAGCAACACAGTCGATGACAATTACGGTTGGCCAATCGCCTTCGGCATGATTGCGGGCGCCATCGCGATCGGCGCGATCGCCAGTGGCGTATTGGATCCCGCCGTCAGCTTCGACGATGGAGTGCTCGGGATTTTCTCGTGGCCGACGCTGTGGGTCTACTTGGTGTCCCGACTGCTATCCGGAATCGCCGCCTCGGTCACATTCGTGAGCCTCGCCGACCACCACTGAGCGACACTGCATTCGTACCGGATACCTGCTGGCCGGGTATGTCGATTCTGGTTGCCGGTAACGACATACGACCTCGAATGCTGCACGCTAAGAAGGGAGGTGAATACCACATCCGCCGTATGACGTTGCTCCGACAACGGGTTCACCAACGCTTCGTTGAATCCACTGGTCCTGTCGGCCCACACCGCCGGTCGGAAACGACGCACACGAAACAGCTGAGGAGACATCTCTCATGACAGACGACCAAGTCACCCTGGGCGGACGCCTCCCGCTTTACGACCGTGAAGCACTAGAGCCGGCACAAAAGGAACTTTTCGACTGGCTGATGAACAAGGCCGTCCCGTGGGCCGAGGAGGCCGGCTTTCAGGCCGGCATCGAACCAGGCCAGCTCATCGGACCCTTCAATCCTGCTCTACTGACCCCGGCCATCTCGAAGGCGTTCATGGAATTTGTGCTCGTGGAGCACGAAAACACCTCGCTCAGTAAACGCGCTAGAGAGGTCGTCATTTTGACCGTCGGTGCCGCCTGGCAGTCGCCCTACGAGCTCTACGCCCATTGCGCGGTAGGCCGCCAGGTCGGGCTCTCCGACGACGAGGTGGGCATCCTCGCCGATGGCGGACTGCCACAGGAGCTCAGCGATTCGGAAACAGTGGCTCATCGCATCGCGTATGCGCTGTCGGTCGAGCATCGCGTCGACGATGAACTCTCTCGCGAGGCAGAAAAGCTGCTTGGCGCCAACGGGATCATGGACGCCGTCATACTCACCGGCATCTACCACATTGTGTGCGCAATCCTCAACGCGTTCGTGATACCCGCGCCGACGCAAATCGTCGATACCTCAGCCCACTGAATCGACCGAGCTGCCGGAGGTTAGCGGCGGCTACGGGTTTCTCCTCGAGTCGTAGCAACAGCCGGTAGATCGCAGGATGCTGCACTCAGGCGAAATCAAGCGGGATGGTCGCGCGCAGCAATGTTCCAGAATCAGGCGGGGAGTCGATCTCAATTCGGCCACCCAGGGCCTCGACCCGATCGACAAGGCCGATCAGTCCAGACCCTTCACCGACGTGTGCGCCGCCGATTCCATTGTCTTGCACACGCAGAAACAGGCTTCCGTCGTCGGTGGTGGCCGATACTGTGACTTCCGACGCTCGGGAGTGCTTTGCGGCATTTGCCAAGCACTCTGCCACAACGTAATACGCGGCGACTTCGGCTGCTTCGGGTAAGCGACGGTCGACCGCCACGTCGAAAGTGACCGGGATCGCAGATCGCCGCGCCAGCGCCTTGAGGGCGGTAAGCAGTCCACCCTTGGACAAGATGGCCGGATGAAGTCCGCGCGAGATCTCTTGCAAGTCTTCGTTGGCCTCGGTCAAGCCCGAAGCGAGATGTGCAAGTTGCTGTTTCAGGTCATCGAGCTCGTCCGGCACCACCGCCGCGGCTATTCGGGCATCGAGCGCAAGCGCAATCAGCTGTTGTTGCGCTCCGTCATGAAGGTTGCGTTCCAGGCGGCGCCTTGCGTCGTCGGCGGCCGCCACGATCCGCGCCCGTGAGGCGATCAGTTCGGCGCGGTTGGCGGCGTTGGCGATCGCCGCCGCCACCAAATCGGCGAAATCGCTGACCCGTTCCTCAGTGTCAGACGGCAACAGCCCCTGTTGCTTAGACGCGACGATGGCCGCACCCCATACACGACCGTTGACGGCGATCGGAGCTCCAACCCCGGAACGGATTCCCAGTTCCCGAACGCGGGCAATGACAGGCCCTTGGGCGCCCTCTACGTCGTCGTGCCTCGCGGGCTTTCCGGTCTGCAGCATCCACGCCAGTAGGTTGTCGTCGTCGAACGGCATGTGCTCCCCAACTGGAAGATAATGCGATCCAGGCTTACTGCTCACAGCGATTACCACGGCCGAGCCATCGGGCTCGTAGCGAAATACGCCTGCACCGTCGCAATCCAGGCAGCGCACCATCTCCTCAGCCACGGCCGAATAAACCTCGGACGGTGTGACCACACCCTGCGCGACCAGTGTGGCCATCCGGCGCAGGGCTTCCTGCTGCTTGACGAGGATGCTGAGTCCGTCACGGCTTGCCTCGAGCATTTTTCGGGTCTCGTGCAACTGGTCCTGTTGGCGGCGGCGCTCGGTGACATCACGGCCGATCGCGTACGCGAGACCTTCATGCCACACCACATTCCACTCGACCCAGCGCCACGAGCCGTCCCTACAGATCATTCGACTCTCAAATCGCGTCTGCTGGGGGCTGTCTCCAATCGGGCCCAACTGCGAGCGCACACGGTCCCGATCTTCGGGCGCGAGGAAATTGATCCAGGGTTGCGACGTCATTTCGTCTTGTGAATAGCCAAGGACGCGCTCACACGCACGGTTCGCCCGGATAAATCGGTCCGGCCCCACGACGGCCAAGAGGTCCGATGACAAGTCCGAGAATCGCTCCCCGGTACGCGCCACCGCCGCGATGGTGTTGGCCAACAGCGCCACGAAAAGAAAAACGACAATCGACAGCCAGAACCCGAGCTCCCACGGCCCGAAATGAGTATGAGGCCAGTTACGAAAGTAAGTGTAAGCAAGGGCGGTGAAGACGGAAGTGATCGCGGACAATCCGAATCCCCAAATTGTCGAGACCACCAACACGTCGACCATGTACAACGTCCCGAAAGGCTGTCCCGTAAGTCGTTTGAGATAGACCACGGCAAAGGTCTCGACCACAATCAACGACGTAGCTACTGCGATGCCCAACCAAATCGGTGGAGCCGTCGGCCGCATCATCAGCGACACGACGGTCGGCCGCATGACTCGCAAGCGCAAACCGGCATCGGAGATGCGGTCCCGGAGACGACGCCCGAGACGTCTCATCCGAGCCAGGCAGCCTCGCGCGTTTCTGCGTCATCGGAACTCGTTTCGACGCATCGACACAACGCCGATGTGACGTGGAGAGCAGCATAGCCCCGCGCGACGTGGGTAATTGAACGTTTGGTGGAAGCGCGCCACTGCTGCCGCATGGCGCTGACCTGCGGGGGTGTGCCCGCGGGCACCGTGCTGCGAACGCCTTGAGCACTGAGAGGTTTCAGAATGGTTGCGGGAGAACACTCTCCGATGAACGGCCACGCGCTACCGTCGAGATAAGTGGGCGTAACCATTGCGGTGGTCGGACCGGGTGCGATCGGCTCCACCGTGGCGGCGAGCCTGCACCAGGCCGGACACACCCCGCTGTTATGCGGCCGCACGGCTCGCGACCACATCGACGTCCGACCGGATTCCACGGTCTTGGGCGGTGAGCCCATCCGGGTGCCCATTCGCGTCCGCACCGATCCTGGCGAGGTCAGGAAGCCCGTCGAACTGGTGTTGTTCGCGGTCAAGGCGACCCAGATCGGCGAGGCAAGCGCGTGGCTGGGCCCATTATGCGACCACAACACCACTGTGTGCGTCCTGCAGAACGGCGTCGAACAAGTGGAACTGGTTCAACCGCACTGCGCGGGTTCCACCGTGGTACCCGCGGTCGTTTGGTGTCCCGCCGAAACGCAGCCCGGCGGATGGGTGCGACTTCGCGGGCAACCCGAGCTGACGTTGCCTTCCGCAAACGGCCCGGCCGCGGCCGTCCTCGCAGACGCCGGCTGGAAGGTCACCGTTACCGACGACTTTGTGACTGCGGCTTGGCACAAGCTCCTGACTAACGCTGTGTCTGGGCTGATGGTGCTCACCATGCGCCGGGCGGGGATGTTCCGCCGCGACGACATGTTGAGGCTGTCGCGCATGTACCTCGAAGAGTGCCTAGCCGTCGCGCGGGCGGAGGGCGCGAGTCTAAGCGACGACGTGATCACGCAGATCCTTGAGCGGCTCCGCAACGCCCCACCCGACGTCGCCACGTCGATGCTCGGCGATCGCGAAGCCGGCAAGCCACTCGAGTGGGACATCCGCAACGGCGTGATCCTGCGGATGGCGCGCAGGCACGGCCTACCGGCACCAGTCAGCGAGGTAATCGTGCCGCTGCTCGCCACAGCCAGCGACGGTCCCGGTTAGCGCTCGACCAGACGTGTTGACCCCGTTGCCTTGAACTCGGCCCGGCGAGGTTGGTGCTCTCGGAGTTCAGTCCGCCAAAGCGATGGCGCTGGCCGTTCAGGCGTACGGCTTGACTCGAGATGGGTTGTCGCATGGACGCGTCGATACCGTGACCACCGTGGGACATATAGCGCCAACTCCGTGCGTAGCGCCTGTACAACTTCTCGACGATTGATGTTCACATGCTCATATTTTTTCCATGCCGCAAGTTCTTCGTCGGTCATGTTGTCTAGCCACTATCTGAATCTGATCTGGCCTGCGCACGTCGGTTTCGACTTCTTCCGACCATGCGGCTAATTGAACAGACTGTTGGTATGTGTATGCGATGGCCAGATCGGCGGTTTGAAAATTACCGGTGAGAACCAGCTCGCTCAGCACTCGTTGCATGGCATCGACTTTTTCGGCGAGAATCTACATCGCGATCTTCTGGGGCAACCGCCTTGACGAGTTCCAAGTCCTCGCCGATTCTCAGCGCCTCAGCGTAAAGCGCTTTCATCTCCTCGTAGAACAAGCGCTTGGATCGCGATCTGCGGTCGAGCCCACCGGTGCCGAACGCAACGATGCCCGCGCAACAGGACGAATGCGCCACCGAGAAGCGTGCCTTGCCCGGGGGTCAGGTTGTGCCAGATGTCGAACCATTCCTTCATTTCTACGTGCCCAGTGTCCATTCGCGCTCACAGTTCGGCAACCGTGATACCGGTGAGCCCGTAGCCGAGATGCACCAATTCGGTGTCAACGCCTGTATTTAGGTCGACGTGGCGGATACTTCCACCGAGATCGCTGACATAGAACTCTGATTCGGAGACCGTAGTCAGACCGATCGCCTCCCGGTATCGAGGGAGATGATCTCGGGTGCACCCACCGATCGGGTGCACGGTCGCGCGGTTCAGCGTGTTCCCGTCGGGCGGATCGCCGCGATCGGTCCACAGAAGCGTTGCGCCACCGTCGATCAGGTGCAGATCGATCGGTTCGGGCAGGTCTTTCCACAAGTAGCTCGATATCGCTGCGGTACTGCGGACTCATCTCGGGCGGCACATCGAGCGGGGCACGAAAGATCCTGCCCTCGCCGGCATTTGGCGTACCCTTCTGAGTCCAGTACAGCAGGCGTCGATCCACATCGACCGCGATACCGACGCAGTGGTTGCGGATTGACGTGCGCCTCGTCGTCACCAACTCCCCGTTACCACCAGAGGACGCAGCTCACTGCCGTCGAGATTGCAACGTAGAACTTGCATGCCCTCTCGGTCGCACCAGTACAGCACGCCCTCGTCGAAATCGGCGTGCAGCTGTTTGCCGGCGGTGAACGAACCGCGCGGCACGATCGTGCGTCGGTTGCTGCCGTCGAGATCGGCCCGTTCCAGCGACCCGTTGCGGGTGTAGGCATCGTCTCCGCTCCCTGTCGCTACCCGGATCGGGAGCGCCCATATTGGTCCAGTAAACATGCCCCCGGCGCTGGTCGACGACGATGCCGTCGGGCAGCTCGTCGAGTCCAGCGACGAGGGTGCGCACACGAGTGCCATCCAGGGACACCGCCTGCAGCTCATGTTTGCCGGCGTTGAGCACCAGCAGTTCAGTCATCGACGTGAGCTTCCGCGTTCGCTCGAAGCGCCAGTTGACTCCGGAGAACGACGGCATGGCGTCGCAGATCGCCTGAGTGTTCTTGCCCGCCTGCATCACTGCGCGGTCGGGCCGGACGATAGCGGTGGTGGCACGCCCATTGCGCAGCCATCCCTCGAGTTCACTGCCGGGGGCGGCGAGCACGATAGCGGCTCCACGGTTGCTGAGCGCGCTTCGCTGCGCGTCACTGAGTGGCGAGGAGGTGATCAGCGCGAACCGGTTACCGACGACTTCGTCGAACCGCTGGCCCTCCTGCAGTACCGGGTTGGGGCACAGCGTTCCGGCCAGCCCGCCAGGCGTGCGGGATTTTTTCACCAGTCCCGAACTGCGCAGACCGGGTGCGACGCCATCGGCGGCACTGACCCGGGTCCCCGGCAGGCGCAGGTTCTGCATGCGCGGGAACACCGTGTGGCGGATCAGGTCACCGACGCGCCCGCCACCGGTCATGGCCGCTCCCACGGACACGGCCATCAGAATCATGGCGGCCGCGTGGAGCTTGCGCTCCTGCTCGTAGGTGTCGAGCACGCTCTCGGGCAACGTTCCGTCGAGCACGCCGACCAGTTTCCACGTCAGGTTCATCGCGTCGCGCAGCCCCGCAGCCAGACCCTGCCCGACGAAGGGCGGGGTCAGGTGAGCGGCGTCACCCAGGAGGAACACGTTGCGATCGCGCCAGCGGCTGGCCACCTGAGCGCGGAAAGTGTAGGCCGTAACCCGCACCAGCTCCAACGCGTCAATCGGTGTGTCGCCCAGCCATGGCCTGATCAGCGGCTCGACGGCAGCCAGGGTCTGGTAGTCGGCTACGGTCTCGCCGTCGACCAGCTGGAATTCCCACCGGTAGCGGGTTTCTGACACCCGCATGTATGTGCCGCCACGCTCGGGGTTGCACACTTGGTGGCAGCCCTCCCACTGGGCGAGATCGACGTCGGTGTTGACGTCGATGACCAACCAGTCCTGGGTGAACGGCAGCCCGTACATGTGCGCCCCGATGGCCGCACGGGTGGGACTGTTGGCGCCGTCGCACCCCAGCACATAGGTGGCCTGAACACTCTGCTCGCCGCCGCGCACCCGGTCCAGGAAGCTCACCCGTACCCGGCCGTTGTGGGTCTGGGTGACGGAGGTGACCTCCACGTTGCCGTGGACGGTGACCTGGGGGTAGTGCTTGACGTTGGCACGCAGCATCGTTTCCAGCTCGGGCTGGTCGAACATGTTCATCTGAGGGAAACCGTGGGCGGTGCTGAGCTCCGTGCTGCGCGGAATTTCACTCAGCACCTGCATCTGCGGGTCGATCAGCCGAAGACCATGCGCGGGCCGGCTGTGCGCGGCGAACTCGTCGCCGATGCCCAGCCGGGCCAGGATGCGGTACACCTCGTCGTCGGCGTGCACCGCCCGTGGCAGCGGGTAGACGGTCTCGTGGCGGTCCAGCACCAGGGTTTCAACGCCGTACTGCCCCAGCAGCGTCGCCGCGGCGATCCCGGCCGGGCCGGCACCGACGATGACCACCGGGAAGAACTCCGGCAGGCCGTTATTTTGCGTGCTCATTTGTACACCACCACATTGCGCTGGACGCCGAGGTCGATGGCGCCGTCGTCGGTGGCGATGGTGGCCTCGACCACGTCGCCGTCTTGCAGATACGCGGGGTTCTTCTCGAACTGCGCCTTAAGAAATGCGCCCAGGTCGATGTCACCCTTCGGTGTTACGCCGTGCAGGGTCAGTGCGGTGCCCACCGGAGTTCCGGTCAGCAGGATGTCTCCGGCATCGAGCTTCTGGAACTTCGACAGCGCCTGCAGCGCCTGCACCGGCGGGAAGAGGATGTCGCCGTCGACCAGCATGTCCTGGCGCACTTCGCCGTTGACCGACAATCGCAGCCGCAACTCACCGAAACGCTTGAGTTCCTCGGCGGTGACCAGCACCAGGGCGGGCCCGACCGGCGTGAACGTGGGATAGGACTTCGACTCGAAGAACTGCTGCTTGGGCAACTGCACATCGCGCGCCGAGATGTCATTGGTGAGCACCAAGCCGACCACGAAATCGGCCAGGTTGGCTTCGGTGACCTCGGTGCCGACGGGCAGCTCGCGGCCGAACACCAGACCGATCTCCACCTCGTAGTCCAGCAGCTTGACGTGCTCTGGCTTCACGATGTCACCGGACGGCCCGGTGACCGAGCCCGACGCCTTGCGGAAGAAGGTCAACGGCGTCTTGGCGGGGTCGCGGCCGACATCTTTGACATGCGAGGCGTAGTTGGTGGCCTGAGCGACCACGCGGCACGGCGTCGTGATCGGGGACTCGAGCTCGAGGCTCGCCACCGGGACGGTGTCGGTGCTCTTGGCAGCAGCGTCGATGGCCGAACGGTCGGCCAGCAACTCGGCGGTGGTGGTCGCGTCGGTGTGGATGCGAGCCGCCCCTGAGGCGGTCTGCACCCACCAGGCGTCGGCGGTGCGCAGGATCGAGATGGTCATAACGGCGTTCTTCTTTCTGTGGGTTTGGATTCGGATTGTTAGGAGTTGCCTACGGCGAACAGCCCGCGCAAGGCGGACAGGTCGAATTCGTTGTCGTGGCGCAGCGCGTCGAGCATCAAGCCAATTTCGCTTGCGGTTTCGCGCGGCGATCCGAGGCCCAGGAAGTCCTTGCTCGGCGCTGGTCCCCACTGATAGAGGCCGGATGCCCGCATCTCGGCCCAGCCGGGCTCCAGGGTGTTGTCGAACATGTCGCCGTCGGCATAGTGCTCGACGAGGAAACCGTCGGGGTCACGCCAATAGTCGAAGATCTGGCTGCCTTCGATGTGGCGTCCGATGCCCCACGAGCGGAAATACCCCTGCTCGCGCAGATATTCACCGCCGGCGGCCAGCGCGTCGAGGTCTGCGACCTCGTAGGCTGAATGCATATAGCGCTTGACCGGACCCAGCGCCATGGCCAGGGTGTGGTGATCGGCGGGGACGGAGCCGCGGTCGCAGCGGACGAAGCTCAGGATCGGCCCGCGCTCGCGCTGCCCGGGGTAGTAGGAGAAGTCGCTGACGATCATGCCGAACGTGTCGAGGTACCAGTTGAGGGCTTCGATGTACTTCGGGGTCTGCACCACGATGTGTCCGAGCCGCTGCACG
This sequence comes from uncultured Actinomycetota bacterium, assembly GCA_963715215.1. Taxonomy (GTDB): domain Bacteria; phylum Actinomycetota; class Actinomycetes; order Mycobacteriales; family Mycobacteriaceae; genus Mycobacterium. Next base: position 289,746 of record CAVQRJ010000006.1, read on the forward strand.
TTGGTGGGTACCCGTGGCGGGCGCTGCGTCGCGTTGGTCCGGACCTTCTCGTGGCCGAAGTTGAACACGTGCGGCGTCTGCGCGGTGGGCAGTGCCTCGAGCTGATGGGTGCCCGACACCACCCGCACCGGCAGCCCGCTCGGGTCGACCAGATCAACGGTCACCCCGCCCAGGGTCTCCGGCAGCGGGCGCACGGTGGTCCCGGTCGCGTCGGCCAGCCGCACCAGATCGGACTGCTCAGCAGCCACGAAGGCCGGCCCGAGGAACTTCTCGCGCTGGCCGCGGCGGATCAGCACACACGGCGCGCCGGCGTCGCTGCCCCGCAGGTGCAACTCGTCCTTGGTGCGCAGTGCTGTGGCGAAACCAAAGGAGTGGGCAAACGCCTCGGCCTTGACCAGGTCCGGCTTCTCGAACTCCAGCCAGAGAACGTCGTGGACTTTGATGATCGGGTTGGCCGAGCGGCCCGGGTGTTCTCCTGGCTTGGCGCCGTGCTCGCTGTGGAGGTCGTTGTGGGCGCCGATGAGTTGGTCGGTCATCGCTGGGCTCCTGAGACGGTATTGGTGGACGGCATGATGCTCCCTTTCTGAAACGGCTTATCGACAGGGCAAATCGAGTTCACGCGGTTATCGCGTTTCCTATTCGCCACCAAGCATGACGCTTCTGCCAACGCATGTCGTGACCGCTAACGTCACTTGATATGCCCGGCTAGCCGGTAATGAGGTGTTTTTGACGAATCGGCACAAATGCATTGCATCACAGCCGAATTCACGATCTCATCGACGCACTGACGAATCGTCAGCAATGAAGACGGTGGCGCTAGTCGTGCCTGCCTAATGGAAGGTAGCCCTGACGACATTTCCACGCGGGCGCGCGACGATATCGGTCAACAAGGATGCCGCGCCGCGCAGCGTCTCATCAGAGGAGGGGCATGGACCTCAGTACCTTGTTCGTTGGCGACACCGATCAGCAGCTCATCGATGTACACGCCCACTTTCTTACCGAGTCTTATGTAAATGCTGCGCGCGCGGCCGGCCACGTTCACCCTGACGGCATGGCAGGCTGGCCGAAATGGTCGGCCGACGAGCATCTGCGGCTGATGGACCGCTGGGGCGTGGCCACCGCAATGTTGTCGATTTCCTCACCCGGTACCTACTTTGGCGATGATGCGGCCGCGCGGCGCCTCACCCGTGAAGTCAACGAGAGCGGGGCCGCGATATCTCAGGCGCACCCCGGCCGATTCGGTCACTTCGCTTCGCTGCCCCTGCCCGACGTGGATGGCGCGCTCGACGAGCTCGGCTACGCAATCGACGAACTCGGCAGCGACGGGATCATCGTTGAAACCAACAGCGCGGGTGTGTATCTCGGTGACGATCGATTCGAACCGCTGTATCGGGAACTCAATCGGCGCCGTGCTGTGGTGTTTGTGCATCCCACGTCACCACCGTGCGCCGAAACGACTGCACTTGGTCGACCCCGGCCGATGCTGGAGTTCGTCTTCGACCTCACCCGGACGGTCAGCCACCTTGTCTTCACCGGCACGCTGGTGCGATATCCCGACATCGAGTGGGTTTTTACCCATGGCGGCGGCGCTCTGCCGTTGCTGGCCGAGCGGATGGAGTTGTTTCGTGCCCTCCTTCTCGGCGACGATGACCCGCACCATACGGTGCCACGCCAGCTGAGACGGTTGTGGTTCGACATCGCCGGCACGCCATTCCCGCATCAAGTGCCCGCGGCTGTCGCGGCGTTCGGCGCCGACCGGCTGCTCTACGGCAGCGACTACTGCTGGACGCCGCCCCACGGAGTTGACGCACAGCTTGCGTCGATTGAGCAAGCCGATCAGCCTGCCGACGACAGCTGGCGGGCGCTGACCACCCGCAATGCCAACCGGCTGCTGGCTGCCAGGGAAACAGCTCACTAGGCGTCTGCCGATCGGCTGTTACCTCGCTGCCGCTCCGTCAGCGGGCGGCAGCGCCCTCCTTTGCCGACGACCTGCGGCCGAGCACGCGTTGCTCGATGAGGTCAGCGCCACGGGCGACGCCGCCAGTCGCTGCGAAGCCCGCCGCGACCCGTCGTGCGCCGTCTGTCATCGTCATCGCTTGTCGGACTTTTGCCGAAAGCCGCGCCGTCGTGAGCTTTTTCGCGGCGAGGCGGGTGCCGCAGCCAGCCACCTCAACCCGCCGAGCGACCTCGAATTGGTCTCGCCCAAAGGGCACCACGCACACCGGAACGCCGCGGGCGAGGGCCTTTTGGGTCGCGCCCATCCCGCCGTGGGTGATAGCACACACCGCGCGGTCCAATACGGGGCCGTGCGGCACAAATTCGAGCACCGTCGCGTTCGGCCCGACCGGGACGTCGCGTGGCAGCCCGGCAGGTAGTGTCGCGACCACATGTACCGGCTCATCCGCGAGCGCGGTCATCGCGGTCGCGACGAGCTTTGCATCGGCCTGTTTTTGCGACGAGGTTGTGACCAGAACGATCGGCCGGTCAATCGCCGCGAGCCATGGGGGAACCGTATCCATGGCCGGTTCAAACATGCACGGACCGATCATCTGTACGGCATCGCCCCAATTTGTCTGCGGATACTCGAACGGCTTCCCGCTTGCCACCAGCATCAGCGGCGCCCGGCGCATGAAATCATCCGCCGATGCGACCGGCAGCGCCCCGGCGCTCGCGCGGATTTTGTTGCCTGCCGGCAAAACCGCATTCTCCATCATGCCCATCACGACGGGCCGCAGCGCGGCGTCGCGGACCCGCCCCATTACGCCGGGCAGCGGAGCCAGACCCAGGCCGAAGGGCGGCACTCCATGTGATTGCAGAGCCGGCGTGTACGGGGAGAAACATGCCCAGGGGATATCGCGTGCATCGGCGACCGACAGGGCCCCCCAGCAGTTGACATCGACGATCAACGCGTCAGGCCGGGTTCGTGTGACCGCATCGGTGAAGTCCGCGACCTCGTAGGCAGCGCGACGGCAGAACACGTCGACGGCCCTCCTCAGCGCCGCTCGGGGATTTGAGGCCTTCCAGTCGTCGTGGACGATCGCCTCGATGCGCGGATCGATGGTATCGGTGCTGAAACCGAGCCGCCGCCCCATCTCTACACCGGTCGATAGTGTTCGTAGATGGATCGTGTGACCGCGACCGGATAATTCAGACAAGAGTGCGCTGAACGGAAACAGATGGCCGACTGCCGGCGAAGTGTAAGCCAAGATCGTTGCCATAGTTCACATCTCCTTGGTGCCATTTGCGGTATCGCGTCTCACATTCTTCGCTCTGAACCGTTCTGTGTCGGTACCGCTGGCGACCAGATGCGCTAGATGCCAGCACTACCCTCAACCGTGACCACGCGGTCGAGAGAGGCTAAAGCCGTTGCAACACAGTGGTAATCACCGTTCATCGAACTGCGCTATGTGCCCTTTCGCACAGGGGCTTTTACAGCCCGCGGGACTTATCCCCCGCTGGCAGGTAGTGCTGGCATGCAACGTATATGGCCGCCAGCGGTGCCGACACGAGACCCGTGAATAGCCAACACTTGATGCCATGCTGACAAGAACCTCCGTCATAACCCCTGAGGCGGTGACCAAGCAGATCATCGTCCTGTTCGGAAAGGATGCAGAAGGCGTCGCACTCACGGCCGACTCGTCCCTGCAGAGTCAGGGCTTGGATTCGCTGAAGGTCATGTCGCTCGTCTTCAAGATTGAAGAGCACTACGACGTCATCCTGGACGAGGAGGACGCCGACGATCTGCGGACCGTCGGCGATCTAGCTGATTTGGTCGTCCGGCGCATCGAGCAGCAGCCATGAGGGGCGCGCCCGCGATTCGTCCGAAGCACGCGACCCTGACCGAGATGCTCGCCGCCGCGGCGCAGAGTCAGGAGAGCCTGTTCTTCGTGAACCGGAAGGAGCAAGACCAGGAAGTCCCGATGGCTCGCGTGCGGGAGCGCGCTCTGTCGATCGCTGCGGATCTGGTGGCTCGCGGCGTGCGGACGGGTGATCGCGTCGCACTCGTGCTGCCGACCTGTCCAGAGTTTGTCGAGTGCTTGTTCGGCGTGCTGTGCGCGGGAGCCATCCCGGTTCCGCTGTATCCACCCGTCCGGCTAGGAAGACTCGAGGAATACCACGCGAAGACGACAGCCATGCTGCGGGCGGTGGATGCGGTGCTGGTTGTGACCGACGAACGCATCCGCCGGTTCCTGGGGGCTCCGATCCAGCTCGCGGCCCCTCGCCTTGGCTGTGTGACTGCGTCCAGCCTGAACGGCATCGATTCTCTAGAGATAGAGGTCGCCGCCGACGACGTGGCGTTGATCCAATTCTCCTCTGGCACCACGCATGATCCCAAGCCGGTGGCGCTGACACATGCAAATCTGCTGTCGAATATTGCGGCGATCGAGCGCTACCTCATAGACGAGGGAGCGCCGAAACTTGTTGGCGTCACGTGGCTGCCGCTCTACCACGACATGGGACTGATCGGGAATCTACTGTCTGTGTTCTACTTTCCAGCCAGGCTGGTCCTGTTACCGCCTGAACTGTTCGTCGCAGTGCCCGGTGCGTGGCTCCGAGCGATCTCGCGGCACCGGGGAACGGTCACGGCAGCGCCGAACTTCGCTTTCGGTTTGTGCCTCAAACGGATTAGCGACGAGGAACTCGACGGAGTCGACCTGTCCTCATGGCGGGTCTCGCTCAATGGAGCCGAGGCCGTCAGCGCGGCGGTGCAGCGGCGATTCGATGAGCGATTCGCGCGCTGGGGGTTGCGCGCGTCGGCGCTCACACCCTGCTACGGGATGGCAGAGGCCTCGTTGGGCGTGACGTTCAAGCCGGGCGGCACCTCGTTTCGCACCCTCGGCGTGGACGCCGAGAAACTGGCGCTCGACGGCATCGTCGCGCCTGGCACCAAGGAGCTGGTAAGCGTGGGCCGTCCACTGGCCGGTGTGGACGTTGAGATCCGCGACGCGGCCGGGGTGTCGTTGCCCCCCGGCCGCGTCGGTCACATCTTCGTCCGTGGGCCTAGCGTCATGGCCGGCTACTTCGGCCGGACGGACCTGACCGATCAGGCGATCCACGACGGCTGGCTGGACTCGGGCGATCTGGGCTTCATCCACGACGGCGAGCTTTTTGTGTGCGGACGCCACAAGGACATCATCGTCGTGCGCGGCGCCAACCACGCACCGGAGGAGTTCGAGGCAGCGTTGGAGTCACTGCCCGGGGTTCGCACCGGATGCGCTGTCGCCGTGGGATTCGTCCCCGAGGGCGAGGATGATGAGGCGCTGGCCATGCTCGTCGAGACGACTACGGACGCCCCGTCGACTCTGGCAGCCGAGGTGGCGTCGCGAGTCCAGGAGCGCACGCGGATCCGGCCCGCACACGTGGAGCTGTTGGCGCCGGGCACCCTGCCGCGCACCAGCAGCGGAAAGCTGCGACGGCTCGAGGCGCGCACCCAGTGGCTATCAGGCACGCTGTCGCCGCCCAAAAAGGTCTCCGCCGCAAGGCTACTGACAGCTGCGGCCCACGGAGAGATCTCCCACGCCCGCGCGAGATTTGGGCGGCGGGCGGCCAAAAAATCGTCACTCACACGTAGCGATAGGGATCGATAACCATGTATCGAACTGGCACCACCATTGATCGACCCTCGGGAGGCGCGGCGGGGCACCCGACCACCGGTCGTGTGCGCGTGCGGCCCACCCTCCTGGGTATCGCGTCGGCGCATCCGCCGTTCGAGATCACTATGCAGGAGAGCTGGGAGCTCCTGTACAAGCACATGTCGCCGCAGGTTCGGTTCGGACGGCGAATCATCGAGTCGACGGCAGTCCAGAAGCGGCACATCATGTGGGAGCCGCATACGTTGCGGGAAGTTTGTGCCATGAGCACCGGTGATCGGATGGCAGCCCATGCCGACGCCGTCATCGATGTGTCCTCGCGTTCGATCAGTCAAGCGATCGAGGGTTTCGACCCGGCCCGCGTGGGTAGCTTGGTGATGGCGTGCTCGACCGGTTACGTCAATCCCGGCCCGGATCTGTTGGTGGCCAAACAGCTTGAGCTGCCGTCGGATTTGCGGCGCACCTTCATAGGCCACATGGGTTGCTATGCGGCGCTCAACGTCATCAAGGTCGCGATGGACAGCGTGGCCGCAAGACCCGACGAACTGGTGATCTGCAACTGCACCGAGCTCAGTTCGGCCCACGTCCGCGATAGCGCGATGCCCGACGAGGATCCGACGGAATCACTGATCACGCAGGCGCTCTTCGGTGATGCCAGCGTGTCCATGCTGATGGGGTCGGCGCCCGACGGAGCCGGGATCCAATTCCTGCGCACGCACACAGAACAGCTCTATGACCAGGACCAGATGATGAGTTTGAACATCGGCAACCAGTCATTCTGGATGACGCTGGCCGCCGGCGTACCGGCGGTGCTCCAAGAGAACATCGAGGGCTTTCTTGTCAAACTCCTGCAACCGCTGGGACTTTCGTCCAACGATGTCAGCCACTGGGGCATTCACCCCGGTGGCCCGAAGATCCTGCGGGTGCTGGGAAAGCAGTTGGCGTTGGAGCCGACGCAACTACGGGCGAGCTGGGACGTCCTCGCGAACGCCGGAAACTGCGCGTCGGCCACGGTGCTACTGGTACTCGAAAACATTCTGCGGGTGGATAAGCCGCGCCGCGGTGAGTACGGGATCCTGTTGGCGTTCGGGCCGGGCCTCACCATCGAGGGCGCCGTCATTCGCTTCTGAAGCGCTGTGGCGGAGGAAAAATGTTAGAAGGTATCGCTCGGCTGGCCATTCGTGCGCCGCGGCGCATCATTGCCGTCGCGCTACTTGTGATGGCAGGTGCGGCGGTGTTCGGCATACCGGCGGCAAACAGCCTGTCGACGGGCGGCTTCGAGGATCCGACCGCAGCTTCCGCACAGGCCGCCCAGCTGTTGGCCGGCAAGTTCGATCAGGGCGACATGCAGATGCTGATCACCGTCAGCTCCAACGGCGGCGCACAAGGCGGTGCCGCACGCGCTGTCGGCACCGACATCGTCGCTCGCATGCAGGACTCGCCTCATGTGGCACAGGTGATTTCGCCATGGACCGCACCGCCGTCCATGACGACGTCGCTGATCAGCAAGGACGGCAATACCGGGCTGATCGTCGCGGGCATCACCGGCGGTCGGGACGGTGCGCAGCGGTATGCCGAGACTCTGAGCAACGAATTGGTACACGACCGTGACGGCGTCACGGTGCGCGCAGGCGGTGATGCGATCGCCGGCACCCAGATCAACCTCCAAACCCAGAAAGATCTCAAGCTCATGGAGACCATCGCGGTCCCGCTGAGCTTTCTGGTGCTGGTGTGGGTGTTCGGTGGCGTGGTAGCGGCAGCGCTGCCGGTGGCGGTCGGTGGGTTGGCGATCTTCGGTTCGATGGCCGTGCTGCGCGCGATCACCTTCGCGACCGACGTATCCATATTCGCACTCAATTTGTGCGTCGCGACGGGGCTGGCGTTGGCGATCGACTACACGCTGCTGATTCTCAGCCGGTTTCGCGACGAGCTTGCCAACGGAGCCGGGCGCGACGAGGCCCTAACGCGCACGATGGCCACCGCCGGTCGGACCGTGCTCTTCTCGGCGATGACGGTGGCGCTGTCAATGGCGGTGATGGTGCTGTTTCCGATGTACTTCCTGAAGTCATTCGCCTACGCCGGCGTCGCGGTGGTGGCGCTCGCGGCCGTCGCCGCGATCGTGGTGACGCCGGCGGCCATCGCGCTGCTCGGCGAACGATTGGACTCCTTCGATGTTCACCGGCTGGTGCGCATGCTGCTGCGACGGCCAGACCCCGTCCCTCGCCCGGTGGACCAGACATTCTTCTACCGGCTATCCAAACTCGTTATGCGCCGGGCGATTCCGCTCGGGCTTGCCGGTGCCGCGCTACTGATCGCGCTCGGCTTGCCGTTTTCCTCTGCCAAGTGGGGCCTGCCCGACGATCGCGTACTACCGACATCGAGCTCGGCGCGCCAGGTCGGTGATCAGCTCCGCACCGATTTCGCTGACAACCTGGCGACGAACGTGCCCATCGTCATCCCCGACGCCGACGGGATCAGCGCCGCTGAGCTGAGCCGCTACGCAACCCAGCTCTCGCAGGTTCCCGAGGTGTCGTCGGTGTCGGCGCCCGATGGCACATTCGTCAGCGGCAGGCCGGTCGGACCGCCCTCGTCCCCGACCGCGGCCAGCAACGGCAGTGCATTCTTGACCGTCACGAGCAGCGCACCTCTGTACTCGCAGGCCTCTCAGACGCAGCTCGATGGGCTACGGGAAGTGCCCGGTCCCGCAGGCCGGCAGGCGCTTCTGACCGGGACCGCGCCGATCAACCGCGACACCGCCCACGCCGTCACCTCGCGACTGCCCATCGTCCTCGCGGTCATTGCCGCGATCACGTTCCTAGTGATGTTCCGACTGACCGGCAGCGTGGTGTTGCCGCTGAAGACGCTGGTGCTCAACGCCTTATCGATGACAGCCACGTTCGGTGCACTGGTGTGGATCTTCCAGGACGGGCACCTTGGCGCTTTGGGTACCACCGCCACCGGCACGCTGGTGGTCACCATGCCCGCGCTGCTGTTCTGCATCGCTTTCGGCCTGTCGATGGACTACGAGGTATTTCTGGTGTCGCGGATCCATGAATACTGGCTGGCCTCCAACCGGACACCGGCCGACAATGACGAAAGCGTGGCGCTCGGCGTTGCCCACACCGGCCGGGTGATCACAGCTGCCGCATTGATCATGTCGATCTCATTCGCCGCAATGATCGCCGCCCAGGTGTCGTTCATGCGGATGTTCGGTCTGGGTTTGACGTTGGCCATTGTGGGTGACGCGACACTGGTGCGCATGCTCCTCGTTCCGGCGTTCATGCGTGTCATGGGCCAGTTCAACTGGTGGGCGCCCAAACCGCTTGCGCGGCTGCACGAGCGGTTCCCGATCAGCGAACCCGCGCCACCGGCAGCCCCGGCCGAGGGGCTGTCCTACTCCGGCTGAGCTTCACGACTTATGGACGAAGAGGATGGATGTGAGTCAACTTCTGCCACAGCAAATTTGCTTCGGCACAGCGACAACGACATTCGTTGGGGAGTAGGTGTCCGCTGTGTGGAGCGCAATTCTGGTGCTATCGGCTGTAGTGGCGATGGACCCCGTTCGGATCGGGATCACGGCGCTGTTGATTTCGCGAGCGCGGCCCATGCTCAATTTGCTTGCATTCTGGCTCGGCGGAATGGCAGCCGGCATCACCGTTGCGGTGGTCGTGCTTCTTTGTCTGCGTGACTTATCGCTTTCCGTTATGCGACTTGTGGTTTCCGCATTCAGCAGTCAGACTGTCGCGCACATACAGGTCGCCGCCGGAGTTCTGGCTGTGTTGATCGCGGCCCGCTTCTGGGCGCACCAGCGCGCACCGGTTCCGGTGAGCAGCGGCGAGGCCTCCATCGCGGTCCTCCAGCGGAATGCAGCGATCGAATCCCAGCAGCGGTCGATCCGTGGCCGGCTCGAGGGCGAGTCACTGGTAGTGCCGTTCGTCGCCGGCATCGGATTGGCGACGCCCCCCGTCGAGTACCTGGCTGCGATCACCGTGATTCTGGCCTCGACAGCAACCGCCGCAGCACAATTCGGCGCGGTCCTGACGTTCACCGTCGTGGCGTTTACCGTCGTGGAGATCCCGCTCATCGGCTATCTCGCAACGCCGGTAAAGACGCTTGCCGTCGTACAGCGATTGAACGACTGGATGAGCGCACGCCGCCACATCATCACCGCTGTCGCCGTCGGCGCATGCGGTGTCCTACTTGTGGCCACCGGCATAGGCAAAGTCTGACGGACCCGGGCATACAGTTGCGGCCTTCGCGATCACCTCAGGCTGGCCATTAATTCTGTCCTGGCCCAACCAGCGGCAATTCGACCTCAATGGTTGTCCCAGCCTTGGGCGGGCTCATAATCGCCATTGTCCCGCCGAGCGCTTCGACTCGATCGGTAAGTCCGATCAGCCCGGAGCCGCGGGACGGGTCGGCACCACCCGTGCCATCGTCGCTCACCGTAAGGCAAAGGCGACCTCCCTCAACGACGGCCCTGAGCTGTACCACCGAGGCTTGCGCATGCTTGGCTGCATTCGTCATGGCTTCTGCTACCACGTAATAGGCGGCCACTTCGACGGGAGATGGAAGGCGATGTTCTACCCGGAGATCAAGTTCCATCGGCAGCGCAGAGGCGCGTGACGCCGCCTTCAATGCCGGCACGAGGCCGCCCTCGGACAGGATCGCCGGATGGACGCCGCGAGAAACCGCGCGCACGTCGTTCATCGCCTCTGCGATCATGTTTGACGCCTCGGCCAGCTCCTGGCGCGCTTCACCAGACCCCGGGGGCATGATCTGATCGACACTGCGCAGCCGCAATCCTAGCGTGACGAGACGCTGTTGAATGCCGTCGTGCAGGTCGCGTTCGATGCGTCGCCGGGACTCATCTCCCGCAGATACGATGCGAGCACGCGACGCCAGCAGATCGGCTCGCGCCTGAGCGTTGGCGACCGCGGTGCCGACCAGGTCGGTGATTTGCGCCATGCGCGCTTCGGTGCCATCTGGTAGCGGCCGCTCCTCCGGCGACAACGCGGTCATCGCCCCCCACAGCGCGCCGCCGACCCTGATCGGCGTGCCCACTGCCGAGTACCTGCCCGCCGGCAACTCGGGGGGCGACTCCTCAATCATTCGTGCAGACTCGCCCGACTGCCGCACGGGCGCAGCAACGACCGTATCGATCCGGATGCGGCTGCCAACCGGCACGGGATCACCCGTCCGCCGCCAGGCGCCAACAACAGAGGCGCTGCCATCAGCCTCGAAGCGCAGGAGCCGAGTGGTCTCGGCTCTCAGAATCAGGCCACTCTCCCGGCTGACCGCTGAGAACACCTCACTGGGTGGGCTCCCATTGGCGACGAGGGTCGCCACGCGCCGCAGCGCAGCCTGCTCTTCGTTGACCAGGGCTAACTCGTCGCGCCCTCGCTGCAGTGACTCGGCCATCGAATTGAAGCTGCGCTCTAACACGCCGATTTCGCCCTGGCCGCTCTCTGGCACACGTGCTCCGAGGTCACCGTCGGCGAGTCGCTGCGCCATCCCTGCGGTTCGCCGTACCGGACCGACGACGCCCCGCGACAGGTAGCCACTGATGAGGCCGATCGCGACGACACAGACAACCAGCCCACCGCCCGCCAGCAGGGTCGCTCGTCGGTAGGCGTGGTCAGCGCGGATCTGTTGTTCGACGCTCAACTCGGACTCGGTCGCGTTGTAGTTGTCGACCTCGCGCCGGAGCGCCTCCATCCGGCGTTCGCCGTCGGCGCTGACCTCGCGGCTTCTCACCGCGCTGTCTCCACGGCGTGCGGCATCCACCAGGGGCATCGAATAGTCGTTGAGGTAGGCCAGCACGTCAGTCTCTAACTGCTTCGCCCGTGCTGCCTGCCCGGGATCGTCAGCCATGGCGGCCAGCGCCGCGGCTCTTTCCGGCAATGCACGCCGGCCGGCTTCCCACGGCGCCAGGAAGCTCGGATCGCCGGTGATGATGAAGCCACGCTGACCCGACTCGAGGTCGATCAGCAGATTTCGCACGTCGCGCGCCGTGCCGGTTTCCTCCACGGAATGCCGCGCAACGCTTCTTACGGCACTGACGTCGTCCATGGCGAAGAGCAGAAAGACGAAAGCCACGGTGACGACGAGCGCGAGCACCAGCGTTGCGACTAGCAGTCGCGCAGTGAGTCCGGCACGCATACTCGGCCCCCGAGCTTGTGGATGCTCCACCGGCGAGGCCGGCAACGCTCGCGAAGTTCAGTACATCAGTAGTCTGCGACCTGACCAGAGAGCACCGCACCGCTCTGGCAGAAATTGCCGGGCCCATCCGCAAACTAGTGTGTCAGCAGCAACGATTGCGTCTCTCTACTAGACGACCACGTTGCCTGCATCGTGCTCACTGGGATGGTCACATTCAATGATGTGCCGCTCCCCGGTGTACTGGAGATCGTCATCATGCCTCCGAGAGCTTCCACACGGTCGTTGAGGCCGACGAGCCCTGAGCCTTTGCCGACATCGGCACCACCGATGTCGGCCACCGACAGGTACAGGTTGGCGTCCCCGTCGTGGGCAGACACGATGAGCTCGGTTGCGTGGGAGCCGGCCAGTTTCATGTCGCCGATCCGACCTCGCCGTAACACTGGCCGCCGGAGCACTGCTCGCGCTCACACAGTTGCTTCATGACCAGCCTGAGCGCGACTCGGCGAAAGTCGCCGACCAAGTAGCTGAGGACCTGCTACGTATGTACAGTCTGTCACCTGACCAGGCCCGTGAAGTCTGCCGGCGACCACTTCCCGACCTCGACGCCTTCATGCACCTCCGTGGTGACGCGCAATTGACCGCCGGCTCGCTTGCGAGTCCATCTGTTTGACCGTTGGTCGATAACTGCATTGAGGCGTCAAACTTGGCCGCCCGCAAGATACTTGCGGAATCCTGCTAGTTGATGCAGATGGTGCCGTTGAAATGTGTCCCGTCGCCGGTAAGGCATCCATTGGGTGGATCCTTCGGCAAGCCCGGGGGCAGGCAGTTCTGCCTCTCGTTGTCCCAGTACCAGCCTTGGGGACAGTCGGCCTGGTTCACCGCCGCGGGGACAGTCACAAGCGAGGCCAACCCAACGCACCCGGCACCGAAGACGACGCCGAGGGCGATTCTGAGGTTCTTCATCTCGTTTTCTCCTTGCATTCTGGGTCCGCCGGTTCGGAATTGTGCTGTCGGAGGCGAACACTCCTGCCAAGATTGTCGCGGGCGGCGTGGGGTCAGCACCTCCATGCCACCCGGTGTCTGATCTACCGGCTAGCACCGGCGCGATAGTTCCAACGGTGAATCCAATTGCGAGGCAGTGCAATTGTGACGATCCGTCAATACCTCGGCACTTCTCACAAGATTACCTGCTGGTAGGTATATCGATTTGGCGGTGGCAGTAACGACATGTTCGCGCGAAACCCGCATGCTGAGAATCAGACCGCGTCAGAGCAAGGAGCTGCGCGTAATCGGTTGTAGGACCGATATTTCAGGAAGTAAGCACAACGTCCAGAACGGCGGAGAAGCCGCCGGGAACTGATGGAGGAAACACCATGGCATACCAGACCGTTAACCCGTACGACAACCAGGTCGTGGCGACATTTGACGACCTCACCGATGAGCAGGCGATGGACCTTCTCTCGCAGGCGCAGAAGACATTTGAGTCATGGAGCCAGACATCGTTCGCGGAGCGTACCGCCGTCATCAGCCGCGCCGCAGCGATCTTGCGCGAACGGGCCGACGAGTTCGCCCGGCTGCTGACCCTGGAAATGGGCAAGCTTTACAGCGAGGCCCTCGGTGAGGTCGAGCTCAGCGCCCAGATCTTGGACTACTACGCCGTGAACGCGGAGAAGTTCCTGGCCCCCGAGCCCCTCGACACCGGCTCCGATGACAACGCCATGCTGGTGAGCGCGCCGCTGGGGGTCATCCTGGGGGTGCAGCCCTGGAACTTCCCGTACTACCAGCTGGCCCGGGTGGCCGGACCAAACCTGATGGCCGGCAACGTGGTCATGGTCAAGCACGCCTCCAACGTGCCCCAGGCCGCGGCCGCCTTCGAGAAGCTGCTGCTGGATGCGGGTGCACCGGCAGGCGCGTACGCCAACCTGTACGCCACCAAGGAGCAGATCAACCTGTTGATCGACGATCCGCGTGTGCGCGGTGTGGCGTTGACCGGCAGCGAGGGCGCCGGCGCGGTCGTGGCCGCCCGGGCGGGCAAGAACCTCAAGAAGTCCACCATGGAGCTGGGCGGCTCGGATGCGTTCATCGCGTTGGCCGACTGCGATCTGGACAAGACCGTCGAGTGGGCCGTGCACGGCCGCGTCTTCAACGGCGGGCAGTGCTGTGTGGCCTCGAAGCGGATCATCGTCGTCGACGAGATCGCCGACGAGTTCCTGGCGAAGTTCCAGGACGCGATGTCGGAGCTGAAGGCCGGCGACCCGTTCGACGAGGCGACGACGCTCGCCCCGATGTGTAGCCAGAAGGCCGCCGACGACCTGAATGCACAGATCAACGCCGCCGTGGAAGCGGGTGCGAAGGCAGTCCCCTGCGGCAAGCCGGTGCCCACAGCGGGTGCGTTCGTGCAGCCGACGATCCTGACCGACATCACCCCGGACAACCCCGCCTACTACGAGGAGTTCTTCGGGCCGGTGGCGCTGTTCTTCCGGGTAAAGGACGAGGACGAAGCCGTGCGGCTGGCCAACGACTCACGCTTCGGGTTGGGCGGATCGGTGTTCACCAGCGACGTCGAGCATGGGATTGAGATCGCCAAGCGCATCGACACCGGCATGGTGAACATCAACCATCCGGCACGGCTCAAGGCCGACCTGCCGTTCGGCGGCGTCAAGATCTCGGGCTACGGCCACGAACTCGCTCACCTCGGCATTGAGGAGTTCATCAACAAGAAGCTCATCAACGTCGTCCCGATCGACGCACCGGCCTGATCGGTCCCAGACCTAGAGAAGAAGGAACAGTAATCATGGCTGACTTCACCGTGGGCAAGTACCTCGCGGCCCGCCTCGAGCAGATCGGACTGAAGCACTATTTCATGGTCCCCGGGGACTACAACCTCACGTTGCTCGATGAGCTGCTGGAGAACACCAACGTCGAGCAGATCGGCTGCTGCAACGAGCTCAATGCGGCCTACGCCGCCGAGGGCTACGCCCGAGTCAACGGCGCCGGAGCCGTGCTCACCACGTTCAACGTGGGTGCGTTCTCCGCGCTGAACGGGGTGGCCGGCGCGTACGCCGAACGCCTTCCTGTGATCGTGGTTTCCTCAGGGCCCAACACGAATGACGTGGGCTCCAATCACGTCCTTCACCACACCATGGACAACGGCGACCTGTCGGATCAGTACGAGATTTTCCGGAAGGTCACCTGCAAGGCGGTGCGGATCGTGCACCCCGACACAGCACCTGCCCTTATCGATGAGGCGATCAGCGCTGCGCTGCGCGAGCGCAAGCCCGCCTACATCGAGATCCCGTGCAACCTGTCGGCCGCGCCGTGTTCGGCCCCAGCGCCGTTCGACACGCTGCCGGCCTGGGAGCCCAGCAATGAGCGGATGCTGACCGACGCCGTCGGGCGCGCGAGCGACCTTGTGCAGCAGGCGAAGAAGCCGATTCTGTTGGCCGGGGTGCACCTGCGTGCGCACGGTGCGATCGACGCCTTTCGCGAACTGGCCGAGGCGCTGGGCTGCGCGGTGGCGGTCATGCCCAACGCCAAGGGTTTCTTCCCCGAAGACCATCCGCAATACGCGGGCATCTACTGGGGCGAGGTGAGCAGCCCGCAGTCTCAGGCCATCGTCGACTGGGCCGACCTGATCGTGGCGGCAGGGGCGGTGTTCAACGACTACACCACGGTGGGTTGGAGCGCGCAGCCGGCCCGCGGACGGCTCATCAGTGCCGAGCCCCGGAAGGTGCAGTTGCCTGACGCCGAATACCACGGCGTGTCGCTGGCCGAGTTCCTATCCGATCTGGCCAAGAAGGTCCCGACCAATGCGGCGACACTGACCCAGTACCACCGCCTCCGCCGGACCACGTCGGCCCCGGTGGCGGCCGCGGACGTCGACCCGACGGCTGCGCTCAGCCGGGTCGAGATGTGGCGACAGATCGAGGAGGACCTCGACTCGAAGACCACGCTGCTGGTGGAAACCGGTGACTCCTGGCTCAACGGCATGTACACCCGACTGCCCGGGGGCGCCCGGTTCGAGATCGAGATGCAGTACGGCTCGATCGGCTGGTCTGTGCCGGCGAGCTTCGGCTACGCGAAAGGCCTTGAGTCCGACCGGCGCTTGGTGTCGGTCATCGGCGACGGGTCCTTCCAGCTGACCGCGCAGGAAGTGTCCAACATGATCCGCCACGGTCAGGAGACCACGATCTTCCTGGTCAACAACCGCGGGTACGTGATCGAATCGGCGATCCACGACGGTCCCTACAACTACTACAAGAACTGGGACTACGCCGGCCTGATCGACGTGTTCAACGCCGGTGACGGCGGTGGACTGGGGCTTGTGGCAAGCACCGCAGGGGAACTGGCCGAGGCGATCAGCACCGCACACGCCCACAAGGGCGGCCCGGTGTTGATCGAGTGCCGAATTCCCAACGACGACGCCAGCCCTGAGCTGATCTCCTGGGGATCCAAGGTGGCCCACGTCAACGGCCGGCCGGACCCGCGATTCTGACAGCGGAGTTACCGAGGGCGTTGTGAATGCAACGACGATCCTCCCGCAGGGCGCCGGCGGGAGGATCGTCGTTGGCAGAAAACCAGGGTCCTTGCAGCTGACGGCCGCCTGTCGGGCGGTGGTCGCTCCGACGGGATCTCGTGGAAACCGCTGCAGTTCAGACTATTCGGCCAGCTGGAGAGTGTCGAGCGCCATGCCTGCTGGCCGGTAGATCGATTGGCCGCTATCGGTGTCGACAGATGCGCTTGAGCATTGCATGCTGGAAAGTAGACCGGAAATGACCGCATGGGCCGTCGAAACACGCTGTCTCACAGAAGTCTTGACTATGTCGCGAATCTCTGCGGGTGCTCAATTCACCGGTTCAACCAAGTGAAGCTAGGTTCGCCGCTTCCGACGTGTCTGCCAACGCTGCCAGATGAATTTGCAACACACGCATTCGCTAACCGTGACACAAACAATAGAAGGGTACGACAATGAAATATGTCCGTCTCACATCGCTCACCGCGGGCACACTGGCGTCAGCCGCCCTGGTACTGGCCGGATCCGCTAGCGCCGCGCCATCGGGGCCGGCGTCCGTCGACGCGACGCTCAGCCAGCTGCGCGCGCAGGGTTACGCGGTGATCCTGAACCGTACGGGCACCGCTCAGATGAGCCAGTGTGCTGTCACCGAAGTCCGTCCCGGACAGACGTTTTCCCGTACCGACTCCGGTGCACCTGGAGCCAGAAACGAGCTCGCAACGACTGTGACGGCCAAAACCGTCTACGTCAGCGTCGCGTGCTGACCAAGCCAATCACGGGGTCAAGGAGCGGCGAGACCGGCGCCGCAACTTGCCACGACCTTAACTAGGAAGCTTCGTCGGTTCACGGCCTAGACTCGATGTCGTCGGTTAATCGTAGTTGCTAATTGTCAAGAGGCACTTGGCAACAAACGCATCGGTGGTTCAGCGACGGTGTCCGTTGCCTGTGTGCATAACGCGGCGGCTATGCAACCGATTACTTGCTGACTCAGAAGCATCCCGAGATGGCCGACGCCGTCGAACGTAATGGTTTCCACCGCGGCGTGCGAGGGTACCGAACGCAGCCCGGGCACGATGATGTCGAGTGCGGCTGTGACTGACAGCCACCGCACGCCGTCAGGCAACGGCGCGCAGGCCAGCCTTCGCAACAATGGTGAACCCGTCCGCAGTGCCTGCACGATTTCGACAAAGGGCAGCAGATCGGCCCAGGGCGACCCACCGAACGGCGAGCCCAGGGTGATGACCGTGTCGACCCGCCCGTTGAGACGAGGGTCGGTGATGGCCTGTGCGATGACAACGCCGCCCAGGCTGTGGCCGACCAGATGTACCTTGTCTGCACCCGTTCGGCACAAGATCCTCTCCACGTCGGCGACCAGCCGCTCAGCCAGCTGCGCCACCGACGTTCCCAGCGGCGGATAGCTCATCGCTTCCACGGTCAGGCCTCGGGCGCTCAGCGCGTGGGCGACCATGGACCAGCTTGACGTGGTGCCCGCGAACCCGTGAACGAGCAGCACGGTACGTGTCGTGGGCGGGGTGGAGGCTTTCACCGCAGGCGAAGAACTGCTTGCGCCGTCAAAGCCACCGCTGATCAGCCGTAGGGGTGTCATCGCGGCTGCCGAGATCAACATCGCCGCCTCGTTAGCCTGGACCATCGCGGCACGCCGCGCCGTCGCGACCGCCGCACGGGCACCACTGAGTACGCGCAGGGGCGTCGTGAGGCCGTCGTGCCGGCGCGATGCGCCGACTGGTTGCTTGGGTTGCTTTCCTGTCGGATGCAGTTGCGACATGTCCTGCCCCTTGCCGTGTGACGCGTATCACTTCGAGAATGGCGGTCGGCGGATCGGGTGTCTCCACTGCCAGCCGCAGTCTCGTGTACGGGTCGACAGGGGTCGCTCACTACTGGCTAGCGGGAAGCCGCGCAGCAACTGGTTTCGTCGGCCATAATTGGCCGGACTCGGCCGAACGGCCGTCAGCTTGGGAGGCCGACGGTAATCAATTGTGCAACAGACATTTTGACGGTAGCGCGGATCCGTCGCCGGTCACGACGGCGGTGGGTAGTACTGGTGCTCAAGCATGGCGCGCTCGACGCGCCGAGCGGCGGCGTCGAGTGAGGCTTCAACGGGAAGTCCCTGGAGGACGGCGTCGTTGAATGCACCCGCGAATGCGGCGCTGAGCACGGGATACGCCGGGGTCTGCGGTCGTGACCGGGCGACTCGGTCCTCCAGCTGCTCGATGTAGAGGTGCTTAGGCCCATCTGCTGCGAAATCAGGTGAGATGCGCACGGCACTCCTTGTGCCGGGAATTGCGCCGTTGGCGCGCGTCATGCGAAGCACCTCCGCTGGACGTAGGAGGAACTGCAAGAACCGCCAGACCGCGTCGCCGTCGGTAGCGTTTGAAGTGATGCCCCACTGCCAGGAGCCGGAGTCGGCCGCGGTGCCGCCGCCGAAGTTTGGCAGCGGAACCAACGATATGTCGCCCGGAAACGCTTTTGCGTACCGGTCGTAGAACCAGTGTCCGATCCACGAGATTGGGCTTGTGCCCTCCTCGAACGCATCTCCTGTTGCGTTCCGGTCGACGTAGCCCTCCCGGAACCACCGTTGCAGAATCGTCAACGCCTTCACTGCGCCCGCTCCGTTGAGAAAGCCGTCGACGGTACGGTAGTCGGTTCGGTCGATCAAGTCCCCGCCCGCCGACCAGACCGCCGGCGCAAAGCCGTAGGTGTACCACTCCGGGTTCGGCTCGTTGAGTTGTAGATCAAGCGGTCGCTCGAAGCCGGCTTGCCGCAGTCGCTGAAGAACAGTGGTGAATTCGTCGGCGGTCCATGCGTCGGCCGGGCTGGTGGGAATCCGGATTCCGGCTTTCGCCAGAATCGACCGCCGCACATACAGGCTGAGGCCGGAGTCGAATGTGGCGATGCCCCATAGGCGTTTCGCATAGCTGCCCTGATCGACGATCGAGGGCAGCAGGTCGTCGCGCAGTGACTCGGAAACGCAGGAGTCGATGGGCTTCAGCTTGCCCGACCAGGCGTAGTTATAGAGGTTGGGTCCGTCGAAGTCCAGGAGGTCGGGCAGGTCACCGTGCGCCGCCGCAGTCTGCACTTGTTGTGCGTAATCGCCGACAGGCAGGGTGATCAACTTGACCTGCACCTGCTGTTCGGTGGCGTTGAACGCGTCCACCTGCTCGCGCAAAATTTGCGCCTCGTCGGTGTTCACACCGCTGTCGTGGAACCAGGCCGTGATGTAAGTAGGCCTGGACCCACTCAGCTTGCCATCACACGTGGAGTCGGCCGCCGAGCCACTCTGTCGATCCTGCTGACCACAGGCTCCGACGCCCGCCAAGGCAAGGCAGCTAGCTACGGCGACGACGTGCCGTCGTAGTAGTACTCGGCGCCGTCGGCTCACGTCACTGCAGGTTCGAGATGTTCCGCAGCCGCCCGTGTCGGCGGGCCGGCGTCGGCGCCCCCATGCCCTACCTGCAATGGCTCCCGCAGCGGTCTTGGCAGCATCTTGCCAGTATGTTCCTTCCGAGGCGATCTAGACCCGAACGCGTCTGATCACACATGCTGTCTTAGAAACCGTTGAGACTGCTCAGGCCGAGATCAGCTTCAGCGGCAGTCGCTCGTAACAGCGGATGATGTTGTTGAGCGCCCATGTCGGCTCGCCGGCGAGTTCGATTCGGCTCACCTGCTGCATCAGCGCAGTGAGCATCGCCTGCATCTCGAGTCGCGCCAGCCCCTGCCCGGCGCAGGCATGCGTGCCGTGCCCGAAGCCGAGATGGCGGGTGGCGTTACGGCGGATGTCGAACACATCGGGATCTGTCCACTCCTGCTCATCGCGGTTCGCCGACGCGTACAGCACTAGCACCCGCGATCCGGCTGGGATATCGATATCCGCGATTTCAGTCGGCTGCAGCAACTTTCGGGTGAACGCCCGCAACGGCGATTCGTATCGCAGCACCTCGTTGATTGCGTTGGGCAGCAGGGACGGCTCGGCGCGCAGCAGCTCCCACTGGTCCGGGTGCATGGCAAACAATGCCAGTGCATTGGCGATCCCGCTGATCGTGGTGTCAAGCGACGGAACCAAGTAGTCGATCATGAGCGCCGAGCACTCGCTGTGACGTAGCTTCCCGGCGTCGGCGGCGACGAGGATGTCATGACCCATGCTGCCGTGGATCACCGACCGTTGCCGCACCACGTCCCTTGAGAATCGCAGCATCTGCAGACTGGCCGGCAACGACTTAAAGGCATAGCGATTCAATGGGCCAAGCACATCGAATGTGGCTCCGCCCCACCGCAGCAGGTGCTGGCGGCGATCCTTCGGCCAGCCGACGAGATCGGGCACCACCGAAAGCGGTAGCGCGGTGGCCAAATCCTTGACACCGTCCACGCTTTGACGTCGCACTGACGCAGCGACCATCTGCTCGGCCTGGCGCGTGACGACGTCGCTCATCGTCCGCAACGCCCGCGGCAGCAGTCGGTGCGCGACAAGCTTGCGCCGGTGGCCGTGTTCGTCACCGTCACTGTTGAGCGTTGTGCCGCGAGACAGCCTGTTGAAGATCCCGTTCAGCCCGACCCCTTGGCCGGAGATAAACGTCGTGTCGTCGCGAAGCACCGCCTTGCACTGGGCGTAGCGCGGCAGGGCGTAGACACGCTGTTTGGTCAGCCATACCACCGGACCGAGTCGCCGCAGCTGCGCATAGTGCGGATGGGGATCGACGATCGACTGCGTCGAATGCAGGTCCGGTTCGTAGGCCGGGACGTCGGGGGGCCTACGCATCAGCGCCGATATCGGCGGATGGCGCGAAAACCGGGATTGCGCGGCAGACTTCGTCCAGATCGCGGCCAGCGCACAGCACCGTCCGATCCGGTCGCACTACCGCGGCTCTGGCCCGACCGGCCTGCAGCCAGAGGGCCAGTTCCGTGCCGGGATGAGCCGCGACGATGACGGCGCCGCGGCGAGTCATCTCGTCATGCTGGGACGGGTTGAGCGCGGCCGACGTGAGGAGGGCGAACCTGCCGCCGACCACCGCATCGAGACGTTCGCCATTGGGCAGCAAGGGATTCGGGCACAACCGGCCCGCCAATTGCCGTCGTCCGCGTGATTTCACGACCAGCTCACTGCTGTGCAACGCGGGCGTCGTGCTGTCGACGATCTTCCCGCGAACCCCTGGGATCAGATGCACGCGCGGAACCACCACTCGGCGCAGCAGGTTGCCGATTTCGCCGCCCGCGGTCATCGCCGTGCCCACTGCGAGCGCGAACCGGATCAAATACCGCGCGTGCGGTATGCGCTCCTGCTCATAGGTATCAAGGACACTCTGCGGCAACCATCCGTTGACCACGCCGGCAAGCTTCCACGCGAGGTTCGTCGAGTCGCGCAGGCCCGCGCCCATGCCCTGGCCGATGAACGGTGGTGTCAGGTGGGCGGCGTCGCCAAGGATGAACATGTTGCCACGGCGCCAGCGGTCGGCAACCTGCGCGCGGAATGTGTACTCGGCCACCCGCACGAGCTCCATCTCCTCGAGCGCAACGTCTTTGACCCACGGTCGGATGAGCGGATGCAGCGCAGCCATGGTGGCGTAGTCCTCGGCTGTCTCGTCCTGCAGGAGCCGGAACTCCCACCGGTAGCGGGTGTCGCCGATCCGCATGTACGTGGCCGCTCGATGCGGATCGCAGACTTGGTGAGCGCCCTCCCACTGGTTCAGCTCCGCGGTCGTCGCCACATCGACCACAAGCCAACGCTGCTGGAATTTCAGGTCTTCTATGCAGGCGCCGATCGCTGAGCGGACCAGGCTGTTGGCCCCGTCGCAGCCGAGCAGATATCTCGTCTCCACACGGTGCTCTTCGCCGCTGACCCGATCGGTGAACGCGACCTGCACTCTGTCGGCGCCGATCTGAACGGCTTCGGTCACCTCGGCATTGCCCCGAAGGACGGCGTGCGGGTAATGCTTCAGGTTCGCCCGCAGTAGTGTTTCCAACTCCGGCTGGTCGAACATGTTCGCCTGCGGAAAACCGTTGGCGCTTGCAGCGTGCTCCCGGTGAAACTGCGCCATTACCCGCATGTTGCGGTCCCGAAACTGCAGACCGCGCGCGGGCCGGGAGATCGCCGCGAACTCATCACCAATGCCCAGTCCGGCCAGTAGCCGGTAAATTTCGTCGTCCAGATGAACGGCACGCGGCTGTGGGTAGACGTCCTCCCAGCGGTCGAGGACGAGGCAGTCGACGCCGTACTGTGCAAGCTTTGTCGCCGCGGTGACCCCGGTCGGCCCAGCGCCGACGATCACCACTGGGACGAAGCCGGGATCGTCGTTCATGCGTACCTAACCCCGTTGCGTTGTGTGCCGAGGTCGATCTTGCCGTCGTCAGTGGCGATGCTCGCCTCGACGACATCACCGTCATGCAGGTACTTGGTGTTCTTGGCCTGTCCCGCGAAGAACATCTTCCACTTGAGGTCGTCTGGCAGCAGACCCACGAGCTTCTGCACCGGCTTCGGCGGCGCAGACAGGGCCGTCCCGACCGGGGTGCCGGTCATCACCAGGTCGCCGGCGGACAGCTGCTGGAAGCGGGCGAGCGCAGCAAGCGCCTGGACAGGCCGATAGATCATGTCGCTCTCGACCGTGCTGTCTTGGCGCAGTTCGCCGTTGACCCGTAGTTGCAGGCGCAGCTCGCCGAAACGGTTGAGCTCGTCGGCGTCCAGCAGGACCACCGCCGGCCCCACGGGTGTGAACGTCGGGTACGACTTGGATTCGTAGAACTGCGTTTTCGTCAGTTGCACGTCGCGCGCCGATACATCGTTCGTCACCACCAGACCGCTGACATAGTCAGCCAGGTTGTCGGCGGTGATCGTGGTGCCCACCGGAACGTCGCGGCCGATTACCAGACCGATCTCCACCTCGTAATCGAGCAGGCGCACATGCTCTGGCCTGACGATGTCGTCGACGGGGCCGGCGATCGAACCCGACGCCTTACGAAAGAACGTGAGCGGCACCTTTTTCGGATCACCTCCGGTGTCCTTGACGTGGGATGCGAAGTTGGTCATCTGCGCGACGACACGGCACGGCGCGGTTACCGGCGCGAGCAGATCCAGGCTCTTTACCGCAACAGTCTCGGTGCTCGCGGCGGCTCGCTCGATCGCCGCCCGGTCGGCCAGCAGCTGCGCCGTCGTCGTCGCCGCCGTGTCGATCTTGGCCACAGCGTCAGCCGTGCCCGCCCACCAGGCATCGGAGGTGCGATAGATGGAAACGCTCATGACCGTGCCACTTTCATTAGTCCGCGCAGGCGGGTGATGTCGAATTCGTTGTCGTCACGGATCGCGGTCAGCATCGACCGCAGTTCGCGAACCGCTTCCTTGCCGGGAGCCATCCCGAGGAAATCCTTGGTGGCGGGCGGGCCCCACTGGGCAAGCCCTGACGCGGTCAACGGCGCCCAGCCGGGCTCGAGCGTGTTGTCGAACATGTCGCCGTCGCTGAAGTGCTCGACCAAGAACCCGTCGGGGTCGCGCCAGTAGTCGAAGATCTGGCTGCCCTGGATGTGCCTGCCGATCCCCCATGACCGCTTGTATCCCAACTCGCGCAGGTATTCACCGCCGGCTGCTATCGCGTCCAGGTCGCACACCTGATAGGCGGAGTGCACATAGCGATTCGACGGGCCCAGCGACCATCGCGAGCGTGTGATGGTCGGCGGGGGTGGATCCCGCGGTCGCAGCGGATGAAGCTCATCGCCGGGCCGCGGTCGCGTTGCCCCGGGTAGTACATGGAAGTCGCTGACAATCAGGCCGAAGTGGTCGAGGTACCAGTCGAGCGACTTCATGTAGGTGGTGCTCTGCAGCACGACGTGACCCAACCTCTGGACCCGCGCGGGCTCGCGCGGCGGGCGCTGGGTGGCGTTGGTGCGGCGCAGCTCGTGCCCGAAGTTGAAGATGTGCGGCTGTTGTGCGGGCAGCTCGGCCAACTCGTGCATCCCGGCGACGACGCGGACCGGAATCCCGCTGGGGTCGGTCAGTTCTACCGCGACGCCGCCGGTGGCCTCTGGCAGCGCGCGGGTCGTGCTCCCGGTCGCGCTGGCGAGCCGCTCGACGTCGGCCGTGTCCTGCGCGGCGAACGCTGGGCCAACGAACCGCGTATGCGTTCCGCGGCGGACGATTACGCACGTCGAGCCGGCGTCCGTTCCGCGAAGGTGAAGCTCGTCTGCCGTGTGCAGCACTGTGGTGAAGCCGAACGCCCGCGCGAAGGCTTCCGCGCGGACCAGGTCTGGTTTCTCGAATTCCAGCCATGCCAGATCGCGGACTTTGATCAGGGGGTTGCGGGAGCGCCCGGGGTGCTCTCCGCGCAGCGCGCCCTGCTCGCTATGCAGGTCTTTGTGGGCGTCGACATGTGTTTCCACGAGGTCTCCTCGATTGACTGACGATATCGTCACTTATGGGAGGGCCTGCCGTCAAGTCTTTCTGACGAAATCCTCAATATTGATGCTTTCTGCTAATATCGGCGCATGACTGAGGCGCAGCCAGTCGCCGACAACCGCCTGCAACGGCGCAAGATGCGCACCCGCGCGGCACTCATCCGCGCCGCCCAGGCTTTCGTTGCGGCCGGCAAACTCAACGTGCCGGTACTCGAGATCACCCAGGCCGCGGATGTCGGGATGGGTTCGTTCTACAACCACTTCGACAGCAAGGAAGAACTGTTCCGGGCGGCGGTCAACGAGGTGCTCGACGAACTCGGCGCGATACTGGACAAGCTGACCGGTGAAGGCGAGGACCCCGCGGAGACTTTCGCCCGGAGTTTCCGGTTAGTCGGGCAACTGTTCCGGCGGCGCCCAGAGATGTCGCGGGTGCTTCTCAACACCGGGTTGACGTTGATCTCCGCCGACCGCGGACTCGCCCCGCGGGCCCTGCGCGACATTGACGCCGCGACTAGAGCAGGCCGATTCACAGTCGACGACCCCGTACTCGGGCTGGCGGTCGCCGGTGGCGCGTTGATGGGACTGGGTCAGTTGCTGCACGACCAGCCGGAGCGTGACGACGTCGAGACCGCCGACCGGGTGACCCGCGATGTGCTGATCATGTTCGGCTTGCCTGCCGATGAGGCCGCGGAGATCTGCGGTCGACCGCTGCCTGACCTCGACGAGCTGACCAAGCCTGACTCCGCGGCCTGATCCGTATCGACGTCGCGACCGAGGTTATGACGCTGGCCCTTGAGCGCCGAGATCTCTAAGCGCGGCTTGTCCGGCGTGGGCGCCGCACATACCGTGTGCGCCGGGACCGGGCGGCGTGGCGGCCGAGCAGATGTACATGCCGGGCACACCAATGCGGTACGGCGACAACGTGATTCGTGGACCGAATACCAACTGGCGAAAATCCTTGGCGCCGGTCATGATGTCGCCGCCGACGAAGTTGGGATTGTCTGCGGCAAATTGTGTTGTGGTGCTGACGGTTTGGCCGATGACACGGTCGCGGAATCCCGGAGCGAATCGCTCGATCTGGGCGACGATGGCCCCGGTGGCATCACCGGTGTAGCCGTTGGGCACATGCGCGTAGGCCCATACGGGGTGGATGTTGCCGACCGAGCGTTGCGGGTCGGCCAGATACTGTTGTCCGACAAGGACGAACGGCCGCTCGGGCATCCGACCGCCGTGGACGTCGCGCTCGGTGGCGGCCAGTTCGGCGTAGGTGCCTGCCAGGTGCACCGTGCCGGCGCGGCGCGCGGCGGGGTTGGTCCACGGGACGCCGTCCTCGACGGCGAAGTCGACCTTGAACGCGCCGGGTCCGCGGCGAAAACGTCGGTAGGCGCGCGCGATTCGTGGCGGCAGCCGATCGCCGAGAATACCGGCGACGGCCTCGGGCGCGAGGTCGAACATCGTCACATCGGCGGGCGGCAGCTGGCTGACCGCGTCGATGCGCACGCCCGTTTCGATCTTGCCGCCCAGGTCGGCCAACAGCGCTGCGATCGCGTTGGTGATCGATTGCGAACCGCCGGCCGCGACCGGCCACCCGTGACGATGCCCTGCGGTGAGGATGCCCAGCCCGATCGCCGAGGTCATCGGATAGTGAAGCGGCCGAAAGGCATGCGCGGCAACCCCTCCGAACAGCGCACGCGCCTCGGTGGTACGGAACCACCTGGCGATAGTGGATGCTGGAAGCACGGTCGGCGCGCCGAACCGCGCCAGCGTCAACGGGTGGTGCGGCACCCTCAGCAGCGGCCCCATGATGTCGTCGGATAGCGCGTCGAACCGTTTGGACGTGCGGGAGAACAGCCCGCGCCACCGCCAGTGGTCGACCCCGAGCCCATCGGCCGTGGCCTCGACCGAGCGGTAGAGCACGCCCGCCCGCCCGTCGTCAAGGGGATGCACGCAGTCGATCTCCGGCAGGCGCCATGTCAGCCCGTAACGCTCCAGCCCCAGACCGGCCAGAGAACGGTGACCCGACGGCCATCGGATGGATCGCCGAGCAGTGGTCGTGCAGCAGGCCAGGGACGATCGCCTCGCTGGTGCGGGTGCCCCCGCCGATCTCGTCGGCGGCTTCCAGCACGGTCACATCCATGCCGGCCTTGGCGAGGGTCACCGCGGCGGCCAGGCCGTTGGGTCCCGCGCCGACGACGATCGCCGTGCTCATGCCACTGCGGGGTACGGAGGTGTCGGCTCACGCTTGCCGGCCAGCGACCACGTGACGTGGGTGGGGATCGGACCGTTGGGCAGCCATGGCTGCTCCTTGACCGCGTCAGACACCTTCCAGGTGCCGCGTTCGATGACGCCGAGGGCCGCGTCGATGACCTTGTAGTGCTGCACCTTGCTCCCCCAACCCTGCGACTCCACCCACACGACGACGAGTTCACCGGGCTCGAATGCCGCCTGCCGCTGCACCGCGGCGATGAGGTCCTCGTTGTGCAGGTGCCCGTCGCCGAAGTTGAAGCCGATCAACGAGTTGCAGACGAACTCGGCCTCGCGCACGGTGCGCGCGTCGATGTCGGGCAGCGTCCTCAACAGCACTGAAAAGCAGTCCACGGCCCTGGCTGTGCATTGTGCGCCAGGCGATGGTGCGCTGCAACGTGATTTCGGCCCACTGCGGTTCGTATCCGAAGGCGATGAACTGGTCGATCTGGTTCTTGGCGCTGCGCGTGACGCTGTTCAGTTTCGCCTCTGCCCCCGGGGCGAACGCCCACACGGCGGACGCCCAGTTGCCGGCGTATTGACGCATCGACGGCAGGAACGACACCTTGTCCGGGCGCAAGTTGCCCAGGATCGGGAAGAAAACCAGCGCCGCAACGATCGCCGCCGTCAGCCACGGCGACGACATGTCCGCCACGGCGTATCCGTGCCAGGCCGGGAAGCCGAGGAACAAGAAGATCGACGCGTAGGCGAACAGCACGTTCCACTCCAATGGCACCGCCAGCGGGAACGTCGAGACGATGAACAGGTGGAAGGCCACCATGACGACCACGGCCGCTACCGTCAACGACTTGTTCGTCGAGAACAACAGCACCAGCGGTGCGACGATCTCCACCGTGGTGCCGGCCACGTGGGCCATGAAGTGGGCGGCCCGCGATGGCCGCAGATCGCGTGGGAAGTCGCGGTAATGCGCCCGCTTGACCCACTTGAACGGCATAAAGGGGCTGTTGCTGACCATCGGGGGGATGACGTTGGCGAAGTGTTTGCCGAACTTCGACACGCCGGCACCGACCCATACCGCGACGATCAACAGCTTCAGCGCGACGATCATGTCGACAAACGGCAGTACGGTGAAGAAGAACATCGCCGGCAGGTACTGCTCACCCCGCGCAGCGAGGAAGATGATCTTGTCGCGCAGGCCGTTCAACACCAGCAACACGATCGGCGCGATCAGCAAGGTCGGGTCGACGAGCCCGGATGTGTTGTGCGGCAGAGCTTGTGACAAAGAGTCGCTATGCACTCCGGAGGACAGCAGCGGGACGGCGACGCTGATCAGCAAGGCGAAGTAGAGGATCCCGTCGAACCATGTGCGGCGGTCACCGTCGGTGAACGGCACCCACTTCCACGGCCGCAAACGGATGGTGCCTGAACGGAGCCAAAACAGGATGCCGCCCGTCATCGGCTTGACTTTGCCAGCCAACGGACCCCATGACCCGGCGACGCCGATCGCCTCGAGCAGCACCGTCCACAGGACCGCTTTCTGGTAAACGATCGGCTGGTTCCACCACTCCGCGACATGCCAGAACGCCGGCAGACCCGACGTCACCGTCGCGACGAACGCGCCACCGATGGCGTAGAAGAACACCAGCTTTGCGATGTAGATCGCATGCACCATGCTCGGAGACCCGAAGCCGTTATCGGTCCAGTGCCGCGCAAGGAAGCGCATCCGTTCCATCAACGGCTTGGCCAGGAAGGCAGCCGGATCGACGGAAGGAAATTCCGGCTTGGTGAAACTCATGATCAGCTCCCGTTTGTCGAAGTGGTGACGAGCGAATCGGCCAGCAGCCGGCGCAGAGCGGGTTTGTCGATCTTGCCGACGGGGTTCTTGGGCAGGTCGTCAAGGATCGTGATGTCGGCCGGCCGCTTGTATTTCGCGAGCTGCCCGGCGATGTGATCGCGAATCGCCTCTGGGGTGACGGTCGCCTTCGGGCGGGTGGAGACGAACAGGACCGGCTCCTCGCCGTAGGTGGGGTTCGGTCGCCCGACGACGGCGGCCTCGGCGATCTGCGGCAGGTGGTGGACAACGGCCTCGATCTCGCGCGGGTAGATGTTCTCGCCACCGCGGATGATCATGTCCTTGGCGCGATCGACCAGGACCAGGTAGCCGTCCTCGTCGAGGTGGCCGATGTCGCCGGTGTGCAACCAGCCGTCGACGATGGTCTTCGCGGTCTCCTCCGGCAGGTTCAGGTAGCCACGCATCACGTTGGCGCCCTTGATGACCACCTCGCCGGCCTCACCGTCGGGGACCGGGCGGCCTGCCGGGTCGACGATCCGGATGGTCTGCCCGGGCAGCGGCAGTCCTACCGTCCCAGGTTTGCGCGGACCGCTCAGCGGGTTGACCGCACTGGCGCAGGTGCCCTCCGACAGCCCGTAGCCCTCGATGATCGGGATGCCATAGCGCGATTCGAATCGTTCCAGCAGCTCGACGCTGGCCGGCGCAGCCCCGCAGACCGCGAACCGCACCGATGACGTGTCCGGTTGCGGCTCGTCGGGCAGCCCGCTCAACATCGTGTAAATAGTCGGTACGGCGGAGAAATAGGTGGCCCGGCTCTGCTCGAGTGCTGTAAAGAACGTCTTCGGGTCGAAGCGCCCGGCCACCGTCGCCCGGCCGCCGGCCACCAACGGCGACAGCGTCCCGACGACGATCCCGTTGACGTGAAACAGCGGCAGTATCAACAGGCTGTGGTCGTCGCGGGTCAGCGTGAAGCCCTCAATGACGCTGCGACACATGGCGTTCAGGTTCGCGTGGTCCAGCATGACACCCTTTGGGCGGCCCGTGGTTCCGCTGGTGTAGATCAGCAACGCCAGCGAGGCGTCGTTGCCCCGACTGGCGTCGGCCGGAGCCGACTCGCACTGGTGCAACTCGTCGGCGATCAGCACCTTGGCGCCGGCGTCGGCAAGCTGGTAGCTCACTTCCTGCGGCGACAACGCGGGGTTGACCGGCGTGACCGCGGCACCCAACCGCCACGCGGCGAACAACGACACCACGAACTCGACCGTGTTCGGCAGCTTGATCGCCACCACATCACCCGTCGCCACACCACGGCCACGCAGCACCTCGGCGGCGCGCTTAACTGCGTCGAGGAAATCGGCGTTGTTTAGGTCGCTGATGTCGTCGGCGACCGCCTGCCCCAGCGGATCGTGCGTCGCGCGCTCATCTGGTAAGGCCGACAAATCCATGTAATTCCCTCTCAGACCGAGCTACCTATGTGAGCGGTAACACTAGGAATCCCGGGACGAATCGTCATGGTCTGGGCCACTCAAATGCCGGGCGCCGTTTGTCGGCCGGAGACAACTCGAGCGCTCATTTGGCCCACAAGTGAGTGAGGGAGATCTACCGTCATGGTGTGACGAGCGGCACGGATACCGATGTCGACCGCTGTGTCCGCCAGATCGCTGGTGGGCTCCACCAACGGCTGGGCGAATTGACGGCCGCCATTCAGCATGTACTGCAGGACGAGATCCCCGAGCTTGCCCTGGATGCGCAGAGCATTGAATTGTTGGGTGCCAGCGTTGGAGGCAACGTCGACACTGTGCTGCACGCGATGCACTACGGGATCGACGTGCAGCGCGTCGAGGCGCCGACCGCGGCGATGGAGTACGCCCGGCGGTTGGCCCAGCATGGAGTGCCCGTGCACGGACTGGTGCGTGCTTACCGGGTCGGTCAGCGGCGCATGAATGAACTCGTATTCGCAGAGGTCCAGGCGACCGACATGGAGCCATTGGTCAGGGTGGCCGTGCTCGAGAAGATGTCGGCGACCATGTTCGCGTACATCGATTGGATGTCACAGCAAGTCGTCGAAGCGTACGAGGAGGAGCGCGAACGCTGGCTGGAGAATCAAAACAGCCTTCGCGCGTTGCGTGTGCGCGAGATTCTGGCCGCGAAGACACCTGTTGACGTCGACGCCGCGTCGACGACGATTCGCTATCCGCTGCGCTGGCATCATCTGGCAGTTGTGGCCTGGTTCCCCGATGCGGGTAGCGACGGCAACGAACTGCCCCATCTGCAACGTTTCCTGCGAGATATCGGCCAGGCGGCTGGGGTGGCGGCGAGCCCACTATTCGTGGCCGCCAACGGAGTGTCTGGCTGGGGATGGCTGCCGTTCCGCGCCGCCGCGCCTGAAGCGATCGAGAAGGCCAGGCAATTCGCGGCCACCCGTGCGGACTCGCCCAGTGTGGGAATCGGCTCGATGGCGGCGGGTGTCGGCGGATTCCGACGGTCGCATCGCAGGGCGCTGGCCGCGCGGGCGGTGGGGGCCGCCCGCGAGCCGAATAAATCGACTGTGGTCGCCGCGGACGATCCCGGTGTGTTGGTGGCCGCCATGCTTGGCGGGGACATCACCCAGGCCCGTGAGTGGGTGGCCGAAGTGCTCGCCGACCTGGCCGTCGACAACGAGAACGATGCCCGGCTGCGCGAGACGTTGCTCGTCTTGTTGTCCAGCGACGGCAGCTACAAGCTGGCTGCTGAGCGGCTCAACTTGCATGCGAACACGGTCAAGTACCGGGTCGGGCGGGCCGTGGCCCGGCGGGGCCGCGAGATCGGCGCCGACCGGCTCGACGTCGAGCTGGCCCTGCTGCTGTGCCATTGGTACGGCAGCGCGGTTACCCAGCAGCGCCGCGGATAGCAACCGCCGGCCGGTTGGTTGTCGCCGCGCCACAACCTACCCGCGGGTATTGATCCCGTGCGGACGATGGCGACGGCGCCACGTCCTCCTAACCTCAGCCTTGCGCACGGCACCGACGCCGACGAAGTGAAATCGGAAAGCAACCGAAAGCGATAGTCGATGCCAAGCCCAGACGTTCAGCACCCGGCTGAAATTGCTACACCGCATGATCTGCTATTCACCCGCTCGGCGCTGGGCGTCGCAAGCGGGATGATGCCAGACACCTCGTGGGGCAGGTTCGGCTTGAATCTGGCCCGCCGCCCGGGCGTCGTCGCCGAACGGGTGGGGTCGTTCGGGCGCGAGCTCGCCTCGATCGCGACGGGTAATTGCGATCGCGCTCCGGCCAAGCCCGACAAGCGATTCAGCGATCCGGCATGGCAGACCAATCCGTTGACGAAGCGTTCGATGCAGGCGTACTTGGCGGCCGCCGAATTCGTGGCCAACCTGTTCTCCGACGCGGAACTCGACTGGCGTGACGCCGAACGGATCCGATTCGTGCTCGACGTCGTCATGGAAGGGCTCGCACCGAGCAACAACCCGGTGATCAGCCCGTTGGGCTGGAAGGCGATCATCGACACCGGCGGTCTGAACGTCGTTCGGGGGGTGCGACGCTTCCTGCGCGATATGGCTGTGCCGCCGCGGATTCCGTCGATGGTGGAGCCCGACGCATTCACGGTCGGAGAGGATCTTGCTGTCACGCCCGGAGAGGTCGTCTACCGCAACGAGGTGTTCGAACTCATCCAGTACACACCACAAATCGAGAAGGTGTGGACGGTGCCACTGCTGATGGTGCCGCCGGTAATCAACAAGTTCTACATCTTGGACATCGCCAGTGGTCGGAGCATGGTGGAGTACCTGCTGCGCCAAGGCCATCAGGTTTTCGCCATGTCGTGGCGCAATCCAACTGCGGCACAACGGTCCTGGGGCTGCGACACGTACGGTGCTGCGATCGTCGACGCGCTGGACACGATCCGATTGGTGACGGGCTCGGAGAGCGCCCATGTTCAGGCGTCGTGCTCGGGCGGCATCCTGGCGACCATGACGGCCGCGCATCTGAGTGCGATGGGCGAGGCGCAGCGCATCGCCAGCCTGACGTTGATGGTGACCGTCCTGGATCAGGAGCGGGCGGGCGTGGCCGCGGCCGTGGATGAGACGACGGCCAAACTCGCGATCGCGATGTCGGCGCGCAAGGGCTACCTCGACGGCCGAGCGATGGCCGAGGTGTTTGCTTGGCTGCGCCCGACCGACCTGGTGTGGCGGTACTGGGTCAACAACTATCTGCAGGGCCGGTCACCGGCGCCGTTTGACGTGCTGTTCTGGAACGCCGACACGACGCGCCTGCCGGCAGCGCTGCATCGCGAGATGCTGTCGATGGGCCTGCAGAACGCGCTGGTCGAAACCGGGGGGGTGCGCATGCTCGGTACCCCAGTGGACCTCGGCACGGTCACGGCGGATACCTACGTTGTCGCCGGGGTTGCCGACCATATTTCGCCCTGGCAGGCCTGCTATCGCAGCGCGAGGATGCTGGGAAGCAAGAATCTGCGGTTCGTCCTGTCATCGAGCGGACACATCGCCGCGCTGGTCAATCCCCCGGGCAACCCGAAAGCTTCCTACCGAGCGGGAAACGTCGACGAACGCGACCCGGCGCGTTGGGCGGCATCGGCGGAAACGCGCAGCGATTCCTGGTGGCCCGACTTCTCGGCGTGGTTGGCGGAGCGCGGCGGCGAGCAGAAGCCGGCGCCCACGGTGCTCGGCGGTGACGACCTGGCGCCGTTGGGTCCGGCGCCGGGCAGCTACGTTCATGAACGCTGATCGCCTCGCGGTGTTGCCTATCCGGCTCCTCGTCGTGGCGTTGGAGTTCAGCTTCGCCTGCATCGGCCGGGCAGCATCGGTGAGCACCGATGTCTTCTCCAACGCGAGATCGCGTCTGCTAAGGGCGACGGCCGGTCCGCCGCCCCCGACGGGCACGGAGGGCATCGCTGAAGTCATAGAGCTCTCCTGTAGGCGCAAGCATGAACGATGAAAACCTGATCTCGGTCCTCGGCCAGCAGATTCGGGTCGACATCCGGTGGGGCACCGGAATCCCCTTGGTGCTATGCAACGGAATCGGGGCAAGCCTTGAAGTTCTCGATCCATTTGTGGCGCAATTGGATCCGGACACCACCGTGGTGAGGTTCGACGTCCCGGGCTCCGGCGCTTCACCGGATTCGCCGTTTCCATATCGATTCCCGTACTTGGCCGCGGTGCTGGGAAGGCTACTTAGGAAGATCGGGGTCATCGACCGGCAAGCCGGCAGGTCACAGGTCGACGTCCTGGGATTGTCATGGGGCGGCGGCCTTGCCCAGCAGTTCGCGTTCCAAAACCCGCACCGGTGCCGGCGGCTCATCCTGGTTTCCACGGGTACCGGTTCGCTGATGATTCCCGGCAAACCATCGGTGCTGGCGAAGATGCTGACGCCCCGGCGATTCCTGGATCACCGCTATGCCGCCAAAATCGCGCCCGACATCTACGGCGGCACGGCCCGCAGCGACCCGATGATGATCAAGCGCATCTTCGACCGCCAATTGATGGCCGGCTCGCGCGTCGGGTACCTGCACCAGCTGATCGCCGGGGCCGGTTGGACCAGCGTTTTCATCCTGCCGCTCATCCGGCAGCCCACCTTGATCGTGGCGGGCAGCGACGATCCGGTCATTCCGCTGGCCAACGCCAAGATCATGCAGCGGCTCCTGCCGAAGGCGACACTACACGTTCACGATGGCGGCCACGTCGAGATCATTACGGCTGCGGCTGAGCAGGCGCGGT
Organism: uncultured Actinomycetota bacterium; assembly: GCA_963715215.1. Classification (GTDB taxonomy): domain Bacteria; phylum Actinomycetota; class Actinomycetes; order Mycobacteriales; family Mycobacteriaceae; genus Mycobacterium. The sequence goes on from CAVQRJ010000006.1 coordinate 324,134, forward strand.
TGATCGAAGAGTTCCGTCGAAAGGCGTGAACTCGAGCCGCCTTCAACTGAATTGGTCGGCACCTTGAAGACGCCGACGCTCGAGGGCGGTGGTGGGCACCGGAACGGACGAGCGAGACCGCCAGGTTTCAAAGGCGTGCACAATGGTGACCCCGACCGGAATGTAAAGCGGTGACAGCACCAGAAGGAACGTAAGGATGTGCGGGATGTACGACATAATGGATCGGCTCTTCCTCTCCGGCAATAAGATTGGAGGAAGTTAGCCCACCGGTCGGGTGCGCGGCTTCGTCGTCGGACAACCAACTCTTGGCGCGGGTTTGTTCTACGGCGACAATGGCGGGTCCCGTTAGCGCCGGGCCACAACCATTCCTGTCGTTTTCGTGTTGCGGGCACGATGGCGACGGGCCGCCGTACACCTAATCTGCCCTACATGCAACGCTTCGGTGATCCATCGTTCGACCTCTTCAAGCTGTCCGACGAGCACAATGAGCTTCGCGCCGTGCTGCGCGATCTGTGCGAGAAGGAGATCGCCCCGTACGCCGCTGACGTCGACGAGAACTCCCGGTTTCCCGAGGAAGCGCTCAAGGTCCTCAATGACACCGGGTTCTCGGCGGTGCATGTCCCCGAGGAGTACGGCGGCCAGGGCGCCGACGCGGTGGCGTGTTGCATTGTTGTCGAGGAGGTCGCTCGGGTGTGCGCATCTTCATCGCTGATCCCCGGCGTCAACAAGCTCGGCACGATCGGGCTGATCCTCAGTGGCTCAGACGAGTTGAAGAGGCAGGTGCTGCCATCGCTGGCATCGGGCGACGCGATGGCGTCCTACGCGTTGTCGGAACGCGAAGCCGGCAGCGATCCCGCGTCGATGCGCACCCGCGCCCGCGCCGACGGCGACGACTGGGTGCTCAATGGCTCCAAGTGCTGGATCACCAACGGCGGCAGGTCAACGTGGTACACCGTGATGGCGGTGACCGATCCGGACAAGGGCGCCAAGGGCATCTCGGCCTTCGTCGTCCACAAGGACGACGAAGGCTTCACGGTTGGCCCGAAGGAGCGCAAGCTCGGCATCAAGGGCTCACCCACCACCGAACTGTATTTCGAGAACTGCCGCATTCCCGGCGACCGCATCATCGGCGAGCCGGGCACTGGGTTCAAGACCGCGCTGGCCAGCCTCGACCACACCCGACCGACGATTGGGGCGCAGGCCGTCGGCATCGCGCAGGGCGCCTTGGACGCCGCTGTCGCATACACCAAGGAACGCAAGCAGTTCCGCAAACCGGTGAGCGACTTCCAGGGCGTGCAGTTCATGCTGGCCGACATGGCGATGAAGGTGGAGGCTGCGCGGTTGATGGTCTATACCGCGGCCGCCCGCGCTGAGCGTGGCGAACCGGCGCTGAGCTTCATCTCGTCGGCCGCGAAGTGCTTTGCCTCCGACGTCGCGATGGAGGTCACCACCAACGCCGTGCAGCTGTTCGGCGGCGCCGGCTACACCGTCGACTTCCCAGTCGAACGCATGATGCGCGACGCCAAGATCACCCAGATCTACGAAGGCACCAATCAGATTCAGCGCGTCGTCATGGCACGGGCGTTGCTGGCGTGACTTTTCGGACACCTCGAGCGCGTTAGCCCTCAGCGGTGCCGGCGCCGGTGGAAGCATCTCGTTCAGCCGGCGCGGTTATCTCGTCGTCGGCGGGCAGAATCGGCGATATCGTGTCCTTACAGCAGTGGGGCCAACCCCGGCTGAGGACAGTGACCGCCGATGGCTGACGCCGACCCGCAGGCGACCCAGCGGGATGTGCTTGCAGACATCCCCGCGGATTTGTGCAGCGCTGGATTCGACGATGTCGCCGAAATCGGGCGCGGCGGGTTCGGGGTGGTCTATCGCTGCGTTCAGCCGTTGCTGGATCGCGAAGTCGCCATCAAGGTGTTGACCGGCGAATTGGACCCGGACAGTCTCGACCGGTTCCTTCGCGAGCAGCGCGCGATGGGCAGGTTGTCCGGTCATCCCCACATCGTGACCATATTCCAGGTGGGCACCACGGCCGGGGGCCGGCCATATATCGTTATGCCCTGCCACAGCAAGGGCTCGCTGGAGGCGCTGATCCGCCGGCACGGTCCAATCGATTGGTCTGAGACCCTGCGCATCGGGGTGAAGCTGGCGGGAGCGCTCGAAGCCGCCCATCGCGCGGGCATATTGCACCGTGACGTGAAGCCGGGCAACGTCCTGCTGACCGAGTACGGGGAACCGCAGTTGACCGACTTCGGTATCGCCAGGATGGCCGGGGGTTTTCAGACCGCGACCGGAGTCATCACCGGTTCACCGGCATTCACTGCGCCCGAAGTGCTCGGGGGTGCCGGCCCGACGCCCGCATCAGACGTGTATTCACTTGGCGCGACGATGTTTTGCATGCTGACCGCACACGCAGCATTCGAGCGGGCCAGCGGCGAGCAGGTGGTCGCTCAGTTCCTCCGGATCACGTCACAACCGATACCGGATCTGCGCGAGCAGGGATTGCCGGCCGAGGTGGCCGCGGTGATCGAACGGGCCATGGCGCAGGATTCGGCGGCCCGTCCGGCGAGCGCGGCAGCGTTGGGCGACGAGCTGCGTGAGATTCAGCGCGCCAACGGTGTGACTGTCGATGAGATGGCACGGCCAATCGACTTGAGCTTGGAGGGCCAGACGGCTGCTGTGGTGCCGTCAAGGGTTCGCCGGGATATCGCCGCCACGCCGACGCCCCCAACGCCGGCCACCAAGTACCGGCCTCAGGTTCCGACTAGATCGCTGGTCAGCCGCAACCGGCTCATTGGTGTACTCCGTGCGGGAGGTCGCCGGCGAGTTGTCCTCATTCACGCGCCGTCGGGCTTCGGCAAGAGCACACTGGCGGCTCAGTGGCGAGAAGAGCTCGTGCGCGATGGCGTGGCGGTCGCCTGGCTGACGATCGATGACGACGACAACAACGTCGTTTGGTTCCTGGCGCATGTGCTGGAATCGCTCCGACGAGTCCGTCCAGCTTTGGCCGCATCGCTGGGGCAGGTGCTGGAGGAGCACGGCGACCACGCCGGCCGCTACGTCTTGACCACGCTCATCGACGAGATCCACGAGAAAGACGATCGGATCGCGCTGGTAATAGACGATTGGCACCGCGTGTCCGACCCCGCGACCACCGCCGCCTTCGGGTTCCTGCTCGAGCACGGATGCCACCACATGCAAATCATCGTGACCAGCTGGTCACGCGCCGGACTGCCGTTGAGCCGGTTGCGAATACAAGACGAAATGGTCGAGATAAGTTGCGAGTCATTATGTTTCAACGGCAGCGAGGCGCGGTCATTTCTAAACGACGTCGGCGGGTTGCAACTGTCAGGCAGCGACGTGGACGCGTTGACCGCCTCGACGGACGGGTGGGCCGCCGCCCTGCAGCTGGCGGCACTTTCGCTGCGTAGCGGCGATGACGCCAACAGCTTGATCGGCCGACTATCCGGTGCCAGCGATGTGGTCGGCGAGTTCCTGGCGGAGAACGTCGTCGACACTCTGGAACCTGAACTGCGCGAGTTCCTGCTGGCGACGTCCATCACCGAGCGAACCTGCGGTGGGCTGGCCTCGGCGCTGGCCGGGGTGACGCGCGGGCAGGCGACACTCGAAGACGTCGAGCGACGCGGTCTGTTCCTTCAGCGCGTAGATGATGAGCCGGGCTGGTACCGGTACCACCAGATGTTCGCCGAGTTCCTGCGTGGTCGACTGAAGCATGACCGGCCCGACCACCTCGAAGAACTCCACCGCACCGCGTCGGCATGGTTCGCCGATCACGGCTACCTCAACGAGGCCGTCGACCATGCTCTGGCCTACGACCCGATCCACGCGGTCGACCTTGTCGAGCAGGACGAGACGAACTTGGTCGAGCAGTCGAGGATGACGACCCTGCTCGGGATCGTCAAGAAGCTGCCGCCGCAGATGGTGGCTTCGCGGGCAAGGCTTCAACTGACCATCGCGTGGGCGAACCTCCTCCTGCAACGACAGGGCCCGATGCAAGCTGCGGTGCACCGGTTCGAAGCCAGCGTGGCCAACGCAGATCTCGATGAGACGACACGCGCGGATTTGAAAGCCGAAGCCGGCGTGCTGCAAGCGGTCGCGGAAACACACGCCGACCGCACCGAGAACGTGGAAGGTCTGATCGCAGAGGCGATGTCGAGGCCGGACACTCTTCATCCGCAGGTGCCCGGGGTGGCCGGAAATATCGCGGCGTTCGCGGCGATCTACCGATTCGACTTCGACGCCGCGCACCGACTGCTTGATTGGGCTTCGCCCTACAACGAGATGATGGGCCCTTTCTCCGCCGTCTACGCCCGCTGTTACGGCGGCATCGCCGACAGGTATCGACTCGACATCCCGTCCGCCCTGACGAACTTCCGGGACGCGTTCGAGATCGCCACCGGCGTCGGACCGCACTCGCATGCCGTCCGGCTCGCCAGTGCGCTTCTTGGCCAACTTCTCTACGAGACCGGCGAATTGGCCGAGGCCACGCGGTTGCTGGACGACAGTTATCAGTTCGGATCCGAAGGCGGCGGCGTGGACTACCTTGCGGCGAGGTTTGTGATCGGAGCCCGAACAAGGGCACTACACGGGGATCGGTCCGCGGCGATCGAGCGCCTTGACGCCGGCATGGACGCCGCGCGACGGTTGCGGTTGCCGCGGCTCGAGGCCGCCATCAACAACGAGCGCATCCGGCTCGGGATCCAGATCGATCCGGTGACAGCCGCTCGATTGCGCTCCACCCGCACCATTCCGAATGACGACGGAATAGCAACGCTCACAGCAGAACTCGACGAGGATTCAGCTGTCCGCCTGCTGGCGGCCAGTGACTCGCCCGACGATCAGGGGCTGGCTTGTCGGCGGGCGGCGGATCTTGCCACCGGAATCGACGGTCAGCGCAGACCCCTCTCGGCCCTGCAGGCCGAGCTGCTCCTGATCGAAACTCTCACCGCCACGGGCCGAGTCGCGGAAGCTCGCACGGGTATTTCGCACGTCTCGGCACGATGTGCCGAAGTGGGGCTAACACGCCTGCTGGTGGACGCCGGGCTCAGCTAGCGCCGCGAGGCCGACTGGCCCTTCAACCTCGCAGCGCGGCCACTGCGGGCGACGGGTAGATCAACTCCAACTCAGCGAGATTCGCCGCCACTGCCACCAGGGGCAGCGCAGCGTCGACGGCCAACTCCTCGCCGCTGGGCTCAGCGCGCAAAGCGACCACTAATTCGTCGCTGATCGGCGGCCACGGCATGTCGCTGCCCCCCGCAACGCGCTCGGCGACCGACTCGGCGCGCATCTCGAGGGCCTCGCGCGCCCGCGGGTATGCCAGCAGCGGCGGCGACGTCGCGATGTCGGCGATCACCTCTGCCACCATCCGGAGTCGGATGGCGCGATTGGCAGCGTGCACCACAGGCGACTGGAGATCGGAACTGCCACTTTCCGAAAGATAGTGGCGCACAGCGTCATCCATGATGCGCGATGCGGCCAGCGCATCGTATCCGAGCGCAGTGAGTGTGTGGTCGATCTCCTCGGAAGCCCCCCGGGTGACGCGTCGCACCGCGGCTTGAAGGTACTGCGAGGCGGTGCTGACAGCTTCACCGATCACCCCGTGCACCGAGGCGGTGGCGCCGCGCGGCCACAACAACACCGCCGCGACGATCGCGACCACCGCGCCTGCCCCGACGTCTTCGATCCGCAGCAGCCCGGCCCGCCAGCCGATGGGCATGATGAGGTTGTAGGCGATCAACACCATCATCGTCAGAACCGCCTGTCCCGCGGTGAAGGAGGCCACCCGCGGGACGTAGGCCGCCGCAAAGAGCAGGACCGGCATCAGCGCCCACAACAGCCCCGGATGGCCGCCAACCAGCACGATCAGCACGGCACCGAGAACGACGCCGATCGCAGTGCCTGCCATCGCCCGGACCACCTTCGTTCCGGTCGTGAGGGCGCTGCTGCCGAGCACCACGATGGCGCCGAGCACGACCCACATTCCGTGCTGGAGTGAAAACACGTACGTGATCACTACGGCCAACGCCAATCCCACACCGGTGCGAATCGCGTTGCGTGCGGCCACCGAGCGGATAGCCAGGAACCCCTTGACAATTCTCCTTACGGCCACCGTTTCAGGGAGCAACCGGTCGGCGGCGCCGGTGTCCGGCAGCCGCAAGCCAAGCGCCCTTGCCCATAAAGGACGCGCATCGGCCGCTGCTGCGGCGGCGATCATCCGGCCGGTCAGGTCGACCGCCGTGGCGATCGCGCGGCGCCGAAGCGCTTCCCGCCCGAGCGTCAACGCATCCTCGTCGTCCACGGCGAACAAAGCGATCACGTCCTCGCGGTCGCGCCCCCTTGCCACAGCACGCAATTCGGTTAGTGCGGCATCCAGTTCTTCTCGGTCGACGGTCGTTCCGGACGCGAGCGCGGCGCTGAGCGTGCGGGCGCAGCACCGCAACACCGCGACCACCGGCGCCTGCTTGGCGGCCGGCCCCACGTCATCGTCATCACCCACCCGATCAGTCAGCCACTTCAAGTCCTCGACCACACGCACAAGCGCGCGGCTGCCGGCCGTCAACCGCACCGGCCGGTATTCGGCGCTCATGAAGTTCTTTTCCAGCGCGCTCATTGCGCTCGACACCTCGTCGCCCGATCCCCCGCCGTCGAGCCGATCGGCCAGCGCCGTGCACACCCGCGCGGCGTGACCGCGTAGATCTTCGCCGTGGCGCGGGGATAACAGGAACAACGCCGCCGGCACGCACACGGCCAACGCAATAGCCCAGCCCAGCAGCCGCGCGGTGACCGGGGCGGGGGGCATGCACACCGGAAGGACATACAGCAGTAGCGTAACGCGTCGACCCGCCGCGATCGTCTCACTGAGCACCCCGGCCAGCGTCACCGCCACACCGAGAACGAACGTCAGCGCCACGGCCAACCACGGAAACGGTTGCACCAGCGTGCCGACCGATATCAACACCGCCCCGTTGATTCCGAGGCCGCAGTATCCCAGTGCCCGTACCCGCCGATTGCCGGGGAAATCAACGAGTCCCAGCAGCCAGATCGCGCCGAGCAAGGTGAACAACGCAGTCTGCGATGGCCCCGCGAGACAGTAGCCGACCACGCCCGCGACCGGCACGATGATGGCTACCCGCAGCGCACGGCGCAATGCGTCGCCGTCCGGGTCACGAGCGCTCAGAGGGCGCTTACCGTTACGGGACACGGTCTTTCGGGATCCGCCGCGCACTGGCCACCAGCAGTTTGCGCTTTCCGAGCACCCGGACCGTGGTCGTCATCGGGCCTCCTGAATGGTGCTGCGTGCGGCATTGCCGCCACATTCCAGAATCGCTTGCCTGAAAGGATCTTTCATGGCAGCTAACGCCATGAACTGAGTCCGGCTGGCTGCAAAAGAAACCCACCGGCGCACGCATCGTCCTCGTGCCCGATCAGTAGGCGCGGGGCAGTTTGAGCGCTTGGGTCGAGATGTAGTTGAGCACCATCTCCTGCGCGAAGGGCGCGTTGCGGAGCAATCGTGCTTCCCGCCACAGCCGTTCGACGTGGTATTCCTTGGCGTAGGCGTAGCCACCGTAGGTGGACATGGCGCGGTCGCATGCGTCGAAGCCGGCCTCGGCGCCGAGATACTTCGCTGCGGCGGCTTGAACGCCGCAGTTCTGGTGGCCGTCGTAGAGCTCGGCGGCGTGCATCGCCATCAGCCGGGCCGACTCCAGGCGCATCCACGAGTCCGCCAGCGGATGGGCGACCGCCTGGTTCTGTCCGATGGGCCGGTCGAACACCACCCGCTCGTTGGCGTAGGCGGTCGCCAGTTCCAGCGCCGCCTGACCGATGCCGACCCCTTCCAAGCCCACCACGATGCGTTCGGAGTTCAGCCCGTCGATGAGATACTTGAAGCCTTGGCCCACCTGACCCACCACGTCGTCGTCACCGACCTCGAGGTTGTCGATGAAAAGCTCGTTGGAGTCGATCGCCGACCGGCCCAGCTTTTCGATCTCGCGGACGGTGATCCGGTCGCGGTTCAGATCGGTGAAGAAGAGCGTCATCCCGTTTAGCGGCTTGTTTTCATCGCGGGCGGATGTGCGTGCCAGCAGCAGGATCTTGTGGGCGTTCTGAGCGTTGCTGATCCAGACCTTCTGACCATTGACGACCCAGCCGCCGTCCACCTTCTCCGCCTTGGTCCTGATGCGCGAGGTGTCCACCCCGGCGGTGGGCTCGGTGACGCCGAACGCCATCAGGATGTCGCCCCGGGCGAGCTGGGGCAGGAACTCGCGCTTCATCTGCTCGGAGCCGTGGCGGATGATCGGGGCGGGTGGGAACAGGTAAAAGTGGACCGCGGAGGCGCCACTCGCGCCGGCACCGGAGGCAGAGATTTCCTGCATCATCACACCGGATTCGGCGATACCGAGCCCCAGCCCGCCGTACTCCTCGGGGACCAGCGCGCCGAGCCATCCGCCTTGCGCGAACGCGTTGACGAACTCCCACGGGTATTCCCCGCGCTTGTCCTTGTCGCGCCAGTACGCGTAGTCGAAGTTGCGGGCCAACTCTCGGGTGGCCTTGCGAACAACGTCGACGGTGCTTTCGTCGCTCATCGATGCTCTCCTGGTGGGCTGGGTGTGGGACTGTGCCATCTCAACGAGCGATGCGATTCCGGGGACCGACAGTCGAAGCCTCGACTTCGGCGCACAGTAGGACCGGCTCGTGCATCACTCGTAGAAGGTGTCTGCGATGGCGGCGGCGTAAGCCATCGTCTTGTCCGGCGAGAGGTCGTACTGCGGCGGGACGAGGCAGAACGAGTCGGCGACTCCCCAAACCTCCTCGAGCCTGGCGCGGCACTCGTCCGGTGAGCCGAGGATGACAAAGGTCTCGGCCATCTCTTCGCTGACGGCGGCGGCTCCGGCGGTGGCGTACTCCTTGCGGCGTGCCGCCTCCTGGCAGGCGCGGGCCTCCTTCTCGAAGCCGTGGGCGGCGAACATGGGCTCGTACTGCTCGAACTGCGCGTAGAACGCGACGGTGATGCGGGCGTCCTGCAGCGCTTCGTCCCGGTCGCGGTTCACCGCCACGTAATACCCAGCGTTCCAGTGGATGTCGGCGCGCGAGCGACCCGCCTTGTGAAGTCCTTGCTGCAGCGCGGGCAGCGCGCGTTCGAGGCTCCAACGCGTGCTGTGGATCGGGTGGCTCATGAAGCCGTCGGCGATCTCACCCACCAGGCGCGTGAGGCCCGACTGGTTCGCGGCGATCCAGATGGGGATGTCGGTGCGAAGGGGCGCGGCGAACGTTCCCTGGAACTGGCTGAAGTCGTGCCGGTGGTAGTTCCCCTCGAACCGCTCGAGCTCACCGGTGTGGCCGTTGGCGATGATCAGGCGGATGAGCTCGACGGTCTCGCGGAGGTGGGCGAGCGGCTTGCCGTAGCCCGGCATTCCAAAGATGTCCTCCACCCACATCCGCGTGCTGGTCCCGAGGCCGAGCACGAACCGACCGTCCGACAGGCGGTCGAGGTCGATCGCTGTCATCGCCGTCTCGAAGGGGCTGCGGGCGTGGGCGATGGCAACGCCGCTGCCCAGCTGCACGCGCTCGGTCACTGCCGCGCAATGCCCCAGGGCCATGAACGGCGCGCTGTAGATCTGCGGGCAGAAGATCCCCGCCAAACCGGCGGCTTCAACCTGCTGCGCCTGGGCGGTCAGGACGGCTCCCGGCACGGTCGGCACCAACACGGCCCAATGTCGGCTGTTGTCGTTTCTCATGTCGTCGGCTCGTTCCCGTTGTCGTTCATGTCGTCGCCTCGGGCTACCGCGCAACGAGAGATCGCGGCACCTTGGTGCTGCGCGACCGCAGCCATTCGCCGAGCGCCTTGGCTTGCGCGTCCAGCCGCAGCGACGAGGTGGCGCCGGTCCCGAGCAATCCCCGGATGAGGAAGTTGACCGCGCCGAGGTTCGGTAATTCGTAACGCACGACGACTAATTCTCCTGTTTCAGGAAGTAGGCGTCGCAGTTCGTCGACGGTGAGGGTCGCCTTCAGCCACTCCCACGCTTTCGGGTCCCGTACCCACACGCCGAGATTCGCGTCGCCGCCCTTGTCGCCGGAGCGGGTATGCACGATGTCACCGAGTGAGGCGACGACCAGTTCGTCGGTCGACGGCGCCGGCGTCGCCACCGACACCTCCGCCGGCGGGCTGACCTCGCCTCCGGGGCGGGGTGCGGTGCGGGGTGTGATGGTCTCGGTCGTGCCGTCGTGGTGGTGGACCGTGTGCTCGAGCACTGCCTGGTCGAGCAGTGCGGGCCAGTAGACACCGAACGCTGACCCGGGCTGTGGCGGGCCGAGCGAGTACAGGCCTGGATAGCTGGATAGGGCGAGCTCGACCATCTGGGACGAAAAGCCACGTCCTGCAGCGTCTTTCGTGCCCTGCACTGCGATCCTCAGCAGCTCGGTTCCGGCATTCTGGCTGTCGGGATCGTGCTGGGCCTGGCCGATACGGTCGATCGCCACCGCGTCGATACCATCGGCCGCCTCGACGTAGCGGTGGACGGACCGCTCGACGAGAGCGGTCTTTGCGTCGAGATGGGTCCCGGTGAGCGCGAAGATCACGTTGTTCTGCCAGCCGCCGATCCCGGTGATCGCGACCTTGGTCGTGGTGGGTGGCGCCGAGCCGCGCACACCACGGATCTCGACGCGGTCGTCACCCAGGTCGGTCAGCGCGGCAGTATCCAGGTGTGTGGTCACGTCGGAGTTGAGGTAGGCGGGTTCACCTATCTCGTAGAGAAGTTGAGCTGTCACGGTGTCCCGGGTGACGGCTCCGCCGGTGCCCGGGTTCTTGGTGATCACTGATGAACCGTCGGCGTCGATTTCGGCGATCGGGAACCCCGGCTCCACGAGGTCGGCAACGGTTCGAAACCCGGAGAAGTTGCCGCCAGTCGCTTGGGGCCCGCATTCGATGACGTGTCCGGCGGCGACCGCGCCGGCGAGCGCGTCGTGGTCATTCGGGGTCCAACTCCACCACCAGGCGGCGGGACCGACGACCACGGAGGCGTCGGCGACCCGGCCGGTGATGACGATGTCGGCGCCGTTGTGCAGGGCGCGGGCGATGCCGAATCCGCCCAGGTAGGTGTTGGCCGTCAGTGGCTTGTGCGGCCAGGATGACAGCGGTTCGCCGCTCGCCAAATGCGGCAGGGAGTGGCCGGCTTGCTGGAGAGCATCGAGGCGAGAGAAGACGTCATCGCCTTCTATGTGAGAGACGCGAAGGTCGTAGCCGCGGCGGGCGATCAGTTCGCGCGTTGCGACGGCCAGCCCGGCGGGGTTGAGCCCTCCCGCGTTGACGACGAGCCGGATCCCGTTGGCGACGAGGTGCTCGAGCGCCCCGTCGAGGTGCGGCAGGAAGGTGGCCGCATACCCTTTCGTGCTGTCTTTTGCGCGCGCCTTCCCGAGGATCAGCATCGTTACCTCGGCGAGGTAGTCGCCGGTGAGGACGTCGATCCCGCCGGCGTGCGCCATGTCGGCCATCGCCGAAGCTCGGTCACCGTAGAAGCCGGAGCAGTTGCCGATGCGGACGGGACGATGGCCCCGCCCTGGTGCTGATGTCATGGTGTTGCCCCCGTTGTCTTGCTGATCCACGCCGTACCTTCGAACCCCACGTCACCGGAGGAATGCTCCTCAATCAGCTCAAGTGTCATGGTGTCGCCCTCGGCCGCGGTCACCCTTGCGGTGTAGGCCATATCGGCGGGCGCGTAGACGGGCTTGCGCAAACGGTAGGCGACCTTCGTGACGCGCCAGTCAGGGCCGAGGCCCTCGGTGACGCAGCGCAGAGCGAGTGCCGCGCGGAGGTGGGAGTGCAGCGCGACACCGTCGTGGCCCTCCTCGCGCGCATAGGACTCGTCGAAGTGGATGCGGTGCGGGTTCCACGTGACCGCGCTGTAGCGGAACAACTGAAAGGCCGTGGCGGAGTGCTTGAGCGGTGGGAGGGTGTCTCCGACCTGAAAATTGACGGACATCACGACTCCTGCAGGGGATTACGAAGCACGACGGTGCGCTTGTTGCGGTTGAGGACGGCGCCGTCGGCGGACGTGAAGGTGTTGATGGTGGTGACGAACACACAGGTGCCAGAGCGGGTCTGTTTCGGCGTGACCGCCTCGAGCGTCGCCTCGAGCATCAGCTCGGTCCCGGCGACGACGGGGTTGACCAACTCCATCTCTTCTCCGGCACCCATTACGCGCAGCCCGAGGTCGCCACCGAGAGGCATGTCACCGTCGAGCGGAGTTCCGTCGGGCTGAAGCTGGGCTTCGGGGGTGCCGACACCCCACTCGACGATCGCGGCGAGCATGTTCGGTGGCGCCACGACGTCGGCGTACCCAGCCGACCGTGCGGCCACCGGGTCGTAGTGACTCGGGTCGGAGGCGCCGATGGTCATTGCGTAGCGACCGATGGCCACCGCGTCCAGCGTGCCGAGGCTGCGCCGCGACAGTACCGCCCCAATCCGCGGCTGCACCTGGGTGTAGTACGCCTCCAGCGGAGTGCCGGGTTCAGGCGTGAACGACATGTTGACTCTCCTCGCCCGACAGTTCCGCCAAGACCACCTCTGTCGACTGGCCAAGCGGCTGGGCGGCCCGCAACGGTCCGACCGGCGAATCACTCAGGCGCAGAGCACATCCCGGCACAGGAACCCGTCCCCGCGCTGCGTGCTCGACATACTGGATCATGCCACGCTGGATCAGGTGCTCGTCGCTGTCGACCTCGCGGATCGACTTGACCGGCGCACACGGCACACCGGCGGCCTGCAGGTCGCGGACCAGGTCGGCGCGTGTACGGGTTCTGGTCACCGAAGACACCTCCTCGTCGACCGCATCGATATTGCCGACCCTCGCCTTCTCGGTGCGGAACCTCGGGTCGTCGATCAGCTCGGACCGGCCCAGCGCCGTCGCCACTCCCCGCCAATGGCGCTCGGAGATGCAGATGATCGCCAGCCAGCCGTCGCTCGTCTCATAGATGTTGTATGGCGCGACCGCCATCCCCGAGTGCCGGTTCCCGGTGCGCTCGGGCAGCTCTCGATCCGGGTTGTTGTGCAGGCCACCGAGACTCGAGGCCAGCATCGGATAGATGGTGTCGTGCATCGAGACCTCCACGATCTGTCCCCGCCCCGTGCGCTCGCGCTGGAACAGGGCGGCACTGATCGCCCCGAACAGGTGGATGCCGCCGGAGAAGTCGACGAACGCTGCACCGGACTTCGTTGGTGGCCCATCGGACTCCCCGGTGGCCGAGGCGCTGCCCGACATCGCCTGCACGGTGATGTCCATGGCCGACATATGGGCGTAGGGACCGGTGGACCCGTAGCCCTTGCCGGAGGCCACGACCAGACGCGTGTTGTGCTCGAGAAGTCGCTCCGCGCTGAGCTGAAGGCGCTCCATGGTGCCCGGCGCGAAGTTCTCGATGAGCACGTCGGCCGTCTCGACCAGGTCGAGCAGGCTCTGGCGCCCGGCCTCGGTCTTCAGGTCCAGCACCACACTTCGCTTGTTGGAGTTGAGCATCACGAACTCGTGGGACTCGACCGGCTGATGGGAGCGGAAGCGCAGCTGCTCACCGCCGGGTGGCTCGATCTTGATGACGTCGGCGCCCAGCTGTGCGAGTAGCAGCCCGCAGTATGGGCCGTTGTAGATCTGGCCGAGTTCGAGGACCCGGACACCGTCAAACGCCGGTTGCATGAGTTGTTCCTTCCGATCAGGAATTGACGACACCGGCGGCGCCGCCGTGGATGTAGCCGACCGTCCCAGTGCCCTGTGCCGCCGACACGGTTTCGGTCACGTGCTGAATGGAGGTCGCGTCGTTGATGTGGTGCAGCGTGCCGTCCTGGTTGAAGCCGATTTGCGCGCCTTCCATCCACAGCAGCACAACGGTGTCCTCGGTGTTGTCCTCGGGGCAGTAGAAGGTGTGCACCGAGCCGCCCGGCTCATACAGGTAGTCGCCCGCGGTCTGCGGCTGGTCGGGGTACTCGGCGTACCTCCAGCAGCCCGAGAACGTGTACACCTCGGCCGTGCCGGTGTGGTAGTGGATGGGCAGGAGGCAACCGGGCGCCATGGTGGCCATGAGGACCACCTGTCCCTTTTCGGGGTCCAGGCGCAGCGGCTTGATGTGGATGCCGGGGCCCATCGCGTCCTTGAGCAGCGGGATCTGGTCGATGTTGACGGTCAGAAGTTCACCCTGCGGCAGAGCGACCAACGGTAGCGGGACGCCGGTGTTGGTGCGGAACATGCCTGGAGAGACGGGTGCGGACATGATGCGGACCTTTCGTGATACGTATTTATGGATAATGAACCGGATATCCGGATCGCGTCGACTACGTTACTGTGACTCGCCCCTCATTGCAAGCACCAGTCCGCACTTGTACGGACGGCTTCCTAGCCTCGGCGCGCACCACCGCCCGCATCGCAGGGTCGACCGAGTGATCCAGATCCTCGAGACCGTGTCCCCGAGCCCATCACAGAATGCGTAGGTGGCACGTGAAACCCCGTGTGGGGAAACGAATTTCGAAACCACGTCTAGGCCCGGCGGAGCGCCTTGCCGCCTGGGGCCTGCGCGGCGTTCGGCATCGACGCCGGCATGCTTCCTCGCCACGAGAACTGGCGTGAGTTCCCCGTGATGGCGTCTGTCCGGTTCACGCGGCTGCGCGCTCTGAGAGCGCCACACGCGTCACCGCCGGAGTGCTCGATCTCGACGAAGTAGCAGTCTGCTCACACCTGACGACTCCGATCATGGCGCTCCCTGTCCGATCCCGACAGCAAGTACCGTGCGGTGATGACTGGCCGGGCCGCGTCTCAACGCCAGTCGAAGTGAATTTCGACCGGGCCGCGACGACGAATCACGTCGCGTCGGCGCGGAGGCGAATGATCGGGATGGTGCGATGGCACCGCGCGGCGTGCCGCCGATAGTCGGGCCAGAGTGGGTAGACCCGGTCGGCCATGGCCCAGAGGCGCTCTCGCTCGGCGGGGTCGCTGACCGCGTCCGCGGACATCACCGGTCCGCCGCCGTTCGTTGCAATCTGCACGCGGGGGCTTGCGCTGAGGTTGTAGTACCAGGCGGGGTGTTTGTCAGCGCCATAGTTGGAGGCGATCACGATCACGTCGGGCCCGTCGTGAAAGTAGAAGACTGGGTTGGTGCGCGGTTGACCGGTTTTGGCCCCGGTGGTGGTGAGCAGCGCTGAAGGCAGCATCACTCCCATGGCCAGTCGGCCCCCGGTGGCTCGCAGCAGCCACGGGTCGACCTTCGGCGCGATGTTTTTCGCGAGCCATCGGCCAACGCCGGTCCGCAGGAAGGCGGCGTAGGCGCGGACCGGGCGGCTGACCCTTGCGGGAGGATCGACCTGTGGCAGATCATCGGTCGGGGCGCTCGGTGAGCCGTTGCGGGAAGTCATGGTGACGCGAATCCTTCTGTTTCGGGCGGTAATGAACGTAAGGAAGTGTCGGACCTGTTACTTGGTGATCGCCACCTTGTCCTGCGGCAGCGCTTAAAGTTACCGGTAAGCATATTCGTTATCATATGGGGCACAACAAGATACAAATGCCGCAAATCGTAGTGGTCATTTACTGTTGCTGCGCAAAGCAACTGGGCTGAGACACTCATGTTCCGCATCGATCGGCTCGAAGACGATCACGTGGCGCACGCCACTATGATCCATGTGGCTGTCATGCGCGGGCCACATCTCGATAAGCCTCGCCATGTTGCGCGCGACCTCATCTTCTGTAGCGGGTCGCGACAGATAGTTTGCAGCGGTGCCGCCGATCTCGATGCGTGCCTTCGGGTCGGCGAGCAGGTTCTTCGGCCAACTGGAGGCTGCTTCTAGCCCGAAGTTCTCGCAAGCGGCGACGAGATTCTTGCCATCGCGCACGTAGTGCAGCGGAACGGTTCGTGCTTTGGCACTTTTTCTGCCTTTCGTCGTGAGCAGCATCGTCGGCAGCTGCGGACCGCTCATTGAGAATCGGCCTCGGCTCGCGCGGATCAGCGCCCTGTCTACCCGTGAGCCGACGTGCTTCATGAACACGGAGAACCAACGGTAGTGACCGACCCGCCGCATCATGCGGAGATAAAGCTCATACAGTTCACTCATCGTCGGACCGACGCGCGAGCGCGTTTGGGTCTTATCAGTTGCGATCATGTGACAGCCCACCTGCGTACACGTAATTACAGATATTTGACCAGATATCCGGATCACGGCGGGACTGTACTGTGACCCGCGCCTCGTTGCAACTCCCGATCTGAACTGGTCGGCAGGGCTTGCTAGCGTCAGCCGCATGCCTGCCCGCCCGCATCGCACGGTCGACCGAGTGATCGAGATTCTCGAGACCGTGTCCTTGAGCCCGCGCGGCGTGACCTTGGCCGAGCTGGCAGCCGCACTCGGCGCGGCTAAGAGCTCGGTTCAGGAGCTGACCAACGGGCTTCTCGCACGCGGCTACCTCATCGAGAGCGAGCGCCGCTTCTATCTCGGCCCGGGGCCGTTCATCCTCGCCGCGCGCGCGAACAAGCTGGCCGCGGTGTCACTCGATCACCGGTTCGTGGCCGAGTTGGCCAAGGTCCTCGGGTGTGCAGTCCTCGTTGGGGTGCGCGTCGGGGACGCCGTCGTCTTTACCGACCTTGTGGGCGAAGAATCACCCAGCCTGACGTTCGTCGCGCGCACCCACGCCCGTCGCCCCATCTACACGAGCGCCGCCGGAAAGACCCTGCTGGCCAACGTCCCCGACGACGAAATGAACCGCCTGCTCGACCTCGCAAGCCCCGAGCAGGCAGGCGAGGTCCGACAATTCCTCGCCGAGCTCCCCGAGATCCGCTCGCGCCGACTCGCTTTCAACCGGGGAGTCACGCTCGAGGACGCCTTTGCTGTCGCCACCCCCTTGTTGGCACTGGATGGCGGTCTGATCGCGTCGATCAGTGCAGCCGTCGACGCATCAGAAGCGGATCGTCTCGACGACCTGGGCGAAGAGCTCAAGAAGGCCGTTGCCACTCTTGGCCCTCAGTACGGACTCAAGCCGCGCTGAAATGCCGGCAGTCAATCCAGTAGTCGCTTGGAACTCGGAGCAACCTGAAGGTCGTCGGTATATCCAAGCGACAGGGCAAGCAGTCGAGGACCAATCGGGCACGGTTAGAACGAGTCGGCCAATGTCAATGTTCGAAGTCCTTAGCGGCGTATTGCATTACGCCGCCGCCGCTGCCGCACCGTCGCGATCGCGGTCTTCGATCCGCGACGACGGCCGCTCAAGGAATCGGTCCCCGCGAAGCCCGGCTCGAACTCGGCGAACATTTTCGCTGCGGGTCTCCTGCGCATCGTCGGCCGAGTCGGACAGGTAATTGTTCGGCAACGACAGCTCGGCAATCGTGCGCCACCCCACGGTAGGTGGCGTGCCCCACATTGGCGCCGGTAAGCCATTTCGGCGCATTCATGGCGGGCATCGGCCCGGGCACCATTCCGGATACCGGTAAGGGTGAAACTCCAGGTAACCGCTATCGCAATTGGCCGCCAGCGGTGACGACTTCAGGTGCCCTGAACGTCAGGGTAGATGTATGGAACCGACGGCGCCCAACAGCCCAAACTCATTCGCCGCTTCGGCGAACGAGTTGGTCATGTCATTCGATCTGACCATGGATGAGGCGCGCCGGCGATCCGCTGTCCTGCAGGCGATCGGTGCCCATTGGGATCCGGCTGTCGCGTTGGCGAACGAACTTGCCGCATACGAACTGTTGTATTCCGGACTCGACGGCGTAAATCAGCGAATCTACGACAAATTGGTCGCCGCGGGTGTCCTTCCTCGTCGACGGCGCGATGATGATGTTGCCGATTGATCCGGACGCCGACCGCAGCAGGCGGGCATGGGTGGCTTGTCCCGCCTGTCGCCACGGCGACGGCTGCCCACACTGCGAAAGCAGACGCAACTGCTCAGTTCACTGGCAGTACCTCCTTGGGAATGACGGCCCGCGCGTGACTATGCAGTGCCCGACGTGCGCGTACCTGTGGACGACCGATACGTCGCGAAGTGACTGGCGCAGCGACTCGTCGTCAATAGTGCACCGAAAGGGGGCGTAAACGATGCTTGGCTTGCTGGCGCTGATGCTGAACGGTCTGGTGACTGCTGTCGGAATAAATCTGTTGCAGTCGCGGCTGGAGCGGTGGGACTACGACCGCCACTTTGAGGATTGAGATCGGTATGCAGCCCACGCTGTGCAGCGGATTTTGCGCCACAGTTCGTTACGGTGACTATCGGCACCTAGTGGAGGTGATCGAGGCCGTCCAATGCTGCGTTGGATTCGAGGGCAAGTAGTTGACGAACGCCTTGCGGTCTCTGAAGGGCGGTCTGCACGTCAGTGCTGCTGTGACGTCACATGAGAGCCCTAGGGCCGCCCACCGTCGCGGACGATGTCGTCGGCGACGGCGCGGCGGCCTGGGTGAGACGTCGGCGATGGACACCGCGGCACCATGGTCGGCGAACGCCGGCGCGGTGGCGCGTCCGATGCCGCTCCCGGCGCCGGTGATAAACGCGACCTTGCCCGCGAATTCGTGAACTCCGGTTGTTGATGGTGTTAGTTGTCGGCATGGTTCGCACTCCTGACGTGGGCTCGGTGAATCGTCGCTGTGGTCCGAGGTTGTGGTGAAGAAACCCGTTACCCGTTTCGCAGACTGTTCTGGAAGAAGTCGGTCAGCTTGTCGAAGGGGATGAGGTTGACCCGGTCGTAGAGGTCGACGTGGCCGGCGCCGGGGATGATGACCAGTTCCTTGGGTTCGGCAGCGAGAGCGTAGGCGTTCTCGCTGAACTCGCGGGAGTGGGCATTCTGGCCGGCGATGAACAGCATGGGTCGCGGCGAGATCGTTTCGATGTCGTTGAAGGGGTAGAAGTTCATGAACTTGACGTTGCTGGTCATCGTCGGGTGCGTGGTGGTGTTAGGGCTGTTACCACGCGAGGTGCGGTAGAAGTCGTAGAACTCCCGGTCGACGGCGCTGGATTGGTCGGTGAGTTCTTCGGGGGTGCCACCGGTGTACGCGGTTGCGCCGCCATTGAATTCGGCGTCGCGCTGGTCGGCCGCCTGCTGCAGGACTTGGCGTCGCTGTTCAAGGGTGACGCCGTTGCGCAGACCATCGCGGTTGGCTGCACCCATGTCGTACATGCTGACGGTGGCCACCGACTTGATGCGCGGGTCGATCTTCGCTGCGCTGATCACGAAGCTGCCGCTGCCGCAGATCCCGAGCGCGCCGATGCGTTCCCTGTCCACGAATGACTGGGTGCGCAGGTAGTCCACGGCGGCGCTGAAGTCTTCAGCGTAGATGTCCGGTGAGACCGAGTTGCGCGGTTCCCCGTCGCTGGCTCCCCAGAATGACAGGTCCAGCGACATGGTGACAAGGCCACGCTCGGCCATTTTGGTGGCGTAAAGATTGGCGCTTTGCTCCTTGACCGCCCCCATCGGGTGGCCGACCACGATCGCTGGATGGGTCGTGTTGCGGTCGATGTCTTTGGGCACGAACAGGTTTCCTGCGACGTTCATGCCGTACTGGTTCTTGAACGACACGGCCTGGGCGCTCACTCGATCGCTGGTGTAGAAGTTGGCCGCCCCGTTGGACATGTCTCCTGCGGGCAGGTTCGGCGTGGGGCCCGGTACGGCTGAACTTGTCGTCGCGGCGGTGTCGGGACTCGACGGTGCGCAACCGGCGGCGGCCATCACGCCCACCAGGGCCACGCCCGCCCCGATCCGAGTCAACACCGTGCGGCGAGTGTGCTGGGTGATCATCGAAATGCTCCTTGTCCGTGGATGCACTGCCAACCCCATTGTGGCGGTGCGTGTTTCAGCTTGACTTCGGTGTGACGCCCTTGCCGCACCGGCTACCTTGAGTCAACACCGCAGGAGCCGAGCCGGGAAGTTTCTCTGGGTAGGTGTACCGGCAGTACACCCGTGCAACCGGGGGATCGGTCGAGGTCAGGTCGCGAGTTCGATGGTGGCGGTGAAGTTGCCCTGCTGGTCGGCGATGGTGCCGATGTCGCCGCTGATGTGGCCGATGCGGGCGATGCCGGGCCAGTAGCCGACGTCACCGTAGTACAGGACGACGTCGCTGCTGGGGGCGTACCAGCCGATGTCGCGTGGCGCGGGATCATCGCCGTCGGGCATCGCGGTCATGGGCAGCCCAGGATCGAGTCGCGCGATCTTCTCCACGGCGTTGAGGTCGCTGAAGTCCAAGGTCAGCGGGAGCCTGTCGATGAGCGCTCGGGCGGGAGCGTTGTCCCACAGTTCGGCGGTGATGACGGTTCTCCCGATCACGATATGAATCGGGGTGCCCGCTGAGGTGGGCGGTTGCGGCATCGGCGTTTCCTGACTACTGGTTGACCGGATCGACTGCGATTCATCGCTTTTCGATGCACTCGACGGTGATGTCGTGGTGTTGCAGGCGACGAGCATGGCGGTCATTGCTGCCCCGGCCACGAGTGCGACGAGCCTGCTCACGGCCGGTGCCCGACTTCGGCTTCTATCCGAGGTACTGGTCATCGGCAACGTGTTCGAGCCAGTCGACGGGGCGGCCGTCGACGAAGGCCTGGATGGCGATGTGGGTCATCGCGATGTTATCGGTTGCGCCGTGCCAGTGCTTGACCCTGGGTGGAGTCCAGATGACATCGCCTTCGGCGATGGGCTGCTTGTCCCCGCCCCACTCCTGGACCCACCCGTTGCCGGCGGTGACGATCAGGGTCTGTCCGCCGGGGTGGGTGTGCCAAGCCGTGCGAGCGCACGGGGTAAGGACACCTCGGCCGAACTGAACACGCGGACATCATTGGCGTCGAATAGTGGCTTGACACTGACCTCTCCGGTGAACGTTTCGGCGGGCCCCCGCCCAGCCGGGCGGGACGCGCTGGGGGAAATCTCCATTGCTGTTCCTTTTCTCATTGCTCGACGTGGGTCAGCGGGCGGTGTAACCGCCGTCGACGGGCAGGGCGACGCCGACGACGAAGCTGGCGCCGGGACTGCACAGCCACAGCACGGCCGCGGCGA
Source organism: uncultured Actinomycetota bacterium (assembly GCA_963715215.1). Classification (GTDB taxonomy): domain Bacteria; phylum Actinomycetota; class Actinomycetes; order Mycobacteriales; family Mycobacteriaceae; genus Mycobacterium. The sequence continues at coordinate 345,149 of CAVQRJ010000006.1, forward strand.
TTTCCTGGCCTCGCCGAGGCGATTGATGGGTTGATCGGCGCTGCTGGTCAATCCGAGTACACCGTGCTTGGACGCGTGGTAGGTCGCGCGGCCGGGGATGCCGACCAGCCCGCCCAGAGACGAGCAGTTGACGATCGCCCCGCTGCCCTGGCCGCGCATCACAGAGAGTTCGTGTTTCATGCAGGCCCACACCCCGCGCAGGTTGACCGCGTTAACCCGGTCGAACACCTCGGCGGGTTCGTCGGCGGCATCACACGGCGGGACCTGGATGCCGGCGTTGTTGAACGCCATGTCCAGCCGGCCGTAGGTGTCGACGGCCGCCTGTACCGCCGCGGCCACACTGTGCTCGTCGGAGACGTCGCATTCGACGCCGACGGCTTGGTGGCCGGCACTGACGAGTTCTGCGCTGGCGTCCTTGACCGTCGTCGGGTTGATGTCGGCCAGCACCACCGCGGCACCGGATTGCGCGAATGCTCGCGCGGTGGCCAGTCCCATACCGGATCCGGCGCCGGTGACCAGGGCGACCTGGTTGGTGAAGTCGTATGACGGGTTCATCGTGGTCCTCTTCGAAGGTCGTGGTTGTGGTGTCACGGTCGCAGCAGCACTTTGGTGGCTTGGCGGTTGTCCATAGCGCGGTATCCGTCGGCGGCGTCGTCGAGGGGAAGTTCGAGGTCGAACACCCTGCCGGGGTTGATCGATCGGTTCCAGATGCGGTCCATCAGATCCGGTAGGAACCGACGGACCGGCGCGGGCCCGCCGTGCAGGTGGACATGGGACATGAACAGCTGCTCGCCGTGGAGGGTGACGTCGTGGGTGACGCCGACGTAGCCGACATGGCCGCCGGGTCGCGTGGATCTGCTCGTGTTGGTGTTCGGCAGCCTTGTCGCCGCCGGGCTCCCTCTCATCATTGGGATTTGTTCGATCGTCGGCACGGTCGGCCTGCTCACCTTGCTCACCAATCTCACCCCGGTGTCGAACTATGCGCTGAATTTGACGACGATCCTGGGGCTGGGCCTGGCGATCGACTACAGCTTGTTCATCGTCACCAGATTCCGCGAAGAACGCGCCGCCGGACACGATCTCGACGCGGCCATCGTCAACTCCATGCGAACGGCCGGGCGCACCGTCACGTTCTCGGCGGTGACGGTGACGCTGTCGATGCTCGCGATGCTCGCTTTCCCGCTGACGTTCCTGCGCTCGATCGCCTACGCATGCATCGGAGTCGTCGTGCTCGCCGCCGGCTGTGCGGTTGTGCTACTTCCCGCGCTGCTGCAGATCCTCGGCCCACGCATTGACTCCTGGGACTTGCGCCGCGCGATCCGGCGACTGATTCGGCGGCCGGCCCCCGGCGGCGCGCGAGCGTTCGAGGACGGATTCTGGTTCCGCAGTTCGCAAGTGGTGATGCGGCGACCGGTGTTGGTAGGCGGTGCAGTCCTGCTCTTCCTCCTCGTCCTTGGCACACCGTTCGCTCGCATCCACGTTGGCTTCGCCGATGACCGCGCAATGCCGACCACCGTCGAGAGCCGGCGTGTCGGCGACACGATCCGAAACGAGTTCCCCGCGCAGGCCACTGCAGCCATGGATGTCGTGATCGACGGCCCGGTTGCGGCCGATCCGCTGGACGGATACGCCACGGCACTATCACGGCTGGCGCACGTGGTAACGGTCACCACACCTTCGGCGACCTATGCGGAAGGGCGACGAATCGGCGGGATACCGACGGCCACTACCGACGGCGCCCACCTGACCGTCCTCCCCGATGCCGATCCGTACAGCGCCGAGGCCGATCGGCTGCTCGAGCAGATCCGTCACACCCCAGCGCCCGGAACCGCCCTGGTCGGTGGACCCACCGCCGAGTACGTCGACACCACAAGTGCCCTGCTCGCACGCATTCCGCTGGCCGCCACGATGATCGTCGTCACCATGCTCGTGCTGCTGTTCGCTTTCACCGGCAGCGTGGTGCTCCCGTTGAAAGCGCTCGTGCTGAACATGGTCAGCCTGTCGGCGACGCTTGGCGCCATCGTGTTCATCTTCCAAGAGGGTCACCTCAAGTGGCTCGTCGGCGACTTCACCGCGATCGGGACACTCGTCGCGCCTGTGCCGGTACTGATGTTCTGCCTGGCGTTCGGGCTGTCGATGGACTACGAGGTGTTCTTGCTGTCCCGAATCATTGAGGAATATCGCGCCCACGGCGACACCAACGCAGCGGTGATGTACGGGCTGCAACGCGTCGGCCCCATCGTCACCGCCGCGGCGTTGATCATGTCGATCGTGTGCATCGCGATGGCCACGTCCCAGGTGTCATTCATCAAGATGCTCGGTGTCGGCCTCACGTTAGCAATTCTGGTTGACGCCACGCTGATCCGCGTGGTGCTCATGCCCGCAGCGATGCGGCTGCTGGGTAGCGCGAACTGGTGGGCGCCTGCATGGACACGCCGCCTCCACACGCGCGCCGCGTCGGGCAACGGAGCCTGTGCACCCGCATCAACGCTGCCGAGTTCCCGCTCCGCTGTTGCATGAAGAGAGGCATGGCGCTTAAGGGGCCATCAATCCGGTTTGCTCAAGTACGCATCTGTGGCGTTCGACAAGATGACGGCGATTCCTTGCCGCCCAGGCCGCTGTTAGGACGTAAGCGTTCGTCGACGACGTCGAACGGCACTGAATTGCAATGCCTGCGTGTCCATGTCGGCAAGCATCGAGTAACCAGCTGTTCTCCCCGGATGGCCAGGAAGTCACTGCCGCCCGCATAGACTTGTACCCCGGTCACCGATCCTGGGAACGCGGGGCCCCGGAACCCCGGCGTCCCGATAGCAACTGGACGATCACGCCTTCCGGGCATGTGTGGCCGCCTTGGCGATCTAGGAGGAGACGGACTACTTGGCAGCCGAGTACGGCGCCGCGACGGGGTGGCGCTGCGCTTGCGGTAGGCCTGAATTTCGGGCTGGGTGATCGAACAGCGCCATCACGCCGTCGCCGGTGTATTCAACGGTGCCGCCGTAGCGGCGCGCCATCGCCGCGGACCGCTCCACCAGCTCGGTCATGATTTCGCGCAACCGCTCCATATCCAGTGCGGCCGCCATGTTCATCGACCGCACTACGTCGGCGAACAGCACCGTCACCTGCTTGTACTCCGCGGGCTCGGGCGACAGGGTGATTCGCGCACCACACTGATGACAGAATTTGTTGGGCTCTCGCAATTCGGCGCCACAGGCTGCGCGGATCAATGCCGCCGCGGTCACGTCATCGCCTGGGCCATCGCGATGTGTCCTTCGAAGCCAAGTGATTTCGCGATAGCGCGATACCGATCCGCCAACTCGCGGTAGGCAGCGTCGTCGCCGCGGGCGCGGGCCAGCAGGGCGCGCATCCGCAGCAGGTAGAGATCACGCAACACCAAACCTTCGTCTGCCGGCAGCCGCGCCGCGCGGTCAATCGCGCTCTGGGTTTCGGCAAGATCGCCCTCGGCGCCACGGGCCAGCAGCATCTCCACCAGAAAGGCGGTGAAGGCAGCGACGTACCCGAGCTGTCCGGACTCGAAGTAATCGTTCAACACTCTCCGAAACACCGGTATGGCACCATCGAGGTCGCGCCGCCGGGCCGTCTCCAGTGCGTCAACAGCCTCGAGCCCCGGCAATTCGCTGCGCGGGAACCGCCCGTGCAGGCACATGTCACGGACCTGCGCCAGCAGCTCCATTCCGCGCTGATGCTCCGCTGCGCCGTCCCGCTGTGACAGCGCGATACCCATCACGTACTTGGCAAGGCCGAGCGCGGTATCGTCGCCCGATCGTTCGGCGACGTGCAGCGCTTCATCGAGTTCGCGCACCGCGGTGTCGTCGGCGAGGAGCACCGCGTTCCCTATCCCGAAGCCGTGCTTCCATAAGGCGACCATGGCGTGGGTTGCCGGGTCGCTATTCCGCGCCATCGCCACGGCGTCGTCGAGGTCCTGACGCCACCCGTCACGACCCAGCCAATATCGAGCCACGCCACGCCACACCAGCGCCACCGCCAGCGGCGATCCCACGACGAGGTTGCCCTTGGTGGGGTCACCGTCGGCCCAATCGATGACGGTTTGCGACCACCGCAGTATGTAGGCCATCTCCCCGGCCCGGTGTTTCATCTGGATCGCCATGGACCCCGCCCCAACGGCGAGGGCCGGGTCGCCGATGGAGTCGAGCAGCGTCATCTGTTCGGAAGTCAGCTGCGACGCCTCCCGCACGCGGCCATGCATCATGTGCTCCATCACCATGCCGGTCATGCCGAGGGCCAGCGAGGCCTTGTCGCTGGCGTGCGCGCACAGGTCCCGCAGCTCCTGAAAGTGGCCGGCGATGTGCGCATCGAATCGCCACCCGGTGCCGCACAGCAGGGTGCGGGGCGCGATGCGCATTCCGGTGCGGCCGGGGTGGTCATCGGGTAACGCGTCGGCGATTTCGCAGGCCCGTTCCCAACTGACCCGCGCCGCGGCGATGTCACGGTGGGTTGACCAGGTTGCGGCGCGCATATGCCAGCCATAGGCGGTTTCGTGGTCGCCAGCGGCCTCCAGATGTTCGGCGATCACCGCGGCATTGTGGTCGGCGGATTCCGCGCTGCCCAATTCGATCGCGGCGGCCAGCCGCCGATGCAAATCGGCGCGATCGGAATTCAGCTGCGATTCGTAGGCGACCGCGCGGATCAGCGGGTGGTGGAAGGCGTACTCGGCGCTGGGGGTGAACCGCACCTGATCGATCAGCTCCGTGGCGAGTAGTTCGTCGAACACTGGGTCGATGCCCAGCGCGGCGAGCAGGTCCGCCTCGAATCGCGCTCCGATCACCGATGCCGCGTTCAACGTCTGCTTGGCCGGGCTGGTCAGGCGGTCGATGCGCGCCTCGATGGCTGCCTGCACCGTGGCCGGCACGCTTACCTCGTCGACATCCGCCCGACAGACGTAGCCACCATGCTCACCCGCCAAGACGCCGCGCTGGACCAACTCGCGGACCATCTCCTCGACGAAGAACGGGTTGCCCGCGGCCCGCTCGGCGATGACTGGTGCTAGCTCGCCGACAGAGGGATCCGGCCCCAGCAACTCATTCAGCAGTGCTGCGGTGTCCGAATCAGCCAGGGGGGCAAGGGCTATCGTCTGGGTGCCGTGCGCCCGTGTCAGAACGCCCTCGTACTCGGGGCGGGAGGTGATCAGCACCATCAACTTGGTCCGCGGGATCACCGTAAGGAAGTCGGCCAGCATCGACTCGCTGACCGCATCAATCCAATGTGCGTCCTCGATGAGGTAGAGCGCCGGTCCGGTGCGTGCCAGCGATGCGGCGTTGATCAGTGCGGTCAACCGGCGCCGCCGCGCATCCGGGTCGATTTGGGGCAGCGGCACGTCGGGGTCGGCGATACCCAACAGGTCATCCAGCAGTAGCAGATCCTGCGCGTCGGCATCCGGCACGTGTTCGCGCACCCGAGCCCGGGCGGCGTCACCGTCCAGGTCAGCCACGCCGGTGCCCGCGCGCAACAGTCGCGCGACGGCATAGAACGGGATGTCGCCGGCATGCGACTCGCAAAAGGCCCAACACACCTCGACCCCACGACTGGCCGCGGCCGCCGCGGCCTCGCGGGCCACCCGGCTCTTGCCGATGCCCGGCGGTCCGACCACATTCACCACACCACCGCGGCCGCCGATCGCGCGGTCCACCAGGGCGTCGAGGGCCGCCATCTCCCAGCGCCGACCGACCAGGCGCGCCTCGGCACGTCCGACCAGGCCATCCTGCGGGCTGATCGCCAGCAGTCGGCGGGTGGGCACCGTTTCGTCGGCCCCCTTGATATGCAGCCACTCCGGTTCCGCGAGCACGGCGGCGTGTTCCACCAGTCGTGCGGTTGACTCAGACAACACGACACCACCCGGTGGCGCGACCGATTCCATCCGCTGCGCCATCCCGACGTGCCCCCCGGTCGCGGCGTAACCCAACGACCGAGTACCGATGTCACCGGCGATCACCCGACCAGAACTCAGCCCCACCCGCACTCGCAGCCCTACACCGTCGCGGCGAGCCACCGCGGCCGCCAGCCGGCTCACCTCCTCTTGGATCGCCAGGCCGGCCAGACATGCGCGAAAAGCATGATCCTCCAACGCAACTGGGGCGCCAAAGATCGCCATCACACCGTCGCCGGTGCATTCAACGGTGCCGCCGTAGCGGCGCGCCACCGCCGCCGAGCGTTCCACCAGCTCGGTCATCACCTCGCGCAAGCGCTCCATATCCAGGACGGCCGCGATGTCCATCGACCGGACCACGTCGGCGAACAGCACCGTCACTTGCTTGTACTCCGCCGATCGGCTGACTTGTGTGACCGGCGCACCGCACTCGTCACAGAATTTGGCGTTCTCTCTTAGGTCAACGCCGCACGTTGCGCACGCAAATCCCGCCGCCGTCACGTCATCGCCACGGACATCGTGCTGTGCCCCTCGAAACCACGGCGATCTCGCGTCGCGTGGTATCCATCCACCCAGCCGCGATCCCGCCGCCGTCCCGAGCATCGCTCACGTCAATATCGTGTCACCGTTGGCCAGTCGGCAGGTGCATATCGCACGGGCCACCCCCACGTACCTGACAACCTTCCCGCTCACCCTGGGACCGGCGACTGGATAAGGCCAGGTTCCAATCGAGGTAGATGACCCGATCAGCTCACACCCAGGAACGCGCAGCCTGTCGAGTACGAGTTCCGGTCGTTGCTCGACGATCCAGTGGCCCACACCATCGACCGTTTCGAGTTGGAAGTCGCTGAACAGATCGGTGTAACCGCGCAGCAGCGTCGGAGTGATCACTGGGTTTTGCAAACCGCCTCTGACCAGCTTGATCTTGGGTGGAGGCAATAGGAACGTACTCGAACAAGGGGTCACTGAGGGAGAAGCGGGCTGAACTGCGGAAACGCATCCAAGAATCGCCCCGGCGACCGTCCCGGACCCACCACGGTGATCCACCGCCCCGCTCGAAGCGATTCCTTAACGCCGACGATCTCACCGAGATCGCCCTCAGCTATGAGGCCGGCGCCACCACGAATGCCATCGCAAGCAGCTACGGCATCTCCAAAACCAAGGTCGCCACTGTCCTCCGAGAGCAAGGCATCACGCTCCGACGCCGAGGCCTCACCGATAACAGGTGACAGAAGCAGCGACTCTCTACGCCGTAGGCAGATCACTTGCGTGGCTTGGCATGAGATACGACGTCTCGCACACGACCATCGCCGCGGTTATGACACTTCGCCCTCGTCCAGGATGGCAATAGCACTCATCCTCGTCGCTGTAGAGTTCGCCATCCAGGCCAACGGAAGACAGTTGGACCACGACACTGGGATGCAGCTCCAAGAGATCCTTAGACCCTATGAATTCCGGAGCGGTCAACCGTCGTCACGATTGCCGCGAGAGCCAATGTGGTCCACTGTTCACTTGTCCGTGGATGGCGGAGACGGCCTCGAGGCGCGGCGGCGTCACCGCCCCGGAGACACGCCGTAGCGGCGCTTGAACGCAGTATTGAGGGAGAACTCGGAAGGCGCAGCCGTTGTCGTTGGCGACTGCTGCCACAGTGGCCGTGGTGGTTTGCAACTGTTCTGCAGCACGTTCCACCCGCAGGTCGATCACGTAGGTTCGGTTCGGCAAGGACATCCGGGCGGCGATCCCGCTGACCGTCGAGCACTACGCCCTGTTGCACCAGCTCTGGCGGGAAGAAGTCGTCGGGTGGAGCGGTAAATACCGCACCCCGCTGCAGAGTTTCCCCTGGTGCCGCGCCCGCTGGGCGGGGTGCCACCGTTCGTCTGGCATTGGTCGATTCGCACCCCGGAGGTCGCGGAGCTGGCCGCCTACTACGGCGACGGTTTCTTCGCCGACCACATCTTCTGGCCCCCGTCGCACACCAAACGGATGGTGGCGCTGTACCGGCAGCGGTTCGAACACTACGGGCACGGCAGCGCCGATCAGGCCATCGTCGGTCTTGGCGGGCAAATCTTCATGCGTCCTTATAGCCAGGACGCCGTCGCTTAGTTCCGGCCCTACTTTGACAATGCCCCGGTGTATGGCCACGGCCCGTCGTTGGAGGAGTTAACGGCCCACGGCGTTCAACGCATCTTTCAGCGGGCTGTTCAAAGTCGTTCTTCGACGTGCTTCCCGAAGAAGCGTTGTCTGAGATGCCGGTGCTGATCGTGCCACCGGCGGGACCGGGCGCCACTCGCTGGTTCTGGAACACGCGCTGCGTCCGATGTTCTCCTACTTGCATGCCATCGTGTCGCCGACCGGTGTTTACGCCGCCGCCGACGATTTCGGAGCCCAGCACGGAGCCGTCGGCCTCGCCCAGAGGATCGACAAGGCCGCCACCGACTTTGCCAGATTGCTGCAATCATGTGGCCTACGCACCCGCCGCGACGTGTTCGCCGAAGACCTGACCCATATAGAGCGCCTGCTAGCAGTCTCCCGCCCCAGAGACGACGCTGACACGGTCGGGACTGACGCGCGTGGCTTGTTCGACCCCGCTCGTAGATTGGCGTCGCCAAAGTCGCCCGTTATCAGCGACCAAGCAACTCCTCCTGCCGTACGGGGCCGTGCGCACTGCCGACAATCCTGATCAGATGCTTTCGCAGTTCCTGCAGAGCACGTACGCGGCGGCGGCAGACCTTGGCGGCTGGGATCGCGCCGCACTCGAAGATGATCCGCATCGGTTGGCCCCCAACGCTATTGCTCAGGGTGACACATGACTGTTCGGCCGATTCTCATACTAGGAGCGACGGGTGGACAGGGCGGTGCGGCGGCCGACGCGCTGCTCACCCGTGGGGACGTTACTCGAAACCCGAGTACCAGGGGTCGCGGCTGCGCCGGATGGTCGATTCGGCCGAGAAATCGATGAAAACGCAGGTCAGGACATCATCTCCCCTGCCTGAGGCGCAACGGATAGATCGCCGGCTGTCGGCTGAAACGATCGCTGAACTAGTGCAGGCCCACCGCGAAGGTGTTTCGACACCGGAGCTCAGACGGCGCTACGGGCTGAGTCAGGGCAGTGTACTAAAGCTGCTCCATCGGCATGGGGTGACGATGCGACCGTCAGGCACCAACCAATATCAGCGGTGAGGTTGACCAGATTTATTATCTGGAAGTTTGGTGTATCCGCCAATGACGTTCGGCGAGCGCTGGTTTCAGTCGGCATCGTGATGCGGGCGAGGCGTGGGGAGCAGGCGGTTCAAAGGTCGGCGTGGCGGCGCGACTGCGCTGGGGATCTTGAAGGCCGCTGGGGTGATGTTGCGGCCGAAGAGACGCAGGTATGAGAACGACTTGCCGGCCGGTGGCGGGGTTTAGGGGTAGCCTTACCGGTCGCGTAGCTGGATGAGTTCGGCCCTGGAACGCGCGTTCCATCACAATCAGTTTCGCTACCTACTCTTTACGAGTTCAGTCGCTCACCCAATGAACTGGGTGAGCGACTGAACCACGCAGTCAGGCTGCGGCGGGATTGACTATGGCCTCGATGGTGCGGCGTGCGTTTTTCGCCTCGGCGCGAATCACGAACGAATACACGACCGCGGCGATGCCGATGATCACGAGCCAGGCACCGGCGGCCAAAGTGAGCACGGCGATGGAGCCAAATGGCCAGACGAGCGTGACCCAGCCGGCGATTACCGACACGACACCGGACACGATGTACCAGCCGCGCCCCGGCAGATCACTAACGCTGATTCCCACGACGGTCGCCGAAACACCCTGGAAGATGAATCCAATTCCGATCCACAACGACAGCAAGAGCACGGCGTAGCCGTCGCCGAGGTGCCGGAACGACAGAATCGCGAGCACTAACGACAGCGCGCCGCTGATGAACAGCAGCACCCGTGTTGCCACGGAACTGGGCAGCTTGAACGCTAGAAACATGTCTGCCACGCCGCTGAGCAGCAGGTAGACGCCGAACAACGTCGCCGCGACGAGGATCGATGGGCCAGGCCAAGCCAGCACAACGACGCCGAGGACAGCGGTCGCAACGCCTGCGACCAGTTTCCATTTCCACAGCCGCGCAATGACGGTGTTCACGCCGACGGCTTCCTTTGTCCCAGTCATGAGATATTCCTTTCTGTAGGGGTTTTCCTAGAGGGGTTTTGATGGATGTCTCCGCCCTGCCACGTGGCTGACGTGCCGCTTGACCGGTGTTCGACGATCACCAGAGCGTGTGGCAATCGTCGCCAATTCCTGCGTATGACACGACAGCCGGTCCCAGCTGATGCTGGTATTGGCAGGGACACCTCAAGGAGGCTTGATATGTCCGCCCTGCTCGATGGCGCGGTCGCGGCTCACGGAGGGCTCGATCGCTGGCGCCAGTTCGACACACTCGTCGCGACGATCGTCAGCGGCGGCAAGCTGTGGCAGATCAAAGGCCAACCGCAAGATCCTGCGCCGCGAAGGATGGCTGTTGCGCTGCACCACGAATGGGCATCGGTGCAGCCGTTTGGCGCAGACGACCAGAAGACCAACTTCACGCCCGAACGCGTCGCAATAGAGAAGCTTGATGGCCGTGTCGTCGCCGAACGAGTCGACCCGCGAGAATCATTCAAGGGCCACGCGTTGACAACGCCGTGGGATCCACTGCAGCGCGCGTACTTTAACGGATACGCACTGTGGACCTATCTGACGACTCCGTTCCTGATGACGCTTCCGGGATTCACCGTCAAAGAACTCGATCCGATCGAAGACAACGGTGAACGCTGGTTTGGTCTACAGGCGCGTTTCCCTGACCGTTTCGCAAGCCACAGCCGCCTGCAGGAGTTCTACTTCGACAGCGACTTTCTGCTGCGCCGTCACGACTACCGTGTCGACGTCGCCGGCGGGTTCGCTGCGATCCAATACGTCCATGACATTGTGGAGGCCGACGGAATCAAGTTCCCAACGAAGCGCCGGGCGTACCGCTGCGACGCCGAGGGCCGGCTGATGGCCGACGAACTCATGGTGTCAATCGACGTCAGCGACATACACCTATCGTGAGGGTGTCCCTGCCAATACCAGGATCAACCGGGTCCGGATGGCGACGGGTTCGCAGGAATCGGAAACGTGTGCGGTGCGCTCACGTGGACAGAAAACCGCACGAAAAGCCTTGCTGAAAGGAACATCTCATGTCCACAATTCACTTTCACCAGACGACCACCTCGACTCCCGAGCAGTTCGTCGCCGGCCTCACCGACTTCGGCCCGGGACGCTCGGAGGTCTTTAAGAACAGCGCCGATTCGTACCTCAAGGTGCATCACCTGAGCCCGCACGATGCCGACGTCACCGAGGGCTCAGGCGGCATCTGGGAACGCCTGCACTACGACTGGTCAAATCCCAACCACATCGTGCTCAAGACCACCGACTCCAACATGTTTGGCGGGGACTCGGGCTACACCTACACCTTGACACCGCAGCCCAGCGGGAAGACCAACGTGGACGTCGTCATCGTTCGTGAGGGCAAAAACCTCAAGGGGCGGGTGCTCTCCAGCGTGCTCGGAACCGTCGGCAAGAGTTCGCTAGGTAAGGCGTTCACCAACAGCGTCAAGGCCATCGAAGCCCGCAGCTAGAACGGACCGAGCCTGTCGGCGTGGTCCGTCGACAGGGATTGCAATCTCTCTAGTGCCTGGGCGGACTCGCTGCCCGGCTCGGCCCGAAAAATCAGCATTTGCTGCCCGCCGGAGTGCGGGATGGTGAGCTTGTTGCGATGCAGATAGAGATCACCAACCAGAGGATGGCGGATGTGCGCGACATTCGCCGGATAACCGACGTCCGCACGCGCCCACAGCTCCCGAAACCGCTCACTCGCGGTGGACAATTCGTCGACCACCGATCGCAGCCGCGGGTCATCCGGATCGCTGCCGGCGGCTTCACGTAGCGCACTCACCACGACATCGGTCGCCTCGTGCCAATCCACGTAGAAGTCGCGCGCTGCGGGGTCTAACAGCTGCCAGCACAGAAAGCTCCGCCCGAGAGCAAAGCCCGGGCACAGCGCACGGGCAAGGGGATTCGCCGCCAAGACATCCAGGCATCTGCTGCCTACAACCGCTGGCATGGGCAACTGGTCGATTAGCTCCGCCATGCCATGGGCGGCGACATCGACAACCCCGGGCTCTCGACCGCCGCTGGTCGTGTGGCCAGCTAGTGCAGGTACTCAGTGGCCCTGGCGTCAAGGCGCAGCGCCCCCGCAAGTGCATCGACGACTTGAGCGGATGGATGAGTGGCACGGCCCTGCTCGCGCCGCAGGTAGTACTCGGAGCTGATGCCGGCAAGGGTCGCCAGCTCCTCGCGGCGCAAACCCGCAACACGCCGCCGAGTGCCGCGCGCGAGCCCCACGTCTTCGGGACGAACCTGCTCGCGGCGCGCACGCAGATAATCACCCAGCGCGCTGGCGCTCCGTGCCACCATCCGATGCTAAGGCTGCCCACAGCCATACCAGGACAAATCGGCCCGAGCGTGAAGGGATCTACTCAAGATGACGACAGACCAAGGCCATCGGCGCCCCCAATTGGTCCCGCGGCGCCTGTTACGGAGCGGCCAGGTTCACCACCCGGCTGTGCTGGAAGAGGCCAAGAGACGAAGCGACGACCTTCAGCTGCGCCTGGCGGACCGGATAACAACGTTTGCCGGGTCAATGAACTTCGTTTGGATTCACGCCCTATTGTTTGCGGTTTGGATGCTGGTACTGGAACGCAGCCCGTGGCCAACGTTGACCCTGGTGGTCTCGCTTGAGGCGATTTTCCTGCCGACCTTTGTGATGATCGGCCAAAAACCGTCAGGCGGCATTCCAGCAAACCAAGGCCGACCATGACTTCCAGACCCAAGAGCTCGAGCTGAAGACCAACACCGAACTCACGCGAGAGATTCACGCGCTGACGACGGAGTTGCACAGGCGACTTATTGGCGACTCGCCTTCTGGCGATGCTGCGTCGCCGCCTGCCAAATGAGACGTTGAACTCCATTGGAATTCCTCGATTCCAGCCGGCGTGAAGTCGCCGTGGTCATCGGCTAAGCCCGGGGAACGTAAGGGTGTCTGTGGATCGCGTCAAGTCGTCTACGTGAGCGGTCGAGGGTGCCTATCCGCTGGCAACTGGGCGGTGGCAACAGCCTGGGTGAATTCAGCCCCAGCTCGGGGCTCGACTAGTAGAGATATGAAGTCGCCCACCCGGCTGTTTACGAACCGCGCATGCGCCTGGTCTACGGTGCTAAGAATTTGATCTTTGGCACGTGCGAGAACTTGCGCACGAGTCGCGCTCGCACCTTGTCAATTGACGCCGCCTCGCTGCTGAAGCCTGGCACGTGCGATAGCGTCCAATCTCTTGCCGTGCGAGTCAAGTCGAACCCCCCAAGTAAACAGACGATGACCTCGTGAGGTCGTCGACGATCTTCAACTCGGCCGTAGCTGCGCCTGCCCGCATGACTTGATGCGGTCGGCATATGGTCCTTCGAGTGCGGCGTAGCGCGGTGGGAGCAGGGTCCGTCCCGGCGCCGTGAAATGACGCGAAAGTACGCCAACCGACCTGCGGACGCGGAGGGTGTTGACGGCGTCAACAGTCATGAGCAGTCCGCGCACCTAGGGTTGGTGAGCGTCTCGAAACCCCTGAAGCCTGTCTCATCAGCGTATGAGAACCATACGGCCGCCTGCGTTATTGCTACCCGCATTGACGGCGTCGCCAATGGTCGAAAGACACTGTGTGCCCGACAAGCTGTGTAGTCGCTGCGCTGCGACCTTAAAGATCAGATCGGCTAAGCTTGTGCCCGCTCGGGGCCATAATTGTCTGAATGTATTCGTCGTCTGAGCAGACGGCCTGCGTCGCTGTGTCGGTGACCGAGGTGAACATCCCACCGCGGGTCGCAAATCGCGGTTTGGGACTCAGATCTGCGAATGCAGGACGACCATTGACCGCAATCCGACGGCAACTTCAGGGCGGATGGCATCACTGCGTTCGGGGTCGTAGGTGTCGCACAGGACGCTCCACTTGCGCGCCGAGAGGTCTGCCGGGACCGTGAACGTCAACGGCTCCCACCACGCGTTGATCAACACGAGAAAGTCGTCGTCGACCATCGGCGTGCCGTCGGCCCCGATGTCGGGATCCGTTGAACCGTCGATGAACAACGCGACACTTCGGGCGTTCGGGTCAGCCCAGTTCTCAGCCGTCATCTCGGTACCCGACGGGGTGAACCAGCGCAGGTCCGCGGCTTCTTTGCCGGTGGAGTAGCGGCGCCTGCGGAATACTGGGTGTCGACGGCGCAGCGCGATGAGCTCCTTCGTAAACCGAAGCAGGTCGTCGTCGACCGCCGACCAGTCGAACCAGGTGCTTTCATTGTCCTGGCAGTAGGCGTTGTTGTTGCCGCGCTGGGTGCGGCCGATCTCGTCGCCGCCCAGCAGCAGCGGCACGCCTGCGGAAAGAAGCAGAGTCGCAAGGAAAGCCCGCTTCTGCCGCGCCCGCAGGGCATTCACATCACTGTCGTCGGTCGGCCCCTCTGCCCCGCAGTTCCAGGAGCGGTTGTCGTCGGTGCCGTCGCGGTTGTCTTCGGTGTTGGCCTCGTTGTGCTTGGCGTTGTAGGACACCAGATCGTGGAGGGTGAATCCATCGTGGACGGTGACGAAGTTCACCGACGCGCTGGGTCGGCGGGCTTCATCGGGCCGATCGTAGAGATCGGCCGAACCGCACAGGCGCGTCGCGAAGTCCGGCAACAGCCGATCGTGGCTGCGCCACCAGTCGCGCACGGTGTCGCGGAAGCGCCCGTTCCACTCGGACCACAAGGGCGGGAACCGCCCGATGTCATAGCTGTCCATGCGGCCGACATCCCATGGCTCTGCGATGAGCTTCACCTGCGACACCACGGGGTCCTGGCCGATGGTGTCGAAGAACGCCGAAAATGGGTCGAAGTCACCATCTTCCCGGCCAAGGGTCGGCGCCAGATCAAACCGGAAACCGTCGACACCCATCTCGGACACCCAGTAGCGGAGCGAATCCATGATCATCCGCAGCGTTGTCGCGTCCGCGGTGTTCAGTGAATTGCCGCACCCGGTCGTGTCGACGTAGCGACTGAGGTCATTCTGCTCGAGTCGGTAGTAGGCAGCGTTGTCCAGCCCGCGATGACACAACGTCGGACCACCGGCACCGCCTTCAGCGGTGTGGTTGAAGACGACATCCAACATCACTTCCAAACCGGCCGCGTGCAACGCGACGACCATGTTGCGGCATTCCTCGACCTGCCCTCCGGGTCGCCCGGCCCGCACCGCGGCGGAGTAGGCCGCGTGCGGAGCGAAGAAGCCGATCGTGTTGTAGCCCCAGTAGTTCGTCAATCCCCGCTCGACGAGAAAGGACTCGGGCACGTTGTGATGGATCGGCAACAGCTCGACCGCAGTGACGCCAAGGTCGACGAGGTGTTGCACCGCCACCTCGTGCGCCAGACCCGCGTACGTGCCGCGGAGTTCCGCCGGCACGCCCGGATGTTTCGCGGTGAACCCGCGCACGTGCACCTCGTAGAGGATCGCGTCGGCCAGAGCGTGTCCCGGCCCTGGCGGGAGCGGCGCGGCGGCAGGGGCCGTCACCAGGCTGCGCGGCATCTGACCCGCTGAATCCAGCCGACTGGGTGCACCGGCGTTATCCATTGCGTAATCCAGCAATTCGGGCCCGAACCGGACATCGCCGTGGATCGCTCGCGCATAGGGGTCCAGCAGGAGTTTGGCAGGGTTATAACGCAGGCCGCGCGCGCGGTCGTACGGTCCGCTGACCCGATAACCGTAGGCCTGACCCGGCGCCACACCCGGCACGAACCCGTGCCAGACGTCGCCGTCACGCTCCGGCAGCAGCAACTGGGTTTCGCTGCCGTCGCCACCGAACAGGCACAGCCTGACCTCGTCACCGTTGGACGACACGGCGAAGTTCGTGCCTTGTGGGCCCGGCGTCGCGCCGAGCGGGGCGGGACGGCCCGGACGGATGGTGGCGTTCACGTGGTCTCCTCTCCCTGGACCAGGCGCTGGATGACCTCCGACGCCTTGGGGTAGGCGCGGTGGCGGCGCCTGATCACGTCGGCGACCAACCCGGTCCACCCTGTCTGGTGGGACGCGCCGAGGCCGGCACCGTTGTCCCCGTGGAAATACTCATGAAAAAGCAGGTTGTCACGCCATCGGGGATCGGTCTGCATCCGCTGTACGCCGCCGAAGCACGGCCGCGATCCGTTCCGATCGACGAGGAAAAGCGATACGAGCCGTTCCCAGATATCGGCGGCGACCACATCTAGCGTGACGTTGGTTCCCGATCCGGTCGGGTACTCGATCGTGAGCTCATCGCCGAAGAATTCGTGGTATCGCTCCAACGCGGTCGCCACGAGGTAGTTCAGCGGAAACCACACCGGGCCACGCCAATTCGAATTGCCGCCGAACATCGCCGTGGTTGACTCGGCCGGCTCATAGTCGATACCGGCTCGCACACCTTGCACATCCAGGACGTATGGATGGTCGCGGTGATACGCAGACAGGGAACGGAGGCCGTGCGGCGACAGGAATTCTGCCGGATCGAACAGGGCTCGGCATAGCCGCTGGACCTTCTCCAGGCCGGTCACCCCAATCAACAGCCGCCGCTGTCCCGGTTGCCCGCGCAGGATTCCCGCATCGGTCATCTCCTTGGTCCCTCCGAGCCCGTGGCGTCGCAGGTAGTCGGCGAACATCTTGTCGGTCACGAGCGTCCGGTCGATGACCTCCTCGTTAACAACTGCTGCGGCCAGCAGCGGGATCATGGCGACCATCGAGCGCACCCGGACGGGCACGGCACTGCCGCCAGGCAGCAGGATACGGTCATAAAAGAAGCCGTCCGCATCATCCCAAAGACCAACCGCCTCGAGGGCTTCCGAGATGCCCGCAAAGTGCTCGAGGAACTTCTGCACTAGGTCGAGCGCGGGCCGGTGCCCAGACCCGTGCAAGATGGCCGCGATGGTGGCCATCGACAATGCGTAGCCGGCCATCCAGCCGGTGGCATCGGACTGCTCGAGGAGCCCGTGGACAGGAAGGTGCGAGCGGTCGAGCGGGCCGATGTTGTCAAGCCCCATGAACCCACCCTCAAAGAGGTTGGAGCCGTTGGCGTCTTCGCGGTTCACCCACCAGGTGAAGTTCACCAGCAGCTTGTCGAAGATGCGGCTGAGGAAGTCGAAGTCGCGGCCACCGTCGATGGCGAACACTTCCAGTGCAGCCCACGCCTGTACCGGCGGGTTGACATCGCTGAAGTCCCACTCGTACGCGGGAAGGGCACCGTTGGGATTCTGGAACCACTCGCGGCACAACAGCGACAGCTGATACTTCGCGAACGCGGGATCGACGTGCACAAGTGCGATGCAATGAAATGCCAAGTCCCAGGCGGCGAACCACGGATACTCCCACGTGTCGGGCATCGACATGACGTCGAACGCCTCAAAGCTGCGCCACCGCGCGTTGCGGCCGTCCCGCCGCTGCGCCGGAGGCGGCGGCTGGCTGGGGTCGCCGTCGAGCCAGCGGGCAACGTCGTAGTTGTAGAACTGCTTGTTCCACAACATGCCGGCGAACGCCTGTCGCATGACCGCCGCTTCATCGGACGATGCCGCGGGTGGCGTGAGCTCGGCGTAGAACTCGTCGGACTCGTTCCGTCGTTGTGCCGCTGCCCGTGTGAAGTCCGCACCGAGTGCGGTCGCCGCTTCCGGGCCAGTGCCGTCCGGTCGCAGTCGCAGCCGCACTTGTGCGGTCTCACCGGGACTCACCGTCAGCCGGTACCAGGCTGCGCACTTGGTGCCGCGTCGCTCCGGATTGACGGTGTCGGCGCCTGTGACAATGTGGTCGTTGATTCCGTCCTTCGGCCATCGTGAGGAAGACGGAACTCCATAGAGCCGTTTAAGATTCGTGTCGTTGTCGCAGAACAGCAGCTCCGGGTGAGCGCCCTGTGGGTCCGGTCCGGGCAACAGCTCGAGTCGACCGAGGAACGGATGGTTCATGGCCACGGATCCGGTCGACGTGGCCGTGATCGTCGGTCGGGTTCGATCGAGCGTCCCAGGACCAGGTGTTGCGGTACCACATGGTCGGAAGCACGTGCAGCAGGTCGGTGTCGGGCCCGGCGTTGGTCACGCTGATCGTCATCAGGATGTCGGTTGGATCAGCCTTGGCGTACTGGACGTCGACGACCCAGTAGCGGTCGTTGTCGAAGACCCCGGTGTCGAGCAACTCGTACTCGGGATCCAGCTTGCTGCGCCACCGGTTTTCGTCGAGCAGTTGTTGATATGGGTAAGCCCGCTGCGGGTAGTGGTAGCGCCAGCGGTTCCAGGCGTGGCTGGGTACAGCATCGAGATACCACCAGTACTCCTTGACGTCCTCGCCGTGGTTGGCCTCCGCGCCGGTCAACCCGAACGAGCGCTCCTTGAGGATCGGGTCGTGCCCGTTCCATAAGGCCAGCGCAAGGCACAACCGCTGCTCGATGTCACAAAAGCCGGCGAGCCCGTCCTCGCCCCAGCGGTACGCGCGCGAGCGCGCGTGGTCGTGCGGTAGATAGTCCCAGGCGTTCCCGTTGGGGCTGTAGTCTTCGCGAACTGTGCCCCATTGCCTTTCGCTGAGGTAAGGCCCCCACAGATACCAGTCGCTGGCCTGGCGCAGACCCAGGTCGAGGCGACCGAAACCAGTTATCCGCTGCCGCTCCACTCCCACGGTTGTCGTCATAACGCTCGCCGTCCTTCTGACGCCCTTGACGCATGGTCGCACCTGTAGGTGTCGGCGTCACTACCCGCGTTAACAACTGGGGAGCCTTGGTGCTGTAGCGGTCGACATTGGTTTCCCGCGACCGGCATCGGTCCCCAAAGCGACGGTGACAGTCCGAGCATCGCCTGATGGGTCTAGGAACGCCATCGTCGGCCAATGAGCGGACGCGCGAGCAGCTCGCAAACGATGTCGACAACGCGCGGGTGCGAGCCGCGGCCGCAGCCATTCACGTTAAGGACAAGGCGGATGACGCCCGGGATGCCGGGTCGTCGAACTGGCAGGAGCTCCGCAACAAGTGGCATGCACACGTCGGTGAGGTGCACTCACGGGTCAACAAGCACAAGGACGAGATTGACGCTGAGGGAGCGGCGATGGATGCCGACCTGACAGAGGCGTATGCCTACGACGCGATCGATTTCGCCCTCGATGCGATCGAGGAGGCCGAGTACGCGGTACTCGATGCCATGTATGCGCGCGCCAATGCTGCCGCGCTCAGTGCGTGATCGGGTACCTCCTAGTCGCCGCGGGGCGGCCGCGATGCCGTCCCGCAGCGTGCCTCCTTATTCTGAGCCCACGAGCGTCAGAAGCGGCAATGATGGACGCCATGTACGCACGAGCAGCGTAGGCGGCACTGGGAGTCTGATTGACCGTGTCGGTACAAGAGCGACACGACCTGGGCAGAGGCCGGCGATCGGTGCTGCCCAGGTCGGCGCTCGGACATTTCATTGCAGCACAGGATCGCCCGGACCCTATTTCGCTGCTGGAATCACAAGCCGACTCCCGGATAACCGACCTGGTTCCAGTTCGTTACGGCCGGATGCTCGCATCGCCGCTCGCGTTCTTTCGCGGCGCGGCGCTGATCATGGCGGGGGACCTTGGCGCTAGCGAGCACACTGGACTCACTGTGCAGCTATGCGGCGACGCGCACGTGTCCAACTTCGGGTTGTTCGCCTCGCCCGAGCGCAGCCTTGTTTTCGACATCAACGACTTTGACGAGACGCTGCCCGGCCCGTGGGAGTGGGACGTCAAGCGGCTGGTCGCCAGTCTCGCTGTGGTGGGGCGCGTGAACGGCTTTACCCGCGCGGACCGCGAGAGAGTGATAAGCGCATGCGCGAAGGCATACCGGGAGCGCATGCGCATGCTCGCGCAGATGGGTGAACTCGACGTGTGGTACGCCCACACCGTGATCGACGATGAACTCGAGGCCAGCGTCGACCGGACGTTCGCACAAGCGATCCGGCGTACGGCCGCAAAGGCGCGCACACGGGACAACCTCGAAGCACTGTCGAAGCTGACCGTGCTCGTCGACGGGCGGCGACGAATAGCGAGCGATCCGCCGCTGCTCATTCCGATAGCCGAGCTGGTCGGTGAGGCACACGCCCGACGGCACGAGCAACAGATGAGTGACCTCATCGACGCCTATCGAGACAGCCTGCAAGCCAGCCGTCGCCGGCTTGTCGGCCGATTCCGCTATGCCGGTCTGGCCCGCAAGGTCGTCGGCGTTGGCAGCGTCGGCACCAGGGCCTGGGTGGTGTTGGCGTTGGGTCGCGATGACGGCGATCCCCTGCTGATGCAGGTCAAGGAGGCCCAACCTTCTGTGCTCGAGCCGTATCTGGGTTCCAGCGGAGACACCAACGCAGCGGAGCGGGTGGTGGAAGGTCAAAGGCTGATGCAATCCAGCGGCGACATCTTGCTCGGTTGGCTGCGCTGCGTCGGACCCGACGACCACGAGGGCGACTATTACGTACGCCAACTCCGCGATTGGAAGACCTCGGTCGCACCGGAGTCGATGACTCCGCAACTGCTCGCCGACTACGGTCAGTCATGCGCGCACGTCCTGGCCCGTGCACACGCTCGCACAGGTGATCGGATCGCCATCGCCGGCTACCTCGGCAGCGGTGACGTCGCTGACATCGCGTTCACCCGGTTCGCAGAGGCGTACGCCCGACAGAACGAGCTCGACTACGCGACACTGCGTGAGGCCGCGGCCAGCGGCCGGGTCACTGCCGAGCTGGACCTGTGAGGCATACGGTTATTCGGCGCCTTCGAGATCTGTCAGCTCGTGGTCGAACCACGCACTAATTACAACTATCCCCAGAATGAGACGCGACAACAGGCGTTCGGTGCGCGTTATGCGCCCCCGATCCGGCGGCTCGCCGCCACTCGGCGCCGAGCAATCAGGCGGGCACCTGTTGCGTCCATTCGCCAGCGCGCCAGATCAACGCTTACACCGAATTACATAGCGACCTCTTCATTCGTCGCCTTGCGTCGGGCTAGCATCTTGGCAGCATCGAACGGGACGAGAAGCTCGCCGGCGATCTCCGTAGCTTCGTCCTCCTGAGCCTGGTTCGCCATCCGGGAGCCTCTCTCGTTGACAAGGCTGGTTCCGAACTTGTGCTCGCCGACAACGTGCGCCAGTTCGTGGCCCATCGTCGAGCGTCGGCGTACCGGAGGATGCGAATCGTTCTCGACGATTACCGCCCCGTTACCGACGGGCACCAGGGCACCCGAGAACGCTTCCAGGCGGTCACGTTGAAGTGGTCGCGGACGGCACGTTGACGGTGAGCGTGCTCAGCGGGATGACGTCAATCCCGTACAACTCGGCAAGCTTCCAGGGATCGAGGGCGTCCATCGGGTCCAGGCCGATTTCGGAGCGCAGCTCAGCACAATCGCCAAATCGCTTGTAGGCGCTGCTGTGTCTCAGTAGGGAGACGCGACGTTGGCTGTCGCCCAGGCTTTTTCAACCTCTGAGCCACCCGGAGGAGGCACCAGCCCGTTGATCATCCAGAGGTCCTCGCTGGTCTCGTCGGCGTGGAACTCCCAGTGCAATCCCTGATGCTTGTCCATGTAGGGCTGCAGTATGCGCTTGATCCAGCCGGTGATCTGTTCTCGGCTTTCCTTATCGGTGCTTCGCCGGGCGATGTGGTCGATGACAATGCGAACCCCGACCGGCGTCGGTTCCCCGCCGACATAGAAATCTTCGGGCCGTGTCTCATTGAAGATCGTGACCACGTAGAACCGGGGCAACCCGATGCGCTCGTAATGATCGGTAATCCGGGATGCGAGCTGGTGTTTTTCCTCGCCGCTGAAGATCCCGGGCGTGTGATGAATCGTCCACAGTGGCATGACAGGTCAGTGCTCCTCGATTGCGTTGGTCAGTGGGCCAATGCGAATGTCAGGCGCTCCACGGGACCCGACAGCGCAGCCTTGACGTCGATGGTGACGTCGTCGGTGAGCACCTCCACGGCACCGTCTTCGAGCCCGGCGACGATGCGCTGGGCCACCTCGGCCGGCGTCATCTTCGACACCGGGATGGCTGAGACCATGTCGGTGTCGATGAACCCCGCGTGCACACCTACGACCTGGGTGTTCTGCCGCTCCAGCTCGGCACGAAGCGAATTGGTGACCGACCACATCGCCGCCTTGGAGGCACCGTAGGCGCCGGCGCCGCCCAGCCAGGACAGCACCGAATGCATGTTGACGACCGCGCCGCCGCCGTTGGCGGCCAGGATCGGCGCGAACGCGCGCGTTACCCGCAGCGGTCCGAACACGTTGACGTCGAACGTCTCGGTGACATGCTCGAAGCTCCCGGTCAGTAGCGACTCCGGCAACAGTACGCCCGCATTGTTGAACACGATTTCGGCGTCGGTGGCGATCGCAGCCAGCGCGGCAACCGAATCCGGGGAGCGCACCTGAAGTTCGTGGGTGACCACTTCCTTGCGGTCATCGGTGTAGGCCGCCCGTGCCGTGGAGTACACCTTGCGTGCCCCCCGCGCCAGCACCTCGTCGACCAGGGCCGCGCCCAATCCGCGCCGTCCGCCGGTCACCACGACCACCTTGCCTGCCACTGCAACCATCTCTGCTTCCTTCCATGCTGGATAACGATTTCGTTAGTAAGATATTAATCACGCCTAGCTGAGTAATGCAAGCGTTAGTTATGATGGGGATGTGGCGATGGAGTTTGAGAGGCGGCTGCGCGACCGGCACAAGTGGTCGATCGGTGATGCGTGCTCGGTGTCGAGGGTGCTCGATCTGCTGAGCACCAAGACGGTGTTCCTGGTTGTTCGTGAATGCTTTTACGGCACCACACGGTTTGAGGATTTCATGGAGCGGATCGGCACCTCGGCGCCGGCGGTATCGCGTGCGCTCAAACAATTGGAGTCGGCGCAGATCGTCACACGGGTGCCCTATCAGGAGCCGGGGAAGCGGGTCCACGATGAGTACCGGCTGACCGAGGCGGGTGAGGATCTGCTCCCGGTGTTTCTGTCGCTGATGCAGTGGGGCGACAAGTATCTGCAAAACGGCCAGGCTCCGCTGTCGTTCGTCGATGCCGACACCGGCCACACGGTGGGCGTCCGCGTCACCGCCGACATCGATGAACCTGCGACGCGGTCGGACGATATCGAGATACGGTTTAACACGCCGTCGCGGCACCGGTCGTCTCTTCTTCATCGCCAATGACCCGGAATCAGGGGCTATTGTCAGCGCCTGGCGCTTCCTTGTCCGTGGACGCACTTTCACTGATGAGATCCTCGCCAGTGCGCGCAGCGTCTCGGCGTGGGTGTCACGGGCCCGTTTGCCGCGCAGGAGTTCAGCGGCCGAAACCCTTACTCCTGTCGAGTGGCTTGATCGGTTGGCGGATCGAGCCCCAACTTGGGACTTCAGATGGGCTGGACCGATAGCAATCGCAATTCTTTCAGGGCCTTAGCCGACTGGCTGCCCGGCTCGGCGCGATAGGTGAGCACGTGCTGCCCGATGGCGTTCGGAGCGGGCGGAACGTTGAGCTGGTTCCGGTGTAGATAAAGATCACCCACTAGGGGATGACGCATGTGGCAGACACCCCGCCGATAACCCACGTCGGCGCGCGCCCATAGGTCCCTGAAACGTTCGCTGGCGGCTGACAATTCAGCAATCAACGCCCGCATGCGGGCATCATCAGGAACTATGCCCGCCAGTTCCCGTAAGCCAGCGACTGCGACGTCGGTTGCCTCGTCCCAATCAACATATAGCTCGCGGGCACCGGGGTCAAAAAGCCGCCAGCACAGGAAATTTCGTCCCGGTGTGAATCCCGGTGACAGCGCTCGGGCGAGCGGATTCGCCGCCAGGACATCTTGGTACCTACTGGCCACGATCCCCGGGAACGGTAACTGATCGATCAGCTCGTCCAACCCCTCGGCCACTTCCTCTAAAGCGACGTGATCCGAGCGGCCGGTGGCCGGGCTGGCCAGTCGGTGCAGATGTCTCGTGGCCTTAAGGTCCAACCGCAGCGCCCGCGCGAGCGCGTCGAGAATCTGAGCGGACGGATGGGTGTCGCGGCCCTGCTCGAGTCGCAGGTAGTACTCGGAGCTGATACCGGCCAGCAGTGCCAGCTCCTCGCGGCGCAAACCCGGAACGCGGCGCCGCGCGCCGGCAATCAGCCCGACATCCTCGGGATGAACCTGCTCGCGCCGGGCACGCAGGAAATCACCCAACGCGTTGGCTCTCGCCGCCATGAGGCGAGCTTAATCCTGTCCCTCCCCGTACCAGTGTCAATGCGACATACCCACCGATGGCCGGGCGCATTCACCCTGGACACAAGGCGATGGCGAGCACCATCGCCAATCACTGAAAGCGAGGATGCCATGACCGTCAAGGTGACGTTGCCGGTGACACCCCAGCCGTATCTGGAGATCGGGCCGCTGCCGGCCGATTTCTACGGCTACGAGGAGCTGCTGTCAGATTCGGAGCGGGAGAAGGTCGAACGTATACGCGACTTTCTCCGCACCGAGGTTGCGCCGATCGTCGACGACTACTGGGCACGGGCCGAGTTCCCGTTCGAGCTGGTCAAGGGACTCGCGAAGCTGGGTCTGCTGGATTGGGCCGATCCTGATTCATCTGAACCTGAGCCGAGCAACCTGATGAGGGGTATCACCGCGCTGGAGATGGCGCATGCCGACCCGTCGCTGTCGGTGTTCTTCGGTGTGCACTCAGGTCTGGCGATGGGCACCATCCTCACGTGCGGATCCGAGGAGCAGAAGCGTCGGTGGCTGCCGGCGATGAGCCGGTTCGAGAAGATCGGCGCGTTCGCGTTGACCGAGCCACACGGCGGCTCCGACGTCGCCGGTGGCATGGAGACAACCGCGCGCCGCGAGGGCGACGAGTGGGTGCTCAACGGGGCCAAGCGATGGATCGGTAACGCCACCTTCGCTGACCTGGTGGTGGTGTGGGCCCGCGATGTCGAGACAAATCGTGTGCTGGGCTTTGTGGTGGAGAAGGGCACCCCTGGGTTCACCGCGACGAAGATCGAAAACAAGTTCGCGCTGCGCATCGTGCAGAACGCCGACATCGTGCTCGACGAGTGCCGGGTTCCTGAGGCCAACCGACTGCAGAACGCGGACTCGTTCAGGGACACGGCTGAGATTCTGCGCCGAACCCGCAGCGGTGTGGCATGGCAGTCGGTGGGAGTCCAGTTCGCCGCCTACGAGATTGCGCTGCAGTACGCCAAGGAGCGCGTGCAGTTCGGTCGCCCGATCGGCAAGTTCCAGCTCGTTCAGGACCTGCTGGTGAAGATGCTCGGCAACGCCACGGCATCCGCTGGGATGATGGCGCGCCTGGCTCAGTTGCAGGACGAAGGGGTGTACCGCGACGAGCAGTCCGCGCTGGCCAAGGCCTACTGCACGGTGCGGATGCGCGAGACCGTTCACTGGGCACGGGAGCTGTTGGGCGGCAACGGCATTGTGCTGGACTACAACGTCGGCCGGTTTGTCGCCGACTCCGAGGCTCTCTACTCCTATGAGGGCACCCGGGAGATGCAGACGCTGATCGTCGGCAAGTCAGTCACCGGCCTGAGCGCGTTCGTGTGAGGTGATGACAGTGACAACCCAGCCAACCCAGACAACCCAATCCGTGTTCGCCGACCTGAAAGTCGTTGAGATAGCGAGCTTCATCGCCGGTCCGGCTGCGGCAACGATCTTGTCCGACTTCGGCGCTGACGTCATCAAGGTCGAGCCACCCGGAATGGGCGACCCGCAGCGGCTGCTGAGCTCGGTGCCGCCGAGCCCCTCCGCGTCCGGAAACTACAGCTGGCACTTGGCCAATCGCAACAAACGCGGCATGGCCGTCGACCTGAAGTCGGCGGGCGGGACGGAGATCCTCAAGCGGCTCGTCGAATGGGCCGATGTGTTGATCACCAACTTTCCACACGGCACCCGTGAGGCCCTGCACTTGGGCTACGAGGAGGTGTCGGGCTGGAATCCGCGGATCATCTACGCCGACATCACCGGGTTCGGGGATGCCGGACCGGACGCCAGGCTGCCTGGGTTCGATCTGACCGCCTTCTGGTCGCGCAGCGGGCTGCTCGCATCGACCCGCGATGCCGGGTCCCCGCCGACGTCACCGCCATGGGGCAGCGGCGACTACACCTCCGCCACGGCGATCTACGCGGCGATCGCGACCGCGCTTTATCACCGCGAACGGACAGGGCGGGGTGCCAACGTCGGCACGTCGCTGCTGGCGACGGGGGTCTGGGCGACGGGAACCTTGGTGTCGGCAGCTTTGGCCGGCGGCAAGCCATACGAACTGCACGACCGCACGGCGCCGGTGAACGCGCTGAGCAATCCGTACCAAACCGAGGACGGCCGCTGGTTCATGCTGGCCGCCAAGCGGTCAGTCTGGCCGGCACTGGCCACCGCGATCGGGCGGTCGGACCTGCTGGCCGATCCGCGCTTCAGCGACGCGAACGCCATCGGGCAGCACGCCGCAGAGTTGGCCGAACTGCTCGACGCGGAATTCAGGGCGCACCCGTTCGCGCACTGGAAAGAGGTTCTCGATCAAGCCCGCATCACCTACGGAGTCATCCAGACCCCCGAGGAGGCGGCCGACG